>JADKFV010000005.1 GCA_016717325.1 Bacteroidota bacterium | reverse complement strand
TTTCAACGGCATTTTTTAAAAACGCAGTAAATAAATTTTGAAACAAAAAACTTGTGTCCTTTCCTCCCAAATCAAGATAAAATATTTTTCATGAAAATGACTTTGGTCATAAATTATAACATAACGGCAGTGCAACTTTACACTATAAATTGAATGCAAAACCATATTAATAAAAATAAAAAAATGGAATTAAAACTAACAAAACAAAAAAAAGAATCTGGTTTTATTTCGGGAGACTTAAAACGCTTATTCGCAATGATGTCAACTGATATAATTTAATTCTAAAACTAAACTCATAATATACGGGGTAGCCGAAAAACGATTAGAGTAGGCAAAAAAAAATTAAAGTTTATGAAAAACAAACTTCTCTTAGTTGCCTTTATGTTCGCGTTTCTGCGAGTTTCTTCTCAACCATGTTTTAATACTGATATGGATAGCATTAAGGCTTGGTGGTCTTTCGATGACTCAAGCAGTACTAGCGTAAAAGATATTGCTAATAATCATGATGGAATTTTGAATAACGGTGCATCCTACACTATTGGCAAGGTAGGAAATGCAGTTGAATTTGATGGGAGCAATGACTACATTTCTGTACCAGATGATGCTAAATGGGCGTTTGGAAGTAACAATTTCTCGGTAGAATTTTGGGCGAATTTTAGTATAAAGCCACTAGAGGCTCTATTGCAGTTCCTACTGATATATTTGTTGGAAATGACGAAGGTGGTGGCGGTACCAAAAAATGGCTTTTTGCATTAGGTGCTTCAAAGTTATACTTTCACATTAATGGACCCGGAAATCCAACAAATGGTTTCTACGCACAAACAACATTTAACCCTGTTATTCCAATGGTATCATTTGGACGTAACTCGTTCTACAGACACAATAAAAATATTTATCAATGGAGTAATGTCTGGAACACAGATTGTTCCCAATTTATTTATTCCAAATCCAGCGGCTCCATTAACCATAGGGCAAGCTGAAAATATTGGATATATGAATGGAAAGTTAGATGAGATGACGATATACAAGCGGGCTTTGTCGAATCAAGAAATTCTCGATATTTACAATGCAGGGATAGCAGGTAAATGCAAACCCATGCCAACAATACCACGCAATTGTTCCGAAATTTTAAACAAAACCCTGCTGCACAAGTGGTGTTTATACCATAGACCCCGATGGTGCAGGTGCATTGCCTTCTATGAGTTGCAATTGCGATATGACTACCGATGGAGGTGGTTGGACGTTGGTGTTAAATTATAATCGCTTATCGGGTACCGACCCTGCATTAAATATTTTTACCACTGCATTGCCTTTGCAAAATAATACCACTCCCGGCTTCGATGAAAGCAATACTCCTTACTGGGGACATGCCGGTAATGCGCTTATGAATGCTATTCCATTTAACGAACTTCGTTTTTATGGTGTAACTACAAATCATAATCGCGTTATGAATTTTAAAACAAATCATGCTGGTACCGTTTCATATTTTAAAAGTGGCCTTGGCAGTATGAATGGTATTAAATCAAAATTCACACCCTTGAGTGGACATACTTCAAACCTGCCTGCTTCTGCAGATAGTTATTATACCAATGTTGGCGATAATGCTATGTGTGCAGCTCCTTTTTATACAAATAGTACCTATCATTGGAATATAAAGCACGGTACTGGCGATGGCGCTTGCAGCAACATTGCAAACCGCTGGGAGGTTGATGATTTTCCTTGCTCATTAGCTCCTTCAACTTTTCATCAAATATGGGTAAGGCAAGGTGCATCCGATCCCTGTGCAAATGTAACTTGTAATATAAGCCCCGGAGTATATGCCACCAATGTTTTAAATACCGGTTGCAATAATGGCACAATAAAAGTGAAACGTGGCAATGGAGTCTATAACTTTTATCCTCACATTGAATTGTATAAAGATACTAATATGGTAACGTTTATCGATTTGAGCCCCGGCACTGCCGAATATACTTTCACTAACCTTATACCCGGTAAGTATACAGTCAAAGTATCGGACGGTTTGTGTTGCCAAAGTACTTTCATAAGAAATATAAAATGCCGTGCACCGTCATCGGGATTTCAGGCTTCAAACATCACTGCCTCAAGTGCTCAATTAAAATGGAATGTAGCAAATTGCGCTGAAGGATATCGTGTGCTATACCACAAGAAAGGTACAACCACCTGGCTAAACAAGGGCGTAAATACCAATACAGGCCTGCTGAATCTTACCGGCTTGCAGCCTCAAACAACTTATGAGTGGAGAGTTGGTACTAAATGTAATGGATGGCCCGAAATCATGGACATTCTCGCCTACTCCTCTATTCAAACATTCACCACCAATGCATTGCGTCCGGGCGAAGTAATAACCCAATCGAATGCCAATGAAGAAACATTTGAAATAAATCTTTTTCCAAATCCTGCTACGTATAAACTTGCAGTTAATTTTGAAAGCGAAAGCGAAACAGCCAACTTAAAAGTGGTAAATATGCTGGGCGAAGTGGTGATGCAAAAACAAATAAATGCTGTGGATGGAATATTCGAAACACAAATAAATATTGCCAATTTGAAAAGTGGCATTTACATGCTAAAAGTAGAGACCGAAAACGGTGAAAGCCGTAAGGTTTTTGTAAAAGAATAAAGTGTGAGTCCTATCCGAAAAGTTTAATAAATGAATGAGCCACTAAATCACCGAAACACCAAATCCCACAAAACATTAAAAATGATTTGTTTACGGCTTAGTGAAATTTAGTGCCTTAGTGCTTTTGTGGCAAAAGTATTTTCTCGGAGTAGACTCATGTTCTAAATTCTCTTTTCGCTTTTGAACAGAAGGATATAAATGCCGTTGAATTAATTTTCAACGGCATTTTTTATTTGCTTTCAGCGGTTTAATTATGGAATGAACTAAACTACTATTCATTTTTTTTTTAGTCCCATAGGGACGTAATTTTGTAACATCGAAAACCCCTCTGAACCTAAGCCCCGTAGGGGCGACATTTTTATTGTCATCAAATTTTATGATTTAAACTTCGTCCCACAGAACTTTCATGGTTTGAAATTACAATTTGTGCAGTAGTTTAATATTATCATGTAAAGTTGAGAAGTACTGTTATATATTTGCAGTAATAATTCGAATTCCAAAAAATCAAAATAAATTAATAAGATGAAAAAACAAATTTCAAAAATCTTGTTGAGCGCAATGGTATTGTGCTCATCAGTTCCAGCCATGTCACAGTGGACAGTTACAGGCGCTGTAGTTGCCCCAACGGTACTGACCAATAATGTGAGTGTGGGCACAACAGTGAACGGAGCAAACATTTATGCCGAAAAAGCAAATGCTGTAACGCTGGGAATAAAATCGCAAAGTGCCGGTGCAACTATGTTTATGGATAAAGGTTTAGCAACCGCTAATGCCGCCTTTGCCTATAAATTATTAGGAACAACAACATGGAATAGCGGCATGCTTGGCAACTCTAATTTTTCGATAAGAAATGTTGTGTTAAACTCATTTCCGTTTTTTATTAACAACACAAACGACAACATATCATTGTGTAACACCGGAGGCAATGTTGGTATAGGAACCGCGGCCCCCGACTACAAATTGAAAGTAAGTGGCGATGCCATGTTTAACGGTGTGCGTGTGGGTAAGTGCAGTGGCGGTATTTTATCAAATACCGGAGTTGGAAGTGGAGCATTAAATTTAAATAGTACCGGTGAGCGCAATACATCCATAGGTTTCGAATCCATGCGAAGCAATACTACCGGGAGTTTCAATGGGACAACCATTTTTTATGGGGACTAGGCAAATAGTTTTTCCAATCTAAAGAGGAAGAAAGGTATTTCTTTGACACCTCTCAGATTGGCTCTAAAGAGTTTTATTTTAGCGTTAAAGTTCAGCATTGGCATTTGTACTTCTATTTTGAAGTAATTAAGTATTGTTCCATTTTGGTTTTATAGTATAGGCCACGGTTCTAAACTCTTTAATATCAAGTTTATTGGTTTTTCTAACCACTGCTCCATTCTTGTTTGGCTTTATCCATGCTGGTATTTTTATAAATACCTCTTAGTTGCATTACGTGTTTATAAGCTGCTTTCAATAATGGATAATGTTCAAATAATAGTTCCGCTCTTTCTTTTTGATTTGCAGTCCATTCATTTCTTTTTGGCAATGATGTCACGAGACCGAGCTAGTAATTGTTTGGGTGTATCCTCATTTTTAAATACAGTTGGAACGTATTTTAATCCTTTGTCTTTTGCTTCTTTAATGGTCTTATTTTCTTTATCAAGTTCTTCCCACCGATATTTAATACGAACATGTTGCATCGCTTCCATTGCTAATTTAATTACATGAAAGTGATCTGTTGTGAGTATGGCTTCTGGAAAAGACATGCGTGATGCAGTTCCATATTGTTTGCCATATCAAGGGTTATCTCTTTCACTGCTTTTCTTTTTCTAAAGATATTTTCTCCAAAACATCAATAATATCAGCACTCCTGGTGCCTTTTATGGATGCCACTAATGTTCCTTTTCCCTTTGCCATCCTTGTTCGTTACATAGGTATACAACTCGCCCTTGGATAAACTCACCTCATCAATGCTTAATCGCTCACCAATATTTTCAGGGTAAATCAAATAGGACTCGAATGTTCTTTCTGAGACCAGTTACTATATTCACTAACCTTATGTTTGTAATGCTTGCGTAATACTTCACTGCCAATATTGTAAAACTAGCTATGTTCGTTATCGTATCTTCCCGGGTCTCTACCTGTACCTTTTAAAAATCTGAAAGTTCTTGTGTTAATTTTGAACCCTCAGTGATAAATAAACAATCCGTTGAAATCTCTTGACTTGAATCTATTTTATGCCGCCAACGTCTTCGTTTAATGACCAAATAAACCGCCTTGCCACGTATAGGGAAATCTTGGAATATACTTCTCTACAAAAAATCCTTTTGATTCATATTCCTTTGTATCATATCCTGTTGGCAATATATTCTTCTCTTCTAAATGAATATACAAATTATCCTTCTTGATTTTAACTTGACCTAATTCCTCAATACCAGTTAAAACAAACTGCGCTAATATTCCTCTCGGTAAAAACGATTCTATTAATAAATTTTCCATCTCCCAAAAAATGAAAAATTTAGCTAATCCCCAAATATATTGGTTGACCCGTTTCAATTCTGCATTTGGCGCACAAGCACTCACAGCAAACTCAACTGGTTCAAGCAACAGTGCCTTTGGCGAAAATGCTTTGGCAGCAAACACAGCTTCTAATAATTCTGCATTTGGCCGAAAGGCACTTTTTTCAAACACTACAGGCACCAACAATACTGCAGCGGGATATTTTGCATTGCAAACAAATGGACTTGGAAGTAACAATTCGGCTTTCGTTGTTAATGCTTTATCGTCAAATGGAAAAGCTACAAACAATACTGCTGTGGGGTTTAGTGCACTCACTTCAAATAGTGAAGGCAGTAGTAATACTGCAACAGGGTCATATGCACTTCCATTGCACGATGTTGGTGTAGGATGCACAGCCAATGGTTTTCAGGCATTAAAAAGCGATAGTACAGGAAATTACAATACAGGTATTGGTGCATTTGCCGATATAAAATTTTCTAATTTGATAAATGCAACATCATTGGGTTTCGAAGCCATAGCCACAGGAAGCAACCTAGTTATGCTTGGCAATACTACTGTAATGGCAGTAAAGGCAGCAGGTAGTTTTGTTATTTATTCCGATGGGCGTTTTAAAAAGAATGTAAAAGAAAATGTGCCCGGCCTCGACTTTATTAATTTGCTAAATCCTGTTACTTACAATTATAACATTCATGATTTAAATAAATTTATTGGTGCAAATAATGAATTACATACCGATAAAAATATTGAAGCCGCAATAATCAATAAGGAGAAAAAAGTTTATTCCGGATTTATAGCACAAGATGTTGAAATCGCAGCACAAAAACTGGGTTACGATTTTAGTGGTGTGTATAAACCACAAAACGAAAGCGATCCTTATGGTTTAAGCTATGCAGAGTTTACTGTTCCACTGGTAAAAGCTGTACAAGAGTTATCGAAGCAAAACGAAGAACTGAAAAACGAAATTGCTAATTTAAAATCTATACTATATTCGAATGGTGATGCATCGAGCATAAGAACTCAAAGCTCAAAACAAAAAACGGAAAACACATTATTCCAAAACCAACCCAACCCGTTCAATCAAACTACAATCATTCACTATAGTTTGGCGAGCGATGTTCGTAATGCTCAATTAGCTATTCGTAGTTTGAATGGCGAACTTGTAAAATCAATAGCAGTGAGCAATACCGGTAAGGGCAAAATTACTATAAATGCCAATGAGCTTACATCCGGCACTTATACGTATACAATGATGGTTAATAATGAAAGTGTGGACACCAAGTTGATGGTGGTAACTAAGTAGTTTAAGAGTTCAAGAGTTTTGAATGTTAAGAAAGTTCAAAAGTTGATGAGTCCCGGCACTGCGGTCTAGATGCTGACCAAAGTTTCGGCATTTAAAATTTCAAGCGTTTTGTTTTTATTGGTTGAACCTTGTATGATTTAAACGCATAAAAAAAGGGATGTCGTATGCGACATCCCTTTTTTTTTTTACTAATTGCTTCAAAAAATTATTCGAAAAATGATTTATTCGTCAATTACAATTTTGTCGATTTTATCGCCCGCAACTATAGCATCAATCACATCGAGTCCATCTACTACTTTTCCAAAGCAAGTATGTTGACGATCGAGGTGTGCAGTATTTGCGCGACTGTGGCAGACAAAAAATTGGGAGCCGCCTGTATTGCGTCCTGCATGTGCCATCGATAGCACTCCCCTGTCGTGAAATTGATTGTTGCCTGTAAGTTCGCAATTAATTTTGTAACCCGGTCCGCCAGTTCCGGTTCCGGTGGGACAACCACCTTGAATTACAAAATTTGGAATTACGCGGTGAAATGTAAGCCCATCATAAAATCCCGACTTACTTAATTTTACAAAGTTGGCCACAGTAAGTGGAGCATCTTCGTCATAAAACACAACTTTCATTGCGCCCTTGGCAGTGTATATGGTGCCTGTTGTTTGCTTCATTTTTTATTTTTTGAATGAGGCTGCGAATGTATAATTTTTGTTGCAATAGTTGCGCTCTGGTAATTGACATGTGATCATTATTGTTACTCTGAGGTACGAATCAGCTTGGCTTTCGCAATTGTCATGCTGAGGTACGAAGCATCTCTGCTGCGTATGCACTTTTGCAAACGACTCATTTGCAAACGATCACTTTTTACGCAACTCTTATTCTGGCAGAGATGCTTCGTACCTCAGCATTGCAAAGCCAAGATTATACTTCGCAACTCAACAGTGCAAAACCAAGAGAAAATTTATGCATCATATTAGGTTAGATAATTTTACGCTACTTCTATTAAGGCAAAGATGCTGTGTAATCATTCTGCTTTCGCAGTTGTCATGCTGAGGTACGAAGCATCTCTGCTTTCGCAGTTGTCATGCTGAGGAACGAAGCATCTCTGCTGCGTATGCACTTTTGCAAACGACTCATTTGAAAACGATCATTATACGCTACTCTTATTCTGGCAGAGATGCTTCGTACCTCAGCATTGCAAAGCCAAGATTATACTTCGCAACTCAGTAGTGCAAAGCCAAGGTTATTATTCTTTCCTCATATTAAAAACGATCATTTCACGCTACTCCTATTCTGGCAAAGATGCTTCGTACCTCAGCATTTCAAAGTCAAGTAAAAAATCATTTCTAATCAATGTAAAAAGGATTTCTAAATTTCATCGTTTAAAAATTTCCAATCAGGATTAAAACCATTGATGAGGTTTTCTTTTTTTAATCGTGTCCAACCTTTTATCTCTTTTTCACGCTCAATCGCATGTTGAATATATTGAAAACTTTCCCAATAAATAAGAAAATAAGCATTGTATCTTCCTGTAAAAGTTTTGTTTATTGATTTCGAATTTTTTTCATGCTCATATAATCTCCGTTCCAAATCATTAGTCACTCCGGTATATAGTACAGTTCGGTTTTTATTGGTTACAATATAAACGAAGTAGTTATGAGTTCCAATTGGTTTCATTTTATTGAAATTTCTTTGGCAGAGGTAAGAATTTTTAGAATAAAATATTGTCTTTTTTACTAGTTAATTCTTGCTATCGTAATTGTAATGTCAAGGTTCTAAGCATGTCTATTACGTAATCATTCTGCTCTCACAATTGTAATGCTGAGGTACGAAGCATCTCTGCTTTCGCAGTTGTCATGCTGAGGTACGAAGCATCTCTGCTGCGTATGCACTTTTTCAAACGACTCATTTGCAAACGATCATTTACGCTTACTCCTATTTTGCAGAGATGCTTCGTACCTCAGCATTGCAAAGCCAAGATTATACTTCGCAACTCAACAGTGCAAAACCAGAGAAAATTTATGCATCATATTAGGTTAGATAATTTTACGCTACTTCTATTAAGGCAAAGATGCTGTGTAATTGTTCTGCTTTCGCAGTTGTCATGCTGAGGTACGAAGCATCTCTGCTGCGTATGCACTTTTTCAAACGACTCATTTCCCGCCCCTCCTAGTGGCAGAGATGCTCCCCCAGCATTGCAAGCCAGTTATACTTCGCAACTCAGGTGCAAAACCAATTATTACTCTTTCCTCATTTGAAAACGATCATTATACGCTACTCCTATTCTGGCAGAGATGCTTCGTACCTCAGCATTGCAAAGCCAAGAGTATACTTCGTACCTCAGCATTTCAAAGCCAAGAGTATACTTCGTACCTCAGCATTGCAAAGCCAAGAGTATACTTCGTACCTCAACATTGCAAGGCCAAGAGTAAACTTCGGACCTAAGAATAGAAAAGCCAGGAGTATACTTCTTACCCCAGCATTGCAAAGCCAAGAAAAAACTTAGTACCTCAGCATTGCAAAGCAAGAGAAGACTTAGCGCCTGATTAAAGCGTAACTGCGGATATTGGAAGTTCCGTTTCATTGCAAAAAGAAGAAATATCATTAACATTGCTTCCCAAAAAAAACAATTTTGAATAGTTTAGTCAATAAAGAAAAAATGCTGAAGAAGATTCGTGCTTCGTTGGTATTGCCTTCCGAAACTGCTTATCCTGATATTGACAATGCGCATAATGTACTGACGGCATCGGATGATTTATTAATAGATTTTGCCAAGGTATTTACACAGCAAAATGGTAATTTTTTTTATTGTGAAAATGAAATATCGTTGGCTGAAAGTTTTTTAGCATTATGTGAAAATCATAATTGGAACGAACTTTCTTTTTGCGATATCCCCACAAATGCCTTGCTAAAGTATTTCGAATTTCCGGGAGTTCAAATCGATTTTAAATCGAACTTAAAATATTGCTTTGTACAAAAATGTGATGCATTACTTGTAGGTGGCGAGCTTATTTTTCGGGATGCATTCGCTCCTGTAAAACAAGCATTGAGTATAACCGACAATATTATTTTGATAATTGATGCAAGCAGAATTTTTCAAAGACTAAGCGAGGCAATGGATTATTTGGCAAAAGAAAAACTGTGCAATCTAATGGTTTATACATCACTACGGCACATGCCATGTGCCGCCCATACACCTATAACGAATTGAACCAGAAAATTGCCGAGAAAAATATTTATTTGTTTGTTGCCGAAAATCTTGACAACGCACTTTCTTTAGAAAAATAATTAATATGAAAAAAGCGAATATTAGTAAACCGATTTCACCGCAAAAACAAAATATCAAAAAAAACAGTCCTGCAAAAACATCATATTCATGGTGGATGATTGCCCTTTGTGGCATGGCAGCTTTTGTAGCATTTATTCCAGCCTTACAAAATGAACTTACCAATTGGGACGATCCAAATTATATAGTCGACAATCCCTTGATTAGATCTTTGAGCAGTGAAAATATCAAACGAATTTTTACTGAATCCTATTTTGGAAATTATCAACCGCTTCACATTTTGAGTTATGCTATAGAGTATCATTTCTTCGGCATATCGCCAAAAGGCTATCATGCTGTAAGCATCATTCTGCATGCTTTATGTGCCATTTCGGTTTTCATTTTTGTAAGTAAACTAAGCAAAAACAATTACATTGCATTGGGTGTAACATTGTTATTTGCATTGTCGCCATTGCGCACCGAATCGGTTTGTTGGGCAAGCGAACGCAAAGATTTATTGTATGCCTTTTTCTTTTTCATTGCTGCAATTTATTACATCAAATATTTGCAAAAAGACATGGCAGCAAAATATTATTTTCTCACACTGTTGTTTTTTATTCTCGCTGTACTTTCAAAAGTAATGGCAGTATCATTTGTACCCGTAATGTTTTTACTCGACTATTGGTACCAAAGAAAATGGAATGCAAAATTGATACTGGACAAAATAATTTTTGTGGTGGTTTCTTTAACCATGGGGATTGTTGAATTAAAAGTTGTGAAAGACGAAGGCACAATAGATGCTACCGGGCAATATAATTTTATGGAACGTATATTTTTTGCTTCGCACAATTGTCTTATGTATGTAGTTAAAATGATAGTACCCTTCAATCAATCAGCTTACTACCCCTACCCCGAACGCGTTGGACAGGGCATTGCAATTCAATACTACGCAGCAATAATTTTCCCGCTAATACTCATTGGCTTATTGATTTATACGTTCAAAAAAAACAAAACTATATTCTTTGGTTTAGCTTTTTTTATCGTTACGGTTTTTCTTGTTTTGATGTTAGTGCCTGTAGGCCCGACAATTTTTTCGGAGCGATATACTTACATTCCTTGTATAGGAATATACTTGATTCTTTGTACTTTTTTGTATGAAGCCTTGCAAAAAAACAAACAACAGATTGCCATTTATTTGTCGTGTGTTGGCATTTTTTCCGTTATATATTTTACATTAACCAACGCCCGTTGCAAAGTTTGGAAAACCAGTATTACGCTCTGGACCGATGCCACACAGCAGTTTCCCACTGCAGGGCATGCGCTTAATAATTTGGGCGATGCATATTATAAACTGGGTCAAATTCCACAGGCAGAAGAAAATTTTAACTCGGCCATAAAGTATAACCCAAACTATGCACAGGCATGGTTCAACAGAGCAAACTGCTATGGACAAACGGGTAAGTATCAGGCCGCACTTAACGATTTAAACAAAGCTATATCGCTAGACCAAAAATATACCGATGCATATACCAAACGTGGACAGGCATACTCTATGCTCAATCAGCCCGAAGCCGCAAAGGCAGATTATGCAAAATCGCTTCAGCTAAAACCGAATAATCCTGAGATTTATTACAACCTTGGCGTGATGTATATCAACATGAATAATAAACAGGAAGCGTGTGTAAATTTTGGCAAGGCGGCATCTATGAATTTCGATGCAGCAATAAAAGCATACAACGAAGTATGTAAATAAAAATCACTTATTGATTTTAAGAATTTTCATTCCCATTTGTTTTTCACGAACTTTAACGTATACTGTATACGTACCGGAAGGCAAATTCTCGCCCGATATAAAATACAGATATTCGTACTCGTCAATCTTTACCGGAGAAAACTCGCGAATGAAAATTCCGTTACAGTCGAACAACTGCATAGCAGGTTTGCGTGGTGCTTTTGCTGTTAGCTTAATATATGTAAAATCAACGAATGGATTTGGCGCATTGTTGTAAAGATGGGGTACTAATATGTCTTCGGTTATCTGGCCATCGCGGGTATGAAAAAGGTCGTAGCCATATTTTGCTGCTTCGGGCAGATTGCGCAAAGTACCGCAATGCAATTCCATGTAGTTAATGTTTTTGGCAAATGCATAATCGAATAAGTACATCAACGAATCGCTCTTATCACCTGGAGGATTTCCATAATATTTAAAAGAAATCTGCAATCCGCCATATGCACCGTTTTGCATAGCAGAATCAAGGGCCAGAGGCACAAAATTTTTATTCAATGCATTCCATTGTACCATCAGTTTATTGCCGGCAATTAAAACAGATTTATCAATCAACTGTGCCATAAGTGTTTGCTTGTTTTTGCCAATGGCTTGTCCGGCACTTCCAATTAAAGGCAAACTGTATGGATCGGGAATAAAGGGAATGTTCAGCGCTTTTGTTTTGAAAACGGAACGGTAATGTCTCACAATTTGCGAAAAAGCATCAAGCACAAAATATGGTTTGTAACCAACACTTTGCCATATCTCTGTTGCATTGGTTGAAGTATCTTTGCCATTGGTAAGGTTTACTTCACTTGGTAATGCCAGTTCAAGCGAATAACGGTTTACACCTCCAACTTTTACCTGAACAATGTTATTATATATGCTTGTATCTGCTTGAAGCGCACTGTTCAATTGAATGATAAAGTCTTTAAAATATTTCAAATATGTTTTGTCCCAGGGAGCGCACATACTGAAAGAAATAACCTTGTCGCTTTCACCTTGATATGGAATCTCTTTAAAATCAAGCTTCGCAACGCCCTCATCATATATCCAATGAGGAATACCGGCACCACACACTATTCCCAACGAAACTTTTTTGCCATAAAATTTAGCCTTAGATATTTCGCTAAGCACAGGAGCAAAATTAAAAGTGCTCTTACCAGGTTGAAGTATAGCCCAATTATACCTTAGTACTACACCATCAACATAATCAAGGGTATAAATATCATCCTCGATTGCTGCGTCAATTGAATCGCTCACAGCAAAAATACCGGTAGGGTGCACCAATTTTTGCGCCACAATAGTAAAAGGTGATGCAAGCAGAATTGCTGATAAAATAATTTTCTTATAAAACATGAATAGATTTAGGAGCCGTAAAATTAATACAAAAAACCCAATACACAACTTCGAATGTTACACCCTGTTGTAGAATTGCAAAATCGTATTATCACCTAATTCAGTTTGAATATGGTCTGCCACATCCAATATAGGTGCACGAACGCCTTCGCCCAATTCATTTTTGCTGTTGTATATAATGGCCTCGTTCCACAAATTTTGGTCAATAAATGATTGCAGCAAAAGCGATCCTCCTTCGACCAGGAGCGATTGAATTTTATTTTCGCATAAGTGTTTCAAAATATTTGGCAGCAGAAAATTATCGAAAGGCAAAGTAATTAATTCAATATTTTCAACGGATTCAGCTTCTTTTTCTGTAAAAACTATTGTACGGCAAGTTTTATCCAATAGCTTTAACGGTGGCTGTAAACGTAGACTCCGGTCGAGCAAAACTCTAACTGGATTCCTTCCAAAATAGTTACGCACATTAAGTGCTGGATTGTCTTGAGCTGCAGTATTTGTCCCAACCATTATACTATCAACTTCGCTCCGCAACTTATGTGCATGTATGTGTGCCAACGTGTTGCTTACTTTGAATACTTCTTTGGGTTCATCTTCAATATTTAACGGAGCAATAAACTTATCGGCTGTTTGCGCCCACTTTAAAATCACATACGGTAGTTTATTTTTGGTGGCATATAAAAAATATTTATTGAGCTCCGTGGCTTCTTTTTCAAGCACTCCGGTTACCACTTCGATATTAGCTGCCTGCAACTTCGCTATGCCTTTTCCGTTCACTTCGGCAAAAGGATCGGTACACGCTATTACTACTTTGGCGAGCTTATGCTTTACAATTAAATCAGCGCATGGAGGAGTTTTGCCATAATGGGCACAGGGTTCAAGGCTTACATATAATGTAGCTTTGTTCAATATCGCTTTATCCTTCACGCTTTCAATGGCATTAACTTCGGCATGTGCCTGCCCATATTGCTGATGATATCCTTCGCCAATAATTTTGCCATCGCATACAATTACGCAACCAACCATAGGATTGGGAGATACGAACCCTGCCCCCATTCGCGCCAGTTGCAAACATCGTTGCATTATCAATTCATCAGTTGTCATTAATGTACTTATTTTGCAGCGAAATTAATCAACATACCATAGCATACAAATGGCAATATGGTGCAACAACAAAAAATGACTTACAAAGAACTTTTTAGAAACAGTATTTTAAAACTATCATCGATTGCAGACCAAAATGAAAGTGAGGCCTTGCTGCGAATTGCCTTTTGCCATTTACTGCAATGCAATCCTGCCAAATTATTATCCATAATGAATGATGAATGCGATAAAGATTTTATCACCGATATCGAAAAAATAATATTGCGCCTGCAGCAACACGAACCAATACAATATATTCTTGGCGAAACTATTTTTTGTGATTGTAAAATACTTGTAAATAAAAATGTGCTGATACCACGGCCCGAAACCGAAGAACTTGTGGAGTGGATTTGCAGTTTATTCGAAAGAAAAAGTGATTTTAAAATAACTGATCTGTGCACAGGTAGTGGTTGCATTGCAATCGCACTGAAAAAATATTTTGGACAATCCGGCGGCTATGGTTTCGATATTTCGGAACAAGCTATTGAAGTTGCAAAACAAAATGCAAAAATAAATAATGTAAGTATTGGCTTTTGTATGGATGATATTTTGGAAACTAATACTAAAAATTACCTGGACCAAAATGATATCATTGTATCGAACCCACCCTACGTTTCGCAACACGATAAGGCGAAAATGAGTGCAAATGTTTTGAACTACGAACCGCATATAGCGCTGTTTCCGGAGCATGATGATGTTTTAATTTTTTACAAAACAATTTCGAACCTTGCCATGCAACATTTGAAAATGGGAGGAAGTTTATTTTTTGAAATAAATGAATCGCATGCATTGGAAGTTGAAAATATTTTGAGAGAAAATAAATTTTCTTCGATAGAAATTAAAAAAGATATGTTTGGAAAAAATAGATTTGCACGGGCAATAAAAAATTAATCAGCGATGACACATCAAGAAGCAAAAGAGCGCATAGCCAAGCTTTCGGCCGACTTAGAAAAATATAATTACCATTACTATATACTATCCGAATCGTTGGTGAGCGATTACGAATTCGATAAAATGCTGGAGGAATTGCAAACTCTGGAAAAAGACTTTCCCGATTTACAACTTCCACATTCACCCACACAGCGCGTTGGTGGCACAGTTACCAAAGATTTTAAAACAGTGAAACACAAGTACCCGATGATGTCGCTTGCCAATACCTACAGCGAAGCAGAGTTGCGCGAGTTTGACGAACGTGTGCGAAAACTTATAGGAAATAATTTTGAATATGTGTGCGAATTAAAATTCGATGGTGTGGCAATTGGCATAACTTACATAGATGGAAAGTTTGCATATGCTGTTACGCGTGGCGATGGTGTGCAGGGTGACGATGTATCGAACAATGTAAAAACAATAAGAAGCATTCCATTGAAACTGTTGCCGGGCGATTATCCTGCGGAGTTTGAAATTCGTGGCGAGATAATTATGGATTTTAAAACATTCGAAAAAGTAAATGCCGAACGTGTAGAAATTGGTGAAGCACCGGCTGCCAATCCACGCAATTTTGCATCGGGCACTTTAAAATTACAAAACAGTAGCGAAGTAGCAAAGCGAAATTTGAACTGTTTTTTATATGCTTTGCATGGCGATGGTTTTTCTTTTACTACTCATTTCGAAAGTTTAAACAAAGCTAAACAATGGGGTTTCAAAACATCGGAATACTCTGCATTGTGCAACGATATGGAATCGGTTTTAAAGTTTATTAATAAATGGGAAACCAAACGCGAACAACTTGGCTATGCTACCGATGGCGTGGTGATAAAAGTAAATGAATACCAGAACCAACAGGAGTTGGGATATACTGCCAAGTCGCCACGATGGGCAATTGCCTATAAGTATAAAGCAGAAAATGCTTCCACACAATTATTAAGCGTATCGTATCAGGTAGGCCGCACAGGTGCCATAACTCCTGTGGCAAATTTGCAACCTGTGGTGCTTGCAGGTACAGTAGTAAAAAGAGCATCGTTGCACAATGCCGATATAATTGAAAAACTTGGTTTGTACGAAAACGATTTTGTGTTTGTGGAAAAAGGAGGAGAAATTATTCCCAAAGTAACCGGTGTAGATTTAGCAAAAAGAGCAATAGATGCCTTACCAATAAAATACATAACACATTGCCCTGAATGTGGCACGGAACTGATACGGCAAGAAGGTGAAAGTGCGCACTACTGCCCCAACGAAACAGGTTGCAAACCGCAAATAGTTGGCCGCATAGAACATTTTGCATCACGCAAAGCCATGAACATAGATGGCCTTGGAAGCGAAACAGTGGAGTTACTGGTAGAAAATAAACTGGTAACCAACATTGCAGATTTATATGATTTAAAAAAAGAAGATTTACTCGCACTCGATCGCTTTGCCGAAAAATCGGCAACCAATTTAATAGAAGGTATACAAGCATCGAAAAATATCCCTTTCGAGAAAGTTTTGTTTGCCATTGGAATAAGATATGTGGGCGATACAGTTGCAAAAAAACTCGCACTGCAATTTAATAACATAGAAAATTTGCAAGCAGCCGATAATAATGCATTGGTTGCCACACCAGAAATAGGAGAAAAAATTGCTATCAGTGTGCAACAATATTTTGCTGAAGAAAAAAACTTGAGCGCATTGCAAAGATTAAAAAATGCCGGTTTGCAATTTCAAATAAGTCAGGAACAACTTGCTTTGCGTGGTGATAAATTGAAAGGATTAATTATTGTTGCAACCGGTACACTTGCACATTATAAGCGCGATGAAATAAAAGCCGTGATAGAGCAAAGTGGCGCAAAGGCTGCAAGTGGAGTGAGCAGCAAAACATCGTTTGTAATTGCCGGTACTGATCCGGGCCAAAGCAAAATTGATAAAGCCAACGAATTGAAAATAAAAATAATTAACGAAGAGGAGTTTATGGAAATGCTTGATGGGAAGGGATTGTAGTTGTTGGGTTGCATTGTTATTGGTTGTTGAGTTATTGAGTTGTTAAGTTGTTTATTCTTGCGATATTTTGATGTTATTGTTTTGCAATGCTGAGTAACGAAGCATCACTGCCATAATAAATGGTGTATTAAAATTATGCTTGTAATTTTTCAACAAACAGGCAGATTTAGAGATAGCAAATAATTTTCACCGAATTCCACATTCACCTTTTTTTGACTTTAAATTCCAGCACCAACCGAATGTTGGAGCCAAAAACAAAAAACCATAATTGGAAACTATTATCTAATAGCCAAAACAAAAAATAATAAATGCTGACACACTGGTCGGCATCCAGACCAAAGTGTCGGGACTAAAAACTAAGAATTAAAAACTAAGAATGAAAAAACTAAAAAGAGTGAACTAAAAATAAAAATAATAATTAGTTTAGCAAAGTCGAATTGCGAGTAGAAAGATAAACCAAAACCATGTCGGTACACAAGAAAAAAATACAAAACCGGATTGCAGATTATTTACTGCAACGCGAAATAAAACATCATAAGCGTAATGCCAAAACGGTATCGTTTGTGCACGCACGTACTATAGGCATACTTTACGATGCCACACACGAAGAGGATTATGAAACTATTAAGGAATATGTAAAGCACTTTCGCGACCAAAAAAAGGAAGTGCTTGCACTGGGTTATGTAGACTTAAAAGAAATGCCCGCCATGCGGTTTAGTAAACTGGGTTTAGATTTTTTCACCTTCAAAAATTTGAATTGGGTACTAAAACCTGCACACCCTATGGTTGATAAATTTATACATGCAAATTTCGACATTCTTATTAATCTGAACATTCAAAAATGTTTCCCTCTGAAATATTTGGCGGCTATTACCAAAGCAAGTTTCAAGATAGGCCGCTACGAAAGTCGCCATCAGCAGTATCTCGATTTTATGATTAAAACAAACGAAAGCGTTACACTGAAACAATTTATAGAGTTAACAAATAAATACATAAAAATAATTGGCAATGGCACCAATCAAATCGCTTAAAGGATCGGGCGTGGCGCTCATTACGCCATTCAAAAAAGATGGCAGCATCGATTTCGATGGCCTCACAGCTATTGTAAACCATATGATAAAAGGCAAGATGGATTACATAGTAATACTGGGCACAACGGGAGAAGCTGCCACGTTAAATGCCGAAGAAAGAAACGAAGTTATAAAACACATCATCGACACAAATAAAAAAAAGCTGCCTCTGGTATTAGGTATTGGCAGTAACAATACAGCCGATGTGGTTCATCATTTACAAACGGATAATCTTAAAGGCATAAATGCTGTACTTTCCGTAACACCATACTATAACAAGCCGAATCAACAGGGACTGTATACGCACTATAAAACAATAGCGGCTGCCTCTCCCCTTCCGCTTATACTTTACAACGTGCCGGGCCGCACAGGAGTAAACATGACTGCCGAAACACAATTACATCTTGCACACGAGTGCGAAAATATAATTGCCACCAAAGAAGCCAGCGGCAAAATGGAACAGGTAATGGAAATTATAAAATCGAAGCCGAAAAATTTTACCGTTATATCGGGCGATGATAACCTTACACTGCCTATGATAGCTTGTGGTGCCGAAGGAGTAATAAGTGTATCGGCCAATGCATTTCCCCGCCAAATGAGCGACCTTGTTCGCAGTGCTATGTTGCACCAATGGGAGAAGGCTAAAAAAATACATTACTCAATATTCAATATTACAAATATGTTTTTCGAAGAAGGTTCGCCAGCGGGAGTGAAAGAATGTCTGGCACATCTAAGCATTACAAAAATTATGTACGCCTGCCTTTAACCAATGTGAGTGAAAATTTATCGCAGAGAATACTCAATGAAATTGCGGGGCTGTAATTCTTAGTTCTTAGTTTCGTTTGCGGTGAGGATTGTTCTTGGTTCTTAGTTTCGTTTGCAGAGAGGATTGTTCTTCGTTCTTAGTTTCGTTTGCGGTGAGGATTGTTTTTCGTTCTTAGTTTCGTTTGCAGAGAGGATTGTTCTTCGTTCTTAGTTTCGTTTGCGGTGAGGATTGTTCTTCGTTCGTCATCGCGAATTGTCACAGTGAGTATTATCGAACTGCGAAGCAATCTCTGTGTAGTTCATTGTTCTTAGTTTTGAGTTTTTTGTTCTCAGTTTCTTTCTTCTGAGTTTCGAGTTTTAATGTGATACGCCATTCATTGGAATTATTCGGCATTCATTCGTGCATTCCGGCCCCCCCCCCCCCCCCCCCCCCCCCCCCCCCCCCCCCCCCCCCCCCCCCCCCCCCCCCCCCCCCCCCCCCCCCCCCCCCCCCCCCCCCCCCCCCCCCCCCCCCCCCCCCCCCCCCCCCCCCCCCCCCCCCCCCCCCCCCCCCCCCCCCCCCCCCCCCCCCCCCCCCCCCCCCCCCCCCCCCCCCCCCCCCCCCCCCCCCCCCCCCCCCCCCCCCCCCCCCCCCCCCCCCCCCCCCCCCCCCCCCCCCCCCCCCCCCCCCCCCCCCCCCCCCCCCCCCCCCCCCCCCCCCCCCCCCCCCCCCCCCCCCCCCCCCCCCCCCCCCCCCCCCCCCCCCCCCCCCCCCCCCCCCCCCCCCCCCCCCCCCCCCCCCCCCCCCCCCCCCCCCCCCCCCCCCCCCCCCCCCCCCCCCCCCCCCCCCCCCCCCCCCCCCCCCCCCCCCCCCCCCCCCCCCCCCCCCCCCCCCCCCCCCCCCCCCCCCCCCCCCCCCCCCCCCCCCCCCCCCCCCCCCCCCCCCCCCCCCCCCCCCCCCCCCCCCCCCCCCCCCCCCCCCCCCCCCCCCCCCCCCCCCCCCCCCCCCCCCCCCCCCCCCCCCCCCCCCCCCCCCCCCCCCCCCCCCCCCCCCCCCCCCCCCCCCCCCCCCCCCCCCCCCCCCCCCCCCCCCCCCCCCCCCCCCCCCCCCCCCCCCCCCCCCCCCCCCCCCCCCCCCCCCCCCCCCCCCCCCCCCCCCCCCCCCCCCCCCCCCCCCCCCCCCCCCCCCCCCCCCCCCCCCCCCCCCCCCCCCCCCCCCCCCCCCCCCCCCCCCCCCCCCCCCCCCCCCCCCCCCCCCCCCCCCCCCCCCCCCCCCCCCCCCCCCCCCCCCCCCCCCCCCCCCCCCCCCCCCCCCCCCCCCCCCCCCCCCCCCCCCCCCCCCCCCCCCCCCCCCCCCCCCCCCCCCCCCCCCCCCCCCCCCCCCCCCCCCCCCCCCCCCCCCCCCCCCCCCCCCCCCCCCCCCCCCCCCCCCCCCCCCCCCCCCCCCCCCCCCCCCCCCCCCCCCCCCCCCCCCCCCCCCCCCCCCCCCCCCCCCCCCCCCCCCCCCCCCCCCCCCCCCCCCCCCCCCCCCCCCCCCCCCCCCCCCCCCCCCCCCCCCCCCCCCCCCCCCCCCCCCCCCCCCCCCCCCCCCCCCCCCCCCCCCCCCCCCCCCCCCCCCCCCCCCCCCCCCCCCCCCCCCCCCCCCCCCCCCCCCCCCCCCACCCGACACTGCGGTCGGGGCAGGCGTGGCAACAAAAAATTTTAAGTACAAAAAGTATTTTGAATTGAATAGTTGTGGAGAGGATGGGACTCGAACCCACGACCTCTTGCATGCCATGCAAGCGCTCTAGCCAACTGAGCTACATCCCCATTATTTATGGTTTTCTTTTTTTGGCGGTGCAAAGAAATAAATCTTATTGATTAAAAGAAAGGTTACATATTTTTTACATACTCATTTATCGCGCGCCAATCGCCTTCTTGCAGCGCACGCAAATAAAAAAAAGATTGTGACCGCGATATACGCTGCCCGTTTATAGCATTGATAATGAAATTAAAATTCTTTTTTTTCAGATAGGTAAAAACATCCGTACCCTGAAAACTGATATTTAATGCTTGCAACCTTGTGTTAGACATGGGCTTCATAGGTGTTTCATTTAAGTAAATAACAAGTTGCTGTGGCGAGTAAACCAATTTATCGCCATTGCGCACCCATAGTTCTTTAATTTCTACGCGATTAACTTTTAAATCAACAATGCTTTTATTGGCCAGTTCTTCGTTTCCAAATTCCGCTATTTTATCAGGATGGTTAATTAAATATAGTTCGATGGCATCAAGAAAGACCGTGCTGTTTTCGGCCAGTTCATCGTTCAACTGTACACTACGCTCAATGGTATAGGTTATCATTTTTTGCGGCTCGGAAGCATTAAACAAAACAACATTAAAGCCTAACTTGCCAATAAATTCAGCTTTTATCCTGTCGTTATCTTCACTTGATTTAATTACCTCACCACCAAACTGAATAATATCGAAGGCAAACTTTTTTGTATTGAGCAGCAATGCAAGTGTTTGATTGTAATATCCATCGGCACTTACTCCCAATTTCACTTTTTGCAATGCAGCACTCAACTCATTGTACTCCACATATCCAAACGAAACATCTTCACCCGTTTTGCTTTTTGTAGTAAATAGAAAACCTAAAGTGGTCGATTGTATTTCTTTGCTGGTACGCTTCCAGTTTTCGAATACGTAAATATATTTTTGTTCTTTAAAAAGTGCCGATGAGTTGCGTTCTATTTCCTGTAGGGTAACGCCCGATAGCTGGATTTCCTTACTAAAAGAATCCCACAGTTTTACACGATTATTAATTATCTCGTTGTACACTACATCGTTGAAAAGGCTTACAAAGTCACCATCTTCTATGCCCACCACATTAGCTGCCGAAGCTCTAATCAATACAGGAATGGGATCGTCTTTACCTTTAGCAGAAACAAAAAAGGAATGAAACCAAAAGCAAGAATTATAAAAAGTAATTTTCTCAATGTTTAAAAATAAAAATTTAATGGCAAAAATAACAAGTCTGAGAAAATATGCAACACAAAATCTCGAAGTATTATGCATCCTTTAATCTTTTCATCACCTCTTTTGATTCAACAGCATCTTTGTGGTGCAACAAAAGAAAAATAAAACCGCTTTGGCATCATTTATCTTATTTTGATAAACCAATGCCCCTGCTTTATTTATAAAAGCCTTTTCATAATCGGGGTCAAGGGCAATTGCCCGGTCGTAGAAAGCTATTGCCTTTTCTGCATCGCCTTCTGTTAATAATGTGAGATAGCCCAGATTGCTTAGCGATTGTGCATTCTTGGGATACAATGAAACAGCTTTTGCAAAAACATCCTTTGCTTCGTTTTGCTTATTCAATGTCACCAAAATATTTCCATACTTATTTAAAAAATCAATATGGTAAGGAGCCAGTTCAATGCAACGTTTGTAATACACTTCTGCACGGCCGGGTTGGTTTACTTCTATCATCTGTGCTATTCGATAACAAGTCCAAGCATCGGTATTTTCAAATGACTTTCTATTGAGAGTTTTTATAGCATCAGGCACAGCATTTAAATATCGAATAATGTTGCCGGCATTTTTTTCAAGATAGGCAATATGAATTAATTCTTCGAAATTTTGCTTTATTTCATCTGGTGTTTGGTCATTAAATATTTTTTTGCTGAGTCCAAAGCCATTTTTCCCAGTTCAAATTTTTCGCAATAAGAAATATATGCACGACCCCGTTCAAGTTGCTCTACATTGGGATTGTTGATACATGAAATGGTAACGAAATTCTTTATGGCGCTAAATTCCTTTTCGGAAATAGGCTTGCGAATAAAATGTTCGGTAACACTCACATGTGGTATATCTGTTGCGCCCGACTTTGGCATGTGGCACGAAACACAATTATTCTGTTTTGATTCCAGCAATTTTTTATCAGCGCTACATTTCATGCTCTTTCCTTCGCTGTGGCAGTTCTTGCATGTATTATTGAAATGGTCGATGCCGGTACTTTTCACACTTATGTGCGGATTGTGACATGTTACACAAGTGAGGGCATTTTTGTATGGCCTCAATTGATTGCTAAGGTTTTTATCGGCTGATATTTTTTGTGTTGTTTGCAAATAGCACTGGCTAAGTTTCAATCGCTCGGCATGCGATGCCATAATATGTTCGCTCGAATTTGAATACACGGGCATAAATACATTCATCACATCGCTGAGTTTCATGCCTGGCAAAAAATCGTAAAACGATTTTCTCTTTCTTAAAACAGCATTGCCTTGCACGTGGCAACGTTGGCAAATATCAAATTGCTTTTCGATAGATAACTTTGCCGGATTAACTATGGAGAAATCTATTTTTTGCGAAATATCGACCAGCTTGCCGGCTTGCTTTTCGGCAACATGGGCACTTCCGGGACCATGGCACCGTTCGCAAGAAATGCCTTCGGGCACCGATTCGAATTTATTTACCGACCCTTCCACAAACTCAGGATATGAATTGTGACACGTCATGCACTCAAGACCTATAAGCCTGTTGAAGCGCGTATTGTGGCCATCTTCAAACCCCGGTGGAAAATCCCATTTTTTTTTCTGCGTATAAAATGTCATTGGCGCCTGATTAAAATAGCCATTGGTAACAACCATGTGCGAGTTTGTGTGCTGCCCCGATCCTACTATATAATGAACAGTTTCTATCCTCTTATGAATGGTATCGCCTTTATACAATCGGTACTCCATGAACTGCAGGCTATCGCCATTCCAAAATGATTGATAATACAAATCTTTAAACTTATCGTAAATTTTGGAATTCGAAAAATCGGCACTGCTTTTTTTCTTCGAAGCTTTTTCGAACGACTTACCCATTCCGGTTTGTATATAGGAATCATAAATCGATTGATGGCACTCTTTGCACGAATTCATTCCGGCATAATGTATACTATCGGTTAATGAAACAAATTCGGTGCGCTCAAGAGCAGGTGTGGTTGTATAATTACAAAATAAATTTGCAATAACCACAGTAACTACCACCGTATACGTCAGCAATTTTTTCATCAATCACAAAAAGTAAAAACGAAATTTATCATCTTACAAAAACAATTGCATAACGATTACATCCACAAACTCATTTCCATCGAAGCTCCATTTTTTAAGAATGC
Source organism: Bacteroidota bacterium (assembly GCA_016717325.1). Taxonomy (GTDB): domain Bacteria; phylum Bacteroidota; class Bacteroidia; order AKYH767-A; family OLB10; genus JADKFV01. The sequence continues at coordinate 80,022 of JADKFV010000005.1, read as the reverse complement.
CGGTTTGTTCAAAGCCATGGCTGGTAAACAGTTTCATGCTGGCAATGTTTGTAACGTGTATGTTGCAAAATAGTTGAAACAATTTCAAATCCTCCTTAGCAAGATTAATAATTGCAGTAAGCGCCTCCGAAGCAAAGCCTTTGCCCCTGTTTTCAACTTCACCTATCAAAATGGAAATACCTGCACGCTTATTAAAATAATCAATATCGAATAAATCTATATAACCCAAAGTATTGCTATCATTTAGACTGACTATTACAAATCTATATTGAGCATTGTCATCGTTGGTAATTTGGTTCTCAATAAAATTTTCAATATCGAAGCGCGAATAATTTTGGTATGTTCCACTCACAAACCAGTTACTGCGATTGTTTTCCCATTTCAACATTAACGTGGCATCGGCACTAACCAAATGCCGTAAAACTAATCGGGGAGTATTGAACATGAGCTTAAATTTCGATGTCGCCATTAAAAACATGCGTTGCCGGACCTTTCAATACTATATTAGAAAATAAATCTTTAACTCTGGTAAAACTTACTTCCAGTTGTCCTCCTGCAGTTTTAACATCAAAGTATAAATCGCCCTCTTTTTTTTGTTTAATAGCACATGCAATTGCCGATGCAGTAACTCCTGTACCACAACTCAAAGTTTCATTTTCTACTCCACGCTCATAGGTACGGACATAAATTTCTTCAAGACCGGTTTCCACAAAATTAACATTCACGCCAACAGATTCAAACTTGGGGCTATTTCTTATTTTTCGCCCCGCAAGCACCACATCAATATTTGAAATTACATGCTCGAAAGTTACATAATGGGGCGACCCTGTATCAAGAAAGATGTCATCGCCAATCCACACATATTTACTCACATTGCTCATGCCTAACGAAACATCAACAAATTTTCGGTGCGCCATTGCAACATCAACCTGTGCATTATGCAAGCCATCATAAGCTAAAAAAATAATATCATTCCTTTTAAAAAAATCATATTTGGCTGCAAAAGCTACTGCGCAACGGCCTCCGTTTCCACACATACTGCCAGGCTTACCATCAGCATTAAAATAATGCATTTGAAATGCAGCCACTTCACTTTCAGTTATTACAATCAATCCATCGGCCCCTATTCCAAATTTGGATTTGCAAATACCTTCAATTAAACCAAAATCATAAATGGGGAATTCATTTTTACGACCGTCAATCATAATGAAATCGTTGCCCGTACCGTGGTATTTTTCGAATTGTATTTTCATAAATATTATTTAGAAAACAAAAATACTATTTCAAAATCATCTTTTACTATTTAATGTTGTAACAGAATAATTGTATTCTATAAAAAAGGCATTCACGACTTGCGTGTTACGAATTTATGAATTACATAAATTTGATTAACGTTTTCATTTTTATGTGGAGGAAAATGCAAACATTGATTCTGATGAAATAAATTTTGAGTTTAATTTTTGAAGTTTTTTCTTCTTATAAAAATTGAAATTGAGAGTTGAAAGAGAGGTGAAGTTTTGTTTAACAAAAATCTAACAAGGCAATTCATAAACGATTCACAAGTAACTACAGATATTTGCGTTACTCAATTACAAAACAAAAAATATATGAAAAATAGTTTTAAAAGTTTAGCAATGCTCATAGTTGCAGGAGCAATTGGTAGTGCTGCAACCATTACGGTTACGAACCATTTTACAAAAACACCGGCAGGCAATATGGGGCGCAATTATACTCCGGCCCGCTTTACAGGAAATGTGTCAAATGCTGCAGGCGTTGTCGATTTTACAGAAGCGGCAGCAAGCACGGTGCATGGTGTAGTACATGTAAAAACAATTTATAGCACACGCCAAAATACCGGATTTTATAACCCATTCGAAGATTTCTTTTTTGGTGGCCCAGGGCAGCGGCAAAGGCCTCAACAAGAACTTGCTTCAACAGGTTCAGGCGTTATAATTAGTGATGATGGATATATTGTTACCAATAATCATGTGGTAGCAAATGCCGAAAAAGTAGAAATAACATTGAACGACAATAAGAAGTATGAAGCCAAAGTTATAGGCACCGACCCTTCGACCGATTTAGCGTTGGTAAAAATAGATGCCGATAAATTACCCTACATACCTTATGGCAATAGCGAAGATGTAAAAGTTGGACAATGGGTACTGGCAGTTGGAAATCCATTCGAGCTAAACTCTACTGTTACAGCGGGAATAGTTAGTGCCAAAGCACGCAATATCAATATTATACAAGGCGGTAACAATCCTATAGAATCATTCATACAAACAGATGCCGCTGTAAACCCCGGCAACAGTGGTGGTGCGTTGGTAAATACCAATGGCGAGTTAATAGGAATAAACACGGCCATTGCATCCAATACCGGCAGTTATTCGGGGTATTCGTTTGCTGTGCCTGTAAATATTGTACGCAAAATTGTAATGGACTTTATAGAGTATGGCGCTGTTCAACGTGGTTTTCTTGGAATTGTATCGCGCCAGGTGGATGCCGACCTTGCTAAGTCTAAAAATCTTGACGATGTAAAAGGAGTTTACATTCAAGGATTAAGCGAAGACGGTGGTGCCAAGGCAGCAGGTCTGGAACCCGGTGATGTAATATTAAAAGTTGATAATCAAGACATTACATCTCAGGCAAAATTATTGGAAACTGTAGGTTCAAAACGTCCGGGAGATAAAGTAAAAGTAGAATATGTGCGGGAAGGAAAATCTTTAGAAACTTTTGTTACTCTTAAAAACAAAATAGGGAATACAAATGTTATAAAAAACGAGGATATTGATTTGCTTGGTGCTACGCTGGGAAATGTTGATAACGATGATAAGCTGAAACTTGGAATTGAAAATGGAGTTAAGATTGAACAACTTAACAACGGCAAACTTAGCAATGCAGGAATAAAAGAAGGTTTCATCATCACCAGCATCGACCGTCAGCCTGTTGGCGATACCAACGATGTAATATCGGCACTTAAAAATAAAACAGGCGGTGTACTCATAGAAGGAGTTTATCCCAATGGAATGAGAGCCTGGTACGGGGTTGCGTTAAAAGATTAAAAATATTTGTTTCAAAGTGAAAAGTATTTTTACATTTGCGCACCCAATCAAAAGGAAAAATAAACGAAGTTCTTTACATATTTGATAGGGTAAGTAGAATGGGGCGAACGTCATTTTAAATTAATTTTTGAAGTTTACTTTTGTCTCATTAATTGAAAAGAATTTCATTCTATAATGATATAGGTTTAGGGTTGTAATACTTTTCGTAGGGCCGGTCTCCGCTAGGAGCCGGCTTTTTTGTTTTTTGGCAAGTTTGCAGAAATTCAAAAAACTTAATTTCTAAATCTCATAAATATAGAAACAAGGGAATAAAAAGGATCGACACATTGGAACTCTGAGGAAAAGCACTGTTAAATGTGTGGTGTTGACGGAGGTCAAAAAAAAATAACTTAAGTACTTTTGACATAAACTTAAACTATTACACTTCAAATAAACAACCCCCTACTTTATAGTATAAACCGATATAGTCTTCTCTCCTGTTTTTAGTACAACTTCACTGTTAGCATCGTTATTCATATCGGTAATAAAAGGCATGCTAAGCGTTTTAGGTTACTACCTTTTATCCATTTTGCATCGGCACTGATTAGCGAAACAGAACTATTGCCTGTGCTGGTATATAGTATAAACTTTTTCATTGTTTTCGGTATTCATCAGCATTAGTTTTTCGGCACCTTCGCGTGGCAAAGGATATTGAAACAATTCTGTGTTATCCTGTGTGTAGGCAGCGATATTTTTACTATCGAGGGTTAAAAAATGATTGATACCTTCACCTGTAATATCATCGAACAAAACATTTAAGTAAGGCATTCCAATTAATTGAGCATCGGTGACTTTGTATTCTTTATCCAGCATTTTCACAACACCTGTAGTATCAAGAAATGCGAACTGACATTTGGTTTTATCAATATTTAAAACACTCAAATCTTTTTTAGAATATAGTGGTTGTGGGGTAATTTCGCTTATGCCCGACTCACGATTGATAAGTATTAATTCGCTGGTTGCTGTGATGCCTCCCAATAACATTTTATCCATGCATGACACAACTTGAAAAGGTTCGATAAATTTATCGGTGGATGTGGTTTGATAATTCCACTCAGAATTTGGAATGCCTTGCACATTGTATTTGTAAACAATGCCATTGTTACAAGGAATAAAAACATCATAATTTTTATTCTCATCAAAATCGAAAATCGAAAACGATGCCGAAACACGTGAAGGTAATCTGCGTGGAAAACCATCGGCCGGAGTGCCATCTACTTTCATCATATACCATGTGGTGTCGGTAGTGAAGGTAAGATAATATTCATCGTTGTCACCTTTATCCACAGCATATACGCGGCTTTGAATCTGACCATTGAAAGGAATAGTATTTACTATACGGCCATTTTTATTTAGTACCAATATTTGTTGCGATGTATCTTGTGCTACAATGTAATTAACGGTATCGTTATCGCACCATACTTTATGTGGCTCACCCAACATTGTTGACGGAAGTTCGAAGGTCCAGAATAAATCAAGTGTGCGCACAATTTTTGGCGATGATATTATTACACATTCTGTGGTCATGTCTTTTTCGCCTGCTGCATAATTAATTACAACGTGACCAATATTAGAAACAGGTATGCGATAATTTTGATAGGCATTTATCCATTCCTGATTTATACTTGCCACAAGATAATTATCCATCATATCGGGATTGTAATATTGTATTTGGTTAGATTGGATATTTATTTTCGACTTAATAAGATTGAAATTGCTGCTGTTCTTAAAAAGTTGTTTCGACTCATTTTTATCAATAATAATTTTCAAGGCCGATGCAGAATTTGCAAACACAATACACTGCCCTATTGCGGCCAAATAATTGCCGGTAATACCATCGAATTGATTACCAAATAATACCTGCAAAAACGGACCATCGGGCAGTTTTACTATTTGGCGATTTTTATAATTTTCGTTGTAGGCATCGTCACTTTTAATTGACTTGGCTAAAGCTACCGCCCTGAATATTCGCGAACGGGCATTTTCGTTTGTTACAAATGCGTAGCTGCTGTTGGCTAAATCGGCACCCGATGGTTCTGTAACAACAAGTGTAATTTCGTTGCCTATCAATTCATCAATAGTTTTCGAAACTGCAGCTTTTGCTTTTATTTCGGCAGTGGAACAAATTTTAATGGCCTCCTTATAATCATTATTCGATGCATAAAACCCTTTGAGTTGTGATTTGAGTAATTCTTTGTTACTAAAACCATAGGTTGTAAACATGGCAGTATTTGCGGGTAAATACTCCAATACATCGAGCGCTACAGGCTGCTGCCCTATAAATGTTGAAAGAAAATTAGCATTATCTTTAAACGAAGTTTTGCCGGTAAGGTCAATTACATTTTCATCAATCGAAATATTAAAGTTACTAAAGCATGATGCTGCATTATTGTTGATGGTGCTATTTGAAAACAAATTAAGAAATTTATTGAAGTTGGTGTGGTGTAAAAACAATTTGACAGGTGAGCTATTGTTTGCATCTTTTTCTGTAACACTTGCCAAAAACAAATTCGACACATCATTATTGGCACCTACATTTACTTGCCGTATTGCATCTTCAATAAGGTAAGGAGTAAAACTTGCCACCATAACCTTTTCCATATTGGCAAAACAAAATTCCGAATTGTTGATTGTAAACTGATTGATATCGATACCATCATAATTGCGTTTTGAACATTAGTAATTTTGCCCCAAACCGATTCGGCAAGCGTTTTCATTTCTTCGCTGGTAACCTGTGTGGTTGGCATAAGATAAAGCACATCGAAATTATTGGTTTTGGTGGCATGCACACTAAGAAACAAATCGTTGTTGGCAAAAATTTGAAATGGCGAACCGGCAGCCGACTCATCTTTTATTCGCTGAAGTAAAGCATTAAATTTTTCGATGGCCGGTACGTACCGAAATTTTGTGAGTAAAACATTTTTTGAAATTTCTTCGGCAGTTTCGGCATCGAGTTTCATTTTTAAAACACATGCCGCATCTGATGGAACAGCCTTCATTACCGCTTCTATGCCTGCGCCCTTATTAATAAAATAATAAAACCCGAAGGCTATTGCCAACAAAATAATAACTGCAATGAGTGACGACTGTATAAGTCTGGTCATTTACTTTTCGGTAAAAATTCTTTTGATATAAAGTTCTCAAAACTAAAGTGTTAATGTGATAGTGGGCATGGCCACCCAAACACTTATATACAACCGTTTGTTAATAATGACTATTGAAAAGTGCTTAGCTGAAAAGCCTTGAGATGAAATGATTTTCGGTGGTGCTGCGTATATCCAAACTCACGAATTGCGGCAACATGTGCTGCCGTAGCATACGACATGTTTTTATCCCACTTGTATTGAGGGTAGTCATTGTGCAATAGCAACATGTGTTCATCGCGATGGGTTTTTGCAAGAATACTTGCCGCAGCTATTGCTGTATATTTTCCATCGCCTTTCACTATACTTTGGTGAGTAATATTTTTATATGGTTTAAATCGATTGCCATCTACAATAATAAATCCGGGTGTGGTTTTTAATTTCGCAAGAGCATGATGCATAGCCAAAATGGATGCATTCAAAATATTTATTCTGTCGATAGTTTGCACATCAACCATCGCTACGGCATAATCTATTGCTTCGGCCTCAATAATTTTACGCAAGGCATCGCGCTTTGTTTGCGATAATTTTTTCGAATCGTTAAGCAAGGGATGTATAAATCCTTTTGGCAAAATAACCGCAGCCGCTACCACAGGGCCTGCAAGGCAACCTCGGCCGGCTTCATCGCAACCGGCAACTATTTTTTCGCTTTCGTTATATTCTAACAATGCCATGTAAACATTATTTATTTGCAATACATATATGCTCGTTCCTTTTTATTTCTTTTGCCAAGTTTGGTTTAGCAAATGAAATATTATTTCTATAAAGAAAGTAAACTGTACAACAATATATTTTGATTAGCGTAAGCTAACATCACTATCGCATGCAAAAAAAATTCGTAAAGAATATTTTCTTTTACTGGCAGTCAATACACTGGTAAAACCATTTTGGCATACTGGTGATTGAACCTGCTGTGCAAAATACGGTTGGCACTGCTGAATATGGCTTGTATAACACTTTGTTCAGTTTATCATTGTTGCTAAATATTTTTCTCGACTTTGGTATTACTAATTTTAACAACCGCAACATATCGCAAAACCGGCATTTGGTTCAAAAACATTTGGGCTCTATACTTTCATTGCGCATGGTATTGTCGCTGGTATATATTTTAGTTACCCTCACAGTTGCGTTTTGTATTCGCTACCATGCAGTGCAATTTCAAATGCTTATTTTACTGTGCTTCAATCAGGTTTTGTTGTCTACCATTTTGTACTTGCGTTCCAATCTGGCGGCATTGCAATTTTTTCGTACTGATAGTATCATCAGCATTACCGATAGAATTTTATTGATACTTATTACCGGTGCTTTATTACTTTTTGATAAACAGGATTATAAAATCGAATATTTTATTTACACTCAATCGGTAGCATACGGAGTTACTTTATTTATCACGTTAATTGTTTTGGGCAAAAAGGCAGGCACTATAAAACCGCGATGGAACAAGGCTTTCAACCTAATGATATTGAAAAAGAGTTTTCCCTTCGCTTTATTAATTTTATTGATGACCTTTTATAATCGCATAGATGTAATTATGCTTGAGCGTATGTTGCCACTCGATGGCGCTTTGCAATCGGGCATTTATGCACAGGCTTACCGCCTGCTCGAAGCATCAAATATGATAGGATATTTATTTGCAGTGCTGTTATTACCGATGTTTTCGCATATGCTTAAAAATAACAACCCTGTGGAGTCACTCACAAAACTTTCTTTTACCATTGTTTTTATTCCTGTGGTTGCAGTGGTGAGCATTTGTTTTTTTTACAACTACAAAATAATGTCGATGCTTTATCATAATCACGTGGACCAGTCGTCAGTCATACTTTCTATTATAATGATAAGTTTAGCATGCATTTGTGCAAACTATATTTTTGGCACATTGCTTACCGCAAACGGAAATTTGAAAACCCTCAACCGCTTAGCTTTTATGGGCATGGTGGTAAACATTGTACTCAACGCCATCTTAATACCAATATATAAAGCCAAAGGTGCAGCCATTGCCGGCACACTCACTCAATTATGTATGGCTGTGGCACAACTTATACTGGTGCACAGGTTATTCAATTTCAAAACGGACGTAACCCTCCTGCTCAAGTTTTGTATACTCATAGTATTCGCCATTGGCCTTAGCTACGCTTCAAGTTTGCTTACTATACCATGGATACTATCGGCCGGTATGGTCTTTACCGCCATTTTGCTTTTTGCTTTTCTACTGCAATTATTCAAACTGCAACAAGTAAAATTGCTTTTTCGAGGGGATAAATAGAATTCTAAAAATATTTATAACAACTCAAGGCTAAAGTCTTATCTCATTAATTAAGAAAATTCGTTTTTATCCCGTAGGGATTACCGCTGTAATAAGCAAAAACTGGATTTGTTTGTGCCGTAGGCACTACCCATTTTTCAGCCTTCACTTACCGTCATTGGGCAGTCCTTACAGGACAAAGACCATGAGGGCGTTGCTCTTCTGTTACCAAGCGGCAGTCCCTACGGGACATCCAAGAATTGAAATCAGTTTTTTAGTAATGGCGTTTTTCATAAAGGCAAGTATATTTCGAAAAAGTGATGTACTAAAATACAGCTCATAGAACTTTTATTGCTAATTGCTTTACTTAATGACATTGAGCTAAATCTTTGACAATGGCAATCTATATAATGATAAAACATTTAAAATAACTAAAGGCATACTGAGTGGTTAAAAATATTTTTATTCCTCGTAGGGGTATATCCTTTTTCGGTTGTCTTATTTATATAACGCAATAAAATAACTGATAAAAGAATACAAAATGAGAAATTTAAACAAAATGATTTTAGTGATGATGAGTGTGACTTTGCTCGCAACCACATCGTGCCTTAGAGAACGCATATGTGGCGAAGGCAGCATAAAAACGCAAGAAAGAAACGTGTCATCCTTCGAAAAAATAAACATGTATGGCTCGGCCGAAGTAAATATTGTTTATGGCCCGGTAGTAAAAGTTACCGTTACCGATTATGCAAACTTGTTGCCTTACATAGAAACAGAAGTGAATGGCAGCACCCTCGAAATTCAGATTCGCGATAAAGTATTTATTCGCAACAGCCAATTGAAAGTATATATCGAAACGCCAACATACAGTGGCGGGCGCATAGAAGGCTCAAGCAAAACCACAGCCACCGGACCTTTCGAAAACAATACCATCGATTTTGATATTGATGGCTCGGGCGATGTGGTGATTAAAAACGATTCGGTGCAAAATGTAAACCTGGAAATAAATGGCAGCGGCACTATCAATACAACTGGTCTATATGCCGAAAATGGCGATGCAACTATAAACGGAAGTGGCACCATTAAAATTAATGCATATAAATATTTAGATGCAAAAATAAATGGCAGTGGCAATATATATTATATGGGCGACCCCAAAATAAATGTAACGATTGCAGGTTCGGGTAATGTGAAAAAATTATAACCAAACTGAGGCAATGCGGAAATAACTAATTATTATTGCATGCATTTGTAATAATAAATTGTGGAAATTTTAGAAGCCGACATTACCCTCGCATTCAAAAACAGCGATGAAAAAACATTCCAAAAAATATTTGAGGATATGTATAAACCGCTATGTCATTATGCCAATTATATTTTAAACGATAAAGACGAAGCCGAAGAAATGGTACAAAACGCTTTTATAAATGCATGGCAACACCGCAGCGAAATGAATTATAATGTATCATTCAAATCATACATGTATAAAGCTGTAAAAAATAGTTGCCTCAATCACATAAAACATTTAAAGGTGCGCGAACTTTACGCAGCCGATCACATGGCCACACACAATGAAGCGCAAACAATAAATCTGACTTTGCAAAAGGAATTGCAGAACGCTATAAACACGGCCATAGAAGGATTGCCGGAGCAATGCAAAATTATTTTTAAAATGAGTCGCTATCAGGAAATGAAGTATTCGCAAATCGCAACCGAACTAAACATATCGCCAAAGACTGTAGAAAATCAAATGGGAAAAGCACTGAAAATTATGCGCGAAAAATTGCGCGAATATCTTCACATCATCATCTTCTTGTTTATTTCATCACTATAAAAAAAACAACTTGAAAATAAATTACGATAATATAGATGAGCTGCTTGCAAAATATTTTGCCGGTGAAGCAAGCGATGACGAAAAAGTCTTCATAAAAAATTGGAAAGCCGAAAGCGACCAAAACGCTGAAGAATTTGAAATTGCTGCTGTTATATTTTCATCTAATAAAATGGCGCAAACATCAGAACAAAATTTTGATGCCACACAGGCCTGGAAAAATGTAAGTGACAAATTGAAGTTGAAGCAAAGCGAAATTCCTGCAAACAATATTATTACAATGAAGCCCCGAAACAGTATGTGGTGGCGTATTGCTGCAGCATTTATTGTTTTGATTGGTGTGTCGTATACCATGTTTCGATTGTTTTACGATGAGCCACAAATGATAACCATGCAATCGTTCGATAGTGCATTTACCGATACACTGCCCGATGGAAGCACTTACATTGAACAAAAAACAACAGTAAGCTATGCAAACAATACATACAAAAACAAACGCACACTGCAGTTGAAAGGTGAAGCTTTTTCGATGTGGTACATAACAATGATGCACCCTTTATAATAGAAGCAAATGGATTGATGATAGAAGATATTGGCACATCGTTTAATGTAAAGCTTATCCCGATTCGGAATTTGTAACCATAAGTGTATTGAGTGGAGAAGTAAAAATTTATAACGAAAAAATACAGCCCACAACTTTAAAAGCCGGTGAAGAAATACGCTATAGCACAAGCAAAGAAGTTGTATCGCCAATTACCGAACCTACTCCCAATATTTCTGCCTACAAAGACAAGCTTGTAATATTTGATAATACCACATTGCAAAATGCTGCCGATGTGCTCAATTCATTGTATGACGAAAAAATAAAAATAGAAAACGATGCCCTCAAAAATTGTGTAATCAATGCCACATTCCACAACGAAAAATTGAAGACATAGTAAACGTAATAACCGAGACCCTGAACATAAAAAGCAAAACCGAAAACAATACCATTATCATTTATGGCGCATCTTGTAAATAAACTAGTATTGTTTTTACTTTCATGCACATGTTTTATTTTTCTATTTACTTCGAGTGTGAGTGCACAACCGTTGATCGAAAAGAAAATAAGCATCACTGCCGAAAATAAAACGGTGCAAGAAATACTTTCACTCATCGAAACGCAGGGAGGCTTCACTTTTGCTTATACAGCGGGCGTTGTGAACGATGGCAAAAAAATAAGTGTGACTAAAAAAAATGCTACCGTACGCGAAGTGCTCGACATTATTTTCGAGAACACCGTTGCTTATAAAGAACGTAACAAGCACATCATACTTATTAAACTTGCCCCATCAACTTCAACCGAAATAAGTAAGATACATGGATATATTATTGATGCACTAAGTGGAGAAAAAATTCCTAACACAAGTATATACGAAAAGAAAACGCGCCTATCTGCAATCTCCGACAAATATGGACACTATATACTTACCATTAAAGATAAGGAACAAAAATTAATTCTCTTCGTAAATAAAGCAAACTACAAAGACACAGTAATTTATATAAAACAAAAAGGCAACACGCTGTACAACATCACATTGTATCCCGAAGAAAATAATGTGGTGACTTTGCAAACCGATACTTTGCCTCCTCAGCAAAACGATGACAGCATAAACATGGTGGAGAATCTTTCGCTGGTGCGGCTTTTAATAAACGACCTACAGCAAGTGCATGTCGAAAATATTAAAGACACATTGCACCACAAATTTCAAGTTTCGTTGTTACCATACATAGGAACTAACCATTCGTTGAGCGCAATTACGGTAAATGATTATTCGCTCAATTTAATAGCCGGTTATAATATGGGCACCACAAAATTAGAGGTTGGTGGTTTTTTAAATATCGATAGAAATAATGTTTCATATTGGCAATTTGCCGGCTTTGGTAATCTTAATGGTGGCAGTATTACTGGCGGACAGTTTGCAGGATTTTTTAACTACAATGGCCAACAAAGTAATGGACTAAGCGCTGCCGGTTTTTGCAATGTGTTTAATAAATATCAAAGCGGGGTGCAGCTTGCAGGTTTTACCAATGTATGTTTGGATAGCAGTAAAGTTTTGCTGCATCAGGTTTTGCTAATATTATGATGAAAAAAACCACAGGTATGAAAGCTGCAGGTTTTGCAAATGTATCGCTCAAACAAAGCAATGGTTTTCATGTTGCCGGTTTTAGTAATGTGGGATTAAAAAATCATAACGGTGTGCAGCTTTCGGGCTTTGCAAATGTATGCTTGGATACCGTAAGAGGCATGCAAATTTCGGGCTTTATCAACTATGCAAAATGTGTAAAGGGCGTTCAACTTGGGGTGTTTAATTTTTCGGATACATGTAGTGGTGTGCCTATTGGTTTATTTAATTTTAGCAGAAAGGGTTATCATAAGTTCGAAATATCGGCAGACGAAGTTTTCTATTTGAATGTAGCATTTCGCACCGGAGTAAAAAGGTTTTACAATATTGTAACTGCCGGTGTTGACCCACGTAATTTTGTTCGGCCGCTGCATTACTACGGCTATGGAATAGGCACTTCACAACGCCTTGGCCGCAAGCTCGATTTGGATTTCGACATTACTATGAATCAAATTGCCAAAGCAGGGGCATTAGAACATTTCAACACTTTGAATAAAGTTGCGCTTACATTCGATATACATTTAAACAAATATTTTTCGATTGCCGTTGGCCCGGTTGCTAATGTTTTGTTGCTTAATATTAAAGATAGAAATTTTACTTACTTCAATAATAACGTTGCCCCCTACTCCAACTATACCACCACTGTCATCAACAATAATTATCAACTACAAGGGTGGATTGGTGGCAAGGTTGCTTTGCGGTTTTTTTGATTTCATGATTTTTGATTACGCAACCCTTGCATGCGTTCTCGCTTGTGGCTTGTGAAATAGTTTTGTAGGATTCATTATTTCAGCTAAATATTTCACTAAGCAAATATAAAATTTTATTATTCATAATGGGGATAAATACAACTACAAGCGTAGTCGCTTGCGTCAGCAAAATACACCCCAAACACTGACACTTCGGTCGGTGCAAGCTCCCTTAAGGGGCTTACCTTTACTGCGCTGGGTATTTCTTTTCAATTAATATATTTTTCAAATTTTGTTCAATTAACAAATTTAAAAGTCGCAAAAATCCAAGCCGAGCATTGGCAAGTCCCCCTGTGGGGGATTTAGGGGTGTATTACATTTACTCCAACCGAACAACCTTTACACTACCTTCTCCCGTAGGCCAAACCATCCTACAATAATAAACCCCCGCACTCAACTCAGAGATATCCACAGTTTTATACTGGCTCCATTGGCTTACCCGCTCGGTACGTATACACTCACCGTTAACATCATATATCTCCAACACACCCACATCTTTATCTGGTGGAAACCACAATGTAAACTTATCGTTTGTTGGATTACCAAACACTTGTATTTTCTTAACCCCCTCGTAGGGGGCAGGGGGTATTCCCAGGTTATTACACGGATTACCTGGTGCGGGCCCCAAAAAGTAATTTGGATGATTAGGTAAAGTATTAAAATAAACCGCTGGCAATTGCAAACTATGCTGCGCCACATTACAGCCCATGCCATACACATCGGGGTTGTTTATTACATGCATTACATTCGAACTACTACCTGTGGTTAAATATATTTTGCCATCAGGGGCAAGTTCGGGCAAACATAACAGTGTTGCAATAACTCCTGCGTAATAAAAACTATCCCACTCTGCCACAATGTTGCGAGTGGCTTGTAAGTTGTTGATGTTTAAATCGTATTGCCATATTCTATATAAGTTGGAAATATAAAGCATCTGCCCATTAGGAGAAAAGGCACAGCCTTGGTTACCATATATTTCAGGTACACTATCGTGCCGCCAATTGCTAAACAAACCTGTACATCTATCAAAATCAAATACATCTAAGCTAATTGTAAAGTATGCATACTTAGTGCCATCAGGCGAAAATTTGGCTTGCCCTGTATCATAACTTCTAATTGTTCCTATATTCTGTGAAGTAATACTTTGAATGCCATAAGGAGTAACTAAAACTTTGTAAAACATATTTGTTTTTACACGATGTGTTATAACCCACCAATCTCTACCATTGCCATGTTTGCAAGCTATCAATTTGCAGTCATTTAATGAGTCAATTATTATTGGAACATTTTTGCTCAAGACTTTTCCCTTGCCATTATTTAGTGACATATCAATTGTGGTTAATTTCAAATTTTTCGAATAATAAGCTGAGTTCATTATTGGATACTCATCCAAAGTATTATGAAACATATAATATATCCCCGGATTATCGGGTTTTGGTATTATCAAAGCACCTTGTGGTATCAACAAACCATCCGGAAATGCATCAGCATAAGCCCCAGCATTTATACTATCACCATTGTCCATAGTATCGTTTGTGGCATCGGCAATGTAATAGCCATTGGTATAAAAAAGTATATTCCCTGCGCTATCGCTAATGTTGGCGTGGGTGTGGTTAAAATCCATTGGAAGACTGTCATATGTAACCGTAGGATTACCATTGTAAAAATTTATTTTATTTATGCCAAAAGGTAGCCCGCCAAAGCTTGAATACCCACTCATCCAGTTGTTATTTAAGCCTTGCGATAAACATTGCATTGATACAACTAAAATCATAAGTGTAATGAGGACTTTTTTCATAACCATGTAGGTTTAACAAATTTACTTTGGTAAAAGACTAACCTCTCCGCTACCGCAAAAGTCCTAGCTTGAAGCTCGTGAAATAGTATTGCAGGATTCATTATTTCAGATAATTTTTCTACTAAGCAAATATAAAATTTTATTATTCACAACCGACATAAATACAACAACATGCGTAGTCGCTTGCTTCAACAAATAGAATAATATTCTCCGTTCCATTCACAATTCAAAAATTATTTCAAAAAAAAACAAAATAAAATTAGGGTAAAGATGATTTGAGTTGTCATACTAACAAACCATAAATAAATATTGTATGACAAAGAATTTGAAATTGATTTTAATGAGTGCAGCTATTTTTATTGCAACACAATCTCAGCTTACAGCACAACAAGTAACACAAATAATCAAAGGCGAAGTAGTTGACAAAGTAACACAAGTGGCATTGCCGGGAGCAAACGTTGTGGTGCTTACTGTTACTCCGCTTAATGGATCAGTTTCCGATGTAAATGGAAAATTTAAACTTACAAATATTCCGGTAGGCAAGCACTCGATAAAAATATCCTTCATGGGTTACAAAGATTATTACATAAATAATTTGGTTGTTAACTCGGGCAAAGAAGTAGTGTTGCAAATACAATTGGAAGAAAAAATAGTGCAGGCAAACGAAATTGTGGTGGTGGCCGAAAAGAAAAAAAATGCTGTAGTAAATCAAATGGCAAATGTAAGCGCCCGCACATTTTCGGTAGAAGAAACACAAAAATTTGCGGCCGCTATTAATGACCCTGCCCGCATGGCACAAGCCTTTGCAGGAGTAGTAAGTACCGATGATGGCAACAATACAATTAGTATTCGTGGCAACTCTCCCAATGGATTATTGTGGCGCATGGAAGGTGTAGATATTCCCAATCCAAATCACTTTTCATCGGTGGCTACTTCGGGCGGTGGGGTTTCTATTTTAAGTTCGCAATTGCTTACCAATTCCGATTTTTTAACCGGTTCGTTTCCGGCAGAGTATGGTAATGCATTGAGTGGAGTGTTTGATATGCGATTGCGCAAAGGCAATAGCGAAAAGCGCGAACACACTATTCAAGCGGGTTTCCTTGGTACCGATTTAGCAACCGAAGGATATTTTAAAAAAGGTTATGGCGGTTCGTATCTAGTAAACTATCGTTACTCTACGCTATCGGTACTTGCAAAATTGGGTGTGCCTGTGGGCGATGCGGTTACAAATTTTCAGGACTTATCGTACAATATATTTTTGCCGACAAAACATGCAGGAAATTTTTCGCTCTTTGGTTTTGGTGGATTGAGTGGTCAAATTTTCGAGGCAAAAAAAGATTCTTCGAAATGGAAGGCCGAATACGAAAAATATAATTGGAAGTTTAATTCCAACACAGGTGCTGCCGGCATGAATCACACTTTTTCGATAAACGAAAAAATGTATCTTAAAACCTCCGCAACTTTATCGGGCAGTGGAAAAGATTTTTCAACCGACAGACTTTCGAGTGAATATCAACCTGTGCGAGAGTGGCAAGAAGTTTATGGCGAAAATAAATTTACCATTCAAACCGCATTGAGTACAAAATTTAATGCACAACACAATATTAAAAGTGGTGTTGCTGCAAATTTTTATGGCTTCGATTTATTAAAGAAAACGGTTGATGTGCCTTTTGGAGCCATCAACACAAAAATTAACAACAAGGGAAAATTGGCAATCTACAATGCATATACGCAGTGGGCATACAACATTACCGAAAATTTACAACTCAACTCCGGTTTACATTTCATGTATACTAATTTGAATGGTAGCAAATCGATAGAGCCGCGCGCCAACATCAAATACACAATGGGAAAGCAAACATTAGCTTTGGGTTATGGATTGCACAGTCAAATGCAACCTCTGGGAATTTATTTTGCCGAAACAAGTATTAACGGTAACAGTATACTGCCAAACAAAAATTTGGATTTCACACGTGCACATCATGGCGTGGTATCGTATGGCATTGCTCTTACGCAATACTTACATGGTAAAGTGGAAGTGTATTATCAATCTATTTTCAATGTTCCTGTGGCTACAGAGGTTACAAGTAATTTTAGTGTATTAAATGTAGATAATGAATACCCTAGTTATAAACTTGCAAATAAAGGACTTGGTAAAAACTACGGCACCGAATTTACATTGGAACAATATATGAAAAACAATTTGTACTTTCTGTTATCGGGCTCGGTGTTTAATTCAGAATATCGTGCATCATCGGGCAAATGGTACAATACTAAATACAATAGCGGTTATGCCATGTCATTTACCAGTGGCAAAGAATTCAGCATTCGAAAATCGGATAACAAAAAGACAATTGGTGTAAATGCCAAAGCATTGTATCGTGGTGGATTACGCAATACGCCAATTGATAAAGAAGCTTCGATTGCTGCAGGAGAAACTATTTTCAACGAATCGCAACCTTTTGCCCGCAAGGAGAAAGATTATTTTCGCATTGACGTGAAATTGAGTTACAAAAACAACAAAACAAAAACCACCACAACTTGGTCGCTCGATGTGCAAAATGCCACCAATGCAAAAAATGTTTTTGGCGAATTTTTTGACCCACTTACCGGACAAACAAAAACTTCATATCAGGCACCTCTCATTCCAATATTGAGCTATAAAATAGATTTTTAAATTTGGGATAGTTGCTTCGGAATAAATTACCTGAAGTAAAAAATTAAAACCGGAGCACTATTTTCCAATTGCCAATACTCTTTCGCACACAAGTTTACTACTGATAATTACCATTGGCAAACCTGTACCGGGTGTAGTACTTGCCCCTACATAAAATAAATTTGAAAATTGTTCATCAAAGTTTCGAGGTCGCAATCCTCCTACCTGATTAAGCCCATGTGCCAACCCCAATCCACTGCCACGGTATAAATTAAATTTATCTTGCCAGTCGATAGGGTTCCATATAGTGCGACTTAGGGTATTTGCTTTTAAATCGAAATTGATGCGTTGCGATAAATCATCAATTATATTATTTGCTAATGATTCTGTGTCGGACCAATCGGGCTTGTAACGCAAATCGGGAACAGGACAAAGTATAAAAATATTTTCGCAACCGGCAGGGGCACATTCTTCGTTCGATTTGCTACTCACATTTACATAGTAATATGGTTTACTTGGTGCTACCGATGTTTTAAAAATATTATCGGAATACTCGCGAAAATTATTTCCCAAAAAATAATTGTGATGATTCAAATCTTTACACTTGCCTTTCACACCTAAATAAATTGTAAATGGCGAAAGTGTCCATTCCATCTTATCGAGTTTTTGAGGAGTGAAATTTTACGCCCCAACACCTGCCCACGAAACGATGCTGCATCGCTATTGCAAATAATAACATCGGCTGTATACGAAGTGCCGGCCTTGTCAATCAATTTGGTAACGCGTTCACCTTGCGATTCTATTTTTACAATTTCGGTATTGAAAATAAATTCAACGTTACGAGCCTTTAATAAAACCATTAATTCGTCAACTATTTTATACATGCCGCCTTTCACATTCCAGTAACCATCGTGTACCAGTTCGGTAAAGTTGAGTAAGCTATACACAGCAGGCGTTTCGAAAGGAGTGCTTCCCAGAAAAAATGCCACAAGCGAAAATATTACCTTGGCTTCTTGTGAGGTGAAAGTATTTTCAAGTTCGGTCCACATGCTGCGAAACATCATTGGGGCATGTTTCCATGGCACACGCGAAAGGGCTAACAAATAAGAAAGTGTGGAATCGAAGTTCTTATCAATAACAATGTGTTCGGTATCGTAAAAAAGTTGCCCGGCCTTTTTCAAATATTTTTCCAACCGTTTTTTTAATTCAGGCTCTATGTGTTTGAATTCAGTTTGAAGTTTATCGAGGTCTTTATATATTTTTAGCGGAACATTGTTGCCTTCGAAATAAACACTGTAAAGCGGATTTAAAGGTTGAAGCGTTAAAGGATTTTTTATTTTGCAATAATCGAACAACTCGGTAAAAGCATAACTCATGCTGAAAAACGATGGCCCGGTATCGAAGGTAAAACCATCTTTGCTAAATGTATTTAACCGTCCACCGGCAGTATTGTGTTTCTCAATGATGGTAACTTTGTATCCATTTTGGCTCAATCTTAATGCTGTGGCCAAACCACCCAGACCCGAACCAATTATTATAGCACTTGGCATATTTTGTTTTATATTATTTTTCAAATTGCAATTACAACAATAAACAAAAGCAATAGTTTTTTGTGCAAAAAAAAGGCTACTCGTGTGAGTAGCCTTTCTGTATTGGAATATTACCTTAGAGTACTAGTTAACTATCCAGGTGTTTATAACTGTAGGTTTTCCGGCAGCTGTTGCATCGTAAATCACTGCCAAAACACGTATGTTTCCTTTAACCCACGCTGCAGGTTTTGTTATGGTATAGGTTTTTTCGTATAACTGATCAGCTACAATTGCAACCGAATTATTTAATGGATCTCCTTTGTAAGAAGCAGTTGCAGAAGCACGCAACAAGTTACGATGCTCATAAGTTGCATTAGGTCCGGTTGTGGTTGATTGATTGGCTATCAATTTATCTTCAAGTAAATAAACTGCTAATTGATATTTTTTGCCAGCGGCTTGAGCAGTATAAAATTGAACTTTAGTTTTAACTACAACGTTAGTATCAGTTATAGTTCTTGATAATCCAACTGCAGCAATCACAGGCTTATTATACTCAACAGTACCACGAGATTTAACCCAGTTAACATTTGCAGAAATACTTGATTGAACACCTCCACCTGTAAACTCTTCAACACCATTTACAAAGAATGTTGGCACACCCGAAACCGCATAATCACCAGCCATTGCATTAGATACAGATGAATTAAAAGAAGCTGGAGTAGATGAACCATACACCTTCATACAACTAACTAATGTATCTAAAGTTACTAATGCCTGATCGAAAGAAGGACCACCATAACTTCCGCAAGGAGGGCACCATGTTTCGCTAAAGTCGATGAACAAGGCTTTGTTCTTTTTTACTAATGTAATGCCTGCAGGCGTTCCACCACCGCCACCGGTAGTTGTTGTAGTATCATCATCTTTCTTTTTGCAAGAAAAAATAAACGATACCAATAAAACGAAAATAATAGACTTTGTGAACTTCATTTTTTTTAAATTTTTATGATTTTTAATGGCTCAAAAATATATAAAATATTTCGAAACCAAAAAGATTTACATGAAAATTAATATCCTATCAACAATCTGTTGAAACTAAAAGTCAAATGCTTTTTTAAGCCTGAACATGGCAAGTGTTGCATAATCTACCCCTTTGAATTGTTCGGTAGTACCAATCGCAAAAACTTTTATTCAAAAACTTCTAACTATTGGTATATTTCAATGTTAACTAACATTTGCCGCGGATAAAAATTTCATTACCGACACTTTGGTCGGCATTCCGAAAAAAAAATAAAAATATGATATTGCTAAACAGCACTCCTGCCGATTACCTTCCCATAGTTATGATGTTTGTGGTGGCCATGGGTTTTGTAGTTACTACCATTTTTTTCACACACAAACTTGGCCCCAAGCGCGATAGTAAAATCAAACTCGATGTATTCGAATGCGGCATTGAGTCTGTAGATAATGCTCGCCTTCCTTTTAATATAAAATATTTTCTTGTTGCCATATTGTTTGTTCTTTTCGATGTAGAAGTAATATTCATGTATCCATGGGCAGTAAATTTTAAGGATATGGGTTGGTTTGGTTTTGTCGAAATGCTTGTTTTCCTTGGAACCCTGTTAGTTGGGTTTTATTATATAATAAAGAAAGGTGCGCTGAAGTGGCAATAGGAGTTAGTTTGAAGTTTCAAGTTTGAAGTGCCAAGTTTGAAGTTTGAAGTTTGAAGTTTGAAGTTTCAAGTTTGACTTTTGAAGTTTAAGGTTTATAGTTTAATAATAATAGATTTTAATAGTTACAGAGTTCAATGGTTATACGAATTGTAAAAATCGAGAATCGCATATAAATGAAAATCGCATTGTGTAAAAGTCCCTTGTAGGGGCCTGCCCCGACCGAAGTGTCGGGGTACATTAAATTAAAAAATAAAAAATGTCGAACGATAATAAAATAGAGAGTTACGAAGGACCGGGGTTTATGGCTTCGAAACTTGACTTGCTTGTTGGTATGGCGCGCAAAAATTCTTTGTGGCCTTTGCCTTTTGCTACATCATGTTGTGGTATCGAGTTTATGGCAACCATGGCATCGCACTATGATTTTGGCAGGTTTGGTTGCGAGCGCCTAAGTTTCTCTCCACGTCAGGCCGATATGCTTATGGTAATGGGAACCATTTCTAAAAAAATGGGACCGGTTCTACGTCAGGTTTACGAGCAAATGGCTGAACCCCGTTGGGTGCTTAGTGTGGGTGCTTGTGCCAGTACAGGAGGCATTTTCGATACATACAGCGTACTGCAGGGCATAGACAGGATTATACCGGTAGATGTATACGTACCAGGTTGCCCACCCCGCCCCGAGCAAATATTAGATGGAGTGCTTCAAATTCAAAAGCTGGTCGAAAACGAAAGCCTTCGCAGGCGTGAGTCTCCGGAGTATAAAGCTTTAATGGCCTCGTACAATATAGAATAATAAATTGTGTAGTTTTAAACACATCAATAAAACAAATCACCTTAAATGAATACCCCTTCGGCAGAAACCTTTGTTCCTCAATTGCAAGAAATGTTTGGCGACAAAATTCTCGACTCTCAATTGCATTATGATATATTGGCTATTACCATAAAGCGCGAAGCGTTGCACGATATAATGTTGCATCTAAAGAACAATGAGGGTTTTGCATTTCTTACAAGTGCAAATGGTATGCACTTTCCCGATGGCGAACAAAAATTTGGGATGGTTTATCACTTGCATAATTTACCTGCTAATTTACGATTGCGGATAAAATGTTTTTCGAACGAAGAACAACCGCACTTTAAATCGTTGGTTGATATATTTGCTGCTGCAAACTGGATGGAGCGCGAGGCTTATGATTTCTTTGGATTTCATTTTGCCGGTCACCCCGATTTGCGCAGAATTCTTAACATGGATTCACTCGAAGGTTGGCCCTTGAGAAAGGAATATCCTCTCGAAGATCCTACACGCATGGATAAGGACGATAAGATGTTTGGGCGGTAATTAGTTCTTAGTTACGTTTGCGGTGCTGCATGTTCATAGTCCCGACACTTCGGTCGGGATGCCGACCGAAGTGTCGGCATTCTTAGTTTCGTTTGCGATGCGCCATGTTCATAGTCCCGACACTTCGGTCGGGATGCCGACCGAAGTGTCGGCATTCTTAGTTTCGTTTGCGATGCGCCATGTTCATAGTTCTTAGTTTCGTTTGCGAGTTGAAATGTTAAGACCTCAGTCTGTTTATTTTGTACTAAAAACTAAGAACTAAAAACTAAGAACAAAAAACTAAAAACTAAGAACTAAAAACTAAGAACTAAAAACTAAGAACTAAAAACTAAAAACCAAGAACAAAAAACTAAGAACTAAGAACTAAAAACTAAAAACTTGAATTAACTATTTATATGAAGATACAGGCAGAAATATCGAAACCTGAATACACCACTTTAAACCTGGGGCCAACGCACCCGGCAACACATGGTATATTTCAGAATGTATTGAAGATGGATGGCGAAATAATTATGGACGCACAGCCTACGATTGGTTACATTCATCGTGCTTTCGAAAAATTGGCTGAACACCGCCCTTACAATCAAATTACTCCTATAACTGATAGATTAAACTATTGCTCATCGCCCATCAATAATATAGGCTGGCATATGACCGTTGAAAAACTGGCCGGAATAGAAATTCCTAAAAGGGTGCAGTATATGCGCATCATTATTATGGAACTTGCCCGTATTGCCGACCATTTAGTTTGTAACTCCGTAGTGGCTGTTGACACAGGAGCCATGACAGGTTTTCTTTATGTGTTTCAACACCGAGAAAAAATATACGAAATATATGAAGCCATTTGTGGTGCCCGCCTTACAACAAACATTGGCCGTATTGGTGGATTCGAGCGCGATTTTCCGCAGGATGCATGGGATAAACTTGATGCATTGCTGATTGACTTGCCGCGAGGGCTAAAGGAATTTGAAAACCTGGTGGAACGGAACCGTATCTTTATGGATCGCACAATTAATTGCGGCCCTATATCTGCCGAACGAGCCTTGGAATATAGTTTTACCGGACCCAACCTACGTGCAGCCGGTGTGGATTACGATGTACGTGTAATGGATCCTTACTGCTCTTACGAAGAATTCGATTTCATTATTCCTGTTGGTACACAAGGCGATACTTACGATCGCTTTATGGTGCGCGAGCGCGAAATGTGGGAAAGCATGAGCATCATAAAACAAGCCTTGGCGAAATTGAAAAATCTTGAAGATAAAACTACGTATCATGGCAATGTTCCCGATTTTTATCTGCCGCCCAAAGAAGATGTGTACAATAATATGGAAGCATTGATATATCATTTCAAAATTGTGATGGGCGAAATGGATATACCAAAAGGCGAGGTTTATCATGCAGTAGAAGGTGGTAACGGTGAATTGGGTTTTTATCTTGTAAGTGATGGCGGACGTACTCCTTACCGTTTACATTTTCGCAGGCCTTGTTATATTTATTATCAGGCATATCCCGAAATGATAAAAGGTACCATGCTTAGCGATGCTATACTAACTATGAGTAGCATGAATGTGATAGCGGGAGAGTTAGATGCGTAGTTAAAATGTATATCAAAAAAGTAGAAATTCGAAGAGGAAAATGATTTCACAACAAAATATTGATGCAGTAAAAAACAGGATAGTAGATTTTCTCCATCCCGAAAAAATTATTTTGTTTGGCTCATATTGTAATGATACTGCGAATGAGGATAGTGATTTAGATATACTTGTTATTCACAAAACCAATATTCCAAGAAAAGAAAGACGACTGCCATTACGAAAAGCATTGCGTGATTTTGATTTTCCAATGGATATTGTTATCTACACTCCTGAAGAAATTGACAATTGGAAAGATGCATCAATGGCATTTATAACAAGAATTGTAAGCGAAGGTAAAACTATATATGCAAAACAATAAATCATTATATAATGAATGGGTTAAATTTGCAGAAACAGATTTTAATGCGGCAACAGCGTTGTTCAAAAATGAAAGTGATTTTTTAAATATTGTTGTATTCCTTTGTCATCAATCTTGCGAAAAAATAATTAAAGCATGTTTAATAAAATTAGAAATTCGATTTAAAAAAAACACATGACCTGCAGGCACTACTTTCACAATTAAAAAGTCAATCATTTTTTTCAGAAAATCTATTTGATACGATAGAAATTTTTGAAAAATTTAATGTTGAAATTAGGTATCCAGATGCTGAAGTTACACCGACAAAAGAAGAGGCTGCAGAAGCATAAAAACAATCGGAAATACTAATTAAGTTTTTGAAAAATAAAATAAATGAATAATCAAACGATAAAATTTTCGGACGAGGCACTGGCATTAGTGCATAGGATAATTAAACGTTACCCCGAAGGCAGACAAAAGTCGGCCATTATTCCGGTTTTGCACTTAGCACAAGCTGAGTTTGATGGATGGCTTAGTGCACCCGTTATGGATTATGTCGCTTCGTTGTTGAAAATACAATCTATAGAAGTATACGAGGTAGCATCCTTTTACAGCATGTTCAATTTAAAACCTGTAGGTAAATGCCTGATAGAAGTTTGCCGCACAGGACCATGTTGGCTATTG
The DNA here is from genome assembly GCA_016717325.1 of Bacteroidota bacterium. Taxonomy (GTDB): domain Bacteria; phylum Bacteroidota; class Bacteroidia; order AKYH767-A; family OLB10; genus JADKFV01. The sequence goes on along the minus strand of JADKFV010000005.1, from coordinate 55,186 downwards.
GGTGCCGAAGACATTGTAAGGTATATTGAAAACAAATTAAATATAAAAGAAGGGCAAACCACTGCCGATGGAATGTTCACTTTAAAAACAGTAGAATGTCTGGCAAGCTGTGGTACCGCACCAATGATGCAAATTGGTGAAACATATCACGAAAATCTTACGTTGGAAAAAGTAGATGGCATACTGCATGAATGCAAATCGGCAGATGTAAGAAGAACACATTGGGAAAAAGAAAAAATAAAAAATTAAGTTTGCCACTGAAGACACTAAAAACACGAAAAAGGAAATGATGGATATTTTTAGTCGGTATCAGAAAAAAATGAAAATCGCTATAAATTAATTACTCAATTAAAAAGAAAACTATGGATGACACTTTTGAAAATTATGAATCTCCGGGTTTAATTTTTAAGGAAGAATCTTTTAAGTTCATAGGAATTTGTATTGAGGTTCATAAAATATTAGGCAGAGGCTTTTTAGAAATTATATATAAGGATGCAGTAGAAATAGAATTAAAAAAGGCGAATTTATTTTATGAAAGAGAAAAGCAATTTGATATAATTTACAAGGGTGAAAAGCTTAATCATTCTTTTTTTGCCGATTTTGTTTATGATGATAAAATCATGATAGAAATAAAAGCACAAGGTGAAATAGTTGATGCGCATTATACTCAAGTTATAAATTATCTTGCAGTGTCGAAATTAAGATTAGGACTAATAATAAATTTTGGTGAGGACATTTTAAAAGTAAAAAGAATAGTGTTATAAATTCTATAATGTTCTTTAGTGAATTTAGTGGCAAAAATAACAGTCATCGAAAACACGAAAGCACTAAAAAGAAATTTATGTTCTTTCGTGAATTTAGTGGCAAAAAATAATAGCCACGAAATACACGAAAAGCACTAAAAAGAAATTTATGTTCTTTCGTGAATTTAGTGGCGAAAAATAATCGCCACGAAATACACGAAAAGCACTAAAAAGAAATTTGTGTTCTTTGGTGAATTTTGTGGCAAAAATAACAGTCATCGAAAACACGAAAGCACTAAAAAGAAATTTATGTTCTTTCGTGAATTTAGTTGCAAAAAATAATCGCCACGAAATACACGAAAAGCACTAAAAAGAAATTTGTGTTCTTTGGTGAATTTTGTTGCAAAAATAACAGTCATCGAAAACACGAAAGCACTAAAAAGAAATTTATGTTCTTTCGTGAATTTAGCGGCAAAAAATGGTGGCAAAAGGAAGATGAAAAAAATAGTGGCAAAAAAAATGATATGGCAAAAAAATTACTTCTAAAAAATATTGATAAACCGGGGATCCAGTCACTGGAAGGATATCGTGCAAATCAAGGTTACGAAACTTTGAAAAAAGCCCTGCAAATGAAACCCGAAGAAATAGTAACCGAGGTTCAAAAATCGGGGCTTCGTGGCCGAGGTGGTGCCGGATTTCCAACGGGCATGAAATGGAGTTTTATTGCCAAGCCTCCGGGTGTTCCTCGCTATCTTGTTGTAAATGCCGATGAAAGCGAACCGGGAACTTTTAAAGACCGTTATCTCATGGAGCACATTCCACATATTCTTCTTGAAGGAATGATAATTTCGAGTTACGCATTAGGTGCCAATACATCATACATTTATATTCGTGGCGAAATGATGGTGGCATTTCATATTTTACAAAAGCAATTGACGAAGCATATGATGCAGGTTTGTTAGGAAAAATATTCTTGGCTCCGGCTACGATTTGGATATACACGTGCATTGCGGTGGAGGTGCTTATATTTGTGGTGAAGAAACGGCATTGATAGAATCTCTCGAAGGCAAACGTGGCAACCCTCGTATAAAACCTCCGTTCCCTGCGGTAAAAGGCGTTTGGGATTGTCCTACAGTTGTAAATAATGTTGAAACAATTGCTGCTGTTGTTCCTATTATTGAAATGACTGGAGATGAATATGCTAAAATAGGAGTGGGAAAATCGACCGGTACAAAACTCATATCGGCATCGGGCCATATCAATAAACCTGGTGTATATGAAATAGAATTAGGAATTACAGTTGAAGATTTTATTTATAGCGATGAATATTGTGGTGGCATTAGCAACGGCAAAAGTTTAAAGGCCGTAGTTGCCGGAGGCTCATCTGTACCTATATTACCGGCAAATTTAATTTTAAAAACTGCAGCCGGTGAACCTCGTTTGATGACTTACGAATCGCTTGCCGATGGAGGATTTGTAACAGGAACCATGTTGGGGTCGGGCGGATTTATAGTGATGGATGAAGATACGAGCGTTGTAAAAAATCTTTACACTTTCACACGTTTCTATCATCATGAAAGTTGCGGACAATGTTCACCCTGCAGAGAAGGAACCGGATGGATGGAAAAAATACTTCACAAAATATTAGATGGACATGGCGAAATGAAAGACATCGATTTGCTATGGGATATTCAAAGCAAAATAGAAGGTAAAACTATATGCCCACTTGGCGAAGCAGCAGCATGGCCTGTGGCAGCAGCTATCAGGCATTTCCGCAGCGAATTCGAAGACTATGTGCGCAATCATGGCGCTAAGGATGTGAAGCATTACTATCGTTTACATAATTTAGAAATAAGTTAAAAAAATAAGAGAAAAGTCAAAAGGAATAAGTTAAAAATAAAATATGAATCTGATGCAAAAATTAGGACTTTTACTTCGATTTATCGACAATAATTTTTTTAGATTTAATAAGCAAAATGAAGGAAGTAGATTACAGAAATGTGCTAACGATTAACGAGTTGATGAGAGGCGGCAAACCTTGTATTCGAGGTATGCGCATCACAGTTTATGATGTTTTATCCTGGTTGGCTTCAGGCATGTCAACGGACGAAATAATTACAGATTTTCCTGAATTGACAAAAGAAGATATTTATGCTTGTTTACATTATGCTGCAGACCGTGAACAAAAAGTAATTCATCAAGCATCGTGAAATTACTTCTAGACCAAAACATTTCGAGGAAATTAATTTTGGACTTAGATAAAATATTTTCCGGCACTGCACATATTTCAAATTTTAATCTTGAAAAAGAAACCGATACAAAAATAAGAGAGTTTGCATTTGAAAACAATTTCACCATTGTTACTCAAGATGCTGATTTTTTTGAGATGATGTTATTAAAAGGCTTTCCGCCAAAAATAGTTTGGTTGAAATGCGGAAATACTTCTACGAAAAATATATTGAAAATAATTATTGAAAACCAAAAAGCGATTGAACATTTGCACAATGACAAAACTTTAGGTTGCTTAGAATTAGAATAATAATACGCTATGGCAAAAGTAACAATAGACGGACATACAATTGAAGTTCCTGATGGCACTACAATACTTGAGGCAGCCCGAAAGATAGGCGGAGCAATAGTTCCTCCTGCAATGTGCTTTTACAGCAAGCTCAAAACCAGTGGTGGTTATTGCCGTACATGCATAGTAAAAGTGAGCAAAGGCAGCGACAAAGACCCTCGGCCAATGCCTAAACCTGTGCCATCGTGCAGGCAAACAATAATGGATGGCATGGTTGTAGAAAACATCACCTCGCCCGAAATTATGGAAGCACGTGCAGGAGTTGTTGAATTTTTATTAATCAATCATCCTCTCGATTGCCCCGTTTGCGATCAGGCTGGTGAGTGTCATTTGCAAGATTTGGGATACGAACATGGCAAGGCTGGAACACGTTACGAATTTAAACGTAGAACCTTTCCTGTAATGGATATAGGCGATAATATAAAGTTGCACATGAACCGCTGCATACTTTGTTACCGTTGTGTAAAAGTGGCCGACCAACTTTGTCCCGGCCGTGTGCATGGTGTTATAGGCCGTGGCGATGTTGCCGAAATTTCTACCTACATTCAAAATGCTGTTGACAATGAGATGAGTGGCAACATGATTGATGTGTGTCCTGTAGGTGCGCTAACTGATAAAACTTTTCGCTTTAAATCGCGTGTGTGGTTTACCAAACCTGTTAATGCACATCGTGATTGTGATAAGTGTTGTGGCAAAGTTACTCTTTGGGAATCGGGCAACGAGGTATTGCGTGTAACAGCATGTAAAGATACTTATGGCGAAGTTGAAGACGTAGCAGACGGCAAACCCGGATGGATATGTAACACTTGCCGGTTTGATAAAAAAAATATTACCGATTGGACAATTGAAGGGCCACGAAAAATTGACCGCCATTCTGTTATTTCGGCCAATCATTATCTCGAACAAAAGGCATTGAAAATGGACATTAAAATGCAAAAACTATTAGGCGAAAAAGCCCACAATTAAAAAAGCATAACGATGGAATTAGTACTGATAATAAAATTAATTTTAGTAGTTGCTGTTTTTGCAATTGCACTTGGCATTGCCGCCTACTCCACTTATGGCGAACGAAAAATTGCCGCCTTCTTTCAAGACCGCTTAGGTCCAAACCGTGCCGGACCCTTTGGACTGTTGCAACCATTGGCCGATGGAGTAAAAATGATAATGAAAGAAGAAATCATTCCCGCACATGCCGATAAAACATTGTTTATTCTTGGCCCTGCATTGGCAATGCTTACCGCATGTATGACGGGCGTTGTTATTCCCTGGGGTAGCACTATAGAAATTGGCGGAGCATATTATCCCCTACAAATTACAGATATAAATATTGGAATTCTTTATGCTTTTGCGGTAGTATCTATAGGTGTATACGGAGTAATGATTGGTGGTTGGGCATCGAATAATAAATACGCTTTACTGGGTGCATTGCGTGCATCATCGCAAATGATTAGCTACGAACTTGCAATGGGACTTAGTATTGTTGCATTAGTTATGACAACTGGCGAATTGAGTATTGGCGAAATTGTACGTCAACAACATGGTTGGCATTGGAACGTGATTTATCAACCACTAGGATTTCTCATTTTTATAGTATGCGCATTTGCTGAATGTAATCGCACTCCATTTGACTTACCTGAATGTGAAACCGAATTAGTAGGTGGTTACCATACAGAATACTCTTCAATGAAATTGGGATTTTATCTCTTTGCCGAATACATCAACATGTTTATTTCTTCGGCAATAATTTCCGCATTATATTTTGGTGGTTATAATTTTCCTTTCATGGATTCATTAGGATTATCACACAACATGGTTACAACAATTGGGGTGTTTGTGTTCTTTGCAAAAGTTATATTTTTCATCTTTTTCTTTATGTGGATACGCTGGACATTGCCTCGTTTCCGCTACGACCAATTGATGAATCTTGGTTGGAAAAAAATGATACCCCTCGCAATAATAAATGTGCTAATTACAGGATGTGTAGTTTTGCTCTTGAATAAAAATTAATAATAGGATTAAGTCAAAAATTATATATCAAAAATCAAAAACGTGATAGCAAAAACCATTTCTGGCAGAGATTGCTTCGGTCCTTACAATGACAGAAGAAAAAACTATATTTAAGCAAATAACACAATAACTGAATAACAAAATAACCAAGCAAAATGCAATTAACAAACCGCAGCAAAGTAGTATCGAACAAGGAAATGACCTTGATGGAGCGTGCATACTTGCCGGCCATAGTAAAAGGCATGGGCATAACTTTGTCGCACCTGTTTAAGAAAAAAGTCACCATACAATATCCAGAAGTAAAGCGTCCAATTGCTCCGGTATATCGTGGTTGGCATGTATTGAAGCGCGATGAGCAAGGCCGCGAAAATTGCACCGCGTGCGGGTTGTGTGCAGTTGCATGTCCGGCCGAGGCCATCACTATGACTGCCGCTGAACGTAAACCCGGTGACGAAAATTTATACCGTGAAGAAAAGTATGCATCGGTTTACGAAATAAATATGCTCCGTTGTATCTATTGTGGATTGTGTGAAGAGGCATGTCCAAAAGAAGCAATTTTCCTCACCGACCGTATAGTGCCATCGGACATGCTGCGTCAGAATTTTATATTTGGTAAAGACAAATTGGTAGAAGGCACCACTGCCGATAAACGAATAGATGTTGGTGTGAGAGGTGGAGCGCACCGTAAGGAGGATTAAATCTAAATTCTGTTCTTTGTTCTTCGTTTCGTTTTCGATGAACCATGTTCTTTGTTCTTAGTTACGTGTGTGGTGAGCCATGTTCTTAGTTTTTAGTTGCGCAAATAGGCAATATAAATGAATTCGCATTTGCATTCAAATAAAAACAAGGCGCGAAGTAAACGTAACAAAGAACTAAGAACATATAATTAAAAAACAAGGCGCGAAGTAAACGTAACATAGAACTAAGAACATATTTTCGACAAACTGAATTTGCATTTAACTAATAACAAGGCGCGCAGTATACGTAACGATGAACTAAGAACACGAATTTGAATTTAAACTAAAAACTTTAAGCTATACCATGAGTCAAATTGCCTTTTATATATTATCATTCTTAAGTGTAGTTAGTGCACTGCTTGTTATCTTTTCGAAGAAACCTGTGCATAGCGTGCTTTATCTTGTATTTTGTTTTTTCACCATAGCAGGGCATTACGTTTTGCTCAATGCTCAGTTTCTTGCCGCGGTGCATATTATAGTTTATGCCGGAGCCATTATGGTATTGTTTCTATTTGTAGTAATGTTGCTCAACTTGAATGCCGATATAGAACCTCATAAAGATAATGTGCTCAAAGTATCGGCTGTGGTTGCCGGTGGTTGCCTTATGCTTATAATGACAAGTGTAATGAAAACTGCCGATACTATGCCAATAATTGACAGCACAAATCAAATAGGTGTTGTAAAAAATCTTGGACTTGCACTATACCAAACTTATATGCTGCCATTCGAATTACTTTCAGTTTTGTTACTTAGTGCTATGGTTGGTTCGGTGTTGATTGCCAAAAAAGAAGATATAGAAAATTTACCTCAATAAAATAAATTACTGTGAATACTTTAGCGAATAATATTCCTATTAACTATTACCTTATACTATCGGGCATTTTGTTTTGTATTGGTGTAATGGGTGTGCTGATGAGACGCAATGCCATCATTATTCTTATGTGTATAGAACTTATGCTGAATGCCGTAAACCTGCTTTTGGCAGCCTTTAGCGTGATGCACAACGATGCCGGTGGGCAGGTAATGGTTTTCTTTATCATGGCCGTAGCCGCTGCCGAAGTTGCAGTTGGCTTATCAATCTTAGTCTTGATATACCGCAATGTTAAAAGTGTCGACATCAATATCCTTAACCGATTAAAATGGTAATACAAATATTTGTACGTTGTAAATAAAAATTTTGTCCCTCAAATAAATATGAATCACCTGTCTCAAACAATATCATTTTCGCAATCGGGCATTGGCATGGCTTGTATTGCAATCATACTTACTCCGCTTTTGGGTTTTCTTATCAATGGATTATTCAATAAAAAACTATCAACTTCATTGGTTGGTATTATTGCCTGTGCGGCCATCATCATTCCGTTTGTACTATCATGCTATTTATTTACCGCCATTCCCGAAGAAGGAATTACCGTTCATCTTTTCGACTGGATAAATGTTGGCAACCTCCACCTCGATATGAGTTTTCTTGTCGACCATCTTTCTTTAGTAATGTTATTGGTAATTACCGGAGTGGGTTCTCTCATTCATATATACTCGGTAGGTTACATGCACCACGATGAAGACTATCCGCGTTACATGAGTTACCTCAACCTGTTTGTATTTTTTATGCTCTTACTTGTATTAGGCAGTAATTATGTAGTAATGTTTGCCGGATGGGAAGGCGTAGGATTATGTTCTTATTTCTTAATTGGATTTTGGTTTAAAAATAACGAATACAACAATGCAGCAAAAAAGGCCTTCGTGATGAATCGCATTGGCGACTTAGGATTTTTGCTTGGATTGTTTTTATTGTTTCAAAAATTTGGAAGTTTAAGTTATCACGAAATATTTGGTGCTGCCCCCGCAGTATTAAATGGCAATGCAACTGTAACAGCAATTTGCTTTTTATTATTTGTAGGCGCTATGGGTAAGAGTGCACAAATTCCGCTATACACATGGTTGCCCGATGCCATGGCGGGCCCCACTCCTGTATCGGCTTTGATACATGCTGCCACCATGGTAACTGCAGGTATTTATATGATAGTGCGTTCAAATATTTTATTTCAACTTGCCCCATCGGCATCAGAATTTATTGCCATTATAGGAACGCTTACTGCATTGTTCGCTGCAACCATTGGCTTAAAACAAACCGACATTAAAAAGGTTCTCGCCTACTCTACCGTTAGTCAATTAGGATATATGTTTGCTGCATTAGGCGTTGGCGCTTACGATTCGGGAATGTTTCATGTTGTAACTCACGCATTTTTCAAAGCATTGTTATTCTTGTGTGCCGGCAGTGTAATACATGCTATGAGTGGCGCACAGGACATACGAAGCATGGGCGGGTTAAAAAAATATTTGCCTATCACCCACCTCACTTTTTTGATTGGCGTTTTAGCAATCTCCGGAGTTCCGGGTTTTGCAGGCTTTTTTAGTAAAGACGAAATCCTTTCAAAGGTTTATGCTTCGGGTCATTTTGTTTTATTTATTTTATTGGCAATTACATCTGTGCTTACTGCAGTGTACATGTTTCGTTTATACTGGCTTACGTTTCATGGCAAATTTCGTGGCACACATGACCAACAACATCACCTTCACGAATCGCCAACAAGCATGACTTTTCCACTTATGGTGCTGGCAGTATTATCTATAGTGGGCGGATACATGGGCATGCCCGAGTGGCTTAGCGAGCATCATTTGTTCTCCTCATTTTTACATCCTGTAACCGGCAGTGCTCCTCACATTCATGCTTCACATACTTTCGAAATGGTAGTACTTGCAGTATCTATAATTGCATTAGTACTTATTGCCTACACAACGTATACACAGTATGTTACAAAACATGTTGTACCGGAAGATGACAATCAACTTAAAGGCGTTCCAAAACTGCTCACAAATAAATATTATATTGATGAGCTATACGAAAATGCCATCACCAAACCGCTAAACAGCATTTCAGCATTCATGTATAATTTTGTAGAAAAATATATTATTGATGGTGCCGTAAATGGAACAGGTTGGCTTACCACCAATAGCGGTGTGTTATTAAAGCAACTGCAAACCGGCAATGTTGGGTTTTATGTATTTGCTATGGTGATTGGTATTTGTTTAATGTTACTCAAATTATTGTTCTAAAAAAAAGAAACCAAAAGGTTATGTCGAATTTATTGTTAATTATAATGTGTATTCCTGTTTTTGGTGCGATAATTTTATCGCTCATGAAAAACAGCGACAACACCCGTACATTTGCCAATATAGCATTGTTATTTTCTGCAGCCGCTTTTGCCGGTACCGTTGCCATGGCGCTGTCATTTATTCCTGCAAACGGGTTTCAGCAAGTATTCAATTACAATTGGATTCCAGGCTTGGGCGTAACGTTTTATGGCGGTATCGATGGTATAAGTTTGTTGTTATTGCTACTCACAAATTTACTCACTCCTATAATTATATATTCATCGGTTGGAAATCAAATAAAAAATGCCCGAGCTTTTTATGCCCTCATATTGTTTATGCAATTTGCTTTGATGGGTGTATTTGTATCCTTGGATGGGTTTTTATTTTACATCTTTTGGGAACTTGCACTTATTCCAATATGGTTTATTTGTTTACTGTGGGGTGGCAAAGACAGCACACGCATCACGCTAAAGTTTTTTATCTATACGCTCACGGGAAGTTTATTCATGCTTGTTGGGTTTATTTATCTTTACTTGCAAACCCCCGGTACGCATTCGTTTTCGTGGGATGCATTGCACAATTTACCTCTTACCGATAAGCAACAGACATTTGTTTTTTGGATGATGTTTTTATCATTTGGAATAAAAATGCCGGTGTGGCCGCTTCATACATGGCAGCCCGATACATATACCGATGCACCAACCCAAGGCACCATGCTGCTTTCGGGCATAATGCTCAAGATGGGCATATATGGCGTTATAAGATGGATGCTACCAACTGTTCCAATGGCATTTACTCAATGGGGCACAACAGTAATGGTACTGGCAATAATTGGAATTGTTTACGCATCATGCATGGCATTGGTACAAAAAGATTACAAGCGATTGATAGCCTATTCTTCAATTGCACACGTGGGATTAATTGCCGCAGGAATATTTACCCTAAATAATCAAGGTGTAGAAGGTGCCGTAATACAAATGTTTGCACACGGTATAAATGTGGTCGGCTTATTTATGATTGTAGATATTTTACAAAAACGTTTTCACACAAGCAATATAACAGAACTGGGTGGCATTGCTAACTCGCAATCCTTATTTTCAATTTTGTTTGTTATAATAATGCTTGGCACTGTTGCATTACCACTTACCAATGGCTTTGTTGGCGAATTCTTATTGCTTAGCGGAGTGTTTCAATATAGTGCTGTAATGACAGCATTTGCCGGCCTTACAGTTATACTTGGTGCGGTATATATGTTACGTAGTTATCAAACCATTATGCTTGGTGGACCTACTTCAGCAACACATAATTTCGCTCCACTTAGGCTACAAGAAAAAGTAATTTTAATTTTCATATCGTTTATAGTTATAGTTACAGGACTGTTTCCCGGCTGGATGATTAACATGGTGGAACCTTCAGTAAATTCTATGCTTGGCCGATAGCAAATTAAAAAAAGCACTACTAAAAAATAATAAGTACAATATAAAAACGAAAAGCAAGTGAATTCACTTATCATTATAGCGGCATTAGGTATACTTTCAATGTTAGCCGAAATTTTTAATTTCAAAAAAGTATTGCCATACATTGTTGGTGGCGGTTTGGTTTTGGCTTTGGGTAATGTAATATTCGATTACATGCAACAAGGCTCCTACTACGATGATCGTGTTTGGTTTACAAACTTTATGCATTGGGATAAATTTTCGATGGCATTTACCGGTGTGCTTATTGCTACTGCACTATTATGGTTCTGCATTTCGGGCAGTATATTTAGCGATGAAAAACATGCTACCGATAATTTTGCCGTTATACTTTTTTCGCTGTGTGGTGCTATTGTAATGGTATCATTTGCCGACCTCACTATGCTTTTTATTGGTATCGAAATTTTATCCATCAGCATGTATATAATGGCGGCTGGCGATAAGTTTAATTTAGCATCGAACGAATCGGCCTTCAAATATTTTTTGATGGGAAGTTTTGCAACCGGCTTTTTATTGTTTGGTATGGCATTAACTTATGGCACATGTGGCACATTTAATATTTATAAAATTGGCGAATATCTTGCCGCCAACGTATACACACTACCATCATTTTTTCAAATAGGATTGATACTTCTATTGGTTGGATTATTTTTTAAAGTAGCCGCAGTTCCGTTTCATTTTTGGGCGCCCGATGTTTATCAAGGTGCGCCTACTACTGTTACCGCATACATGAGTACAATTGTAAAAACTGCAGCATTCGCGGCTTTCTTCCGTTTGTTCAATGTAAGCTTTATTGCCGTGCACGATAAATGGATTTATATTGTGATGACAGTTTCGGTATTGAGTATGTTGTTAGGAAATATTTTGGCAATACAACAAACAAGTTTAAAACGTGTGCTTGCATACTCAGGTATCGCCCATGCAGGTTACATGTTAATGGCTGTTGCTGCATCAAACGGAACAGCGCAAAAAGCATTGCTGCTTTATGCCACAGCATATTCTATTGCAGGTGTGGGAATGTTTGCAATCATACATTTTTTACAAATAAATAATCATATCAACGATAGCTTCGATTCGCTAAAAGGATTTGCTGCCCGCAACCCATTTATTGCGGCATGCATTTCAATACTAACATTAAGTATGGCCGGAATTCCACCTGTGGCGGGCTTTATGGGCAAGTACTACATGTTTTTGGCAACAATACATGCAGGGTATGTTTGGCTCGCATTGTTTGGTGTGGTAAGTTCGCTAATAGGAGTTTACTATTATTTGCGAATTATTATTTCCATGTATTCTCATGCAGGAAAAACAGAAGCCATACAATTACAAACCTATCACAAAATATTTTTTGCCATTGTCGGTATTGTATCTTTAATACTTGGCATTTTCCCATTCCTCATTACCGATTTGGTATAATTGCACCTTGTACATTCTCTATTTACCTTCATGATAAAACATTTTTGTTGTTCCATTTTCATTCTTCTTGTTGTTGTTTCAAATTCAATTGCTCAAAATGCTTACCGCCTTATTGACTATGATGCTGAAGGCACCATGTATACAATAACAAATGGCGATGCCGACAATTTCGACCCGCAAAAAGTTATGCTTACAAAATACAGTGAGTTGGGTGTTAAAATTAAAGAACAAAAATTAAATTTATTTAACCACGAATACCCTGTAGATTTGAAAGTTGATTCACAAACAAATTCCATTTATGTACTGATGAAGACCTGGTACTATCCATCGTACAATTTGCCCGGCAATGCAGAGTATGACGCAGTGCTTGCAAAATTCGACCAACTCCTCAATATAAAATGGTATTACTATTTCAACTATGGCGATGACGCTTCATTCGATATACCATTTGATATAAATATCGATTCGCTAAGTAATGTTTACTTCGCTGTGAACACTTTTAAAAACGACAGCATGTTGCAAACCATAGCCAACAGTATTATTAAAATTGATGAAAAAGGCACCTCATTTTCGACTCGCAAGACTGGCACAATCGCATTTCTCCAAACGTTATTCTTACTTGTTTTACAACAATAAAAAGCGGTGAAACATTTGCCGGAGGGTACATTCAAAAACAAACTAAAAAAGGATTGAAGCATCAAAGCTTTCTAATTGCCTTTGATGCCAAAGGAAAGTTGAGGTGGCAGCGCGAAATTGAAAATGCCATTTTAAAAAACGATGCAAATAATTTTATTTCGAGCATTGAAGTAGACAATACCAAGCAAATATATTTTATCATAAAAACTACAAACACAACAACAGCCGATAGTTACACAGGCAAGTGCACCGATAGCAAGCTCAACTGGGTTAAGTTGGTGAAGAAGTAAATAGACCCAATTTTATAAATCAAATATTTGTTAACAGTAACTGTAAACGTTGAATAGAAATTATTTGCAGATATAAACTTTTTCGTTTTATTTGAAAAAGGAACTAATTTGAGAATACCATTTATTGCCATAGAAGTAAGCCCCATCACAAAGTTTGCAAAAAAACAATTACAGTTCCCCAAGCCCTGCTGCCCGTTGTATGGCATCGTCACCAAACCGTTTGCGTAGCTTATCCATAGCCAAATAAAGGTCTACAGTTTTGTGCACATTATCAAATAAATTTATTTGTTGCGTGCCTTGCACCAATCCCGAAAAGCGCACCCCAATCAATCGTATAAGCAAACGCCTGTTATACAATTTATCGAACAAGGCGTGGGCTTTTTCTAATAACAAATGGTCGCTCGATGAATATGGTATTTGGCACTGTTGTGTAAACGTATCGAAATTTGAGTACCGCAATTTTACCGTAACACACGATGTAAGCTTGCCTTCCTTTCGCAATTTGAAAGCAATTTTTTCTACCATGGCCACCAAAATATTTCGCAGGCGTTGCACATCAATTGTATCGGTTTCGAAAGTAGTTTCGGTGCTGATGCTTTTGCGTTCGTTGTAAGGTTCTACCGGATTATTATCAATGCCATTGGCTTTTTTCCAAATCATAATTCCGTGCTTGCCCATAACACGTTCCATCATTTCGATGGGCATTTGCTGCAAAGTTTCTATACGCGCAATGCCCATGCTGCGCAGCGTTTTGAAAGTCACCTCACCTATCATGGGAATTTTGCTAATGCTTAGCGGAGCCAGAAAACTTTTTTCGGTGCCGTGTTCTATTGCAATAGTTCCATTGGGTTTGGCCTGTCCGGTGCCAATTTTCGATACCGTTTTATTTTCCGACAATCCGAATGAAATAGGCAAACCGGCTTCGGTCATAATTTTGTTGCGTACACTGTGAGCAAACTTTTCGATGCCAAAAAATTTATCCATCCCGGTAAGGTCAATATAAAACTCATCGATTGATGCTTTTTCATACAACGGAACCATGTCGGCAATTACATCGGTAACCACACGCGAGTATTTGCTGTATGCTTCCATGTCGCCACGTATATACATACCGTTAGGGCACAACTGCCTTGCCTGCCGTATGGGCATAGCCGAGTGCACACCCAGTTTTCGCGCTTCGTAACTGCACGATGCCACCACCCCACGGTCACTACCGCCACCAATAATAACGGGCAGCCCCACAAGCTTGCTGTTGCGCAATCGTTCTACACTCACAAAGAATGTATCGAGGTCCATGTGTACTATATGCCGCATCTTTTTTTTCTTTTTTTTTAACGGATTAAAATCCGTTTTTTTTCAACGGATTAAAACACGTTGCAACAATATGTCCCGTCCCTACGGGACTTTTGCTATACAAACATTTGTGCACACCATTTTGCGTAAGCAATAGTGCCGTAGGCACGACTCAATTTTGTAGGGATGGATTTCAATCCATCCTATTGCAACAATGGATTAAAACACGTTGCAACAATATGTCCCGCCCCTACAGGACTTTTGCTGTGCAAACATTTGTGCACACCATTTTGCGTAAGGAATAGTGCCGTAGGCACGACTCAATTTTGCAGAGATGGATTCCAATCCATCCCATTTCAATTTATTACATTACATCCCATTTAATTTTAGTGATTTTCTATATCAATCCTTCAAAATATAACGTTCATCAAACGGCACCTTATATTTTTTCAAAAAGCTTAAATATTCATCTCTAAACGTTTGTCGTTTATGATGTTCTTCTTGATTCAAAATATATTTATAAACGCTATCAATTTGTGAATAGCTATACGAAAACGCACCGTATCCTTCTTGCCATTCGAATCTCTTTTCAGTTAATTGATTGTCATTTACGTATTTTGATGATTTCGATTTAACATCCTTCATAAGGCTAGAAATAGAAACGACTGGCTTTAACCCTATAAAGCAATGAACATGATCTTCAACACCATTTACTATGATAGTTTTACAATCTGCCTCATTTATAAGATTTCCAATTACACTATGCAATTTATTTTTCCATCTTGAATCAATGACGGCTTCTCTGTATTTGACAGCAAAGACTGTCTGGACATAAACTTGATGATATGTATTTGCCATACGTTTTAATTTTATGCATTTATTTTTTTTCTCATTTTTTCGGGATTAAAATCCGTTTTTTTCAACGGATTAAAATCCGTTGCTACAATATGCTCCGTCCCTACGGGACTTTTGCTATACAAACATTTGTGCACACCATTTTGTGTAAGCAATGGTGCCGTAGGCACGACTCAATTTTGTAGGGATGGATTTCAATCCATCCCGTTCCAACCCATGCAATAAAATCGCATTCCACAAATCTACTAAATAATTTAGATTGCAAAATAAATTAGTATTTTTGCATCGAAAAACATTTTAACAAAAAATAAAAATGACACGGTTAGCTACCAATCTAAAATCGTTGCGAAAGCAAAAAGGATTGACACAGGAACAATTTTCGAATAAGATAGGAATAAAGCGTTCGTTAGTTGGGGCATACGAGGAAGCCCGCGCCAATCCTCCGCTCGAAACGTTACAGAATATTGCCATTTTTTATAAATTAAAAATTGAAGACTTATTGCATGCCGATTTTTCGCGCGATACGGAACAAAAAATAATTCGCAAAACACAAGCCAATATTTTGAAAGATATTGAAGGCCGCGGTTTGCGAATATTGCCTGTGATAGTTGATAAGGACAATAATGAACTTATTACGGTAATAAATACAAAAGCCGCTGCAGGATACTTGAACGGTTATTGCGACCCGGAATATATTGAAGCATTGCCAAATTTTTCGCTGCCAATGATGCACGGACAAAAAACCCGAAGGGTGTTCCAGATAAAAGGCGATAGCATGTTACCCATTACCAGCGGTAGTTACATTATTACAGAGTATGTGGAAAACTGGCAAAGTGCCAAGGATGATAAAACATACATAATAATCACCACCAACGAAGGAATTGTGTATAAAAGGATTGAAAACGAAGTGAAAGATAAAAAACAACTTTTGCTTAAATCGGATAATAAAGAATTTGAACCCTATACACTTTCAATTGACAATGTGCTCGAAATTTGGGAGGCGGTAGGCTTTATGAGTTTCGAAATGCCAAGCCCACAGGCTTACGAGAACACTCAATTTACAGATGTGTTGCGCGATTTGCGCGAAGAAATGCGGCAGTTGCGTAAAGGCATTTGACTTGTGGAAAGAGTTTGTACTTTCGCGGCATGATAGCCTCACAAATTCGATGGTTGCTTTGGAAAGATTTTGCCGTAGAATGGAAACAAAAATTTTCGTTCACCGGTTTGCTGGTTTATGTAGCCGCCAATGTTTTTATCTGTTACCTCACTTTTACCAATGCCATCGACATTCCTACATGGAACGCCCTATTTTGGATTATCAATTCTCTTATTGCCATGAATGCTGTTGCAAAAAGCTTCATGAGCGAAAGTTCGGGCGCACTGTTATTTCAATATGTAATGTTTCACCCACTGGCAGTTATTGTTTCGAAAATTATTTTCAATACTATTTTACTTAGTGTGTTGTCCATTGCCACGTTAATTTTGTTTGATGTAATGATTGGTAACAACATAAACAATTTGAGCCTTTTTATTCTCTGTATTATCACAGCAAACTTCGGTATGGCATCTATTTTAACTCTGGTGAGTGGCATAGCGGCAAAAGCCGGAAGTGGTTCGGCAATGATGGCTATACTTGCACTTCCATTGCTTTTTCCTTTAATATTAGTAATAACACATTTATCGAAAAATATTTTGGACGGTGTTCCTGATTTTGTGTATCAAAAGCAATTGTATATTTTAATTTCATTAGATTCTTTAACATTTGCTCTTTCGTGTTTATTGTTTCCTTTTATTTGGAAGGATTGATTTTAGTTAATGGGTTATTTTGTTGTTGAGTTATTAAGATGTTGGGTTATTATGTTCTTGAGTCATTAAGTTGGTGGGTTATTTTGTTGTTGAGTTATTAAGTTGTTTTATAAATAAATGGAATATTTTTCTAAAAAATAATGTTGGCTTTTGTAAACTAAAAAGATCCACCAATATGCCATATATGTAGGAAAAGTATAATGAGTATTGAAATTGAAATTGAAAAATAAGATTTAAGAAAAATAATGTTTGAAAAAATAGCGCAAAAAAATTGGTGGAAAATTATTGGTGTATTGCTAGTAGCATACACTATTGTTGCGGGCTTTTTATTGCCTGTTCCCCGTCTTCCAATATTAAACGAAACCATTCGCAACTTATACTATCATGTACCTGCATGGTTTGCCATGATATTCTTGATGACCGTATCACTTTATGCCAGTATCAGGTATTTACTTGACTCCCATTCGCAATGGGATTTGTTGGCCTATGAAGCTTCGCGTACAGGGATTATTTTTTCTGTGTTCGGCTTGATCACAGGAATGGTATGGGCGAATTATACTTGGGGTACACCGTGGACAAACGATCCAAAATTAAATGGTGTGGCAGTAGCTTTGCTATTTTATGCGGCCTACTTTTTATTGCGCCAGGGAGTGAGTGACGAACAAAAGAAAGCACGCCTAAGCGCAGTGTATAATATTTTTGCCTACGCCATGTTGATTTTGTTTGTGATGATTTTACCTCGCCAAACATCGAGCCTGCATCCCGGCAATGGTGGCAATCCCGGTTTTAATAAATACGACCTTGACTCAAACATGCGATTGGTTTTTTATCCTGCCGTTTTCGGTTGGATATTAATTGCAATATGGATTATGAGTATTCGTATTCGCTTACAAAATGTAATTGATGCTAATGAAAAATAAATTTTATATGAGAGTAATTGTAACCATGTGCAGCATATTATTGTTTGCTATAAATACATATGCACAAACACCAAACGAAACCGAAATGGCAGATGTTATGAGAAGTAACGGCAAAATTTATGTGGTGATTACCGTGCTTCTTGTAATTTTTGCAACACTTGCGGCATACCTTTTTTCTATTGATAGAAGAATTAAGAAACTGGAGGATAAGGTTTAGTTGTTAGTTCCTTCTTCCTAAGTATCATTATCTGCTTTCATTTGTCAGTTTTATTTTGCGAGGATTTGCTTCTTGCATCTGTATTTATAATAACTCTGGATAAAGGAAATTAAAAACCAGACAATACATATATTAATAACGTATCCATGGTTTTACAGGCATGGAATAAAATAGATTCAACTTAAAAAATTACAAAATAGCAATATTGCATTTTGTCCAAATCCGGAATCCAATTCCGGATTTGGACAAAATAATTTTTTATTTTCGGCACGAAAAATGAATATTAATATCAAGTATTGTTCTTCGTTTTAGACAAAATAGTTTTGTGTTTTCGTTTTGATCAAACCAAAATTCACAACAAGAGCAAATATTGATATTGGACAAATCCGGAATCCAATTCCGGATTTGTCCAAAATAATTTTTATATTTGCGGCATGATAAAACGAACATCTGTAACAAGATTAATCAAGCTTGCTAATCAATTTAGGAGTGTGGCAGTAGTAGGTGCAAGGCAATGCGGCAAAACAACGCTTTGCAAAACAGCATTTCCCAACAAACCTTACATCTCGTTAGAAAACCCCGATACACTGGCATTTGCCACAGCCGACCCTCGTGGTTTTTTGGGGCAATTTCAAAACGGTGCCATATTAGATGAAATACAAAGGGCGCCTCATTTATTTTCTTATTTGCAACAAGTACTTGATGAAACAAAAAAGAAAGGACTATTTATTTTAACAGGCTCCAATAATTTTTTGTTACAAGAAAACATAACACAAACCCTTGCCGGGAGAATTGCGTATTTACAGCTCTTACCATTATCACTTCAAGAAATAAATGAAAGCAAAAAATTAAAAGATGACTATGCCTGGCACATTTTAAATGGAGGATATCCCGAAGTAATAGCAAAAAAAATAAACCCTGTTGATTGGTATGAGGCATACATCAATACCTACATACAAAGGGATGTGCGTCAGTTAAAGAACATTAGTAATCTAGTGCAATTTACAAAACTACTAAAGTTGTGTGCAGGCAGAACTGGACAAATACTAAACCTCACATCAATCTCCAACGATTGCGGTATTGATCAAAAAACGGTGGCATCATGGTTAAGTGTATTGCAAAGTAGTTACATCGTTTATTTATTAAAGCCCTATGCAGGCAATTTTAACAAGCGAATTATTAAAGCACCGAAACTTTATTTTTACGATACAGGTGTTGCTTGTTCGCTATTGGGCATAGGCAATGTAAAGGAAATTAAAACGCATTCAGCCAAGGGTGCACTTTTCGAAAATCTGGTGGTGAGCGAATTACTAAAAGAAAGATTTAATGCAGGCGCGGCAGATAACTTATTTTATTGGCGTGATAAAACAGGCCACGAAGTAGATATTGTTTTGGATAAAGCCGGTAAACTAATTGCAATGGAATTGAAATCGGGCGAAACCATAACGCAAGACTTTTAAGGGCCTGGAATATTTTGCCGGATTAAATAAAAAACCCATTCAAAATATTTTGGTATACGGAGGAAAGCTGCAGCAGCATAGAAGCAATGGCACTATGGTAAAATCCTGGAACAAATTGACTGAGAAATGAAATAAAGACCAACTTTCTTAGTTTCCAATTTTTTCTGTTGAATTTTATTGTTTTAGTAAATGTTTTAATAAAAAACACATTACAGAATAGTTATGTTATTAGTTTAACAAGTAGTTCAAATTAAAGGGATGCTGTTAATCAAACCAGAAAATAGAGATAGATATACATTATAAAAAGTGAAAAGCTTTTAACAAATAAAGAAAAACCAAAACGAAAATGCTTAATTTTGCGGCTATAAACATTTAGCATCACATTCAAATCAATGAAAAAATTATACATCATAGGAATATTAATTATAGCCGTTTCGGTAGCTTTTATAGTTAATTTAATAACGAATGTGAGCACCTATGCCACCTTCGAAACTGCGACAAATCATCCCGGCAAGGAGTACCATGTTATTGGCAAAGTAAACTTCAACAAACCTTTAGAATACGACCCACATGCTAATGCCAATATTTTTGGCTTTTATATGAATGATACACTGGGAGTAGAAAAAAAAGTGCTGCTCAATAAAGCCAAGCCTCAGGACTTCGAAAAATCGGAACAGGTGGTATTAATAGGCAAAATGAAAGATGATCAATTTATAGCTTCCGAAATATTGATGAAGTGCCCTTCGAAGTATAACAATACGAAGGAACTGGTGAAGCAGTAAAAAAACGTTTCACCCATGTGGGTAAAAAAAGCAAAGAATTTATTTTTTTTCTTTTACGATAATCCCAAAGCGCCAACCAATAAATTCAAAAAAAATTGATTTGTTTAGTTTACCTTTGCGGCTTCCATCAAAACAAAATTCAATTTGCAATATATAGGAGAATCGCTCATTTATGGCGAAATAGGTAAAGGGCTCATAGCATTATCTTTTGTAGCGGCTTTGTTGTCGGTAATAGGATACTTGAATGCTACATTCCAAAAGCAGACTTCGCACCCCTGGCAACTACTTGGCCGTGCATCTTTTGCCGTACATGGCATTTCTATATTCGGCATTTTTGCTTTATTAATCTACATTATTTTCAATCACTATTTCGAGTATTATTATGTATGGTTTCATTCCAGTACGGACATGCCACAGCAATACATTTTTGCTTGCATATGGGAAGGGCAAGAAGGAAGCTTTTTGTTATGGACCTTTTGGCACGTAATACTCTCACTGGTAATTATCTTTTGCTCACGCGATTGGGAAGCTCCGGTGATGAGTGTAATAATGATGGTGCAGGTATTTTTGTGCAGCATGTTTTTAGGGATTTATATTGGCGATTTTCATGTGGGCAGCAACCCATTTATTCTGTTACGCGAGCATCCCGAAATGTTTGACAAACCATTTGTGCAAAGTGCAACTTACCTCGAAGGTATTATTAAACAAGGTGGCAGAGGACTTAATCCGTTATTGCAAAACTATTGGATGACTATACACCCTCCTACTCTATTTTTGGGTTTTGCTGCAACCGTTATTCCATTTGCATTTGCACTGAGCGGATTGATCACCGGCCGTGTAAAAGAGTGGATAAAACCTGCATTGCCATACACCTATTTTGGCATAATGATATTGGGCACCGGAATTTTGATGGGAGCTGCATGGGCTTACGAAGCGCTTAGTTTTGGTGGCTTTTGGGCTTGGGACCCGGTTGAAAACGCATCGCTCATTCCTTGGATTACATTAGTAGCTGCAGGCCATGTTATGATTATTACGCATCGCACTTCACGTGCTTTGCCGTCCTCATTATTTTTATCCATAATAACATTTTTACTTATTCTATATTCTACTTTTCTTACCCGCAGTGGCATTCTTGGCGAAACATCGGTGCATGCATTTACCGATTTGGGTATGAGTGGCCAATTGATTTTATACATGGCATTTTTCACCTTATTGGGTATAGGTTTTTTTATTTACTATCGTAAAAGCATTTATAACAAATTGCCCGAAGAAGATATTTTATCGCGCGAGTTTTGGATTTTTATTGGTGTGCTTGCATTGTCTATTTCGGCTATTCAAATTATTATTACTACTTCTATCCCTGTGTTTAATAAAATAACAGGATTGAAATATGCTCCTCCCGTTGATGTTATAGACCATTACAACAAATGGCAAACACCCATTGCAGCAATCATCTGTTTGCTCATTGCTGTAGGTCAGCATTTCAAATGGACACACAACGATGCAAAATATTTGTTCAAAAAACTATGGCTTCCCTTTTTGATAAGTGCAATAGTTGCAGCAATTTATCAATGGCAAATTCAACTACCGCGTATACAGCATACGTTACTTTTGTTTTGTGCCTTGTTTGCAGTTGCTGCCAATATCGATTTTTTAATAACTACTCTTAAGGGGCGTATAAAGTTTGGTGGTGCATCTATAGCCCA
Source organism: Bacteroidota bacterium (assembly GCA_016717325.1). Taxonomy (GTDB): domain Bacteria; phylum Bacteroidota; class Bacteroidia; order AKYH767-A; family OLB10; genus JADKFV01. The sequence continues at coordinate 33,109 of JADKFV010000005.1, read as the reverse complement.
TGTTGGCATAGGACTCATACTTATTGGCGCATTGGTTTCCAACGCAGCACGCAAAACTATTTCCGAAAACAGGCTTAAAGTGAACCTCGGCAAAGATTTTCCAAATACCGAGAATATCATGCTGTTAAAAAATGATACCTTGCGTATGGATAAGTATTATGTATCATATACCGGTAAAGAAAAAATAGACAAGAATATCTTCTACAACATCGATTACTTTACACTTGAAGGAAGCAAAGGTGGATTCATAAAAAAGTTTTCGCTCAAACCATTTGTGCAATTGAACGAGCGAATGGGTAATGTGGCCGAACCCGCCACAAAGCATTACTGGAACAAAGACATTTACACATTTGTACAATATGCCGAAATAGACAAAGATAAAAACAATGGCAATGATGAGTACAACAAGCCTACCGATATTAAATTACAAAAGGGCGATACTTTTACTACCAGCAATTCATTAATGATACTTGAAGATATTTTTTCTCAAAAGAATGAAGACAACAACCTCATTATTAAAGCGCAATTCAGGGCCATTGATATAAACAACAAAGAATATACCTTAAGTCCGGAGTACAAAATAATTGGCATGAATGCCTATAGTGACGATAAGGAATTGAAAGAGCTCGGCTTGCGAGTATCATTTACCGGTGTACTGCCAAAAGAGAATAAACTCGAATTTAAAGTTGCTGAAAAAAAATCGAACTCCCGCGAATTCATTATTATGAAAGCGATGATTTTTCCGCACATAAATATTCTGTGGCTTGGATGCCTATTTATGGTAATAGGTTCGTGGGTGGCAATAATACAGCGGATAAAACTTAACAAGCGCATAACACCCAACCACAATAACCACGACCACAAGCACGATAAAGCTGCCCCTGCCGAATTAATAGAAACGCCCGCACCGGCAAACATTTAAACGCATGACTGTTGCAATAATAGGTTCGGGAAATATGGCAAATTACCTTGCATCCAGGCTTGCCAAAAAAGTATCAGTAGTTGCATTATGTTCTCGCAATCTAACAACAGCAAATACCACTTCAAAAAAATATAAAATTGTCCTAAAAACTTTACCGGAGATAATCGCTATAAATCCAGATGTGATTATTCTCGCGGTGAATGATGACAGCATTGATGAGATTGCTAAGCAAATAAAAAAATCCCCATCGCTTATAATACATTGCAGTGGAAGTACACCTATCGAAACAATAAAAAAGTATTGCACACACACTGCAGTACTGTGGCCCTTGATTTCAATTTCGGCTATTGCAAAACCAAAAAATAATTTTCCGGTTTGTATCGAAGCTAGCGATGAAAAATCTTTAGCAAAGGTACATTCAATATCGAAATTTATTACTAAAAAAGTTTACGTTTACAATTCTGCACAAAGGCTGCAGTTGCACCTGATGGCGGTAGTGGTTAATAACTTTACAAATCATTTTTATAACATGGCGTCAGATATAGCAAATGAAAAAGAATTAGATTTCAATATTCTCAAACCAATTATTGCACAAACTGCTAACAATATAATGCACCATTCACCGGGCGAAGTACAAACCGGTCCGGCAAAACGCCACGATGAGAAAACCATGCAACGTCACTTGCAATTATTGAAAAGTAAAAATCGCAAAGCACTTTACAAAATGATAAGCGATGATATTTATGTAACGAATAAAAACACAAAATTTAAATAGATTTTAGAGGCCTCTCCATTATGAAAATAAATTTCAAAGAAAAACTTCAGGATATAAAAGCATTCTTTTTTGATGTAGATGGAGTGCTTACAAACGGGCAATTAGTGATAATGCCGGGAGGTGAATTATTGCGCAGCATGAATATAAAAGATGGCTACGCAATGCAGCTTGCTGTAAAGAAAAATTATGTTGTTGCCATTATTTCGGGGGGGAAATCGGAAGGTGTGCCACATCGATTATCTAACCTTGGCATTACCGAAATACACATGCAGGTAAAAGATAAAATGGAAGTTTACAATAAACTGAAAGTAAAATACAATCTCACCGACCACAACATATTGATGATGGGTGACGATATGCCAGATATAGATTTATTAACAACTGCAGGAGTGGCCACATGTCCTGCCGATGCTTGCCAACAGGTAAAGCAATGTTGTATTTACCAGTCGCAAATTAAAGGCGGTGAAGGCTGTGTGCGCGATATAATAGAACAAACACTCACCTTGCATGGCAACTGGAACGAAGCATAAAAATTTTATATGGCATATTTAAAAATTATACGATTCGGCAATTTATTAATGGCAGCACTTACCCAATGGCTGGTGCAGTTGATGTTAATCAATCCATTTTTGCAAGGGTACAATTTACCTGTTACACAATGGTGGATTGTTGCTTGTTGTATTGTTGCCACATTTTTGCTTGGAGCCGGTGGCAATATCATCAACGATATTGTAGATTATAACATCGATATGATAAACCATCCCGATAGTGTGATATTGAACAAATCTATTTCGGTTAATGCAGCAAACAAATTGTATCTTATTGTTACCGGAATAGGAATTTTTATTGGCAGTATTCCTTGCGTAATTTATAAGTACTACGGCCTCATTCTTATATTGGGGTTTATGGCTGCATTAATGTGGTATTATTCCTATAAGTTTAAAAGCATAATGTTATTTGGAAATATTGTTGTTGCGTTTGTAATCTCTTTCAGCATTTTATTGCCAATGTTTTACAACCTCGATACATTTACCATAAAACCTCTTGTACAAATTATAACTTACTACACGCTATTCTCGTTCATTATTGTGCTGGCACGCGAAATAATAAAATGCATGGAAGACATGCATGGCGACAATGAATATGGCATACGTACTTTGCCTATTGTTGCAGGCATAAATACTTCAAAAACTATTGTTGGCATCTTATTCTTATTGATAACAGTTGGCATAGGCTATTTTCAATATATTCAAATGCAGAGTGTAGATTTTTTTAAACGCAATTATTTTTCATCACTATACTTGCTTTTGTTTGTTCAGTTACCCTTAATATATGTTTGCTTTAGAATGATAAAAGCACAAACTCCAAAACAGTATAACAGACTTTCAGCTATTACAAAATTTGTAATGCTTTCGGGAATAATGTCGTTGGTGGTTTTTTATTGCCTTATGAACTAATACAATATGTTGTTAAACGAAAAATTAAAACCATACAAAATAATTTTAGGTTCGCAATCGCCACGAAGAAGTGAGTTGCTGCATTTGCTGGGAATAAATTTTGAAGTGAAAACACAAAATGCAGAAGAAGATTTTCCTTCGAACATTGATGCTAAAGATGTTCCCCAATTTTTAGCACAAAAAAAAGCCGCAGCATATATCAATGAACTTAACAATAACACATTAGTAATTACGGCCGACACAATTGTGTATTTAAATGGCGAAATAATAAACAAACCCACCGACCGCAACGATGCCATAAATATTTTGCAAAAGCTTAGTAATAACAGACATACAGTGTACAGTGGCGTTTGCATTACCAGTGCACACAAAACTATTTCATTTACTGTGGCCAGCAATGTGTATTTCAAAAAATTGACCTTCGAAGAAATTGAATATTACATCGACAATTTTAAGCCTTATGATAAAGCCGGTGCCTATGGCGTGCAAGACTGGATTGGTTTAGTTGGAATAGAAAAAATTGATGGCTCGTTTCACAATATTATGGGACTGCCGGTGAAGGAATTGTATGAGCAACTCATGCTTTTTTAAAAAAAATATTTTAGAATAAATAAATGAAGCGTGCCTATGCATACATGCACATTGCTATTTTCCTTTGGGGATTTACCGGTATACTTGGTCGTGCTATTTCGCTCGATTATGGACAGCTGGTTTGGTATCGAATGCTTATAAGTGCGCTCAGTTTGGGTTTGTATATTTGGTTTAAAAAAGAATGGGTAGCACCACGAAAAAAGGAAATTGTAAAAATGCTTGCAACAGGTTCTATTGTAGCCATACACTGGGTACTATTTTATGCTGCCATCAAGTTTTCAAATGTATCGGTAACACTTAGTTGCTTTGCTACTATCACATTATTTACTGCCATATTCGAACCCATATTTTTTTCGCGAAAGATAGTCGGGCGCGAAATCATGTTAAGTCTTTTCACAATTGTGGGCATTGCATTTATTGCTGCGGCACAACAGGTTTTTATAACTGGAATATTGCTGGCTCTGGCAAGCGCGGCAATGGGTTCGGTATTTACCATTTTCAATAAAAAATTCGTAGCCAATCATGTTCCCACTACCGTTACATTTCTTGAGTTATCCGGAGGGTTTTTATTCCTGACTTTAATACTTCCTGTGTACTTCGGTATTACTTCTTTCTCTTTTCAAATACCAGGTGCCTGGGATTTTTTATTCTTAATGTTGTTGAGTATTGTTTGCACCACACTGGCATTCTCGCTATCGTTAATTGCACTGCAAAAACTCAATGCTTTTGTACTAAACCTTTCCGTAAACCTCGAACCACTTTACTCAATCATCTTAGCCATTCTTATTTTTAAGGAAAATACTGATTTGAATGGCGGATTTTACCTGGGTACGGCCATTATTTTGGGCGCTGTTTTTATACATGGCCTACTACAATTCAAAGCCCGGCCAAAATAATTTATAGTTTCACCATAAAAAACTGTGTAACCTACAGATTATTATTATTATTGCACAATTGCAAATGTATTCAGAACTATTCTCGCATTTGCCTCCTTAATTTTTTAGTGCCTACCTTTATATGCGGTACTTTCTATTTTTAATATTTATACTTTTTACAATTTGCTTTCACAGTGAAGTGAATGGGCAACGCTATAATTTTACTAACTATACCATTACTAATGGATTGCCGGGCAATAACATTCTATCAATATCACAGGATAAAAATGCTTTGTTGTGGGTTGGCACATCCAACGGTGTAGTTGTTTTTGATGGGTTGCATTTTAATAAATTTACTGGCGAGCCGGTAATTTCCAACAATCCTGTAAATACAATTTATCAGGATAGTAAAGGTAACGTGTGGCTGGGAATAAACCGAAAAGGAGTGTGCAAATATGATGGTACAAATTTCATTTATTTCAATATAGACAATGGTCTTGTTTCTGATGATGTAAATTGCATATCGGGCGATAACAATGGAAACATTTTTATTGGAACTCAAAGTGGACTGAGTAAATATGACGGCAAAAATATTTCCACGCTTCTTTTCGAAAACAATTCGCTGGGAGCAATAAATGATTTGTGTTATCGATTCACCGACAACAAATTGATTATTGGTGGTAATGATGGATTATTTTCTTTTGATGGCAATGCAATTAATAAGACGAGCGATACTCCCAATATAAAACACCTAAGCATAAAGGATGATATTACATATTTCTCTGCAGGCGATTCTATTTTTTCTAATCAGTCAAATACAACTAATCTATATTATGTTTACAAATCTGATGTACCATCCAAACTTTCAGGGTTTAATATAGATGATAACGGAAAGCTAACTATATACACCAAAGGAAATGGATTTATTACCAATGCAAACGAATCGTCACAAAATTATACTACTGCCCAAGGTTTAATCTTTAATGATATTAATGATTTATTAAGTGATCGCGAAGGCAATATTTGGATTGCCACTCAAAATGGGTTGAGTAAATTTTCGGGTAAAAAATATTGCGCTTCCGCGCTGATGAAAAAAAGTTTTCTAATAAAGTATTAAAAAACATTCCGCTTAGCGACAGTACAAGTTTTACAATTTCGCAAAACGGCCAAATAGCAATTTTTGATGGCAACACTTTTCATGAGATAGTCAATAACATATCAGCACTAAGCGCTGCATGGTGTGCAATAAAATCAGGAAGTCAGATTCTGATAGGCACTACAAATGGAGTTATATCCTATGATACCGAAACAAAATCTTTTGCTAAAATGTATCCCCAATTACAAAATCTGGTAATACATTCTATTGCTCAAAGTAGCGGTGGTATATTTTATTTCGCAACGGATAAAGGTGTTTATGTTGCGCACGAAAATGATGTAATGTTATTGTCCACTAAAAATGGATTGCCTGAAAACAAAACCCGTGTTGTTTTTTGTGACAGTAAAGAAACTTTGTGGATAGGCACCATGCAGGGATTATATTTTATTGATGGTGACAGTATATTAAACTTCAATAAAAAAGTAAAATTAGCCACAGGCCCTGTTACTTCTTTTTCGGAAAGCGGTGACGGCAAATTTGCATTTGGCACTTTCGATTTTGGTGTATTCATTTATAATCTAAATGATGCTACTGCGCCAATAGTAAACATTAGGCAAAAAGATGGGCTGTCGAACGACAAAATCAATTGTATTTTCTTTGAAAAAAATAATTGCCTGTGGGCAGGGTCCGAAAATAGTTTTGATAAAATATCGTTTGCCGGTCCCGATTTTTCTGGCGTTCCTGTTGTTGAACAATTCAATTTAAGCACCGGTTATAATATTTCGCGGTGCAACAATTTCAATTTAGACTTTAGCAACAACATACTGGTTGCTACCGACAATGGGCTTATTAAAATAAATGATGCAGGAGAAAACTCAACTTACTGCCTGCCGGCTTTGCGTATAACATCTGTACAATTATTTTTAAAAGATTTTGCATGGAAAAAAAATGGATTTGATTTAAATGCGCAAAACGGATTACCCATTAATCCAACTTTAAACTACAAGCAAAACCATCTTAATTTTACTTTCAAAGCCATATATTTTACTGCACCACAAAACATCTTGTATTCTTATTTGGTGCAAGGCATTGACGATGATTGGTCACCACCTACAAATCATGACATTGCATACTATCCCAATATGTCGAACGGTGATTATGTTTTCAAAGTGCGTGCTTCTGTTAACGGCAAAGATTGGACAACACCGGTAGAATTCAAGTTTACAATTCGCGCTCCTTGGTGGCGAACAAAAATTGCATACTTAATATATGTGCTTTTTATTGCGGGTGTGGTTTATGGGTTATTAAAATTGCGCACGGCAAGCCTTCAAAAATCTAAAGAAATTCTTGAACAAAAAATTGAAGAACGCACCAAAGAATTAAATAAAACAAACATCGAACTCGAAAAACTTTCGCTGGTTGCCCGTGAAACAGACAATGCCGTTTTAATATTTGACGAAAACTTAAACCTCGAATACTCCAATCATGGTTTTGCAAATTTAAGTGGATACACCACCGAAGAAATTATTGCCCTTAAAGGTGCGCACATACGCAACATTTCGTACAATCAGGATATAGATGACATTTTGGAAAAGTGCCTTCGAGAGCATAAGTCACAAATATATGAATCGCAATTGCGCCACAAGGAAGGTTCAATTGTGTGGACTTCATCAACCATGACTCCTATTTTCAGTGAGGATAATAATCTCAAAAAATTAGTTGTAATTGATACAGACATTTCGCAGCGAAAGCATATGGAAGAACAACTAAAGGGAAACCTTGAGGAAAGAAGTTTGCTGCTGCGCGAAATTCATCACAGGGTAAAAACAATCTGCAAATAATTATCAGTTTATTCAATTTACAAAGTTATTATGTGACGGATGCCTATGCAAATAAAGTGCTGCGCGATGGTCAACAACGCATAAAGTCGATGGCACTCATTCACGAAAAATTTTATCAATCGGAAGGGTTGGCAAAAATAGACGCCTGTCCGAAAACTTAGGAATGACTTATCATGTGGACAAGGATAAGATGGCAATAAATATTACTGCCGATGATATAGCCCTCGATATTGATACTGCGGTGCCATGCGGGTTGCTGTTGAACGAAATGCTTTCCAATTGTTTTATACATGCCTTTAGCCCCAATGATCCCAACCCGGAAATAAACATTGGTTTTAAAGCTATTGACGATGGTACATTTGAGTTATCGGTAAGTGACAACGGAAAAGGGCTGCCTGATGATTTTGATATGGCAAATTCTGAAAGCCTTGGAATGCAGCTTATTCAAGCATTGACCGAACAACTTGATGGCAGAATAAATTACGAAAATGATAACGGTACACGTTTTGCCATCGTTCTTAAAAAAGCCACTCACTCATAATTCTTTTTCAACAATCTATATATCCTATTTTCAATGCTAAGATTTAGAACCCTTATTAAATACTACAATTCCCATCAACTTCTTAACATAATTTTCTTTAACATCGTTAATAACTATATTCGCCCATCAATAATTATCTGTCGCCAAATTGTGTTATTTGCACTTCTAACAAATGAGATAATCCCCAATCGAGTATGAATAAAACTAAAATTATTGTTGTTGAAGACGAAGTTATTGTCGCTAAAGACATTCAACGCACACTTGTAAAACTGGGTTATGATGTACCCGCAACTGCCGCCAGTGCATCGCAGGCATTCGAAAAAATTGAAGAGCATAAGCCTGATGTAGTTTTTTGTGACATTAAGCTTAAAGGTGATCAGGATGGTATTGACATCGCAAATAGAATTTTTCAACAATATGACATTCCGGTTATTTTCCTTACTTCTTATGTTGATAAAACTACACTCGACCGTGCCAAATTGACTCAGCCTTACGGTTATATCATTAAGCCTTTCAACGAAGTTGATTTACAAACTACGCTCGAAATGGCTCTTTACAAATATGGTAAAGACCGCGAAACAAGAATGTCGCGTCAACAATATGCTAATGCACTTGAGCGCATAGAAGACGCTGTTATTATCATTGACGAAAACGAATACCCTACTTTTTTAAATCCTAAGGCTGAACTATTTACAGGCTACTCTTTTTCCGAAGCACGTTCACTACCTTTCGAAAAAGTATTGTTCATTCCAAGTACAAACGATTTTATTTTTAATGGTGACAGGTATGTAAATAATAAACCAGCAAAAGTGATAACACCTGTAAATGGTGAACACCACGATGTAGTAATTTCCATTTCTCAAATTAAATCGGAAAAAGATAATTTCCTGGGCAAGGCATACATTCTGCACAGTATGAAAACAGATATACCTGTAGTAGAAAAACTTGTCAACCTCGACAACTTAGTTATTAATGATAGCTTCTTTGTAAAAAAAGGGTCGCAGTTGGTAAAGGTATATCTCGAAAATATTTTGTGGATTCAGGCAATGGATAATTATGTAATTATTCAAACCGTTACCGATCAGTTTATTATCCACTCTACAATGAAAGATATCGAAGCCAAATTACCTACGGCAAAATTTGTGAGGGTGCATCGGTCATTTATTATTCAAGTAGATAAGATTACTATACTGGATGAGAATACCGTTATCGTAAACGAAAAAAATATTCCTATCGGTAAATCTTACCGCGAATCGTTTCTCAACAGACTTAAATTTTTATAGTCTCACAGTCTATTCCTTTTGCATTGCTCTGTTATTTTTTGACGTTTCAATCATTTAATTTCACAATTGTTTTGAATTCGTTGTGCATTAAAAATACGAATTTCAAATTAATATAAACGTACGTACAACTCCCAATAATTACAGTTGAAAAAAGCACTCATTATAACTTATTATTGGCCTCCGGCAGGTGGTGGTGGTGTGCAGCGGTGGTTGAAATTTTCGAAGTACATGCGGCAGTATGGCTGGGAACCAATCATATACACACACTCTAATGGTGAAATGGCGGCCGTTGACGAAACATTAATTAAACAAGTACCCAAAGGCATCGAAGTTTTAAAAACTCCCATATGGGAACCTTTTCATATTTATAAATTTTTGATTGGCAAAAAGCAAACCGATAAAGTTTACTCAGGAGTGTTGGTGGAGAACAAAAAGAAATCGGTGATGCAAAATTTTTCACTTTGGGTACGTGGCAATTTTTTCATTCCCGATGCAAAATGTTTTTGGATAAAACCTTCGATAAAATTTCTCACCCAATACATTTCCGAAAATAATATTGATGCAATTATTTCTACCGGCCCACCTCACACTACACATATGATTGCATTGGGATTGAAAAAACATTTTTCTAAACTTCCATGGATTGCCGATTTTCGCGACCCATGGACCAATGTAGATTACTGGGACCAACTGCACCTCAGTAATTGGGCCGAAGGGCGGCACAAAGCAATGGAAAAAAAAATCCTTCAGCATGCAAATAAAGTTGTGACGGTAAGCTGGAGTTGGGCAACAGATTTTATTAATCTTGGAGTACGAAAAGATATAGATGTTATTACAAATGGTTATGACGAAGCCGACTTTAATGCTGACAAAAAGCAACTAAGTCCAAAATTTACCATCACCCACATAGGCAGCATGAATGCCGATCGTAACCCACATGTGTTTTGGAAGGCATTAAAAAATATAATTGAAACGAATCCAAATTTCGAATCGCTGTTAGAGATAAGACTTATTGGCCCTTTAGATCATGCCATCACTGTTTCGCTAGAGCAATACGGATTATTGAAGTATGTAAACAAAACAGATTTTATGCCACATAGCGAAGCAATAAAAAATTTATGCAACTCTCAGGTATTGTTGCTTCCCATAAACAACACGCCAAATGCTGGCGGAGTATTGCCCGGCAAATTATACGAATACCTTGGTGCGCAACGCCCAATAATATGCATTACCGAAGGCAATACCGATTCGGCTCGCATTATGCATGAATCGGGCGCAGCCAGCATATGCGGATATAGCGATGTGGCATTGATGGAAAAAATCATACTCGATTTATTCGCAGCATTTCAAACCGGAAATTTATCTGTTCCAAAAAATAATATCGAAAATTTTTCGCGTAAAAACCTGTGCGGGCAGTTTTGTGATTTGCTAAATTCAATTTCATAAAATTAGTTTTTTTTGAAAAAATATAGATTCAATTTTATCGATGGACAATGATGCCGATATAAAATCATACTTTTTTTTCTTATCATAACAATCGCACTTATTTTATTTTTTAAAATTAAAACCTCCACAAATCTCTTCAATACTATAATGCACGTTCCGAATCCATTACAGATAAAGGCTTTCAAGAGGGCGAAGTCAATGTTAAATTTCAGCAATTTTAAATCGGTTTTATTTTCATATTCCGTAACAGACATTTTTTCACAAATTTTATTTATCAAATATTTAACAACGAATGAATAACAAGTGATTTATTCATTGCGTTAATTTGCATCAAAACAACAACATCTATGTAGGAGTGTTACCAAAAAAATTAGTTCATCCAACTAATCTTCACTTCAAACTATTTCCCTAAATTATTTCCATTTTATTAGATATGTTTTTTCGAAAACACCACCTGATTGAACAAAAAAGCATTTCTGAATAAATGAAATATTCTAAGCGTAGTTAGATTTTCGAACGAAAAAATAACGTGCTCCAGGTAATACCGAACAACCAACGTTTCGAACTTTGAAAAGGTGTTTTGTTTCGGCATATCTCCGCCCTCTTCCTAAATATTCCCTTTTTACATTTCTTTAAATGTCTTATGTTTATCAATTGATAATTTGCATAATCGTGCTATAAATTACTGTACATCATATTTTCAAAACAAAATCAAAAAAAACAAATCACCATACAAAATAATTATGGAAAATAAAATTCGTTTCTCCTCCACTCCTCTCCTCATCACATATATAATGGTTGTGATGGTTTTGGCTTCGTGCCAAAATAAACAGAATGCAATAAAAATTGCATCAAAAAATTTCGACAAAGAAATTCTTATCGACCAAAGTTTGAATTTTACTTTCAGCCAAAATGTGGCTCCAGATAGTTTGCTCGATAAATGGTTAACTACAATTCCCATCAATATATCGCCTGCTGTAGAAGGTCGATGCAAATGGAGCAGCAACAACGAGCTTACATTTACGCCTGCCGAAAAATTCAGCCCTGCCACACATTATAAAATAGAGTTGAACACAAAAGAAATTTTAGCAAAGGGCGACAAAAAATTATTCTTCGAGGGCGATATGGCCTGGGAGGTTTCTACACCTTCGTTGCAATTGACTAATGTATTTTTCCATTGGGGACAATCGCCCACTCAACCCGGTGTTGCACAACTTACAATGACTACACTTACCAACTATGCGCTCAATCCTGCTGATTTATTAAAGTATATGAAGGTGGTAAGCAACGGTGGCACAATGCAAACCAAACTTGCCAAAACCGATATTGGTGAAGAGTGCAGTTTCATCATAGACAATGCACCACAAAGCGATGATGACGTGCCTGTAAAAATATCAATCGATAAAGGAATGCCTATACCATTTTCAAAATCGGCTATTGATAATGCTATTACATTCGAAACAATATTGCCCTCGAAAAATAAATTATCCATTACAGGCATAAGTACGGAACACAATGGAACCACAGGAATGATTGTGGTAAATACATCGGCTGAAGTTACCGAAACCAACCTTGCCAATCATATAGCAGTAGAACCCAAAGTTGAATTTACAGCTGTAAAAAACGAGAATGGCTTTACCGTTCAATCCGAAAAATTTGAAGTTGATAACACCTATAAAATTACTATAAAAACAACATTGCTTTCTGTACTGGGAGCGCATCTTAAAGAAGATTATACTCAGGATGTTATTTTTGGAAAACTGGCTCCGGCAATTTCGTTTGCAAACACAAAGGCAATGTATTTAGGTGCCAATGGAAATAAAAACATATTGGTAAATATCAGCAGTGTTGCGAAAGTAAAAATGCGCATCTATAAAATTTATGAAAACAACATTCAGCAATTTATGGAGCGTGGCAACGACTATGGCTATCATTACGAAGAAAGTGAAGAAGAAGGTGGAGAGAGTAATTATTGGGACTATCAATATTTCAATACCGATGATTATGGAGACCTGATAGTACAAGAAGAATTTGAAACCAGAAAATTGCAAAAGAAGGGTGAATTGCGGGTATTCAATTTAAACTTCGAAGACAAAATAAAAAACATGCAAGGCTTGTACGTTTTGCAACTTGAAGCAATTGATAAAAGTTGGGTAACGGCTTCGAAAATAATTTCTATATCGGATATTGGTTTGATAGTAAAGCAATCGCCAAGCGCAGTAATGGTATTTGCCAATTCAATAAAAACATCGGATGCCATGAGTGGGGTAAAAATAAATTTTACTTCGGGCAAAAACCAAACAATAAAAACCGTAATAACCAACAGTGATGGTATGGCAGTGCTCGAAAAAAGCAACGAGCAATTTCCCGATTATCAGATAGGCTTGGTTACAGCATCAATCAAAGACGATTTCAATTTTATAAAATTGAATGCAAATAACAGGATGCAAAATTCGCGTTTCGATATTGGTGGCAAACATGCTTCGAAATTAAATTACGATGCATTCTTATATGGCGATCGTGATTTATATCGCCCAGGTGAAAAAATAATCCTTGCCGGAATAGTGCGCGACAAAGTTTGGAACAATCCCGGTGGTGTGCCTGCGGTTATTAAAATATTTTTACCTAACGGTCACGTTTACAAAACAATAAAGAAAATCCTCGATGTTGAAGGCGCTTTCGAAACCAGTATACAACTTCCCGAAGCAGCCATTACAGGATCGTACCGCGCATCGGTATATATTGCCGATGATGTTTTACTGGCATCGCGCTATATTAATATAGAAGAATTTATGCCCGATAAAATTGCTGTAAAATTGAAAACAACAAAAGATAAATACGAAGTAAAAGATAGTGTGGTATTAAATGGTGTGGCTACAAATTTATTTGGACCTCCGGCTGCAAACAGAAATTATAAAGTAGAATTTTCACTTTCACATTCATATTTTTCGAGCAAAACATATAGCGATTACAATTTTAGCCTAAATAACTTTTCAAAAAGTTTTAATATGGAAGAGCGCAATGGAGTTACACTTGCCGATGGATCTATACGTGAGGCATTTTATATTGATGCAGGTAATTACAACAGAGGATTGTTGCAGGGTAAATTATTTACCGTAGTGTTTGATGAATCGGGAAGGCCTGTAAACCGCGAGAATTATGTTTCGATCCACACTCAACCATATTATGTGGGATTAAAAACAAACGACTCATATGTAGGCCTCGATTTGCCTTTGCAATTTGCTTATTGCGCAGTTGATGTAAACGATAAACCTGTTATTAATTTAAAAACGAAATTCGAAATAATAAAAAGAGATTGGTACACGGTGATGGAAAAATATGGCAATGGATATAGATACAATTCACAACAACGAGAACGTGTAGTTTATAGCACCAATGTTACCATCAACAAAAATGGCACTGCAACATATATTCCAAAATTGAATGGTGAATATGAAGCGCGTTTGTATACTCCCGGTTCAAGTGCATATGTATCCTCATACTTCTATGCGTATCGCAGCGGGTATAGTGAAAACAATTCATTTGAAACCAACAACGAAGGAAATGTGGAAATTGAGTCGGACAAAAATGAATACAATACAAATGACGAAGTAAAGTTGCTCTTCAAAACTCCTTTTGCAGGCAAGCTTATAGTTACACTTGAACAGGACAGAGTGATCAAATATTATTCACTAAAAACAGATAACAAGTCGGCCGTGCTTAATTTCAAATTAGCAAACCAACATGTGCCAAACGTACACATTGGGGTAACATTAATACGTGCGCAAGACGATGGCAGCAATCCGCTTATTGTTGCACATGGTTACAAAAATATAATTGTAAAAAATCCTGAGAAAAAATTAGCAGTAAAAATTGAAGCACCCGCAAGTGTCAGGTCGCGATCAAAACAAACCATCAACATAAAAACCAAACCAAATACTGCTGTGGCTGTTGCAGTGGTAGACGAAGGTATTTTGCAAATTAAGAATTATGAGTCGCCCGACCCGTACAAATATTTTTATCAGCCCCGTGCTTTAGAAATACAGTCGTACGATATATATCCTTCACTGTTTCCCGAAGTTATGCTAAAAAAATCGTACTCGGGTGGTGATGGTTTTGATATGGCTAAGCGAGTAAATCCTATTACGAACAAACGCGTTAAACTTGTTGCATTGTGGAGCGGCTTGATGAAATCCGATGGTTCGGGCAATGCGAAATTCGATATCGACATTCCTCAATTTAACGGCAACTTACGCATTATGGCTGTGGCATATACTGAAGATAAATTTGGTGCAGCCGACACCAATATGATTGTGCCCGATCCCATTGTTATCAATTCGGGATTGCCAAGGGTTGCAAGCCCGGGCGATAGTATCATAATGCCAATAACATTAAGTAATACTACCAAAAAAGACTTACAGGCAATAGTAACCACAACTGTAAGCGGACCATTTGCGGTTTCTACATCGAAACAAAATGTGACTATAAAAGCCAATAACGAATTACGTGCGTTTAATAAAATCATTGCATTAAAAAATATTGGCGCTGGTAAAATAACGGTAACTGTAAACGCAGGCAGCGAAACATTTATTGAAGAAACTGATATGACAGTGAGGCCTCCATCATCATTGCAAAAAATAAGCGGAAGCGGGATTTTGGCAGCCGGTAAAAGTGTTGACCTTAATGTTGCCGAAGACTTATTGGCACAGGCATCATCATCCAAAATAATTGTAAGTCGTTCACCTGTTTGTCAGTTGGGCAAAAGCATCGAATACTTAATACAATATCCGTATGGATGCGTAGAACAAACTACCAGTGCGGCTTTTCCACAATTGTATTATAATGATCTGGCACGCGAAATTTTGCAAAAAGGCCAGTCGGATCCTAATCCAAATTACAATGTAATGCAGGCGATTGCCAAGTTACAAAGTATGCAAATGTCATCGGGTGCTTTGACTTACTGGCCCGGTGGCGATTACGAAAGTTGGTTCGGAACAGTGTATGCTTTACATTTTTTAATTGAAGCAAAGAAAGCCGGTTTCGATGTTGACAAGTATGTGCAAAACCGAATGACAAATTTCATAATTCGGAAACTTGGCGAAAAAATCACTTTCAAATATTACTACAATAGCAATCAGGTAAAAGACATAGCACCCAAAGAAGTTGCTTACTCTTTGTATGTGCTGGCATTGACTGGCAAGCCACAAACGTCAATCATGAACCATTACAAATCGAATTTGCAATTGCTCAGTCTCGATTCAAAATATCTGCTTGCCTCAGCCTACTCTATCACCGGAAATAAAATGGCATTCTCTCAAATACTGCCTCCTGCATTTAGTGGCGAAGTATCGCAAACTGTTACCGGTGGAAGTTTCTACTCTCCTATTCGTGACGAGGCAATTGCACTCAACGCCCTTATAGAAGCCGATGCTAACAACAGTCAAATTCCAATAATGAGTAAGCATGTAACCGATGGACTTAAGCTCAACAGGTATTGCAGTACGCAGGAACATGTTTTTGGATTTCTTGCACTTGGAAAACTAGCACGTAACAATCGCAATAATACGGCAACTGCCACAGTGATGGTAAATGGCAAACCTGTTGGTAATTGCGGTGTGCAAAATGCCGTTGTAAATATTAAAGATTTGCGTGGTAAAAAAGTCTCTATCACTTCATCGGGACAAGGAAGCATATTTTATTATTTCGTATCGGAAGGTTTGAGCATGAGCGAAAAGTTTAAGCAAGAGGATAGTTACATGGCAGTGCGCAAATTCTTTTATGATAGAAATGGAAATGCTGTTTCAAATTTATCGTTCAAGCAAAATGATTTGGTGGTGATAAAAATAAGCATTCGTGCATTGCAAAATACTTACATCGACAATGTAGTAATTACCGATATTCTACCGGCAGGATTCGAAATTGAAAATCCCAGACTGAGCGCCACCACCGACTATCCGTGGATTAGAAACATGAGCACGCCTCAATACATGGATATACGTGACGACAGAATAAATCTTTTTTCTCAGGTATATTATAGTCAGCAAGACTTCTACTACATGGTGCGCTGTGTTACAAAAGGAACTTTTAAAATGGGTCCTGTAAGTGCCGATGCTATGTATAATGGCGAATACCATTCCTACAACGGTGCCGGTGTTGTTACTATTTATTAATACCATGTCACGTAGAAAAAAAATATTCTTTGGCACAGGTGTTTTTATTGCTGCATTAATAATTTTATTTTTTGTATGCGATAGAATTTCTCCTGTACAATCACATGTTAGTTACTCCACACAAATTATGAGTAGCGATAGTGTATTGATGCATGTGTTTTTGGCCAATGATGATAAGTGGCGATTGAAAACTGAAACACGCGAAATAAATCCGCTTATAACAAAAACACTTTTGTATAAGGAAGATAAATGGTTTCGTTACCATCCGGGTATTAATCCTATTGCTATGATGCGCGCATTGGTGAATAATATTTTTCATGCCAAACGAACTTCGGGTGCATCTACCATCACCATGCAAGTTGCACGATTGCTATATCCGGCACCACGCACATACAAAAATAAATTTATAGAAATGTTTCGCGCCTTTCAGTTGGAGAGGCACTATAGCAAAGACCAAATTCTGCAACTCTATTTAAATTTAGTTCCATACGGTGGAAATATCGAAGGCATAAAATCGGCTTCGTATATCTACTTTCAAAAACCTCCACAGCAACTGAGTTTATCCGAAATTACTGCGTTGGCCATTATTCCAAACAGGCCCACATCGCTGAGCAAAAAAAATTCACAACTGCTTGTTGCAGAAAGAAACAAATGGCTTAAACGTATGCGCAACGATAACTTGTACGATAAGCAAATGATTGCCGATGCCATGATGGAGCCAATTGCACTGTCTAGGCACAGATTGCCAACGGCAATACCGCACCTTGCTGCACGGCTAAAAGCGAGCACTAATGAATGCGATATTATCTATTCGAGCATTAACCGCGATGCGCAATACTCTGTAGAAAAAATTGTAAAAAATTATGCTGCTAAATTATCGCTGCTTGATATTACCAATGCCGCTGTGCTTGTTAATGATAATGTTACCGGAAAAATAATGTGCTACATAGGTTCGGCCGATTATAACGACAATATAAATGGAGGGCAAGTAGATGGCACCAAGGCTATACGATCACCGGGAAGCACCCTCAAACCCCTTGTATACGGCATGGCATTCGACCAGGGATTGCTTACCCCTAAAACAGTGATGGCCGATGTGCCCATGAATGTTTCAGGATACATTCCCGAAAATTACGATGAAAAACATAATGGTGCTGTCACTACAGAATTTGCTTTGATAAATTCGCTCAACATACCGGCAGTAAAAACGCTCAACGATGTAGGCTTACAAACCTTTATCGAAAAATTGAACACATGCGGTTTTAGCAGTATTACTCAAAAGCAAAACGGGCTGGGTCTTTCGATGGTGCTTGGTGGTTGTGGCGTAACACTTGAGCAATTAGTGAGAATGTATAGTGGCATTGCCAATGAAGGCACGCTGCAACCTATGCTATATACGATGGATGTAAGAAAAGACACCGTAACGAAGGTGAAAATAATGAGCAGCGAAGCATCGTATATGGTTACCAATATTCTGTCGCAAATGACGCGGCCCGATTTGCCATACAATATGCAAAATGCGATAAACAAAAGTAAAGTGGCATGGAAAACCGGCACATCCTATGGCAGGCGCGATGCTTGGTGCATTGGTTACAACAAGCGCTACACTGTAGGTGTATGGGTGGGAAATTTTTCGGGGGTGGGTGTACCTGAATTGAGTGGTGCCGAAATGGCAACTCCTTTAATGGTAGAAATAATGAATACGCTTGCTTACAATAAAAACATTGCATGGTATAACCCACCATCGAAAATAAAAGTGCGCAATGTATGTTCAGTAACGGGCGACTTACCCGGTGATTATTGCACAAGCACATCGATGGATTTTTATATTCCCATGGTGAGCAAAAATCAAATTTGCACACACTTGCATAGTGTTGCCATTAGCGCCAATGAGAAATATGCTTATTGTATGCATTGCATGCCGGCAAATAATATTCAAGTTAAATTTAAATTGTACGACAACCTCACCGCTGAATTGCAAACCTTTTACGACAATAATAATATTTCTTATTTGCGGCAGCCTCCACATTCACCAACATGCGAACGTGTTTTTGGCGATGCTTCGCCACTTATTGTATCACCTGTAAATAATATGGAATACATCACCCAAAAAAATGATGACAACCAAATGCTGCTCCAATCGCAAGTAACTGCCGATGTGCAAAAAATATATTGGTACATCAACAACAAACTCTACAAAGCATGCAGCCCTGCCGAGCGCATTTTCTTCATACCAACAAAAGGAACCAGTAAAATAACCTGTGCCGATGACAAAGGCCGCAATACAACTATTACAATCAATGTGAAATCTTTGGGAGGAAATTTGTAGCCTATGTCACAATCATAACTTTTGAAAAGGAATCACAATTCCTATTGCTAAACAATGGATTGCTTGCGCAACTGCCATTACACGGCATGATACGCTATCATGAATTACGGCATAAGATGCCATTTGGATATTAAATCAATGGCCTTTTATAAATCTTCCTTGTGCAATTATTTTTTCCTTGGTCATAATACGGTAACTGTATACGCTGCAGGATAGATGCGCTATGTTGATTGAATTATTATTGCCTCTCAACATTTGTTGCAAAATAATTCGGCCTTGCATATCGTAAATTTCGAACATGATATTTTTACTTTTCACCAATTCAGGATTTACAAATAATATTTCGCTGGCGGGATTTGGCCAAATGGCATTTGCAATTTCGCTGTTTTCATTTTCAAAAAAACTTGTGTACAAAATCACATTCGATGTTGACTCACATCCATCTGTATCTTTTGTGATGCAATAATAATTTCCTAAAGTAAGTGGCACATAAAAATTCTGCGTTGCATTGGCAATAAGCCCTGCGCCTACTTCGAACCATTGATAGCTGTATGCAGGCAATGCAAACAAGGTATCGTTAGCAAACCAAATACTATCGAACGGTGTGATGTACGATGTGATGAAATTATTCTTTGTTATGGTATCGCAACTAAATTGATTGCAGGCAATTAACGTAACATCAAAACTTCCGTAAATATTATAGCATACACCACTTGGGTTTTGATCTGTTGAACTTGAAGGTGATGCTCCGCTAAATGACCACTGCCAAGTGACGGGGTTGTTTTGCGAAATATCAGTAAAATCTATGCATTGCTTTTCGCAGAAGAGTGAATCGTTGCACGTAAAGTTGGCCGCAACAGCTGCACATGTTTGTGTAGCAACAGTGATTGTATCATTTACATTGCAAACGCCATCTGATACACTCACATAATATGTTCCTGGTGTTGAAACGTTTATTGATTGACTTGTAGCACCTGTGTTCCATAAGTAAGAAGAGTTTCCTCCTCCGGAATTGAGGGTTATGGTATCACCAATACAAATAATAGTATCGTTGCCTAAATTTATTACCGGCTGACTTTGTGATGTTATGAAACTATTACGGGTTAAGGTATCGCAACCAAACTGATTGCATGCAATTAATGTTACTGCAAAACTTCCGGGATTATTGTAGCAAATATTAGTCGGATTTTGGCTGGTAGATGTTGGTGGTATGGCTCCATTAAAAGTCCATTGCCATGTGGTGGGATTGTTTTGTGATATATCAGTAAAGTCGATACACTTTTTATCGCAAAACAGAGAATCGGATGCCGAAAAATTCGCGATGGCATTTAAACATGATTGTGTACCAACTATGATAGTATCCTTTGCATTACATGTGCCGTTCGAAACATTCACATAATAAGTTCCCGGAACTGAAACATTTAACGATTGACTGGTACCACTTGTACTCCACAGATAGGAAATATAACCTGCCCCTGCATTAAGGGTTAAGATTTCGCCAATGCAAATAGTTGTATCGTTGCCCAAATTTATTGTTGGTTGGCTTTGAGAGGTTATAAAATTATTACGAATAAGTGTATCGCAACCAAACTGATTGCATGCAATTAATGTTACAGCAAAACTTCCGCCATTATTGTAGCAAATATTAGTCGGGTTTTGGTTGGTAGAAGTAGATGGCACGGCACCATTAAAAGTCCATTGCCATGTTGTAGGATTGTTTTGAGAAATATCGGTAAAATTGATACACTTTTTATCGCAAAACAGAGAATCGGATGCTGAGAAATTAGCGACTGCATTTAAACATGATTGTGTGGCAACTATGATTGTATCCTTTGCATTACAGGTGCTATTCGAAACTGTAACATAATAAGTGCCTGGTGCTGTAACATTTATTGTTTGACTTGTTGCACTTGTGCTCCATAAGTAAGATGTATTTCCTCCGCCTGCACTTAGCGATAGCGTATCTCCAGCACAAATTAAAGTATCGTTTCCTAAATTCACTTTTGGACTGGTAAGTACATGAAGGAAGTTTACAAAAGTGATAGTATCGCACCTTGTAGTATTACAAGCAATAAGCGAAACACTATAATTTCGATTGAATTGTAGCAATGTTTTGAGGATTTTTAAGCGTGGACGTTGAGGGCGATGCACCATTAAAAGTCCATTGCCATGAAGTAGGATAGTTTTGCGAAATATCAAAAAAACCAATACATAATTTCTCGCAGACTGTAGTATCTGATGCCGACAAATTTGCAACTACTGGGATATTATAATTGCAACTAAAACTAATGCAATTTGTATCGGGGTCGAACACCCAAACATCGGCATAACTCTTCGTGCTCGAATACCAACCGCCAAACATATAGAATTTGTTATCATCGCCCCACCACGCGGAAGCCCCTCCTCTACTCGGTGGCAAGTTATTAACTGACGACACACCCAATAATCCATAATCACCGGGTTGGAAAAATTGATTAGTGCCATTGAGAAGTTTCCATTGCAATTTTTGTGGATCGAAAAACCAAAGATCATTTTGTGGAAAAGCGCCATTGTTGAAACCGGCATACATCCAGAAACGTCCACAATTATCCGTTACCGAAAATCTTTGTTCTCTGCGGGCACGCGGAAGTAAAGTGCTATCGAATGTACAAAAAGAATTATAGTTGCCCACATCATCATTGGTATTTTTTCCATTCATCCATACCCATTGGTTAATATCAGGTTGATACTTCCAAACATCGTTTTTCACGTTAGAAGCAGTGCCACCACCAAAAATCCAAAAGTTTCCTCCAACATCTTTCCACTTAGTATAACTATAGCGTCCACCGGGGTTGTTGGTTGCACTCGATACTCCTTTCACACCATAGTTTGCTAAATTGTTTACAACAGAATCTCCAGCCATCCATGTCCATTCATTTGTAGTGATATTGTATTTCCATAAATCACCAAGATTACCCAGAGCAGAAGCGCCATTCCCAAAACCACCAAAAAGCCAAAGGTTATTCAAACTGTCGGTCCACCCAGAGCATGTTTCACTTCTTATACATGGAACATTCAATGCTGCGGGAACACCTTTGATTCCGTATACTCCGAAGGCATTTATATTTGTGGTACCGTTAACCCAAGTCCACATATTGGTAGCTAAGTCATACTTCCACAATGCATTAGACGCAGCATCGCCACCAAATAACCAAAAGTTGCCGGCAGTATCGACCCAAGAGGTAGAAGCATACTTCCTCGTTCCCGGTGTGTTGGCAATAGTGGCAACACCTTTTGTGCCATAAATGGCAGGTTGGTTTATAAAACCACTACCTTTTACCCAAGTCCATTCTAATGTACCCGGATTGAATTTCCATAAATCGCTATAACCGGAATTGCCACCATAAACCCAAAAATTTCCCTGTTTGTCTTTCCATTCACAGGGCTCATACACACCGGGAGGATGATTGTTTGCAGATGGCACACCTTGAGCACCAAACACACCTAAAGAATTAGAGGTACTATCGCCACTTATCCATGTCCACACACCGCTTTGTGCGTATATAGTTATAGTTGCAAGATTTAAAATAAAATTCAAAAATAGAAAAGTGGCAAATTTTTTCATAGAAAGATGCATTTTACTTGCAGTAAAGGAAGTGCAAGATTGTTTATGCAAATGTAAATATTATCGTTAGTGAAAATTGAAAAAATTCAGGTGGAATAAAATACGATTTGTGAGTAGTTTTTATTAATGGAAAATGGGGTTTTTGTGCTCTGCTGGAACGGCAGTGCAACGGAGAGGCCACCGCCTCGAGCAAGAAAAAACATTTCTCCTTAAGAAGAAAAACTAAGTGATGGCTATTTAATCTCTTTTGTTCAATCAAAATTTGTTTTGTGTAATTGTAAAAATAATATTCTTCTTGCTGTGATGGTTCATTATTCATTTGAGTTTTTGTAGTTTGTCCTTTCTAAAATGTGAGAAATATTTTCGCTTAGTTTGAAACAAAGAATAGCTATTTTTGTCATCTAAAAATAAAGAAAATTATGTCGGTAACAAAAACTGAAAAACTGGATATTGCTGAATTGGTAACACCACTGGCACCAAATTAAATTGCAAAGGATGGCTGCAGGAAGCAGCATTGCGTATGTTGTACAACAACCTGGATCCTGATGTGGCTGAGCGCCCCGAAGATTTGATAGTATATGGCGGCACCGGCAAAGCAGCACGAAACGTGGAGGCGTTTCATTTAATAGTTAAGGCACTTAAAGATTTGAACGATGACGAAACCTTGCTCATACAATCGGGAAAGCCTGTAGGAATTTTGCCTACACACGTGGATGCACCACGGGTAATAATTTCCAATTCGCAGCTTGTACCTCATTGGGCTACGTGGGATTATTTTCGTGAGTTGGAAGATAAAGGCTTGATAATGTATGGGCAAATGACAGCAGGCTCGTGGATTTACATTGGCTCGCAAGGCATTGTGCAAGGCACTTACGAAACATTTGGCGAAGTGGGACGTCAGCATTTTGGTGGCTCTTTGCACCATACACTTTCAGTAACGGGTGGTCTTGGTGGAATGGGTGGCGCACAGCCGCTTGCCATAACGATGAACGAGGGCACCTGTCTTGCTGCCGATGTGGAAGAATGGAGAATTCGCAAGCGCCTCGAAACCCGTTATATTGACGAAATAGAATTTGATATTGATAAAGCAATTGACCGGGCGGTGCAATATAAAAAAGAAGGCAAAGCCCTTTCGATAGGTGTGGTATGCAATGTTGTTGATTTGCTCGAACGCATGATTGAACGCAATATTACTCCTGATGCGCTTACGGATCAAACATCGGCACATGATGCACTTGTTGGATATTTGCCTCAAGGCGTGAGTGTGGAAGAAGGAAAAATTTTGCGCGAAACAAATCCACAGAAATATATTTTGCTATCGAAACAAACGATGGTGAAACACGTGCAGTTGATGATAGAATTGCAAAGTAAAGGCGCTGTAACTTTTGACTATGGAAATAATTTGCGCGGACAAGCTTTGGAAATGGGCTTGAAAAACGCTTTTGATTTTCCCGGTTTTGTGCCGGCATATATTCGGCCATTATTTTGCGAAGGTAAAGGCCCGTTTCGTTGGGCTGCATTGTCGGGCGATCCACAAGATATTTATGAAACCGATAAATTAATTCTTGAATTGTTTCCTGAAAATAAAGGCTTGCACCGTTGGATAAAAATGGCGCAAGAGCGAATTGCATTTCAAGGATTACCAGCTCGTATATGTTGGCTTGGCCAAGGAGAACGCGAAAAAGCCGGATTGGCATTTAATAAACTTGTGGCCGATGGAAAAGTAAAAGCTCCAATTGTAATAGGTCGCGATCATTTGGATTGTGGTTCGGTGGCATCGCCCAATCGCGAAACCGAAGCCATGAAAGATGGAAGTGATGCCATTGCCGATTGGCCTGTTCTTAATGCATTGATCAATACTGCTGGAGGTGCAAGTTGGGTGTCGTTACATCATGGTGGTGGTGTGGGAATTGGTTATAGTATTCATGCAGGTATGGTAATAGTTGCCGATGGTACCGATGCCGCAGCAGCACGCCTAAAGCGTGTACTTCACAACGACCCGGCAATGGGAGTTATTCGTCACCTCGATGCCGGTTACGATATTGCAAAAGATACTGCACGAACTCATCGTTTGGATATTAGAGAGAGGCTTTCTTAATTTTTTGTTCTTTGTTTCGTTTGCGGTGAGGATTGTTCTTAGTTCATAGTCACGTTTACGTGGAGCCCTGTTCTTAGTTTTCGTTTTCGGGACGGATTTTTTTAGTTTCAACACCACCCGTCATTGTAAGGCGCATAGCAATCTCTACGCACTTAAACTGCCTGGTTTCGTTTAGAGCGAGGCTTGTTCTTTGTATTAATTTCAGAGTCACTCATGCCAATAAAAAACAATAAACAAATGAGGACTCTGAAATTCGCCTGATTCAGGCCGCTGTATAATATACAATTTGCAAAATATTTTTTTTGGCAAAAATTGGATTTAAAAAATGCATTCTATTTTAGCAAATGCTGTGAGAAGTATATATACTTTGTGTTACTAAATGCTTCTTGAAAAGTGAAGCAAGAAAAAATCAAGGCTTTGAAACCGATGGATTTTTAGATGAAAGCAATGCGTATTTTTTTGCCATGGCTTTGTTGCCAACTATAGTATAGGCTGTTTGTAAACTATCGTATACCATTTTATTTTCGGGGTATAGATTTTCGTTGTACTTAAAAATTTCGATGGCTTCTTTCATGTTACGTTTACTCATCAATTTATTGCCAACTCTGTTCAGGTCCATAGCAGTAATGGTTGAAGCTTCGGCCTTTGAGTAATATTGCATTTCGTTTTGTATGCATTCTAATTTACCTTTGAACTGGTCGGCAGTGATAATGCCATCAATCAAATCCAACTCATAAGCCTTGATGCATTTTTTAAGTGTAATTACTTTCAGTGCCGGAGGCAATTTACTCGCTGCAGTCATCAAAGCATCGCCATCACTAAGAAATACTGTATCACTTTGATGCATCATTTTTTGATACTGATTCATGCAAGCCAAAACAATTTGAGAATAGTTCTGCGATTGGTTTTTGAACTGCGCTGCTTCTGTTTGCCACAGGCCTTTTATTAATTCTACACCTCCTGTGCCCGGGCACAGTTTGTCGACAGCGGCTTTTACATTCCCAAAACCGGCATTGTATATATGCATTGTTAATAGCTTAAACCACAAATCATTTTCATTGTAAGTAATGCCCGATGATTCGCATAATCTTTTTGAGAATGGAATGCAATTTACTTTTATAAATTTCGATGCTGCCATTGCACTGCGCTCAAAGTTTGTGCGCTCATCTACTTTGCGGTTTACTTTTAATCCGAATGCCCTGGCTACCTCGGGCATCAACTGAAATGGTCCTCTTGCGCCTGCGCTTGATACTGCATGCAATTTGCCGGGACTTTCGATAAGTAATATTGCCTGCGCGTACCAAGGGTCGACACCGTTCTTTTTGAAAGCTTTTATTCCATCACTAATTAAAGGTGCAGCTTTTTTAAATTCGTAAAACTCGCGCTTACCGGCTGTTACATACAAACTGGAGAGTGAATCAATTTGAAAAAATTTCTTTACACTATCTTTGTAAACTAATTTTTGTGCCTCAGTTTGCAATTGCCATTGTGCAGTGCATACTTTATACAACCCGGTTCGGCTCGATGCAATATTTATAATACTCGAGTCGCTCACACATTGCACTACATCGCACCAAAATTTTAATTGTGGCAACTGTTGGTAATCTTTCAACATCAACTCGTAAGATTGCACATACGAATATTGGGTAATTTGCGAACCATCGTGCACAGGTTTTGTAACTATGGTTTGTTGCGCTGATATTAGACTGCAATAAAGCAGAGCGCAGATGCAAAATATAAAGCCCTTTGTTTTTACCATTCTCTATTGTAGTACTTCCTTTAAACTTTAAGTTAAGTACGCTTTTGTTTTCTTTTTATTATGCGGGAATTATTCGATGCAACAAATCTAAAAATAGTTTTGTAAAGATTTCATTAATTAACACTTTTTGTTTTACTAACATCGTTATGTTCATAGAACACAATTTAATAATGAATAAGGATAGGTTGTGAATCTATTTTTGTTTCAAACTTTTTACAAATGGTAATTAAAAAAGAAAGAAAAATTTTCGTTATCGATACATCGGTAATTCTATACGACCATAATGTTATAAATAATTTCAAGGAACATGATGTCGCTATTCCAATAACGGTTCTCGAAGAGGTTGATCGTTTTAAAAAAGGAAATGATGTTATCAATTACGAAGCACGTGAGTTTATCCGTGCCCTCGATAAATTGAGTGGTGCATATGGCCTTACCGAATGGATACCACTCAATGGTCCTACAAAAGGAAAGTTAAAAGTGCAAATGACCGAGCATGGCGCACGCATCGATGCAAACATTGTGTTCGGAGAAAAAAAGGCAGATCATAATATTATCAATGCAGCGTTGGTGCTTGCCGAAACCGAGCCCAAGCGAAAAGTGGTTTTGGTATCGAAGGATATAAACCTAAGATTGAAGGCCAAATCGCTGAACATTTTTTCGGAAGATTATCAAACCGGAAAAGTACAGGACATAGAAGGTCTTTACACAGGCAAAACTATTGTTCCCAATCTTGCACGTAAAATTATTGATACTATTTATCAATTGGGTTACTGTCCCCGTAAAACTATTTTTAAAAACAAACCTGTTGCTAACCATTACTATATACTACAGTCGAAAGAAGGCGATACTTCGGCACTTGCATTTTATAATCCTGGTACAGATTGTATAGAGCGTATTCAAAAAGAATCGGTAAGCGGCATAAAGCCTCGTAATGCTGAACAAGCTTTTGCCCTGCATGCTATTATGAATCCCGATGTTAAACTTGTGACTTTACAAGGTGTGGCAGGTACCGGCAAAACATTGATAGCACTTGCATCGGCATTGGAACAAAAAAGCAAGTACCGCCAAATATTTTTAGCTCGCCCTATTGTTCCGTTAAGCAATAAAGACATTGGATATTTGCCCGGTGATATAAAATCTAAAATCAATCCTTACATGGAACCACTTTGGGATAATTTGAAATTTATACAAAACCAATATGCCGAAACCGATAAAGAATTTAAGAAAATAAATGACATGATAGCAAATGAAAAACTACATGTTACTCCACTTGCATATATCAGAGGCCGTAGTTTGTCAAACATATGTTTCATAATTGACGAAGCACAAAACCTTACACCACATGAAGTAAAAACAATAATTACCCGGGCGGGCGAAGGCACAAAAATTATTTTTACCGGTGATATATTTCAAATTGATACACCCTATCTCGACTCACATAGTAATGGTCTTTCAACGCTTATAGAAAAAATGAAAAACCAAAACCTATATGCACATGTCACTTTAGAAAAAGGTGAGCGTAGCGAATTGGCAAATCTTGCAGGAGCATTGCTTTAGTTATTGGTTATTAGGTTAATAGGTTGTTTTGTTAGTTAATACTGGTCATTGGTCATTTTTGAAATTCTGTCATTGATCATTTTAAATACTGGTCATTGGTCATTTTCGTCATTGCGATTTGTCACAGTGAGTATTCTCGAACTGCGAAGCAATCTCTGCTACTCATTGGTCATTACGCGTCAGCCTTTCTTTGTGTCCTCACAAACAACCCCTTGATTCATTTTTAATCCTTAATTTTCAATTCTTAATTCCCCAATTCCCAATCTTTAATTTTCAATTCTAAATTTCCTCACTCCCCTCCTCCTTCTTCCTCTTCCTGTATTTATCTAAGTATTTTATGGCAGCACCAAGGAGTGTTGATTTTGCCACAGAAAATATTTCGTTGCCAATGGTTTGTTTATGATTGATGCTTTGAGTTATTAATGATGTAGCAAGTCCTATGATTTTATTCCCGCGTAAATCCGCAGGTATCATTCCGAGAATGGCTCCTTTCATAATCTTGGAGGGTTGCAGGTTCTCTTTTAGTTCCGTAAAATCTTCGGCCATTTCTTTTTCCTGATTCTCAATTACAAACTTTAGCCTTTGCTTTTCCAATTGCAAAGTTTGCATGTCAACAATTTTAGTTTTCATCAATGTGTTCCTCCATTAATTTTTTTATAGTTTGATTTAGAATAGGTTTTTCAATTTGGTTTTTGCGAATTGCCATAATCAAAAGAAATAGAAGCAAATAAAAAGCGGCCATTACTGCAAAACCAAGATAGTAAGCTCCTAAAATTACACCTAGGTAAAGCGCGAGTGCAAAGCTTGCAAAAACAAAAAAGGCCGAAAAAACCGTAAACAACATCAAAATGGAAACTGCCGATGCTGTCGCTTTTGCAACCACCTCTACCATCGAAAGTTTTAGCAGCTCGATTCGATTATTCGTATACTCTTTAATGCGCGGCAACCATTTCTCCCACAGTTCATCGTATTCTATTTTTTTTTCGTCATTCATTTTCGAATTGTTTATCGTTGTTTTCAATTGTATTCATTCTCTCTAACTCTGCTTCAAGTATATCTCTCAAAGAGTCGGCTTTATCATGCATCATATCTTCAAGTTTATCTCTATTTTCTTTATTCAACAGCGATACAATTACGGCACCTATAACAGCACCTGCAATAAAAGTGAAAGCATATTTTGAAGTATTACTCATTTCGATGTGTAAAATAATTTATTTTCATTTCAAATCTGCACTAAAAGTTCCATACATTTTTTTTATGCTCAAATATGTCTGCCAAGATACACTTTAACAATGATACTTTTGAAAAACCATTTATGGATTAATCGACTCTTCACAGTGAATAGAATAAATGCTATTCAAAGAATTATTGAAAATACTTAAATGCCTTTAGTCGTTTTTTTATATTTGAGTATTATATAAATCGCCTTAACAAGACTAAAGCCTAATGTCAATATGTAAGCCTCTCGAACTAAAAATTAATAAAATGTATTTGAGTTATGTACTTTTTTGAAATGAACTTGCCTTTATAAAATACTATGAAATTTAGAATCTGATTTCAAAATAAGAATGTCCTAGGGACACGCGTCAACTTTAGCTCGAATCATTCATTTGCTCGTGATGGTTTTTTCCTATCATACCTTGTATCATAACAACAATATTTTGGTTAGGATGTCAATAGTATCGAGAGGCATCAAATATTTTCTTTTATTAAAGCCATTATTTCAGCCATTACATTTACATTGTCTTTTAAATACCTTACAGCTTAAGTAGGCTAATGGCTTTGCCTGTTTTTTTTAAATACTACTTTGCTAATTACTTGTAGATAAATTGAGTAATGACCAATAGCCATATCATTTTACCTTTGAGAATAAATTTGAGTTGATTTTCGAAACATCGTGTATATTATCGAAGTTAAGGTGGCTTTTCATGGATTAAAAATTATTTCTATTCGCCATCTCAATTTATATAATGAAAAATATCTTCGCTTGTTATTTCATCATCATCAATAGATGTAAAGTAGATTGACCAAGAGAGCAGTTGTAATAACACATTACTAGGTGTGCCAATACTAGACTTTTTAATTGACGTCTTCTTTCATTTGCAATAACATCACTTACTTTGTCGGTACAATGTTACAATTACACCATCAGGGCTTCCAATTCTAACTTTTGCCTTTAGTTTCTTTTTATTCTTTACAAGTTTATATACATCAATTACCTTCCCAGCGTTAACGTTATAATATTTAAAAACATGATAATACCTGTAAATAAAATCGGCCTTATGGGCGAGGATACGCAACATTTCTGCAATGGGGCAATAGCCTCTTCTCTAATAATAAGATCTCCATTATTGATTTGCAATTTATGTGCAGCAGATTTATCATTTATAGAATAAGAGTCGATTGAAAAAGGGTGAAAGTATTTGTTAGAATATCTAAAGCAACTTGCACTCTTGCATTGGCTACTTGTGAGAAATTATTTTAACTCCTGAAAAAACTCATAAAGTCTTTGTGGGAGTTTAATGATGGAGCTATCTTGAAATTACGATTCGCCCGAATTTAGATTTGAGTTTGCTATTTGCAATTCCAAGTTTTGTTTAAGTAGCTCGTTGAAAATTTTATCAATGAATACGATAAAAATTCTTTACTCATGGCCTTGTGCAAGGCTTGCTTGGAAACACACTTATCGATATCATCTACAAATGTGCTGGCCATAGTATTAAAACTAACAACCTCCTTGTTACGTTATGTAGCAGAGCCAAAGATAGTCAACCCATCTAGCTTTCTGATTCGTTCAATGAATTTATTCTCGATAACCAAGCTATTGAGTTTGGTTCGATCGAACCCAAGATCATCGTAAAAAATTAATGTATTTATCCATAAAATCAAAGGTATGGAATAAAACATAAAAATAGTATATATACTATTATAATATATACACTACTTTTGCACAAAATAAAATATGAAATGGGTTATAAAGTAAAAAATACAACGAGTAGATAGAGGCTACAAAATCATTCTATGTCAACTTTCCAGCTGCAATAGCAGAGGCAAGTAAAATAGAAAAAGGTAAGATATGGAATGGGTTATCGAAGATAAGAACACATTTGTGCTACAACGAGTAAAGAAAATTGAGCCGAGGACAAGTAAACCTATGCCTCTTAAAAAAAAATAACGAGCTAAGTATTCCTTAAGTTGACGTGTATGCCCGTAGGGACTACCGCTTGGTAACCGAATCATCGCCCTCCTGATTTTTTTCCTGAGCCGTTACATTTAATTGTCTTTTAAATACCTTAAGCTTAAGTAGGCTAATGGCTTTGCCTGTTTTTAAATACTACTTTGCTAATTACTTCGTAGATAAATTGAGTAACGACCAATAGCCATATCATTTTTACCTTTGAGAATAAATTTGAGTTGATTTTCCGGAAACATCGTGTATATTATCGAAGTTAAGGTGGCTTTTCATGGATTTAAAATTATTTCTATTCGCTATCTCAATTTTATATAATGAAAAAATATCTTCGCTTGTTATTTCATCATCATCAATAGATGTAAAGTAGATTGACCAAGAAGGCAGTTGCTAACACATTACTAGGTGTGCCACTACTAGACTTTTTTAATTGACGTCTTCTTTCATTTGCAATAGCATCACTTACTTTGTCGGCACACAATGTTGCAATTACACCATCAGGGCTTCAATTCGAACTTTTGCCTTTAGTTTCTTTTTATTCTTACAAGTTTATATACATCAATTACCTTCCAGTGTTAACGTTATAATTTTAAAAACATGATAATACCTGTAAATAAAATCGGCCTTATGGATAGGATACGCAACATTTCTGCAATGGTGCAATAGCCTCTATCTCTCTAATAATAAGATCTCCGTTATTGATTTGCAATTTTATGCAGCGATTTATCATTTATAGGATAAGAGTCTGATTGAAAAGGGTGAAAAGTATTTGTTAGAATATCTAAAGCAACTTGCACTCTTGCATTGGCTACTTGTGAGAGAAATTATTTTTCACTCCTGAAAAAAAACTCATAAAGTCTTTGGTGGGAGTTTAATGATGGAGCTATCTTGAATTACGATTCGCCTGAATTTAGATTTGAGTTTGCTATTTGCAATTCCAAGTTTTGTTTGAAGTAGCTCGTTGAAAATTTTATCAATGAATACGATAAAATTCTTTACTCGTGGCCTTGTGCAAGGCTTGCTTGGTAACACACTATCGATATCATCTACAAATGTGCTGGCCAGAGTAGTAAAACCAACAACCTCCTTTGTTACGTTATGTAGCAGAGCCAAAGATAGTCTAACCCATCTAGCTTTCTGATTCGTTCAATGAATTTATTCTCGATAGCAGGCTATTGAGTTTGGTTCGATCGAACCAAGATCATGTAAAAAATTAATGTATTTATCCATAAAATCGAAGGTATGGAATAAAATATAAAAATAGTATATATACTATTATAATATATACACTACTTTTGCAAAAATAAAATAAGAATGGGTTATAAAGTAAAAATACAACGAGTAGATAGAGGTGCTACAAAATCATTCTATGTCAACTTTCCAGCTCAGTAGCAGAGGCAAGTAAAATAGAAAAGGAAGATATGGAATGGGTTATCGAAGATAAGAACACATTTGTGCTACAACGAGTAAAGAGAATTGGGCCGAGGACAAAGTAAGCCTGTACCTCTTAAAAAAAAAGAGAGCTAAGTATTCCTTAAGTTGACGTGTATTTCTTAGGGACTACCCAATGAC
>JADKFV010000004.1 GCA_016717325.1 Bacteroidota bacterium | reverse complement strand
CCAGTTACCAATGGCTGGAATTATTTTATGTACACCTACACCGATAGCAACAGTTGCAGCAACACTGCCATAGATAGTGTATGGGTAGATGATTGCCTCGGCATAAATTCTGCAAATGTAAATATCTATTTTATGATAGCCCCAAATCCAACCAACGATCTTATCACCATCACCACAAATTTGCAAAGCAATAATTGCAAAGCAATGTTATATGATATGCTTGGCAAAGAATTGCAAATGCAAATGCTAATTTCTACTAATACACAAATAAATTTGCAAGGGTTGAGCGCAGGAAATTATTTGCTTAAAGTATTTGATGGTGATGCTTTGGTGGGCGTTGAGCGGGTGGTGAAGATGTGAACAATGAGATTTGTTTTAATGAATTTTGCCTTTATATAATTGGTCTACAGGGAAAATCAAATCCCAATCTTTTCCCCATACAATGTTCCCCCATTCGATTTTAAATTTCTTAAAATGGTGCAATTCATTATACTTGTTATATTGTGGATGTGGTCTTGTTTTTAGAAACTTTTCAAAATCTACAACCCTTATTTTCTTGTCATTATAAGTTAATTGTATCTTATACCCTTCCAAATATTTTGCTTCAATCACGTTAATTATTTTCATTTTTTATTTGATTTTCTTTGTGATTTTTACAGCTTTTATTTTTTTCTTCAAAATAAAATAGTCATTCCATTTTTCTATAATCTCCTAGTGATATGATTTACAAAACAAAGTAGCATCTTTTAATTTTGATAACGGAAGCACTTCATAGCCTTTTACTTTTTTTATTTTTAATTTCACAAATTCGCCATTTTCATAAACGAATTCAATTTTGTTTTGGTACTGTTGATATTGCGCATGCACATGCACCGGCAAATGATCATCACTATAAAACAAGAATATTATTCCGCAATACTCAAATATCTTTGGCATGCGGCAAATTTTATAAAATTCCACTTTCAAATCGAAACGATATTTGCTTTCAGTATTTTAGTATATTTAGTTTGTGCAAGAATCATGACCCTATGTGGAAAATAAATTTTAAACAGCCGATTCAGAGGCCTCATTAATTTTTGATTTTTTATGGTTTGACAGAATCTGAATCGAGAAATTTGATTTTTATTCCTTCCATCATTGCCAAGAGCTTGCATTGAGTATTCTCGAACTGAGGAACGACCGAATCAATCGCAGCGGTGATTTGTTATTTTGCTGATATGTTATTGTGTTATTTCCATGCGTCATTGCGAAGGAGGAACTACTGAAAAAATCGCAGCATCGAAAAGCCATTGCTTCATCTGGCAATCTTGATGCGACATCTATTCTGGCAGAGATGCTTTGTACCTCAGCATTTCAAAGTCAACAAGCCAAAACCCCCCTTCGACTTCGCTCAGGTGACAATGCCCCCTTCGACTTCGCTCAGGGTGACTATACCCACCTTCAACTTCGCTCAGGGTGACAATGCCCCCTTCGACTTCGCTCAGGATGACTATACCCCTCTTCGACTTCGCTCAGGGTGACAATGCCCCCCGACTTCGCTCAGGGCGACTATACCCCCCTTCGACTTCGCTCAGGGTGACAATGCACCCCTTCGACTTCGCTAAGGGTGACAATGCCAAATGACCGGCAGAGATTGATTCGCAGTTCGAGAATACTCACTGCGACAATTCGCAATGATCAATGACAATGACCAATGACCATCCTCAATAACCAATGACCATCCTCAATACCCAATGACAATCCTGAATGACCAATGACTATCCCCAATGACCAATGACAATCCTGAATGACCAATGACCGAAATTAAATCCCCATTATCATGTCAATTTTTTTATTTTTGCTCCCCGTTTCGCAGTAAGGTTGTAAGGTTATAGCAATTATGGCAGTAAAATTCCTAAGGGCTTGCTTATTGGAAGCGTACTAAGTAACATTTTTTTTAAAAATACACATGCTCGATTTTTTAAATAAAGCCATCTCCAAAGTATTTGGCACCAAGTCCGACAGAGACTTAAAAGACTTGAACCCGATAGTACCACAAGTGGCAGCGGAGTACGAAAAATTACAAGGCCTAAGCCACGATGAATTGCGTGCTAAAACCATAGAATTCAAAAATCAGATTCGCGATTATGTTTCGGAATTTGACACCCGCATTGCCGAATTAAATTTACAAGCCGAAAGCGAGGATTTGGAAGTGGACGATAAAGATACGCTATACAAAGAAGTAGATGAGTTGAAAAAAAAGCGCAACGAAAAAATTGAAGAAGTGCTTTTACAAATTATGCCGCAAGCTTTTGCTGTTGTAAAAGAAACTGCACACCGCTTTACTGACAATAAAACCATTACGGTTACTGCCACACAACTCGATCGCGATTTATCTATTCGCAAACCAAACATCCGCATAGAAGGTGATCAGGCCACTTACGATAACAGTTGGCTTGCGGCCGGTGTTGCTATCAATTGGGACATGGTACATTACGATGTGCAGTTGATAGGCGGTGCGGTTTTGCATCAGGGTAAAATTGCCGAGATGGGCACGGGTGAAGGAAAAACATTGGTGGCTACACTTCCTATTTACCTTAATGCATTGGCAGGTTGCGGTGTACATATTGTTACGGTGAACGATTATCTTGCCAAACGCGATAGCGAATGGAACGGCACTATTTTCGAATTTCTTGGCCTTACTGTGGATTGTATCGATAAGCATCAGCCCAACAGCGAAGCAAGGCGCAAGGCATATTTGGCCGACATTACTTACGGCACCAACAACGAATTTGGTTTCGACTATCTGCGCGATAATATGGCACACAGCCCCGAAGATATTGTACAACGCGAACATCATTTTGCCATAGTGGATGAGGTGGATAGCGTGTTGATAGATGATGCACGTACACCGTTGATTATTTCGGGACCAACACCAAAGCGCGATGTGCAGGAATTTGTTGCATTGAAACCAAAAGTAGAAATGCTGATGAATGCACAAAAAAATTATCTCAACATTGCCATTGCCGATGCAAAGAAAAAAATGTCCGAAGGAAAAACTGAGGAAGCCGGCTTGCCGTTGCTTCGTTGTTTTAGAGGATTACCAAAAAAGTAAAGCACTTATAAAATTCTTGAGTGAGGATGGTATACGGGTACTGTTACAAAAACCGAAAACCATTATATGCAGGATCAATCGAAAGAAATGCATAAGGTAGATGCGGATTTATTTTTTGTAATTGATGAAAAACAAAACTCGGTTGAACTTTCCGAAAAAGGAATTGAGTTGATAAGTAAAAATACCGAAAAAGATTTTTTCCTTATGCCCGATGTAGGTGGCAACATGGCAGAGTTGGAAAAAGCAACGATGCCTGACGAAGAAAAATTGAAAGCCAAGAGCGATCTTATGCGCGATTTTTCAATAAAAAGCGAACGCATACATTCACTCAATCAATTATTAAAAGCCTACACATTGTTCGAGCGCGATGTGGAATACATTATCAGCGAAGATGGAAAAATAAAAATTGTAGATGAACAAACCGGCCGTGTGCTCGATGGCAGACGTTACTCCGATGGATTGCATCAAGCCATAGAAACAAAAGAAAACGTAAAAGTTGAAGATCCCACACAAACATATGCTACGGTAACATTGCAAAATTTTTTCCGCATGTACCACAAGCTTGCCGGTATGACCGGTACAGCCGAAACAGAAGCGGGCGAATTTTGGAAAATATATAAACTCGATGTTGTAAGCATACCAACAAATAGAAAAATTGCACGTGACGATCGCGATGATTTGGTTTACCGCACCACGCGCGAAAAGTATAATGCTGTAATTGAAGAGATAGCAAAACTTACCGAAGCCGGGCGACCTGTACTTGTAGGAACTACATCGGTAGAAATATCGGAATTGCTGAGCCGTATGTTGAACATGCGCAAAATAAAGCACAATGTACTTAACGCAAAAATGCATCAACGCGAAGCCGAAATTGTGGCCGAAGCCGGGCAGACAGGAACTGTGACTATTGCAACCAACATGGCAGGCCGTGGTACCGATATAAAGCTTGGCGTGGGCGTAAAAGAAGCCGGTGGTCTTGCTATTATAGGAACAGAGCGTCATGAATCGCGAAGGGTGGACCGTCAGTTGCGTGGCCGTGCCGGACGACAAGGTGATCCCGGTAGTTCGCAATTTTTTGTTTCGCTCGAAGATAACCTTATGCGTTTATTTGGTAGCGAACGCATTGCCGGTTTGATGGACAAAATGGGATTCAAAGAAGGCGAGGTGATTCAGCATAGTATGATTTCGAAATCGATAGAACGCGCACAAAAGAAAGTGGAAGAAAACAACTTTGGTACACGTAAGCGTTTGCTCGAATACGATGATGTAATGAACAATCAGCGTAATGCCATTTATACAAAACGCAGACATGCATTGTATGGCGACAGGCTTTCGCTCGATGTGCTAAACATGCAATATGATGTGTGCGATGCAGTGGTGAAAGCGCATCACGAAAATGGAAATTTCGATGATTTTAAATTAGACCTCATTCGTTATTTTGCTTTGGAATGCCCATTCACACAAGAAGAATTTTCGAAAACAAAACAAGAAGATTTTACTCAGAATTTATATCAGGTAGTTCACGATGCTTACCGTTTTAAAACAAAATTAATTGCTGAGCGCGCCATGCCTGTTATAAATGATGTGTATACAAATCAAGGCCATGTGTATACAAATATTGTGGTGCCATTTACCGATGGAACACGAAATATAAATGTGCTTGTGAATCTTAAAAAAGCCCACGAAAGTAAAGGCTCCGAAATTGTGCATGCCTTTGAACGTAACATTACACTTTCGATAATTGATGATCAATGGAAAGAGCATTTGCGCGAAATGGATGAATTAAAACAGAGCGTACAAAATGCTGTATACGAACAAAAAGATCCTTTGTTGATTTATAAATTCGAATCGTTCGGATTGTTTTCGCGCATGGTAGATTCTATAAATAAGGATATTTTATCAGTAATGTTTAAAGGATATATAGCACAGCAAGATCCCGAACAGGTGCGCGAAGCAAAGCCATTGCCCAAGGCCGATATGAGCAAATTAAAAACATCGCACGATGAAGTTCCGCCAAGCCGCTCAGCCATGCAACCAGGCAATGGCCGCCCACAACCGCCCATGCCCGAAGGCCCACGCCCTAAGGCTATGCCGGTAAAAGCCGAAGTAAAAATTGGGCGCAACGATCCTTGTCCATGTGGCAGTGGTAAAAAATACAAAGCTTGTCATGGCTTAAATGCCGATGAATAAAATGTAAAAAAAAGTACTGTTGTGTTTTAAATTTATTTGATCAAATTACATAAAGCAAGGCAACAATACTTCCACTTTATTCATAAAGAAATTTTTGATGGCGATAAATAACATTAATGCAAATTCAGGACAACAAAAAAAGAACAATGTAGTGATTGCTTCTTTACTCGCAATAACGAAACAAAGAACAAGGCAGTGATTGCTTAGCAGTTCGCGAATACTCACTGTAACAATTCGCTATGACGAACTAAGAACAAAAACTGAAAACTAGAAACTAAAAACAAAGAGGCAAAAACAACTAAAAACGAAATCATTAATTATGAACTACGAGCAACAGAAAGATCTTGTAGCACGCAGAGATGCGCTGAGGAGGCATCTTTGACGTTGATGCTAAATTGCAATTTATTGCAGATCAGGAAAAAATAACGCATGCCCCCGGTTTTTGGGACGACCCAAAGGAAGCTGAGCGAATTTTAAAAACTATTTCATTACGCAAATACTGGACAGATGCTTATGCTAAAACATCATCGTCAATCGATGATACATTAGTGCTGTACGATTTTTTTCTTGATGGCAGTGCCACAGAAGAGGAAGTCGAAAAGCAATATCAGCAAACGCTTTTACTGGTCGAAGATTTGGAATTTAAAACATGCTCAGCAGCGAAGAGGATGTGCTTAATGCCTATGTTACTATCAACTCGGGTGCGGGCGGAACCGAAAGCCAGGACTGGGCCGAAATGCTTATGCGCATGTACATCAGGTGGGGCGAGCAAAACGGAATGAAAGTAAACGAAGTAGATAAAGTATGGGGCGATGGGGCTGGAATAAAAAGTGTGGTGCTCGAATTTACAGGACCTTATGCTTATGGTAATTTGAAAAGTGAAAATGGTGTACACCGTCTTGTGCGTATTTCTCCATTCGATTCAAATGCAAAACGCCATACTTCTTTTGCATCGGTATTTGCTTATCCGGTTATTGACGATAGCATCGAAATTGAAGTGAAAGATTCCGATATCGAAATGCAATTTGCAAGGAGCGGAGGTGCCGGAGGACAAAATGTAAATAAGGTAGAAACCAAGGTGCAATTACGCCATGTACCAACCGGCATTGTAGTGGTGTGTCAGGTAGAACGATCGCAAAGTGCCAACCGCGAACTGGCAATGAAAATGCTAAAATCGCAATTGTATGAATTGGAATTGCGCAAGCAAAACGATGCACGTACCGCCACCGAAGCAGGCAAGAAAAAAATTGAGTGGGGCTCACAAATTCGCAGTTATGTTTTTCATCCTTATAAGATGGTGAAAGATCTTCGCACCGGAGTTGAAACTAGTAATGTGCAGGCAGTAATGGATGGCGACATCAATATGTTTATAAAAGCATACCTGATGGAATACGGTTCGAAGAATTAATTCTTCACGGGTTTTGAATCTCTCTTTTTTATTTTTTTCTCTTGGAAAGAATGGTGAGTCTGATCCGGAAACAACTTTTTAGCAAATTAGATCAAGCTAAATTTTATATACGCTATTCTCACTTGCATCAAAATTGTATTATACCCAAACAACTTAGATTTTGGAAAAACAATTTATTGAAGTTGTTAAGCATTACTAAGGTTACATTATATTTTCATTCGAAAATCTAACTACTCATAATATAAAATAAGAGCATTCAACGCGTATAAAATAAATTGAAAAAAATATTCGGTATTCATTCGTCCTATTCCGCGACACTGCGGTCGGGGCAGGCGTGGCAAAAAAGTATTTAGGCTAAAGCCAAATGTGAATTATTTAATCCGTCCGATAAATCGGACGGCAATGAATGCTGGCGCGACAAGAACATGACCCGCTTTAGAGTCCGCATTAGCTTCTGTTTTTTTTATTGGTATGAGAGACTCGAAAGCTAGACTAAAAAAAATGGCCAATACAAATTATTTAATCCGTCCGATAAATCGGACGGCAATTAATGCTGGCGCGAAAAGCTTTGTGCCATCGTGATAAGAAAAATATTTGGAATTCTTTCGTGCTTTTCGTGGCAATAAATATTCGGTATTCATTGGCGCATTCCCCGACACTGTGGTCGGGGCAGGCATGGCAAAAAAGAATTCAGGCTAAAGCCAATATAAATTATTTAATCCGTCTGATAAATCGGACGGCAATGAATGCTGGCGCGACAAGAACATGACCCGCTTTAGAGTCCTCATTAGCTTTTGTTTTTTTTATTGGTATGAGAGACTCTAAAGCTAGACTAAAACAAATGGCCAATACAAATTATTTAATCCGTCCGATAAATCGGACGGCAATGAATGCTGGCGCGAAAAGCTTTGTGCCATCGTGATAAGAAAAATATTTGGAATTCATTCGCGCATTCCCCGACACTGCGGTCGGCGGCAATAAATATTCGGCATTCATTCGCGCATTCCCCGACACTGTGGTCGGGGCAGGCGTGGCAAAAAAGAATTCAGGCTAAAGCCAAATGTGAATTATTTAATCCGTCTGATAAATCGGACGGCAATGAATGCTGGCGCGACAAGAACATGACCCGCTTTAGAGTCCTCATTAGCTTTTGTTTTTTTTATTGGTATGAGAGACTCTAAAGCTAGACTAAAAAAAATGGCCAATACAAATTATTTAATCCGTCCGATAAATCGGACGGCAATGAACGCTGGCGCGAAAAGCTTTGTGCCATCGTGATAAGAAAAATATTTGGAATTCATTCGCGCATTCCCCGACACTGCGGTCGGGGCAAGCGTGGCAATAAATATTCGGTATTCATTCGCGCATTCCCCGACACTGTGGTCGGGGCAGGCGTGGCAAAAAAGAATTCAGGCTAAAGCCAAATGTGAATTATTTAATCCGTCCGATAAATCGGACGGCAATTAATGCTGGCGCGACAAGAACATGACCCGCTTTAGAGTTCTCATTAGCTTTTGTTTTTTTTATTGGTATGAGAGACTCTAAAGCTAGACTAAAAAAAATGGCCAATACAAATTATTTAATCCGTCCGATAAATCGGACGGCAATGAACGCTGGCGCGAAAAGCTTTGTGCCATCGTGATAAGAAAAATATTTGGAATTCTTTCGTGCTTTTCGTGGCAATAAATAATTTTTGGAGGCGACTCAACTGATGAACAAAGAAACACAACATTAAAAATCCGTGTTAACTGTGAGTAACATTTACCTAAATATTTTCGCACAAAATTTATTAAACGGTAGTTTTTCCATGTCGAGTGGCAAATTTGTTTCGATTTCATTATGCTATGTTTGTAACACATATGAATGCCGAAAACAATTTTACTAAAGACTATAAATACCTTCTCGAAGTAGAGCAAACGATAAATTATTTTGCCACTTCGCTTTTCGGACAGAACTCCGTTGATGATATTCTTTGGGACATTGCAAAAAATTGTATTGGCAGATTAGGGTTCGAAGATTGTGTAATTTATTTGACAGACCATACCCGCAATGTGCTTGTGCAAAAGGCCGCATACGGACCCAAAAACCCCGAGCGCTTCGAAATAAAAAGTCCTATTGAAATTGAAATTGGTGAGGGAATTGTTGGCTATGTGGCACTGCATGGCACAGCCGAAATAGTTAACAACACTGCATTCGACTCGCGATATATAGTTGACGATGAATTGCGCCTTTCCGAAATTGCTGTTCCAATAAAAGCGGGCAAAAAAGTATTAGGTGTGATAGATTCC
Organism: Bacteroidota bacterium; assembly: GCA_016717325.1. Taxonomy (GTDB): domain Bacteria; phylum Bacteroidota; class Bacteroidia; order AKYH767-A; family OLB10; genus JADKFV01. The sequence continues at coordinate 290,416 of JADKFV010000004.1, read as the reverse complement.
GAAAGCAACATAAAAAATTTCTATACTCCGGCCCACTTGCATATTCTCGAAACTATTGCTTCGTTAAGTGCAAATAAAATTTTGCGCGTGCAGGCCGAAATGGAGGCACAGGAAAATAAACTGCAACTCGAAATAGCACGCACACGAGTTGCCGAAATGAAAATGCTGGCATTACAGGCGCAAATGAATCCTCATTTTTTATACAATAGTTTGAGTGTATTGCAATATTTTATTATCGATAATCAAAATGATAAAGCAGCAAATTTTGTTGTGAGCCTCTCGCGATTACTTCGTCAGGTTTTTAATGTAGCTAATCGGGAAAAAATTTCGTTACAAACAGATATAGAAATACTGAACGAATATTTGAAACTGGAACAACAACGATTGTCCGATGATTTTATTTACGAAATATGTATTGAGCAATCCATCGATACCAAAGTGGTGATGGTGCCGCCCATGATGCTACAACCGTTGATAGATAACGCTTTGTGGCATGGATTGATGGGAGTGGAAGGCGAAAAGAAAATTTCCGTTTCGGTATTTGTAAAAGAAAAAATGCTGCATCTGCAAGTTAACGATAATGGAATTGGACATGAGTATACAAAGGACAAAAAGAATAAGATATCGAAAAATGAAAAACCGGGATGGCAATTATTAAATGAAAGACTTTTGTTGCTTCGCGAAAAATATGGTTCAGAAAGCATAGATATGTTAATTGAAGAATCCGATGAAAATGCACAAAAATATGTTGGCACTTGTATCACCATAATGCTTCCGCTTATCATCAACGATGAACTTATTCAACATTGATGGGGATATTCTATTGCTCACTTTTATTTAATTGCCCCGCAACAATTTCTAGCCCTTCTGTAAATGAGTGCGGATTGTAATTTAAAATGCGCTTTGCTTTTTCAATAACAAAACCTGTAACAAGAGGACGTTTTGCCGGTTGATTCAATTGTGCAGTGGTAACAGGCTGCATCAAAGATTTATCGAGATGAAAAAAATCGGCAGTAATTTCTGCAGCTTGCCAGATGCTCATAAAATCTTTTCCACTCACATGAAAAATGCCTTCCGCCTTTTTAATTGCACATTGTATACATGCATCGGCAAGGTCTTCGGCCAGTGTAGGGCAGCGGTATTGATCGGTAATCACATTTATTTTTTGATGTTGCTCCAGCGATTTTTTTGTCCACAGTACAACATTACTTCGCTGTCCGTCATCCACTGTGCCATAAATAATAATGGTGCGCAGTATTGACCATGCAATATCACTTTGCATTAATATTTTTTCGCCATCGTATTTTGTTTGTGCATAGTAGCTAAGCGGATTTGGTTCAGCAAGTTCATCGTACGGCCCCTGTGTGCCATCGAAAACAAAATCGGTAGAGAGGTGAATAAAATGTGTGTTATGTTTTTTGCATGCTTTGGCCATAAAGGCAACAGCATCGGCATTCAATAATTTTGCTTGCTCGCGGTTTGTTTCACACAGGTCTACATTTGTCGATGCTGCGGTGTTTATGAGCGTATTGGGTTTATATTTTTCGAACAAAAAATCTATACGTTGCTCATCAATAATATCTAGTTCCTCATACGTATATCCACTTTTTTCTTTTGTGCGGTTAGCACCAATTGCAGTGGCTATTAAATTTATTTCAGGATTGTTAAGTGCTGCATAAATTATTTTTTGGCCAAGTAAGCCATTACTTCCTGTTACTAAAATGGTGTGCTTCATAGTTTGCTTTTCTTTTTCGCGAAAAATAGGTTATTCATTTATTTTTTTAATTTCTTTTTTCAGTCGCAAAAGCATTGGGAAAAATAATTTTACGCGTGTGCCCGATGTGCCATCGATGTTTTTTCTGTCTTCCACTTCCAATAATATTTTTTCGGTACTCATTCGGTTTAGTGCACTTATGCGTTCTCTAGTTACTTCCATTCCTACTGCATTGTGTTTTATTTTTTCTTTTTTGTTTTGCATCGATGCTTCTATACCTATACCATCGTCATCAATTATGCACGCTAATTTTCCGTCATGTTGTTTAAACGAAATAGTTAACAACCCAACGTCATTATCTTGTGTGAGGCCATGTATGATGGCATTTTCAACAAAGGGCTGTATTATCATTGGGTTAATAATTGCGGTACTGATATTCACACCTGCATCCACATCTAATTTGTAAGTAAACTTCCCTTCGAACCTTAGCAACTCCATACCAATATAATTTTCGAGCAAAGATATTTCATCCTGTAAGGTTATTTGCTCGGCACGCGAATGATTTAAAATTTGCCTTATAAGGCGAGCAAATTGTGCCAGGTATTTATTGGCCTCTTCTTTTTGATTACGTAAAATAAATGCTTGAATGCTATTGAGTGAGTTAAATAAAAAATGTGGGTTTATTTGCGACCGCAGGGCCTTTAATTCCGATTCCACTATCTGTTGCTTCATCAGCGATTTTTGTCGTATAAATTTCACCCTTCGCCTTACCAAAACGTATACAGTAAGGGTTATCAATAATGCCGATAGAGTATAGAACCACCACGTGCGCCAAAAAGGAGGACGAATTGTAAATAAAAATGGGGCAGTTGTAGTGCTTATAACACCTTCGTTGTTGCGGCTTCGTACATCAAACGAATATTTACCCGGTGACAGTTTTGGAAACGATGCATAGCGCTGTGTAGTAAATGGCGACCATTCATTAGTCAACCCTGTAAGCTTATATGAGTAAGTAACCTTGTTGGGATTAATAAAATCGATGCTGATAAAATTGAACGATAGGTTGTTGCAATAATAGGGCAGCACTACTTTGTCGGTGAGAGTAGTATCTGTATAATCAATTTTTATCGATTCGATGTAGGTAAAGTTTTTGTTTTTATGCTGGCTGCCCGGCAAAGCATTATAGTGTACCAATCCGTTTACTGTGCCAAACCAAATGGAGTTGTCGGTATCGCGATAAAAGCCATAGGAATTTGTCTCTAAAGGAAAAAAGCCTTCTTCCTTTCCAAAGTGTGAAATTTCGGAAACCCCATCTTTGAGATAAGCATTTATGTTTACTTTATCGAGCCCCTGATTATTTCCCACCCACAAAAATTACTATCGCTATCGAAACCAAGGGTGTAAATAAAATCGGAACTAAGGCCATTGGCCTCACGCAAATATTTTACTTTGTTGCGTTGTATAATATAAACACCATCGAAAGTGCCGGCAAAAATATTGTTATTATTATCTTCAACCATAGCAAGTATGGTTTGATTTTCTAATTTATATCTCGCAGAGTAATCGAGCAATGTATCATTTTCTATCATCATCAATCCCATATCGGGATAGCCGCCCACCCACAGGCGTTTTTGTGAATCGAAAAATAAATTCCATACATCGCCTTGTTGCTTCGTTGATAAATTAAAAACCTTTTCTACTTTCATTTCCTTCATGCGCACTACTTTATTTTTGCCGCCCAGCCATAAATCGTTTTTATATTTATTTGCAATGCAAGTTACACTATCGTTTCCCAAACCCAGGCTTGTACCAGATTTAAAAGTTACGTTTTGTCCATCATAAATATTTAAACCTTTGTCGGTACCTATGTATAAATCATTATAGAGGTAATGTAAACTTAACACCATTTTGCCTTTAAAATTTGGGTGTTGAAAAACAGAAAATGTTTTGCCACCGAAATAATGGAGACCATTGAGAGTGCCAAACCAGAGAAAATCTTTCGGTCCTCGTTTAACAGGGTATACCGCACTATTTTGAAGGCCATCGCTCTCGGTATAAATTACAAATTGCGAGCCCCGGTAACGATACATTCCATTTGATGTACCTATCCATACATTGCCATCGAAATCGGAATACAATGACGATATATTGTTGCTATTTTGATAGAGTTCTACCTCTTGTTTTTCGATTTTATTGTTTATTAATTTGAATAATCCAGCCTCACTTCCCATCCATATTTCGTTATCGCACGAATTTATTATTTGCCTGATTTTCTTATTGCGCGTACTTTCAATTGCTTGCTTATTTTGACTTAACAAATCATGTACAATTACTAAATTGTCTTCCAGTATATACAGCTTGTTGCCAACCAAATAACTCTTGAAGCAATTTGCAGTGCTTAGTTGTTGGGCTTGCGAAAAAACAACTTCGCTGTCATTCTTTTGTACATCATAATGAAATGCAAACACTCCTTTATCGGTAGAAAGATAAAGTGTATTGTTGCTGCAGGCAATGTGACGTGTTACTCCGGTAGTAAGAAAAGGTAAGCGTATTTTATTTTTGTAATAATAGTTTACACCTGACGATGTCAAAATCCAAACTACGTTATTTGTGTCGCAACATATGTTGAATATTTCATTTGAAACTAAGCCGTGTTGTAAAAAATAATTTTCTATTTTATCATTCGTAATTTTATTTAAACCCTTGGTAGTGCCAACCCATAAGTTGCCGTTGTTATCTTCACAAATATCTTTAACATTATAATTTGATAGTCCTTTATTATGACCATAGCGCAAAAAAGTTTGCCCATCAAATTTATTTAATCCTCCATACCCGCCACACCACAGGTATCCTTTGCTATCGCGATAAATGGAGCTGATAATTAAAAAACTCAAACCATCGTTGGCGGTGTAATGATGATATGTTTCGGGTTGTGCAATCAGCTGCGCAGCACACACAGGTATTAAAGCAATAACAAGAAGTGTTTTCCGGAGCAGCGATTTCAATTTGTGATTTTTCAAATTAGTTGCATCAAATGTAATGTATTTGCTTTTACAGTATTGTGAGTTATGTAATCGAATTGTAATGATAAACTATTTTCAAACTACATCTATCAATTTGCGCTGTATAATATCTACCAATACGCTGCGGCTCGAAAACATATTGCGGCCATTGTTTATGGCCATTAACAGTGGCTTGGGGTAAGCTTTTATTATTAAGTCCGACAAAGTTTCTCTGTCTATTTTTGTTTGATTTTGTTGGCCAAAAAAACCGAATTCGGTATCTTCAATATTGCAAATTTGTTTAATAAATAAATTAGCATCAACCGATTTGAAATAGTCGAAATATTTTATCACCAAACTAAAAGAAGCGTTTCGATTCAAGAAGTCAAATAACCGATGCGTTTTGCCTTCGGCTATCATAAGTTGTATGCAAAATTCCTGGCAGGCAAAACTCATTTCACTATATGAACTTTCGCGTTTCGCTTTACTCAGCAAATTCGAACGCCATTTTTTTTTATCCTCACCATCTTCCATTTTATTTGAGAGGTATACATAATCCTCAAAATTAAATGTGAGTGGTAAAAGTTTTTTAATAATCATAAGTTTTTTAATTTCTTCATTCGTATCAGTATAAATTTGGCGCAAAAAATTTAGATATGGCACATTGTATATATCCTGTGCATTGTACGAAATAATTCTGTGGCAATATTTTGAGGCAATTTTATATTGTTTTATTTCTAGCAAGTGTTTTACTAGTTTAATATTATACTCGTTATCATAAATTATTGGAGTAAACAGAAAATAATATTTACCAAACAAATTGTGTTTAATAGCGAGGTCAAGCAGAGATTTGTTTGAGGTGTTTTCAAATGCCACATTATTAATCAGCAGCTCTTTGGCGCTATCGAATATATGATGTAGTATTACCAAATCGCGTTGGGGATTATTGCCTTCTAAAAACGAAATTGCAAAATTGTGATATGGAACTACCATCCTGTTATCTTTATCCCAAATGCATTTTAAATATTTCGAAATTACCTGAGCCCATAGTTCATTATTTTCAATTGAAAGAATAGCATCATATACTTTGCCTAACAAAACTCTGATATAAGTTGATATGCCTGTACTCGATGTGCGAAATGAATCCTGTATCTTAATGCACGTTTCTACAATTGAAATAATGTAGTTACTATTTTCGTGATTGGTTATATTGTTCATATAAATATCAATTATGGGTTGATGAATAGTTTGCCATAGCTGCACAATTTTTTTTAACTCCGATGCATCAGGATGTTTACGGTTTTTTATAACTGCTTTTACTGCATCCAAAGTAAGTTTCTCTATTTCCGTTTGGGTATAATGTGTTTTTGTTTCTGTAAATCGATGTTGAAATTCCAGCTCTATTTCTTTGTTGTTCGAAATTAATTGCAACACCCATTTTTTCAATTCTTCGCCATCAACTTTCTGCAACAATAATTCAGTAGCATTTATTTTTTTGGACTTGGTGGTGCTTTTTTGTTTTGGATTTTTTGCATTTGCAATTTTTAAAACTACAGCCACCTTGTGTACACAAAATTTATTTTTGACGGCACAATCACAATTATGTTTGGTAATTTCTCCATCGGCATTGGTTTCAATTTGCACATCGTACGATTCGTTTCCATCGTCAACAAAAGCCACAAATATGCCCGGGGGATTTTCGTCCAACTCACGAACTGTTTTTTTTGCAGCCTCTTTAAGTATAACTTTCGAAATATGTTTTTCTATCTCTGTTAATTTCATCGTTACGATAAATCTTCCGTGCTATGATATTTTTTAAAATTCAAATCACTTCTCGTTTAAGAAAGTGAAAGTAAAATTTGGACAAAAATACTTTAAACATTTTTTAGTTTGGCTTATTTTTTCAATCAAAATTTAAAACCAAAAACTAATTACAGCTTTAGATTCAAAATTCGGTTTATTCTGTTTCTTAGCCTTCAACACAAATATTGAAAATAAGAAGAAGTGACTTTGAAGTGTTTTAACAAAAAGCAACACTCTCCTCAAGCGAAAAAGCCGAACACAACTCTCCACAAACGAAACTAAGAACAATCCTCCTCGCAAACGAAACGAAGAACGAAGAACAATCCTCCTCGCAAACGAAACGAAGAACGAAGAACAAGGCTCTCCAAACGAAACGAAACGAAGAACAATCCTCCTCGCAAACGAAACGAAGAACGCCAATCCCTCGCAAACGAAACGAAGAACTAAGAACAAGGCACTCCGCAAACGAAACGAAGAACAATCCTCCTCGCAAACGAAACGAAGAACCAAGAACAATCCTCCTCGCAAACGAAACGAAGAACTAAGAACAAGGCACACCGCAAACGAAACGAAGAACTAAGAACAATCCTCCTCGCAAACGAAACGAAGAACGAAGAACAAGGCACACAGCAAACGTAACGAAGAACGAAGAACAATCCTCTCCGCAAACGAAACCAAAAACTCGAAACTAAAAGCTAAAAACTGTATTTTTTTGTATAATATTGCGGTTCGTTTATAAAAATAGGCGGTTTTTTTTTAAATATTAAAATAGCAAGTAAACAACAATGGGATGTGGAACATGTGGTACCAAAACAGCGGATGGAACTCCTGCAGGATGCAAGAGTAATGGTACCTGCGGCACTACCGGATGCAATAAATTGAATGTGTATAATTGGTTGAGCGATATGGAATTGCCTCATGGGCAACCCGAGTTTGATATTGTAGAGGTTCGTTTTAAAGGTAGTCGCAAAGAATTTTACCGTAATGTAAATAATTTAGAATTGCGCGAAGGCGATATAGTGGCTGTGGAAGGAAATCCCGGCCACGATATTGGTGTTGTAAGCCTGCGCGGGGAGTTGGTGCGTATACAAATGAAACGCAGACACTTTAGTGAAGGCGAAACAGAGGTGCGCAACTTGTTCAGGTTGGCACGCCCGGCAGATATTCAAAAATGGGAAGAGATGAAAAATGCCGAATTTGAAACCATGCATATTTCGCGCAAGGCTGCACTGGAGTATGGGCTGAAAATGAAACTCAGCGATGTGGAATATCAGGGCGATGGCAAAAAAGTTACCTTCTTTTATACAGCCGATGAACGTGTAGACTTTCGTGAGTTGATAAAAAAGCTTGCCGAAAGATTTAAAACCCGTATTGAGATGCGGCAGATTGGAATGCGGCAAGAAGCTGCGCGCCTTGGGGCAATAGGTTCGTGCGGGCGCGAACTGTGTTGCTCAACATGGCTTACCGATTTTAAAGCCGTTACAACCACTGCCGCACGTTACCAAAACTTATCGCTCAATCCGCTAAAACTTGCCGGGCAATGTGGCAAACTTAAGTGCTGCCTCAATTACGAGTTAGATTCTTATATGGATGCCGTGCGCGATTTTCCTGATACCAATTTGGTATTGTGGTCGCAAAAAGGAACGGCACGCCATGTGAAAACAGATATTTTTAAACGTATGATGTGGTATGCATTTCAACCCAATCGCGAGGGGCAAGGTGAAGAAGGTGGATATACGCCCGGTGGCGAATGGGTGCCTTTGCCGGTTGATAGAGTGAAGGAAATTATTGAGTTGAACATACAAAAGATAAAACCCGAAGACTTACGCGAAGAAGACGATGCCGATGAGCAAGACTACCAACCCGATTACGAAAACGTAGTAGGGCAGGATAGCATCACACGCATGGATAACAAGAAGAAAAAGAAGAAGAAAAAACCATCACAAAATAGTGGTGGTAATGCAGTGGCTTCGGCTGTTTCCAATAATACTGAAAGTGGTGATACTGCCGCACCAACGGCACAACCTCCACGTGGAGGCAGCCAACCGCAACAAGGCCAAACAAGACGACCACAACAAGGTGGGCAGCAACCGCGACAAAATACGAATCAGCCGCAACGCCCGCCACAAAATGCACAACAACCTCAAAAGGGGGCACAGGGTGGCAATCAAAATCCTAAGCCTCCTCAACAACAAAATCAAAATCCGAGGCCGGCACAAAATGCAAATCAGAATCAGCGGCCTACGCAAGGTGGCAATCAGCCACAGCGTACACCGCAAAATACAAATGCACCAAAGCCACCGCAGCCACAAGGGCCAAAGCCAAATGCACCTGCCGCAAATAGTAATGATGCTAATGCAAATAAACCTGCATCGCCACCATCAGGAAATAGAAATGCTCCACCGGCAAATGCTAAACCTCCACAGGCAAATCAGCCTCCGGCAAATAGTAATCCTGCAGCACCACGGCCTGTAACGCCACCTCCACCACAGCGGCAACGTATTATTCCACCAAGTACAGAGGATAATTAAAAATTAAGAATTAGATATTAAAGATTAAAAATTAAAGATTAAGAATTGAAGATTGAGAATTAGAAATTGAGAATTAAAGATTGAGAGATTGAGAATTGAAGATTAAAAATGAATTCAATTCCTTGCTTCGTTGCGAAAGTTGAATTCAATTCCTCCCGTTTTGCGAAGGAGCAACTCATTTTCTCCCGACATTCTGAAGGAGGAACTGATTTCTTTCCGTCATTGCGAAGGAGGAATTCGTTTCCTCCCGTCATTGCGAAGGAGGAACGACTGAAGCAATCTCTGCATAGCAAAAATATTTCGCATAAGAGATTGCATCAACCTAATATCATGAGAATAGCTTTGACGATTAACAAACGAATTGTTTGTGGGGACACAAACAATGGCTGGCGCACAAATGACCAATGACTGGCATTGATTGCTTCGCAGTTCGGGAATACTCACTGTGACAAATCGCAATGACGAAACTCACAAATCGCAATGACGATAATAACCAATAACAAAATAACAAATAACCAATGTCCAATTGCAAGAATTCACTACGTATATACCTACCGTTAGTTTTAATTTCTTTTGTATTTTTTGGTTGTAGCGAAAATCTCGTTTTCGAAGCGAGTAAAACAATGCCCAACCGTAGCTGGCAAATTGACAACCCGGCAACATTTGTTATTACCGTGGCCGACACCGTAAAGCTGAACGATATTTATATCAACGTGCGCAATACCGATAAATATAAATTCAGCAACCTGTATGTGTTTTTAGAAACTACCATTCCCGATGGTAGCAAAGACCTTGATACTCTGGAGTGCAACATTGCCGATGAACATGGTAAATGGACAGGCGATGGACTTGGCGATTTGTTCGACAATCAGATTCTGTTTGCCAGTAATGTAAGATTCAAGCAAATGGGCCAATACACTTTTACTTTCACTCAGGGCATGCGCATCAATCCGCTGCAGGGCATTTCCGATTTTGGGCTGCGTGTAGTGGAGGCTAAAAAGTAAATTCCATATTATATTTTTGAAAAACTTATTTCAAGTGCAAAATATTTAGGCATTTTTTAATCACTCCACCACCAACTTAGCGCTACCAATAACCCCACCCGTATCGAACACTTTTACTACATACATGCCCGAAGGTACATTTTTTAATTTTATGGTTTGGTTATTTGTAGCATTAGCAAATACGTTTTGGTACACAACATTGCCAAACAAATCGACAACCTTGCATGTAATGTCACCACAATAACGGTGTGTGTATACGATGGTGAATGTACCGGTGGTAGGGTTGGGAAATATCCGCAGCTGTGTTAAGCCCCCATGTGGGGGTTTGGGGCTTCCGAGACCCAGTGTATCGCATACGCTGCCGCTATCGGGGCCAAGCTCGTAGTTTGGGTTATTGGGCAAACTCATGTTGCTTATGTGGCCACCAAGGTAAAATGTGTCGGGATAAAAATTGCAGCCCAACCCCAACGTATCGGGATTATAAATTACACCAAGGTGAGTACAACCCCAACGTGTAAAATAGATGTGGCCATCGGGCGCAAGCTTGAGCCCGCCAAATGGCAAACCGGTACTCGATGTATCGTGATAAATTATGGTGCGGGTTTGCAAAATGTTGGGTGCTGTTAAGTCGTATTGAAATATTTTGCTGTTGCCTAACTCGCTTGTGTACAGCACATTGCCGTTTGGCGAAAACTCTACCCCAAAAAACGCATCGCCACCAAATGGAATTTGAAACTGTGCCACCTTGGGATTGCTAATAATACCTGTACACCTATCGAAATCAAATATCTCTACCAAATCCATATTATTGGTGAAGGCAATTTTTTTTCCATCCTGACTTACAGCAGTTTTGCAGGCATTAGCTAAGTTTAAGGTACCTACATTAAGTGTGAGCGAATCTACAATGCCGCTATCGGTAATAAGATAAATATCCCAATAATTAAACCCTACTGTATACGTAGGTTCTACTCTACGTGTTATAAGCCACCAATCTTTACCGTTACCATGTTTAATGGCATTTATGCCCTCTGCTTCAACTTTATAATGCAATGCCTTATTCTTTTTTACCACTTTGCCGCTATCGTTATTCGCATTCATATTTATTTCGGAGTACCAAAGGCCTTTATCATCTTTGGTAATGCCCGTACAAAAAATAAAGAATCTGTTCAATTGAAAACTTTTGGGCACAATAACCAATTCTTGATACCAGCCTGTCCCTTTTAAGGAATCACCATTTTGTATTTTAATGTGATGCCTATTTCTAGCACAGCCCCATTCTAAGCTGTTTGGAACAATATGACCATCATGGGCGTACAAAATTAAATTTCCAAGAGAGTCTGAAATGGAACAACATGAACCTCTTCCTTCATTGTATGATGTACCAATTGTAGGTGCTTGTTTATTTGTAAAATCAATTAAGCAACTGTCACCAAATACCCAAACCGTGTTTTTATACTGTGCTCGGGTTTGGATGTTGAAAAATAAAATTAACCATACAATAGTGCCTGCCCTCATTTTACTACAACAATTTTTTTGGTGCATACAATAATCTTATCAGCAAAAAAATTAATAATATTCATGTACTAAATAATTAGATTAAATATTGAAACTCAGTGCAAAATTCATATTAAATTCGTTGACCATAGCCAAAAGTAAATTTTATTTAAACACCACCAAATATTATTGAAAATATTTTTTATTAAACTCGGTGTAGCATTTCATGAGAAGATACATTATAACAATTAAAAAATGTATTCTGCATTTATGTTTTTTTATTTACTATTGTGGCTAAATGCATTTCATCATAGATATTAAACGGAAAACACTTGCTAAATTAATTTTAGTAAGCGTTGTATTTTTTGCTCATGTGTTTATTTGCAAAGCACAAAAGGTAGAAATATCGAACACTGCCATTGATGATAAGGGATATGAGTTTGCCAAAGTACTGGGCCACAACGATTATGGTTTTTATCTCTTGCAAAGCAACCTATCGCTGGCCATCAGCAATAATAGAATAGGATTCAAAGTGCGCAAATACCGCCTCATGTATATGGACTTCGATATGAACATAAAGTGGCAACACGAAGTGGAAAACAGCATTGATAAAAAACGCCTGGCCGAAGTATTCTTTTTCAATTCCCAACCAATGCTAGTATATGCCGAGCAACTGCCCAACGATAAATACAATGTGTATTGTGTAAATATGTTTGCCAATGGTAATGTTATGTTTGGCGATAAAAACAAGTTCGAAATTACCTTGCCCAACGATGAGGCCTTTGATGCCATAAATGGTACCGCATCATTTTACGATGAAAAGTTTTGTTTGTTGCTTCCCGAAAGTAATAACGATAATCAGAAATACCATTTTGTAATTTGCGATACTACTTTACAAAATTATGTGCTGCGCGATATTGTAATAAACCAAGATGACAATCATTTTGTGGCCGATGAATTTGATGTGTCGGATAATGGTGATGTTGCTTTGTCGGGAATATTGAGTGCCGATAAAAAAATACGCAACAAGAAGGATTACGAAAATATTACTTACTCCACTTACTTAATTACCGCGGCAAATAAAGATGCGATGATTTACGATTTCAAAGTGCCGCAAAAAAATATTGGCGAGGCAAGCATTTTATTCGACAACGATAATAATCAACTGGTGGTAGGTGGATTTTATCAAACTGCCGATGATGAAGCAAAGCATGGCATTGCCTATGCCCGCTATGCTTTGGATAAGGTGGAACCGGCCATCATCAAATGTTTCGAATTGAACAATGCCACTACCGGAAAAGTAGTGGACCGTATTGAAGAAAATATATCGAGCGTGGCGGGTTATACAATATCGAAAATTGTTTTGCGCAGCGATAGTGGTGCAATTATAGTTGCCGAAGATTTTTACAAAGAAGAATATTCGTTTTACGATTACTTCACTCAAACTGTGCAACGCAGGTTTGAGTATCACTACGATAATATGATGGTAATATCGATAAACAACGATGGCAGCACCGACTGGAATAAACTTATTCGCAAGGAACAAACCAGCACCAATGACGATGCAGTATATCTGTCATACATCTCGGCAGCAACTGCAGGCCGATTATATTTTATTTATAACCGCGATATATCGCTTAACAACGAAGTGATTTCTGTAGCTATCGATAACAAAGGAAAATTGCTCGATAGCGATTTGTTGCGCTCACTCGACCATGTTATTATTATGCCCAAGTATGGCAAGCAGGTAGCACCCAACGAATTAATTTTGCCCGTTATTCAAAAGAAAAAAATGCGTTTGGCAAAATTACTTTTTAATAACATGAGTGTTGCAATGCTTAAATTTGTACTGGTTGAATATTATGGATTAATTTTTTTGCCATCGCTCACCTGTGACCCTAAAGGGTGCAGCCACACTTTATTACAAAATTTTATTCATGTAGTTTACTATTGTAATGTTCTCAAATAAAGTTTGTAATTGTTATGAGCGTAAAATTTTTGCTGCGTTTTGTTTCGTATTATTTTTCATCCAAAACCGTTCACGATGCACACAGCAATTTTTTATTCAATTTTATTCGTGCCGTTTTTTTAGATGTTAATCCTTATCCCGATTATGATATTGCCAAAAATTATCGCAAGCAATTATTAAATGATGCCACACTCATTACTTCGCCCGCTTTAGGTGCCAGGCCACAAATAAAAACAAGCACCATTGCACAACTTACAGGGGCCACTGCTAAGCAACACAGGTATGCAAAAGTTTTGTACCTGCTTATTCAGTATTGCAAACCAAAAAATATAATTGAACTTGGCACAGCCACTGGTGTAAGTGCCTTGTATCAGGCTTTGGCACGCCCTTCTGCAAAAGTGCACACGCTCGATGGAAACATTCAACTATTGGAAATCGTAAAAGATAAATTCGCACAAATGAATATTCAAAATGTGGAATTTATTCCCGGTTTGTTCGATAATACTTTTCCGGCATTAGTAAATAAATTGCAAACGATAGATTACATTTTTTTCGATGGCAATCACACTTATGATTCTACCATAAAATATTTCGAAACTGCATTGCCACACATTCACAACAAAACCATTTTTATATTCGATGATATTAATTGGTCGAACGAAATGCAGCGTGCATGGAAAGAAATTTGTGCACACTCATCTACAACTTTATGCATCGATATTTTTATGATGGGGATTGTATTGTTCGATACCTCGTTGGCGAAACAGACTTTTGTTTATCGGTATTGATTTTTTTATTGGATGGATTGGGCGTAAAAAACCCGCAAGGTTTTTAAAAACTTGTGGGTTTGAAATGATAGCCGAAAACAACTTAAATCATCAACAATTCAAGTTTTAAATTCAAATACTTTACTTTTTTATCTTTTGAATCATTCAAAACGATACATATTTAGTGAAACTAACTTGATAAGATTAATTACAAAATGACACAAAATATATATTGTAACAATATCCCCAACCATATACTCTAATAAGACAAGCAAAAAACATTTTTATATTCGCAAAAAAAGAGAAACCTTAGCACCATGCAAAAAGAAGAAATAATAAACCTGAAAAATATATCGCGCACCTACACTATTGGTAGCGAAACCATACATGCATTGCGTGATGTTACCACATCCATATATAAAAATGAATACGTTGCATTAATGGGGCCATCGGGCTCTGGCAAGAGTACACTTATGAATATACTGGGCTGTCTCGACACACCAAGCGGTGGCAGTTACGTGCTCAATGGTACCGATGTAAGTAATATGAGCGATAACGAATTGGCCGAAACGCGCAACAAAGAAATTGGTTTTGTATTTCAAACCTTTAATTTATTGCCACGTTCTACAGCATTAGAGAATGTTGCACTACCACTTGTATATGCCGGCATGAGTAAACACGACCGCACCGAACAGGCAAAACGTACATTGAGTGATGTGGGCCTTGCCGATCGTGTTACGCACAAACCAAACGAGCTATCGGGTGGGCAGCGGCAACGTGTGGCTGTAGCACGTGCATTGGTCAACCATCCTTCTATTATCCTTGCCGATGAACCTACGGGTAATCTCGACTCGAAAACATCCATCGAAATAATGGGTTTGTTTCAGGAAATACACCGCAAGGGTAACACCATTATTGTTGTGACTCACGAGGAAGATATTGCTCAATATGCCCACCGCATAATTCGCATAAAAGATGGACTTATAGAATCGGATACCAACAATAACCATATACGTACTGTAGAAACACAACTTGCTTAAATATATTATCAACAAACGAATAAAGAATATATGAATTGAAAACGAACTCTGCGAATTACCAACGAATTGCAAATGGTGCTCATTCGTATATTCGCACTCATTCGCAATTCGTTGATTAAAATACCTAATTTATATTTTTATGTTGTTCAAATTATAATTTTACTCTTTAACCATGGCAAGCAGGCTACGAAATAAATTTTTCCGCACCGAAAGGGAATCAAACGAAATTGGTTTCGGCACAAAAGTAATCGATACACAAAGGATGCTAAACCGCGATGGTAGCTTCAATGTAAAACGAACAGGGTTGCCGTTTCTGGCAGGTTTTAGTTTTTATCATTGGTTTATAACGCTGCGCTGGAGCGTGTTTTTTCTTGTCATTGCAATAGGGTATTTTATTATCAATTTAATTTTTGCTACGCTGTATTTTGTTTTTGGCACCAATCATTTTGCTGGTGTAGAAGGCATCACTTTTATCGACCATTTTACGGAGATGTTTTTTTTCTCCACCCAAACTTTTACCACTGTTGGTTATGGTCGCGTTAATCCGATGGGGTTTGGCGTTAATTTGATTGCTGCAATAGAATCGCTTACAGGATTGTTGTTTTTCGCGCTCGCTACCGGCTTGTTATATGGACGTTTTGCACGGCCTGTTGCCAAATTTTCTTTTTCGAATAATATTATTGTTGCTCCATTTAAAGATATCACCGGCCTTATGTTTCGTGTTGCAAATAAATTTAATCATCAACTAATTGATTTAGAAGCAACAGTAACATTTTCGATTGTGCAGGAAATAAATGGTGTGAAGCAAAGACGTTTCCATTTCTTAAAACTCGAATTGGCGAAGATTAATTTTTTCCCTACAAGCTGGACAATCAATCACCCTATAGACGACTCAAGCCCATTGTATGCCCTCACCCTCGAAGACCTGGTAGAAGGCGATGCAGAATTTTTAGTTTTGTTAAAAGCGTTTGACGAAAATTTTGCGCAAAATGTAAACATCCGTTACTCATATAAACATACCGAAGTAATTTACGGGGCAAAATTTGTTACCATGATGGAAGGTGTGGAAAATGGAATGCAAGTGATGAATATGCAAAAAATTGATGCATACGAAAAAGTCGAATTACCTACCATGGCAGACCTTTTTGCGGAGTAAATTAATTTGCCGCGAATAAATTTCATATCATATTTTTTGCCACGTCTGCCCCGACCGCAGTGTCGGGGAATGCACGAATGAATGCCGAATAATACTTTGCCACGAAAAACACTGAATGCACGAATGAATTCTGAATAAAATTCAAATGCCTTTTGCCACGCCTGCCCTGACCGCAGTGTCGAAGAATGCACGAATGAATGCCGAATAATATTTTGCCACGAAAAACACTGAATGCACTAATGAATTCTGAATAAAATTCAAATGCCTTTTGCCACGCCTGCCCCGACCGCAGTGTCGAAGAATGCACGAATGAATGCCAAATTTTATTTCACAAAAAAAAAATGAACTAAAAAAAATAACAAACAAATTTTAGACCCCCCCCGCCCCGCCGGGCCGGGCCGCGAAACCGGAAAAACCGGAAAAAAAAAGGTTAAATAAAAAGTTTTTGTCCCCCGCCCGCATTGTACCCGGGGAATGCTAAATGAATGCCGAATAATACTTTGCCACGAAAAACACTGAATGCACTAATGAATTCTGAATAAAATTCAAATGCCTTTTGCCACGCCTGCTCGAATGAATGCACTCGAATAAAATTATCATCGAACTACTGAAGCAATACTTTTTTGCCGAAGAGCCATTATGCGCCAGAGATTGCTTCGCAGTTCGGGAATACTCACTGTGACAATTCGCAATGACGGTACAAAAAAAGCGCATTATAAATATTAGAATAACAGCAAATGAATCTGAAAACAAAAAATTGAGCTTTCCACAAACGAAACTAAGAATGCCGGCCCAAGTGCCGGGACTAAGAACAAGGCTCACCGCAGACGTAACTAAGAACTAAGAACAAGGCTCAAAGTAAACGAAACTAAGAACGAAAAACTAAGAACCAAAAAACATCCTGTATTGATTTGCGTATTCTTCTCTTGCCATCAATTCTATTCCTTGGGAGTTTTTTATTTTTCCAAGCTGATGCACTTCGTTTGCAACGGTAAGTATATACGTTTCGAGCGTGATGGTTTCGGATATGAACGAATCATAAGTTGCTATGCTGAGATATGAGTACCCTATTTCATGTAAGTTGTAACCAAGTTGTGATGCAGTTTTCATTGCATTCAATTGGGCTTCGGCTTCCATGGTGTGTATGCCCATCACAAAATCGAGTTCGGAAATGGTTTTGTTTTTAGCACCGGTTTCAAGCTCAATACGGCTTGGGGTGTTTATGGCATTTGTGATTTCCCACGCTAAATCGCGGAGACCATTATTTAATATCTGGCAATGATTTATGTTTATTTGTTTGTTATGTGGGTCGGTGAAGGAGTTTCCCGTGCCGTACGTTACCAATGCCCAACCGGGTTCCAGCTTTGGCAATAGTTGTTGCAATGTGGGTAAATTCGGATTGGACGAAGCAGCTATTAATTCTTCGCGGGTGAATTGTGCAACTGGCGGTTGTGTTATGTTTACAATATCCATGTATTAAAATTAATAAATTATTGATTGTCTAATTCACTTGCGTATACAATGTATGTTGTGTTGGGCAAAGGATCAACAGTTCCTTTTAAGCGAGTTATTATTTGCCCACGGTGATAAGCCGAGTGCGAAAAAATATGGAGTATAGCATCACCCACTGTCATTTTGCGATTGCTGCCATCAACCGGAAAAATAAATTTCACCACACGATTCCATTCTGCATCATCAGCTGAGGTTAAATATTTTTTCCATCCGGTATAATTTGCATTCATCAACTCTTCGCATTGTTGTAATGTGCGTTCGTCAAATAAGCCGCACGTCATCGGTACGCCCAGCACCCGGCAAAGCCACATAGAATGAGCCGAAAGAATATGCGAAAATAAAAACAATGCACGTTCATCGTTCGATGTTGCTGTTTGCAATGCTTTCAATACTTTTTGGTTTGCCCATGCTTCGTGGTCAAATAATTTTATAAAGGAGTTTTTCATTTTTGTTTGTGGATATTTTATTTTTCAAATGTAATGTTTGCTTTCCACGTTTTGGTTTTTTGCCGAATAAAAAATGTTGGCTTGATTACTATCTTAAAAGGCGGTGTCTCAATGTAAATTCCGACTTTGAAAGTGATTGTAATTGGAAAAATACTTTTTCCACGCCTGCCCCGACCGCAGTGTCGGGGAATGCACGAATGAATGCCGAATAATACTTTGCCACGAAAAACACTGAATGCACGAAAGAATTCTGAATAAAATTCAAATGCCTTTTGCCACGCCTGCCCCGACCGCAGTGTCGGGGAATGCACGCTTGAATGCCGAATAATATTTTACCACAAAAAACACTGAATGCACGAAAGAATTCTGAATGAAATTCAAATGCCTTTTGCCACGCCTGCCCCGACCCCAGTGTCGGGGAATGCACGAATGAATACCGATTAAAAAAATAGAACCCAAAAACAAGCTGCCCAATTGAGCAGCTCTTTTTATTCAAAACGAACTTTCAAATTATTGCTTTGTAATTTTTAATAACTTGGAAAAATTATTTAATCACTACCCACCAAATCCTTCTTGCTTCAAAGCATCAGCAATTTTTTCGTGCAATTTTGCTTTGCACACTTTTTCGGTAAACAATATCATATTGCTTATTGCATTGGCATTTGATATTCCATGTGCAATCATTACTGTACCATTTATACCTAATATGGGTGTACCTCCGTACGATTCGTAATTAAATTTTTCGAAATATTCATCGTGAATGTTGCGGGCTTTTATGAGTGAGTAAAAAGACTCGGCAAGTTTGAGCATAATGTTGCCGGTAAAACCATCGCATACAATTACATCGGCTCTATCATTAAATAAATCGCGGCCTTCAACATTGCCAATAAAATTTATGCCTTTGGTTTCTTTGATTAGTTTATGTGCTTCCAAAGTAAGGGCATTTCCTTTTTCTTCTTCTTCGCCAATGCTCACCAATCCAACTTTGGGGTTGGCAATGCCACGAACATGCTCCGCATATAAAGAGCCGAGTATTGCAAATTGTTGCATCATCTCTGGTTTGCAATCGGCATTTACTCCCACATCGAGCAATAAACCAAAACCGCCATTTAATTTTGGAACAAGTGTTGAAATTGCAGGACGCAAAATACCTTGAATGGGTTTTACACTGAACATACTGCCAACCAACATTGCACCGGTGTTGCCTGCACTGGCAAATGCATCTATCATTCCCTTTTTCAATAAGCCAAAACCGACCGTAATGCTCGAATTGGGTTTTTGCTGAAAAGCCTTTGTAGGATGTTCACTCATTTCTATAACATCGTGTGCATCTATCCATGTATACGATGCCGGATTACCACCCTGTTCGAGCATGATTTTTTCGCCCTCTTCTTTTTTTCCAATGAGCACAATTTGTAATGAGCTGTTTTGGCTCAATGCTTCAATTGCTCCTTTTATTGTTTCTAGTGGGGCATAGTCGCCTCCCATAATATCGATGCCAATGCGCATTTTTTTAGTTTTTAGTTCTTTGTTTTTAGTTCTTAGTTCTTTGTTTTTAGTTCTTAGTTCTTAACGCTTCATTGCGAATTGTCACAGTTAGTATTCCCGAACTGCGAAGCAATCTCTGCCAGTCATTAGTCATTTGTGCGCCAGCCATTGTTTGTGTCCCCACAAACAATTCTTTTGTTAATCATCATTGCGAATTGTCACAGTGAGTATTCACGAACTGCGAAGCAATCTCTGCGTGATTCGTAGTTTTTAGTTCTTAGTTTATTGTTTTTAGTTCCGACACCTTCTTATTTGGAATGTAAACATATTTGATTTAGTGTGAGATTAGGAATGTTTTTTATCATTGTAAAGAAACAAAAAACCACCATGTAGTTTCGATAGAAAATCATTTTTACGTACACATCCGTTTTTCTATAAGATTTCTTGTAATGTTAATCAATGCCTTCTGTTATCAACAATCATTAACTGAGTATCTCAATAACGCAATAACCAATAACAGAATTACCCAATACTCAATACCCACTACTCAATAACCAAAAAAAAAGCATCTGAAATAATATCAAATGCATTTTTAATTTATCCATTAGCAAAAATGAATGACCAATAAAACAAAGCTATGGTTTAAACAGCTTTTTCCATTACTACTTTTCCTTTGTAGTAAAGTTTGTTTTCGTGCCAAAATGCACGGTGACGCAAATGTGTTTCGCCTGTAGTAGGGCATATAGATAATGTTGGCGCCACTGCCTTGTAGTGTGTTCTGCGCTTATCTCTGCGCGATTTACTGTGTTTGTGTTTTGGATTTGGCATTTCTACAAAATATTATTTGTTATTAATTATTATTTATCTTTTTCAGTACGTCCCATCTTGGGTCTACTTCAGTTTTTTTTGTTTGCTTGGTCACTATTTTTTCGAGCTGTGCTATAAATGCTGCATTACAAGTGCTTTTACCTTTGGCATCATCCGGATGTACAGTACGCAAGGGTTTGGCCATGCATACGCACTCGTATATCGGTTGTGCCACATTCCAGTGCGTTTGGCTTTGTGGTATTACGTATACATCCACATCTTCCTCTTCGAGGTGGTCACCAATTTTGACCAACAATGTTTCCTTTGTATGTATTTGCCATTCGAAGTCATCGGTACACCGGTCGCAGGTGGTGGTTATATGACCATCGATGTCGAAGTTAAATTGCAACATGGTTGTTTGCCTTAGCAATTCCATCTTTACAGCCAACTTACCATTAGTAATTACAGCATTTTCAAAACAACCAAAGAACGTGTCGTCAATCTCAAAAGAGTACTGGTGCTTGCCTATAGATAAGGCACTAAATTCAATATCGAACGCTTTCAAATTATCCACCATCTTCTTCCTTTTTTGAAACGGAGGGCGAAGATAAGCAATATTTTTAAATCCCAAAAAAGGCGGGAAAGGAAATTGAAATTAAGAATGGGAGGAGGGAAATTAAGAATTAGGAATGGAAAATTAAGAATTAGGAATGGAAAATTAAAGAATGGGAGGAGGGCAATTAAGAATTGAGAATGGAAAATTAAAAATTGGGAATAGCTAAATTAAGAGTAAATCTAAACCAAGACCGATTGAACACCGCCCTGAGTAAGGTAACAGAGAACATACCTCTCAGCAAACCAAACAATTGAACAATGAAACAATAGAACCGAGAACAAGGCTTCCCGCAAACGAAACTAAGAACGAAGAACAAGGCTCCCAGCGAACGAAACTAAGAACAAGGCACCCAATAATTCAACAACCGAATAACCAACAACTCAATAACTAATAACTGTATTACTGCACCCCAAATTCCTCAGGCTTTTCGCCTTGCGACTTATCATTTGTGTATTTTGAGCAATCGAGTTCTACGCCCAATGGGCCTTTGGGTTTTTCGAAATCGGAGATTGAAATTCCCAATTCGGGTATGGCGTAACATTTTTTAAAAAACAAGGCCCATATTGGCAATGCCATATTTGCACCCTGCCCCAACGATGTGCTGCGGAAACGTACAGCACGATCTTCGGCACCCACCCAGCAGCCGGCAACAAGATTAGGAACCACACCCATAAACCAACCATCGCTGTTATTTTGTGTGGTGCCGGTTTTGCCGGCTATTGGATTTGTAAGATTATAACGTGTGCGTAGTCGTGCTCCCGTTCCGCCACCTTGCGCCACCACACCCTGCATAAGGTTAAGCATAAGATAGGCGGTTTCTTCGCTGATGGCTTCTATTTTTTTGGGAATAAATTCTTGAATTACCACACCACTTTTATCTTCTATACGGGTAATGTAAATGGGTTCGGTATAAACGCCTTTGTTTGCAAAAGTAGCATATGCACCTACCATTTCGTAAACCGAAATATCGGCAGCGCCCAGTGCTATGGCCGGTACGGCATCAAGCTGACTGGTGATTCCCATTTTGCGGGCCATTTCTATTACGGGTTTAGGGCCAAACTGTTTCATCAAATATGCCGAAACGGTATTGACAGAATTGGCCAGGGCATCCTTGAGTGATATCATTCCTCCGTACTTACTATCACTGTTTTGTGGAGTCCAGTCTTCGCCTGTTTCGGTGCGAATGGTTACCAACTCATTCGGTACTTTGTAACATGGCGAATACGATTCCTGCATAGCCAGTGTATATAAAAAAGGCTTGAAAGTACTGCCCACCTGACGCTTGCCTTCTTTTACATGGTCGTATTTAAAATAGCGATAATCGTTACCGCCCACCCAAGCTTTTATATGTCCCGTGGCAGGGTCTATGGCCATAAAACCGGTTTGCAAAAATTTCTTGTAATATTTTATCGAATCGAGCGGACTCATGAGTGTATCCTTTTCACCCTTCCAGGTAAAAATGGTCATGTCGGTTTTTTGCTTAAATATTTTTTCTATTTCCTTATCGGTTTTTCCGTCTTCGGCAAGGCTTTTCCATCGCTCGCAACGGTGCATGGCATCGCTAATAATTTCGGGATTTTCGTACCACGGTTCGCGCCCTTTCCAGTGGTCGTTAAAACTTTTTTGCAAATCGGTGAGGTGTTCTTTTACAGCATCTTCGGCACACTTTTGCATGCGCGAGTCGATGGTAGTATATATTCGTAGCCCATCGCGATACAAATTATATGTAGTGCCATCGGGCTTTTTGTGTTCGTTGCACCATTTCATTAAATCCTGACGGAGGCTTTCGCGAAAGTATGTGCCCAATCCTATATTGTGGTCGTCAAGTGCGAATTTGAGTTTTATGGGTTGCTTACGCAACGAATCAAATTGCGTTTGGTCTATATAGTCGTATTTCAATTGTTGCTCCAATACCGTATTGCGCCTGTTGGTAGCACGTTTGTTGTGTTTTACAGGATTGTATAATGTAGGGCCTTTAAGCATACCCACCAGCAACGAAGCTTCGAGCATATTCAGCTTATCGGGTGTTTTATCGAAGTAAGTGCGTGCTGCCGATTTTATTCCATAAGCATTGTTGCCAAACTCCACAGTGTTGAAGTACATGGAAATTATTTCTTCCTTAGTATAATTGCGCTCGAGGCGGGTTGCGGTAATCCACTCTTTCATTTTTTGTGTTACCAATGCAAACCCATGATTGCGTGTACGGGGAAATAAATTTTTTGCCAGCTGTTGTGTAATAGTACTTCCACCTCCGGCATCCTGACGAAGAATGATTGTTTTTACCAATACCCGCATCAATCCCTTTATGTCAATTCCCGAATGTTCGTAAAAACGGGCGTCCTCCGTGGCTTTCAACGCCTTGGTCAAGTTGATAGATAAATCGCGGAAATGTACATTGCTGCGGTTTTGAATAAAATATTTACCCAGCACCATTCCATCTTGCGATACCACTTCCGATGCCAAACTCAAATCGGGATTTTCTAAATCTTTAAAGTCGGGAAGTTTGCCAAAAACGCCATTGCCTACCAAACTCAACATTACCACCAATGCCACTATAGGGGCAAAAAACATAAACCACAGTAACCAAATATATTTACGATAAGGATGCTTAATTTGCTTTGTTGCCATTCTCAAATTTTGTGCGCCAAAAGTAATTAGTTTTTAATTATGGTTGCTACAAAGATGGTGATGGAAAAAAGAAATTTACGGAGTGATGTTTTTGCTTTTCACATTTGGCTTGTGCACCACACAGCTTGATTTGAAATTGTTGCTCCTTAAAATTTATTCTTTAACAAACTTTTTACTCAACCGCTCTGCTTCCGTTTCCAAAAGAACAACATACAATCCATTAGCCCACCGCGCACCCCCAGCCCCTGAAGGGGAGCCAGCCGCGCAATTTATATCTAAAGTAAAATATCCTGCATTACTCTTCAAACCTCGAACTTCAAACTTCAAACTACCGCGCCCATCGTATACTGTAATCGTTACATTCTTCCCATTCAATCCACTTGCATTTACAAACAACATCTCCGAAGCCGATATGTATGTGGCGTAGAGTTTCCCCTCTCCATGTGGAGAGGGGTTAGGGGTGAGGTTTGTCCACTGCAAAGTATCACAAGCACTCCCCAACAACCGCCCCAACCCATAATTAGGATTATTAGGCAAACCATAATACGTGCGCTTGCCACCAAGGTAAAAAGAGAAGGGTGTATAATTACACGCTGCACCTAATGCATTAGGATTATTTATTACACTTAGGTTTTCGTTTATGTAGTTGCGCATACTATCAGGATAAGGATAACTAAACACAAAGGGATTATCGTAAGCTCGGGTACAATAAATTTTACCATCTGGAGCAAGCCTCACGGCACCTGTACCTATTGGATAAAGTAACACATCGAGTGTATCGCAACTTGCAAGTATATTTGGTGAAAATAAATTAAATTGCCACAAGTATAAAGTGTCAGTTTTATATAAGCCTGAGGTTGATACATAAAACAAACTATCGTTAGGCGAATAAGCTCCTTCCCAAAATTTACGATTCCAATTCACTGTTTGTTCTTGAAAAATTGGCTTGGTTAAACTAATTAGGCCTGCACATCTATCAAATGTAAATTCTGCCATGTAACCAATTTGGTTAAAAACAATAAATTTGGAACAATCGGAATTCCAAACTATTCTTTGAAAGTCACCATCTTGTGCATCATTAAAATCATAAATAACCGGAGGCATTACCGTATCTGGAGTAACAAGATAAACAAAAAATCTATTAAACTGATTTGGTGCCGTTTTGCTTGAGTATTTATTTATAACCCACCAGTCGCGGCCATTGCCATGTTGCACAGCCGTAAGGCAATCGCCACTTGTGGCATTGTTTATTTTTATGTTTTGTTGCAGTACTGCACCATTGCCATTGTTGAGCGACATATCAATCAATGTATAAAAGCAACCTTGGTTGTTGGGCTTATCTAAGCCAACACTAAAAATATAATATTTATTGGCATCGTTTGGTTTGGGAATTATTACTACTTCGTTGTACCAACTTCTACCTGTAATAGAATCACAACCAGCTATTATTTGATGTTGATTATTAAAAATGCGTGTATCCCAATCGTTATTTAGCTTTCCAATTGTTGCCGCATAAAAAAGTAAATTTCCTGCGGAGTCGCAAATTGAACTTGAACTCCCCCTGCCATCCATACCTGAGGAAAAGGTTTGTGGGTTTGCAAGATTATTGAAATCAATGCCACAGGAATCCCCGAAAACCCATACTTTATTAAAATTCTGGGCTTCAGAAATCCCAACAACCGCAATAATCCCAATAATGAAAGTCGATATTTTTTTCATCCCATAAGAAGTAAAAAAGGGAATAGTAAAAACTATTCCCTCAAAGCTTTTTTTTTATTTAAGTATTACAAGTTTTTCTATGGTTTTTACTAAACCTTGCTTTGTAATTTTTAGTGTATAAACTCCTGATTGAAGTGATGAAATATCAATGCTAAAATTAAAGTCTCCTGTATTAATTTTCTTTTTGAGAATAATTGAGCCTAATGTATTTACAATCTCTACAAAAGTTCCAGTATCGAATTTTGTTTTTGATACAATTTGAACCTCATACTTGGCTGGGTTAGGTATTAGTTTAATTGCATTTTCGATTTGAATATTTTTGAGATTGGCCTTGTTCTTTCTTCTCAGAGGCGGCAATACATCCTCTACTGTCACATGCAACATTGCTCTTGCAATGTAAACAGCCTCGCCACCATAGAATGGATGTTGATTTGCAATGTTATTTACTACAACTATAGTATCGGAATCAGCATCCAAACTTGCATCATAATTTAATGCAACTAACATTACCATGTAGTTGTTATTTTCATCAATAGTGTTTTGGTTAATCATAGCTGATAGTTTTTGAAAAGCAAGCGAACTGTTATTATTGTTGATGGCTTCTTTTGCAACTGCCTCAAACATTCTTGCAAGTGGCAAAAACAAAAATATGATTGAAAGAAATATGTTTGTCATTCTTTAATAAATCTCATTGATGTAGTTTCATTTTCCATTAGCAAAGAAATAAAATAAATGCCATTACAAAACAAACTTACATCTATAGTTTGAGTTATATAACCACCGTTTATCACTTCAACATTTTTATAAAAAATAATTTCACCAAGTGCATTGCGTATTTGTATCAAAGCATTTTTTCCTTTTGCATTTTTTGCATTAAAAAAAAGATTTTTAGAAACAGGATTTGGACTTACGATAAACCCTGCATTTAAGCCCCCTTGCAGGGGGTTGGGGGTTTCGGGCGTGGATACCCACTGCAAAGTATCACAAGCACTCCCCAACAACCGCCCCAAACTATAATTTGGATTATTAGGCAACCCATAATAAGTGCGCTTGCCACCAAGGTAAAAAGAGAAGGGTGTATAATTACACGCTGCACCTAATGCATTAGGATTATTTATTACGCTTAAGTTTTCGTTTATATAATTGCGCATACTATCAGGATAAGGATAACTAAACACAAAGGGATTATCGTAAGCTCGGGTACAATAAATTTTACCATCTGGAGCAAGCCTCACTGCACCTGTGCCTATTGGATAAAGTATCGTATCAAGTGTATCGCAGCTGGCAGGAATGTAAGTAGCAAATAAATTAAATTGCAATAAGTATAAAGTATCAACTTTGTAAACACCTGAAGTAGCAATATAAAACAAACTATCATTTGGAGAATATGCACCTTCCCAAAACAACCGATTCCAATTATTGGATTGCTCTGAATAAATGGAATTGAATAAGGTAATACTACCACTGCATCTATCAAAATTAAATTCGGCTAAATATCCATTCGGGTTGAGAGTCATAAATTTTGAACCGAGTGAGTTCCATACGATTTTTGAAACCCAGCATCACTTGCATCATTAAAATCATAAATAATTGGAGGAGTTACGGTATCGGGACTAACTAAATAAACAAAAAAACGATTAAACTGATTTGGTGCTGTTTTACTGTAATATTTATTTATGACCCACCAGTCGCGGCCATTGCCATGTTGCACAGCCGTAAGGCAATCGCCACTTGTGGCATTGTTTATTTTTATGTTTTGTTGCAGTACTGCACCATTGCCATTGTTGAGCGACATATCAATCAATGTATAAAAGCAACCTTGGTTGTTGGGCTTATCTAAGCCAACACTAAAAATATAATATTTATTGGCATCGTTTGGTTTGGGAATTATTACTACTTCGTTGTACCAACCTTCACCAGTTATATGATTTGCACCTTGCAGTATTTGATGCTGTGCATTAAATATTCTGGTTGCCCAGTCAGAGTTAAGATAACCTAATACAGAAGCATAACAAATTAAATTACCATTTGAATCAGCAATAGATGCACAGCTACCTCGCCCGTCCATGTTTGATGTAATAGGTACAGGATTATTTATATTGCTAAAGTCAATACCACATGAATCACCAAAAATCCAAATATTATTTTGGTTTTGTGAGTAAACAGTTGAACCAAGTAAGCATAAGTATAGTAGCAAAATTCTCATAAAAAAAAACTAAAGCATAATAATTTTAATCATCGCATTGTTATTCCCTGTCATTTTTAAAAAATAAATCCCTTTTGAGTAGGCATTTGTATTAATTGTAATTTCTTTTTGTGGAATAAAATTTTCAATAAGATTTCCAGAAATATCGAACAATGAAATTTTATTGTAGGACTGGCTATCCATTATTTTTAAATTATAATGATGTGATGAAGGCAAATAGCTCAATTGGTAATTTGATGATTGAATATTGTTTTCCATTCCAATAGTTAAAGCACTTCCGGCATTTGAACGCGACTCCGAATAATAATTTATGCCATCGGGTGTGCATGGTGATTGTAATCGAATACGCACTTCATAAAAATTAGAACCGGGCAATGGAGTAAAATCTGAGTACGAAATATTGGCGCCCGAAATAGAATCATATACTATCAAATTAGTTGCATTGCTTCCACGGTAAATGTAATAAGTAGGGATGGTTCCTAATCCTTCGTATTGATTCCAAACAAGATTAATCTCGCCCGACAAGCCTGGTGAAGCCACTACATGAATTGTTTTATGGGTGTTGAAATTGAAAGGCGTTGTGTTTATCGAGCCACATTCATCCGTTCCGGTTACTCTGTATTTATACGATTTTTGAACCGGGTTCGATGTTTGGTCAATAAAATAAGAAGGTTGATCTTTTGCAACAAATCCTATCGAATCATACTGGCCCTGAACAAAAAGTTCACGTTGAATGATGTAACCTGAAAGATGCGTTGTATCATCATTTTGCCATATTACCATATTTTTATTTGTTGCCGAATCGCGGGTTACTATGCATATATTTTGCTCTAAGTGGTTTACTTTGCCATTGCAAAACCCACAAACATTTGCATCAATTAAAAAAGGATAAGGGGCAAGGGAGTAAATATGTAAATCGGTAATTGAATCAGAAAAAGTTAACATCATAACATAAGCTTTTTTCTCTTTAGTAAATTTCAATTGAAATGGGAAAACGTTAAAGTTTGAAGGATTAAAGGTTGCAAAATTAAAATCCATGCAGTATAATATATTTGCGCTGTTCAATTGAAGAGTTGGGTTAGTTAATTCGTCAAATGGACCCCATATTATCATTCCACATTGATCATTATTTATTCCACTTTGCGTCAAGTCAGAAATAGTAACCCACATAGGAAAAAAACTTCCAGACAGACTAGTGTCGCATATTGTCCAATATGTCCAAAATGGTTTATTTAGGATATTCAAACAACCGTAGTTCGGCCCCGTGGCAATGTTTCCAGCATAATTTTGAAGATTAATATTTAAATTGGTGTTCCCTTCTATACGAAATAATGAATCGATAGAACTTTGAGCATAAGAATAATTTATGGATAAATACAATAATTGGAGTACAATAATTAGCTTTTTCATTTTGATAGATTTTTAAGTGTATTCAAAGATACGTTTTAAATTGAATAAACGTGAGAAACAACATTAAGTAGGCAGCTATGGTATTGTTTATTTTAATTACTTTATTGAGTGTTTTTGCCAATAGATTTAATTATCCTTTTTTTGCACCCGCAAATAAAAAAACAGAGATGGCAAACATTAGAATTAAAAATTTATTACAAAGCAATGCAATAGACAGCATAGTTAATGTTGAGGGATGGGTACGCAGCAAGCGTGGCAATAAGCAAGTGCAGTTTATAGCGCTTAACGATGGCTCGTGTGTGGGTAATATTCAAGTGGTGGTAGACCCCAATGCCATAAACGAAGAGGTAATGAAATTAGTAACTACCGGTGCGGCCATTAAAGCTGAGGGCAAGTTGGTAGCATCGCAGGGTGCAGGCCAAACGGTAGAAATACAGGCAACAACTATAACTGTATACGGCACTGCCGATGTAGATACTTTTCCGCTGCAAAAGAAAGGTCACACGCTGGAATTCTTGCGCGAGATAGCGCATCTACGCCCGCGTACCAATACGTTTGGTGCCGTGTTCAGGGTGCGGCATGCTATGGCTTATGCCATCCATAAATTTTTTAACGATCGCGATTTTTTCTACTGGCACTCGCCAATCATTACCGGTAGCGATGCCGAAGGGGCAGGGGAGATGTTTCGTGTGTCGGCACTTAGTCCTACCAATCCACCACTAAATAGCGAAGGGAAAATAGATTATAAAGCCGATTTTTTTGGCCGCGAAACCAACCTTACCGTTTCGGGGCAATTGGAAGGTGAACTGGGCGCAATGGGCCTTGGGCTTATTTATACATTTGGGCCTACATTCCGTGCCGAAAACTCCAACACCCCACGCCACCTTGCCGAGTTTTGGATGATTGAACCCGAAATGGCATTTTACGATATACATGATAACATGGACCTGGCCGAGGCATTGCTAAAATATTGCATCAACTATGCCCTCGAAAATTGTGAGGACGATTTGGTATTTCTTACCAACCTGTACGATAAGGAATTGATGGACAGATTAAAATCTGTGGTTGCAAATCCATTCAAGCGATTGTCGTATACAGAAGCCGTTAGCATATTAGAAAAACTGAATGATAAATTCGAATTCAAAGTACAATGGGGCAGCGATTTGCAAAAAGAGCACGAAACATTTTTGGTAGAGCATTTCAAAACGCCTGTAATACTTACCGATTATCCTGCAGCTATTAAATCTTTTTACATGAAGCAAAATGACCCCGATGCAGATGGCAGAAAAACCGTACGTGCTATGGATGTGCTGTTTCCATGGATAGGCGAAATTATTGGCGGCTCGCAACGCGAAGAGAATTATGATAAACTTGTAAACCGCATGCGCGAGTTGAATATTCCCGAAAAGGAAATGTGGTGGTATCTTGATACCCGTAAATTCGGCACTTGCCCACATGCGGGATTTGGCCTCGGTTTCGAACGTTTGGTTTTATTTGTAACCGGCATGAGCAATATACGCGATGTGATTCCTTTTCCACGCACACCAAAAAATGCGGAGTTTTAATTTTTCTGCATAAAAAATTTCTACAATTGTTTAAAAGCAAATAATTACTGAAAAGTAAAAATGTTTTTACAAAAAAAGATAGAAATAATTTTTTCGCAGTACTTCTTTTTTTTGTTTTATTTGGAACCTGAAACAATCGCATAGTGTTAAAACAAGGACTACATCAAAAGCTGCTGCAAAAGCTTTCACCTCAGCAGATTCAATTAATGAAGCTGTTGCAGGTGCCTACAGCCCAATTGGAGCAACGTATAAAGGAAGAGCTCGAAATTAATCCGGCACTCGAAGAAGGCGATGACATGGGCAATGACGATATTGAGAGCAATGCCGAGGATACCGAATTCGAAAATGAAAACTACAAAGAGGATGCAGAGGTTGATGGCGACAATCCCATTGATGATAAAACAAAATACGAAGAAGATTTTGAAACCACCACCACTGCCGGCAGCGATGATGATTTTGATATAAGCGATTATTTGCAAGACCTGGACTCGGCCGATTATAAATACAGCAACAATAACGGCAGCGAAGACGATGACCAAACGGAGATGCCCATAACAGTTGGTGCATCGTTTCACGATAATTTATTGGCACAACTCGGCCTTTCCGATTTGGACGACAGGCACTACCGCATAGCTGAGTATGTTATTGGCAGCATTGACGATGATGGATATTTGAGACGTGAACTATCCGCCATGGTAAACGATCTTATGTTTTCACAAAACGTGGTGACCGATGAAAACGAATTGCAACAATTGCTTAAGTTAATACAAACTTTCGACCCTCCGGGTGTAGGTGCACGTACATTGCAAGAGTGCTTGCTACTGCAACTTAAACGCAAAGATGAGACTTCTAAAGATTTGAAGAATGCCATCATTGTTGTTGAAAAATACATGGAGGAGTTTTCGAAAAAGCATTACGATAAAATTGCCTCACGTTTAAATCTTAATGACGAGGACTTAAAAAATATCATGCACGTTATTATAAAATTGAACCCTCGACCGGGCAATACCTATAATGATGGAACAAAATCGATACAACATGTTGTGCCCGATTTTTTGGTTTATAATACCGATGGTGCACTGGAGCTTTTACTCAATTCGAAAAATGCCCCTGAGTTGCGATTAAGCCGCAGTTATCTCGAAATGCTCGATACCTATTCGAAAGAAAAAAAGGATAACAAGCCAAAGAAGGATGCCCTTGTTTTTGTAAAGCAGAAAATAGATTCGGCAAAGTGGTTTATAGATGCCATTAAGCAAAGGCAAAATACATTGCTTGCAACCATGAGTGCTATAATGGATTATCAATACGAGTTTTTTTTAACAGGCGATGAGAAGGACCTCAGGCCAATGATATTGAAAGACATAGCCGACATTGTTGGGTTAGATATTTCTACCGTTTCGCGGGTGGCCAATAGCAAATATGTGCAAACACAATTTGGCACTTTCTTATTGAAACGCCTTTTTAGTGAAGCCCTTTCTACCGATAGTGGCGAAGAAGTATCGAGCCGCGAGGTGAAACAAATATTACTCGAAAATATTCAGGGTGAAGATAAAAAACATCCGCTGCCCGATGATAAACTCACACAAATACTGGTAGACAAAGGTTACAATATTGCCCGCAGAACAGTTGCCAAGTATCGCGAACAATTAGGTTTACCTGTAGCACGCCTCCGTAAAGAATTATAACCCATTATGCCACGCAGGCTCGCCTATTTTATTTCTATTATTTTTCATCCTTTGCTGATGCCGTTTTATGCCGTGTCATCACTGTTTTTTTTTCAATAGTTATATGCAAATGATTATTCCCGAAAAGCTGCGGTGGATTTTGCTGGCGCTGTTATTTCTCACCACTGCTTTCATGCCTTTTTTATCGGCAATAATTATGAAGCGTAAGGGCGAAATTTCTACACTCGAAATGGAGAGCCGCGAAGAACGGCAACGTCCCCTGTTTACTGTTTTGATGTATTACCTTATTACTATTTATTTTGTGCATCGTATACACCTGCCGTTAGTTTTTACAAAAGTGCTGGCAGGTGCTGCCCTAGTATTAGCTATGGTGTGGATAATAAATTATTTTACAAAAATATCGTTGCACACTTCGGCTGCAGGTGGCTTTGTGGGTTTTGTGTTCACATTGCCTTATCTATTGAATGGGTATTTTTTCTATTCACTTGTAGCATCGCTATTACTTGCAGGTGTTATAGGTAGCGCGCGATTGGTAGCCGGCAATCATACTTTATCGCAAATTTATTCCGGTTATGCATTGGGCTTCGCAGTTATGACAGCAACAATGCTTTTTCCTTTTTATACTAAGAGTAGTTAGATTTTCGAAAAAAAATATAACGTACTCTTAGTAATGCCGAACAACTTCAATAGCTTGTTTCTCCAAAACCTAAGTTGTTTCGGTATAAGAGAATTTATTGTTAGTGATAAAACATTTTCGATTGCGCTCAAAACAAATTATCATAGAAAATAATCTGTGAACAAAAGTGCAAACGGTGAACAATAATTTCTTCCTGAATTTTTCTCAAACAAGAACAGAAAATGTTTGTGGTAACTACTTAGGGACAAAGTCTAATGTTATTAAGTAAAGAAAATTTGTTTTATCCCGTAGGGATTACCGCTTGGTAATAATCAAAAACACTGTGTTTTTTGTTCCGTAGGAACTACCCATTTTGCATCTCCGTCATTTAATGTCATTGGATAGTCCTTACAGGACAAAACCCAAGAGGGTGTTGATTCTGTTACCAAGCGGCAATCCTTACGGGACATTCATAAATTGAAGCAGCTATTTAGTTTTTAGCGTTATTCATAAAGGCAAGTTAATTTCGAAATAGTGATTTACTCATCTACATATTACAGGATTTTTATTGCAAAATCTTTTAATTAATGACATAGGAATAAAGCCATGATATTCTCAATTTGAATAAGGATAAAATATTAAAAAATAATTAAAGTCATACTAAATAGTTACTAATTGTGACTATCAAAGGCATCTGTGAACAACAATTTGTTCCGGCTGAAGAAAAAAAATCACGCTTATATTTTACCGTTCAAGGGCAAACAGCCCTATACTTTTAGCAATAAATTAATCTGCAATATTTGTTCACATATAGGAAAGAAATAATTTTCATTGTTTACTTTCGCACCGCAAAAATTAAAAACAAATAAAAATGAAAGTAACAGTAGTAGGTGCCGGCAATGTAGGTGCCACATGCGCCAATGTGATTGCTCACCGCGAATTGGTAAACGAAGTAATATTGCTCGACATCAAAGAAGGAACAGCCGAAGGCAAGTCGCTCGATATTTGGCAAACCGCCCCGATAGATATGTACGATACCCGTGTAAAAGGAGTTACCAACGATTATGCTGCTACCGCTAATAGCGATGTGGTG
Source organism: Bacteroidota bacterium (assembly GCA_016717325.1). Lineage (GTDB taxonomy): Bacteria > Bacteroidota > Bacteroidia > AKYH767-A > OLB10 > JADKFV01. Next base: position 256,145 of record JADKFV010000004.1, on the reverse strand, counting down.
GTTATCACCAGCGGATTGCCACGTAAGCCGGGCATGAGCCGCGATGATTTAATTGCTACCAATGCCGGCATTGTGCGCTCGGTAACCGAAAGTATTGTGAAGCACTCGCCAAACACAATCATAATAGTTGTGAGCAACCCGCTCGATGTAATGACATATTGTGCATACCTCACTTCGGGTTTCGATAGTAACCGCGTGTTTGGAATGGCCGGAATTCTCGACACAGCACGCTACCGCGCATTTTTGGCGGAGGCATTAAATTGCTCGCCAAAAGACATACAGGCAGTGCTCATGGGCGGACATGGCGATACCATGGTACCGTTGCCACGCTATACCACTGTAAGCGGAATACCTGTAACCGAATTGATTGATACTCCTAGATTAGATGCTATTGTTGACCGCACTAAAAAAGGTGGTGGCGAATTGGTAAACCTAATGGGCACATCGGCATGGTATGCTCCCGGTGCTGCAGCAGCACAAATGGTAGAAGCCATCGTGCGCGATCAAAAACGCATTTTCCCTGTTTGTGCATGGCTTAATGGTCAATATGGTTTAGATAAAATTTACCTCGGTGTGCCTGTAAAATTGGGCAAAAAAGGTATCGAAGAAATTATAGAACTTAAATTGAATGCCGATGAAATGGCATTGTTAAACGGCAGTGCCGCTTCGGTAAAAGAAGTAATGGCAGTACTGGATAATATGCCCGAAGCTGCGAAATAAAATTGCACATACATTTTATAAAATAAGAAAGGCCGGATTTTTTCCGGCCTTTCGTTTTCGCACCTTTTTTTATTAGATGATGACAAAGTCATTCAGGAGGAACCTTATTTCTATTTTAGAAAAACTCGTTTGAAATAAAATTTTCGAATTAATAAGAAGTTCCTGCTTGAATGACTGTGTGGGTAAAATCAATTTCGAAAAAAAATATCAATTGCTCAGCGACCCTTCGGAATAATATTCAACAAGTGCTTTTCACAAAATTACTAACCATTCTGAATCCAATTTTTTAGGTATGAAATGTATTTCAATTCAAAACCAATTATTGTTTCATTCTGTAATTCTGTATTATTGTCAAACAAAAAAAGTGGCAACTGCGATCAAAAAAATAATTGACTTCTTTTTAAAGCAAATATTACTGTAATTAATGGAGTTGAATCTAAATCTATTTTTGAATTAATTTATTCCTATTTTATTTTTATAAAAATGAAAGAAAAAGAAAACAACATCGCTCTTCAATATGGATTGAAAGATAAAAATGGAAACCCAATCGAAATTCCTTTGGGTGGCAGCATGGGCTTACTTGCAATTGGCTATAGAGGATTGATGGCATGGCGGGCAAAAAAAAATCAGCATCAACAAAACAAAGCCAATGGCAAAGCGTAAAGTATTACTCATAGGTTGGGATGCGGCAGACTGGAAAGTTATAAATCCTTTGATGGAACAAGGCTTCATGCCTCACCTTGAAAGCATGGTAAACAATGGCGTGATGGGCAATCTCGAAACTTTGGACCCTCCATTATCGCCAATGTTGTGGACATCAATTGCAACGGGTAAGCGCCCGTATAAGCATGGCATTATTGGCTTTGGTGAAGTGGCAGACGATGGCAAAAGCATTGGCCCTGTTACCTTACGCAATCGCAAAACTAAAGCTGTGTGGAATATATTAAACGAACATGGATACAAAACACATGTGATAGGTTGGTGGCCAAGTCACCCGGCCGAAGAAGTAAATGGTATTTATATCAGCAATTTTTATCAAAAAGCAGCAAGGCCTATAAACGAACCGTGGAAATTTTATGAGCATACTGTGCATCCCAATCAGATGGCAGAATTGTTTGCCGATATGCGCATTCATCCACAAGAAATTACCGAAAATCATATTAGCAATTTTGTTCACAATCCACGAAAAGTAGATCAGAAAAAAGATAACGCGCTTGAGGTACTCACAAAAATAATTGCCGAAAATGCAACTATACATGCAGCAGCAACATACATACTCGAAAACGAAACATGGGATTTTATGGCCGTATATTATGATGGCATCGATCACTTCAACCATGCATTTATGAAATACCATCCTCCCATGCAGCCCCATGTAAATCCTGAACAGTACGAACATTATAAAGATGCTGTGGCGGGCGGTTACCGTTTTCACGATATGATGTTGGGCCGCCTAATTGCACTTGCCGGTAGCGATGCTACAATAATGCTAGTGAGCGATCACGGTTTTCATCCCGATCATTTGCGCAGGCGAAAAGTTACATTTGAATTGGCGGGCCCATCGCAGGAACACAGTCAGTATGGAATTATTTGTGCCAAAGGCGATGGAATAAAAAAAGACGAAATAATATTTGGTGCTTCGCTGCTCGATGTTACTCCTACCATTTTGAGTTTGTATAATTTACCTAGTGCCATCGATATGGATGGTAAGGTGCTTAATACTATTTATGAAGACAATAATTTTGAAGCAAAAAAAATAAAAACCTTTGATGATGCCGGGGCTATTCGAGCATTTCGGCAAGTGCTAATTCTGCTATCGATAGCGACATTTTGCAACAGATGATAGACCTTGGCTATATTGAAAAGCAAGGTGCCGACATGGATAAGAATGTAAAGCGCATGCAGGAAGATAACGATTATTTTTTAGCACGCTCTTATATGGGAGGGCAAAAATATTTCGAAGCAGCAAAAATTCTATTGCCATTATTTCAATCACGAAAATCAAACCCACGTGTGTTTGGTTCGCTCATTACCTGTTATTGCAAACTGGCACAATACGATGTTGCATTGGCGCTTATAGATGAAGTAAAATCAGCATGGAAACAAAAGTACGATGAGCACGTGAAAGAAGCCACCGAAAAAAATGCTCAACCCGATGTGTTTCGTTACCCTGCCGATATTTTATTTCACGAAGCGTTTTTGTATTACTCTAAGCTCGATAATTTTAAAGCCATCGAATTGTTTAACGAAGTGTTGCCTCACTTAAATAATAAGTCGATCGTGAATTTATATCTGGGCAATGTTTATTACAACACTGGCAATATTGAAAAAGCAAAGCACCATTTCGAAAGCGAACTCGATATAAATTACGATTGTGCCGAGGCACATTATGGTTTGGGTTTGTGTGAATTTAAGAATAAAAATTACGAGCATGCGCTTTCGCATTTTTTAGATTGTGTAAGTTTGAAATTCGATTTTGCTTTGGCACATTATCATCTGGGTGAAGTGTTTTATAAAATGAAACAATACAACGATGCTGCGGGTGCCTATGAAGTATGTTTGCAACAAAATGCCGGAATTAATAAAGCCCGTGCACGGTTAATAAAATTATATACCGAACATGTAAGCAACCAAAACAGATTGGCATATCATAATACATACAAAGTGGACGATACGTTGCCATTGATATACGTAGTGTCGGGTTTGCCACGGTCGGGTACATCGCTCATGATGAAAATGCTTGAAGCTGCAGGATTAAATATTTTTAGTGATAACGAACGCACGAGTGATGACAATAACCCAACAGGCTATTATGAGCATAAGGCTGTAATGCAACTTGCACGCAATCATGAATTTCTAAATGGCGCTGAAAATAAAGTGGTAAAAATTGTTGCTCCATTGCTTCAATACTTACCTATGAATTTCCGTTACAAAATAATTTTTATGACACGTCATCTTGACGAAGTTCTATTATCACAAGCTACCATGCTTGTGCGAACCGGAAAAAAACAGCAAGTTGATCTTAATCTAAATCTTGCCAACTCATACAACAACTTGTTGAGCGAAGTGAAGCAATGGCAATTGAAGTTTAATAAAAATATTGAAATGATAGAAATAGACTTTGCTCAATTACATAATAATGCTGATGAAGGTATAGCAAAAATTTCTTCGTTTTTAGAAACCGATAATTTACTGGTTACAAAAATGAAAGCACAAATTAATGCTGATTTATATCGTAGTAAAGTTAGCGGTAAATAATTTGTTAAAGTGAAAATAAATGATTTCATTTGAATCTTAAACCAATAAACAATTTTAAACTATGATTAAAAAATACAAAACAAAATCTTCAAACGGCAACCTTGCAACTCGAGTGTTGGGTTACAGCGCGCTATGTGGTGCTTTAGTGGCAAATGCCAACGATGCCAATGCACAAATTGTGTATACGGATGTTAACCCAGATACAACACTTGCAGCAGGAGTTTACGATATCGATTTTGATGGTGATGGCACTTTCGATTTTCAATTGAATCAAAATTTCAATGCGGGATTATCAGCAAATGCATGCCAGGTCTACAATCCAAATATGGCAAATAATAAAGTAATGGTATCGACCGGTGCTGCCGGATATTTATATCCTCTTAAACTAAATGCCGGTGCTCCTATAGCATTAAACGATGCAGCAATGAAAGACTTCTCAACGCAAGCTGCTATGAGCTTTGTTTTCTTTTATACTGCACAGGCTAGTGGCTTTGGTAACTTTATTGGCCAAAGCGGCTTTTGGGGATTGCAATTTACTTCGGGTGCTGGTGCCGAACATACAGGATGGGTAGAAATTGAATGTGCTGCCGATGGTGCAACTATGACCTTGAAAAGTTATGCATTCAATTCTGTTGCGGGCGATCCAATAAATGCGGGCGATGCGGGTTCTATCGGGATAAACGAAGTAAAAAACGCTGGTATTAAAATAGGAAATGTATTTCCAAATCCATTGTCGCGTGACATGGCAAAAATGCGTGTAAATTCTGTAAAGAGCGAAACCCTTACTTTCGAATTGTGCAATGCAATGGGCACAGCCGTGGCCACCGAAACCAGAAATGTAAATGCAGGTAACAGTGTTGTAAATTTAGATTATACTAAAGTTGCAACAGGAAGTTATTTTGTAAAAATTACAGGTGAAAACTTTTCTACTTTCAAAAAGATAAACATCACCAATTAACCCCAAATTATGCAGTAGAAGGCGAGGAACGAGCCGAACTATCTGCATTAGTTGGGTTTATCCCGATTTAGAAAATCACCCATTTGTGAAATGCAATGGAGCTAAAAGGGTTGATATTATTAATAGTTATGCAATTGATAATTTCAATTGAATAATCTGGGTTAATATTTTTGTTTGATAATAAAAAAGCGGATATCCTAAATGGTTATCCGCTTTTTTTATTGTAGCGTTGTATGTTTCAAAGTGAATCTCACACTTTTTTTATCGAGCATTAAAAAGCAAAATCCTCCAAAAACTTAGTAGTATAATTTCCACTGCGGAAGTCCTCGTTTTGCATCAGCTTTTGGTGGAATGGAATGGTCGTTTTTACTCCTTCTATAATATATTCACTCAAAGCACGCTGCATGGTATTTATTGCTTCTTCGCGGGTTTGGGCTACGGTTATCAATTTCGATATCATGCTATCGTAATTAGATGGGATGGTATAGCCAGCATACACATGCGAGTCTACACGCACACCATGACCACCGGGTACATGCAGGTTTGTTATTTTGCCGGGGCAAGGGCGAAACCCATTGTAAGGATCTTCGGCATTGATGCGGCACTCAATAGCATGCATAGCAGGGAAATGATTTTTGCCCGATATAGGTACACCCGAAGCAATTTTTATTTGCTCTTTTATTAAATCGTAATTTATAACTTCTTCGGTAATGCAATGCTCCACTTGTATGCGGGTATTCATTTCCATAAAATAAAAATTGCGGTATTTGTCAACCAAAAACTCTACTGTTCCTACGCCTTCATAGCTAACTGCAAGTGATGCTTTTATTGCAGCCTCGCCCATTTTTTCGCGCAACTCAGGTGTCATAAATGGCGATGGAGTTTCTTCCAACAATTTTTGATGCCTGCGCTGTATACTGCAATCACGCTCGCTAAGGTGACATGCTTTACCAAACTGATCACCGGCAATTTGAATTTCTATATGGCGGGGTTCTTCAATATATTTCTCCAGATACACACCATCGTTACCAAATGCAGCGCTCGATTCCTGGCGGGCACTATCCCAAGCATTTTCAAACTCATCGGCTTTCCATATTATGCGCATTCCTTTGCCACCACCACCGGCTGTTGCTTTTAATATTACCGGATAACCAATTTCTTCGGCTACCACCAATCCTTCGGCCACATCGGTAAGCAAACCATCGCTGCCGGGAATAACGGGCACACCGGCACGTTTCATGGTATCTTTGGCATTCGATTTATCGCCCATTTGATCAATTTGATCGGGAGTAGCGCCAATAAATTTTATTCCATTGTCGGCACACACGCGAAAATTTTGAGTTCTCCGACAAGAAACCATAACCGGGATGAATGGCATCTGCATTGGTAATTTCGGCAGCGGCTATTATGTTGGCCATGTTGAGGTACGAATCGCGACTTGGAGGTGGACCTATGCAAACGGCTTCATCGGCAAAGCGCACATGCAAACTATTTTTATCGGCTGTGCTATATACTGCTACTGTATGTATGTTCATTTCTTTACACGTACGAATTATGCGTAAGGCAATTTCGCCACGATTAGCTATGAGTATTTTTTTAAACATAAAAATTTTACTTGTTAGTTTTAAAACAAAAAAAACAAATGATAGTTAATGGATTTCAACAACTATGGAAGTGCTGAAAAGCCCGTAACCAATCCTATATTAGCTTGGATCTATTATAAACAATGGTTGGTCGTACTCTACAGGAGAGGCATTGTCGACTAGTACCTTTACAATTTTGCCGCTATACTCACATTCTATTTCATTGAAAAGTTTCATGGCTTCGATTACGCAAATCACTTTGCCTTGCTTTATTTCGTCACCTACGCTTACAAAGTTTGGCTTGTCGGGTGACGATGAACGGTAGAATGTACCAATCATAGGTGAGTGAACGGTAATAAACTTGGAATCGGCAGCGGGTGCGGCTTCAACAACTTGTGGGGCAGCTGGTGCCGGTGTAACAGGTGCCGGTTGTGCAATTGCCGGAGCATGACTGTATTGCTGCTGCACCGGGCTGGTATTTACAAACACCTGTTCACGTTTAATTTCGTTCTTAATAGTAATTTTAAAATCCTGAAGTTCTAAATGAACTTCGCTTACGCCCGCTTTCGAAACGAACTTAATTAGCTCTTCAATTTCTTTTTTATTCATTATAGTAAATAATTAAGGTTTTACTGTTTTGAGGAATTATTCAATTGCAATTATATGCTAAAAATCAATGTAGATGTGATTTGTAGAAAAAAAAGTTATCACTAATAGGCCCATTTCAAATAAATAGCGCCCCATGTAAACCCACCTCCAAATGCCGATAAAATAATATTGTCGCCTTTTTTCATCTTGCTTTCCCACTCCCAAAGGCAAAGCGGAATAGTGCCGTTGGTGGTATTGCCATATTTTTCAATGTTTAGCATTACTTTTTCTTCGGGTAGACCCATGCGCTTGGCAGTAGCATCTATTATACGTTTGTTTGCCTGGTGAGGTGCCAACCATGCTATGTCTTCGGCCTTCAGGTTATTGCGTTCCATTATTTCGGCCGATACTTCGGCCATATTGGTTACAGCAAATTTATAAACCGTTTGCCCTTCCTGATAAACGAAATGTTCCTTGGCATCGACCGTTGCATGTGTTGCCGGGCGCGCACTGCCACCGGCTTTTTGATGCAAAAACGCCCGACCGGCACCATCAGTTTTCAAAATGCTGTCAACTATGCCATTACCATCGGTGCTGGGTTCCAGCAAAACTGCTCCACCACCATCGCCAAATATGATACACGTTGCACGGTCTTCATAGTCAATTATTGACGACATTTTATCGGCACCTACTACAATTACTTTTTTGTATTGACCCGACTCTATAAACTTGGATCCTGTTGCCAATGCAAACAGAAAGCCCGAACAAGCCGCATTTATATCGTATCCCCAGGCATTTTTTGCCCCTATCTTATCGCTGATAATATTTGCTGTGGCCGGAAACTGCATATCGGGTGTAGTGGTGGCGCATAGTATCATATCGATATCCATCGCACTTATTCCCCGCTTGGCAAGTAATCCATTTATGGCATTTACACCTATTTCACTGGTGCCCATATCTGCGCCTTTAAGTATATGGCGTTCTTTTATCCCGGTGCGCGATAATATCCACTCATCGGTTGTTTCCACCATTGTTTCGAGCGCCTTGTTTGTCAACACATCGGGCGGAACCCAACCATTAACAGCGGTAATGGCAGCCATTATTTTTTGCATTTTGTCTTTTATTAGGGGCGGCTAATATAGATATTTTGAGTTATACTAAGAGTAGTCAGGTTTTGAATGAAAATATGACGTACTCTTAGTAATGCCGAACAACCTCAATAGCTTGTTTTTTCCATGGCATATGTTGTTTTGGTTTAATGTAGAGCAATTGACCAATTCTAATAGAAGCATTAAATTTATATTCTATTTAATGTGGTATTTTTAATTGTTTCTATTTCTCAATCACCAACTTACTCACATACGTTTTATCGTCTACTTTTATTGTAACAAGGTACATTCCGCTGCACAAGTTATTTGCAAATACAGGAATATCCTGGCGGAGGTTGTACACATATTTTTGGTGGTGCAACACTTGCCCTTGCATGTTTGTAACGGTAACGGTATACGTATCGGCAAAAAACTGATGGGGAAATTTTATGTAGAAGATTTCTTTTGTGGGGTTGGGGAATAACCTCACCCCCGGCCCCTCTCCGTAGGAGAGGGGTGAGGGAGGCAAAGCTGTGTAGATGGCGCAACCTGCGCTATCGCAGCCTGCACTATCGAGTTTTACGAGCCAGGCATCTTGCCCTCCGCTGGCACCCTCAAAGCAAAAACCGGCACATATAAATCCTTTATCGCTTGTTTCTATTACATCACGAAAATAGGCGTGGTCGTTGCCTTGTGGAAATGACCGCTCCCATTTTAAGTTGCCTATGCTATCTAATAAAAATATCCAGCCCTCGTCCCATTTTGTTGTGGGGTTTTGCCAACTACCTGCACATACTATATCTCCTTTGCTGGTTTCTTTGGCCCACCATGGGTTGGAGCCTACATTCCCATTGTTTGGCTGCTTGCTCTGCCAGATAATATTACCTCCTGTGTCTATTTTTATTATCCAAGGTTTGCTGATATTGACAGTATTGGGGTCATAAGAGCCACAAGCCAATAAATAATTTCCATCTTTAGTTGCCGAAATACCAACGCCAATTTCAGTGATGGGTGAGCCAAAAGTTTTGTGCCACAGTTTATTGCCGAGCGAATCCCACTTTACAAGCAATACATCGCGGTTGCTGTTGTTGCCAAACCCAAATGAGCGAGTCCATCCAATAGTGAGGATTGATGCATCGGGGAGCTCGATGGAGGAGTAGGCCGCATCATATTTTGGTCCTCCGAATGTACTTGTCCACAACATATTGCCTTGTTTATCAATCATCCTAATGTAGCAATCGCCTGTAGTATGAGCCGTATCATTTATTTGGCCTGTGATTAATATTTGGCCATTAATTGTTTTTAAAATATACTGGCCAGCAACAGCAAAACCAATTGGTGAAGGAAAATATCGAATATCAATACTATCCATTTTTTTATTTAAAAAAAATAAAAAATCGTAAAATAAATTGTTGGTTGTATTATAAGCAAAACTCCCGACAACCATAGTGTCATTATTTAATTTCAATAATCCATAAGGAATACCGTAATTAGGTGTATTGTAAATCTTTTTTTTTGTAATTATTCCTTGGGGTTCTATTTTCAAAATGCTCAATGACCTTGGCCAATATGGGTATCCAGTTGTCATCATTGCATAATTACTTGAGTCAAAAGAAATTATATTAAATAAATTATCTATGCCTTCATGAATAGTTTTATTAAAAGTTTGAGCGGCAACAAAATTAAACGCAAAGCAAAAAACCAAGAGGCAAAAGCCTTTGGGTTTTAATAATATTGAGGTCATCATTTGGCTATAACTAATTTTTGATAGGCTAAAGTTTCGCAAACAGAATTCTGTATAAGAAAAACAAGGACATAACATTTTTAAGAAAACGGATTTAAATATTTTAGCGACACAATTTTCTTAAAGTCCTTATCATTGTGGCTAACTAAAGTGTAATCACCTAAAATTGCTGTAGCCGCTAATATGGCATCAGGAGTTTTAATTTTGTATTCTTGCCTTAGCAAAATAGCTTGGTCGGCAATAGCAATAGTTAATAAAATGGGTTAATAGACAAAATGTTTTAGCTTTGCAGCAAATCAAAGTAAATGAATAAAAAAGTTTTCTGTAAATGCCATACTGTTACAAATGGGGCAAATAGGTTCAACAATTAAGGCAGATTTTGAACGTTTGGGCACAAACAATTTGTTAAAAACTTCGCTAGCCAAATCAAATAAATGTTCTTCGGACATACAAAAGATTGATACGGTCATACAATTCATAAGATTTTTCAAACTTACAAACGTATAATGGTACTACTTATTAAATTTGTTAATGTTGGCAAAAAATACTCTATCTTTTTAAAAGGTGAAAAATTGCAGGAATAAAAATACAATCGATAACTAATGGGACTAATGCAAATCTTCAAAATTTTCTCAATAGCTTGTTATATTTGTAAAATCCCAAGCTGCAATAGCAGGAGTTTGACACACATTGCTTTATCAAAAATAAAAAAGTTTTAAGGTTATTTGTTTTATCTTTCTAATTTACTAAACGTAAGGGAAATCTTCCATATTATTTACCTCTTGTTATTTCCTATTTGCTTTCAAAAAACCCGTATCCCCATTACCTTGACCACAAAATTTTGACCCTATCTAAAATAAACACCCTATTTTGTCCAATTTAGTTAATACAAAAATCCAATTTACATTATCAACAAACATTTGAGTAGATAATTTCTGCTTTTGGCTGGTAAATTTAAATCCCAAAAGTTCAATTTTTGTAATGATTGATAGTTGCAAATCGAGGGTAAGCATGCTGTTGATCGAAATTTGCGTTTTATCATTTAATAAACCATTAAGATGATAAATAATAATATTGGTATCCAATAAATATTTCATAGCCACTCATTCTTTTGTTCTGATAAGCGTTCGTCAATATCTTCAATTGATAATTTTGGTTGCCAGCTACTTGCCAATGCCGTAAGAATTTCGTTCTTAATTGGTTGTTGGTCATTAGAAAGTATTTTACTTCGGGGATATCGTTAAGCGATGCCAATATCCAGTCGGCCTTATTTTGTGGAATTTCAATTACTATTTTCATTATAATTTTTTCACAAAGCTATACGATTTTTTACAATATAATGGTAGTAAAATAAAAAATCGGCAGCCTTTTTTTGATGGAATTGATTTTTAATTATTATGCCAATCAAATTCTACATGCAACAATTATCATACTTTTTTCGTAATTAATAAATGCAAATTTCCCTTTCCATTTGGTTTAATTTTAATTTCTATTTCTCAATAATCAACTTTCTCACATACACATTATCTCCCACACTTACTTTCACCATGTAAAAACCTGCGGTAAGGCTTTGCACAAAAATTGGGTGCGGCTGTGTGCTGTTTACCATTTTTTGTTTGAGTAATATTTGCCCGGCACTGTTTGTAACTGTAACGGTATACGTATCGTAGTCATTTTGCTTTTTGGTGAAATTGATTAGGAAGAAATGGCTGCACGGGTTGGGGAAAATCCTCACCTCCGGCCCCTCTCCATTGGAGAGGGGAGCAATGCTTGGCAGTGCTGTGTATAGTGCGCAGCCATTACTATCGCAACCGAGGCTATCCACTTTTACAAGCCATGCATCTTGGTTGCCACTTGGGCCATCTACTGCACTGCCGGGCATTATAAAACCTCCATCGGCAGTGGGGTAAACGTTGCGGAACCAAGCATGGTTGTTGCCAACGGGAAATATTCTATGCCAAAGTGGGTTGCCTAAGGCATCAACTTTCATTAAAAGGCCTTTACCAATATAATCACTTGTATCTTCCGCCAAACCAGCGGCTATTATGGAACCATCACCTAATTCGGTTGCTTTCCAAAATTCTGTTTGTTCTGTAATTGCATAATGATTATACCATTTAATATTGCCTGATGTATCAATTTTATAAATTGCGGCTTTGCTAAAATTATTAAATTCCATTTGTCCAGCTATAAAATAATTTCCATCTGTGGCTTTACTTATATTAATAGGTGTATCAATTTCCGGATAACCAAAAGTTTTATGCCACTTTTCATTTCCAACACTATCAGTACGAATAAGCAACCAATCACGTTGGCCTGCCCCAAAACTCCGTGTTTGTCCAATAACAAAAAATCCATGGTCGGGTAATTCTATGCTTGCCCAGCCGGCATCCCAGTTAGGGTAAACAAATTCTTTGTCCCATTGGTAAATGCCGTTGCTATCAACCTTTATTAAATAAATGTTTCCATCAGTAAATGCCTTGTCATATTTTTATGCGCTTATTAAAATACCGCCATCAGCGCATAACAAGATACTTTGATTAATATATTCAAAGAGTGTGTCAAAAGCATATTTTTTGAACCATATAGTGTCTAAGTTTTTATCAATTTTCATTAATCCTATACTTTCCTGACTGTTAAATGCATTTGCATGATAACAACCAACATAATAATTATCATTAAGAAATAAAGAAGCTTGTGGCACTATCCATTCCATGGTATCACCATATTCCTTTTGAACCAAAACATCACCAAAAGAGTTTAATCTTGCAATTACCAACTGCTGCCAATTGAACGTATTCAAGCCTGCAAAAGGATAAATAAGTATAGAGTCATCCAAAATTAAATTATTGCTCACATCAAGACCATTGAGTGGATTGGTATAATATTTACTAAATGTAACTTGGCCAAAAGATATATTTAAAAGAACAACACTACAGTATATTACTGCAAAAATAATTGATTTCATCTAAGACAAAATTAAGAAGTCGCAATAAAATTTATTGCGACTTTTGATTTGAAAGTATTAGTTAATGACAACCATTCTTGCATTTGAAATGGGAACACCATTTTGGTAAAGTACAAGCACGTAAGTGCCATTTCCAATTTTTGTGGTATTCACAATGCTCTCTTTCTCAGTTACCGCATTTCTTTGCAGCACTTTCCCTAAAACATTACATACTGTAAATTCATATTTATTTGAGTTATCAAATGCTTTTATTTCAAATGTGAATTGACCATTGTTTGGATTGGGCTTGATTACTATACCTGCATTGGTTGTGGTAATTTGTGCTATTGTACCAGTCAACCGTGGCGTTTTACTCGATATAGGAATTATGCTATGACTAAAATTTGCTAACCCAATTTTTTGTAATAAATTTTCGGCAAGAATGGAAGAAGTATTTTTGTTGCTCACTATGTTATTAAGCATTGTTACTTCGTTATTGTTGTATGCTGCCGCTGTATTGTTTTGCTTATTGCTTAGTTTGCCACTAAGCATAATATAGTAGTCCACAAAGTCAATATCAGTTTGGGTTTTTATAGCGATATTATTAATGGAGTTTTGTGCATTAGTCCAATCATTATTTTTTAAAAATATTGGCACCAATAATTTATGTGCTGCATCGGTATTCCAAGTTTGCAAATAAGCTATCAAAAGCGAATCGTTTTGTAATGTGTCTTTTGCTTGATACAGCATAATAAAATGTTTTAAAAAATTAATTCTCTAAAATAAAGCTAAAAAATAATACGAAACACAAAATAGGAAAGTTTAGTTGTGAACAGGGGCAATGATAATTGGGTAATCATTGCAATTATATTTTTAGAAAATTAATTAAGCCATAAAATACTTTGCAATCCTCAATCATGCGATTTGTAAAATCAGTTCAGCCTTTGCAATTGTCATAATCCTGTAAAATTCGCAATAAACTGATATATATCAGGTTTTATAGAGGCGTTAAAAGTACTTTTGAGCCCGCCTCCAAAAAATCAAACGCTTTAAATAATTTACTGAGGCAAGAATCATTCACCGCGGAATTCTTTTATAAAGAATCACTTGAAAAATGGGGGAGGGGAAAAATGAAAACGATGCTGCAAAATAATTTTAAGATACACAAATGCACCCTCCGCAACTTACTTTTTACATTAACAATTATGCTGTGTTTTTTTACCGTTGGTATTTCGCAGCAAAGCCATGTTGCTAATTTATACATTACTTTGGTTTCTATTAATGACAGCACGCCTTTACCATTTGCACATGTTACCTGCGAGTATGCCAGTGGAAATAAAATAAAAAAAGCATCGGGCATTACCAATTATAATGGTGCTTTAACATTGCAAACCCAGGTGCCTTGCATATTGAAGGCTTTCAAACTGGGTTACAAATATCTTAATACGGAAATTAAAACAAGTGGCGAACACACAGTGTATTTACAACCACTACATGTGCAACTTAAAGAAACCGAAGTAAGCACTGCCCAACATGGTAACAGCACCGAACAAAATAGTGTTTACAATATTAAGGTGATAGATGCCAGGCAAATACAGCAACAATCGGCAACTACACTCAACGATTTGTTGCAGGGGCAAATGAAAATACGTGTGGCCCAGGATCCTATATTGGGTAGCACTTTGGCGTTGCAAGGGCTGTCGGGTCAAAATGTAAAAATTCTTATTGATGGTGTTCCTATTATAGGTCGCGAAAATGGCAACATCGATCTCAACCAAATAAATTTGCAACAAATAGAAAGAGTTGAAATTGTAGAAGGACCGCTTTCGAGTGTTTATGGTGCCGATGCTTTGGGCGGTGTTATCAATTTGATTACAAAGTTCAAATCCGATTTGCCGCTCGAAATTTCGGTAAAATCGAAATACGAAACGGTAGGCAATTTTAATAATGATGTGGCCCTTAATTTAAATAAGCGCACCAATAGTTTGTTTGTAAATGTTGGCCGTAATTTTTTTGATGGTTATAATGATTTGCCGGAAACGCGAAGTCAAATTTTCAATCCGAAATTACAATACATTGCAGCAATAGGTGTAGGGCATACAGCAGGTAAAACAGAAATAAAACTCAAAACCGATTACCTTGACGAAACAGTTATAGATAAATCGGAACCTACCATAACGCCATACGAAGCTTATGCATTCGACAATATTTATCAAACCCGTAGAATAAATAATGCATTGTTTTTAAATCATACATTTAAAGACAAATCTACTTTCAACGTGCAGCTTTCGCACAATATTTACAACCGTATAAAAAGAGATTACCGCAAAAATTTAGTAACACTCGATAACCAGGAATTGCCCGTTGATATAAATGTAAATCAATCGTTGTTTGATGCTACGGTTTTCAGGGCGGTGCACAATTATCTGGCAAAGAAAAAATACTCTGTACAATCGGGCATCGATTTTCAATTTGAAACCGGTCGTGGTGGCCGCTTACGCAATAACTTGCAACGCATAGCCGATTATGCTGCATTTGTAAGTGTAGAATATAAACCTTTTACATTGCTTACTGTAAGGCCCGCTTTACGCGCTTCGTATAATACAGCATATGGTTATCCTGTGGTGCCAAGCATAAATGTAAAATATGTTTTCAAGCGAAATTCTACTTTGCGTGCATCGGTAGCCAAAGGCTTTCGCGCACCGTCACTCAAAGAACTCGACCTGTCGTTTATAGATGTGAATCACAATATACAAGGCAACCAAAATTTGCAACCTGAGCAATCGGTCAACTATCAACTTACTTTCGACCACAATTTATTTTATAATACATCGATGTTTCATTTCGAGGCACAAACTTTTTACAACAAGGTGCAAAATATAATTACACTCGGTTTGGTTGATGTAAACGAATTAAAATATCAATATGTGAACACGGGCAAATTTTCGAATGTGGGTATGGGATTGACTGCCGGATATAATACCAATCATGTAAATGTGGAAGCATCGTTTTTCAATATTGCAGCCTACAATATTTTTTCCGAAACGTATAACCTGCCAACTTTTATAAGTTCGCCTGAATATCGTGCAAGCATTACTTACGCATTGCCCATTCACGATTTTAAAGTGTCGTATTTTGTAAAGTACAATGGCAGGTCGCAGGCATTTGCTTTAGATGCTAACAATTCGCCATACCTTACACAGATGGATGCATTTACGCTTATGGATATAATGCTGAGCAAAAAAATAATGAAGCAGCGCATTACACTTGCTACCGGAATAAAAAATATAATGGATGTTAACAGTGTTACTAATTCGCTGGTAGATATTGTACCGCACAATGCCAATAACCAAACACCAATAGCAATGGGTCGCAATTTTGTTTTCGAAATGCGTATAGATTTGGTAGGCGCTAAAATCAACACCCCATCAAAATAATGAATATAAGTTTAAGAAATATATTTTTTGGATGGATGATTTTATCGTTGTGTTCATCGTGCCTCAAAGAAGACAATGCTGTGGTGTTGCCAATGCCGGGCGACTCGAAGCTTTTTGCTGTAGACCAACAAGATAATTATGAGCATCAGGTTTATTTTAAACTGCAAACTCAAGACACCCTCGGCAGCGATTTTGCAAAATGGGATTTAGCATTTGATGATGCGCAAACAGGTGTTGGTTGCTGGATGAACAGCGGTAAACTCATGTTGATAGGCAATACAAACACAACCAACTTCGAAAGTGTAAAAGACACCAATGGATTTAAATTAAACTGGGATGGCAGCGATTGGCAAGTACAAACAAGTGTCATTGGCAAAATAGAAAACATGACAAGCGGTGTTTACATAGTAGACCGTGGATATAAATACACAACTCCAAACCGGTTTTTTAAATTACAGTTTTTGCAAAACACTGCCAACTATTATGAACTAAAAATGGCACGCCTTAACGACAGTGGTTTTGTTACCATGAAAGTAAATAAATCGAACGTATATAGCTACAGTTATTTCTCTTTCGATAACAATGGCAGTATACTTTTTCCCGAACCGGTGAAGAATAATTGGGATATTCAGTTTACGCGCTTTCTTGTTATTTTGTCCAACAATGGAAAGCCCTTTCCTTACCTTGTAACCGGTGTGCAAATAAACAGTATGAATACTATGGCATGTGTGGACAGCACCACCGCTTTCGAGAATGTTACTTATGAATTTGCCAAAACTAAAACGCTTACAAATGCCCGCGATGCTATTGGCTACGACTGGAAGTATTTCGATTTTAGCACTCAAAAATATAAAGTGAGAAGCAACTACATTTTTATAATAAAAGACAGTGCGGGCATTTACTGGAAGTTGCGTTTTCTCGATTTTTACAACACCCTCGGCAAAAAAGGTAACCCGAAGTTCGAGTATCAGCGGTTGTAATTTTCTAATTCCTTTTGGATTTCTTTACTCGATAATTTGGTTTGAATGTTTTTAAATTTCGGCCTTGTGCTTTTTATTCAATAAGCAAAAAACATCAGTGTTGAGATATTTTCCTTCATAAAAATAATTTTCATGGAAAGAGGCCTCCTGCACAAAACCGCAACGGAGCAAAACATTTTTCGATGCCAGATTTGCCGGATCGATGTGTGCTTCTACACTATGCAGATTCATCATTTCGAAACCATATTGCAACACCGCATTAAGCCCCTCGGTAATAATGCCTTTTTTCCACATTGATGGCTGTAGCATATAGCCTGTTGTAGCCCTGTGATTGGCTACATCCACGATATGAAAACTGATTGTGCCTATTATTCTATTTTCTTCGCGTGTAGTAATTCCCCATGCAATACCTTCGTTTTTGGCAACCATGGTTTGTATTTTTTCAATTAGCAGTTTTACATCGTCAATGGTTTTGGCAATGGGGCGGGCAATGTGTTTCATAGCATCAACATTACTGCGCAACACAAACATATCTTCGGCATCTTTCATATCAATGGCGCGCAAGTAAAGCCGCTCGGTTGTAAGTTTGGGAAACGGATCGAAGTTCATATTTACCATAAGCGTAGATTTTTTTTCCAAAGTTATAAAGAAGGAAGTTGAGAAAGTTGAGAAAGTTGAGAAAGTTGAGAAAGTTCAAGAGTTTATTAGTTCAAGAGTTTGATAGTTCAATGGTCCCGACACTACGGTCGGGATGCTGACCAAGGTGTCGGCATTCAAGAGTTTATTAGTTCAAGAGTTTAATAGTTTAAAAGTTCAAATTATGGGATTGTTGAGATTGATTAGAAATTATTTTCACGGAGCGCTCATTGCCGTTCGGCTTTAGCCAACGGTATCGTAGAAAGTTTCTCGCGAAGCCCTCATTGCCGTTCGGCTTTAGCCAACGGAATTTTTAGCAGTTCAAAGTTCAAGAGTCCCGACACTTCGGTCGGGATACCGACCAAAGTGTCGGTATTTAAATGTTCAAGAGTTTAATAGTTCATGGTTTGATAGTTCAAAAGTTCAAATTATGGGATTGTTGAGATTGATTAGAAAATATTTTCGCGGAGCGCTCATTGCCGTTCGGCTTTAGCCAACGGTATCGTAGAAAGTTTTTCGCGAAGCCCTCATTGCCGTTCGGCTTTAGCCAACGGTATCGTAGAAATTTTTTCGCCAAGCCCGCACAGCCGTTCGGCTTTAGCCAACAGATTCTGTTATTTGTGATGGGCTATTTTAAAACGAAACATAGTTAATGGACGTACAAGATTCTTGTTTTGAAAAATAGCTCAAAATACCCCATGATTTTTTTTGTAATAAATTTCTTTCTATGTTTACCCGCATGAGTTGGTGCTTATTTGAGTTTAAAAATCTTTTACGTGCGCAATTATTTTTCGCTTTATGTTTTACCATTTTTGTGTATACAGGATGTAGAGAAAAAACCGAAACAATAACATTGCCTGCACAACTCGATAGCCTTCCAACAGAAACTGCCAAAAACATTGTAGTGTTGTACAACGATTCATCATTTACTAAAGCCAGAATAGTGGCACCGGTTATGAAAAACTTTTCGATGCGTGCCCGCCCATTTATGGAAATGCCCGAAGGTGTAAACATGACTTTTTATAACGATAGCCTGCAGGTAACAAGCACACTCACCGCTAAGTATGCCATAAACTACGATGTGGAAAAAATAATGGAAGCCCAAAAAAATGTAGTGGTGGTAAATGAAAAGGGCGACAAACTCGAAACCGAAAGGCTTGTGTGGGATTCGAATAAGGCAATGTTTTGGAGCGATAAGTTTGTACGTATTACCCGCAAAGACGAAATAATAGAAGGAACAGGACTTGAAGCAAACGAAAATTTTAGTAAGTACACAGTAAAAAATATTACCGGAATATTATCGGTACAAAAGTAAAAAAATGCGCACCCGCGAAATTACATGGTTGGGAGTTTTTATAATAGGCCTTATGATGGGCCTGTATAAAAGCATGATTGCCGAATGGCAGGACGGCTTGTGGTTTTATATTTTTGCCGGGGTAGGTCTCATCTTTTTTTTCCTGCGCAGGCGACAACGCCTGTATAGAGAAATGCACGACTATTATAATCAGGATGTTAAGAATGAGGAGTAGTGTGTAGATATATATTCTGTTTTTCTTTACCCATGACAATTTAGCACTCGTTTGTTAACCCAATCAAAACCTTTGGTTTGAAATCTTGATGCTTGCAATTTATTCCTTAATAAATTTCTTACTCAGCACTTCCTTCTCCGTTTGTAAATGCACTACATAAAGACCATTTGCCCACTCATTAACGTCAATATCAACATTGTGTAACTTGAGCGTCAGGGCACAAAATTTTGCGCCCTTACACCGCGACCATGACCATCGTATACTTTAATTGTTGCGTTTTACCCTTTTAGATTTTGTGCATTTACAAACAACTTTTACTTCTGCTAACACAATTACAATTTTTGAAATAATATCGACTAGGGCAACACGAGCTTTCTTGTATCAGGTTTAACATAATCTTTAAACTCATGAACCTTGGCATCCACCACACGCTTCCAAATTTTTTTCAACTATGTGTAACGTATATGGTTATGGTTATTATTTTTTTATTGAGGAAATATCGCAGTAATTAAGTCGTTTTTATTTTTTTAATTTTTGATTTTTTTGAATTCATGTATAAAGAGTTGAGAAAATATGCGCGATAAAAAAGTGCATTTAGTGAAATGGTTTGTTTGATTTTTTTCATATTGTTAAACTGTAAGTTCAAGTAATAAGTGCAACAGGTTATGAAACATTTATTTTAAAAGCTCTTTATTTTAATTCTGTTTCAGAGGAAAAAAACGAAGATTGACAAAAATATTTTACGGGGTTGTATCATTTTATAATTTTGAATCTTTGAATTCCACTTATTACAAAAATTATTTAAAGGCCTTTCGCAAATCTGCGAACCAATGGCAGAAGTGCCGAAGCCTTTCTGTGGAACTATTTGAAAAATAAAATACTGGAGGGCGGTGAATTCAGAAAACAATTTTCCAATGACCATTTTATACTTTGCTTTTTCTGTGCTTCAGTAAAAATTGCAATTAAGCTTAATGGCCAATCTCATTGTGATATGCAAGGAGTGTTGAATGATGAAAAAAGAGACTCAAAACTCACTCAACTTATGATTACTCTTTTGAGATTTGAAAAGCAAAACGACTCAATGCACAGGATGGCTTTTAAAATGAAAATGTTTTTTCACACCTAACACAAAAATGTATGAAATGAAAAATTCCATTTACAATTGTCACACCCTTCTATCGTTTTTAGATTAATAAAAAAGGCCATCTGCATTTTGCAGACAGCCTTTCTTAAGGTTATGCATCTGTAATTTATTTATGGTTTTACAACCGTATTCATTTGAAGCGTAACTGCTGTTTGTGCTAACAGTCGTCCATTTATGGATGCGCCTGTCTTCATATTAATACCGGTTTTACTAAGTATGTTTCCTTCAAAATGACTGCCTGTGCCCAATGTAACGGCACCGGTAGTCTGCCAGAAGATATTTTTTGCAGTGGCCCCTCCGGTCAGGGTGATATTCACCGCTGAACTCATCTTGAGTGTTCCCGATACCTGGAAAATCCAAACATCTTTAGGACCGCCCGAAATGGTGATGTTCGTAGGTATATTTAATGCAGTCGTCCATTTATAAAGGCCGGGGTTGAGTGTTAATCCTCCAATATTGCCTGCGCCCAGATTGAGAAAGTCAGGATTAGAACGCCCGGCTGCATCGGTATATGCAGTTTGCATATCACTTACGGCTGTGGTCAATTTGCTGGGGGCAGTCAACCTGCAAGGAAGAGGACCTGCCGCATCGACAGAAAAAATTTTTCCCGTCACCTCGGTGCACGTTAAATGAATAGCGGCACCGGTAATAGGGCTTGCACCTATGTTTCCGGTAACTGCAGACGGATACACATCCGTAATCCCTGTTTTAGAAAGAATGGCAAAATTTCCCGCAACCCCAAGATATACCCTCACAGGACCTACCCTAAGGGCATCGGACAATTCTGTTGAAGCCATTCCACTCACTACAATAGCTTCATCCTTTTTGCAACCTCCCATTAATACAACCATCAGCATTGCTGCAATAGGTAACACGTTTTTAATTCTCATTTTATTTGACCTTTATTTGTAACTACATTATTACGTTGCAAAGATGTGAGCAATAATTCCCGAAAGCGTTATACATCTAATTAAAAGAGTTATGTAATTCACACGTTTTGTGTGCGATAATGTACTAATAACAGACGACAATTACTAATGCCTGATTGTGTGCATGACTTATCTTACTGATATTTATTATGGCATAGAAAATATTTGAAGTGTGCTGACTCTGGCACTTCAAATATCATTAACATAACAAAGTCAACCAACATGAATGATTACGAACATTTTTAAATTTAATCTAATTGCTTGCTTCCGGCAAATTTACGTTTTATAAATGTGGCTATTTTTCATAATGGTGCTTATGTTATTGTCTTCAAAATACACTTTATTAAATAAAAAATTAGTTTAGAATAAATTCAAAACATGAATTTCAAACATTTGTCTAATTTAAGAGCGGTATTCATCTTTGCAATTCAAATCCACCATACCCTGCCCAATTTCCTTAAGCAATGTGTAACGTATATGGTTATAGTTATTTTTTTTATCGTTGAGTAAATACGGTAGTAGTTGTTTTGTTGTGGCGTTTTTAAATTTTTGGTTTTTTATATACTGGTTCAATACATTTTCTATTTCTTTCAACTGATTTAATGGCAAGCCTGCGCATTGATGCGAGAGCCGTGCTTCGTGCAGCATGCCAATCATAACCGCTTCGCCATGCAGCAATGGAGTAGGCGATAGCATCGATAAACTTTCTATGGCATGGCCAATGGTATGGCCAAAGTTGAGCAGTTTTCGCATTCCATTTTCATTACTATCAGCCTTTACTATTTCGCATTTTATTTTTATGCAGCGTTCTATCAGTTTGGCATTTGCCGAAAACTCGAGCGGAGCAATATTTTTTATTTTTTGCCACAATTTTTTGTCATAAATCAATGCATGTTTCAAGGCTTCGGCAAAACCATTGGTAATGTGGCGCGGAGGTAATGTTTGTAGAAAAGCAACATCTACAAACACGGCAGCCGGAAAATGAAATGCGCCAATATTGTTTTTAAACCTTCGAAATTTATGCCTGTTTTACCTCCAATTGCTGCATCTATCATGGCCATCAGCGTTGTAGGAATATTTATAAAATGCATACCGCGCTTGTAAATGGCAGCGGCAAATCCACCGGCATCGCACACCACACCACCACCAAGATTTACAATTACATCATTTCGCGTGGCAAAATATTTATTCAATTGAGCACAAATAAATCCGATGGTTTCGAAATTTTTGTACACCTCGCCTGCTTTTATTTTAATGATGTTAATTGCAATTTTATCGCCAACGCATTTTTTAAAATAAGGCAAGCAATGTTTTGAAGAATTTGTATCACATACAATAAAAATGCGCTGTGCTTTTATTTTGTTTTGTATGAATGCAGCAAATTTATCGAGACAATTTTTCGAATAAAATATGGCTTTATCATCAAACACATTTTCAGCCATAGATAAAATTATTTCTTCAGTTCAGGGTTTTCGGCAGCATTCATCATATTGGCCTGCTGCATTATCGATTCCTCGTGCAGTATGTTGCAAAGCTTCAATAAAAACTCGCGATGCAACTCATGTGCTGTGCCGTATGCCGTTCGCGATTTTATTATTTCGTCCCATCGCTCGGGTTGTAAAATGGTAACGTTGTTTTCTTTTTTAAACGAACCTATAATGCGTGATATTTCCATTCTTCGTGCCAGCACATCAATCATTTCTTTATCGAGGGCATCAATTTTTTCGCGCAGTTGCAGCAACTTGGTAAGTTCAAAAACATCATCGGGTGTGCTTTTGCGTTGCATCAATTTCGAAAGCAATAATTCTAACTCATGCGGTGTGATTTGTTGTTTGGCATCGCTAAGTGCAGCCTTTGGGTTGATGTGGGTTTCTATCATCAATCCATCGTACTGCAAATCGAGTGCTGTTTGTGCAATGAAAAATATATTTTCGGTATTGCCTGCAATGTGGCTTGGGTCACATATCATGGGCACTTCGGGCCGCTGTCGTTTAAACTCTATGGGTATTTCCCAGTTTGGTTTGTAGCGGTATAAACTATTTTCGTAGCTGCTAAACCCACGATGTATAGCAGACACTTGCGTTATACCGGCTTTGCAAATACGCTCTACACTACCAAGCCACAATTCCAAATCGGGGTTGATGGGATTTTTTACCATCACCGGAATATTCACTCCGCGCAAAGCATCGGCAATTTCCTGCACCATAAAGGGATTCACTGTGGTACGCGCTCCTATCCAAAGCACATCTATTCCTGCGCGCAGGGCTTGTTCCACATGTTCCACTGTTGCTACTTCCACCGCCACAGGCAAATTAAATTTTGTGCCGGCATCTTTCAGCCATTGCAATGCAACAGTGCCACGGCCTTCAAAACTATTGGGGCGTGTGCGGGGTTTCCATATTCCGGCACGCACAAGTTTTACATTTTGTTGGCTCAGCAATTCTACTGTATCGTGCACCTGTTCTGCACTTTCGGCACTACACGGTCCAGCAATTACAAATGGTTTATTTGTAAATGTATTCGAAAAAAAATCTCCTAATTCCGTATTCAATTTTGATGAATTTTATTTGCGCCTCAAAGGTAATGTTACCATTTCACAAAACAACCAATCACTAAATTTGTTTCCGTTTCTTTTACTTCTACATTTGTACATCAATTTTCCTTTATGTCTACAGTTTCATTCGATAATATAAAAAATGCATTTGCCTATAAATCAAATGCCGACTTGCAACGTGCTTACATGTTGTTTAAAGCCATAAACAACCGTTCGTTGGTTTCGCTTATGGAACCTGCCACATCATTTGCCATGAAGATTGGCTTGCCCATTAACTTTGCCATAAAGGGTACCATCTTCAAGCAATTTGTGGGTGGCGAAACCATAGAAGAATGCAATGCCACTATTCAAAAATTATACGAAAATAAAGTAGGAAGCATTCTCGATTATTCGGTCGAAGGGCAAGAAACCGAAGAAGCATTTGAACAAACTACTCAGGCCATTTTGGGAACAGTAAAAAAGGCGACAAACAATCCGGCAATTTCGTTTTGCGTTTTTAAAGTTACAGGATTTGCCACGCACGATATACTTGCAAAGCAAAGTGCCGGCATGCAACTCAACCCTGACGAGCAACAACAATGGCAGCGTGTGCAAAACCGTGTTGACCGTATTTGCGGCACCGCAGCACAAAACAATGTGCGCATTTTTATTGATGCCGAAGAAAGTTGGATACAACAAGCCATAGATGATATGGCCAATGCCATGATGCAAAAGTATAATACACAACATCCCATTGTATACAACACCATTCAATTTTACCGAACAGACCGCCTCGAATTTTTAAAACAAAGCCATCAACATGCTATTAACCATAACTATATACTAGGTATAAAATTAGTGCGTGGTGCCTATATGGAAAAGGAACGCAAACGCGCCATGGATTTTGAATATACATGTCCTATTCAACCCAATAAGGAAAGTAGCGATCGCGATTACGATGCTGGATTAAAATTCTGCATCGAACACATAAACACCATTGCCATTTGTGCCGGCACACATAACGAACAAAGTAGTTTATTGCTTACACAACTCATGGAAAAAAACAATATTCCACACCAGCATCCACACATATGGTTTTCGCAATTGTTGGGCATGAGCGACCATATCAGTTTTAATTTAGCTGTGGCCGGTTACAATGTTTGCAAATATGTGCCGTATGGTCCGGTCAAATCTGTAATGCCCTATCTATTCAGGCGTGCAAAAGAAAACACCAGTATGGCCGGACAAATGAGCCGCGAACTTTCGCTGATTGTAAATGAAATTAAGCGCAGAAAAAGCTAACCATTGTTCAATAGGTTTTCACTACAAAATACGTAACCAAAATTTATGGTTCTTAATCTTTATAACTTCTTGTTGCATTTTTATTTTGTGTCGAAGCGCACAATATTTTTTAGCATTGTTTGCACGCTGATTTGTTTCGCAGCTTTTGCAAAACAAAAATCTACCATTGCTTCCGATATTATTCCGCTAAATGCAACATGGAAATTTACCCGTGCCGATAGTATTGCATGGATGCCCGCAACTGTTCCCGGCAGTGTGTTCAGCGATTTACTTGCCAACAAAAAAATACCTAACCCATACGTTGATAATAATGAAACAAAAGTGCAATGGGTGCAAAATTTCGATTGGATATACGAATGTAGTTTCGATATCGACTCGGGAGTTTTGCAATTCAATCATGTGGATATAAATTTCGAAGGCCTCGACACTTATGCCGATGTGTTTGTTAATGGCAACAAAATTTTGTTTGCCGATAATATGTTTCGTGCATGGGAGCAAAATATAAAATCGAATTTGAAGCCCGGCCAAAATACCTTACGTATATATTTTTATTCTCCGGTGAATTGGGTTTTCAAAAATCGTAACACCTCATTTGTTTTTCCTGCCGATAACGATAATCATCCGTTAAAAACCAGTGCACATACACGTAAGTCGCCAATGCATTATGGTTGGGATGTGGCACCACGCCTGGTAGGATGTGGCATTTACCGAAATATTAAATTGCATGTATGGAACGATATGTACATTAATAATGTTTTTGTACGCACCACCTCCATTATAAAAAATGTAGCCTTGCTCGATGTGCAGGTAAATTTACTTTCTGCAAATCCCGATTCGGTGCAGATTGAAATATACGATGACGCTAAATCTTTTAAACCCATCATTCGCAATTACGTGAAAGTAAAGGGTCATCATATTTTTAGTATTCCGGTACAAATAAAAAACCCCGATTTGTGGTTCCCCAACGAAACAGGGGCACAACCACTTTACACATTTCACATCATTCTGCGAACAAAGCGCGATGTGCAGCAAACTATTGTTACTACAGGTATTCGTACCATTCAAGTGGTAAACGAAATAGATAAAGACGGCCGCAATTTTTATGTGATGTGCAATGGCAATAAAATATTTGCCCGTGGTGCCAACTGGATTCCGCCTGATGCCATGAGCAATGTTGTAACGGATAGTGTATACGAGGCTTACTTTAAAATAATGCACCAACTACACTTCAACATGATACGCGTGTGGGGCGGTGGCATATACGAAAGCAATCGCTTTTACGACCTTGCCGATAGATATGGAATTATGGTGTGGCAGGATTTTATGTTTAGCGGCACCATGTATCCGTACGATACTGCCTTTATAAGCAACATAAAGGACGAAGCCGAATATCAGGTAAAACGGTTGCACAATCATCCTTCGCTAGCACTGTGGTGTGGCAATAATGAAATTGATGTTGCATTAAAAAATTGGGGATGGTACACTACTTACAAATATACTGAACAGGATAGTTTGGATTTTGTAGAAGGCTATTATTTAATTTTTAAAAATGTATTGCCCGATGCTGTTGCGCTTTTCGATGCCGATAGATTTTACATGCACACTTCGCCACAAAGTAACTGGGGCAATACAAAGGATTTTTCGTTTGGCGATAATCATTACTGGGGCGTGTGGCATGGCGAGCAACATTTCGATTCGTTTTATACACATGTGCCTCGCTTTGCAAGTGAGTATGGTTTTCCTTCGTTGCCGGCAGCTAATTACTTCCGCAATTATTTTACATCCAATATTAAAAACTGGAATGTGAAAGAAATTAACGCCCGACAAAAAAGTTATAAAGGAAACAAACTCATAGTAAAGCATGCAGAGCAATATTACAGGCAGGCTGTTTCACTTGACGATTTTGCCTACACATCGCAACTCACACAAGCAATAGCTTACGAGAAAGCCATAGCAGCACATCGCATATCAAAACCATTTTGTATGGGTAGTTTGTACTGGCAGTTTAACGATTGCTGGCCCGGTATTACATGGCGCCGTATGGATAACAGCATGAACTGGAAGGCGTTGAATTACACTGTTGCCAAGGCTTTCGAGCCGGTTCAAACTTTTGCAATTGAGCGCAACGATTCGCTTTTGGTGTTTGCCGTAAATGATAAGCGCGAGCCGGCAAAGTGTGATATCGATTTCGTGCTGAAAGATTTTAACGGCAAGAAATTCTGGAAACGTGATACATCTATAACTGTAGACGCTGATTCTGCTGTTCTTGTTTTTGCCCAACCATTAAATAAAATTGTGAACGACAGCCTGAGCAAAATTTCTCTTTTTGTACATGCCATCAACAGCAGCATCAGCGACAAGCAAAGTAGCATCCATTATTTTGCAGCAAGTAAAAACTTAAAACTTCCCGCAGAACCACTCACGCTAAAAGTAAAAGGTAAACAAGGCCATTACTACATAAAACTTGCCGCAAAAGCCCTGGCAAAAGATATTTTCATTTCTTTCGATGGAGATGCCAACACAAAAATGAGCAATAATTATTTCGATATGATACCGGGCGAAAATGTGACAGTAGAAGTTTTCTGTAAACTCACATTAGAGGAAGTACGTCAACAAATAAAAGTGCGAACAGCTTTTGGTATGTAGTAATTTCCTCTGCTCCCTCAAGCGTCCACGCTTGTGGCCCGTGAAATAGTTTTGCATAGTTGATTCATTTTAATAAATTAATATTTTACTATGCAAAGATAAAATTAAGTAGTTCATCATCAATAAAAATGAAACCACAAGAGTGGAAGCTTGCGGCCGCAAATGCCGATTGTAGTAATAATCAATAACACAATAACCAATAACCCAATAACAGAATAACCAACAACCAATAACTACCTCACGAGCTTCGAGAACAATTTCTTCCCACCTATGTAATATTGCATTACTAGACTCGACTGAAAAATATTTTTTGTGTTGTGCAGTTTTATTTGTGCTTGCGTTTTGGCACGGATTGCTTTTCGGTTTTCAATATTTTTATAAAAATACATATGGGCATTTACTACGGCCATAAAATGTTGTGTACCATTGCGAAATAAAAACATCATTGCTGCTACACCATCTAAAACCATTTTAAAAAACAGTATACGGTTCAAACTTTTCTTTGGTAAGTTTTTATGCAGCATCAATAAATTGTTGCGAAAGTTAAGATGTGTTTTGCGCGGATTGCCGGTAGACAATGTGCCGCCACCCATGTGATAAACTGTACTGCTACCTTCGTAATAAATTTTGTAACCGGCATTTTGCATGCGCCAGCATAAATCTATTTCTTCCATGTGGGCAAAAAAATCGGGATCGAAGCCACCGAGTTCATCGAATACTTTTTTGCGAACAAGCATACATGCACCGGTGGCCCAAAATATTTCGCAGCTATCATCGTATTGGTGATTGTCGTTTTCCATGGTTTCGAAAACACGGCCGCGGCAAAATGGAAAACCTAAATAATCGATATAGCCTCCGGCAGCACCGGCAAATTCGAAGGCTTCCTTATCGTGATAATATTTTATTTTTGGTTGTATGGCCGCAATGCTTTCATCACTTTCCATTTTATTCAACATGGGTTGCAGCCAATTGTCGGTTACTTCTACATCGGTATTGAGTAGCAATACAAATTCGTAATTTGTTTGTTGTAGAAAATAATTGTAACCACCCGCAAAGCCATAGTTTACAGTGCTTGTAAGCACCTGCACATTTGGGAAGTTCTTTTTCACATATTCGGCACTGCCATCTTTCGAAGCATTGTCGGCAACAATAATATCGGCATGTGTTGCTGAGGTTGCTATTACTTTAGGTAAAAACTTTTCGAGGAGTTCTACAGTATTGTAATTAAGAATGACTATTGCTGTTTTCAAAAAATTATAAATATTGAAAAAGCAAAAGTATTTTTTTTGCTGCGAAAAAAAATTAATAATTTAACTTGGCTTTCTTGCCACTAAAAACACTAAAAACACGAAATGTTACTAATTGAAAAAGCAAAAGTATTTTTTTTGCTACGGAAAAAAATTAATAATTTTATTTGGCTTTCTTGCCACTAAAAACACGAAAGAACACGAAATGTTTCTTTTCTTTTTAAACTTACATGAGCAAAAGAGTTTGAAGAATAAACTAATTGATTTCGCTATTAGTTGCATGCACAAAACACTCATATATTATTTTGGGTTATTAAACAAATCATCGGCATGTGTACCAAAGTTCGATTCTTTGCCCGGTGATTCATTATCAAGGTTTAAGCTTTGTGAGTTGCGCTTATACAGTTTCATTTTCCACCGCGAGTCGAACAACTCACCGGGCATATCGCTGTGAAGCAATTCCATATCGTTGCTTGTTAAATGTGTATTGTAAAACAAAAATTTCTTGTTCGAAAATTTTTTAATTTTATAATAATGCCATACTTCGTAAGGGTAAGCATCGGGCTCGTTCAAACTTGGTGTGATGATATTTGGAGGACCATATTTCAAGTAAACTTTGCCACGATCGCTATTGTAACCTTTTATAAATTTATTGCAATAGTTGGCATTTGCGATTGCCACCTCATGCATATAGGTACGAAATGCCAATTCAGGATTTTCCTTATTTCTACGCATCCAAAAACCATAAAGGAATTTTTTCATCAAATCGATGTCGGCTGCTTTAAGTTGATTGTCCTGCCACAACCCTTCGCTGGCGCTGCTTATAGGATGCAGGCATGCAATAAGTTCTACCAGCGAATCGCGGTTATTTATACTTGAAACAAATGTTTGGTTAATGTTGATGCTTTCCAAATCAAGAGGTTCTTCTTTTCGTACTCCATTATTGCGTTGAATAAATGTTTCGCCAAATGCGAGTAATTCGTTGGCTTTATTTTTCACTTCAATGAGTAAAATATAATTTCCCGATTGCACTTCTTTAATATCGAATTCGCTAAGCAGTACTTCGGTTTCTTTTGGTGTTTGCTTTTTAAAGGTTGTCAAATTTCCAACTACAGAGCGCGATTCGGCATCAATCAAACTGTAAGTAAGCAAGTACATCTCATCTTTTAATACTGCCGCGGTGTTATAAATTTCAGCATAGAAAGTAAGTTTGTTCATGCCGGGATAAAAATAATTATCGCCATATGGAATGAGGTCATACCCGTTTTTTGTAGTCTTGGTAGGCGTTACAGCCTTAGTGTATTTATCTATTAATACAATATCGGAAATAGAAATGGTACCGGCTTCGTGATTTACAAATACTGTATTGCTTGTAGTAAATGGTTTTTGCGTGCTGTTTTTATCCGCAATGGTAATATCGAAGCTGTATTTCCCTTTGCTTAATGCAAGCCTTTGCTGGTCGATAAAATTAAAATAATTGCCAACGGTGTCTTCAACTTCAGGGCTAAGCAAATTGTATTTGTCGCTGTGTTTTATCTGGCCCAATTCGTCCTTTACTAAAAAAGTAATGGTGATAGTTGCCTGAAATTTATTGTTGGCGTTTTTTACAAAATGTACCGAATTGCCATCAACCGAAAGGTATGTTTCTACATATGGCCCATCGGCAGCAGAATAGAATTTCGCAAAAGTAAGGCTTGCAGTTAATGACTTTGCGTGCACAGATAGTATGATACACAAAAATGTTATGGTAAGAAATAGCTTTTTCATCTTGAGGTTTATTGATGTCCAAATATAGCATTTTTATTTTGCGCAAGTGTCAGCAATTTGTCACAACTCTGCCCAACAAAAATATATACTTCCACAAAGTTGCTTGTTCACTTCTTGCTTTGTGCAACTTCATTCCTCCTTTGTGCAACTTCGTGTATCAACTTCATCACTTCAAAGAAATTATACCACAAAGGATCACGAAGAAAAAAAATAAACAATTACTGTTTTTGAAACTCCGCTGCTTTGCGGAAAATGCGATCGAACAAAATATATTGCGCCAACACAAAGCAAGTATCGTTATCGATGCGTGCAAAAAAACGATCGCGATCATGAATCGGTATGGGTTGACCTTCTTGCAGCACTTGATTCGAACGTTCGTTGAAAGCCATCTTAAACATTTCCACATTAATGGTTTTATTGGCATTGTTTGTTACAGAAAGTTTACGAAACCATCCTACTTCCATTGTAGAATCGATAGTAGATTTTGTAAGCTCAAATGCTACACCCTCAAAAGCCACTTTTGGAAACAAATCGAGGTATTGACTCAACCTGTCCATCGATGGAGTGAAAGTTTGTTTTGTATTTAAATCCACAACCGAATAGTTGGCGTCATTAATTTTATCTATCTGATAATTAGATTCTAAGTTTTCTTTACTCTGCACAATAACGCGGGAAATATTTTTTGTGTCACCTGTAAAAATACGTTTATCACGCCAGTCGAAAATATCGGTAAAGTAACGTGGCGTAAGGTAACCGTTAAAGCCGGGTATGTGTGTAACAAAAGGTAAACTCGAATTTTCTATATACATAAAAGTGCCCAACTGATCTTGCGATGGCCCACCAACATAATAAGTTTTTACAAGTTTATCGTTTTGGTAAATTTCTACTTTCACACCTTTTGCAGCGATACGTTTGAGTACATTGTTAAAAGCATTTTTACCAACAGGGCTCCGTACTTCCACTTGTGTAATGGTTTGCAACAACAGTGCAATAGCATCGGGCCGTGCATTATACACATCGTTCACAGTCCAGTTATTGGCATCTATTTTTTTCAGTATTACACTGTGGCCTTGCTTATCGGCCATAAATATTTTTGTAATAGAAGAAGTATCCTCCACAGCAAAGTCCGACAGTTCGCCAACAATGGTACTTCCCGAATTATTTTTTACAACCCACCAGGTTATGCCACCGGCAACAAGAAGAATGATGAGTAAGAGAATGTTTTTTTTCATTTGGTTTTTATTTTCAATAAGTAATAAAGTTGTTGTCTATTTATGATGCATACCTGCGTTTGCGAATAGCAAATTTTGCAATACCAAAAATGAGTAACAACAAAATGGGTACACCTACATTTATAAGTTTTATGGGCATTTCGTTTTCGGCAATTAAATTTTTATCGAGCAGACGCAGTTTCACTTCTTTGTTACGCAGTTCTATCAGGTTCGAATCATCGGCAAGAAAATCGATCATGTTGAGCATTAAACTTTTATTGCCAAACATACGGTTGTTGTATCTATCGTATCCGCACGGATAAATTTGTCCGTTACTTTTATTTACATTGTTGCTTATAATATCACCATCGCTCATCACTATCATTTTTGTAGGCTTGCTTGTTTCTTTAAATGCAATAGCACTGTCGTTGGCAATGGCAGGCGGAATGCGGTTTTTGTAGGTGCTGGTAAAATTTCCTTCGAGCAATACAGCTACAGCTTTACGGCCATTATCGTACAAAGTCATGTTAGGTTTTTTACGTGCTGCTTCGAGCGTAAATCGTGAAGGTAAATTCAACTCGCGACTATAAGGTGATGAATAAAGCAGAAAAGTTTTCTTTACGCCTTGTACTGCAATGGTATCTATGGTACTTATAAATTCTGTTTTGAGGGCATTTAAATTATTTACAATGGCGTGATTTGCTCCGGGAAAAATCATGGGAAAATACATCCACGGCACCATGGTAAACTTTGGTTGATTGCCAACATTGCCGGTAATAATTGGAATAGGCACGCCTTGCAAATCGCACAACAAATTAAAGTTTACACGCGCCCCATATCGAAAGGGCATATCATTCAAATTAAGATCGACCGATGTGGCGATTGCTTCGTCACTTGTTGCAAGGCTATCCATACTGGCATGTGCCTGATCAATCAACCACAACACGCGTCCGCCTTTCATGATGTATTGGTCGAGCACAAATTTATCTTTCTCGGTAAAAGCTGTGTCGGGTTTAACAATAATCACTACACGATAATTATCCAGTGCACCCAGCAAACCATTGATGGTCTTGCGTTGTACAACATAACTTTCGCTCAGCGTTTTATTTATATCGCCCACACGCTCGTTGGGTAACTCGCCTTGCCCTTCGAGGAAAACATAATTGATACGGTGCTTTTTGTGTAATCTTTTTTACGGTGCTTGTAATTTGATATTCTAAATTGCGAATAGAATTGTTGAGCATTTGTGCATCACCAACACCCATTTGTTCCTGCAAAAAAGTGATGGCTTGTTCCAGGTTATTTGAATTAATAATTGCACCGGGAAAAATTATTTTTTGTGTTGATGCATCATTTTCCTTTAGCTGCAAAGTGGTGGGCATAAGTCCTTTTTGGTACAACTGCTTGTACAAAGCTTCTCGCTGTTGTTCGTTTTCTATTGCTGCGGCATCTATAAATTCGTAACCTAAATTTCCGTTTGAATAAATGCGCATTTCGGCAAGTTTATCTTCCACTTCGTTGCGCAATCTTTTTAAAATCGGGAGGAAGATCGCCCTCGAGATAAATTTTGAAAAACACCACATCGTCAAGCTGCTTCATCAGTTCTTTTGTATTTGACGATAGTGTAAAACGCTTGTCTTCGGTAAGGTCGATGCGGGTAAAAACATATGACGATAAAATATTAGCAACCATCACTATTGCCGTTACCAGCAAAAATGAAAACAGTTGTTGTTTCTTTATCGATTGTTGATTCATTATTTTAAATGTCTTTTTTTATAAAAATTTCTTATCTCTAATTTTTGATTCTATCTTTTGCTTTTCTATTTTTTATACTAGAGACAGAATCAATTTCTGCCTTGTCTAGTAGCTAATTACTACCTCGTGTTATTGAGAACCTTAAATACAACATTGAACCCTTTCAGGGTTCTTATCGTTTCTGTTTTGCTTTAGCCACAGGTTTCACCTGTGGTTATTCAAGTTGAACCCTTTCAGGGTTTTGCTTGTTTTTGCTTTATCCGCTGGTTCCAACTCCACCGGTTTCACCTTTAGTTATTCAAGTTGAACCCTTTTAGTGTTCGATGATTATTGATTGATTATCAAACATAACATTTTAGAAATTTATCCCTTACATAATTTAATTTTTATATTCCAATTTTTGATTTCTCTCTCCAAAATAAAAATACTAAACTAAAAACTTCAAATCTTAAACTAAAAACTTTGAGCATTAAACTAAAAACTAAAAACTAAAAACTAAGAACTTCCCCCTCCCCTCACCACTTTCTGCTTTCCACTACCGTTTTACTCATCATCAAAAAAAGAAAAATGGCACTGATAAAATAAACAATATCACGCGTATCAATCACCCCACGGCTAAGCGAAATATAATGTGCATTGATACCAATATAATTTGTAACCGAAGCGACCAATGCAGGTAATCCTATCAAGCTAATTTTTTCGAAACCTATAAAACAGAAGAGGCATAAAAATAATCCAATGATAAATGCCACCACTTGATTGTCGGTAATGGCCGAAGCGAAAATGCCTATAGAAACAAACACACAGCCCAACAATAGCAGGCCGATGTAACTTCCCCATGTGGCACCATGGTCGATGCTGCCGGTAGCACTTCCCAAATATATTACAGTAAAATAATAAATGAGGGTAGGCAATAGCGACAACAACACAATGAGTGAACAGGCAATAAATTTTGCTGTTACTATTTTCATTTCTGTCATGGGTTTGGTAAGAAGCAATTCGAGTGTTCCCGATTTTTTCTCTTCGGCAATTGTGCGCATGGTGATGGCCGGAATCAAAAATAAATATACCCAGGGCACAATTATAAAAAGTGAATCGAGCGAGGCGTAACCGGCATTGATGATATTAAAATCCGAATCGGGAAAAATCCATAAGAACAAACTTATAGTAAGCAGAAAAATGATAATGACTATATAGCCGATTAACGAATTGAAGAAGCCGTTTATTTCTTTTTTTATGAGTGCGTACATACCCGATTTGGAATGGTGGCGAAAATAGTAAATTTATTGTGGCATTGAGAGTGCAATTTTTTTAACTGTATGAAGTGTGTAAAATAAAAGGGAGTTATGATTTTTTAGTTTGAAAAATATTTGAAAAACAAGGAAACTAAACTTAGAAATCAAACTGCTTTTTTTCTCAATAAATCAAGTAACATAAATAAAGCTGTATTTTATGAGCCAATAGTTTCATTTTATCCCAAATCAAATCAGGATTAAGATTCTTTCGATAGTCTTTATCAATCTGATTAGAATAGCCCTTTATTTATGAATTGGGTTTTGAGTCCCCTTCGAAAAATTATTTTGCCACAAAAGCACGAAGGCACAAAATTTCACTAAGTCGTTTGCAAATCATTTTTCATGTTTTGTGGGATTTGGTGCTTTAGTGATTTAGTGGCTCTTTAATTTATTAAACTTTTCCCATAGGGTTCAATATTGCATTAATTAGAAAAAATTAAATTTGCCGATTAGCAGAGATAAGAGAATGAAAGGTTACGGAATTATAGTTTAATTTATCAATCTGATTAGAATAGCCCTTTATTTATGAATTGAATATTGAGTCCCCTTCGAAAAATAATTTTGCCACAAAAGCACGAAGGCACAAAATTTCACTAAGTCGTATATAAATCATTTTTCATGTTTTGTGGGATTTGGTGCTTTAGTGATTTAGTGGATCTTTAATTTATTAAACTTTTCCCATAGGGTTCAATATTACATTAGTTAAAAAAATTAAATTTGCCGAATAGCTGACATATGAAAATGTATGTTTAAATAATTATAGTTTATATGTTTTTTAACGAACATAATCCGCCACATTTTAAAGTAGCGTATGCTGAGCTTGAAGCCAATATTCATATAGAAAGTGGTAGCTTATTGAACGGTGATTTACCAATAAGTAAATTAAAATTGGTACAAGCTTGGGCCGAAATACATAAAAATGAATTGCTTGAAATGTGGCAAAGCAAAAACTTTCATAAAATAAAACCCTTTCAATAATGATTAGAGTTACAGAAATAATTAGTACAAAAAATTTTCGAATTGTTTGTAAATTCAATACAGGTGAAACTAAAAGCCTCGACATAAAACCACTAATTGAGAATCACAAACATTTGAATGGTATCGAAAAATTATATGATGAAAATTATTTCGAAACTGCACAGGTAGGCGCAGTAGGTGAAATATATTGGAAAGACACTATTACAACAGAATATAAAGCCACCCAAAGTATTTGGAACTATGACATATCGCCCGAGTTTGCTTACCAAATAGGAGAGTAATGGAAGTCAGAGAATTGAAAAAAAAT
Organism: Bacteroidota bacterium; assembly: GCA_016717325.1. Classification (GTDB taxonomy): domain Bacteria; phylum Bacteroidota; class Bacteroidia; order AKYH767-A; family OLB10; genus JADKFV01. Next base: position 219,563 of record JADKFV010000004.1, on the reverse strand, counting down.
CGAACTATTGTAAAAAGTAAGGATGGTTTTTTTTGATGATAATTCCTTTTAGAAACCAAAGCGATAAATAATAAACAAACCGCGCAAAATATTTGCACATAGAATTGCTAAAACCACCAACTTTTTTCTTCTCGAATATTCCAATTTTTTGACGTTCTTCGTTTCCGTTTTTTTTCGGAAAGTATGCTGAAGAATATTTTTCCGGTTCTCGAAAATTGATAACACAACAAATGAATAAGATAAAAATACTTGCCAACGATGGTATGGATGCGCAGTGTAAAGTTACACTGGAGCAAAATGGTTTTGAAATAGAAATGCAAAATGTGCCACAGGCAAATTTGGCGCAGGCCATCAACGATAATAATTACGAAGTTATTTCGGTGCGGTCGGCAAGCACGGTACGCAAAGAGTTGATTGATGCATGCCCCAACCTGAAAGTAATAGTTCGTGGTGGTGTGGGCATGGATAATATTGACGTGGAATATGCACGCAGCAAAGGCCTTACTGTTTACAATACTCCGGCATCGTCATCGCACTCGGTGGCCGAACTTGTATTTGCACATTTGTTTGGCATGGTGCGTTTTGTATATCAAAGCAACCGCGATATGCCTGTGAGTGGCGATAAAGAATTTGGCAAGCTGAAAAAAAAGTATTCCGGTGGTAAGGAACTCAAAGGCAAAACAATTGGTATTATTGGCATTGGTCGCATAGGGCAGGACGTAGCAAAAATTGCTTTGGGCTGTGGAATGAAAGTTATAGCACACGATGCCTTTGTACCTGATGTGAATTTAGAACTGGATATAGATGGAATTAATCCAAAGCCGGTAATCACGATAAAAACTATTTCGCTCGATGAGTTATTGATGCAAAGCGATTTTATATCGGTGCATGTGCCTGGAGGTAATGTAATAGGTGCTGCCGAAATTGCAAAGATGAAACCCGGAGTGTGCATTGTAAATACTGCCCGTGGTGGTGTGATAGATGAAATGGAATTATTAAAAGCCCTCGATGCAAAACATATTACACATGCTGCATTAGACGTTTTCGAAAACGAACCTGCGCCAAAGAGCGAACTACTGCATCACCCAAATATTTCGCTTACTCCGCATATAGGTGCATCAACCAAAGAAGCACAAGAGCGCATTGGTGACGAAATTGCGCAGTTGGTAATTGCACATTTCAAAAGTAATTAACGGTAATTATTTTTTAAGCAGGCTTGGCATTTTCGCGAATGCGGAGGCAAAGCAATGCTGCCAGCAACAGTAAACATCCGGCAACACCAAGTGCCGCAATTTTATTGTTATGTAAAATATGCTCCATAAAATATCCGAAAAATAACGATGCAATTATTTCGGGCAACACTATAAAGAAATTGAATATGCCCATATATATTCCTGTTTTCTCGGCCGGTATTACTCCGCTTAGCAACGCATAAGGCATACTTAAAATTGAAGCCCAGGCAATTCCAATGCATCCCATGGATAAGTAAAGCATGTTGTGGTCTTTTATCAAGCCTACACTAAACATTCCAATAGCACCAATTGTGAGGCATAACATGTGTGTTATTTTATGCTGAATCGTCCGGCCAGAAAGGGAAGGATAAACGAGAATAAAAACGTTACAAGGTTTTCTATCGAATATGTTTTGCCGGCAAATTCAATGCCTTGTGTGTATAAAACATCGTTGGTGTCGGTAGCGCCAAACACATTGGTAGCAACAGCAGGCGAGTAATAAAACCACATAAGGAACAATGCAGGCCAGGTAAAAAATTGTACAAGCGCAATGCGTTTCATTTGTGTAGGCATTTCTTTTATGCTGCTGATTATTTCGCGTGCACCACCACCAAGGCCTTTATTACTCTCGCGCACTTTATTTTTATAATTCAAATCGGCAGGAGGATATTCCTTCGATGTAAGTACTGTGTATAATACGGCAGCCAAAAAAACTGCACCGCCAATGTAAAACGACATTTGTATATTAATAGGAATTCCCCCGGCAGATTTTTCGCGCGATATGGCAAATGTATCGGCAAGTATAGAAGGTAAGTAACCGGCAATAAAAGAACCCAAACCAATAAACATGCTCTGCATGGCAAAGCCCCGTGCACGTTGTGTTTCGTTTAACTTATCGGACACAAAAGCGCGAAAAGGCTCCATGCTTATATTGATACACGAATCTAAAATCCATAGCGACCCGGCTGCCATCCACACTGCCGATGATTGCGGAAGAATAAATAACATAAGCGAACTAAGTATGGCACCCACCAAAAAATAAGGCCTGCGTCTTCCTAAAACCGGATGCCATGTGCGGTCGCTCATATATCCAATTATGGGTTGTATAATTAATCCTGTCATGGGTGCAGCAAGCCACAGCAAAGGAATTTCATCGGGTTTGGCGCCAAGGTACTCGTATATGGCGCTCATATTATTCATTTGCAAGCCCCACCCAAACTGTATGCCCAGGAAACCAAAACTCATATTGAATATTTGCCAAAATGATAAATTCGGCTTCGACTTACTATCGATATTTATACTCATATTTTTACTTTTAAATTGGAAAATGGAATTGTGAAAAACGGAAAAATATTTTTATAACAAAACTAAAATGTACGATTCTCCTTTATTATTTATGGTTTAATGGTAGTTTGATACTATCGACTAAATAGATTCACATAATAAGCACAAGCAACAAAATACACCAGAATTTTCGGGCTGAGGTTATATATTTGGAACAAAACGAAATTTCAAGCAAAAAAAATAAAGCAACTTAAAATCAATTACCGGCAACTTGCGCAGAAATTTTCATCACTGTTTTTCCATCGGCAGAGGTAAGCATGGTTTGTGAGCCTTCGGTTTTTAGTGTAAGAGGTTGGTTGAAAGCAGTATTTATTTTTTGCTCCAGTTCCATCAGCCCGATGCAAGCCATTTCGGTACTAAACATTTTGGATGTGGTTAATACATTGTTTTCGAAAGTATATCCACCGCCAAACTGATTGCACCCCGAATTGCCCGAAATACGATGTGAATCGGAATTAAGCGTAAACGATGGTACTTTGTTTGGTTTCAGATCGCTCACTTTTATTTCATCAACCTGAGTAATGTTCCATGTTATATTTTCGAGTTGTATATGCACTTCCTTTGTTTTTTTTACTGCTGCCACATGCCACAAAAAGCAACATTGCGCAAACAACGTATATAGTCTTAGTTATCATTTTACCAGGTTTTGTTTTTATAAAAACGTGAACGTAAAGAAACAAAAGGGTAGATGAATACAAAAATAAAATCGAAAATGGGGATGAGCCAAATGATGTTGTTTTCTTTTAAGCGCGCAAAGCAATTTCCAACCACCAACCATTGTAGCAACAATCGCAAACCTATAATTGCCAGTACCAATTGCCATTGATATTGAAATGCCAATAACACAATAGCACAAAGCCAAAATAAAATATGAGTAAGATGATATGTTGCCAAAAACCGCTGGTCGCGCGTCTTGTACGATTTCGATGTGCTCACGTGCCTCACCTTTTGTGTGAACCAGGCACCAAAAGTTTGCTTGGGAACCGAGTAGGTAAATGCATCGGGATTTACACACACTTCAATTTTCGATTGCGATGAAATGTCATTTATAAATAAATCATCATCGCCCGATAGTAAATGTTGATGATTGGCAAATCCTTTGTTATCGAAAAATATTTTTTTGTGATACGATAGATTGCGGCCCACACCCATGTATGCTTTGCCCCGAATAGCTTGCGATAAAAATAAACTTGCATTGGCTGCAGTATCAAAGCGGATAAGTGCATTGAGGAATCCCGATTTTTTTTCGTAAGCACCATAACCTAACACAGCATTTGTATCGTGCTGATAGCATTGCATGGTTTCGGTAATCCAATTTGTAGAGGCGGGGGTACAATCGGCATCGGTGAGTAAAAGTGTTTCGTGCTCAGCAGCTTTTATTCCAAGTGTAAGGGCGAATTTTTTACCATGACGATATTTTTCCTGCTCCTTGATAGTAACAATTTTTAAATGCGAATGTGTGGCCGCCATTTGCTCCAGATATTTTGCACTGTTATCCCATGAGCAATCGTTAACTACTACAACCTGATATTGAGGATAATCCTGATTTAGCAAAGAGGGCAAATGTTTTTCGAGATTATCAAATTCGTTGCGGGCACAAACGATAACCGATACCGGTGGTTTAGTACTTGCCGTAAAAGTGCTTTTATACATTGCCAACCGCAATTGCACAAACAGAAAATAAAATAATTGTATAAGTGCTAATAATGCAAGTATGGCAACGGGACCGTAAAGCAATGCTTGCGAAAAGTAAGGTAATGATTCTAACTGGCTATGCATATTGTGTATTGAGGGCGCAAATGTAAAATTTACAATGTGATATTGCTGTGCAAGTTTTCCATAGTTTATAAAGTAAAAATTGTGGATAATTTTATTTGCAAAATGTGTTTCCATCACTTTACATGCGATACAAAAATTTTCATCGTCCACGTTTATTATCATGCATAATCCGTTTGTGCAATATTGCTACTTTTGCGCGCTATGCAATTTGAAGTTAAAGTTCACGATAGAGATACCAAAGCCCGCGCAGGGCTTATCACCACCGATCATGGCACTATAGAAACGCCCATTTTTATGCCCGTTGGTACGGCAGGAACCGTTAAAGGTATGAGTCAGCGCAATCTTACAGACGATGTGCAGGCGCAAATAATTCTTGGCAATACTTATCATCTAAGTTTGCGGCCCGGTATGGATGTAATGCAACAGGCCGGAGGGTTGCACAAATTTATGAACTGGCAACGGCCCATTCTTACCGACAGCGGAGGTTATCAGGTGTATTCGCTGGCAGCAAACAGAAAAATAAAAGAAGAGGGAGTAAAGTTCCGTTCGCACATCGATGGGTCGCCACAGTTTTTTTCTCCGGAGAGCGCTATCGAAATTCAACGGCAAATAGGTGCCGACATTATTATGGCCTTTGATGAATGTACACCTTACCCTTGCGATATACGTACTGCCCGCAAGTCGATGGAACTTACACACAGGTGGTTGCTGCGTTGTGTGCAATATTTCGATAGCAACGATCCTTTGTATGGACATTCGCAAACATTGTTTCCCATTATTCAAGGCAGCACTTATCCCGAGTTGCGCAAAAAATCGGCCGAGTTTGTATTGCAAACCAATCGCGAGGGATATGCCATTGGCGGCCTTAGCGTAGGCGAACCTGTTGAAGATATGTATGCCATGACCGATATGGTGTGCGATATATTGCCAAAGGATAAACCCCGCTACCTGATGGGCGTAGGCACACCCGCAAATATTCTTGAATGCATTGCTTTGGGTATAGATATGTTTGATTGTGTAATGCCTACGCGCAATGCCCGCAACGGTATGTTGTTTACCACACAAGGTATTATTAATATTCGCAACGAAAAATGGAAGAGCGATTTTTCGCCCATCGACCCGGCAGGGTTGTGCTATGCCGATACACACTATACAAAGGCGTACTTGCGGCACCTTGTTATCAGCAAAGAAATTTTAGGAGCATACATTGCAACGCTGCACAATCTTAGTTTCTATCTGTGGCTGGTAAAAACTGCCAGAGCACAAATTATCGATGGCGATTTCTATTCATGGAAAAAAAATATTCTCCCGGTGATAATGCAACGGTTATAGTATACGTTTATCATATAAAATTGCAATTTGAAAATATTAGATAAATATATCATCAAAAAATTCCTTGGCACATTTGTGTACACTATTGGTTTAATAATAGTGATAGCCATTGTGTTCGATATTTCGGAAAAGCTTGATGATTTTTTCGAAGCCAAAGTTTCGTTTTCGCAAATTGCTTTCGATTACTATTTAAATTTTATACCATACTTTGTTAATCAGTTTTCGCCACTTTTTATTTTTATAAGCGTAATTTTTTTTACTGCACAATTGGCAAACCGTACCGAGATAATTGCCATATTAAATGCCGGTGTAAGTTTTAAACGATTGCTGATGCCGTATCTTTTTTGCTCTGCTTTGCTGGCACTTTTTCATTTACCTTGGCAGTTATGTTATACCCAAAGCCAACGAACGCAGACTCGATTTCGAAAACAAATACATCCGCAACCCCTATGAATTAAGGGTGCGCAACATACACCGGCAAATAGGGCCGGGCGAGTTTATCTATTTTGAAAGTTATAGCAACCGCGAAAAAATGGGTTACTTGTTTTCGCTCGAAAAAATAAAAGATAAAAATGTGACCTATAAACTTAGTGCCGACCGTGCCGTGTGGGATAGTGTAGGTAACAAGTGGCTGCTCGAAAATTATTTCGAAAGGCAAATAGGAGCGAACAAAGAAATATTTCGCCAGGGCATGCGCCTCGATACCGTTTTTTCGTTTACTCATGCAGAGTTTGCCACGCGCGATAATGTGATAGAAACCATGAGCCCCACCGAACTCGATAAATATATTGAAGAACAAAAACTCAAAGGCACAGGTAAAATTGTTTGGGCCGAATTGAAAAAACACCAGCGTATTTCATATCCTTTTTCAGCATTTATACTTACCATTATTGGTGTGGCCATTGCCAACCGAAAAATTCGTGGTGGTATAGGGTTACAGTTAGTAGCAGGAATTTTGCTCAGCTTTAGTTACATTATGTTTATGCAAATAAGTACCACATTTGCCACCAATAGCGACTTGCCCGCATTTATTGCTGTGTGGATTCCCAATATAATTTTTATGATAATTGCTGTGTGGATATTGAGGTTTGCACAAAAATAATACTGTGTGCCCGGAGCGAGACTCGAACTCGCAAGGATATAACTCCAACGGCTTCTGAGACCGCAACGTTTACCAATTTCGCCACCCGGGCTTTTCCTTGTCATTGATCATTTGGGATTGTCATTTGGGATAGTCATTGGTCATTGAAAATTACCAATGACAAAAATGACCAATGAACAAGAATGACCAATGACTAAAAATGGCCAATGACAAAAAATGACAAATGACATCTTCGTGCCCAGGACTGGATTCGAACCAGCACACCATTTCTGGCGCTACCACCTCAAAGTAGTGCGTCTACCAATTTCGCCACCTGGGCATGTGTTTTATTTCTGTCAAAGAATTTTGAAGGAGCGCAAATGTAAAAATCTTTATTCAAAATGGAAATCGGATTTTCAAGTTAGAATTTAATTCGGAATGCAGATTATTATGATGGTGATGATCAACAAATTTATATTCGCATCCAAGCGTTTGGCGGGGACGCCAACCGAGGATAAAACCGAAAATAGAAAGCATAATAAATCATCAACGTCATAAAAATCTGTATTCAAAAAACCGAAACCTTTGAACTTATAAACTATTGAACCTTTGAACTTTTAAACTCTTGAACCATTAAACTCTTGAACTCCCAACTCTTGAACATTTGAACTCTTAAACTCTTGAACAATTAAACTACTCCTTAACAAACATCTTACTCAACACTTCCTTCTCCGTTTCCAAATGTACTACATACAACCCACTTGCCCAACCTGTGCAATCCACATCAAGCGTAAAGTATCCGCTATAAACCCCCAAACCCCCACCTGGGGCTTTCCCCTTGCAAATTTTTCTTTTCCAGTAGCATCGTATATGGTTATAGTTACACTCTTCCCTTTCAATCCACTTGCATTAATAAAAAGTTGCTCCCAAGCCGATATGTACGTTGTATTTAAGCCCCCTTGTAGGGGGTTGGGGGTATTGGGCGCGAGGTTTGCACTCAACGTATCACAAGGACTCCCCACCAGCGGCCCCAAATCATAATCGGGATTATTAGGTAAACCATAATAAGTACGCTTACCGCCAAGGTAAAAAGAGAATGGTTGATAGTTGCAGGCAGCACCAAGGCTATCAGGCTCATTTATTACACTTAGGTTTTCGTTAATGTAATTGCGCATACTATCTGGGTATGGGTAACTCCATGCATTTGGACTTTCATAAGCACGCGAAAAATAAATTTTATTATCAGGGGCTAAGCGCACTGCACCAGTGCCGATGGGTGTATCAAACGTATCCAATGTATCTACTGTTAAGGTTGGGTTGCTATCCAATAAATTATATTGCAGCAAATACCCTTGCGAAAATTGGCTATTAATACCAGTAGTGCTTGCATAAAAAACATTACCACTTTTTGAATATGCTCCTTCCCAAAAATACCTGCAACACCAAGGAGAAGGTATTTCGGGATAAATAGATTTACTTAACGAAATACTACCTTTACATCTATCAAAATTAAATTCAGCCATGTAACCAAGTATATTAATCATCATAAATTTATTACCATTTGGATGAATGATAATTTTTTGAAAATCACCATCAGTTGCATCATTAAAATCTTGGGTGCTTTGCAATTGTATACCATTACTATCTACTAAATAAACAAAAAAGCGGTTGTTCATGGGTGTGTTCACATCGCTATATTTACTGAGCAACCACCAATCGCGCCCATTGCCATGTTTTATGGCCGTGAGGCAATCGCCTGAACGATAAATATCGAATGGTACATTTTTCGCAATTACGCAGCCTTGGTTGTTATTGCATTGCATGTCAATTATTGAATAATATAAAGTATCGTTGAATGGCGAAACTGAAACATGAAATAAAATAAATTGATTTGCATGATTTGGAAATGGTACGATAGTTAAATCATTATACAAGTTACGACCTGTTATATCCACGCCATTAAATAAAGTGTCGTTAAACTTATTCATCGGCACCGTGCGGTAATTATCTCCATTTGTAGTTACATAAAATAAAAGAGCGCCATTCGTATCTGCAATAGAAACACTACTACCCCTCCCGTTTGCATGTGAATTTATTACATTGGGCGTATTTGTTCCGTTAAATTCAATACCTGCAGAGTCGCCAAACATCCAGTATTTACTCATGTTTTGTGCTTCGCTTGACAATTGCAGCCCGAACAATAAAAACAAAATAATAGTTTTCATTTTTAAAAAAAGGTGGTGCATGTATGCACCACCTAAATAAATTATTTAATAACTACAATTTTAATACCCTTTACTATCATCCCTGCATCAATCACTTTCAAATAGTAAACACCTGCACTAGGGTTTGAGATATTTATTTTTGTTTTGTCTGTTTCAATTTTATCACTTAACAGATTTTGCCCTATTGTATTTATTACAGTGTAAGTTGGGTTTGTATATTTTGCAAAATCTAATGAAAGTATCAAACTGTTTTTTGCAGGATTGGGTAACACAACAATAGAATATTCCTTTTCTATATTTTTTGCATGAGCAAAATATTTGCGCAATTGCGGCATTTGGTCTTCGTGTTCAATATCAAACATTGCTCGAGAATAATATACTCCTTCGCCCCCGCTTAAAACAGTTTGTTGCGCTATGCTTGGTAGTGTTTCCCATTGTGTAGCATCCGGCTCTTTATCCATTGCATAAGTGGTCTTGACTGCTAACGCTGCAACAATCACACAATAAATTGCTATATTTAATTTCTTTTTTTTCATATCATATATTTTAGATTTACTCCTTAACAAAATTCTCACTTAACACTTCCACTTCCAAATGTACAACAAATAACCCACTTGCCCAACCGGTACAATCCAACTCCAAAGTAAAATAACCCCCATCAAACCTTTGAACTTTTAAACTCTTGAACTCTTAAACTCTTGAACCACTAAACTCCCCAACTCCCCTAAGAAATATCGCTCCAATCGCCTCTATTCATTTTTTGTTGAATGAGAAAATGTCGAATACAAAAGTGCTCGGGTTTTTTAAGTTGGGCATCGTTGTCTAAAATGCGTTGTGCAGCTTCGCGTGCAAGGGCAAGTATTTTTCCATCTTTAGTAAGGTCCGATAATTTTAAATCGACCACACCACTTTGCTGAGTACCATCGATATCACCGGGTCCGCGAAGTTTTAAATCTGCTTCGGCAATTTCGAAACCATCGCTTGTGCGCACCATAGTTGCTATGCGTTCTTTTGCTTCTACACTTAATTTAAAATCGGTCATGAGTATACAATATGATTGATCGGCACCGCGACCCACACGACCTCGCAACTGATGTAATTGCGATAGGCCAAAACGATTTGCACTTTCTATCACCATCACACTTGCATTGGGCACATTCACTCCAACTTCAATAACAGTGGTTGCAACCATAATATGTGTTTTGCCTTGTACAAATAAATCCATGTCGTAAGCACGGTCGGCAGGTTTTTGTTTTCCGTGTACAACACTCACCCTATACGTAGGTGCCGGAAAATCGTGAACAATGGCTTCGTAACCTTGCTGCAGATTCATATAATCAAATTGCTCCGATTCTTCTATTAGCGGATACACGATGTATATCTGCCGACCAAGCGCAATTTCCTTTTGCATAAACTGTACAAGTGCATACCTGTCGCGCTCGTACTTATGCATGGTTTTTATTGCCTTACGTCCCGGTGGCAATTCATCAATAATACTCACATCGAGGTCGCCATAAATTGTCATGGCCAAAGTACGCGGAATAGGTGTAGCACTCATTACTAAAATGTGCGGTGGTTCGTTTTTATTTTTTTGCCAAAGGCGCGATCGCTGTGCTACACCAAACCGGGCGAAATTGCACATCTTCTTCTATCAAAGCATGTGTGCCTACTATGATGTGCAGGTCGCCCGTGGCAAGGTTTGCAAGCGTTTGTCTGCGTGCCACCGACCGTGTGCTGCCAGTAAGCAACCCAACCTTTACCTGTGTATTTTCGAGCAGCGATGCCAGTGTTTGATAATGTTGTTGCGCCAGTATTTCGGTAGGTGCCATCAGACAAGCCTGAAATCCATTATCGATAGAAAGCAACATACTCATCAATGCCACCAATGTTTTGCCACTGCCAACATCACCTTGCAGCAAACGATTCATTTGTATACCACGACCACAATCGTGACGTATTTCTTTTATCACTCTTTTTTGCGCACCGGTAAGTACGAACGGTAAATGATTGTTATAAAAATCGGTAAAGTGCTCTCCTACTTTTTCAAATATTTTTCCCCGAACCTGATCGTTGCGATTTACTTTTCGTTTCAATAATTTTAACGAAAGAAAAAACAGCTCTTCAAATTTTAATCGCAATTGTGCCTGCTGCAATAGTGATGCATCACCCGGAAAATGTATATTGATTAATGCATCGCGTTTCGAAATTAATTTCAATGCATCGCGCACATATTGCGGTAAATTATCATCTATAAAACTTGGCAACTGTTGCACCAGCGTTTTCATCATGCGCTGTATGGCTTTACTGTCAACACTTCGCGCCTTGCTCTTTTCGGTAGTGTTGTACATAGCACTCATGGTGCTTGGTATGCCTTCGTTAAATGTGCTGATGTGTTCTATTTCGGGATGCACAATATTGAGCGTGCTGTTGAACAATGTGGGTTTACCAAAAATGACAAATTCGCCTCCGGCTTTTACATAATCGCGCAACCATTTTATTCCCTGAAACCAAATTAAATCGATACTGCCAGTATCATCTTTAAACGATGCAATTAATCGCGTGCTTTTTAATTTGCCTTCGCTCTTCACGGTTTTAATTATGCCACGCAATTGCACATAAGGCATGTCTTCGGTAATTTCACTTACTTTATAAAAGCGCGTGCGGTCAATATAACGGTAAGGATAGTAACTGAGTAAATCGCCAAAATTTGTGAGCGACATTTCTTTTTCCAACACTTCGGCACGCTGTGGCCCAACGCCTTTCAAAAATTTTAATGGCGAATCGAAAAAATCTTTATGACCAGTTTGCGACATGGGTTTTTATTGGTTAGCAAAAAACAAAAAATATTTTACATTTAAGCATAGGAGATAGAACGCAAATTATTACAATGATGAAAATGAGCAATGTTTTTTACATTATAAAAAATCATAATTATCATAAAAATCTGGTTCAAAAATATTTCAACTTTCTAAACTATTAAACTTTTGAACCTTTAAACTAACCCCAAAAGAAATTACATTTGCAAAAAAAAACTATATGAAAAAAATCTACTTCGCATTCGCATCATTATTTATCTTTATGAATGTTAACGCACAACCCGGAACCCTCGATCCTTCTTTTGGTTCGGCAGGTACAGCAGTGTTTGCACCCGGCACGCAGCACGATGTTGCCACTGACATTGTTGCTTTGCCCGACACCACTACCATTATTTGCGCCAGTACAAAACTTAACAATATTACACAAGGAATTTTAATGCACATTCTTAGCGATGGCACTATGGATTCAACCTTTGGTGTAAATGGCTTAGCAATTTTAAATATAGGAAAAGAAACATACCCTTATGAACTTGCTTTGCAACCTGATGGTAAATTAGTTGTTGTAGGAACTACCTATGTTACTGTTTCGGATGGCGATGTTTTTATTGCTCGATTTAATAGCAATGGCACACTCGATACATCGTTTAACAGCACAGGAATAAATATTCCGGGTTATAGTACCAGCGAAGAGGCATTCGAATGTTTGACCATTCAACCCGATGGAAAAATTGTTTGTGCAGGTTCCACACAGGCCGTTCCATTTAGTGGATGTTTGTTTGCCCGTTTTAACACGAATGGAAAAATCGATAATACATTTGGCACTAATGGATTTACCATGGTGAATGGCTCAACGCAGGATGAAAGAATTTATTCGATTGGATTGCTTAGCAGTGGGAATATTATTGGTGGTGGGTATGGATATGTAAGTGCAAATTTTAGTATAAAAAGTATATTGGTGAAATTAAATAACAATGGGCAACCGGTTTCCAATTTTGGCACCAATGGATATTTGCTAACTCCATTTTTCTCCGGTGAAAATTATTGCTATGGTATTACAGTGCACAACGATTCGATATTTTCAACCGGGTACCATACTCCTAACAATAGTTTGATATTAGGATATTGTGCAAAGTTCGATTCATCGGGAATACCAGATCAAAATTTTGGATCGAACGGTTTAACATCTTTTGGCAGTGCAGTGTTCAATTTTGGTTACAATGTTTTGGTGCAACCCGATAATAAAATTCTGGTGTGTGGTGGCTCCGGTGTTGGCTTTGGCGATCGCGATTTTATTCTCGCTCGTTTTCTTCAAAATGGCAGCCCCGATGCAGCTTTTGGTACTAATGGTGTTACTCTTACTTCGTTCGGAGGTATGTGGGACGAAGCCAATGCCATGTGTCTGCAAACCGATGGCAAAATTGTGCTTGCCGGTTTTGCGCCTTTAGGCACCAATGATATTGCTATGGCACGTTACCTTAACGATATTACTTCTTCGGTGGGCATTCCTGTTTTAGCTTCTCAGAATAGTATCAGCGTATATCCAAACCCTACTCACGATTTTATTTCTATCAATACCACAATGAGCAACCAACAGCACACCATTATTATTACCGATAATATTGGAAGAGTTGTTTCGCATTTCAATGTCATGATGAGCGATAAAATTTCGGTACAGCATTTAGCTCCCGGATTTTATAACCTTAGCATTATAGCCGATGGCAATATTGTAAAAGTGCCTTTTGTAAAGCAGTAGTTTTTTAGAAAGTACAATATTTTTTTTGGAACTCTGATATTCATTTTGTCAATGGTTGGCGTCCCCGCCAATCATCGGTAGACATGTACCTTAGCGGTTTGTATCATCTCCAAATATCAATCGACATGCATCATAGCGGTTGGCGGGGACGCCAACCGAAGACAAACCTCCTCAACTTTTTGTCCATGGTTGGCGTCCCCGCCAATCATTGGTGACATGTACCTTAGCGGTTTGTATCTTCTCCAAATATCAATCGACATCCATCATAGCGGTTGGCGGGGACGCCAACCGAGGACAAATACTGACATGCATCATAGCGGTTGGCGGGGACGCCAACCGAGGACAAATACTGACATGCATCATAGCGGTTGGCGGGGACGCCAACCGAGGACAAATACTGATATGCATCATAGCGGTTGGCGGGGACGCCAACCGAGGACAAATCCTCCTCAACTTTCAAAACAGTTCGAGAATATTCACTGCAAGCTCTTCAAAACTTTCTCAACAAAAAAAACTTTTACATTTTCACAATCCTTGTAAACACTTGCTTCGATACATAATTTACATGCACGGTATATACTCCCGGTTTTAAATCGTTTCCAAAAATAAAATTTGTATTGGGCTCTAGTGGCGATTGAAAAACAAGTGCACCCATAACATCGTATATACTTATGGTTAAAGGCATTTCTTCACCCTCTTCTACATTCAATTCAAAAGAAGTGGATGGATTTGGGAAAATATTAGTCTCGAAATTATTGTAAGCAGCAATGCGGGGAGTACATAGCGTTGTCACTTTTTTCACTGCCGAAGTATTGGTGCAGCCATTATTATTTGTAAGCCGCACTTTATAGCTGCCGCTTTGCTTTACTATCAGGTTAAATTTATTTGCATTGGCAATTGTAACGCCATTGCGAAACCACACATAGCCGAAATTGTTGCCTGTAGCGGCTTTCAGCTCTACGCTATCACCGGGGCATAAATCGAGCAAGCCCACAACTGTTACCGTATTAAGTGGCAAAGCATTCACTTTTATAAAATTTGTTTTTGTAATTGAATCGCTTCCTCCGGCATTTGTTGCTTTTAATTTCACTGCAAAATTTCCTGTGGTGTTATATTTTACCGTAGGATTTTTTAATGTAGAACTTGCAGGTGTGCCTCCGGTAAATGTCCATATAAATGTTGTTGCATTATTTGTGCTCGCATCAAAAAATGTAATGCTGTCTTTTTTACAAATAGTAGAGTCGCTTGCATAAAATGCTGGTTTAGGTTTAGGCGTTACAAAACTTGCCGGAAGGTATTGCGCAAGATTGAAAGCCTGCAACTTGGGTGCAACATTAAATATAGATTGCTGAAACCGCTCATTCGAAATATAACCATACGCGCCATTCCTAAAACTTATGCCCTCTACTTGCCCATTTGTCAAAGCATTCGAAAGATTGAATTTTCTGCGGTTACCATTGAAAAAAAATGGTGCAGTATAATCATACAACATCCACATGCTTACAGGCGCCACTCCGGTATTGTCGTAACCTATCAAAGAAATAACACCACCGGCTTGCACACTTGCAGCGGTAATTAAAAATCCGGCATTGAATGTTTCGCGCACAGGAGTTGTGTAAGTGCCGGGCACAGCGGGAAGTACATAATGTTTACATTGTTTATCGGCCCAGTTTTTACTAAACAGGTGCAACGAATCGTTATAAAAAATCATGGCCTCGCAATCGTAATTATTATTATTGGGTAACGATACAAAAGTAGTTTGGTCGGCATAGTTAAAATTAATTACATCAGCAGTTACAGATGTAACCAATGGTTGCAGTTGCGATTTTGCTATACGGTATATTTTTAAATTTTGTCGCGTGCCATTATTATTTCCGAAGTCGCCAATAAAAATATAATCGTTGTTCGAAGTAATGTCTTCCCAATCATTATTGGTGGCATTTGTAATTGTTACCGTTTGCAAAATTGTATTGGTCAAACTATCTATACGATAAATTTCGCTAAGGTTGCCACTGTCATTAAATGTCCACAAACCTAGCGGAGTGAATTCTATACCACTGTTTTCGTCAAGTGTTGGTGTGGCCAAATTTGTTTTAAACGCAAGCGAAAGATTGGAGCTATTGTAAGTGCAACTGCCATTATTAATAGTTGCCGCAGCATTGTAATTATTGGCCTGCGGATCGGTACAGCCATATTGGGCTTGTGCTATTGAGCAAATGATACTGCATGCTATTAATGTGGTAAAAGAAATATTTTTCATTGCTTGATTTTTTTTACAAAGATGCATTAAAATCATTCTATTCAAAATATGGCCGAACTTGTAATGTGCAAGGCAGGACAATTGCAAGCTAACTTGTGGAATTCGTTTTGCCCAATTATTTTGTGCACACCTTCCTAAATAGAATGGATTGAAATCCATCCTTACAATATTGAGTCGAGCCTACGGCTCTATTGCATGCGCGGCAAAAATAGCATGCCATTTTTCTTTGTTCATTTTTTAATAGGATGGATTGAAATCCATCCTTATAATATTGAGTCGAGCCTACGGCTCTATTGCTTGCTCGGCAAAAGTTGCATGCCATTTTTCTTTGTGCATTTTTTAATAGGATGGATTGAAATCCATCCTTGCAATATTGAGTCGAGCATACAGCTCTAATGCTTGCGCAGCAAAAGTTTCATGCCATTTTTTCTTTGTGCATTTTTTAATTGGATGGAATGAAATCCATCCTTACAATATTGAGTCGAGCCTACGGCTCTATTGCTTGCGCAGCAAAAATTGCACGCCATTTTTTTTGTGCATTTTTTAATTGGATGGAATGAAATCCTTCCTTACAATATTGAGTCGAGCCTACGGCTCCTTTTCTTGCGCGAAAAATTTTGCGGCACACAAATCCCGTAGGGATGTTCCATATTATAGCCACGGGTTTTAACCCGTGGTATTTAGAAATTGAAATCATAATAAATCATCAACATCATAAAAATCTACGTTCTGTATTTTTATTTCCCTCCATTTGTAATTCGTATTATTCCTTTTCTATATCTTTACCGTAACCAATTAATACTTATAGTTATGAAAAAGAATCCCGTTTCCCAATTTGCCTTTTGCCTTTTGCCTTTTGCCTTTTGCCTTTTGCCTTTTGCCTTTAAAATTAGTAGGTAATAAAATTAAAAAAATTGCTGCAATTGCCACACTTTTTTTTGTTACAAATTATACCATGCACGCACAATCACCCACAGTCACCCTCACTCCTTCGCAGCACAATGGATACAACATTACTTGCTTTGGTAAAACGGATGGAAGCATCATTGCAAATGTGACTGGGGGCATGCCGCCTTACACTTATGAATGGACAAACGACCAAACCACACAAAACATTAATAACCTAGCAGCGGGTTATTATAGTGTACGTGTTACCGATGCAGCCATGCAAGTGGTAATAGCCGATATTACTTTGATAGAACCCGAAATGCTGGAATTGCAAAGTGTAGTATTTACCTATCCCAATGGCAAAAATATTAGCCTTTATAATGGGTACGATGGCAGCATAACTGTAACCACAAGCGGAGGCGTGGCCGCTTACAGTTTTTTGTGGAGTGATGGCAATACAAACAAAAATAGAACAACACTTGGTGCAAGCTCTTATATGGTAACTGTTACTGATGGCAATGGGTGCACGTTAAATAGCGACCGATTCGTACTATCCCAACCCGACCGCAGCGATTGGACAATGACCGGCAATGCAAACACAAATCCCACCACACAATTTATTGGTACCACAGATAATAAAGATTTAATTTTTAAGACAAACAATACCGAGCGACTGCAAATTACAAGTGATGGGAAACTAAAAATTAAAAATTTGGAACGAAACAATCCCGGATTGGATTTGCTTTTTGTAAATGCAAATGGTGAAGTTGAAGTTGCTCCAAAAAATTGTAATCAAGCACTAAATATGCCTTGGTTTTTGGGTGGTAATTATTTTGGAGCTAACAGCACCTCCACCGAAAGACAAATAGGCACATGCACTAACCATGAGTTTACTTTTATTACCAATGCACTTGAAAGAGCACGATTTACAAGTAATGGTAATTTGGGTATAGGTACTTCTTTACCACAAAGTAAAGTTGCTGTGAATGGAAATTTATCAATTGGTGATTCGTATGCCGGGATAAATGCACCCGCCAACGGATTAATAGTTGAAGGTAAAGTTGGTATTGGCACAAGCACAGTTAATGCACTAGCTATGTTACAACTAAAAGGCAATACACCAAATTTTTATATAACCGACAACGGTGCTGCAAGCACAAGCATCAATTTGCAAAACAACGATGGATATTGGCACATAAGCGGGCCACGTTCTAATGAAACCGGAAAGCCTCTTTCTATTTTTTGGAATGATAATACAAACTACACAAGAATTTTTAGCATATTAAATGATGGTACTGTTGCAATAGGAGTTGACCCATCAGCCATTACTTTACAAAACGGAACAACGCCTTACAAATTAATAGTGAATGGCAAACTTGGCGCAAACGAAATATGGACTTCACTTGGTGCACCCTGGCCCGATTATGTTTTTGAACCAACACATAAATATTTATCAATTGATGAATTGCAAAATTATGTAAGCAACCAAAAACATTTGCCCGGCATGCCAACTGCTAATGATATTGCAACAAACGGAAAATTAAATGTAACGCAAACCATCATCCAACAACAAGAAAAATTGGAAGAAGCCTACCTCTATATTTTTGAATTGAAAAAAGAATTGGACGCTTTGAAATTATTATTAAAAAAATAAGGGTGATGAAAATAATTAAATTTCTAATGTCGTTTTGTTTGCTAAACTTTGTAAGCTATGCTCAATATAATACCACAGATATTGAGCCTTATCCAATCTTTTCAAATGATGATATGTTATCTGAAAGTAGTGTATTCATTGACAGGACAAACCCAAATAGAATTATAATTGCTAATAATTTGAGGAGTTTTAATATTAGCCCAAATTATGGCCTCAATGTTTGTATTTCACAAAACAAAGGTGCTACATGGGCCAGTAATTTTTTTTTCCCAAATTGACGCATATGGTGATCCTTCATGCACGATTAACTTGGATGGCCGCATCTTTGTTAGTTATTTGAAAACATTAACCCCAAATGGAATTCATTTTCGTTATTCTGATGATAATGGCGTAACATGGAGCAATCCTATTTTAATTCAAAGTACATTAGTTATAGATAAGCCTTTTTTGATGTGCGATACTAGAAGAAAAAATAATTCTAATTTAATGTTTTGTGCATACCGAAATCAGGCGGATTTCCATATCAAAATTAAAAGATCTACAACAAGTGGTCAGACATGGGATCCTGAAATTGACTTATGCCCTGCGAATATTGGAGGAGTCGTACATCAATCACCAAATATAGCGTTCGGGCCAGACGGGTCAATATATGTTTGCTGGGCAATTTATGACATCTACAATCAAAGTTATCAAGATGAAAGTGGGATTGGTTTTGCAAAGTCTGTGGACGGTGGGCAAACATGGAATACTTTTAGGGTAGATTTTGATATGAATACTAATATAATAGGGCCTCCAAATTATGTTCCTTTAATTATACGCGGAATTAACAATGCTGATTTAGCATTTGATATTAAAGCAGGTACTAAGCATCCGAGTTTCCCGACTATGGCAATCAATCAGCAAAATGGAAATATTTACATTGCTTGGGCGAACCGAGGACTTGCACCAAATCAAATTGACCCTCTTTCAAAAGATATTTGTTTTATTAAATCAATTGACAACGGGAATCATTGGAGTAGTCCCAAATTGATTTTTGAGGACGCTAGTATGGCACCTCTTGATCAATGGCAGCCATATATGGCATGCGATCCGTACAATGGCGTGATATCAGTCGTTTATTACAATTCTACAGATTTTATGAATAACAACGGATTTAATGCATATAATTCATTGTCGAATGACAATGGTGCTTCTTGGGTGCACACTAAAATAAGTGATTTTTCTACCACAGGTTTAAAAGATGCAAATTATGTAGCACATGATTTTAATGGTAATGACCTGTGTAATAGTTTGGGTGTCCCTGTTTGGTGCGATAGACGCAATGGTCTTCAAACAGTATATGCACAACCATACGAAATACCTTGCGTTACAGATTTAAGCCTTTGCAACCCTGTAACACCTTTTTACAAAATTGAAAAAGCCCAAAACAATATAGTGGTATCTGATAATTGCAATTATGAAATAGTTGATGGTAGCGATATCCGAATGTTTGCAGGTAATTCCATACTGATGAAAACAGGTTTTCATGCTGCTTACGGTAGTACATTACACACAAAAATAAATAGTAATTGTGTGCCGGAAAATGTGCAAAAAACGAACAATTATTTTATTACTGAAACCAAATTTGTAAAGTTGAATAGAAGCACAACAATGAGCGTGAATCCAAATCCTGTTGCGGATGAAATAAATATTACCTTAACTAACGCATGTGCTGAAAAAGTTACGCTAGTGATTTACGATAACAACGGAAATCAAGTGAAAAATTTGTTGCAAAATTTTTCAATCAAAAACCTTTCTACAGCGAATTTCCATTTTCCTAATAGTGACTTGAATTTAACATCTGGATCTTATTTCATAAAAGCTCAGTTAGGAACAGAATCAATAACAACCAAATTAATAATACAATGAGAAAAATTATAGTATTAGAGTTGCTTTTCTTGTTAGTTGGGTTGTGTACGTTTAGCCAAGTGCAAATAAGCTCAATATTGCTGGATAGTAGCATTTACGTAAATGACATTGATTTTCTAAATCAAGATACAGTAATGTTCAGTTCTGGTTCTAAAATTTATCGAACCCAAAACGGTGGAAATACCTGGGATACAATCGAAACCAATTTCCCAATTGTAAAAAATATAGATTTCATAGATTTCAATCATGGTGTTGCAGTAAGCCACAGCAGCGGCATTAAGCGCACAAATGATGGAGGTGCAACTTGGTCATTATTATCGTTTTTGCCACCATCAAATAACTGGGATTGTCACATGATTGACACTAATCATTTTATTGTTTCAACAGATAGTGGATACATCCGCCATATCTACAGCAATTATTATGTAGATGATACACTTATAGATCCACTTGCATTAGGTTATCCTGTGGTGATATTCGATTTCGATTTTTTGGATGGAAATGAGGGGTTCGGTGGTGGAGAAGTAAACGGGTTTTCGGCATTGATACATACAATAGATAATGGTCTAACTTGGGATACACGGGCCAGTAGTGGTTTTTTAAATTTGTACTTTAATGAAGTTTCATTTTTCAATCCACTCATTGGCGCTGCTGTTGAATTTGGGCCAGGTAGTTTTGAGAGAATTGTGGTTACCAATGATGGAGGTTACAGTTGGCAAACAAGCTCTTTTTTCTCTTTTTCTAAAGTAACGTCTATTGATTTTAATGAAAATGGAAATGGATTGGCTATTGCGGGCGGTTACATTTTTATAACTAATGATGCTGGCCAAACATGGGATACCGCATATTCATATCAGAATGGAGGGCCAGATGGCTCAAAAGTGAAAATAGTGAATGATTCTGTTGCATATTTGGGAGGATGGGGCGGCATATATAAAATTACAAATTTTGCTACTTCAATAAAAGAAAACAATATAAACAACAATTCGCTCTCAATTTATCCATCACCTTCCAATGGAAAATTTACAATAAGTTTTGAAAAGAAAACTAAAAAATCAAAAGCCATTTACATCTACTCCACTACAAGCGAATTAATTTACAAAAAGGAAAATATTATTGATAATATTTTGCAAGTAGATTTATCTAAAGCAGCAAAAGGAGTTTACTTTGTAAAAGTGATTGAACAAAATAATGTGATGGTGGGTAAGGTGGTGGTGGAGTAAAAAATGTTTTCGTTTTGTAAAGAAGATTTTTTTTATTGGGGTTCTATTTGAGTGCTTTTAAAAAACCGTACCAGCATAGGCTAAGAACTTTTGGCTAAGCTTTTTGCCTCAGTGGCAAAGATATATAACCATTCCTACCGAATTCTTCTAAAACACCAACAATTCCTTTTCACTTTATTTGAAAATAAATAAAACACAATGGAAGTAAGAGGAAATATAGTTGATGTAATTAACCGCAGAATTTATAAGGGCAAGATAAAATACGAAGGGCCAAAAATTATTAATATTACTGAACAAGAAAATAACGAGGATGTTTTTATAATGCCCGGTTTTGTAGATGCGCATATCCATGTAGAAAGCAGTATGCTTACGCCCTATTATTTTGCACAAGAAGCAGTAAAGCACGGCACGGTTGCCACCATAAGCGATCCACACGAAATAGCGAATGTAAACGGAATGCAAGGTGTGGAGTACATGCTGGAAAATGCAAAAACTTCGGCACTCAAAATACATTTTGGTGCGCCATCATGCGTGCCGGCCACTTCGTTCGAAACGGCAGGTGCAATACTTGATGCCGATGCTGTACAAGCACTTTTGCAGCGCCCCGATATTTGGTACCTCAGCGAAATGATGAACTACCCCGGAGTATTGTACAACGATGCCGAGGTGATGGCGAAAATAAAACATGCACATAAAATTGGTAAGCCTGTTGATGGCCATGCACCAGGATTGCGGGGCGAGCAAGCCGCAAAATATATTGCCGCAGGCATCACCACCGACCACGAATGTTTTACACTGGACGAAGCCATCGATAAGCTGAAATTGCAAATGAAGGTTTTGATTCGCGAAGGCAGTGCGGCAAAAAATTTCGAAGCCCTGCATCCTGTTATATCATCGTATACAGATATGGTTATGCTGTGCAGTGACGATAAGCATCCCGATGATTTTTTGCTGGGACATATTAATAAAGTGGCGGCACGTGCCATTGCTTCGGGCCACAAGTTGTTCGATGTATTGCAATGTGCCTGTGTAAATCCTGTGTTGCATTACAACGTGCCGGTAGGGTTGTTGCGCACAGGCGATGCTGCCGATTTTATTGTAGTGAGCGATTTGAAAAATTTTGATGTGATACAGACTGTGATTAATGGAAATGTGGTTTACAAAAAAAATGAAACACAACTTGTAAAAGCACAACAAAGCATCATAAATAATTTCGATACAACATATAAAAGTATAACAGACTTTGTAATGGAGCCGTATAGCGATACGCAAAAAAAATATTATTGCATAGAAGCATTAGAAGGGCAATTGATTACCAATAAATTGTTGTTTGAGCCAACAGTGTATTACAATAATCTTGTTAGCAATACTGCAACCGACATTTTAAAAATTGTTGTGGTGAACAGATATAGCAACACCAAACCTGCTGTGGCATTTATCAAAAACTTTGGCTTGAAAGAAGGTGCAATTGCATCTACAGTGGCTCATGATTCGCACAACATTATTGCCGTAGGTGTAAGTGACGATGATATAACAAAAGCTGTAAATTTGTTGATAGAGTGCCGTGGCGGAATAAGCGTAGTGGCAAATAAAAAAGCCGAAGTGCTTCCACTACCAATAGCAGGATTGATGAGTGTAGACGATTGTGCAACGGTCGGCAAACAATATGTCTTTATTGATAGCAAGGTAAAAGAAATGGGCTGCACACTCCGTGCACCATATATGACACTTTCATTCATGGCCTTGCTTGTTATTCCATCATTAAAACTTAGCGACAAAGGTTTGTTTGATGGGGAAAAATTTGAGTTCTGTTGAGGATGGTTCAAGAGTTTAAGGGTTCAATAGTTTAAGGGTTCAATAGTTAAAGGGTTCAATAGTTTAAGTGTTCAATAGTTTTGAAAGTTGTGAAGAGCTTGCAGTGAGTATTCTCGAACTGTTGAGAAATTTTTTCGCGAAGCATTCATTGCCGTTCGGCTTTAGCTAACGGAATTTTGAATGTACAAGAGTCTAGAAAATTTTATTCAACAACAAAGCAACACGCGGTTTGCAAAAAAAATTACCAATCCATTAGTAGCCACGCAACAGCCATCCATTCTGAACGCTGAACGAGCACTTATGGGTGGTTGCTAGTCAAAAAAGCGAAATGGTATTTTTGTATGATTGATGTCATGTTATTAACCCCCCGGCCACCCAAAAAACCAACGCCCCGCACCCGCCAAAACGACCCGGGGGGGCCCCCCCCCCCCCCCCCAACCCAAACCCCCCCCAACCCCCCCAAAAAAAAAAAAAAAGCCCCCAAAAAAGCGGCCAAAAGCCCCCCCCCCCCCAAAAAACAAAAAAAGCCAAAAAAAAGCCCCCCCCGCCCCCCCCCCCAAAAAAAAGAAAAAAAGGCCCCCCCCCAAACCCGAGGGAAACAACGGAAGGGGACCCCCCCCCCCCCAAACCGCGAAAAACCCCCAAAAGGCCCCCCCCAAAAAACCCCAGCCCAAAAAAAAAAACGGGGGGGGGGGGAAAAAAACCCCAAAAAAAAACAAAACCCCAAACCCCCCCCAAAACAACAAAAAAAAGAAGACCGAAAGAAAAAAAACGGGGACCCCCCCCCCCACCCCCCCAAAAAAACCCCCCCCCCAAAAAAACAAACAAAAAAAAAAAACCCCCCCAAAAAACCCCCAACCCCCAAACAAAAAAAAAAAAACCCCCCCCCCCCCCCCCCCCCCCCCCCCCCCCAACCCCCCGAAAACACCAAAACAACCAGCCCCGCCCCAAAATTCCCCCCCCCCCCCAGAACAGAAAAAAAAAATTTTGTAAAAGAAAAAAAAACCCCCCCCGGGGCCCTCCCCGCCCCCCCCCAAAAACCCCCCGCCCCCCCCCCCAACCCCAAAAAAACCCCCCCCCCCGGGCCAAAAAAAAAAAACAAAACCCCCCCCCCGCCCCACCCCCCCCCCCCCCCCCCCCCGAAGCCCCCCGGGAAGCCCCCAAAACCCCCCCCCGCAAGGAACCCAAAAACCCCCCCCCGCCCCCCCCCCACCCCCCCCCCCCCCCCCCCAAAAAAGGGCCAAAACGGGGAAACCCCGGCCCCAACAAAAAAGCGCCCCCCCCCACCCGCCCCCCCCCCCCCCCCCCCCCCCCCCCCCCCAAAAGGGCCCAAACCCCCCCCCCCCCAACCCCCCCCGAAGAAAGACGGGGGGGGCCCCACCAACAAACCCCCTTTATAGAATGGGGTACAAGCATGTTGCCGACCGGCAACATGCACGGAGAGGCCACCGCCTCCCGCAATAAAAAATATTTTGTGTATTATTATAAGTTTGTTTCCAAAAAATAAAATGGTAGCAATGCAAACGAAAAAATTAACACCTTTGTAAATCTCCATTAAAAATAATATTCGAAAATTGGCAAATACAAAAGCGATCGTTGAGGATAAAAAAGTAATACATGGTTGGTGTATGTACGACTGGGCAAATAGTGTTTACTCGTTGAGTATTGCCACGGCTATTTTTCCTATTTATTATAACAACATTACATCGCAAGGTGGAACTAGTGTAATGTTTATGGGCATGCAAATGAAAAATACTGCGCTGTATAGTTATGCCATTTCATTTGCATTTTTATTTATTGCATTGGTGAGTCCTTTGCTCAGTGGCATTGCCGATTTTAAAAACAATAAAAAGTTTTTCATGAAATTGTTTTGCATCACAGGCTCGCTTTCGTGTATCATGCTGGCATTTTTCAATGATAAAAGTACACTGTGGATTGGTATTGTATTTTTTGTTTTGTCTACTATTGGCTATGCCGGCAGCATAGTTTTTTACAATGCTTTTTTACCCGAAATATGTAACCGCGAAAATCAGGACAAAGTGAGTGCCCGCGGATTTTCGCTTGGTTATATTGGCTCTACTATTTTGTTGATTGTAAACCTCACTATTATTATGCTCAACGATTCGTATCATTTTGTTGGCGGCAGTATTCCGGCACGTTTATCATTTGTGATGGTAGGTTTATGGTGGTTGATATTTGGTTATTATTCTTTCAGCCGGTTGCCGGGCAGTAGTGCCGGTTTTAAAATAGAAAGCTCGGCATTGTTTCATGGCTATCGTGAGTTGGCAAAAGTATTTCGCGAGTTGAAGGGATTGAATTATCTTAAAGTTTTTTTATTCTCGTTTTTCTTATACAATATGGCAGTGCAAACGGTAATGTACATAGCATCGCTATTTGGCAAGGCCGAAATAAAGGACGACAACGGTGTTCCAATGAATGATAGTTTGTTGATTGTAACCATTTTAATTATTCAGTTGGTGGGCATTTTGGGTGCAACTTTGTTTTCGCGCCTGTCTGCTAACATAGGCAATATACGTACCCTCCTTATTAATATAGTTGTGTGGGTTTTGGTTTGCGTGTTGGCCTATTATACCTACAAACCATTTTCATTTATTGCGCTTGCTTTTTTGGTGGGAATGGTAATGGGAGGTGTGCAAGCACTATCGCGCAGTACATATAGTAAAATGCTGCCGCACCAAAACGACAATGCCTCGTACTTTAGTTTTTATGATGTGTGCGACAGACTGGGTACCGTATTGGGCACATTGATTTATGGCTTGCTCGACCAAATAACCGGAAGTATGCGCATGAGTATTTTTGCCATAGCTTTGTTTTTTGTAATTGGTATTATTGGTTTGTTGCGTTTAGATAAAATAACTTCGCGGGCAAAAATTATTTTACATTAATATATTTTGGAACTGATTAAATCATGATTGTAGAATTATTTATCCCTTGTTTTGTTGATCATTATTTTGCTGAGGTTGCGCATAATACAGTAAAAGTTTTGGAGCATTGTGGTTGCACTATTCACTACAACGAATCGCAAACATGTTGTGGCCGCCCGGCAATAGAAAACGGCCATACAGATTTGGCTAAAGAAATAGGGCAGAAGCTTATTAAAGATTTGCAAAACGAACGCATTATAGTTTCGCCTTCGGCATACTGCGTATCGTGTATAAAGAATTATTACAAGCCGCTGTTTCACAATTCGGTATTGCACAACGAGTATAATGCTCTGCAAAATCAGGTGTATGAGTTAGCTGATTTTTTGGTTGAAGTTTTAAAAAAGGAAAATGTAGATGCCAAGCTAAATGGCCGCGCATGGTATTTCGAAACATGTCATGCACAATTTGATTTAGCATGTAACATCAATACAAATATTTTGTTGCAAAATGTAGAAGGGCTCGAGCTGATAAAATTTAAATCGATAGATTGTTGTGGTTGTGGTGGCGGTCTTCCTGCACATCATAGTTCTTTTGCAGGCATGCTGGCAAATCAATCGCTCATGCATCTCGAAAATCAGCAAGTGGATTTTGTAATAAGTAAGGAGATGCAATGCCTGCAGCACTTAAAGCAAAACAATCATAATAAACCGTATAAATTTATGCACGTTGTTGATGTGCTTGCGAGTGGGTATTAGTTTTTAGTTTTTAGTTCTGAGTTTTTAGTTTTTGGTTTTTAGTTCAGAGTTTTTAGTTAGCTTTAGAGTCTCTCATGCCATTAAAAAAAAACAAAAAAGAATGAGGACTCTAAACCTAGTTCTTTCTTTTATGTTAGAAAGCTTCAGTGTTGCAAAAATCCAAAAGAAAGGTTTCAATATTTACTCAATCCGCATTCAGGGAATTAAATAACCAACAGCTGAATAACTTAATAACTCAATAACCAAACAACTCAATAACCACATAACCCAACAACAATTATTTACTTTGAAAAAAAATACCATGGAGGATAACATAAATATTAGAAGGATAGAAGAAAGTGATAACAAAGCAATTGCAAAAGTTATCAGGACAGTAATGGAGGAATTTGATGTGGCGCGCCCCGGCACTATATATTTTGACAAGGTGTTGGACGATATGTTTGCTCAATATGTTGATGCAAAAAGCGTGTATTATGTAGTAGAACAAAACGGAACAATAGTGGGTGGGTGTGGAATTAATAAATTGAGCGGAGCTGGTGAAGAATATTGTGAGTTGCAAAGAATGTTTTTACTCAAGGAATTTCGTGGGCGCGGATTGGCTCAGCAACTTTTAGATAAATGCATGACACAAGCAGTAGTATATGGTTATAGTTATTGCTACCTCGAATCGATACATGAATTCAGTACAGCTATTCGTTTATATAAAAAGAATGGTTTCGAGCATGTGTACGGACCCATTGGCAATACAGGTCATTTTTCGTGCGAAATAAAAATGGTGAAACCCCTTACCGAATCATAATTCCTTTTTTATTGATTACCGGCACCTGAGTTAAAAACTCGGGACGGGTAGATTCCTGCACGAATAAATATTTTTTGTCGTAGATTTTTTTCGCCTACATAAAAGCTTACCCAATACTCGTTGTTTAGTGTTACTACATCATCTATCATGGGCTCTATAAGTATATGGCTTTGTGGTTCAACAGTGTCAATAAAATGCCGCAGTTGCGATGTCTTCACTTCTTCACCATTACGATTGCCATAACCCTGCGATGAAACGATAACGCCCGTTATAGGAGTATTTTTTAAGTTGATTAAATGTACCTGCCACTCGGTGTAGAGGTTTTCGTTTACAATTGGTACAGCCGCTATCGCAATATTTTCTACTTCTTCTATCTTGATGTCTTTGAGCATATCGATTTATAGTTCTTTAATTATTCTACAATGATGATTAATTTGAGTTTGCAAAAAGTTTTATTGTTTCGTCAATATATAAAGGCACATCGGCCACATGTCCATCGGGAGTTGGTTCGCCACGGCCATCGCCAAGCCTAACTATAACTAACTCATATTGAGGAATTACGAATATATATTGTCCCAAAATTCCACGCGCATAAAACACATTTGTTCCATTACGATTTATACACCACCAGTGCATTCCATATCGATCACAAACGCGGCCATCTATTTCTTTTAAATTATTGGGCTGTGTACATTCAGTTACATAGTTAGTATCAACTATTTGACTTCCGTTGTAATTTCCTTTGTGTAAGTATAACAAACCTAAACGGGCAAAATCGCGGGCATCGGTATTGAAACAACAGTATGCTTTTTCTAGTCCATCTTTTTTATCGAGGCTCCACAGTGCATCGTGCTCGGCACCCAGTGGCCCCCACAATTTTTCGGATGCATATTGACTTACACTTTTGCCGGTTGCACTTTTAACAACAAAACTTAGTAACTGCGAATTGCAACTTTGATAATTGAAAATTTTTCCCGGCTCTGTTTCTACTTTTAAATTTGAACAAAGGGTATACAAATCATCGCCATAATATGCTTTGGTAGTAATTGACCATGGATTACTGTAAGCCTCATCCCATTTCAATCCGCTACTCATTGTAAGTAAATTGCGAATAGTTATTTTGTTCTTATCACCTTCAGCAAATTCTTTAATGTAATTGCTCACAGGCTCATCAATATTTTTTATTTTTCCTTCTTTAATTGCAACACCAATTAATATGCTCACAATACTTTTAGCAACACTAAACGACCCTGATAAAGTTTGTGCATTGTAACCATCCCAGTACTTTTCGTATACTACCGAATCGTGTTTCAATACCATCAATGATTTCGTTTTAAAAACTTTCATTTGCGCTTCGAAGTCGCTGTTGTACTGTTTGGTATTATAGTCTGTGCTGTTTGATAATTGCTTTGGGTTGGTGGCTTTTACTATCCGGTTTTCAAATATTTTATAATCATCGATATCGGCAAAGTTGTAGTACAATGCCGGGTACCAATGTGTATTACCCGTTACCAGCAATACTACATTTGCAAGTATGAGTATGGACAAAAATATTTGAAAAAATTTTTCATATTGAATTATTTGATTGCTAAAGAAAATAAATTTTGATGCAAATAGCAATTATTTGATATTGATTAGATTGGTAAGTTCTTCAATATGTTGGCTTTTAAAAGCGAAAGTTTTTTAAAACGCATGTTTTTAAACCTGGCAGGTTTTTACAACTAAATTTTGTCCCGATAAACTCAACGTCAAGTTAGTCAACAAACCCGTGAGTTTTATTTCAAACTTTGGGGTTATCAAATCAATCCTCAATTCCCAACATGCGTTTTATAAATTCGTTTTTCTTTCGCTCGGTGCTTAACATATACTGGTAATCGGGTATATCGCCTTTGCCTTTGCTGTAACGGTTGTTTTCCTTTTCTTTTGCAATGGCATCATTAAAATTCACATCGCTGCTAACAGATTGCAGTACACCACGTTGAAAGTTGAAATAGTACCACGTGTTTGCATCTACTTCAATATAAAGGTTAAAAATATCGCCACCTTTTTTGCGAATAATTTCGCAATAACCACCTGCATACCTGCTCAAAGCATTTTTGCGAATAAAGCCAATACCAATAGGTCCGCTGCTTTTCCACGATTGCGATGCCGGATTATACATCATATTTACTTCCGATAAAATGAGGCTGTGTCTTAAATCTTCGGGCACACGCTTGGGCGTTCCGTATTGTGCAATTTCGGCATTTACTTTTTCCCATTCTTTTTTGCCTATAAGTTTTGTCATAGCATTACCATACAGCGGGCGATTGTCATTCGTTGTTTTTAAGTTAGCGTATGATGTTATTACATTATACATTTCGTTCAGTGCTTTGTCGTTAAACATAAAATCGAGATCGAGCACAAGGCTTGCACTTACCGAATCGTTGTTAAGATTTCTGAGGATGCTGCCTGTCGATTTCAATTTGTATTGCCCATAGTTCACCCCTGTATTTATCCATCCTTCGCCATAAAGCAAGCATTGATCATCGTTAAGGCTGATGTACCCTGCCGAATCGGTTTGTGGTGTTAACCTGTATTCTTTTGTAGCATTATCGAAGGTGAGAAGTCCGGCAGCATTTATAATTTCGAAATCGGCCTTTTTTCTTTTCTCACTGATAAAGGTAGCATATACTCCATCACTATCGGTTGTATAATAAAATCCACTATAGAGTTTTTCTTTCGTTTCGTTTACTGGTTCGTATACAGGTATGGTTACACCCTTGGGGTCTATTTCACTTGCAAAGCTAAACCAGCTACGTGCAGTTTGTGAGCATTGATGTTCAATTTGTGCATATCCATCGAAAAATAATTTTTCGCGGGGAGCACGAATTTTTACCTGCCCTTTAAATAATGTATTAGGCGCAATTATAAAACTTGCCGTATCGTCAACTGTACCATATGCATAAGTTGCTTTCGAAGTGTCGATTCCTATGCGCTCGAGGTGAATAAGATGTTTCACATTTGCCTGATCGGTATATTCGTAATCGCCTGTGCCTTCATATCTTTTTCGTGATGCTATATCGAGCGATGCATTTACAAACGTGTGATACTTTGTTTGTGTATTGGCTATGGCTACAGCATTTACAAGTGTTTGCATTTTGGCATTTTTTTCCACGTTCACCAAGCCGGCATCGGGAATAATGGATGCATCGGCCACAAGAATTTGTTTTACTCCGGTAGCACGCATGATGTAATCATTCAAACTATAATTAAGCAATGGTGATTTAAAATTGAGCGAATCTTGTATTCCACTCGTACTCACATAGCCGGCACCATCGGCAAGTGCCGATTGAAATTGTAAAGATTTTTGTGCTATATCCCAATCAAATTTTTCGATGTTCGAAGTGTACATGTTTACAGGAAAATCTACTTTCGATTTTGCATCGTTTGCTTTAAACATTCCTTTTTTTGCATTAAGGTTTATGGTAGCATTTATGTTTTGTGCATCAATGGCAAATGTATTGGGGTCATCGCTGTTGAGTTTGAAGCCCGCACTATCGGCACCAAAATCGGTCTGGCCAAAACGAAAATCGCGCGACAATAATTTCGCATCATAAAAACCTGCTGTACCTGCACCACCAAGCCCGGAAGGTGTAAGGCGCAACTTGCCATCGAGGTAAACCTGCTTATCGTACAAGTCAAAATCTTTATCGGTTTTAGTAATGTCCATATAATCTTTTTTGGGCACCCATGTTACCAAAACCTTATTTGCATTTACCGAGGGGTATGCTGCATTGCCACGATTTTCTTTACGTATTTCAAATGCATAGGCTTCCGCAACTGTGCTGTCGGGAAAAAAGAATATTGATTCGCTTTGTGTTTTCGAGCTTAAATAATCGATGCTGCCGCTACCTTGCAAACCGCGGTTACTAAGAGTAATTTTATTTGTAAATGTTCCTTTGCCTCCGTATGCTTCAAGTCCTCCGGGCGGAGTTTCTTTAGTAAATCCTAACGAGTAATCGGGTTGCACTACAAGTGCTTCTTTCGAGTCGGGAAAAATATTGCTTACAAATGTTCCTTCGAACCGAACATTATATTTTGTAAGATTTGCCGCACTGTCCATCACAAAAGGTTCCACCTTGAAATAAAATTTATCGCGTGCATATACACCACCAAATACCGAAGCATCGTCCCAATACACATACGAATTGGAAGTGCAGGTAAACAATGGATATCCCAATGCAGGTTTCAATCCCGATTTATTGTTTAGCGAATCGATAATAATTTCTCCATTTATTCCTTTCAAATAATTTTGTACTGCAATAAGCGGATACCGGCCTTGTTCGTTCGGTGCATCGGCAGGAACAGATATACGCATGGAATCTACATCGGTAAGTTTTATTTTAAATTCGCTGTAATCGAATTTAAAATCGTCACCAAAAAAATCGATACGCCCGGCATGCAATCGTCCGCCAAATTCTAAATTGCGATTTTGTTTCATCACCAATTCCTGATTTGTAGGAACCATGAAAGTGTTGTTCGAGTCGCTGAGTACTGCACCGGCCACACCGCGAATTTTCAAATCAAAATTTAATAAGTTGATACTTGCATTGGGCAATTTTCCAATTTGCGATTCTATAATTATACCATCGTAATCGGTAGCATTTGAAAATGCATCGAGGTAATAATATAATTTATCTTTTATGTATGCGCGGTCGGTTTTAAAATCGAAAGAAAGAAATCCGTTGTTCGATAAAAATAAAAGTAACGACCGTACTTCGCTTGGCTGCATGCGCAATTCTTTTGCAAGGTCTTCGGTCATCACATAATCGGTTCCATACTTTCGCGCGAATTTTTTAATCATATACAATGGTGACTCCTCATTTATTCCCTGCAATTTTTCGAAACGTTTTTGGCTATAATAATTTGCCGACTCTATGCGCATTCGGCTTTCGCCTTCGCCTGTCGACATGGCCATATCAATAATGGGATCGTTTATTTTCCATGTTATTTCTTCGGCATATAAATCTACATCGTGATACGAATCGAAAAACGGACTTTGCTGTGCACCTCGCGTATCGCGTAATACGGTAATTTTTTTATCCTTACTTACATACTTAAAATTTACTCCCGGATGTACTATCGAATCGACCACACCCGGCAACGAATCGACCCACCAGTAAATAGTGATTGCAGCACTTTGCGATGCTATACGTTCAGGTGTTATAAAGAAAGATTGTGCCGATGCTACAAAAAATGGTTTGTCTTTTCTTCTGAAAATTAATTGTGCATCATTGAGTTCATCACCGGCACCTATCATTTTATTTCCTCGCAAAGCAAACCCGCCTTTATATTCTACATCTTCTATTAAATTCGAAATAGAAATATCTTTGGTATAACTTTCAAAGCGAGGATAAGTTGCATTCAATGAATCGGCATTGGCAAGTATTTTATCTAAGAGTTTACCGCTAAGCGTTTTGTCGAAATATTTTTTGTATGTAAAAGTCACCGTATCAGCTATGTAGTCGCTGCCTGTCATATCAATGGTATAATTTTGTAAATCGCAAAAAGCTTCATCGGCACCCATGCCTGCACGCTCCCATGTTACACGCCCATTTTGACCGCGCCATAATTTTAGCGAAGGGTAAAAGCTACCACTTGTGTTTAAAACAAAACTGCTGTCATTTTTTGCATAGCATATTAAATTTACTTTTTCGAAAACCAATTTTGGAATTGAATCGAATTCGAAAGAGTAATTACTTCCACTTGTTGTCCATCTCACAGAGTTTGATTCATACAAATTATTTTTGGCAAAAATGACATAACAGTTTTCAATAAAATCGCCCACACGTCTTGGTCTAAGCGTCATACTTTTTTCCATGGCCTTGTGCCAGTTTGTAAATTCTGCTGCACTGCGGTTGTTTTCTATAAAGCCACACAATGCCAATAAATAGTTTGCAAAATCGGGCGAAGGTTTCAAACGTTTTTTAAGCATCATATTACAATTGTCGTATATCAATTGTTGTTGAGCGTTAGTAAATTTCCCTCCTTCCCATAGAGGTAAAAATTTATCGATTATTTCGTCCGACTGTTTTTTTATTCCCAATTCAAGAAACGATTTCATTTCCTCGGCAAATTTTTTTGGCTCCGGTGTAAAACTTTTTAATGCTTGTGCATGCAACTCTACTTTCATTGTTAGTATCAATAGCAGCAAGGCAAAATATTTTAGTTTCATCAATTTTATTTTTTTTAGTTTATGCAATGAGTAAATAATATATTAAGAGTAGTTAGATTTTCGAATGAAAATATAACGTACTCTTAGTAATGCCGAACAACTTCAATAACTTGTTTTTCCAAAACCTAAGTTGTTTCGGTATAACGACACTATTTTTCATCATATTGTTACACACACATCAGTTAAATTATAGAAGCCGCAATATAAATTTTATATAGGCTGTCAACTTGTGATTGCAAATTCTTTTCAAACATGACATTTCACTACTTTGTAAATTAATTTTATGTTTACACAAATTAATTCCGATGATACCAATAGGAGATGATAACAGCCAACATACATTAGTACCGTATGTGAATTATGTTTTAATGGCATTAAATATTTTAGTGTTTTTGGTATTTCAAGGCTTTGGTCAAAATTACGAATTTACGTATGCATACAGTTGTGTGCCTGCCGAAATAATTACCGGGCGCGATATTGTAAGTGCCGCAGAAACAATTGTTGACCCCAACACAGGACAAACTTTTCAATTGCCCGGTTTGCAAACTACTCCAGTGCATGTGTGGCTAACTTTGATTACGAGTATTTTTATGCATGGTGGTTGGGCTCACCTTGGTGGCAATATGTTGTACTTGTTTATTTTTGGCGATAATATCGAAAACCGTTTGGGCCACACAAAATATTTTATATTCTATATGCTGGTTGGTTTGTTGGCTTCGTTGAGTCATGTTTTTTCTACTTTTCTTATGGCACAAAATACGCTCATACCCAGCCTTGGTGCATCGGGTGCCATATCGGGAGTGATGGGTGCTTATGTGCTTTTGTTTCCAAATAATATGATACGTGTTTTTGTGTTTCGATTTGTTACCGAGGTAAAAGCCTTGATAGCATTGGGGTTTTGGATAGTGCTGCAAATAGTGAGTGGACTTGGGTTACTTGGTGGTAGTGAAAGTGGTGGTGTGGCTTATGCTGCGCATATTGGTGGTTTTATTGCCGGTTTATTATTGATAAAAATTTTCGATACCGATTATACTAATTCTTCGCGCATCCGTCAAAAAAATTTCCGTTTCTACAGAAGAACCTAATTACAAATTCGAATTTATTATTACCGAATTAAAACTATTTTTGCCCTAATCAATTATATTAAAATGGCATCAACAAAAGTAAAGACCGATACACCCACGAATGGTGTGGCTAAAGAAGTAACAGCTTTTTCGAAAGAGCAATATTTAAAATGGTATGAAGACATGTTGCTTATGCGCAGGTTCGAAGAGCGTGCCGGGCAACTATATGGTCAGCAAAAAATAAAGGGCTTTTGTCATTTATACATTGGGCAAGAAGCTGTGGTGGCCGGAGCAATGAGTGCCACTCGCCATGCCGATGCCTGGATTACAGCCTATCGCGACCATGCACATGCGTTGGGCAAGGGCACTTCGGCACGAGCTGTGATGGCAGAATTATATGCCAAAGCTACAGGATGCAGCAAAGGCAAAGGTGGCAGTATGCATATGTTTGATTCAGCAAATAATTTTTATGGCGGGCATGGCATTGTGGGCGGACAAATACCGCTTGGTGCCGGAATTGCTTTTGCCGAAAAATATAAAGGTACCGATAATGTTTGCCTGTGCTCGATGGGCGATGGTGCTACCCGACAAGGGGCATTGCACGAGGCTTTCAACATGGCCATGCTTTGGAAATTGCCTGTGATATTTATTATCGAAAATAATAATTATGCAATGGGCACATCGGTTTCACGCACAAGTAACGTTACCGATTTGCAAAAAATTGGCCTCAGTTACGATATGCCAAGTGCCAGTGTTGATGGTATGACTGTGGAAGCGGTGCATAATGCTTTGGATATTGCAGTGAAGCATGCACGTGCCGGCAACGGCCCATATTTATTGGAAATGGAAACGTATCGCTACAAAGGCCATAGCATGAGCGACCCGGCAAAGTACCGTACCAAAGAAGAAGTAGAATCGTACAAAGCACAAGACCCAATCGAAAAAGTGTTGAAAACCTTGCTCGATAATAAATGGGCATCGCAAGAAGATATTGATGCAATAAATTTACGTGTGAACGATGTAGTGGAAGATAGTGTGCAATTTGCCGAAGCCTCTCCATACCCCGATGCCAGCGAGCTTTACAAAGATGTGTATATGCAAGATGACTATCCATACATTGTTGAAAATTAGTAATTGTGAATGGTGAATTGTGAATGGGGAATGTGAATGGGGAATAGGGAATTGATAATTGGGAATGGTGAATTAAAAATTGAAGATTAAGAATTGAAAATAAGAAAACATTATTTGATTTTTGAAAATGGAAAATGATTTCTATGGAATAGAAAAATTTGATTCAGGATTTTTTTTAAAATTTCACTCATTCACATTAAATATTAAAAAGTAAAGGTTGCAGAAATGTAGCAATCAATCAATAAATAATAGAATAATATATACTGAAAAAATAGTAATTATCAATGCAAAAAATCTCACTACTAAAAATCTCACTACTCAATACTCTTTTCTCACTACTCACTACTAAAAATCTCAATACTCAATACTAAGATACTCACTACAAAAAATCTCAATACTCACTACTAAAATACTCACTACTAAAATAAAAAAAGGAATGGCAGAAATAGTACGAATGCCCAAAATGAGCGATACCATGACAGAAGGTGTGGTAGCAAAGTGGCACAAAAAAATTGGCGATACGGTAAAGTCGGGCGAGCTTGTTGCCGAAATAGAAACCGACAAAGCTACAATGGAATTTGAATCATACAGCAACGGAACATTACTTTACATTGGTGTTGAAGAAGGTAAAGCAGTTGCAGTTGATGGACTACTTGCTATTCTTGGAAAACCGGGCGAAGATTTTTCGGCATTGTTGTCAAATGAAAAACCTAAAGAAGCAACCGCACCTGCTGTCACAGCAGAAGTGAAAGCTGCACCCACACCCGCAACTGCTGCACCATTACCTATACCGGTTGTAACACAACCAGCGCCTGCTGTTGTAGAATATTCATCGAATGGTGACGGACGTATAAAAGCATCGCCCCTGGCAAAAAAACTTGCACACGAAAAGGGAATTGATGTTAACACAATGCATGGCAGTGGCGATGGAGGCCGCATAGTAAAACGCGATATTGAAACTTATAACCCGGCTCTTGCCCGTGCCGCTGCACCTGCGTATACTGGCACAGTTGGCAAAGAGCAATTTACCGATGTTGCTGTTTCGCAAATGCGTAAAACCATAGCACGCAGATTGAGCGAAAGCAAAAATACAGCACCGCATTTTTATCTCACTATGGATATTGATATGGATGCCGCCATACAAGCACGCACAAATATAAATGAGGTGACAGGGTTAAAAATATCGTACAACGATATGGTTATAAAGGCTGTATCGCTTTCATTACGCCAACACCCGGCAGTTAACTCATCGTGGTTGGGCGATGTCATACGCCAAAATTCACACATACATATTGGCGTGGCTGTGGCTGTTGAAGATGGCTTGTTGGTGCCTGTTGTGCGCTTTGCCGATGGCAAATCGTTATCGCAAATAAATGTTGAAGTGAAAGATTTTGCGCAACGCGCCCGCGATAAAAAATTGCAACCTGCCGATTGGGAAGGCAACACATTTACTATTTCGAATTTAGGTATGTTCGACATTGAAGAATTTACAGCCATCATCAACACTCCCGATGCCTGCATACTTGCAATAGGAGCAATAAAACAAGTGCCTGTTGTAAAAAACAATGCAGTAGTGCCCGGCAACGTAATGCGTGTAACGCTTAGTTGCGACCACCGTGTGGTAGATGGTGTAGTGGGAAGCAAGTTCTTACAAACTTTTAAATTGCTGATGGAAAACCCTGCTGCTATGTTGGCGTAGATAAAATTGACTTGTTTTGCTGTGGTTTAGAAATTGGAGTGCCCCTTACATTACTCATGCACCACCACCAATTTTTTTGTTGTATGATAATTTCCACTTTCTATTAAACAAAGGTATATACCTACCGTTAAAGACGGCAATTTTATACTATGCTCATTGGTAAATGGCGGCAAGTACTGCGTGTAAATAATTTTGCCGGTGTAGTCCATTATTTTAAGGAAGCCGCTTTTGTATTGCGGTAACAAGTAACCAACATGCAAATTATTTTTATTTTGATTAAGCGGATTAGGATACAAGCGAAAACTAAAATCGTGATTAGCCGTTTGCTGATACCCAGTAGCACAGCCACAACCAAGGGTGGTATCGCAACCGAGGTAGTAGTTGGGGTGTGCCACGTGATTGCGAGATATATATGTTGGTGATGCAAATGAATGTTGCAAAACATTACAAGCGACACCGCCACTATCGGGGCTATCAATTACATTATACAACAAAGAATTATTGGAGGAAATATAAATTCTACCATTTGCAGCTAAGTACATGTACCAAAACTCTGTACATAAAAATCCTGGCGAATAACAATAGCCATCATAAGTTGCTACTAATTGTTGCGATACGGGGATATTAGAAGAGTCAACATTGAATTGATAAATAAAGTTATGGGTGGCCAAGTATAAATATTTTGAATTTCCAGAAAAGCTAAGTCCAAATCCTTCATTATTAGGGGGAGGAAAAACTATCAAATTAGTATTTGAAAACAAGCCAGTACATCTATCGAAGTCAAATATTCGCAAATCGCGATATGCATTACCAAAAGGTGGAATAAAATGAGTGTATGCAAATTTTTTGCCATTGGGCGAAAAAGCACACTGCGAAGCAAATGTTACATGGGTAGGTACATATAATTTTTGTGTTTTAATACTTGTAATACCGCTTGGTGTTATAAGCACAACATATATAGAATCGGTGCTATCTTTCATGGCAGTTATCCACCAATCGCGGCCATTGGCATGTTTGCAGGCTGCCAAACCAAACCCAATTTTATCATTAAATACATATTGATTTTTTATTATAACAGCACCACGTCCGCTATCGGCATCCATATCTATAATAGAGTACATCAATCCGGGCGAATTAAGGCCATCGTAATTATTTCCTGTTTGATGAAACAAAATACATTTATGCACACTATCGGGATATGGTATTGCAATTTGCATGGCAGGTATAGGAAATCCATACGGCCAATATGCATTTGAAAAAGCCCCTGGATTTAAACTATCACCATTCTGCATTGTGTCACCTTTTGCATTTGCAATATAAAGGCCATTCGTGTAAAAAAGCAAATTGCCGGAACTATCTGAAATATTCGCTTGTGAACCACTTATAAAATTCATTTCACGAAGTTCAGAATACATTGTGGCATTACTATTTGTGATTAATATTTTCGCTTTACCGCTAGTTGTCCAAGGTGGGTCGGCATAAGGCCAATATCCAAGTAAATAATGATGATTCAGCCCTTGCCCACAAATATCAAAACTCAATATAAAAAGCAGCCCTAATAAAATTAAATTTTTCATTCTACTTTTGTATTACTAATTTTTTGTACAAAGTAGTGTTAGCATTGGCAAGCGAAATAATATATACACCATCAACATAGTGATGCAAATAAATAGTATACGTTTTGCCATATTCAATATCCCACTGTTCCATTGTTTTGCCAAGCATATTTATTATGGCCAAACGAGTTTTCAAATCGGTATTGCCAGTTATTTCAATTTGTATTTTATCGCGTGCCGGATTGGGATTTACCTTAAAATCTAGCGAAGTGTAGTTCTCCATTATATTGCCACTGCGGAA
Organism: Bacteroidota bacterium; assembly: GCA_016717325.1. Lineage (GTDB taxonomy): Bacteria > Bacteroidota > Bacteroidia > AKYH767-A > OLB10 > JADKFV01. The sequence goes on along the minus strand of JADKFV010000004.1, from coordinate 179,849 downwards.
ATAACCTAACAAAAGGCAATTAATAACATCATCATACTGAGCGCTATCGTTAAAATAGTCAACAATGTTGCGAGCCTGATACACATTTGGCCCACCTGCACTTGGGCATTGGTTCGCTATGGGCACAGTTATTTGCAATTCGGTTTCCATTTCATCCAATGTCGATTCCTCCAATTTTATGACAACATCGTTCATCACCTTTTTATTTTCTTCGCAAATTTCTTTGGTTACTATTAAATTGTTTATGCTATGTGCTTCGGTTAAGTCTGCCGCGCTTGCATTCTTTTGTTGGGTATATAGGTATGCACTATTTTTGTCTAAGTTGGAAACGGCATTTAATAAACTGGTACGAATTGCATTATAATCATTATAAGGATTTGCTTCTGAAAGGCTATCAATTAAAACAATGCTATCTTGCTTTGTTTGCTTTAGCGAATCATTTATCGTTAGTAAATATTGTAAGTAACTGCTCATAGATAACGCTGACTGTATACGTTCATTTACATTATAGGCCTGCCCATAGCTACTATCTAAATTTAGCAAATAAAATTGATTGAATGTTGTATCACTCATGCGTAATGCATAGTTATTTTGCAAGGTGGTAAATAAATCTTGCAAAGCCATAGTGCGCGCTTCAGCATTAAATTCTTTGGCTACTATTGAATCAGATAATATGTGCGCTATTAGCAAAGTATCATCTGCATTGGTAAACTGAGCAATGCAGTTTGTGTTGCAATTCTCAGGTGTGCCAACAATTTTTGTAAACCAAAATGAAGGATTTGTAATAGGATGGAATTGAGTGCCTATTGTGTCATGTACTATGAATTGCGAAAATTGATATGCCCCAGCATGTATAGCCCCCTCTGGCCCAAAATATTTGAGCCAGCGATTACCTTTTTGCAATTGTGTACCAATGATGGAGGATGAGTTAAGGTACAACCCTAAGCCACAACTATCTATTTTGTTCGATTTGTAAACATTCTTAGTAAAACAATTTCCGCCTAAGTATGCCGCCAAGTTGTGGCCTTTCATTGTGTTGCAACTCACATCAAAATGTTTGCTTTGGTCTAAATAAATTGCGGTGCTTACAAAGTTTGTATCAGGTGGGTAGTTACTAAATAAAGCGTTGCATGTAACTGTTACGGTATCGCTTCCTAATATTTGTATGCCAATGTTGGGTAGTGTATTTGCTCCAACTGATAATTGATTTATGATATTGTAATTTATTTTAGCTCCTAAGCAAAAGCTGCTGAGAATACCGGCACGGGCTTCAATTAAATTAATATGGTTTCCTTCTATTTTATAATTTGCACTCATTACAGGGTTAATCTCTCGTAATGTAATTCCATTGCCAAGTGTATTGCCACTTATAATAATTATATTGTCTGTTGCATTGTTGTAATTCGAACCTGCATTAAAATTAAAGCTGATGCCACGGGTGCTGGCTTCAATGCGGTTGCTGTAAACGTTTGCATGGTGCATATAATCATTGTTATTATTTACACTTACGCCAAGTGCCACATTCAAAACTTTATTGCCGATTACTGTAATATTTGCATAGCTACTAAGTACACCGCGCCAACTTTCATGCACTGTGGCGGTGGCAGGGTTTGCAAGTGGGAGTATTGTCATATCACATAGTGCCGCCAACTTATCACCTATAGCCACAAAAGCTGCACTACGTTTATTTCCATTTGTGGAATTTGGTCTAATATAATATGCTTCGGTATTTCTAATTCTTGTAATGGCATTATGTGCTATTATGCCATTTGCGGCATCGTGCAGAATATTTTTTGGCTTGGCTATATCGCCAATATCAAACTTTACATTTTGTAAATAAATGGTGGCATACATAACAGTGTCAACAAATGTTTGTCCTCCATAAGGCGCTTTTAATTTACTTATTTGTGCAATTTCGGTTCCTGTGATGCGGCCGTGACAATTGTTGTAAATAGAATTGTTTAATACAATGGGCTCCTCCATTCGAACACCCGTTATACAATTAAAAATTCCACTGTTTTCTATTACTACTCTATTGCTTTTCCGCGCCCACACCCCGTTTTCGGCATCATACACACGGCTGTCTTGCATTTGTATGTTTGCGTTTTCTTCAAGGTAAATTCCTTTCCACATATTGGTACAGCTATAATATTTTGTGTTTAATACTGTAAGTGTTGCATTGCCAAGCACAATAATATTTGAGCCCGGGTAAGTAATTATTACACAATTTGTAATTACAAAATTGGAATCAATATAGAATCTGCCGGTGAGGAGGATGGTATCGTTTGCAAATACTCCGTTGGAGTAAGCGGTTGAAGCATAAACGCTGTCTGGTATTACTTCGTAAGTATCTTTAAAGCATGCCGGGTTTACTTGTACGCAAACGGTATCAGAAATAGTAATTTGACTATTTGTAAGTATGGCTACATTACATGCACCAGCGGTATCATTTACCGCACTAAAATATCCTTGTACATTTAAAATGACAGTATCTTGTGGGTTTAATGTGAGATAGGCTGGAAAAGGGTTTGTTCCTATCACATTAAAATTATTTGGAAGCGAATCATAAACTATAACGGATTGCGCACTTCCATTGTTTGCAGTAACGGTGATAGTATACGTTATGGTATCGTAGGCGTTAATTGATTGTGTGTTTGCCGTTTTATCAATAGTAAAACAATCACTACACTTACTATTCCCATTCCAATGGTAATTAGTTTGTGTATGTTGTGCGGTGTATGCTTGGCCACAAAAATTATGTGCATATAGTGTTGTGGTATCGTTAAGGGTGCCGGAGTATTTGCTGCAACCCATTATTTGCGCTATGGTGAATGTGATGCAACTATCGCTTGCGTTTAATGTGCCATCACCAAAGCCGATATTGCTCAATGAATCACGATTTATAATCCAAGTTCTGTTACCATACTGAGATGGTGTAAGTGAAAAGCATTGTTGCTACTGCATGGCCCGGCTGTTACGGTGAGTATATATGTACCTGGCAAGGAGTTGGTTATTTCAATACTATCGGGATACATGTTACCTCCTTGCCGAGTATAAAATTGCACGGTGCGGTGTATGGTATCGCAACTTGAATAGTGTATGGTATCGTTATTTGCAGCAATAAATAAATTGCTGGTGGCATCTATTACATGTATAGTGTCATTAAAAACATGGCACATATTAGCAATATCGGCTTCACTAAGTGGGTACGTATTGCAATCGTTACCGGCTGCAAACACCACATCGAATGCGCCTTTGCATGTATCGTACTGCGCACATATAGTTGCGTTAATGATGCCGTTAGTTGGTAAAAATTGTTGCACATCAAAAATATTGTTGGCAGCATAAATGGTGTCGGTTGTGTTGATAACCATGTACCAATTGCTTAAAAACGAAAAATTACTATGCGATACAAAAATGTGGGAGGCAGCACCTGTTAATACTTGATGCCCATTAACACTATCGGCAATGATTTGATTATTGGTGATGGTACAATTCCAACAAATATGGTGTTGCTGTGCCGATAATGTAATAGCCGGTGCATAATTGACCGCCATATTTGACTGTGTAGTAAATTGCTGATTAACACCATAGTTTTGTGCAATAGAGTCGCTACAATCTATTGCTATATTGCAATTGGTTACAATGTTACGAGCCGTAATTGTTATAGTAGTGTCGGCATCAATAGCAATGGATGTATCGCAGTAAATGGTATTGTAAAGTAGCCAAACCTCCTGTAGCACAAAATTGTCGCCCACAAGCAAAGTAGTATCTGTTGCATTATTTTCGTTTCTGCAATTAGGTATTCCAACATCGTATACACTTACCGGTATGTAACCATTTGAGTTAATAGCGGGCGTGGTAAAGTAATTAACAGTCGATAAAACTTGTGGGTTAACACAAGAGTTTTGCAGCCAACCTCCTACCGGGTAATAGCCCGGCAATGGCACACAAAAAATGCTATCGGCATAGTATGCAGGTGGGCGATATTCGTTAGGATATGGGTCAACATAATTTCCAGCCGCCCTGCATTTTATATTGGCATAAGCTACAATGCCACAGGTGCTATCACTTTTGGAATATGCTGTGTATAAAAAAGCATCTTGACTAAAAAAATAATGTATGCTTCCTGTAAATTCGCAATAAAAAATAAATGAGCTTGCAAATGTTGGATTTACAAAAGTATTAAGCGTATCATTCGGATTAAAAGTCCAACCTGCACTATCCAAACTAAATATATCGTTTGGCATTTTTAGAATAATAAATCCATCTTTATTTTGTTGCACACCGCAAAACCATCCTTGGGCAACCATTTCGCATTTATCCATTACATCAATAATATCGACAGGTAGCTCAGGCGCGGCAAAACTTTTTGCACTCTTTAAAAAACACTGCCATCCTATATCGTTGCTGTGTGCCATACTCGCGAAATGGAAAATTTACATCTTCGTAATGAATAATTGCATTGTTGCCTTTAATATAATTGCTGTCGCCCTGATTGGTACTAAAGGTATAAAACCATTGCCCTGTGGTAGCATTTGTATCTAAAATTTATTCAAAGTATTTGGTAATAATGTGATTTTTAATTGTGTGCGGAAGGCAGTGCCCACTTCAAATTCATTGCATTGAAGGCAATTGCTATTTCCATCTATTGAATCTACAAATAATATTACCGAATCTATTTGCAAACCATATTTACTAATGCTGCCCGGTATTATAGAACTCAATTGCAAGTAATTAAATTTTGCATTTTGTTGCAACATCATAGCATACGTATATCCACCCGGTTGCCCATTTGGCCCGGCCACATCGCCATCTTGAAAAATAGAAACACAGTTTTCGCGCAAGCGATCGCCAAAGCTGCTATTGTGTATAAGCATGCTGTCGCCTTTGTTTATGAACCATGAACTTGTGTCTGTAATTTGCGCCTGTGGCACATCGGCTAGTCCATTGTTATCACTATCTTGTAGGCCCAGTGTTAGTCGTTTCAAATCATGCTTTTGGTAAACCAATCCGGGTGCCAAGCAGCCAGGGCATAATATATTCAGGTTATGACTTCGCGATGACAGCGGAATAAATTGACTTTCCGTAGTAAATGTAGGAGGAGTGCTATGTGTAGAATCATTCTGATACGCGATGGCATTTATGCAACTCGTATTGGGCAATGGCATTAAGTGAAATGCTACATCAATATGCACCGGTTCGTCATTTGTGCTTTCACAACATGGCTGCACACACCACCACAGTCGGCCATTATCAAGCATTTGAAATAGCGTATCGCTTACATGAAAATAAAAATAATAATTGCCGGCCTTGCACGAATCTAAAGGTACATCATCGTAATAATACACGGGCCGTAGTTTTGTTTTTATACTATCGATAAAACCCTCTAAGTAAAAACAACTGTCGCGCAATATGGCACGTAGTCCGTTGCCTAACTGTAACCTTATACGTAGAAGGCCATTCAAATTACAAGTGAGGGGGAACTCACCACTATCGCAACCAAGGTATTGATAATCATGGTAGCCAGCACCTGTTTTGTCTAACCCTGTGCAATCCATAAAATAAGTAATAGTATCGCCATAAGGCGGACTTAATGGAACTATGGTAGTATTTTGTAGTGGTAAAAAAAGCAATTGCTGATCGATGTTGGCAGTGCTTGCACTTATAGGCCTTGATTCGGCACTTATATTTCCTCCAATTGTATTCGGAATACCATTGCATTTTTCATAAGCACTAGCATAAATTCGCCAAAGATTTAAATATTTTTGTACATTCAATAATGTGTCGTCCTCTGCTGCACATTTATAAGTAGGAAAACTAATAATTAAAGTGTCTTCTTTTTCGAATTGCAATATTTTTATTTTCATGTAAGCCAATGCTGTATCGATGATGCTATTGCATAAATGGTCTGTTTTTACAGCCCAAGTAACTTCGGAAGTACAATTTTTACAAACCACTTTTATGCTATCTATTGGTATTTGACTGAGGTTGTTTTTGACATTGCTTACATACTCCTCCAATGATATTATGAGAGAATCGGCAACTGCTACGCTCAAACTATCATGTGTAATTTGATAGCTCCATTTGGTCATATTTGAATAATCATTATAACATGCCAAATCGCTTTTATAATTGGTAATGTTACCCAGCCATTTAATTTGAGCAATGGCTGTATTGTTGGGAGTAACCTTGAATAGTGCAGTGTCGATAGTGCCACACGCTTCGCAAAAAACAGTGTCAAATATAGTATTAAAATTGCAACGCCATTTGAAAGTGTTGTACGATAAGCATTCTGTATAGCAAGTATCGGTTGTAACGTATTGTCTTATAACTAAGTCGGTATTTGCAGGTATTACGGTAGGTGTATACGTACCGGCTATGAATTTGTAAAAGTACCCGCAGTTGCAAAAGCCATACTATCGGTAGCCGCATTTCCACACGGCAGGGTCAATCACATCGAAATTAAAACGTATATCCATAGCGGCACTTGTATAATTGTGGTACTTAAATTCGAAATACCGCTGTGTTAAATACGAGGTAGTAAATGCCAACGAATTGAGAGTGACGGAAATATTTTTGGCACTATTAAATTTTGATAAATTACAACATTGTTAGCTCCATTAATTTGAAAGTAATTTTGATTGGTTGTATCGGTAAATGTTTGTGTTAAACTTACTTGTTGCGCACTGGTATCTAAGGACAAATGGAACAGTCGACCAATATTTTATATTGAATTGTTGTTGCACCCGTATCAACCTCAAAATTCATTACGCCATTGGCAGTATCAATATTAATTATGCTCACATTGCTGCTCATATTAGTAATATGAAACGCATACAGCCTGTGATTGCCCTGAGCACAGTTGGTATCTTGCCCGGCAAATGCTATTTTTATTTTTAATGGATGTGCTACTGTAGCAGTATCTTTAAATGTAAACACAGTATCTATACAACCTCCATAAGTAGCAGGTTGTAAGAGGGTGGCAGTTAAAGGATTTTGTGCATTTTTTTTGTTGTGCAAATAAAATGGTAAGGAGTGAGGCAATGATAACGCAGGTAGCTTTTTCATAATAATTTTGACTTAATAGTTTTTGTAAATGTAGGGGAAATTTTGAAAATGCAAAATAATTTAAGAACACAAAAAAAGGCATCAATCACTTGATGCCTTTTTTCTAAAAATCATTCATTAAACTTTTATTTTTTGCCAAACAAACGTTGGAAAAACGTTGGCTTCTTTTCGTTATCGGCATAGTACTTATACTTACTATTGTAACCATGATAGTGTCCATAGTTTCCGTAGCCTTTATCGAGGTCGGCAGCATTAAGTATAAGATACATATTGTGCACTTTTCCTTCTTTACGCAATTCTTCGAGGGTGCCTACAAAATCTTTTTTCGAAAAATTTTCGCGCAATACATACACATTCAAATCGGAATATTGCATTAGTACAAAACCATCGCTCAACACACCAATAGGAGGAGTATCAATAAAAACATAATCGTAATGACGCGTAACTTTGGAATAACTGTTCCATGGCAGTGTGCGATAATAACTCGGAAGGGTTATCGGGAATAGGCCCTGCGGTAAACAGATGTAAATTCTTGATGTGTGTTTCTTGCGCTACATCTTCGAATCGTGTTTGCCCGCGCAAAAAATTAGTAATACCAATATCGTTATCTAAATTAAACTCTTTATGTAAGCGTGGCTTGCGCAAATCGAAACCTACAATGGCTGTTTTGTAATTTTGCATAGCAAAACAGTAGCAAAGATTTAGCGCCATAAATGTTTTCCTTCACCGGCAATGGTTGATGTAATAAGTATAACACGTTTTTTATTTTCGGGATCGGCCAACTGAATATTTGTACGTATGCTACGTAAACATTCGGCAATTACACTTTTGGGATTATCGTATACATACAAACTGCGTTTGGTGTTTTCTTCTTTTTTTCCAATCACACCCAACACCGGAATATTGGTTGCAGTATCAATATCATCGCGGCTATTAATGGTTGATTTAAAAACGTTTTGAAAAAACACAATCGTACTTGGAATGATAAACGAAAGCATTGCAGCAATAATAGCAATGAGTGCTTTGTTTGGTGCTACAGGTTTGTCGCCTGCTACTGCCGGGTCGAGTATTTTATTTTCGGGTGCAGCGGTGTTAAGTTGTATTTGTGTTTGTTGTTTTTTCTGCAACAGGTATACATACATTTTTTGGTTTACATCCTGATTGCGCTGTATATTCATAAACTCGCGCTCTTGCTCCGGAATTTTTGATATATCGCTTTCGTAATTTTTCAGCTGATCCTTTGCTGATGCATCGGCAATGCCCACTTGATTTTTTATTGACTTTATATTTTCAATTAATCCTGCACGGGTAGATTCTATTTGCTCATCAATAATTTGAATCTGAGGAGTGATTTTATTTGTGCCTCCCGATGCTTGTTTGCGCTTGAGTTGAAGGTTTCGGAACTCTTCGATAAGTTGTATTAGCAACGGCTCGTCAATGCCGAAACTTGATGGTGAAAGCGCAGCGAAGTCGGCATTTTTTTTCACATACTCGGCCAGATTATCGAGTGATTTTAACCGTACTGCCGATTTACGAATTTCTATATCAGTGGTTTGAAGTTGTCCAAGCAAATTGCGCGATTGTTCACCAAGGTTTATGGCTGATGTTTGACGCCTGTATGCTTCGAGTCTTTTTTCTACGGTGTTCAATTCATCGTTGGTAGTACCCAATTGTTCTTCGATAAATGCAAGTGTTGTATTGGCATCTTTTATTTTCGATTCCAACTCCATTTCTAAATATACTTTGGCAATATTGTTAAGTAAGTCAACTGCCCGCACCGTTAAGTTGTCTTTGTAAGTAAGGTTGATAATAGTTCCGGTTTTGTCTACATCTTCAATGGTGAGGTTGTTGAGAATGTTAGCTACCGATGTTTGCATATCATTGTATACAAATCCGTATTTGGTTATTTCAGGATCGAATTTTATAGTGTCGACCCTATCGATTTTAAGATCGAAATATTTGGTTTTAATATTGTCGCCCCACGAATGTATTTCGCTATATTTAAAATCGGGCATTTGGCTGCCATCGTATTCAATCGATAATTCAAATTTATTGGAACCTAAAAGGCGCAGATAAAATTTTTGGGTGCCCTGGTAAAATTTATTTATCGAATTTATATTTACTTTGAATGGGCTTCTTTTATATAAAGGGTATGGCGTAAAATTAGTTTCGTTGTAAACTGTAACCTGCATATTTAAGTTTTCAACCACTTTGCTCAGCACACTATAAGATCCTAAAATGGCTTTTTGGTTTGTCACATTTGTTTGTGCACCAAACATGCCGCCATCGGTAATAATTTGTGTGGCATCGCCACCTGTTGCTTTTGCATCTTTAACAAGCACACTTGCATTGGCTTCGTATACAGGTAAAGCAAAAATAAGATATGTAACAGCTAAGGCACCAAAAATGATGGCGGCAATTACAAACAAATACCATTTGTCCAGCAGCGCTCTGAATATTTTTGATAAATCAATTTCGTCCTGATTTATTTTTCGCTGTGCTTCTGTTTTTGACATTATATTTATTCTTTGTTTTGAATTGAAAATTTAGTTGGTACGTATTATTAAAAAAGTGGCTATCAAAACAGCCGAAGAAATTATTGTACTGATTACACTGAGTGCCGGTTGCACATTGGCCAATGCTTTTCTGCGCAAAGGACGCACATATATCACATCATCCTGCATCAGATAGTTGATAGGCGAATTTAAATAATCGCGATTGGTGAGGTCAACATTTATTTCCTGTAAGCCACCGTTTACCTTTCTGAATATTTTTATATCGGTGCGCGAACCATAGTTTGTAAGGTCGCCTGCCATGCCCAATCCTTCGGGCAGTGTCATACTTTCGTTTGGAATGTAATATAACCCGGGCTTGTTTACTTCTCCAAGTATTGTAACTTTAAAACTCAACTTCTTTAGCACCACAACTGGCGTTTTTATATATTCCTGATAGGATTTTGTGATTGCTGTTTTTGCTTCAAGCATGGTGAGATTTTCGACAAGTATTTTGCCTACAAGGGGTAAATCAAGATTGCCTTGTGCATCTACAACAAAACCACGTTCGTAAAAAGTTCTGTTATCGGCCACACGTTGGTCCAGTGTCGAACTAATGCTTGGTATGGCTTCGGGGTTATCAATAAAAAATTGTACAGTTATAAAATCGCCCTTGTAAATTTTTAACTCTAATGGTAAAATACCGTTTTGCTGGCCGATAGTATTTCCACCACTTGTTGTGTTGCCTTTGTTTTGAAAATATTCTATTTTCTTTTGTGAAGCGCAAGAACAAATAAAACTTAATACAACAATAAAACTTACAAGTTTAAGGAGCTGATATATTTTCATATTAATATTGAATAACTATTTATGCCATTAATATTTGACGAGCGATTACGATTTTTTGTACTTCGGAAGTGCCTTCGTATATCTGCGTTATTTTTGCATCGCGCATCAAGCGCTCCACATGAAACTCTTTTACAAATCCATAACCGCCATGTATCTGCACTGCTTCTATAGTAGTGTCCATTGCCACCTTCGAGGCAAATAATTTTGCCTGCGATCCTGCAAGAGTATAGTCAACATGTTGGTCTTTGAGCCATGCAGCTTTAAAACATAACAAGCGCGCAGCTTCTATTTGTGTAGCCATATCCGCCAACTTAAATTGTATTGCCTGGTGTTGCGATATTTCTTTGCCAAATGCCTTACGCTGTTTCGAATAGGCAAGGGCAAGTTCGTATGCGCCAGATGCAATACCCAAAGCTTGGGATGCTATACCAATGCGGCCACCACCAAGGGTTTTCATGGCAAACTTAAATCCGAAACCATCTTCACCTATGCGATTTTCCTTTGGCACTTTTACATCGGTAAACATGAGAGAATGCGTATCGCTGCCGCGTATGCCGAGTTTATTTTCTTTGTTGCCAATAGTAAAGCCTGGCATTCCTTTTTCAATTATCAATGCATTTATTCCTTTGTGCCCTTTGGCTACATCTGTTTGTGCTATAACCAAATAAGTTGAAGCCGTGCTTCCGTTTGTTATCCAATTTTTTGTTCCATTGAGCAAATAATGATCGCCCATATCAATGGCAGTAGTACTCTGCGATGTAGCATCGGAACCAGCCTCGGGCTCGCTCAAACAAAACGCGCCAATTTTTTCTCCTTTGGCTAATGGCACAAGATATTTTTGCTTTTGTTCTTCGTTGCCAAATGTTTCGAGCCCCCAACAAACCAAAGAATTATTTACAGACATCACTACCGATGTTGAAGCGTCTACTTTTGATATTTCTTCCATTGCAAGTACATAAGAAATAGTATCCATTCCGCCACCGCCATATTGTGGACTCACCATCATTCCCATAAAGCCAAGCTCCCAAGTTTCTTAACTTGTTCGGTTGGGAATTTTTGATGTTCATCGCGCTCTATAACACCTGGTAATAATTCGTTTTGAGCAAAATCGCGTGCTGCCTGACGTATCATTTCGTGTTCTTCGGTCAACTGTATATTCATAACGGTATATTTTTATTTTGATTTTGGAGTGCAAAAGTAATTATTTTAACACAACTTACCCTATCCAAAGCCACACATTATCACACATTTACAATAATTTTTTGTTAATCTGTATGCTAAATAATTTTGGTATTGTTCAATATCAAACGGTGCTTTAAGAATTGCGTCTTTTTTCGAATATTGGATTGTTTAGAAAAGTAGCTAATGCCTCGAGAATGATAATTTGCTTTGATGCCATTGAAATCTAAAATGAGTTATACTATTATCAGCGTTTGGCTTTTTATATCGATGAAAAAATTTTAATTTGAAAAGTGTTGATAACAATAAACTGCTTTCATGCTTAAGTTGAAAAAGATTTAAAAATATTGCAGAAAAAAATATGAAGCAATATTATGCTGTAGGTTTAATGTCGGGTACTTCGCTCGATGGATGCGATGCCGCTTTATGTAAGTTTACACATAATGACCAAGAATGGAGTTTCGAAATTATAGATGCAAAAACCTATAATTATGATAATCATTTACAACGCCAACTACATATTCTCAATCGCGGCAGTGCAGAAGAATTTGCTGCGGCCGATGCATTCATGGCTCATTTTTTTGCCGATTGTGTAAACGATTTTTTAAAAGAAAATAAATTGCCGATTCTATGTATCGGTAGCCACGGGCATACAGTTTTTCATAAGCCTCAACTTGGTTATACAACACAAATTGGCAACGGGGCAATAATTGCCGCAGGCACTCAGCAAAATGTGGTTTGTGATTTTCGCAGTATGGATGTGGCTTTGGGAGGACAGGGGGCACCACTTGTTCCTGTGGGCGATGCACTCCTTTTTGGTGATAACGATGCATGTTTAAATTTAGGTGGCATTGCAAATATATCCTATCAACAAGATAATACGAGGCTGGCTTATGACATTTGCCATGTAAATATGGTTTTTAATTATTTTGCCCGGAAACTTGGAAAGCAATATGATAGTGAAGGACTATTGGCCCGGAATGGAGCTTTAAACCAATCGCTTTTAGCAGAACTTGAGCAATGGAATTTTTATAGTATGCCATCTCCAAAATCCTTAGGCAAAGAAACTTTCGATTCGCACATTTTACCCATGATTGAAAAATATGATATTAATGCCAATGATGTATTACACACCTGGGCAATTCATGCCTCACAAATAATATCGAATGAGATATTGAAAATGAAACAGGAATCACCAAAAATTTTGGTAACCGGAGGTGGGGCTTATAATACTTTTTTTATTGAAAAAATTAATCAAATGCTGACGCAAAAACTCATCATTCCCAGCAAAGAAATTATAGAGTATAAAGAGGCTTTGGTTTTTGCTTTTTTAGGAGTACTGCGCATGTTGGGCAAAGTAAATGTATGGCATTCAGTTACCGGAAGCGCAAAGAACCACAGTGCCGGTGCGGTATACAGGGCGACAAATATTAATCAATAAATTTTGCTGTTGTTTTTTGTTCCGAAATTTTCGATTATCGATTAGTCGATATCGTCATCGTAATCATCATTGGCAATGTCTAAATTGTCAAAGTCGTCAACCATAAAATCGTTGTCGAAATCGTCATCGTCATCATTTACGATTTTCTTGACCACTTTTTTTTCTTTCTTTCCTTTTAGTGGTTGCATTTTCGATGGCTTGCGAAATTCTTCGTCTGCTTTCGATTTAATGTCCGGAGTTTTTTTTGTTTTTGTACCCATCTTCAATAGAAGTTTGATTTTTCTTTTATGCTATTTTTACAATAAATATTGAGGTGATAAATTTCGAAAACTTGAACCTTATTATGCAAAAATTTAGTCCAAAACTTTTAACAAGTTTTTCAACAATTAACATTTCAACCAAAAAACTCGAAATCGAAAATTAAAAGTGCCTTTCATGGTATATAAAGTTCAGTTAAACGAGAGGGTGACAGTAAATAAAGTGGTACTATTGCACCCCAAAATGGCTCATATTTATTGGGTTTGCCCCAAACTTAAGGTCGGTTTGTATTAATTTTAAAAATTATGCTCAGTAGATTCCCTAAATACTTAAAATGGATTTTACTTTTTTTGCTTACCCTCATTTGGGGGAGTTCGTTCATTTTGATGAAGGAAGGGCTCATGGCATTTACACCAATTCAAGTTGCAGGTATGCGTATGGTATTTGCTGCATCGGCTCTTTTGCCCTTTATTATACGGCATGTAGGTAAAATAGAACCATCAAAATGGAAATGGATTATTACAGGCGGACTTATTGGTAATGGCATTCCGGCATTTTTGTTTACCCTTGCCGAAACCCGAGTTACAAGCACCACAGCAGGCATGCTCAATTCTCTTTCGCCCGTTTTCACATTGCTGATAGCATGGTTAATATTTAAAAACAAACCCCGCATTACTCAAACTATTGGTGTGCTGATTGGCATGATAGGGGCATTGGCATTAATCTACTTTCAGCCAGGCAGTACCGGAATAAATGCCGACCCTTATGCCTGGTATGTGGTATTGGCATGCTTAGGATATGGTTGCAGTGTAAATATTATCCGCAATCACTTTGGCGGAATGAACCCTGTGCATGCAGCGGGCTTTGCTCTCGCATTTGCGGCTATACCATATTTCATATATTTTTTATGCTCTGGTTTTTTCACCACTGTGGGCAATCAAACCTATTTTTGGCGGGCATTTGCAAGTGTAGCTGTACTGGGAGTTATGGGCAGTGCTTTAGCAACGGTTCTGTTCAATATGCTTGTAAAAGCCTCATCGGCTTTGTTTGCCGCTTCGGTTACTTACCTTATGCCTATAGTGAGTTTAACCCTTGGGGTATTGTATGGCGAAAGTGTGCATCAAATGCAGATGATTGGCCTGGCCGTTATTCTAGGGGGCGTATATCTCATCAGTTTGAAACCCAAGCCAAAAGCACTTAAGTCGGGGCAGGCCAATTGAGGAATAAGTATTTCACAAAATAATTAAATGCAGTGTTGTATAAATAAAAACATTATTTACATTTGCGCTCCCATTTTTGGGGATAAATCAAACAAAACAATAACATGTACGCAATAGTTGACATTGCCGGCCAGCAGTTTAAAGTGAGCAAAGACCAATCGGTTTTTGTACACCGCTTAAAGGCCGATGAAGGTGCCGAAGTAGAATTTGACAAAGTTTTACTGGTAGATAATGACGGCTCGATAACTGTGGGTGCGCCTACATTGTCAGGAGCCAGAGTAACTGCAAAAGTAATAAACCATTTACGTGGCGATAAGGTATTAATCTTTAAAAGAAGCGCAGAAAAGGATACCAAAAATGTAATGGCCACCGTCAAGACTTGACTAAAATCCAAATTGCAAATATTCAATTATAGAAAGTTGGCAATGGTCAATAGGCAATAAGCAATAGGTATTGAACATCAAACTTTGAACTTGTAACATTAAACTAAAAACTTAAAAAAAGATGGCACACAAAAAAGGAGCCGGTAGTTCGCGCAACGGTCGCGAATCGCACAGTAAAAGACTAGGAATAAAAATATATGGTGGCCAAGTGGCCATTGCCGGTAATATTATAGTTCGTCAGCGTGGTACCAAGCATTTTCCCGGTATCAATGTTGGATTAGGAAAAGACCATACCATTTTTGCTTTGGTAGATGGTAAAGTAGAATTCCGCAAAAAGCGTGACGAAAAATCGTACGTTTCTATCGTACCTTTCAGCTAAAAAAATATTTTTTAAAATATATAAGAACCTGCTTTTGATTGAGCAGGTTTTTTTTTGGCTTTATGTGTAAGTATTATTCACTTTCAATTACATCTTCACAAATTTCTTATAAACCATTCTCCCATATTTATCTTCAATTGCTACTATATAAATTCCTTTTGGCAATATGGCAACATCACATGCAAAGTTAGTTTCGAGTGTTTGGCTAAATTGTAAAGCTACATCACCCACACTATTATAAAACAACAAACGAGCAAACCCTTGTTCGCTTTGTATATTTAAAATATCGGTTGCAGGGTTTGGATATAAATTAAACTGTGGCAGTTCTATTTCTTGTATGAAGGTGGCTGTGCAATCTATTAGGGAGACTTCGTCCAAATAGTAGTAACTGCCGTACCATGGATTATTATAGGGCAGCATTGTAATTTGTGTATTTGCATTATTATAAAAATTTCCAAAAGTCAATACTTTTTCCCCACCTTGCGCCATATAATATCCTACTATCGGTGTCCAATTCATGCTATCAGAAATAATATTGCCCTTTAGATTTTCAACTTGAGGTATTAAGCCAAAATTTACATTGACAAAATTAGGTGTATCAACAGATAAATAAGCTCCTACACGGTCAGTTGCATATTTGCAGCTATCAGCAAACGAAACATAGAATCTTAAAAAATAATTGTGATTTTTTAGCAAAGGATATAATAAGGACACAGATAAATATTCTCTTGTAAAACCCCATGGGTGGTAAGGTGCAAAACCGGCATAAGCCACTCCAGATTTCGCGAACTGGCATCCCCAAAAATTCATAGGTACCCCTAAGCCCAATAAAGATAAGCCGTATTGCCCATTAAAATAATCAGGACTTTCGTCATTCAAGCCCATGAACCAAGGATTCACACTATCTATACACGCTGGACATGGGTTTGAATTATATGGAATGGTATTCTCAAAATTTCCATTAGGCACAAGGTTTTGACTCAGGCCAAATTCTTGTGCTACGAAAAAAAATATTAGAATAAAAACCGATTTCATGATTTTAATAACTTATGATTTTCGAAAATCATTCCATTGATTAAAATGCGCACGCAATAAATTCCTTGTGATAAATTTGTTGTTGGAATTAGTATCAAACAATTTTCGGTTTTACTTGTGGTGGCGCTCAATATCTTTCCCGATAAATCGATTAATTGAACAGTGCACGTTTCATCTTTTTTCAATCGAATACTATAGTATGCAAAATCGTTTGCTGGGTTTGGGTAGAGTTTGCCTTTGTTGTATGGTTTTAAATTTATTGCCCGTACCGGATGAATTAATTTTCCATTTGCCATCGTATCATCATCAAAAAATGTGTGTAGCATTCCTCTCGCTGCATACACAGCATTGCCACCGGTAATGGGATTTTGTGAAGCAATATTATACAATGCATCAAATTGTTCGGTTGTAAAATCAAAAATATCTATACCCCATGTTACCGCATATATTCCGAGCAAGGTTTTCATATTTACTTCGGCATTATTAGAAGGTGAAATGCTGCTCAAATTACTACTATTCAAATTTGCACCGTTTGCCAATTGCCCCATATTAGTAGTTGCAATGCTATCGTGATAATTTTGCAAAACAACATCATCTGCATCACCTTGATTCATCATTGTGGAATCGGCATCAAGTTTTTGAAATGCGGCTTGGTTTGCCGCATACTGATCATCGGGTGACAATAAATTAAAATCACCATTCTGATTTACTATGCCCAAAATTTGATCGCGCAACGGCTGAGGGAAAAATATGTCACAATCTGAGTTTAAAATGCCAGATGGGAACGGGTAATTACTTAATAAGAAAATTTTGCCCGGCAATGGAGTCCATGGTGGAAATATAGAATGAGCGTGAAATCTTGTAAAAAACGGAACACCTATCCCCTCGATATCTAACGTGATGTTTGTCCATACATTATCTTGTGCAGTAATTGTGCTACCTTGGTCTCCAATATTGGCATTCTCCAAACGCAAACCAAAACGGTTGCCATCCATATTATTGCACAAAAGAGAATTTATTATACTAGTATTAAAAAATCTAATCCCTGTTCCTGTTTTCTCTACCAAGTTATTTTGTACAAAATTATTTTCAGTCGATTGAACATTTATGCCAAATAATTTTGATTTTAAACTTGATGTTGGTGTATTGCCGGGTTTACGTATCCAATTGTGATTGATGGTATGCAAGCCAAATCCGCCCGATGCACGTATGCCATACCGCACTAAGTTTGCATTAGGCCCTGTGATATCGGCATCGTAAAAAGTGATTATATTATTATCTACATCGGCAAAGTCGCAAACGTTTAAGTGGACTCCATTACGGCAATGCCTAAAATAATTGTCTATAATATTTAATGGCAATAATTGTGGCGAGGTTGCAAACGGATTGTTTACCAACACACCATGTGCGGCTTCGTTTAGTGGAGCAAGTACGGTGCTGTTAAATGTGTTGTTTATTATATTTATATCACAATTATTGTAAGTGCCTATTTTAACTCCGGTTTCAAAATTGGTAAATGTATTATCGTTGATACGGATATAATTTTGATTTATATTATTTACTTGAATGGCAGTTTCGGTAATCCCTACATCAAATGTACCTAAGGTATTTCTCATATCCGTGAAGGTATTAAACCCTGCTGTTAAGTTTGTACTATAGTGTGCATGTCTACCTATAAAGTAGCGTGTAAACGAATTTGACTTTTTAGGTTTGACACGTCCATGTCACCAATATTTACATTCATAGTAGGGCTGCCTGTGGTGGCTTCTATTGCTATGCCTGTACCGGCATAGTCGTATCGCTGTATGTCTTCAAATTTACAATTATTAATTATAGAAGAAGAATTATATAAGTAGATACCGCAATTCATATTTTTAAATATGTTAACTTTTGAAGAAATTGATTCATCCTCCTCACCAATTTTGTAATTACACACATTTTTAAATTTTATACCACATAAAGGCATCAGTCCTTGATATGGCGGTATTAACGTTAGCAATGCTCCGTTGGTTAAATTATTACTTTCAAATACAGTACTCGAAACAGAGAAAGGCAGTGGAGGGCCATAACATACGTTCTCCACAAAAATTGAAATATAATTTCCATTAAAGATTGCACCAGCACCGGTTGTTATAGTCCCTTTGGATGTATAAACAGAAAATTGTGATTCTTCAATGAGCGCATGGTTGATGTCAATACTTGCAAAATCACCCAACTCAATACCTCGCCACATATAATCGTGGTTGCAAGTGTGCAAATGGCTATAACCTGTAATTACAAATTGTTGTTGTTGGTTTACTATCACTTTTACATCGGGTGCAAATACTACATCTATATGATCAAAACCTATAGGAACATCCACTGTAAAATCATTGTTTATATATATTACAACTCCTGGCAATGTTTGAATCATGGGGATAACACCGCTTTGAATTGTAATGCCCGAAGGTGGATTGGCAATAACTTGCGATGCTGTAAGACCACTCAGGTCAATGTCTCCATCGCAACATGGGTATACATAAAATGTTGCACTGGTGCTACACCCATCGGCATTGGTGGCTGTATAAGTTACCCAACCACCAGTAGGATAAAAATTGAAATAATCTGTATGGGTGCTGCCAGTAGTATTTAAGGAGGTTAAATAAGTGTAAGTCAAAGTGGGGTCATAATTATCTACATAAATAAGCGGGTCGAATTTGCACAAGTTGTGGCTTCCATTTATTACCAAAGGTGCTGGTGCAGTAGATGTTTTTACTATATATTGGAAATGACGATCACATCCAAAAGCATCAGTAACTGTAACCGTATACGTGCCTCCAATCAAATTGAAAATATCTTGTGTAACAGCACCATTCGACCATAAAAAAGTGTACGGACCATTTAGACCATTTACTGTTAGGTCTATACTACCTAAGAATGGTTGGCAATTTTGGGTAATAGTTGCACTAACATCTAAATGCTTGGTTATAACAACATCATCAATCAGATAATGACACAATTCAAAAGGAGGCTGTGTTGGTGGACATTGCCCATTGGTAATTCCATTGTATGTCAGGTAACTATTAATGCCGAAATTTCCTAGAGTGACAAACTCCTCTCCTCCAACAGCATTGAATACTCCTTTTATTTGGGTCCATCCATTTGCGTTTGTAACCACTCCGCCTAATTGACTTATGGCACTTATTGATGGTGTTGCATCAAGTACATCCCAGTTAGGATTTGGAAAATATAAGGGAGGTGTGTCAGAAATTAACATGCCAATATTACTTGCATAGTTAACCCAATCAGACAACGAAACCCAAAAAGAAACATCATAAGCCCCAGCACTTAAAGGTGTGCTTAACTTCTGTTGAATGTACTCTCGGCCAGTATTTGTTTGCCAATTTGGGCTATAACCAGTAATAACATTCGCGCACCCAGGCAAAAGAGCATTTGTTGAATGATCCAATTCACAATAAAAAATATTACCCGGCAAATCATTTAAACTAATAGGTGTTCCATTTGGCAAAATACAATTTGTGGTAAGAAATAAATCAGGTGTACAAATATTATTTGTCGCATACCAGCATGAAGAAGCTTCATAAATCCACTGTCCATTGGCACTATTATAATAACTACCTAATTTTCCACCGAATTCTGGGCAGAAATCTATGTGATCAAACATACCGTTACTTACGTAATTTTCGCACGACATGTTTCCATCGGTGCATATAGGCCCTACAATTACATATTTGCCATTTGAATAAAAATTACCAGCAGTATCGGTAGCGTTTAATGTAACATAAAATGGTTTCGTCTGGTAATAAACAAATTTCATAATTTGTGTTTGCCCAATTATTGTATCGTTGCACAGTGCGGGATTAAATGCCGTGTCTATATTGATAGGGAAATAACACATTTTGCCATCGTTCCAAACAAAGGATGTTTGTTGTGTAAATCCAATTGAAGTATTCTGCACAAATACAGTATCACCTATGTTAATTGGTGCAGTATTTAAAACAGTAAAATTCAACACTGGATTATTTTGGCCTTGCATGTTGAAAAAGAAGAAAGTGCATAAAATAAAAAACGCTAAATTTTATTTGAAGAAATTTAGCATTTCGAGTTTTTTTTTACGGAAAACGCGTTTATAGCTTTCATAATTTTTTGTTTGTAGATGATTAAAATAAATGACATAACAAACATAGCCTATTAATTTGATATGGCAAGAAAATTTAAAAAATAAAACACAAAACTTTATCGTCAATTTACATCAAACATGGCCTCAATAGTTGAGTTAAAGAATGAAGTTAAATTAATGTAATTAGCAAGGTTGAATAATATATATTTTTAAAGATTGTTGAGATTAGCTTTGAAGCAACATCAACGCTTATAGTAAATACTTGCCGAAAAAGCGGGTGCCGCAGCGGCATTGCGAGATAATGCTGCAAGGTTCATACCTGCATTGAAGCCAAATTTTGAGGTGAAAGGCACAGCCACCTTTGCACCGTACGAAACATATTGTTGGTTGTTTACATACAGTTTGTTAAGCAAATTAATTGTGCCAATTGATGCTACATCGGGACTGTTATTTTGGATAGGAATTCGTGTGTCGATAATTGCCGCAAGCCAAAAATATTTCAATACTTTAATACCAAATTCGGCATCAACCTTGGAGCATGAACTTTATTCATGGTACTAAAACGAAATTGCATTCTATCGAGAGGTTCGAGTGAAAGTGCAGGGTGTGGATTTTTTTTAATTATTTATATTTTTTTTTAGGGTTTCTTTTATGATGAAATATAGATGTAATTAATATTTCGTTTTGCAATTCGTTGATGATATAAATAATGCTGAAAGGAAATTTTTTGACACCTAATTCGTAAAAATCTTTGTAATAATTTCTGAATTGATTGGGATTTGAGCAAATAGTAAAAATGGTTTGATGCACTTGATTTACAAAATTATCTGCTACTCTTTCGCTTCTTAAGGCATACCAGATAAACGCGTTTTCTAACTCAAGCTGAGCGTCAGGGTGTATGACATATTGGAACATTACATTTTACTTTTCTGGTTTCGCAATTTGTCAATTCGGGCTTTGCTTTCAGTTGCAGTTATCATTTTTAAATTCCCTCCTTTATATTCCTTTTTTCTTTTTTCCAAATCTGCTTTCAAATCTAAAGTATATTCTACCAAAGATTCTTCAATATCTGTTTCAAGCATGGTGTAGATTGCTTTAATTTTTTTTTCGTTAGCTACTTCCAAATAATTATGCAGCTTTTGCTTTAGTGTTATTAATTCCATTTCTTGATTTTAAATTACTTTACAAAGTTACAAATAAATTAACGCACATTATTTCAATTCTAATTTAGCATCGCAGTAATCTTTATTATTATTAATGTAAAATATCTTGCTTTTATAAACTTCAATAGATGTTTTATTTTTACTTTAATAGGCGAATTATTTTACAAGAGGTAGCTTAAGATTATTGCTTAGTTGATACGTTTATCAAAGAATGGCCAAGGTTATTTATTAGCCAATCCCAACTTACCGCTTATAGTAAATACTAGCCGAAAAAGCTGGTGCCGCAGCGGCATTGCGCGATAATGCAGCAAGATTCATTCCTGCATTGAAACCAAATTTTGAGGTGAAAGGCACAGCCACCTTTGCACCGTACGAAACATATTGTTGGTTGTTTACATACAGTTTGTTAAGCAAATTAATTGTGCCAATTGAGGCTACATCGGGACTGTTATTTTGGATTGGAATTCGTGTGTCGATGATTGCCGCAAGCCAAAAATATTTTAATACTTTAATACCAAACTCGGCATCAACCTTCGAGTATGAACTGTAATTGTTAGTCATAATTCCCGCACCAATATTTGCAAACGTATACCACTTTCCTTTGCTGGTGCCAATAGAAAAGTATGGATTAAAAATAAAAGCATCGTAGCCTGCAAGATTATATTCGGTTAGAGTTGAACGTGTTGTTGTTTCTTTTTGCGCAGGAGCGTGAACTGCAAAACCTAAAGCGGTGGGCCATTTCTTTCCCTCAATATTATATTGAATAGTTGCCGATACGTTACTCAATCCACTTATAACATCATTTTTCGAAGCAATGGTATTTACAATATACTTATAAGGTACATTAAGTTTTAGTGTCCATTTTTTTGATATACCAATTTCGGAATAAAGTTGAAAAGTATTATCGCTTACTTTATCGTAAAGTTGTAATGGTACTACATCTCCATTTTTATTAAAAATACTATTGTAATTTATTGTTGAGCCTCCTGCCTGAAAGTACAAACCGCCTTTGCCCAACGACCAGGGGCCACCGCTAAATGCAACATTCATTAACAACATTGCCAAAAAGAACAAAGTGTATTTTTTCATAATTTGGATTTTATATTTCCGAAAACAATTTCGGTAAAATTAAGTAAAATTAATTTCTCCTTATGTCTTGAAAATGACGTATTTTCAGCATTCAAAATTTTGCAAAATGGAAACCAAATTAAATATTGAAACAAGGGTAATAGAAAACGCACACATTTTTTTGTGGCTTATAAAAGATATGTGTTGGGTGTCGGAATATAAAACGATAGGTATGATAATGGTTTTTCCCACAATAGCTACAGCAATTTATATTACTTGGCTTAATAGAAATATGGCCACCGAATTGGTTCATAATCTGGCAGTATGCTGTTGGATAAGTGCCAATTCAATCTGGATGATAGGAGAGTTTTTTTACAACGATACCACTCGTTCTTTTGCAAAAATATTTTTTATTGCCGGATTAAGCATTCTTGTTTTATATTATGTATTTCACTTTTTAAAAAGCAAAATTTCGGTTTAAACAAAGTCAATAAGTTTTGCAATTGCACGAAGGCGACATCATTATTTTGCAATCGGGCAACAAAGATTTTATGCGTTGCTGGTCGGTTTCATCAATTAAAATTCCGCGCAATTCAAATATTTTTAGAGCACTGAGTTTTTTTAATTCATCGGGAAAAATACTTAGTTCGTTATACCACATATACAATTCGCGGAGGTTGACTATTTCAATTGCACGAAAAATACATATTCGAAAAAAATTATTCGATAATTTGGAGTGTGGTAACTTATAAGTTACATTTGTGCCAATGGAAAAAATAAGAGAAGTAATAGCATACAAAAATTATTTTGAAGATTTCTTAAACTTACAAACTAAAAAAGTTCAAGATAAAATATTCAAAATAATAGAAGCAATTGAAACTCTTGAAAGAATTCCATCAAACTATTTGAAAGCAATAGTAGGAACGAATGGCCTTTATGAAGCTAGGATACAATTAGGTTCAGATATATGGCGAGTTTTTTTGCTTTTTGATAAGGGCAAACTCGTAGTGCTTTTGAATGGATTTGTAAAAAAAACACAAAAAACGCCACCTAAAGAAATAGAAAAAGCATTAGGTTTGATGAAAGAATATTATGAAGCAAAAAATAAATAAAATGGAGACTAAGAGTTGGAAAAAATAAAAAGATTCCGTTTACGGAATAAAGGGAACAACCAGACGTGATGAACTTGACAGAGATTTTGAAAGTTTTAAAATTGGTTTGCTTTTACGCAAAGCCCGAGAGGATAAAATTTAACACAAAATCAACTCGCAGATCTAGTTGATAAGAAAAGAACTTTCATTTCGCGAGTAGAAAACAATGGCGGAAATTTAACTTTAAAAACCCTTTTCGAAATCGTTGAAAAAGGACTTGGAGGGAAAGTGAAAATTTCGATAGAGTTGTAGTTTTTTTAAATTGGAAACTAAAAGAATAAAAAAGAATAGCATGCAATTTTATTTTTTGCTGCACTCTCATTATGCATTTGTCTATTCATGATATTATAAACAAACATAAATACTAAATCAATTATCAGTAAGTTTTGCAATTGCACGATGGCGACATCATTATTTTGCAATCGGGCAATAATGCTTTTATGCGTTGCTGGTCGGTTTCATCAATTAAAATGCCGCGCAGTTCGAATATTTGTAAATCGTACAGTTTTTTTAATTCATCGGGAAAAATACTTAGCTCATTGTCCCACATATACAGTTCGCTGAGGTTGCCTATTTCAATTGCACGAAAAATACATATTCGAAAAAAATTATTCGATAATTTGGAGTGTGGTAACTTATAAGTTACATTTGTGCCAATGGAAAAAATAAGAGAAGTAATAGCATACAAAAATTATTTTGAAGATTTCTTAAACTTACAAACTAAAAAAGTTCAAGATAAAATATTCAAAATAATAGAAGCAATTGAAACTCTTGAAAGAATTCCATCAAACTATTTGAAAGCAATAGTAGGAAAGAATGGCCTTTATGAAGCTAGGATACAATTAGGTTCAGATATATGGCGAGTTTTTTGCTTTTTTGATAAGGGCAAACTCGTAGTGCTTTTGAATGGATTTGTAAAAAAAACACAAAAAACGCCACCTAAAGAAATAGAAAAAGCATTAGGTTTGATGAAAGAATATTATGAAGCAAAAAATAAATAAAATGGAGACTAAGAGTTGGAAAAAAATAAAAGATTCCGTTTACGGAATAAAGGGAACAACCAGACGTGATGAACTTGACAGAGATTTTGAAAGTTTTAAAATTGGTTTGCTTTTACGCAAAGCCCGAGAGGATAAAAATTTAACACAAAATCAACTCGCAGATCTAGTTGATAAGAAAAGAACTTTCATTTCGCGAGTAGAAAACAATGGCGGAAATTTAACTTTAAAAACCCTTTTCGAAATCGTTGAAAAAGGGCTTGGCGGGAAAGTGAAAATTTCGATAGAGTTGTAGTTTTTTTAAATTGGAAACTAAAAGAATAAAAGAATAGCATGCAATTTTATTTTTTGCTGCACTCTCATTATGCATTTGTCTATTCATGATATTATAAACAAACATAAATACTAAATCAATTATCAGTAAGTTTTGCAATTGCACGATGGCGACATCATTACTTTGCAATCGGGCAATAATGCTTTTATGCGTTGCTGGTCGGTTTCATCAATTAAAATGCCGCGCAGTTCAAATATTTTTAGGGCACTAAGTTGTTTTAGTTCGTTAGGAAATATACTCAGTTCGTTATCCCACATATAAAGCTCGCGGAGGTTGCGGAGATTGCCAATTTCGATAGGTATTTCTTCAATCAAATTTCTATTTAGATTGAGCACCTTTAGGTTCTTCAATGTCCCAATCTTTGGAGTAATAACTACAATTTTATTATTTGCTAAATTTAATTCGTGCAACAAGGTCAATTTTTCTATTTCGGAATTGATGCTTTGAAGTTTGCATTTTTCCATTTTCAAAATGCGGAGATTAGTCAATAAAAATACATCGGCAGGAATAGTCGCAAATTTTTGTTTCGACAAATCGAGAATATAAACGCTGTCTTTATTTTGTAATGCTTCGCTAAGATTGCGATACACTCTGGCAGTGGCTATTAATAGCGAATCATTTATTTCTTGAGATTGACAAACCTTGGCAGGTATTATAAAAACCAATGCACAAATCATGTTTAACCACTTAGTGGATAATGTAGATACTCGAAAAGGGAAATATTTTTTCATGATAATCAATGCCAAAGACGATACCACCATGTACTTTTATTGTTGCGTCCATATGGAGAACTTTTGGTGCGTCTGTTTTTTTTCATTCGCTTTCGTGTTTCTTTGGTTTGTATTTTAAGCTGCCGCTTTTGAAATTTTTTGAATGTCCGTTCTTCAATTTTTTTCTTCTCCGCTTTTTTCTTTTCCACTTTATCAATCTTGCGTTGCGCACTGCGGCTTTGTGCATCAGCGCTTGTTACACAAGATGAGAGCATCATTATTAATAAAACGAAACCAACAATTTTTTTGTACATCTTCTGTTAATTGGAGTGAAGAACGCAAATATCATTCTAATTATTTTTAGCACACAGCAAGTGTCAAAAATAATTTCCATCTTTGATTATTAATTTATACCAAAACATGCGAACTGTTTTTTGCATTTTATTATTTATCATGTGCACAACCAGCGGTTGCCGAAAGTCTCGAAATCAAATTCCCAACACGCCAATTGATTTATATATAGATACCAAATTGCCTTCATACATTTCCCTCAACATTGTTGGTGGTTGGATTTACGCCTCTTCAGGTTATAAAGGGTTTATAATTTACAGGCAGAAGCCGGGATGCATTAATGCTTACGAACGTGCATGCCCATACGATCCTACCGATGATTGTAGTATTGTTGAAGTGCTTAAAGATAACATTACCGCGGTGGATTCATGCTGTGGCTCGCAATATTTAATTACCGATGGCAATGTGATAAAAGGCCCGGCAACACAGACATTACAACAATACCAAACCACTTTCGATGGTACCATTTTACATGTTTTTAATTGATTCATCTTGCAAATGAAAATTGCAAGTTAGGCACTTAAAGAACTCTTTTTTAAGAACAAAGATTTTCAGGATGAACGCAGTTTTATCTTTAGTAAAATCGCAAATTGAAATGAAAAAAATCATGGAAATCAGCGTTCAAATTTTCAAGCAGAAAGCTATTGCGTATTATTATCTAGAAACTATTTCAAAAAAAAAACACCCTCCAATTGAAGGGTGCTTTTATTATTTTTAATAAATGAAAAACAGTTTTATACAACCACCTTTTCGGCAAGGAGAATTATTTTATTCTTTAATACCTCAACTACGCCACCACTAATATTAAATTCGTGCATACCATCGGTAGCTTTCACTTTTACTTTTCCATTACCAAGTGAGCTTATAAGCGGGGCATGGTTTTTCAAAAATTGCATACGTCCGTCAGAACCGGGCACACTAACCGATGTGCACTCGCCACTATATATTTTTTTATCAGGTGTGATGATGTCTATTTGCATTTTTTTTAATTCGGTTTTAAGTTTGAAATACAGTTTTAAGTTTGAAACTCAGTTTTCAGTTTGAAATTCAGTTTATAGTGTTTAGTTTGAAATACAGTTTTCAATTTATAAACCAGCAAATAGTTTTTTTTGCGTTAGCCAACTAAAAACTAAGAACTATAAACTAAAAACTTCCCCCAAAAAACTTACTTCGCTTCTGCCAATAATTTTTTACCTTTTGCTA
Organism: Bacteroidota bacterium; assembly: GCA_016717325.1. Taxonomy (GTDB): domain Bacteria; phylum Bacteroidota; class Bacteroidia; order AKYH767-A; family OLB10; genus JADKFV01. Next base: position 152,444 of record JADKFV010000004.1, on the reverse strand, counting down.
TGGCATCATCAATATTGCCTACAAGATTAAATGCCGCTTCAGGATATTCGTCAACCTCGCCATTCATTATCATATTAAATCCTTTGATTGTGTCTTCAATAGGTACAAGTACTCCTTTTAATCCTGTAAACTGTTCGGCAACAAAAAATGGTTGCGATAAGAAACGTTGTACCCTGCGTGCACGGTGAACCACCAACTTATCTTCGTCACTCAATTCATCCATACCAAGGATGGCAATAATATCTTGAAGTTCTTTGTAACGTTGCAAAGTTAATTTCACACGCTGTGCACAATCATAATGTTCGTTGCCCAATACTGCGGCAGAAAGGATACGTGAGGTAGAATCCAAAGGATCTACCGCAGGATAAATACCCAACTCAGCAATCTTACGACTCAATACCGTAGTGGCATCTAAGTGGGCAAATGTAGTAGCCGGAGCAGGGTCGGTCAAGTCATCGGCAGGTACGTACACCGCTTGTACCGATGTGATAGAACCACGTTTGGTAGAAGTAATACGCTCTTGCATGGCACCCATTTCCGAAGCCAGTGTAGGTTGATAACCCACAGCAGATGGCATACGGCCAAGAAGGGCCGATACTTCGGAACCTGCCTGTGTAAAGCGGAATATATTGTCGATAAAGAAAAGGATATCGCGGCCACCGGTTGATGTACCATCACCATCGCGGAAATGTTCAGCAACTGTAAGTCCGCTCAACGCCACACGTGCGCGTGCTCCCGGAGGCTCGTTCATTTGTCCGAATACAAGTGTAGCTTTTGATTCTTTAAGTTTTTCGTAATCTACTTTGCTCAAATCCCATCCACCGCTTTCCATGCTATGTTTAAATTCGTCACCATAGTTAATTACGCCCGACTCAAGGAACTCGCGCAATAAGTCGTTTCCTTCGCGGGTACGCTCACCCACACCGGCAAATACCGACAGACCAGAATAAGCTTTGGCAATATTATTTACCAACTCCATAATCAAAACGGTTTTACCTACACCGGCACCACCAAACAAACCAATTTTACCACCCTTTGAATAAGGCTCGAGCAAGTCGATAACTTTGATTCCGGTAAATAATACCTGAGTTTCGGTAGAAAGGTCTTCAAACTTAGGTGGGTCGCGATGAATGGAAAGCTTAATATCTTTTGTTACGGTGCGCATGCCATCTACGGCTTCGCCCACTACATTAAACAATCGACCTTTGATGCCTTCGCCACCCGGCATTGCTATGGTTGTTCCTGTTGCAGTAACTTCCATACCACGTACCAAACCATCGGTAGAGTCCATGGCAATTGCACGTATTGTGTCCTCGCCAACGTGACGTTGGCACTCAAGAACTACTATCTGGCCGTTTCCTTTTGTCACCTCAAGGGCTTCTAAAATGTTTGGAAGTTTTGATGTTGTTGTATCGAACGATACATCCACTACAGGACCAATTACCTGTGCTACTTTTCCTTTGCTCATATTTGTGAAAAATAATTGTTTTTATTTTAGTGTCTGAAGGCTTCAACTGTATTTTTCAGGTAATGCCCCTCAAATCGGGCGCGAAGGTAATAATTGTTGCTTTAGTTGTACAACTGCTATTAATAAAATTTCGAAATGCTTTGGTTTTTTATAAACATTAGTTGATAAGGCCATTTTTGACCAGAAGGACAAAAATAATATGATAATAATAATGACTTGAGAAGTTTAACCAAGTTGATTTCTCCCTTTGATTAAACCGTTGAAGTATTTCTAAATTTTAGATTGTTATTTACTTATGCTTTAATGGAATCAATTTATCAAAGAGGTCTTTCTCAAAAATTATTTGTGCAATGAATCTGGTGCATTTCAATTTTGCAAAGGACTTAATAGCGTAACAATTAATAAATAACAATTGGGCATGTGTTAATTTTGCGATAGCAAAATCACGTACTTAATTTGTAATAATTCGAAAAATATGCAGCAAGATAAGTGTTCAACAATTAAAATACAGAACACCCTATTACCAATCTTTTTCGGTTGCATTGAGATAAGCCAGTAATGCCTGAGAAATGCCTTTGAAACTCTTGGTGGTTTCTTCGTGTATCTTTTTCCAGTTTTTATCTGATAAACCTAAACTATCAGACACAGGATGAATACTCAACAAATTTCCGCCTGAGCCAAAGCCACTGGCTTCAGCATCGTGCGTTACACTGGAAAATACCAGCCTGCTTTTGCCATCTTTACAAAAAATAGAAATAACAAACGATACATGTCCCATTGGTGTTGTATTGCCATTTACACCTTGTGGAATAGAAACCTGAAAACTTCCATTGCCAATTATTCTACCGGTTTTTTCGTTTGAAAAAAATACCGGGTTTTTGGTCGAATAAAAACTGTAAACCAGCCACTCACTGGCTTTTGTAAAGACTTGTCTTTGGCTTAGTGATTTATTTTCTGTCGTTAATACGTCTTCATAAAAAACGTTATCCTGGGTTTTTGCTGTCTTCATTGAAATAATAAAGAGAAAGCAGATGAGCATTTTTTTCATAATAGTTGGTTTTAAAGTTTGTGTAAATCAACAACATCAATATGAATTTCGAGTGTAATTTATGTTTCGTTTTATGCTGTCAAAAAAAACAATTTTTTTAAAATTATGAGGTTTTGAAAGTGCTTTGAGAAAGTGACATGGTAAGGCAGAAATGAAAACTGTGCGTTTGCGAATAAATCCTGTTTTATTTAAGGTTGAGTAAAACGAAAAAAGCCCTTCGTGAGAAGGGCTTTTGGTTGTGGGAGCTACTGGGTTCGAACCAGTGACCCCCTGCTTGTAAGGCAGGTGCTCTGAACCAGCTGAGCTAAGCTCCCAACGCAAATGAAAAATGTTTCATTTTTTTCGGAGCGCAAATATAGATGCAATTATTTAACAGCAAAATAAATATGAAAATTATTTTTTGTCCCAAAATGTCCTTTAGAGGAAATCACTTATAAATCTCCGTCACAATTTCCATAGCATCATTCAAACTGGCGCGGTACATGCCTGCCGAATTAAAAATAAGTGCTGCGTTTTTTATCAATTATAACAAAAACACTTTTTTAAATATGTACCCTTTTGTTTTAAACAGGTCACGGTTTTTTTTAGCATAAAAAAATCTACATGTGTTTTGGCCAATATTGTTTTGTTGAAAAAAATAGCCTATAATTCAAATATAATGTTATCATTGCATCTCGAATTGAATCACTTACCAACAAAAATAAAACACTACTGCCATGAAAAATTTCTTGACCATCTTATTTCTATTTATTACGAATAGTTTGTTTTCCCAAATTCCGATTGTAAATATTGACAATACAATTGGAGGAACCAGCACAGATGGTGCTGTGGCCATGGTTAATACTTCGGATCATTGCATGGTAGTGCTTGGTTATTCTTATTCAAATTTAGGGCTTGACAAAAGTGAACAATGTTTTGGAAGCTCTGATTATTGGATACTAAAATTGGACTCGGCACAAAATATTATTTGGCAAAAAACATACGGTGGTTCAGGGTATGACATGCCGTCTTGTATTGCAAGCACAAGTGACGGAGGTTACATTATTGGCGGCACTTCATTATCAGGTATAGATGGTAACAAAACCGAACCCTCAAAAGGCGGTTATGATTATTGGATATTGAAGTTGGATGATTTGGGGAATATTGAATGGCAAAAAGATATTGGTGGAAATTATAATGATTTTTTAAGTGGTGTTGTTCAAGCACAAGATGGAGGATACTTGGTTGCGGGTTATTCAAGTTCGCCAATAGGTGGTGATAAAACAGAAAGTAATCTCGGGCAGGAAGACTACTGGGTTTTAAAATTTGACAGCATGGGAAACGTATTATGGCAAAATACAATTGGAGGTACAGACATTGATAAGTGTTTTTCTGTGGTCGTTGATGCAGATGGAGGGTTCGTTTTGGGTGGTTATTCTAAATCGGATATGAGTGCAGATAAATCGGAAAACTATATTGGTGGTAATGATTTTTGGATTGTACAAATTGATTCGATTGGTAATATTGTATGGGACAATACTATAGGAGGAAGTCAGGAGGATATTTTCACCTCCATATGCCATACTAATGATAATGGATATTTAATTGGGGGATATTCTAATTCATGGCCTAGTGCCGATAAAACGGAACTTCCCCAAGGGCATGATGATTACTGGGTGTTAAAACTAGACAACAGCGGAAACGTATTATGGGACAAAACAATTGGCAGTGCAGGTTATGATAATTTGAATTGTATTGTAACTGCACCCAACAATCAATATTTACTTGCCGGAAGTTCCGAAATCGGTTCTTCGGGAGATAAAACAGAAATTGGTTATGGTTCAACAGATGGGTGGATGGTTTTGATTGATAGTTTGGGAAATTTAACAGAACAAATAGATGTTGGTGGACAAAGTACGGATAATTTGCATAGTGTAATTTATGATTATCAATCTAATTTGATAGCAGTTTTTGAATCTTATTCGGGAATAAGTGGCGATAAATCGGAAGATGCGAATAGTTCAGATATTTGGGTTGCAAAATTTGCCACAAAATATAATACTATTAAGGGTAATTCATATTTCGATACCAATTCAAATCTGGCAAAGGATAGTAATGAATATTATCTTCAAAATAAAAGGATTACAGAAAACCAAAGCGGCCGATTCAGATTTACTAATGATAAAGGGAACTACAAGCTACATGTTTTAGATACAGGCAATTTCGAAGTTGAACCGCCACCAATTTCTTATTGGAATTCGGTACCGGCAAAACAAAATGTTGCTTTCAATCAATTTAATTTAACCGATTCGATGAATGATTTTGTTTATCAACCTGCTGCCATAGCCAATGATTTGATGATTACTGCATGGCCGAACTCTGCGTTCAGACCAGGTTTTCAAGCTTCGTATTCTATCCACTACAAAAACATAGGCAATACCATATTGAGCCCAACCATAACATTTTATATTGACCAACATCTTTCATTTTCATCATCTACAATTCAACCCTCGTTTGTATTCCCCGATTCTGTTGTTTATAATTTGCCTGACATATGGCCATTTCAGGAGCAAAGTTTTTTTATTTATGTAACAGTACATAATGGCACTCCAATGAATACATTAATTTTATCGGGTGTTACTATTTATCCTTTGATTAACGATGCCGATATTGAAAATAATAGCGTTTTTCTTAATTCCACCATTGAGGTATGGGTAACAAATTCATACGACCCCAATAATGTGCTTGTAAGCCCCGACACACTTTATGAGTACGAATTATCCCATCCAGATTTTATAGATTACATTGTTAATTTTCAAAATACAGGAAACGACACTGCTTTTACTGTAAGAGTCGAAAATGTTTTATCTCCCATGCTCGATGAAAGTACTTTTGAAATTGTTGATGCTTCCAACACTGTTACTTTAGATTATAATCCTGTTTCGAGATTGATGCAATATCATTTCGATAATATTTTACTGCCCGATAGTAATGTGGATGAGCCCGCAAGTCATGGTTATATTCACTATAAAATAAAGCCTCGCGATACGCTTCATATTGGCGATGTAATAAATAATGGTGCGGCAATATATTTCGATTTCAATACTCCTGTTATTACCGATATTGCTAAAGTGCATATTGTGTCATTTTGTGATAAATTAATATCGCTCGATGTTTCAAACTTTAACGCATGTTATGGCGATATAATCACGGTACAAAACAATTCTATTTTTCCATACAATAATTATACTTGGACTTTGGATACTACTGTAATTTCGAGTAACGAATTTGTTTCATTATCTGGTTTGTCGGTTGGCACTCACACCATTCAATTACATATCGATACACTAACGTGCCATGTTGATGCAACAAAAAATATTATTATCAATGCCTTACCTGTTTCATCCATTGTTTCGAATGGCGACACATTATCATCGAATGCCAATTTTGTAAATTACCAATGGTTGAATAACGGAATAGTGTTGCAAAATTCAACTCAGTATACACATATAGTTAATCAAAATGGATGGTATCAATTAATGGTTTCCGATGCTAATGGATGCAAAGCAATTTCCGATTCATCGTACATGTTTCATTGTAATGGATTGCTTGCCATGAATGTGCCCGATTCTATTGTCTGTCCTGACGAGGCATTTGCAGCTTACAATACATCTCAAACTGAATATATACTTGATTACGAATGGAAAATAGACGGCAATTTTTTATCGTCCGATACTGCAATAGTTGTGCCGGCACAAAATATTGGCAATCACCAACTCTCTTTAAATATCGATACATTAAATTGCACAAGCACAATTGTTCAAAATATAAATGTACTTCAACCTGTTATTCCTACTTTTACATTTAACGGAATAGCCATAGTTTGTGATAGTGGATTTAATGGTTTTCAATGGATATTCAATGGCACTCCAATAACAAGCGCAAACCAAATAACATTTAATTTATTGCTAAGTGGTTGGTATAGCATTGCTGCTATCGATTCGAACGGTTGCACAGAAGTATCTGATTCCATTTATATTGATTTGTCGGCATCTATGGCTGAGTATAATAATCAAGAAATAACATTATTTCCAAATCCTTCAAATGATATTTTGCACGTTAAATTTGATAAATCATTCGAAAATACTTTTGCAACTATAAACGATATGTTTGGCAACGTTTTAATATCGATACAATTGAAAGGTACAGATACCCCGATAGATGTATCTTTATTGAGCAATGGAATATACGTGATGGTTGTTCAACGAACGAACTCGGTATTGCATAAATGTTTTATCAATAAAAAATAAAATTAATTTTAAAGCACATTTTTATTTTGTTTCAATTTTCATATCGGCAACGCACCATGCTAAATAGATTTATTTTTATTTCGAGTTTGCTCTTTTTCTACTCGACATTTTTAAAGTCACAGCCTTTGCGTAGTGAGTGGCAATCGGACGTTGGCAGTTGGGGTAACGAATACTTTGCCGATATGCAAGCTACCTCTGATGGGGGAAGTATAGCAATAGGAACCACCTGTAATGGGGCTTCGGCTAATGTGTCAATTTACTATGGAAACAATGATTATTGGTTGGTAAAATATGATAGTGCAGGGCAACTGCAATGGGAGAAAACATATGGCGGATATTGGGATGACAATGCTACAAGTATTATTACCACAAGCGATGGGGGTTATTTAATTGGAGGCTATTCAAGCTCTCCTATAGGTGGCAACAAAACAGTTGCCTCTCATCAAATTTTCGATTATTGGGTTTTGAAATTAAATGCCAATGGCAATATACAATGGCAATTTACTTGTGGTACAACCGACTTTGATTATTTGAGTTCATTACTTCAAACAAACGATGGCGGTTACTTATTAGCAGGCACTTCCGTAACCCTATCTTCGTTGCAAAAACCTTTTGCAGGATATGGTGATATGGATTATTGGATAATAAAGCTCGATTCCAATGGTGTGAAACTTTGGGATAAATGCTATGGTGGTGCCGATGAGGATTTATGTACAAGTATAGTAAAAGGTAAGGATGGTAATGTTCTGCTTGGCGGTATTTCGAAATCATATATTGGTGGAAATAAAACCGAACATGCCAAAGGCTTACACGATTATTGGATAGTAAAAATAAATTCGACAGGCGACATTATTTGGCAAAATACGATTGGGGCGAGCCAGGAAGATTATTTGTATTCGCTTTACTCAACAGAAGATAATGGTTTTGTTTTGGGAGGCAATTCCAATTCATCCATCACCAACGATAAGACAGAAAACAAAATTGGACTTCAGGATTTTTGGATTATCAAAGTTGATTCTATTGGAAGCATACAATGGCAAAACACTATTGGAGGTACCCAAGATGAGTTCATTGGTAATATTATTCAAAATAAACTTGGTGGATATACGCTTGTTGGAATTTCTGCATCACCGAAGGGTGGAGATAAAAAAACAATAAATTACTTAGTAGATAATTGGATAGTGTTTTTGGATTCTTTAGGAAATATCATCGAACAAAAAACAGTGTCAACTTTAGGTAATGAGGGTGATAAAATAAATCTGAATTATTATTATAAAACTTATTTTATTAATGCAAGCTGCAAAATCATTAATACCTATGATGGAAATTATATTTTAGGCACAACAAGCAATTCCAATATTTCACTTTCCAAAGCAGCTAAACTGATTGACCCTACTGGCAATAAAAATTTTGATTTTTGGTTACAAAAATTTAGCAGCAATTATAATCTTGCCACCGGAAAATGTTTTGTTGATGTGAATAAAAATAATGTCTTCGATATCAATGAAATTCCTATTCAATCAATGCCTGTTTCGAAAGGTACCGGTACTACGGTTGTGTACACTGATACAAATGGCAATTACGAATTGCCGTATTTTCAAACCGGAAATTATACATATAAAGCACCAAAAACTTATAACAGCCTTACACCAACACCAACAAAATATACCGTTGCTTTTTCTTCTGCATCTAGTATAGATTCAGTGAATAATTTTGCGTATAAATCCACTGCACCATTCAACGACTTAGAAGTTTCGCTTGAACCTTTAGGTATAAAGGGTGCTGGTGACACCACTTATTATATTATATCGTATAAAAATAATGGCACTGCATCTCAACAACCTACACTTGTCTTTTATACCGATTATAACTTTGTTTTTATTTCGTCATCCATTACTCCTGATACCATAACAACCGATTCGTTGATTTGGAATTTATCTACTTTGCCTTCTTTAAGTAAAGGACATTTATTTTTGAAAATTTATGAAAAGCCTAATAATAATTACTTGCCATCCCAAACAAAAGTTGCCATTTTTCCAATAGCCAATGATGTTATAGATTCGAACAATGTGGCAATATGGGGCCCACTAGTAAATAATACTGTAAGTGATTTTTATACGACTCAATCAAAAAACCAACATTTTTTTGTAACAACAAATGATAAATTCACAACAGACTTTGCGTACAGTTACTGTCATACAAAAAATGACACATGTAAACAATTAATGTTCGAAGTAATAATTCCTTTAGGGATAGATTTTTCTACTTTCCGTGTTGTATCATCTACGAACCCAATTGAAATAAGTTACGATAAACCATCGCGATTTTTAAAAATTATTGCCAACAATTTATTATTATACAAAAGCAATACTATTTCCGACACCAATGTTTTTTGCCTACACTTCCAACTCACAAGTGACTCTATTATAGATACTATCGTTGTAAGCCAAAATATATTTTTCGTAGATTCATTGTTTAAATTTGAAAATAAAACAAAAATTATTTTTAGCCAATATTGCGATAACCTTGCAAAAATCATTTTTGATGATAGTAACGTTTGCGAAACAGATACCGTAAAAGTTAATAACATCGCAAGCATACCGTTTTCAAATAATTTTGTTTGGGTGCTCGATAGCGATACAGTTTCGACCAATGACTTTTTTATTTTTTATAACTTAGTTCCCGGCAACCACAATGTTACTTTAATTGTAAATTCTCCTTATTGCCAAAAAATAGTTAGCCATGCTTTTTCAGTTAATTCTTTTAGTTCTTCGTTTAAGCCTCCAATATTCGCGGATTTGGGGCAAGTTAGAAGCTGGGGCAATCCTGACCCACGCGACCCATTTCAATGGTATTTTAACGGAACTCCAGTGGGAACCAATTACCAAAGTTGCCAAATGGCTCAAGCGGGATGGTATCAAGTGTTTGCCAATAATATTTATGGATGTCAGTCTTTTTCTGATTCTCTCTTTGCAATAAATTGTTTTGATGCAATGGATATACAGTTATCCGATTTAACACCTTGCCCTCATACTCCATTATTTGTAAGCAATAATGGCAATTTCAAAGTAAGTGCTAAATGGTGGTTGGATTTAAAACCAATTCCGGGAGATTCAGGTTTGAATATTACATCTTTGGAACCTGGTATTCATAAAATACTTTTAAAAATTGATAGTGCAAATTGTAAACTTTATGATGAAAATAAATCTTTCTGGGTTAACGAATTTATCATTCCATATTTAGTATTTGTAAATGATACAATACTTTGCGATAAAACATTCTCTTATTACGAATGGTTTTTTAATGGCGTTTCGATTCCTAATAACAATGTTCAAAATTTACATCCTGATTCGTCTGGTTATTATCAATTATTCGTTATCGATTCTTTAGGATGTTCACATTTTACCGATTCCATTTATTATCATAATGCCTTAGGTGTAATCCATTTGCAATTAGATACAACGATATGTGAAGGTGATGCTTTTTTTGCCACCAATCAAGGCAATTACCCATACAATAATAATTTTAATTGGTTTGTCGATTCTATTTTTCAAGTCACCGATTCTGCGCTTTTTCTTGGCAATTTGCCGGCAGGAAATCACAAAATAACATTGATGGTGATTGATTATGTTGATACAGTACTTTTGTCTAAATTTATCAATGTTAATGCCCTGCCGGTAAAGCCTGTTATTGCATTTGCTAATAATGTCGTTTCGTGCAATGGCAGTTACAACGTTTATAAATGGTATCGTAATGACACTTTGGTGACCTATAACTCAAGCATGACTATCTTTCAAGCAGGATGGTATAAACTTAGAGTGGAAAATACTTCAAATTGTTTTATTTATTCCGATAGTGTTTTTCTGCTCCCATGTAATTTATATTTATCTCTTGAAGTTGTTAATTCGGGGTTTTGCATTGGCGATACTTTAAAAGCATATAACAAAAGTATTTTTCCTTCTACAAATTACTGGACCTTAGATGGAAATTTTATTTCTTCGGATACAAGTATAAGCATTAGTGGTATTAGCGTGGGGTGGCATACCCTTGTGTTAGAGGTCACAGCAAATGGTTGCACAACTACAACTTCAGCTAGTATAATAGTTTCGCAACCCGTAATACCTCTCATCAATAAATTCTACAATGATTTACATTGCAATTTAAGCAGTTTTTCTTATTTGTGGTATCTCAACGGCAATCCTATTTCGAACAGTAATGTACAACATTGGATAATTGCTGCCTCGGGTTGGTATAAAGTGAGTTGCACCAATCTATACTCATGCACCTCTTTTTCCGACTCAATATTCTGTAATCTTTGCCCTCCAATGGTTAATTTTAATGTTTACAACGATAATGTATGTTTTACAGATACAATTATTGCATATTCCATTACACCAATGTACCCATCAACATATTGGTCAATTGATGGTGTTTTTTATTCGAGTGATTCTTTAATTAAAATACACAATGTGGGTGCGGGTATTCATAATCTTCGATTAAATTCCGACTCTGCAAATTGTGTAACTTCGCATTACCGTAACATTACTTTTGCAGTTGATTCAGCCAGATTTGTGGCCCAAAATAATTTGCTTACCAGCACTTATAATTTATTGTCTTATCAATGGTATTTAAATGGTTTGCCTATTGCCAATGCCACCAATAAAACTTTAATCATTTACCAAAGTGGTTATTATTCCCTATCTGGAATGGCAAACCTTAATTGTTTTGTTTTCTCTGATACTCTTTATATACCACTCTGCAATTATACTCCAACATTCACAATGTCGTCAACATCGGTGTGTATGTACGATACAGTTGTCTGCTATATGAATCAATCGCCTTCGACATATAAAAGTTGGATGCTAAATGGAACTTTCATATCGCAGGATTCTGCGATTAATATTTTCAATTTTCCCCCAAACACAAATTTTATTTCATTAGTATATTCTACAAATTTTTGTTATAGACTTACAACGCAAAATTTCCAGGGAGTAACGGCCATCAAACCAACCATAACAGTTTTTACCAATCAATTGCAGACAAACAATGTGGCTTTTGCAAATTTCCAATGGTTGCTAAATGGTGCGTTAATACCCTTGGCCACAACATACATTTATACTCCTAATCAATCAGGTTACTATCAGGTAGATGTAACTTATCCTAATGGATGCAGCAATATTTCCGACTCTGTTTATTTTGGTTTAAATGGTATCGAAAATTATGATACAAACCATTTTAATATTTATCCTAATCCTGCAAATGAAGAAATAAACATTGTGGTGCCTTGCACACTTGGCGAATATTATAATATTGAATTGCTTGAAGTAACGGGAGCCCAAATTGAAATTATTTTCAATGGCAAACCAACTACCAACGAGTTGAAGAAAAAAATTATTTTGAAGAATTTATCAAAAGGTCTTTACTTAATACGGATAAATGAAACGGTGAAATATTTTATTAAGAGTTAGCCGTGTGATATTTTTGCCATCAGTGATAATGGCTTTTTCTCTCACTTATAAATCTCCGTCACTATTTCCATAGCATCATTCAAGCTTGCGCGGTACATGCCTGCCGAATTAAAAATAAGGGCGGCATTTCCATCTTTGTCCATAGCTACCAAACCTCCTTCGCCAGCAACGGCATTTAAGGTTTTAAATAATACATGGTTACATGCATCTACCAGCGTCATGTTTTTATATAGCATGAGGCAATGTATATCGTATGCTACCACATGTCGCATAAAATATTCGCCATGCCCTGTACATGATATAGCACATGTTGCATCGTTGGCATATGTACCCGCACCTATAATTGCAGTATCGCCTACGCGGCCATATTTTTTATTGGTCATGCCTCCTGTGCTGGTAGCGGCAGCAAGGTTGCCATACTTGTCTATTGCCACAGCGCCCACGGTGCCAAATTTTTTATCGATACTATGGTCAAGTTGTACGTTATCGCTATCGCGAATTGCTATCCATTGATCATAGCGAAATTGATCGTGAAAATATTCTTCGTTCATAAATGGCAAATTACATTGTCGTGCAAATTCTTCGGCACCATTTCCTATAAGCATCACATGTTCGGTTTTTTCCATTACAAGACGGGCAAGGGCTATAGGGTTTTTTACACCTGCTATTCCGGCAACGGCACCGGCAAGGCCACTTTTGCCATCCATTATACTGGCATCCATTTCGTGTTTCCCATTATTGGCAAACACCGAACCCTTACCGGCATTGAACATCGTATTATTCTCGAGCGACATCACCGCTGCGCTCACTGCATCGAGCGAAGTGCCACCATCTAACAATATTTTTTTTGCGACATCTATAGCCTCATGCAATCCATCGCGATAGGCTTTTTCTTTTTCGGTTGTGAGCAGATGAGGTAAAATAGTTCCTGCACCACCATGAATAGCAATATTTATTTTTTTGTTTTCCATCGTATACTGTTATAGTTATATTTTATTTATTTTGCAGGGCAAGCATTTTTTTGTATTTCAAATAAGATGTGTATGCCGATATTTTGCAAATGGTAAATCCTTCGGCACCGTCCATAAAACCAAGATTGAAAATATAGTCGCGCACAAATCTTATAATGGGGCTAAACACAACCATAATCCAATTGCTGCGTTTTCCTTTTTTAAAATGCGCCATAGCACCAATATCCGAATAGCGGTTTGCCTGTGCATAATGTTCGGCAACTGTGCGGAAAGTATAATGCAAAATATTGCCTTGCAAGAATCCTGTGTTTTCGTTTTTATCGTGCAGCATATACATATCATGAGGATTGGTGCCTCCCCACGCTCCTTTGTGTTTATTGAATAATCGCAATTTTGTATCGGGATACCAACCGCTGTGGTGTATCCACTTGCCGCAATAGTTGGCCAGCCTGTTCATTTTATAACCAAAATATTGTGGCGATTTTTTTCACTTCGTTTATCGATTGAATAAGTTGATCATCCAGGGCTTCATCTGCATCTAAACTCAACACCCAATCGTGTGCGGCAAACTCTATGGCTTTGTTTTTTTGCTGTATATGATTTTCGAATTGGTACGAAACAAATCGGGCACCAAGTTTTTCGCTAATTGATTTTGTGTTATCGGTAGAGTAGGAGTCGAGCACCACCACTTCATCGGCTACCTGTTGTAATGATTTTATACACCGTTCAATATTATTTTCTTCGTTGTACGTAATTATCACTGCCGAAATACTTGTCATAAATTTTACAAAAAAAATTAATAAGGGTTTTCGATATCGATAACCAATTCGCCATCTTTAATATCGAGTGTGCCACCCACAGCATTGTATACTTTGCAATTGAACAATGCACGCACTTTTACTTTGGCTACGTTACCAATGGTAGCTGCTTTGGGTGTAGCAATATCAACAGTGAAAGTTGCTGCAGGTTGTGGTCCATCTGTAGAATAAAAGAAATTTCCATTTCTATCCACCAGTTGCAGAACAACACCATTATCACCAAGCACAAAAGTGTTGAGATAATTATAATTACCCTTTTTGAGGAAGCCAAAAAAATCGGCATCGGTAACATCTGTGGTCAATTGTTTTAATGTTTGAAACGAAATGCCAACAACAGGATAACCCAGATTTGCCGGTGCCGATGTTGCATCCATTTCGGCACCAAAGCGGAAAAGTTCCATGCCATTAAAATTTTGATTATCGCTTATCGACAACATGTTGGTATTGTTGCCGCTTTTTATTTCATACACATAATCGGTGCCATTTATATTTGCTTTAAAATGATATTCGGCAAGAACAACCGGAACTGCTACTTCTTCTTCGGCTGTCTCTTTCTTTTTACATCCTGAAAAAATAATGCAAAAGATTATGACATACATTAAATACTGATGCTGCGCAAAAAAGTGAGTGTGTTTCATTTCAAAAATTATTTTAGTTATTCATAACGTAACGCTTCAATAGGATCGAGTTTCGATGCCTTGTATGCCGGATATATTCCCGAAATTATTCCTACAACTATACAAACTATTAATCCCATCAATATCCAAAGCCAAGGCATGGTTAAGCCAACACCCATTTGTATGGCAAGTGCCAAACCTCCAAACACACCAAGCACAATACCTGCAGCACCACCAATGATGCAAATGATAATAGCTTCAACCAAAAATTGCAAACGTATTTTTACCGATGTAGCACCAAGTGCTTTGCGAATTCCAATTTCACGCGTACGCTCGGTTACCGATACAAGCATTATATTCATTAAACCAATGGCTGCACCAAGTAATGTAATTACTGCAAAAGCCACTGCCGAATATTTTATATTACTTAATGTAGAGATTACCATATTGGCAAGTCCATCGCTTTTTGTAATTTGAAACGAATTGTCACCACCAAGCGCATCGCTGCGCACACTGCGCATATAACCTGTGGCTTCGCCAATGGCATTTTCCATACTTGTTACATTATTTACCATAACCGATATTGAATAGGATGTAGTGGATGATGCATAATTCTCTTTCAAATTGGTAATTGGTATGTAACAATTTTTATCGGCACTCATACCAAACGAAGCGCCCTTTTCCTCGAGCACACCAATCACATTGTAATTGTTTACACCAATTTTAATTTCCTTTCCTACAGGGTTGGTGGTTTTGAAAAGTTTGAATGCAATGTCGCTGCCAATGATAACACTGTTGTTGCCCGTTTGCATATCGAAATTATTAAAATTGCGACCACGGCCAATTTTCAATCCTGAATTTTGAAGGTAGTTTTCATCACCGCCAAACACAAAAATATTCGGATTCGTTTTTTCTTTTTTATATTTTAATGTTGAAATTGTTGAGGCCATTGCCGAAATAGAAACACTGGCCGGATAATGAAAACGTTCTTTAAAATCTTGCGCCTGCTTATATGTAATAGGAACATAGCGTTTCATTTTTCTGCGGCCTCCACCGCCCATGCGTATACCACGCTCGCGATTATCGATGGTAAACGAATTTGCACCCATGTTCGAAAACCCTGAACTGATGCTGCCTTGCAAGGCATCTATACAGGTAAAAATCCCCACCAGTGCAAATATACCTATGGCAATAATGCCCGCAGTAAGCAACGAACGTAATAGCTGCCCTTTAATACTATCTACGGCAATGCGGATGTTTTCTTTCATTGATTTTTGTTTGCAAATGCGAATTAAGCAAATTAATTTTTAGCACCTCTCACACTGGCAAATAATAAGACTACATTTCACGCAATTTGTTTCATTAATATTGAAACATCATTCGTCTCAAAATAAACTGCCCTCATAAACTATTCTACTCTATATTTTCTTTCATTTTAAGTTTGAAAGTATTTATTGAAAAGTTGAGTGTGCCACCAGAAGAAACATTGTAATAAAATTTCTTACTTTTGGGCACTCTCAAAATATTTATTCATGTTTTCTCTCATCATTCTCATCATTGCCGGTATAATATTAATTGTGCTCGAAATTATGCTCTTGCCGGGTTTAGTGGCAGGCATTATTGGTGCCATTATGATGATAATTGGAATTGTAATGATGTATAAGCAACATGGAAGTATAGCAGGACATATTGCAGTTGTAGCTTCAATAGCCGCAACGGCAGGGGCATTCGCCTGGGCATTGCGCAGCAAGTCGTGGCAACGTTTTAGTTTAAAAACCGTAAATGATGGTAAAGTTATAGATTACAATGCAAAGCAAATAAAAACTGATGATGAAGGCACTGCCCTATCTGCAATAAGACCAATGGGCAAGGCAGTATTTGATAACAACACCTACGAAGTGCAAAGTATGAATGAATGGATAGATGCCGGCTCAAAAATAAAAGTGATACAAGTGATGCCCAATAAATTGATTGTGGAGGTGGTAAGTCGAAAGGAAGAAGTTTAAAGTTCAAGGTTTAAAGTTCAAAGCCAAAAGAGATAAGTCAAAAGTTCAAGGTTTTAATTTCAAAGTCAAAAGTGAAAAAATTAATTACCATTGTTGTGCAAATAAAACCATGAGACCCTAGTTTAATATTTGTTTCTTCGCACTCGAAAATAAGAAATGTAATTAGTGACAAATAAAAAGACTCACCAAAAACAAAACTGAGTACAAGGCACACAGCAAACGAAAACTAAGAACTAATTAACGAAGAACAAAGAACAAGGCTCACAGCAAACGTAACGAAGAACTAAGAACAAGCCTCGCAGCAAACGTAACAAAGAACAAGCCTCACAGCAAACGTACCGAAGAACTAATTAACGAAGAACGAAGAACAAGGCACACAGCAAACGTAACGAAGAACGAAGAACAAGTCTCACCGCAAACGTAACTAAGAACTAAAAAGAATAACAAATTAACTAATAACAAATAACTAAAATGGGTTCAGCACCGGTATTTATCTTTACAATAATAGGAGGAATTATTCTTCTGTTTTTGTTTCTCTATTTTGTTCCAGTAAACTTATGGATCACCGCAATTTTTTCGAATGTAAAAATTAGCATTATCGATTTGATAACAATGCGATTGCGCAAAGTGCCGCCATCGATAATTGTAAATGGATTAATCATCAGCACCAAGGCAGGATTAAACATTACTAAAAATGAACTCGAAACACATTACCTGGCAGGTGGTCATTTGAACAATGTAATCACGGCAATGATAAGTGCCGACAAGGCAAACATTCCGCTTACATTTAAAATGGCAACGGCTATCGACCTTGCGGGGCGTAATGTTGCCGATGCAGTTCAGCTAAGTGTAAACCCCCGTGTGATTGATACACCACCTGTGAGTGCTGTTGCAAAAAATGGTATTCAACTTATAGTTCGTGCGCGGGTAACTGTACGTACCAACATCAGCCAACTTGTAGGAGGTGCCGGTGAAGAAACTATTCTTGCTCGTGTTGGCGAGGGTATTGTTACAAACATTGGTTCCACACACGACCATAAGATGGTATTAGAAAATCCCGATCAAATATCGAAAACTGTTTTGGCAAAGGGCCTCGATGCCGGCACAGCATTCGAAATTCTTTCTATAGATATTGCCGATATAGATGTAGGCGATAACATAGGTGCCAAACTGCAACAAGACCAGGCCGCTGCCGATTTAAAAGTGGCACAGGCCAAAGCCGAAGAGCGCAGGGCAATGGCCGTGGCATTCGAACAAGAAATGAAAGCCAAAGCACAGGAAGCACGTGCACGTGTTATAGAAGCTGAGGCACAAATTCCATTAGCAATTGCCGAAGCATTTAAAAATGGTAACCTTGGAATTATGGATTATTACAAAATGCAAAACATACAAGCAGATACAGGTATGCGCGATTCACTTGGCAAAACAGATAAAGACAGCAAAAAATAATTTTGATTTCGCACAAAAAAATCCACTTCATACGAGGTGGATTTTTTTTGCTCTAACTTTTTAGTTCGTATTATTTTTGAATTTGCAATGCTAAGGAACGAAGCATCTCTGCTGCAAAAGCTATTTTGTGCGAAAGCAATCATTATTTAAAAGCACAAAGCACCCATTTAATTTTACTGAAAATTTACTACCCCCCGCTGTCATTCTGGAAGAACCTTATTTCTAAAAACGAAATTTTTGTTCAATAGCAAAAATTATTTCTTCCTCCACTTCCTCCACACAATTTCAAAATCCATTTCCGCTTTTTTTGCATCGGTTATCATTTGTGTTGTTGGTGGCATATCGCTTTTGAGCCATTGAGGACGGAACTGCAAAAAAAAGAAGTAGAATTATTTTTTTGCAATTCAATTCATTTATTCCGGGGATTAATTTTACAGCACTAACTGTATTTGGAATTTTTACTAATTTGATAAATAATTGTAAACATACTTTTTTTCAACTACCAAGGTTGGGGCCCTTCATTAGTTTTGATAATACACAACCTATTAAATAAGCCGATTACATAAGCGTATCATAAATTAAATTGCAACGGGCTTTTGTTTTTATTTAATTTTATATTGTTAGGTAAACAGATCATCTATTAACAATTGATTGGTTACTGCCGACAAATAATGTTCGTTTTTTTTCACTCCAAACACCGAAAGCATAGTTATAAAAACATTTTTATTCAAGTTTGTTTTTTCTGTAAAAATAGTGGCCTTGTGAAGTAATTCACGGGCATAAGCTTGGGTAACTTCAAATTCAGTATTATAAAATTTTGCTTCCAAAACATTTACACAGTTATCGGCACGGTCAATAATCATATCAATCTGAAAGCCTTTGTCTTTGCCCTTTCGTTTTAATAAATAAGAATACTCGTTTGATGCAACTCCACTAATGCCTAATGCTTTTTTTATTTGAGTGCTGTGTTTAAAACAAAGATTTTCAAATGCATAACCACTCCATATTTTAAATGCAGCAATGGTTGTAATTTGTGACCAATTGGTTTGATTGTTATTGGTTTTTAAAAATTTAAAAGAACAAAGAATACTCATCTATTAACCTAAACAAACAATCTTCTTTTGTTTTATTGATTGGATAAATTGGCATAACAAAACCACACTGTATTAATTCTTGTAAAACTATTGTTAAGCCTCCTCCTCCTTTTACTTTTGCAATTTTAATAATTTCATTTCGTGTGAGGCCTTTGTTTTTTGTAGATAGTGCTTTCACCACTTTTTCGTGTAATGTATTATTGCTAAAAAGCGCAGCGTATAAATTTTCAAACTCATTTTTCAAAATGGCTTGCTTTTTATAAAACAATTGATTAACTATTTGTGCCACACTTTCGCCAGGCTTTATATCTTTAAGATAATAAGGAACACCACCCACGCACATATAAATTTGAGCAATATCTTTGAGGCTTAATTTAATATTTTTTAATCCAAAAAAATCTTTGGTTTCGCCCAAGGTTAAGGGCATTAGTAAAATACTATTGGTTATGCGGTTGTGCAATCCTCCTTTGTTATTTATTACTTTTTCAATTATCCAAGAAGCTGCCGAACCACAAATAACTAAAATAATATCAGTGCGTTTGGTGCAATATTGATTCCAAAAAATATCTAGGGCAGCTAAAAAGCCAGAACGTGGGGTTTCAAACCATGAAATTTCGTCTAAAAATATTACTTTCTTTTTGCCTGTTTTTTGTTTATCTAAAATGGCCCTCAACCGAAAAAACGCCTCAATCCATGTTTTGGGTGGTAATGAAGATTTGGCTTTTGGCTTTGTTTCGTTTAACGTTCTCCAAAAGTTTTCTAATTGTTGTTGCATCGTATCGCCATGCACGCCACTACATTCAAAAATTATTGAATTGGCATAAACCTGTCGTATTAAAAATGTTTTGCCAACGCGCCTTCTGCCATACAAAGCAACAAATGAAGATTCATTTTTGTCAAGTAAGCTTTCTAATATTTCAACCTCTTCTTTTCTGCCAGCAATCTCCATTTCTCTATTATTTATAACTTGCCAAATGTAGCCTAAAAAGTATGAATTTGGCAAGTTATAAATAAATATAATTTACTAAATTGTTTGCTATATATGATGTTTTGAAAAGACGCAAGAAATTATAATTTGCCAAATCACGATTAAAAAGCACTAATTTGGCAAGTTATAAAAGCACTTGAATTTAAACTGTTGTTTTTTTATTTTAGATATTTAGCTACTTGTAAAAGCGAATTACTGCTATGGCCCAGCTTGTAGTTTGGTTGCCCTATGATGGAATTTTATAGACGGGGTTGAGTAAATTTTGAGGTTGCAAATTTTTATAATATTTAAATTTATGGACGGTTAGCCTGCCAATTCCTTATGGATTTCATCCGACTTTCAACCAACTTCTCTGAAGGAAAAAGGAATTGGAATAAATATTTTTTGTCAGTGGCACAAATGCAAACTCATCTCCTTTTTGAACACCACTTTCTTGCCAGTAATCGGTTAATTTATTTCGGGTTTCTTGCTCTGTCATTCGCTGCTGAATCCACTTTTCACTACGGCCTAATCGTTGCCAGTTTTCTCGTGCACGGTCGAGGCTTTGTTCCGGGTCCGAAATTTCTTTCATTCGCTCGTAGCCTGTTTTTGCAAGCCATTGTTTAAATGGTTCTGCCTTTGGTGATGGTATAGATTGTATAATTCGAGCAATTGTTCGGTATCGGCAACATCGGTGTCTCTCATTTTGCCATCTTCGGCTTCCATTTTCAACTGTCCGATTTTTTCGGACAGTTCACTACCTTCCTTTATCAGCTTGGCTTTTAAATCGCTCCAGTATTTTCTTGGGCGGTCGGTTCCAGTGAGTATTTCAATTACATCGATAATTGAAAAATACCATTTCTCCTCTTTTTCATCCAATGTGTTCTTACTTTTTTTTGTTCAAATAATTTTATGCTATAGCTCATTGTGTCAATTTATTTTCGTTTTTATAATTGCTGACAGATCACTTTGTTTTTTCCAAATATAACTACTTGTTTTTTCATGATGATAAATGTTGTCAACTTTTGCAAATTAAAATGCACACAAATTTACACCACCACCCGCTGTCATTCAGAAGGAACCTTATTTCTAAAAACGAAATTTTTGTTCAATAGCAAAAATTATTTCTTCCTCCACTTCCCCCAAACAATTTCAAAATCCGCTTCCGCCTTTTTCGCATCAGCAATCATTTGTGTTGTTGGCGGCATATCGCTTTCTTGCAAAAGGGAAAGAATTGTAATAAATTTGTTTTGATATTTCGGGAATTCTTTTTCGAAAGTTGCCAGCGATGTATCTTTTTTAATTTCGATTTCTTTCAAAGCATCAATACACTTTTTTGCATTGTTATAACACATCACACTTACATCGTGTTGCGTTTGTAAATCTTTCACATTTGTTTTTACACGTGGATCCATTTTAATAGTGAGTGGTTGCGAAGTTTGCTTACCATCAACGGTTAACCGCACAGTGTAATTTCCGGGCATTACAAAAGGTGAAGTAACATCCGGTGCAGTGTTCATGTATATGGCCGATATAGGATAAGTTGCCGGCACATCGAGTGGCTTGTAATGCATGTCCCACATAAAGCGATGAGCTCCGGCTTCGGACGGTAATATTTGTTGTGGACGTATCCAGTAATGAGGGATATTTACATCAGGTATTTTATACATAGTATCTATGCTTGTATACGTTCGTATTACTTCACCTGTAGCATTTACAATTTCTAATTTCACCAATGATGATTTTGCCGGAAGATAATAATCAATCATGGCACCATCAGGTGGATTTTGCCCTGCCGGTTCTTCTTGTGGTAGTGGAGTATCGGGATACATGCACCAACGCACACGATAGGTATCTTGCGGTTTGTACAAAGTATAATTTGCCTTTATTAATTCTGTTGTAACCTGACGCAATGGAGTAATATTATCCAGAATCCAAAAACTGCGGCCATGTGTTGCTACCACCAAATCATCATCTTTTATTACCAAATCGCGTATAGATGTTGCGGGCATATTCAATCGCAACGATTGCCAGTTTTCGCCATCGTCAAACGAAACCGATACAGCATTTTCGTTGCCGGCAAAAAGTATTCCTTTGCGTTTGGGATCTTCTTTCACCACATTGATTGGAAAATTCGATAATCCATTTACAATTTCTTTCCACGTTTTTCCTCCATCAATTGTTTTGTAAATGTGTGGCCGCTGATCATCGAGCCGTATACAATTTACTGCGGCATATGCTGTGTTTGCATCGGTGTGGCTTGCATCCATCAACGAAATTTTACTCCAGCTTTTTATTGCCGGTGGTGTAACATTTGTCCACGTTTTTCCACCATCGCGCGTTACCTGAATTAAGCCATCATCGGTACCACACCAAATAGTATTGATGTCAACATACGATGGAGCTACTGTATAAATAACACCACGCCTTGGCATCGTTTTCATTTCTTCTTTTGTATAAATACCAATGCAAGATGGAATATCATATTGCTCGCGCGTTAAATCGGGACTGATAATATCCCAACTATTACCACCATTTAAAGTTTTAAATAAAACATTGCCGGCATAGTAAAGTGTTTTGTTGTCGATGGGATTAAACAACACTGGTGCCGTACGTATAAAACGATATTTACCACTTCGCACTGCTTCGGGCGAAATGTTTTGCGACTGTCCTGTTCGTTTATCGAAGCGCGTAATTTTTCCTCCATACACAATATTTGGATCCAACGGATCGGCAACAACATAACCATACTCTTCGGCACCAACTGGCTGCCACTCACGATACGAAATTTGTCCATCATTACCGCGCGATGCAATACCTACCGAACCACTTTCTTGTTGACCACTATATACGTTGTATGGAAAATCGTTATCACAACTGACATGATAAAATTGTGCCGTAGGTTGATTGTACCAACTCGAAAAAGTTTCGCCACCATTCACCGTTACTATTGCACCCTGATCACTTGCAAGGAGCATAATATTATTGTCTGCAGGATTTATCCAAATACGGTGATAATCATCGCCACCGGGTGCACCACGAAAGGCACTCCATGTTTTACCACCATCTATACTTTTCCAAACAACCACATCGGCACTGTAAACAATATCAGCATTTTTTGGATCTACTTTAACTTCAGCAAAATCGGAACCACGTTCCCATAGTCTTCCATCGTTGTTCATCAATGCCCATGTTTCGCCTGCGTCATCACTGCGATATATGCCACCCATTTTTCCGGCATCAACAGTTGCATACATGCGATTAGAATTTGATGGTGCAATGCAAAAACCTATACGTCCCAATTCCTGATCGGTAGTTGGTAAACCGGCAGTTAATTTTTTCCATGTAGTACCGCCATCTATCGATTTATATAATCCACTTTCTTTTCCGCTCCACATGCCGTTTTCCCAAGGCGCTAATCTGTTGGCCCACATATCGGCATACACAATATTCGAATTGTTGGGATCAATAGTTACTTGCACCGCACCTGTATTTTCATCTTTGTACAAAACACGTTGCCATTTAGCACCACCATCTGTTGTGCGATAAACACCACGCTCTGTATTTGCTCCATAAGGGTGACCAAGTACTGCCGCAAAAACACGATTCTCGTTTTTGGGATCGATGGCAAGCCCTCCAATTTGTTGCCCGTCTTTGAGCCCTGTATTCTTCCAGGTCTTGCCACCATCTATCGATTTGTAAATGCCATCGCCTACCGATAAATCAGGACGTTGCAACCCTTCACCACAACCCACATAAATTACATTTGGGTTGGATGGTGATACAACTACATCTCCAACCGAGCCTGTAGGTTGCTCATCGAATATAGGTTTCCATGTGCGGCCAAAATCATTTGTTTTCCACACGCCACCATTATTTACTCCAATATAAAAAACATTAGGTTGTTGTGGCACGCCCACTGCACCAACGGTTCTGCCACCACGGTGCGGACCTATCATGCGCCATTGCATAGCATCGTAATATTTTTTGTCGATGGGCTGAGCGGTAATTTCATTCGCAAAATTTAGGAGTGCAAATGCAAATGCAATAATTTTAATGCTTTGGTTTTTTTTTATCATAATGATGTGGAATGATTTTGTTTAAAATAGAAATTTGAAAATTTGATTATTGCTTTTATAAGTTTCAAATATATTCAACTACTTTGAAAGTAAAGTTTATTTATAAAATTTATCGCCTTTCCAATTTGCCGGATTGTTGATTATGTAATTTGAAATATTAATGTATGCCCTTTCATCGCGAATGATGTGTTCGTAATAATCGCGCTGCCATACTTTTTTATTGAATGGTTGCCAACCCAAATTCTTCACGCCACGAATATATTCAACAGTTGTAATTGATTTATACGCATCCATCATATCTCCGATAGTTTTATTTTTTGGGATTGTCAGAGGCGGCATTGTTAGTGGAGTCGTTGTGCTATCTGTCGGGGCAATCCCTTGTGGTTGCCCTTGCTGCGTAGATTTATCATTTTGTGCTATCTCTTGTGGTTGCTCTTTATTTTGTGCGCCCACAAGGGGCGCCCCCACAATTTCTTTAGCAATGTTAAGCTTCAAATCTTGTGCGCCCACGAGGGGTGATCCCGCAATTCCGTTGGCAATGTTATGCCCTTTATTTTGTTCGCTTAAGAGGGGCGCCTGCACAATTTCCAAAATGCTATGAAAGTGATTTGGCATCACAATGAATTCGTGCAAAGCTATATTTGTAAATCGCTCTGTTAATGCCAGCCATTGTTCTTCAACCATCTTGCCTGCATCATTCAGTTCCATTTCATCATTCACAATTCTGCCAAATAAGTGTTCCATATTTTGACAACAAATAGTAATAAAATACAAACCCTCTTGCGAATAATCATATCCCTTTAATCGGATTGATCTGCGGTGATGAATGTTTGGATTAAATTTCATTTTTTTATTTCTGCTGCTTTCAAAATAATAACTAATCAGTATTTTATTTTTTACTCCATTTCCATTTTTATAAGAATTGATTCGGTTGTTTATTACCCGAAATATTACTTTTTTGAAAACTAAACATTCATATTGTTGACTAATGCAAGTATGCTGTAAATGTAAAAATGTTAGGGCGATAATAAACTTTGGCTTCCATTATTTATTTTTCCTAAACAATATTCATTAAAAAAAATTTGGTTTTCAATATGAATTCGAAATGCATGGTCAATCTTATTTTTATCAATAAGAAGAATTTCGTTTTTGTATTTCACTAAATTCTCTCTTTCGTCTTGTTGCACAATTTTCGTGTTTAACCATTTCAAGATAAAGTCAAACTTTTCAACTTCAACCAAAGTTTTTTCAAAACATAAATTGTTTGGGTATTCTTAATTTTTTCTGAATACATGTTTGAAGATAAATTTTATAATTGGGCACTATTCAAATCAATGTGTTGCATATATTGCGTCCCATAAAAAAGGATAGAAAGAAAATGATAAAGAAAATTTATATAGATGATTGGTTAGTTTTAAAACCTTATGATATACTATCCACAACAGATAGTTATTATTTAAAACTTAGTAACGAAGTAAAAAAAAATATTCTAAATGATAAGCATGCACAAAAATTGCATTCGTATATAGATGACAAAGAAATTAATATATTATCGTGCTTTTTAACGTGCTATTTCGAAGATATTATTTCTGGAACAAATATCTGGAATAGCTTTGTTAGGATACATAAGCGTTTATATAAAAAGCCATTGCCATTTTTTGGTGGAGATAATTACTGCGAAGAAGAAATAAATTCTCAGGACATTAGTTTTTTGATATGGTATTTTTTAAACACAATTCAAGATGAAAAATTTATCTTGCCATTTCAAGAGTTTTTAATCGAAATGGGTGATGCTGTTTTGGAAGTGTTTGAAAACGAATGGGAGTATGCACCCGAAAACACGAGACTTATATCTTTTTTTCAACTTGACGAAACGGCTGATTTTTATGATGCCCGTAACTATATGGAAAAAATTCTATTTAAATCTTATCTCTTTAATTATGATACTGCCGATGACTTAGTCAGTAGTGAAATTGAGATAATTGAGAATTACAGTGATGATGAAAACATAAGTACTTTTCTTACAGAGGGAAGAGATTTTAAAACGCATACTTCTCATACAAGAATATTAAGTTTATTGGGTAAGGAATGGGCTGCCGAAATATTGGGCCCCCAAAATCCTTTGAGCA
Organism: Bacteroidota bacterium; assembly: GCA_016717325.1. Classification (GTDB taxonomy): domain Bacteria; phylum Bacteroidota; class Bacteroidia; order AKYH767-A; family OLB10; genus JADKFV01. The sequence continues at coordinate 126,041 of JADKFV010000004.1, read as the reverse complement.
AATCATTTTTGAATATGTCGCCAAGAGTGATCGGCTATTTTCTGTATAAGGGCCAAGACCATACCGATATTTTTATAGAACATATAGCATCTGGCAAGAAATTTAAACTTACAAAAAAATCTTTCGACCATCATAAACTGTTGGTTGAAATAGATACCATTATGCGCATGGGAATTGTAAAATGGATGGATGAATGGTGGTTTAGCGGGGTTTACGTTCAAACTCCTTTCGATGCTGACTTGGTGCTTGACGAAAAAAATTCGTTGACGAGTCGGCAAGCAGTAAATTTTTTAGACCATCAAAAGATGAACATAAACGATATATTACAAGGTCAATTAGATGCCTTTTTAGAATTTAATAATGGCAGTCAAATAGCTTTTATTCCATGCAATCAAATCGACAATTTTGTTGATGGTTACTTGAAATATTACAATGCCAAATTAGAACTTTCTGCAAAAGAAATTCTCGAAACAGAAGAACGAACCCGAAGAGACGGTTTTTGGATTTGAAGAAGAGCCATCAAGTTTCTCAACTTCAACAAATACCGGATTGGTTTTTTTCAATCCTAAAAGTGGTTGCGAAATAGCTTTGGAAATTAATTCAGCCTTTCCGCTCGACAATAATCCTTACTGCGAAAAAGAACTGAGCGCTCAACATGTGTTACATTTGTTGATGAATGAAAATTTTTCAACTGAACTCGTAATGTTTTGGTTGCAAAACTGTGAAAATGATTTATCGTATTTTAAAACTGATGTAGGAAAAAAATATTTTGACGATTTAGATTTCTTACTCCGCTTTTGGAAAAAAAGTAATTATCATTCAAAACCACTCATAACAATTACGGGCCAAGATCAAGGTTAATCCCAAATTATGCAATTGAAATTATCAATTGCATAACAATTAATAAAATCAACCCTTTTGGCTACATTCTATTTCACTAAATGGGTGATTTTCTAAATCGGAATTAACTAAACTGATGCAGATAGTTTGGCTCGCTACTCTAGCTCTACTGCCTTATGTGGGTTAAATTGGAAATGTCGAATCCGATTATTTCTGATGTATATTTTATTTTGAAATCAATAGCATATTTTCAAATAAAACATTTTTCTTAATTGCTTTCTATTGAATTACTTTTTCAATTTCATCGAAATTAACATTAAAAAATCTTATTTCTTAAAATGTTTTAGAGTATTAAACAAGGCACTTTGATTTTTTTGTGAATGTTTCGAAAGTGTTACTCCTTATTTTGTAGCCACTCATTTAATTTGATTCACAAGAAAAAAAAATTCCTAAGTTTAATTATTTCCCTCTGCTCCCATTCACCAAAGGCGCTACAACAGTGCCAATCAACTCAATGGCTTTCATTAGTTTGGTGTGTGGAATACCTGCATCCATCTGAAACGAAAAACGCGATATGCCTCCGAGTGCCTCACTGTGGCGAATTATTTTTTCTGCTATTTCTTGAGGGTCGCCAACAAGCAATGCCCCAAGTTTTCCATTTTGAGAATCGAAGTGCATTTTTGAAACCGGTGCATAGCCACGCTCTTTACCTATGCGTGTAAACATTTCGGCATAGCCGGGATAATAGTCTTCAACAGCTTCGTCTTTTGTAGCGGCTACATAACCAAGCGAATGTAAACCAACTTTAAGTTTATCAGCTGTATGGCCTGCTTTTGCACCGGCATTTTTGTATAAATCTATCAATGGTTTGAAGCGATGCGTTTCGCCACCAATGATGGCAACCATAAGCGGCATACCCAACTCGCCCGCGCGAACGAATGATGCAGGAGTACCGCCTACACCCAACCAAATGGGAAGTTGTTTTTGCACCGGCCGTGGATAGATTGCCTGATTGATAAGCGCAGGACGAAATTTACCCGACCAGTTTACAATTTCGTTGTCACGAATTTTTAGTAAGAGATTTAATTTTTCGGTAAAGAGTGCATCGTAGTCATTTAGGTTTAAACCAAATAACGGAAACGATTCGATAAACGAACCACGCCCTGCAACTATTTCGGCCCTGCCATTTGATATTAAGTCGAGTGTTGCAAAATTTTGAAAAACACGAACCGGGTCGGCAGCACTTAATACTGTTACAGCACTTGTAAGTATAATGTTTTTTGTTCGGGCAGCTGCCGCAGCTAAAATCATTGATGGTGCAGAATCAAGAAATTCTTTTCGATGATGTTCGCCAATTCCAAACACATTTAGTCCTACCTCATCGGCAAGTACTATGCGCTCTATAAGTTCATTAATTACTTGAGAAGGGCTTATTTGCAAACTCGATGGCGATGCTGCAAAACTATCTATTCCTATTTCCATTTTTTTCCATGCATTATTTTAAAAATCTATTTTGTGTTATATCAAAGCGTTTCTTTTAATGGTAAGCTTGAATCAAAACATCAGTTGGTATTTTTAAACTTTGGTTTATCAGTCGAATCATTTCTAATGTCAGCTTTCTTTTTTTATTTAGCAATTCACTTGCACGACTTTTTAAACCAATAACTTTGGCAAGGTCATCTTGATTATATCCCATCTGTTCCATTCGAAATTTGATAGCCTCAATAGGATCTGGAAATCCAATTGGGAAATGGAGGTCTTCATATTTTTCTATTAAAATTCCTAATATTTCAAGTTCATCACCATGTGCTGAACCTTTCTTGGAATTAAAAATTATTTCGAGCCTTGCTAAAGCATCTTGATAATCCTTTTTAGTTTTTATTGGTTTTATTTTCATACTTTAAATTTTTGATGCATCTATTTTATCATATTGGGCATGTGTACCAACAAAGCGAATCCATTTCAATTGGTAATCATAATTTATTTTAACGATCAAGCGGTATGTGTTCCCTTTTATATTAAAAACAACACGATTATCCGATAAGAAACTGGCACTTGGATACTTTATTTTAATTTGTTTAGCGTTTTTCCAATTAGTTTTATTAGCCTCCTGATACCATGATTTTAATTGTTGTTCGCTATCAGCATGTTTCAACCAAAATTCTCTCAATATTTTCTTTGACAATATTCTCAAGTTGTGCTTTTTTCACAAAGGTATTTATTGTTCCCAAATTGGGAAATATATTTTTGTTTATTTTTATTGCCCTATTTATTTGCTGAAACAAAATGAAATTTATTAAAGAGATTTGATAAATAGGACGAACATTACAGCGGATTGGGATCCAACAATCGCTTTACCGCACCTAAAACAATTTATCGAAGGCCAGATTTTATTTGTTTTAAAATATTTGAAAAGATTATTCTATTTTTTTTAATCATGACTTCACATTTTTTAAAATCGACATGTTTATCGGAATTTTATTTATGCCAATGCATAAAAATTGACTGTGCAAGCCGCCCATAAAAGATTTTTTTTAAATAAAAAAAATGCGTGCATTTGTAACAATGTAATTTACCATCGAGGGAAAATTTTATGCTGATATAGCAGAGTGTATTTTTAGAATTTTATTTTCAATTATGAAAAAAGTATTTGTAACAGGTTGTTTTGATATGTTGCACAGCGGACATGTTGCTTTCTTAAAAGAGGCCGCGCAGTATGGCGATTTGTATGTGTGTATAGGAAGCGATGAAAATGTGAAATCGCTCAAGGGCCGCTATCCCGTTACCAACGAGGCTGAGCGTAAATACATGTTAGACGCACTCAACTGTGTGCATGATGTACGTGTAAATACAGGTGATGGCATTATGGATTTTTTGAATGAGATAAATGATATTGCACCCGATATTTTTATTGTGAATGAAGATGGGCATTCACCGGCAAAAGAAGAATTGTGTATTAAAAGAAAGATTGAGTATAAAGTGCTGCAAAGAATTCCGCATCATGACTTGCCTGTTCGAAGTACAACAACATTGCGCACTGTTTGCACTATTCCTTTCAGAATAGATTTGGCTGGTGGGTGGCTCGACCAACCTGATGTTTCAAAATTTCATTCCGGTGATGTGCTAACCATTTCTATTGAACCAACTATCGATTTCAACAACCGTAGTGGCATGAGTAGTAGTACAAGACGAAAGGCTATGGAATTGTGGAAAACAGAAATTCCTACTGGCGATAGAGAACAGCTGGCAAAAATTTTGTTTGCTTGCGAAAATCCTCCCGGCACAAAAGAAGTAAGCGGCTCTCAAGATAGTATTGGCATTGTGTACCCGGCACTCAACCGATTGCATTACAAAAATAATTACTGGCCAACGTATATTGAAACCGTTACTGACGAAAATATTCTGCAATGGCTCGAATCGCATTTGTATCTTGTAACATTGGGACCGCGTGTATCAACATACAATGTTCTCGAAAATACAAACATAAACTTTGAAGGCGCAAAAGCCCTTGCCGATGCTACCGCTGAATGCTGGCAAGCAATTATGCAACGGGATGTTGTAAAATTTGGAAAAGCATTTACCGATTCGTTTCATGCACAGGTAGCTATGTTTCCAAATATGGTTGATAGTGAAATAATAAAAACAATTGATGAATACAGCACCGGAACGATGGGCTATAAGCTGAGTGGGGCAGGAGGTGGAGGCTATCTTATTTTTGTGAGTGAGAAGCCGGTAAAAAATGCTTTACATATAAAAATACGTAGACCATCATTAAGTGTTTGAGTACAATTAAATCTATGAATAGTTTTCCAACAAATATTTTATGAGCAATAAAGAACCATCTAAATATAGATTGCCTTTTATACTGGTAACAAGTTTATTTTTTTTATGGGCATTGGCACATAATTTAAATCCTATACTTATTCCTCATTTAAAAAAGGCTTGTCACCTCACCGATTTTCAAAGTGCTTTAATCGATTCCTCGTTTTTTATTGCATACTTTATCATGGCTATTCCGGCAGGTTTGGTCATGAAGCGGTTTGGTTATAAGCAAGGTATTATTCTTGGTTTGCTCTTATTTGCAAGTGGTGCTTTTTTATTTTATCCTGCAGCCAATACTTTATCGTTTCCGTTTTTTCTATTTGCTTTATTTGTTATTGCAAGCGGGCTCACATTTCTCGAAACGGCTGCCAATCCTTATGTTACTATTCTTGGTGACGCAGCTACTGCAACACAACGGTTAAACTTTGCACAATCGTTCAACGGCCTTGGTGCCTTTATTGCTCCTGCTATTGGGGGCATGTTTATTCTTTCCGAAAATGACATTAGCGAAACACAATTGCAAACATTTACAACCGATCAATTGTATGCTTATAATTTGCACGAGGCAGCAACTGTAAAATTACCATACATTGTAATTGGCATTATTGTATTGACAGTTGCGTTTCTTTTTTCGCGTATCCATTTGCCAGATATTAAAGACAGCGATGAAAAAAGTAACGGTTGGAAAGGACTAACAAAACATCGTCAGTTGATATGGGGTGTAGTAGCACAATTTTTTTACGTAGGTGCGCAAGTTGGTGTTGGAAGTTTTTTCATTCGCTTTTTAGGACAAGCCGCAGGCATCGATGCAAAGTCGGCTGCATTTTATTTATCAACTGCATTAATTCTTTTTATGTCGGGGCGCTTTATTGGCACACTCATTATGCAAGTGATAGCACCAAATAAGTTACTTGCACTATATGCTTTTATAAATATTGTGTTGCTAATTTTTGCAATTAATATGCATGGCATGCCGGCAGTGTATGCGCTTATGCTGGTGCAATTTTTTATGTCAATAATGTTTCCCACTATTTTTTCGTTGAGTATATCTGGTACCGGTAACGATGCTAAGTTGGGTTCATCCCTCGTTATAATGGCTATTGTAGGCGGTGCAATTATGCCTTTACTTATGGGCAAAATTTCGGATAGCACACACTCTATTCAAATTGCTTATGTTATTCCGCTACTATGCTTTGTTGTGGTTTGTTTGTTTGGAATGAAGGCTTCTCAAATTCTAAAAGCTTAGTGATTTATTGAAACCTAAAAATAAAATACATTATGAGATATTGTTTAGCACTGGATTTAATTGATGATGCACAACTTATTGCTGAGTATGAGGAATACCATCAACATGTATGGCCTGAAATTATTGAAAGCATAAAAACCAGTGGGATTAATCAACTTGAAATATACAGAACAGGAAATAGACTTTTTATGATTATGGAAACCGATAAAAATTTTTCGTTCGAAAAAAAGAATATCATGGATGCCACAAATGAAAAGGTAATTGAATGGGAACAACTCATGTGGAAATATCAACAAGCATTACCTACAGCAAAACATGGAGAAAAATGGGTGATGATGAAGAAGATTTTTGAGTTGGATTAAGATAGGTTTGTTTATTTTTCTTTCGGAAATCGATTTTGTTGTGTGTATAATGTTGATTAGGACTGCTTCAACAATGCAGTACAACCTTTGTTAGAATACATCAGCGTTTGATATTTATTTTGATGACTTTCGGGTATAGCCCTAAATAAATTTCTCTGACAAGTAGGAAATCATTTTTTATTTATAACAGTTGCATTACTTATTATTTCAAAACCAAATATCCCGTTTATTTTTTGTACTTCAATTGAGTCACCTTCATAAATGTAAGCAGGCTTTGATTTTGGTATTCTAATCCAAACATCTTTTCCTTCTAAGTACACAAGAGCTACTAAAGTATTTGAACCCTTGAGGTGCGATTTTATTACTATAGTTCTAATGTTTTCATTTAGTCCTTAGCGTTTGTTTATAAAACTTCCAGCCGATAATGTAATTGCAGTGATTGAGATTAATAGTATGATGAAGTCCTTCCTATTAATGTCATCTATCAAATTTAACTTCCATAATAAAATGATAAAAATCGGAGCGAGGATTATTCCGGCCATTATAAATACCAAAGTGAATCGAATCGGGAATATTAAATTTTGTAGTGAATTCATTTCAATTGCAAGCCATAGAATTCCGAAAAATAAAAAGATATAAGAAACAAATTGAATTTTATTTTTCCTTTTTTTAGACCCATCTTTCGTGAGTAAATCGAGGTTTGTAATAATGTCTAGAATGTTTAATAAGCTCATGTTTGAACGTGAGGTTTCTTTATTGGTAGTGTTATTGTGCGTAATGTCAGTCTTCTAAAAAACCTAAAAACGCGAAGCTGTATGTCAATTTCATCTGGTAAAAATAGAAATACCTACGACACTGCAGACATAGAAAATCAAAAGATTGTTTTTATAATATATGTAAGAACAAATAATCATATGCTCTAATATTTATGAACCTCCAAAAAAATATTTGTTACATACAAGAGTCTTTTGTTTTTCGATAAGAAATTTCGCCAAGCAATGCTAAGGAAGTAATACAAATTTTTGTTTTGAATTATTATATGTAGCAGGTTTTAACATTGTAAGAACAAATATTAGTGTAAAAAAAAAGACCGGAATAAATCCGGCCTTTCTGTAAATGAAAAAATGTTTTCGTGTGGACGTTTATTGTTTGAGTATTTTTTGTTGATAGGTGTTGCCACTATCAGTTGTTATTTGCACATGGTATATGCCCGGTAATAGAGTAGAGGCATCGACCAACAATTCGTTGCGGCCTTGTGCAATGATTCTTTTTTGTAAAATAGCACTTTTACCCATAGCATCGTATATAGTTATGGTAACATTTTCATTGTCGTTGACTGATGTAAGCCTACAAGTGAAACTATTTTGAAACGGATTGGGTACAACGGACATTGGATTTGGGCTTTCGAAATTTGCAGGAGTCTCATTAACTTCAGCGTTGGCAGCATTGCTATTGCGCGAGTGAAGAGTAACGCTGCAAGGATTTATTTTTGCAACAAAAGCGCAGCCACTTGGTGCCGTAAAGCCTGTGTTCAATGTAACCTCGTCACCGGCATAAAACCTTACTTCCTTTGCTCCCGAAGTTGAATTTACCGTTGTTAAAGCAACAGAATAAACATGACTGATGGCCTCATATAATTTGTTTGATACACCTGCGGTGAGTGTGCCTGTTGCAAACTTTGTATAAAAAGGACTTTGCGCACCCACGCCTACAGCATGCCATGCATTGCCAACCTGAATGGCTTGATTGGAACAAGAACCAAACAAATAACCAGCAGCTTCGAGCCATGCATCGCGCGAATCGATATACTGTGCGGCATCAAATAAATATTGGTGGGCAAGCCATGCAATATCTTTTGCATCATTTATGCCAATGCCCGATACATTATATTGATTTCCTAAATCATTTACTCCGCTTTTGCCTTCAACAAGTACATAGAAAAAATGATTTTGAACACCGCTATTGGTATGCACTTCTTTATTGCCATCGCTGCCTGTGTACCAGTTAGTGCCAAGGTAAGTATCGGGGTCACCTTTTATTTTGGGTGCAATGAACGAACGTATATAGTCTTTGTTAGTAAGGTCTTCGGCCAATGTCCACGATGGTGTGGCCCAGTTATTTTCTATAGACTGCTCTACAATTTCGCCAAATATATCGGCAAACGATTCGTCTAATGCACCTGACTCACCACTGTAATCGAGGTTTGCAGAGTACTCATCTACTCCGTGAGTAAACTCATGTGCAACTATATCGAGCGTTGTATACGAATCGTCATCAGCAATACCTGACGCCCCATAACCAAAATCAAAATCTTCATCTACCCATGTCCACCGTGCATTATTGCCACTCACCTGCCCATTGTCGTCAATAAAATTGAAGCCCGATGTGCAGTCGATACTGCCACTTGCATCATCATAGCTTGTCCAGTTAAAATTATTGAGATGGTAGTTATACGTTTGGCGCATACCCCAGTTTATTTGCGCTGCATCGCTTGTTGTACCAATCAACCCTGTCCATGTATTGCCGGGTACGTAATTGCATTTGGGATCGCCCGTGTCGTAATCTTCCACGTGGATATACGCTGACTGACAATCGTCCCACATTTCATAATAGTTTCCATTGGCACATCTGCCTTGTTGCGATGTATAAACGGTACGATTACCGTTGTAAGGCAAGTCGATAGTTGTGCCGCTGCAGGTAGCATCGAGTGGATAGCTGTTTACAACACTGCCGGTATTTGCATTAATAAAAACGCGTTGGCTATTACTGCGACTCATGGCTACATCAAATTTCCAGCACAAAATAAAATCTGCGGCTTCGAAATCCTTTTTGCCTTTTGGCTGCACATATACCAGTTCGCCTTTTGGATACAACGTTATTGTGGGGTCGTTTTTCTTTGCACGTACTTTTGCAACCTTCCTTGTATCGAGCCATGCATAGTCTTTTGCAGGAATAAATTGTAAAGCATTGTTCAGTGCATTGGTTTCTGTATACGCTGGCACGCTAATGCTGCTGTTGAAGTTTTTTAACAGACGTCCATTTGCTTTTTGTGCTATACCATCGCGCTCATGTATATTGATGGTTGCACCTATTACTTTGTAGCCGTTATGGTATTGTTGGTACCGGTTGATAACAAGTCCTTCGAATGGCATTTTGTTGGTACGAAATAATTTCATTTCATCCTGTGCAGATAAGCCAAAGTTAAATTTATATTTTTCGAATATGGTGGCGGCTTCTATTTTCGATTCAGGTTTAAAATGTATCCATGCTGTGTGGAGATTTGTTTCGGCAATATCATCGAGTGTAGTTGCCTTGCGCTGTTGTGCCACCGATATTTGCATACTTGCAATAATGGTGATGAGCGCGATTATTTTTTTGATGTGATTTACTTTTTTCATTTTGTTTTTTTTAGATGCGTTTTTTTAGAATTTTAAGAACCTCACCCCGGCCCTCTCCATTGGAGAGGGGGAAGGAACCTCACCCCGTCATTTTCCAATAGAGAAGGGGAAGGAGGTAGGATTTGTGGTTTTTATTTTAAAATGCAATTAAAATTTTGTTGAACAATTATTTTTCAATTGGTTCATCATATTGCGCAGCTCTTTGTTTTCATCGTTTAGTTTTATCACGTAAAGTGTAAGTTCTTCCACTTTTTCTAATAACTTTTTTGCATTTCGCCAAGGTGATATCCGCCATCATTTTCAATTGTTTGTGCCGAAGGTAAGCCCGGTAAATGTTTGTTCTGGTCGATGTTGGTTTTCAATTCTTCTAACGGCATAAGCGTATAATCTTTTGCAAAAACATAATCGGGCCAGTTGCCTTCCAATGCTACTTAACTTCTTCGCAAATTAATTTTCCTCCTATTGATGCAATGTAACCCGAAGCAGAACCTGTAGTACCTACACGCAATGAGCCTGCGTATGTGGTGCCATTAAAATATCCTGCCCAATGATTTGCCGAGCCCGATGATGTTCCATACACTGCGTATACAGGAGTAGTTGTACTGCCTCCAGAAACTTTGCCATACACGCCATAAGCCGTACCAGTATTGCCAATGCTTCCTTCGCCCCACACACCAATATTTTGTGTTCCGGCACCTATCGACTTTCCTACCACAGCATAATTTTCGCCTGAGCCAATAGACGATGCCGATAATCCGAATGTTGGACCGGCAAAATTTTGGGTTTGAACCTCAACGCCTAAAATGCTTGCTGAAGTTGATTGATAGTTTGAAAAGTATCCGCACGAACCATCGGTTGTAGTTTTTACATGCAGACGTGCTGTAGGAACAGTAGTGCCAATTCCAATTCTTCCTGTAGTGCTCATCAATAATCTTGTAGTGCCGGCAATAGATAATTTAAATGGTGATGTTGCTGCAGGTGCATCTACTTCTATCACACTTGTTTGTGTGGTGGTACCCATTCCTAAATAACCACTGGCATTGACAAACATTTTTGTTACACCATTGCTACGCAAACTCATCAGTGATGTTGAAGTAGGTGCATCTAAAGTAAGCATGGCCGATGGCGATTCGGTACCAATGCCAACCTTGTCGGAAAAGTATCCGCGGCCGGTAAAATATCCGGCATAATCAAGCGAGCCGGGTGCCGAACCATAAATTCCAATATTATGAATGTTACCACTTGCACGTCCATACACACCAATATTTTTATCAGTCGTTTGACCAAACGCAATGGCACCATTTGCGAGGCCATAAATACCATAATTGGTACCACCGCTTGCAGCATTTTTATTCCATCCTACCACACCGGCACCAAAGCCGGTCGCATCTTCTTTTACTCCAAGCACACCCATATAATTCAGTGATATTGGAAAACCATCAAGAGTTAGTGGTGCAAAATATGCTGCACCTAAATAACCATTTGCACGTGTTGAAGTGCCTGAGATTCTGCCACGTGATGCTGAATACACGGAGCCTTGCGCATAAGTATTTCCAACATTGTAGTAACTGTACAGGCGCGATGTGCTTTCGGGTGTAGCCCCTACCCCTGCATAACCGGCCGAGTTGATTGTTAACCGTGTAGAATTGTTTGTTCTTATGCGAAAATCATTTGCATCGGTAGTGCCAATGAAGTTGCTTGTAGTGGTGTTGGCATTACCTGTTAGCGACCACTGTGAAAACGATTGTGCTGCTATGAGCACTCCTGCGAAAACGAGAATAATTTTTTTCATCTTACTTAGATTTTAAATTGTTTGTTTGTTAATAATGCGACAAAACTACTATCACTTATTCCTTAACAATATGTTATTGAGTTATCGGAAACGTTAGTTATTTTGCGGTTGATAAAAATTTCGTGGCATGTTGAGTTCAAAATATTTTTCGATTTTCGTTTTCATTATTTTCTTTTTGCCTTGTATTTGCTTGGCGCAAAAGTTGAATGTCGATTCGGTGCGGCAGTTTGCCGGCATGCAAAAAGAAGATACCGCAAAGGCCACGGCATTATTTTTAATTGGAGATAGCTATCGCAGAAAAAATGCTGACAGTGTTTTCTATTATGCCACTGAGTTGATGCGCCTAAGTAAAAATATTTCTTACAACAAAGGAATTGCCGATGCTTTTTATTTGACGGCCGAAGCATTTTACACTTGACTTCAATTCGATTCTACGATAACATATTATTTGCTGGCGCAGAAAAATTATGACCAAGCAAAATTGGCTTATTATGTTAATCGAATGAACCTCAAATTATGCAATGTTTATTTTCAATTGAATGAAATTGAAAACGCCAAACGATATTTTTTAAAAAGTGAAAAGGAAGCCAGTCAAATGAGAGACACTGTGAGTCTTTTGGATGGATACTTTCTTGCATTTAGCATTTATGAAGTGGAGGGCCGTAAGGATATAGCTTTGCAATGTGCAGCCGAAGCTATTAAACTTGCAACATTAAGTAAGGATAATAAGGGCCTGGGCAAAGCACTAGTTACATTGGCAATGCTACACCACCGCGAGGAAAATTATGTTGACGCAAAAAAATATGGCATACAAGCACGCGAATTATTGTTTGCCAATGGTGATTCGATAAATGCCTATAAAATATCAACCATAGTAAATTCATGTACTTTTTATTTGGGCGACACCATCAATGGGATAAAAAATCTCGAGACCGATTATCAATGGTTCGAGTCGCGAAATGTTTTGATAGCCATGCCACCATGTGCATTTTTGTTGGGCACTATTTACGATAAATGTAGCATGTACAATAAAGCGATTGCGCTTTACATAAATGTTATTCCTATTGCAGAGCAACTATCCAACGACCAAAGTTTGGCGGAAGCATATTTGTTTTTGGGGCGCGATTATTTTCTTGTAGGCGATTATGCAAATGCTTTGCATACGCTCAAGGAATCAGAAACTATTTCGAAAGAAATTGACGATGCCAGCATACTTGCTGATGTGTATAAATACCTGGCGAAAACACTTTCGAAAACAGGACGTTTTGAACAAGCTTTTTACTACTATGAAGCTTGCGATAATTTGAAAGACAGTATTTATGATGCTGATGAAATGATCACGCAAAAGGAAATGGTAAACAAATACGAAAGCACGATAAAAGAGGAAAAGATAAAATTGCTATCTGCCGAAAAAGCTTTGGACACTGCCGAAGCACAGAAACAAAAGCAGTTAAAGAATATTTATTTGGCCGGGGCAAGCATGTTACTTTTACTTGCATTGGTGTTGTACAATCGATACGATATAAAACGCAAGGCAACCATAAAACTCGAAGAGCAAAATGTAATAGTGCAAAAAGCAAAAGAGCGAGCCGAAAAGAGTGAGCAGTTTAAACAACAGTTTCTGGCAAATATGAGCCACGAAATTCGCACACCCATGAATGCCATATTGGGAATGAGCCGTTTGTTGCTTGATAAGCAGCACGATGAGAAAACCACCAATTACCTTGTGGCAATACAAAAATCGTCCGATAATTTATTGGTACTCATAAATGATATTCTCGATTTATCGAAACTGGAAGTAAACAAAATGGTGCTTGAACAGTCTCCTTTCAACTTACACGAATTGTTGAACCTGGTTTATAATATTACAAAAGTAAAGGCCGATGAAAAGCAATTAAATTTGAAACTTTCCATTGACAATACTGTGCCTGTAGACGTTGTTGGCGATTCGGCCAGATTGAATCAGGTGCTTCTCAACATTGTGGGCAATGCCATCAAATTTACGCCTCATGGTTTTGTGCGAATAGAAGTTGCTGCCCACAAAATTGTGGAAACTGCCAACGATGATTTTTTCCAACCGAAAGCTGCAGTAAAATTTACCATTACCGACTCGGGTATAGGTATTGCCAAAGATAAGTTGCAAACAATATTCGAAAGTTTTGGGCAGGCCAATGCAGGTAACAGCAGGTTGTATGGAGGCACCGGATTGGGATTAACCATTTCGCAAAACATTATTGCGTTACATGGGTCTACTATTGATGTGCAAAGTAAGGAAGGCGAAGGTTCGGTATTTTCGTTCCAGATTATTTATACATTAAGTGACAACGCCAAAAACATGAGTAACATTTCGAAGGATGAATGGCTTGCAAATAAAAAGGAGTACAACCATAAGATAAATGTATTGATAGCTGATGATAACGAATACAATTTAATAGTTGCCCGCGATACACTGCTTAAATATTTTCCTAATGCAGAATGTATAACTGCACAAAATGGAAGGCAAGTTTTGGATTTGTTGAGTGATGATAACTCAAAGAATTTCGACCTTATTTTGATGGATGTACAAATGCCATTGATGGATGGATTTGAAACCACAAATTTTATACGTAAAAATATGAAAGAGCCTGTTTCCAATATTCCCATCATTGGTTTTACCGCATCTGTAATTCGCACCGACCTCGATAAGTGTATAGATGCCGGCATGAATTGTTATGTTGCCAAACCTTTTCAAGAGGAAGAATTAATTACAGCTATTTTAAGTTTGATAGATGATGATGCGGGGAAAAATTCGGAAATTGGAAATAGTAATATTGAATCATCGCAAGCGGATTATAAAAATTTATTTTTACAGTTGGTGCCACCGCGCTTGCAAGTTATTCAGCAGGCATTATCAACAAACGATTTGCAAACAATAAAAAATATGGTGCATCTTATGCAACCCCAATTATTGCATGCCGGCCTTATGGAGCATGCAGATTTATTTGCATCGTTCGAGCATTATAACGAAAATACTGAACGGGAAGAGTGGCTGGAAAGTACAAAATTGTTTTGCGAAATTGTTGAAACTAAATTAAAGCAAATGGAATAAAATTAATGTGCGTATGGAAAAAATAAAAACAATAATTATTGACGATGATATTTTTATTCATGCACAACTGCGCGAGCAACTCATGTTGCTGTTTCCCAAAGTTCAGGTTGTTGCTGTTTGTGAAAATGCTTTGCATGGCATCGAAGCTATAAAATCCCATCGGCCCGATTTAATTTTTCTGGATATTCAGATGCCCGGCCTTAGCGGGTTTGAGATGCTCGACCATGTCGACAGAAACAACCTTAAAGTAATATTTATCACTTCGTATAATCAGTATGCCATAGAAGCCATTCGTTACAGCGCCTTCGATTATTTATTAAAACCGATTAAAGAAGAGGAATTAAAAAATGCCATTTACAGATTTGAGCAGGCGAATGATGAAATATCCTTTAAAGGAAAAATTGAGAACCTGTTACATAATATAAACAGCGAAAAGGAAGCCTTTCAACTTATAATTCCATTAAGGCAGGGAGAAAAAAAATTGCAGATTAAAAATATTGTCCGGTGCGAAGCCGATTCAAATTATACACACTTTTTCATTAGCGATAAAACAAAATTCACCGCATCGAAAACTTTGAAGGAGTGCGAAGAGATGCTGTCGCAGAAAGAATTTTTGCGTGTACATAAATCTCACCTCATCAACAAAAGTTTTATTCAACTTCTTAAAAACGATAATCATGTGGTGCTTACCGATGGTTCGTTGATTGAAGTTTCGCGCAGAAAATTGCAGGAGGTAAAGAATAGTATTCTAGAGTAAGGGAGAGTTTTTTTTATTGCCACTTTAAGTATTAAGAATTTCTATTACCTGAATACGAAACACATACTCATCAGTACCATCAATAAAATTTGTAAAGGAAAGCTGACGTATATACCAATAGTAGCAACACTACAAAAGCTAGAATGCATTAACACTACACCTAAATAATTTTTCTAACGCTTCCTCAATGTTGCTCAACTATTAATGCAATTTAATTTGGTGCCGCTGCCTGCCCTGCCAAAGCAGAGTAACAAGGCATATGCTATAGTCAAGTATATGAACCTCTCCATCTGGTTTTTGTCTAATCGGCTATAATTAAAGTTGTGTCAGTTTTTTAGTTGTGTTCTGTTTCTTGTAAGTTGAAATATTCACCTTTTGTTTTGTCTAAGGTATTAGATATTTTCTTGAAATTTTCTTCTGTTGGTTTCAAGTCTATTAACTTTTCTACGATGGTTTGGTGTTTGTAAATAATAAAAGTGTTTTCAACGTTTGGATTTATTTTATTGAGATTTACTTCGCTTTCTGTGTCCGACATTGAAGGCACAAATGTCAAAGCGACATTTTTCAAGTTGAGTTCATTGCCAATTTTTTCTAATTCTTTTTGTCGTGTGTCCTTCACATAATTATTTTCATTTCCATAAACGAAATACGCTTTCAAATATTTACTTCTTGTTACACTTTCCTGCTCTAAAAAAGTCAGCCATTGTTTAATGTCGTTCCAATTTGGATTGTTGCCTACAAAGTATACTATTCCGTGAAATCGTCCGTACTTACAAACCGGGCAAGCCCGAGATCCTTTGTCAGGACCAAATGCGTGATAAGGAATAAACGAAGGATTGTCTTCACCAATTTCAAGTCCTGATTGTTTCTCCGGTTTATTTGTTTCTGGGTAATTGGGAATGTTAAGTCCCAGGATAATATTATGTTCTGCTATTTGTAAGTCGCCTGAAGGCAGAACTCTCAAAATTCCACTTCCACCACGATTTTCAAGGGCCTTTCTTTTTTCTCCAGTAAGATATTTATCATCATCAAAAACAAATTCGTCAATGTAGTATTCATTGTCAATGTTTGGTTCTTTGATAGAAGTATGAATATGTGCCGGTATATTTTCATGAGGATAAGGTGCAGGTTTGATGGTGTTTATTGAGTATTTTCCATTTTCATCTGTCTTTACCCAACCTCGTATGTGTCCATGGCGTTTTGCTTTTTCGTCCAATCCTTGTTTTAGCGAATAGTAGCCATTATTGTCTGTTTGCCAGTAATATATCACAACATTTGGTGCTGGCGTTTTTCCACCAAGTTTAAATACTGTTCCTGTCACTAATAATTTTTGACCTTTTTCTGCCCAACCCGCACTTGTATCTACCGACTTATTATTTGCAGGCATTCCAACATACATAATTTCGCAACCATCACAACCACCACCCACAAGTTTTTTTGTGTCGGTATTTTGCTTCGTTGTTGCATTGCCTTTTGTCCGTTCGTTACAACTTATCAAAAAGTTAAACAGTGTAACAATAAGTAGAAAATTTATTAGCCTTTTCATAATTTGTAAGTTATCTGTTTTGAGTTAGAGCATAATGCATAGTGTAAGCAAAGTGACCCATAGCTACACTTTAACATCATGTGGTAAAAATAAAAATTACAACAACACTGTTGAGTAACTTATCAAAAATAAATACACATCACAAAACTGTGGAGGAACTTGTAAAGCCGTATATGGTCACCGTTATGATATCGGTTTGGTAGGCAATATTTTTAAAAGCGGATTTTTTCACAACCTGATGGTTTGCGGCTTGGAGATGTTTCGGATTATTACCATTAATGTTCATTAGAAGCTTAGATGTTAGCTTAAACACAAATGTGTCATCGAAGCACGACATCAGCTTTTTTTGCAATGCCGCAGTTATGAGGTCAACTTTTATTTCTTTTTGATTTTTGAAATTGTTGCACCTATTGATTTAGTTGGTTTGTCCATATCTTTTATTGCAAAGTCAATCGCTTCTATTATCAACGCTTTTACCTTTGGATTCCTGTAATCGTTTGACTTTTTTACATCAATGTGTCTTATTAAATTTCCTGTTCCTGTCAACAGTTTATTCGGGTCTTTCAATAGCGCTCCTTTATTAAAGCCCAAGTTTAGATGATTTGTATAGATAGGTAGCATACAAAATGCGTCCGATAGTTTTTCTGATATTGAAAAAACTGCTGTCAACGCATGAGTATGATAAATTAGCTCATTGCTGTCGGGATACAGGTCTAAAATGTATTGACGCAAATCGCAGAAAAGGTCAATGAGTTCATGGTCTTTATATTTCAACAAAAATTGAAAGTCGGGATGTATTGGTCTTGATTTTTTCATCTCGCTGTATTGTTGTATTGCATTCCACAAATTAAATTTCCTTCTGTGTCTAAAAACTTGGCAATCCAACCAACATAAGGTATAGCCGTTTTGGGCATTAAGATTTGTCCGCCATTAATTTTTACTTTTTCAATAATAGCTTCAATACTTTCAACGCCAATTGTACATTCCAAACCAATAATCTTGTCAGCAACTGGGGAATATTTTCTTGATTGCATTGCTCCAATCAATTCTCCGTTTTCGGACTTGTCGGCTTTGATTTGTATAAAATCGTCTTGTCCGTAAGAATTGAAACCCCAATCGAAAACTTTGTCATAAAAACTTTTTGCCCTTTAATGTCATCTATGTGAATGGCAAAATGTGTCAACTTATTTTTCAAATTACTTTGCTTTAATTGTTATCGTGTCGTTTTTTAATTTGTAGCTAACGCCAGCCTCTGAAAAAACCAATGTGCCCAAAGCTATACATTTAAATCATGGTGTAAAAAGAAAAATCATACAACACAGTTGACACACCTTTACAAAAAATATTCATCGCTTACCTGATGTAACAAGTTGTAAAACCGTATAGGGTTACCGTTATAAAAGCTTTAGGGTCGACAATATTTTTAAAAAAGGGTTTTTTCACATCCTTACGGTTTGTAGCTTTTATAAGTTGGTGATTTTCGCCACTAATGATGATGCAGTGAGCCAATGTTTGATTAACTAGAAATGTGTCTGAGCGCTACCGCACCGCCACTTTTGCCAAAGCCGGGCTATGCACCGTATTTCTTCTTTCTATAATACATCATTGTCTCCAAAATAATTGCACTTAACAATGCAAGTAGTCCAAGACCAAGCGTTATATCTTTGATTAATTTTGTCTTGCTAAAAAACGATTCAATTAAAACTGAACCTGCAACAAAATACCATGAAATATTTTTTAGCCGATTCAGTTTTCTATTTCCAATTGCATTTGCCCACTTAGGATAAATGTCATTGTCTGGATAAAGTTTTACCAATAATTCAAAGTCAGGTTGAGCCAATTCGTAATTGTCAAGATAGTAATTACATAGTCCACGATTGAATATTAAAGTCTCATAAAATTTCACGTTTGGTAAACTGTCCGCTGTGAATCTTTTATTGCTTTTAAAAAGGTCAATTGCTTTGTTTATTGAAGGAATGGCTTTTTTATAACTTTGTGTTTCTAAAAGAGCAATTCCATAGTCAGCGATTAGGTGTGAGTAAATGTCGTATGTGTCTGATGTTGCTTTATAGTCTATAGTTTCTATTGTCTTTTGATATCGCTCAAAATTGTCGATAAGGTCGCGATGAGATTTTGTTTTCTCTTTGCTATAAATGTCGTCTGCTATTTCTTTTATGTTAGTCATTTCTGTCGTCTAATACGGTGCATAACTAGCAGCTTGGAAAATTTATTAATCCTTAACTTTCTCCAATCTGTCCAATGTGTTTAGCAATAGGAAGGTTTTGCTACAAATATATTTACTGTGTTCATATATTCAATTCTATGATGGAGTTTTTAATTTTTAAAAGTAACAACAGAGCTTTTTAAAAGTAACCGTAGTTGCTTTCAGGCAATATGAACATCTAAGTTCCATTAACCTCCTTCAATAAATAAGTTTATTAAACTAATTGATGCAACGGCAATGCTTTATCTTACTTAGTAAGAATAAGTTTTTCGCTGTTTAGAATTTTGTCGCCACTGGTGAGGCAGATATATGTGCCTGCCGGCATATCGGCAGCATCCCACGATACTTGCTCCTGATGTGCATAAACGGTGTAGACTTTTACAACAGCACCCAGCATGTTAGTTATTGCTATGGTTGCTTGCTTCAAATTATTAAGCGTGAATGCGATGTTACAAATTTTATTTGTTGGGTTAGGGCTAACTGTAAGGGTATACGTTTTGGCGGCCTGTGCAATTGAAGGCACACCAACAGTATAATCATAGTAGCCCAGTGCATATTCACCGCGCATGAGCGAGTCGATGGTTATTGTACCAAACCGGTCTACATGCGAGCCATTGAAGTTGGTAGTTTGTGGTATTATTTTCCAATCATCGCCACTGCCATTACGGTAAACCAACACTAAACTGTCTTCGATAATAATTCCCAATGTATTATCGAGATGCCCGGTATTTGCTATGGTTCGGCCATCGTAAGTAAAAGTTGCCTTTGCATGGTAACCGGGTTTAAAGTGGCCATTGATGGTCCAGTATCTATAATTAGATAAACGTATTCCGGGATTACTATTCTTAAAACCATCGGGTGCTACCCAATTGTGTTCCAAACGTACAAGCGATCCGCTAACAGGAACAGCAATAGAATTTATTGATGTAAATGTTTCGGGCAAATTGGTTGTAGCCACTGCATTAACTGTAATCTCATCATCGGTTATGGCATCGCTTATTTTTTCGCTACGGTCGAGTGCAAACCAATCGAATACACCCAGGGTGGCAATATGAAACATTTGTGTTGCGCTGTCTATCACTATAGTATAAGTTGTGTCGGTAGTGCCATTGCTAAGCGTAATATCCACGGGCATAGAGTACAGGTGATTGTTGCCTTTGCTGCGCTGCCGTGTATAAACAAAATAATGATCGAGACCACCAGGAACAAATACAACGGAGTCGATACTGAAATGCGGAAAGCCTTCGGTAAAAATCCAGTCATCAAAAAAACGTGTAACATCTACTCGGTTGATGCAATAATATCATCGCGAAACTGATATGAATTTGCATTGCCATAAGCACGGTTATTCATATAAAATTGCATGCCAATTTTAAAAAGACTATCACCCAAAAAATTGCGAAGGGTGTGCGCAGCATCAGCCCCTTTTTTATAAACGGTACTTCCGTAGGTGTAAGCATGTGGTACATTGATGAATGACAAATATCCCCCATCATCTACATGAGCAAATTGCAAAACTGTTTTATGATTGGCCGATACATAATTTTTGTAAGATTGTTTGCCATACAAAAATTCGCGCGTGTATGCTTCGTTAAATGAGGCCCATCCTTCGTTCAGCCACATATCGCCTGCCGTTTCGCATGTAACTTTATCGCCCCACCACATATGCGATAGTTCATGCGCCCATAACGATTCGTAAGTAAGTGAACCATCAATAAACGCAGAGCCAATAGTAATTTGCGATGCATGTTCCATAGCACCTGAACCAAAGGGCACCATGCTGAATCCAATTTTATCGAAAGGATAAGGCCCAAAAGAGTTGATGTATGTGGTCATAATATCAGGCAAATGCACGAAGGTGTTTTTTACTTTTGTTGTATCGAGTATAGATGTTGCAAACTGTGCTTTTATTCCATTTATATTTTGCTCTAATGTGTAGTATGAAGAAACAGCCATACATGCTAAATAGGTTGGTATAGGTTGATTCATTTTCCAATGCCATATTAAATTATTTGTGTTGGCCTGCAGCGAACTGTCGATAAGAATACCGTTGCAAAATGCTTTTTTATTTGGCTCGGTGGCAATATAAAAATCGTAAGTGGCCTTGTCTGTAAATTCATCCACACATGGAAACCATGCACGGCCAAACGTATGTGGGTCGGCAGCAAAACCTACACCAAGATTGAAAACATAACCGGTTGAAAAGTAAAACCCTCCCCATCCCGATGCATCGGTAAGTGGCTTGCCATGATAGTAAACTGTAAGCTCAATGCTGTCGTTAATATTTAATGTATTGGGTGCGTATATACTTATGGTTGTATCATTATATGTGTGTGTGAGCAAAGTGGAATTACTCTTTACAGAATCCACTGAAAGCTTTAGTAAACTCAATGAGATGACATTTACGTTATTAACCCGGGCTTTAACTTTCAATTTTGTGTTGGCATAAATTGCCTTCACGGAGTTGTTGATAATGGAATCGATAGTTATATCATAATGCACCACATGTATTGAATCGCCTGCGGTTGGCATCAATTTTTGAGAATTGCTATTTTGCAATTGATTGAACAGTTGCTTTTGCAATTGACAATTTTGAGCATGAGCATTAAATAAAAATGCGATGAGACCTACAGCAAGTATTAGTATTTTTTTCATTGATTTTTTTTCAAAAATATAAATTATTTCGATTAGATGTTGCATGTTCGATACATTTTAGATGCAAGTTGAATTTTTATAGGGACATTTTAAAATTTAAAATAATAACCGCAAAAGCCCATCAAATTTTAAATATGACCCTACTCCGAAAAGTTTAATGAAATAGTAGGCCACTAAATCACCAAAACACCAAATCCCACGAAGCATAGAAAATAATTAGCTTACGACTTAGTGAAATTTTGTGCCTTCGTGTTTTTGTGGCAAAATAACTTTTCGGAGTGGACTCAATCATGCTTCATTTTGTTTTTGTGAAATTTCGAGTCATAAAACTATGTTATTCCAATATTCATTCAGCAGATGCAACTCATTGTTTTTCAACCATAGAAAATATTGCTTTAATTCTATATGATAAGTTGACTGGAGTGAAGCAGTCAAAATATAGAGTAGTTCTAAAAGTTGTAATTGCTTGCTTGTATTTTCGTTTGATTACAATAATGAAAAAGGAACAGAGGTTAACGCCAAAAAAAGTTAAACCTCGATTTCAACTTAAAAACAACAAGCAATTTTCTTTATCCATATCGAAATTGCGAATAATATCTTTACTTTTATTAAGAATTTCTATTATTTCGACAGTTGATTTATTGCCACAAATCAATTGAATTACTTTGGGAGGACATCCGAAAAATCGAGATAAAGTTTCAAAATCATTGTCCTTAGAAAGTATTATGAAATCATTTTCTTTCCCATATTTCCAAATTGTTTTGTCTTCAGTATTTGCTTCCATTTCAAAATCGGAAACATGTACAACTATTTCGAAAAAAGAAGAAAGCGTTTTTTTTAATTTGAATGAAAGATTATTATCAATCAACAACTTCATGAGAATACAATTTTTACATGCTTTTCGCTTTCGGCAGCATAGGACAAACATGCGTGAATGTCATCGATTGTCAATTGAGGAAAATCTTGAACGATTTCATTTTCACTCATGCCCGATGCGAGGTATTCTAACACGTCAGCAACTGTAATCCTGGTGTCGCGGACACACGCTTTGCCTAATCTCACCAATGGATTAATAGTTATTACTTCTTTGTATGATTTCATTTTCATTTTTTTTATAATGCAAAAGTATAAAATTTAAATGAATAGCTTTAAAAGCGAGTCGACATGGAAAAATCTTCTTTGCCACGAAAGCACAACGGCACAAAACTTCGCTAAGTTGCTAGCGAATCAATTTTAATATTTTATGGGATTTAAAGTTTTGGTAATTTTGGCTTTTGATTTTTTACATCTTCTTTGAAGGCTCATTATACCGGAAACAACTTAGGTTTTGAAAAAACATGTTATTGAAGTTATTCGGCATTACTAGAGTACGTTATATTTTCATTCGAAAATCTAACTACTCTTAGTATAAAGATATTCTGAACTTGATTTCTGAATTTTTGTTTTGTAGCAAAATCACATCACCAACATTTACATCCTCTCCGGCATATTTATTCCCAGCAATCCGAAAGCATGTTTCAGCACGTTTGAGGTTTTGGTAGAGAGTAAAATTCTGAATGCGCTTGTTTGAATATTTTGCTCATCAACAGCTACATGATCATGATAAAACTGATTGAATATTTTTGCCGTTTCATATGCATAGTTTGCAACTATTGCGGGGCTCAATTTTTCGGCAGCAAGCATAACAGTTTCTTTGTAACTTATTACTTGCTTTATCAATTCAAGTTCTTTTGCATCGGGCATATGTTGTTGCCATGGCATGTTTGCATATTCCTTCAAACTATTGCTGGATAAGGCTTTTCGCCTGAGCGATTGTATACGTGCATAGGTGTATTGAACAAATGGTCCGGTGCAACCGTTAATATCAATCGACTCTTCGGGATTGAAGAGCATACGTTTTTCGGGGTCCACTTTTAGTATGTAAAACTTCAATGCTCCCATACCAATATCGAAAAATAATTGTTTTGCCGTTGCATCATCTACTCCTTCGAGTTTCCCCAATTCGCGTGTCATGTTTTGTGCATTGGTGATGGTTTCTTCAATAAGGTCATCGGCATCCACTACGGTACCTTCGCGCGATTTCATTTTTCCTGTAGGCAGGTCCACCATATTGTAATTAAAATGTTGCAAACGATTCCACCATTGTACACCAATTTTTTTCAGTATCAGTTTCAACACTTTGAAGTGATAATCCTGTTCGTTACCAACAACGTAAATCATTCGGCTAAACTGAAAATCATCGTAACGTAAGTATGCCGTTCCCAAATCTTGCGTGATATAAACCGAAGTGCCATCGCCACGCAAAAGCAATTTATGGTCGAGGCCTTCGTCCGTCAAATCAATCCACACCGAGCCATCTTCTTTTTTATAGAAAATGTTTTTTTGCAAACCTTCTTCTACTATTTTTTTTCCAAGCAAATATGTTTCACTTTCGTAATATATTTTTTCGAAATCGACACCAAGATTTTTGTATGTAATTGCAAATCCATCATACACCCATCCATTCATTGTTTTCCATAATGCAATTGTAGCTTCGTCACCAGCTTCCCATGAACGCAACATTTGTTGCACCTGTTTAAATATTGTAGTGTTGGCTTTGGCAAAATCTTTCAGCTCAGTTTCGGCTTTTTCTTTTGCTTCGGGCTTTGTGGCGTTAACAATATTTTGTTTCAGTATTTCAACCTTGGCTTTGACATCTATAGAATTATTGCTGTTATCAAATTTATTTTCGTTCCATTGTTGTAAAAGTTGTTTGGCCTCTTCGTTGTATTTTTTATCGAACTCCACATAATATTTCCCTACGAGTTTATCGCCTTTCAAGCCCGATGATTGTGGCGTTTCGCCATTGCCGAATAATTGCCATGCCAACATCGATTTGCAGATATGAATACCGCGGTCGTTTACAATATTTACTTTGGCAACTTTATTTCCGGCCGCTTCAATAATTTTTGCAAGGCTATATCCTAAAAGGTTATTGCGAATATGCCCAAGGTGTAAAGGCTTGTTGGTATTGGGCGATGAATATTCTACAACGACAGGATTTACATCAACATTATTTTTTTCGATAAGTAATTCATCGCTATTCAATTCGTGCATATAAAGTGTAGCATCGATAGTGATGTTGAGAAATCCTTTTACGGTTTCGAAAGCTGTAATCCATTCGTTTTGTTCTTGCAAAAGTGTGCCTATTATTTTACCGGCATTTTCGGGCGTTTCCTTCAGCAGCGGAGCAATACCAAAAGTTACCAAAGCCACATCTCCACTAAATTCTTTGCGTGTAGGTTGCAGGACAATTTTATTTTCGGGCAAAGCGATATTGAATTTTTCGCCAATACATTTTATAATTGCTTCCTTTATTTTTTGTTCGAATAACATAGATTATTTATTAGAAATAGAATTTTATTAATTTATTTTCGGGGTAAGCATTTATTTTTGTTTATCAATGGCATGAGCGGATCTGAAATTAATTTGAACTAAAAACAGCTTTCCGAAACTAAAAACTAAAAACTCGAAACTGAAAACTTAATTCGTCAATTGCGACACCACCTTCTGCAAAATTTCGAAAGTATTTTCGGCCATTAAATTTTCTTTATCAAGCGTAGGATTCACTTCCGAAATTTCGAAGCAACACACTTTCTCGTTTTGAATAAGGCGCACGCATAAGCTGCCGGCTTCTTTTTCTGTAATACCATTTCGAACGGGCGTACCGGTGCCTTTCGAAATGGACGAATCCATAGAGTCGACATCGAACGATACATATATATGTGTACAATGATTGAGGTACGATAAGGCATCGCGGGCAATTTTTTCCACTCCGTTTCGCTTCACTTCCGATGTATTGAACACTTTTACTTTATGTTTTTTTATAAGAAAATTTTCTTCGGGTTCTATATCGCGCAGCGAAACAAAAACCACATCGCGATAGCTTAATTTTGGACTTACGTTACCTACTTTTTTAAGTTTGCTCCACAAATCGAGCGTTTCCTTATCGGGTTTGTTTATTTTGTTGGTGGCATTGTCTTCGCCAAGTGACGCGGCAAGTGGCATACCATGCATGTTACCTGTTGGTGTAGTATAAGGTGAATGAATGTCGGCATGGGCATCAATCCAGATAGCGCCAATCTTCGATTTTGGGAAAGCTGTTTTTATTCCGGCAAGGGTTCCACCCGATGTACTATGATCGCCTGCAAGCACTATAGGAAACACTTTCGACTTGAGGCATATGGACACTTCCTTGTTCAACCGTTCATAAATTGCAAGTATTCCTTTAATGCGTTTTGCATAAGGGGTGCTATCGCGCTCAAACAATAATTGGTTTTCGTGCTGTACTTCAACCGAGGTAATTTGCTTGAATAAAGTGCTGCCGTAGTCGAGTGCTGCAATCTTTATGGCATCAACCCCAAGACTCGCACCCCGTGTGCCGGCACCTATTTCCGATTTTACTTCTATGAATTTTATGTTCTTTATCATATCAATATGATTTAATTTGTTTTCTTTTTTTAATTGTAAATCAGTTTCTTTGGCACAATTTTAATGATCTAAGTTATTTACATTTAATATTATTTTGTCTCTTATGAAGAATCGCTACATAGATTTAATTAAACAAACCTTCGATTTTCCTCAGGAAGGCTTCGATGTGATTGATGATTGCTTACATTTTAATGGTATACCGGTGATGGATATCATTGAGCAATATGGCACTCCGTTAAAAATTTCTTACCTTCCTAAAATAGGTGCTCAAATAAACAAAGCCAAGCGAATATTTAATGTGGCTATGGCACGAAACGATTACAAAGGTAGTTATACTTATTGTTATTGTACCAAAAGTTCTCATTTTTCATTCGTTATGGAAGAGGCATTGAAAAACCAAATTCACCTCGAGACTTCTTCAGGATTTGATATTCAGATTATTCGCAATCTACATGAGCAAGGTTTGGTAAACAAGGAAATGTTTATTCTGTGCAATGGATTTAAGCGCGATAATTATATTCAGGGCATAAATGATTTGATAAAAGATGACTTTGTAAATGTGATTCCGATACTCGATAATATGGCCGAGCTTGATGGCTATGAAAAAAATATAAAAAAGAAATTTAAAATAGGTTTGCGCATAGCTGCCGATGAAGAACCAAACTTCGAGTTTTATACTTCGCGCCTGGGCATTCGATATAAAGATATTATTCCGTTTGTAAAAGACCGCATCAAGAATAATCAATATACAGAATTGAAAATGTTGCACTTTTTTATCAATACCGGTATAAAAGACAATGCATATTACTGGAGCGAATTGTCGAAAGGGATAGATATGTATTGCGAG
This sequence comes from Bacteroidota bacterium, assembly GCA_016717325.1. Classification (GTDB taxonomy): domain Bacteria; phylum Bacteroidota; class Bacteroidia; order AKYH767-A; family OLB10; genus JADKFV01. Next base: position 98,994 of record JADKFV010000004.1, on the reverse strand, counting down.
TTGAAACAAATTTGCCCCGAGCTCGATTCGCTCGATATTGGCGGAGGATGGCCCATTCGCACTTCACTCAGTTTCGATTATGATTACGATTATATGGCCAACGAAATCATAAAGCAAATAAAATCGACCTGCGAAAAAAATAATGTGGCCGAGCCAAATATTTTTACAGAATTTGGTAGTTTTACAGTCGGGGAGAGTGGCGCTGTTTTGTTTAAAACCATCAACCAAAAAACGCAAAACGATAAGGAAACATGGAACATGATAGATAGTTCTTTCATTACCACATTGCCCGATACATGGGGCATAAATCAGAAATTTATTTTATTGGCGGTGAATCATTGGGATAAAGATTATCAACGTGTAAACCTTGGCGGGTTAACTTGCGATAGCGAAGATTTTTATAGTTTCGAGTCGCAAACAAACCGTGTGTTTATGCCCCGTGCGGGCGATAGTGAAGAGCCTTTGTACTTAGGGTTTTTTCATACTGGTGCCTATCAGGAAGCGCTGGGTGGTTATGGTGGTATACAACATTGCCTTATACCTGCACCAAAGCATGTGCTGATAGATCGCGATGCCAATGGTGAATATACTACGCGCCTGTTTGCAAAAGAGCAAAGTGCTAAATCGATGCTGAAAATTTTGGGATACTAGGGGGGAGTTTCTAGTTTATAGTTTTTAGTTCTTAGTTTCCTTTTCGGAGAGGATTGTTCTTCGTTCTTTGTTACGTTTGCGGAGAGGATTGTTCTTAGTCCCGACACTACGGTCGGGATGCCGAACAAAGTGTCGGCATTCTTAGTTACGTTTGCGCAGAGGAATTTTCTTCGATCGGCATTGCGAATTGTCGCAGTGAGTATTCTCGAACTGCGAGGCAATCTCTGCGTAGAAATTAGTTTTTGTTTTTAATCTCGTTCTCTCTTTGAATTGTTCTATAACTTAATAACGTAATAACAAAATAACCAATAACTGAATAACGCAATAACCAGTAACAAAATAACACAAGAACTGAATAACAAAATAACCAGATGAAAAAAAATACAAGCGTATACACATATAGTTATGTTGCCCTTATCCTTCTTATTTTTGTTGCCAATGTAATGATGGCACAACGAATTCAATCGGGAAAAATTATTTATACAGCCGCTTATATAAAGGCAAATGAAAAGGATAAACTGCCAGGTGGTTTGCCAACACAATGCGTGCTTTTGTTTAATGATAAGCTATACCGCACCGAAACAAGGTACGAAAACGATTCGTCAATTGCTGTGATGATTACCGATGAAGCTGCAGGATTGATAACGCAATTGCTAAACTTTCCGGGAAATAAACTTGCTGTGCAATCGAAAATAAAAAAATATTACAAAGGCCAGACTTTTAAATTGCAAATGATGACTGACACAAAAAAAATTGCCGGTTACGAATGCACAAAAATTATTATTACTCAGGACGATTCGTTAATTACCGAGGCGTGGTACACTAAATCTATTGTGCGTACAGGCAAACCCAATAAAGCGTTTCATAATGTGGACGGTGCTTTTTTAGAGTACTCTGTTGCACTCGATAAAAACGGAACAATGATGAAATACACTGCCACAGAAGTTGTTGAACAAAAAATAGCTGACGATGTTTTTCAAGTGCCATCAACTTATAAAGTATGCACCCAAAAGAAATTGAATAGAATGCTTGGCGCACGGTTTTTTTAGTGAGATTATTTAAGTGTACTCAGCTATAGTTTTAAAAAATTTCTAAGCAAAGATTTTCGAATCGAAAGTTATTTTCTAAAAGTTTTACTTCATCGCCTCTATTTTTTGTAGCAATTCTTTTGTTGATGAAACATCTTCTTTTTTTTCCTCTCCTACTGCAATGGCTTTTTTGGCAGCCGATAATGGCTTTATCCTTTTGTCCGGTTTTGAACAAAAGGGCTGCATAAGTATCCAAAATGGGGTAGTCGGCATTGTATTTAAAAGCTTTTTCAACCCAATCAATGGAGTTGAGCAACACTTCCTTGTCGTCACATTTTTCGTACAAAGTCCATGCGTAGCCGTTTATCATTTGGGCATTATTGTATTCGGTTTTTTCGAGATGCTCAATCATTATTTTCGAAAATTCTTTATAGCGGCCGGTTTCTAAATAAAATTCTAGCTTGCTGTTAAGTTTCATTGATTCAGCCTGCTCCACACTAAATTTTTTGTCAATCAACGCAATTACTTCGTTAAACTTTGTTTCGTTTTTTTCTTTTACAGCTTTTTCTGTTCTTGAATAAATTATATTTTCCATTTTATTATCAACCTCGTTGCCATATAGTTCGCGGTATTTGGCCATATACGTTATAAAATACTCTTCGTGCTTCTCGTTCACATCCATTGTCAATATAATGCTCCAACTTATTTCATTGAGTAAATCTTTTTGTGTGGCCAAAAATTTATCGGCAGCTTTTTCATCCGGTTTGATTTTCGTTTTTTCGTTTTTAAAACGCTGCTTATAAAATTCAGGATAAGATATATCTATCTTAGTGCTTATACCTGGATATTTCATTTGTCCTTCGCCATTGAGCACACTTGTCAATGTACTTGAAAATTGTTTTGCATCCTGATAGCCCGACTGTTTATATATTAACTCACCGGCAGAATTAATTATTATAGTAGTTGGAAACGAACTTATATGATACTTCATGGCCAGGTTTACACCGTAGCCTTTTTCCATATCTATTTTAAGTGCTATAAATTTATCATTGAGCATGGTGGCTACCTCGTCATTGGTAAAAGTGTTTTTATCCATTACCTTGCACCAGCCACACCATTCGGTCATGCAATCAATATACACCATCTTGTTTTCTTTACGAGCAAGATTTATGGCTTCATCAAAACCAATTGATTGAAATTTAACTTCTTCACCTTTTACATTGAAAGTGAAAATGGCAATTAAGCCAAGTGATAAAATGAGTTTGTTCATTGTATGATTTATATTTTGGAATTTTAAATTTGAAAAAAGACGGAATAGCATTATAACGGAGATTTTTAATTTAATTAATTATTGACATCACCTTTTCTTCTGGTCCCAAACTTAATGGTTTGTGGCGTGAAGTAAGATTTTATATATCTCATTTTGAAATTTATTTATTTTAGAACTGAAATTTCTTTTAAGTCGAAAGTATAGACCTTGTAATTGAAAGTAACAGTTGAAACTATTGTAGTTTACCACATTGCAAGTTAACTAACCAACCCAATGGTCTATATCTACTTCACCACAGTTACGCTTGAGCTTGTAACCACATTACTTGTATTGCCGGCTCTGTCTTTTACATACACATCATAATTATACGATTCGCTGTTGTTACCATTCAGCACAGGAATATTTGAAAGGTAAAGTTTTAATGTGCCTTTAATATTGATGGCAGAGCCTTGAGGTGCAAGCTCACTTATACGATAGGCAGTTGTTATATTTATTCGTTTATCGGTTACAAATAAATTTTTTGCAGTGCTATTATTTTCACCAAGGTCGCCATCGCCATCTTCGTATGCAATAATCATAGTGAGGGTATCGCTAAATTGTTTTATGGTGCCTGGTGTTAAACTTTGGATGGTAATGCTTGGCGTGGTACTTACTTCGTCACTATTTTTTTTGCATGATGAAAATGCAATTGCAAAAAACATAAAATACAAAAACGCTTTTGCAATCAGGTTTTTTGTGCTATTTATTTTCAGCATAGATTTTAAATTTCTATTTATCATCACTATTTAATTTATAAAAAATGCAAAATAAGTTTTGTAAAAATTGGGCGATGCATTTGTTGGAAATTCTACATTGTTGTTTGCAATTCCATCGCCAACGTAATAGCGCATGTATAACACTTTGTTTTGTGGTAATGCACTGCAATCGATAGGAGTATACCACACACCGCCCGAGCCGGGGATAAATAAATATATACAATTGTATACTATGGCACTCGAAAAATCATCGGGAGAAGTAGAGATTTTTACTTTGTTGATTGTGAAGTTTTGCACATCGGTACTATCATCGGTTACAAAAAATGCCACATTCATTACCGTACCTGACGATACAATAAATGGATTATAATTTATTCCATTAATGCGGTTAGTATCTATTTGTACATTGCCTATAAATGCAGCATAACCTGCAACAACTGGTGGTGCATTGGGCAACCACGCTTTTACAGCCGGCACACCAAACATATCTTTGGCGCCATTCATTATCCACTTATTTACATTATCAATTTCTTTTTGTTCGAGTGGTGTGGAGTATATTGGCATTTGCCCAAGCACACTGTCGCCAGTAACTAATCGTTCGTGCAGCCAGCTATTTACCGTATCGTAAGGTACTACGCGATATTTAAAAGTGCCTCCCTGATTATTTTTTACTACTGAATGATATACCAGAGTAGAATATGTTGATTGAATAGTACGATAGTCTGGCTCGAATGTTCCATCATGACAGCCGGGATTAGCACACTGTGGCGAAAAAATATTTTTGTGTAATCCCTGTATCGAAAACGCACTTGTTGTATCCACTACAGGAGGTGTTACATTGCTTATCAATCCATCATACGGATTATCGGGCAGGTCATTCTCTTTACATTGTTGTAGTATTAATGCAATGAGTACGATGCCCATTCCCAAAACTATTTTTATAAACTGATTATTATTTTTCATTGTAAGAATTTAATGATTAATAAAATGCATCGACCAGCAAACTGCCTTGCAATTGCCCGGCAATACTATTATCGAAGCCTAAAATATTTGCAATAGTTGGCACTATGTCGATGCTTTCTCCTTTAATGGAATTGATTACATTATTTTGCTTTACAACATTTGGTGGGCCGAGCACCAAACAAAATATTTCGCGCGATGTGGCATCACTGGAGTGGTCGAGTGCTTTGCGACCATAAGCATCAACTATAGAGTTAGGTACAAGGTTTCTGCCATGTTCGGGTGCTACTATCATAATAGTATCGTTGGCCATTCCGGGAGTATTTTGTATGGTTTCCCATAAATGTGCAACAGCATAATCGGCCTTGCGAAGGTTATTGCAATAACCGGTAAAGTTGGAATGGCAGGCATCTACATCCTGCATATTTACTACAAGCAACTCCGGTTTAAATTCTTTAATAATTTCTTCGGCAAATAAAATGTTGTACATATCATTATTCATAATATTAGCCGATGCAAGATTCCACGGATTCACATATTGTCCACTCACCGCTTTATTAAATTTATCGAGAATAAAATTTTGTAATGTTTTTACATCCTGTGCCTGATTAATAATTCCGGCATCGTTGTCCAAAAACTGCAAGGCAAAATTGCTATTTACATATTGCTTAATATTAGTAACAATGGCTTCTTCGGCACTGGAAAATGTTTTCATATTTCCCAACGCATCAAAACCCTGTGGGCTTATTAAAAACGTAGGTGCGATAAAATTTGCTCCGTATGCAGCACCATAATTTAAATCTTTACTATAGTTAAGTGCAGGGTAGGGGCCAAGATTATTTGCCACCCACCAGGTGTTCATTGCCGACTGCGATGACGTGTTGTGCTTGCGGTAATATTCAAAAATTGTTGGTGTAGCCGGATGGTCGCGTATATTCAAATCGACTTGTGTATACGTACCTGTAATAGCTGTAGTATGGCCATTGTAATGTCCTGTTGGACCGGTACTATAACGAAACTCTTTATACAAAGTGCCATAATTTTGAAGTGGTTGTGCAAATGGCGAATTAGGCAATGGCTCCATCGCTGCGGCAATATCACTTGTGATGGGTTCGGTACCATTAAGCATTGTGCGCAATAAGTTTCCTTCGGCTTTTTGCACCGATTCGAAATTGCGTACACCACCGGCAAACATACAAAACACCACATGGTTGGCCTTACGTGCACCAGTAGCTGCAAACAATCGCCCGCTGGGTAATATATAAGGCAAAGTAACTGCACCAGCTGCAGCGGTTAATGTCTTTTTTAAAAAATCGCGTCTTCTCATTTTTATTTTATTTTATAAAACGATTTTACTTTTTTCAATTTAAAATTAATAGTAACGGTACTCTTCTGATGTCATCAACGCATAATAAATTGCTTCGGGCGTAACGTTTGTATTGGTGGTTATTAAGTTAGTGAAATAATATTTTTCGTATTCATTAGGGTTGCGGTTAAATATTTTTTTTATGGTTTCGTCTACAAACTTTGCAGGGTCGGCCGTCATGCTTGCTTTGGTTGGGATGATAGCTCCTGGCTCATTGAGCAAATTTTTTATTATCATATCTTCTATCAGTTTTTTATCGCCAAAGGCTGTGTAGGCAATGCTCAACGATGATAGTTGTGCCGTGGAAACCGTTGCCCCCAGTATATCCTGATAGGCAATAGAAATAAATTCGAGTGTGGTTTTTGCACGAACCTTAGGATTGTTGTCGCCTTTTATAGTCACTTCATTCACTTCGTATACTGCCTTCTTTTCTTTAGTGCATGCAATAGCATTAACCAATGCAATTGCTACAATTAGTATTTTGATTTTATAGTTTTTCATTTTTAGTATTTTTTAATTTTGAAAAAATAATATTTATATGCCTGCAAATTCATCCATTGTAAGAATCTCTTTTTCTATATCCTCATAATTTTGTTGCGATTTATATTTTTGTGTCAATGTGCTCAACTCCAGGTTTGTTGGCTCACGAAACATAAAACGTTGAAACAATTCGCGTACAGCACCTTCATAATAATCGGCCGATGAAAAAATAATGTCGTTAAAGTCTTCTTTTGTAGCACCTGTTTTCCCCAGCAGTATTGCCGCTTGTCCGTCTACCATGGCCACGCCCGATGTTTGTTCGTATTGAGTAGGATTGCGTTTTAAAAATTGCTGGAACACTGTATTTACATAATTGAGTGAGCCCATATTTATTTGGTCGTAAAAATAATTGTATACCATAAGCCTGTGCATGTCCGATATTTTTTTTGTGCCATTCAACCATGGGTCGGTAAATTGTTGCAAGGCTTTTAATCGGTTTTGTTCAAAAATTATAATATTCCAAAACGCATAATATGTAGTATCGCTTAAAAGTATTTGATAAATCGATATAAATTGGCTGTACTCGTTGGTATCCATATTTTGCAAAATGGCACTATGGTTAATGCCGTATAGATGCACACGGTAATCGGCAATATCAATTACATCATCGATAAAAATTTTGCGTTGGTCAACACTGAAGCCTTTGGTCAAAAATTCTTGCTTGTAATATTTTAATTCGATAGATTGTGGTTCACGCCCCAATACCGAAATGAATGTTTTATTTACATAATTTTCAATCTTCAATTCCGATATTGTATTGTCGACCGGGGCATTGTTGCCACTCACAGTTACTGTTTCTTCTTTTTTGCAACCGCTTATTATTAAAAACAACATACATATATATATGTGTGTCAATTTTTTTCTATCAAGCAAATCCATTTAAATTAATTTTTAAGTGTTTTTTTATTACCCATTTTTTTAAATTTTCAACAAACGAAAAAAATTTAGCCTCTAATTTAGCTATATTTACTTAGAAAAAGAAACAAGTTAGCACAAATATTTTTTTGTTGTTAATAACTTGTTCATATTTATTCCCTATTCTAAAAATACTTACAAGAATTCCTCTTCTATTCTCACTTGTATTTAAGATAAAAAACATCTATTCAGTTTTATCAGATAACGCCATTTTTGGCAATTGATTATGTATAAAGAAACTAAAGTACAGCCTTATTTCGACAATATTACTTTAAAAGACTTTATTAAAAGTGACAATCCCTCTCTGGAATCACGAATGAAAGGCCTGCGCAGTTTTACCGAAGAGTTATTTTCACATGGACATAATTTGTACAGGCGCGAATTACTATCCGCAACCGATACAGTAGTAAAAGTAAAAGATCCTTTGACCGGCCTTACCAAAGAAATGCTGATGTTTGGCAGCAATAATTATTTGGGGCTTGCCACACATCCCACAGTTGAAAAGGCTGTAATGGCAGCCATTGCCAAATACGGAGTTGGTATGGGTGGGCCTCCTTTATTAAATGGCACATCGGAATTGCATAATGAATTAGAGACAAAGTTAGCAGCGTTTAAAGACAGTGAGGCTACACTATTATTTTCCTGTGGTTTCAATGCCATTGGCGGTTGGCTTAATGCTATGGTGCGTGAAGAAGATATATTTTTTTATGATGAATACAATCATGCATCTTTGCACAATGCATTATTAGGTGTGCGTTGTAAAAAAATTCCCTTCAGGCATAATGATATGACAGACCTTAGACGAAAGATGGAATTTTATGCCGACAAGGTGAACGAAAAGTGGCTTGTGGTTGAAGGTGTGTATAGTATGGATGGCGACATTGCAAATCTTCAGGAAATATCATTATTATGTGATACTTATAAAGCGCGGTTGGTAGTAGATGATGCTCATGGCACAGGTATTCTGGGATTAAAAGGATCAGGTGCTGCTGAAATACTTCCACGCGAAAAAGTGTTTTTACACCTCGGCACCTTCAGCAAATCTTTTGCATTTACCGGTGGATTTATTTGTGGCAGTAAAGATTCTATTAATTTTTTAAGATACTTAAGTCCACAATATATGTTTTCGGCTTCCTTGTCGCCTATGGTTGTTGCCGGATTGTTGGCCGCATTAGAAATAATGCAAAGTGATACTTCTTTGCGAAAAAATTTAATCGAAAACACAAATTATTTTGTAAACCAGCTTGCTTTATCCGGAATCGAAGCAACATCAAGTTCGGCTATTGTTCCTATACTGGTGCCACAACAATATAATTTGCGTGAGATAGCACTAAAATTGCACGAACGGGGTTTGTTTATTAATGCTGTTGAATATCCAGCGGTTCCAATTGACAAGCAACGCCTGCGTATATCCATGATGGCCACCCATACACATGAGCAGATAGATAAGCTGGTGAGCAATCTGGCAGAGGTACTTCGCGAAGCTGGTATGATTACATAATATTTTGACTGAATCATGGGGAGATTTATTTGTGCAACCCGGTCACATATAAGTATCGAATTCGATAAAGGTAGAATTGATGATTGGTGCGTATACATTACTTACCCCGATGGAAAAAAAATTGCGCCCACAGATTTGGAATATTTTTCGCGACTTGCTTTTCTAAGTTCAACGTATACAGGTGCAGTTATATATAATCACTTTGTTTTCTTTTATAACCTCACCACTGCCCAAGTAGACATGAGTGTTGTAAACCTTATAAAACAAATAAGCAATTATTATGGTGATGATGCTGCAGAAATAGAGCTTTGGTTTTTGGTGATTTATGCCGGTATGATTGCCGAAGAAAACAAAAAATTTGCTGTCCTTAAAAAAAGGATTAAACGACTTGGAATGCATCAGTTACTCATTCAAAATTTTGTGCCAAGCGAAGCAGCAACATTTTCGAAAGGGAAAAAGCACACCGAATTGGACATTGAAATGAAAAAATATAACATATAAGTCTCTTTTTTTCTTTATTGACCATTCCGAAATCGTTGATAGCCCTTGTTTTACAGCTATTCTATTTATTTACCCCAATCAATTTTTTGTTCTATCAAATTTTACTTCATTTGCGCCTTATTTTTTTCGATTAACATATAAATTTTTTTATGAAGAATATTGCCGTAGTAGGTTCGGGTACAATGGGAAACGGAATCGCCCATGTTTTTGCTCAATACGATTATAAAGTTTCTCTCATCGATATTTCGGAAGAGGCCTTAACCAAAGCCATAAAAAATATAGCTTCCAATCTCGATAGGATGATTGCAAAGCAAACAATTACCGAAGCCGATAAAGAGCGTACGCTATCCAATATTTCAACGCATAGCTCAATGAAATTAGGTGTGCAGGATTGCGATTTGGCTATAGAAGCAGTTTCGGAAAATATCAATTTGAAGTTAAAAATTTTTAAAGACCTTGATGAGTTTTGTAAGCACTCATGTATTCTTGCATCCAATACTTCATCCATTTCTATTTCACAAATTGGCGCTGTTACCAAACGGGGAGATAAAGTTATCGGAATGCATTTTATGAATCCAGTGCCGGTGATGAAACTTGTTGAGGTAATACGCGGCTACTTAACCAGCGATAAAGTGTGCACCACAATTAATGAGCTTTCGGTACGCATTGGAAAAATTCCATGCGAAGTACAGGATTATCCCGGCTTTATAAGTAACCGTGTTTTAATACCTATGATAAACGAAGCAATTTTTGCTTTGCATGAACGCGTATCAAATGTGCGCGATATAGATATGGTAATGCGTTTTGGCATGAATCACCCAATGGGGCCGCTGCAGCTTGCCGATTTTATTGGGCTCGATGTGGTGCTCGATATATTGAATGTTTTGCACGATGGTTTCAAAAATCCTAAATATGCACCTTGTCCGTTATTGGTAAATATGGTAAGAGCAGGGCATCTGGGCAAAAAAACCGGCTCCGGATTTTATAAGTATAAAGATGGCAGCAAAGATTTGGTGATGGCCGATCATTTTCGCCATTGGTAGATTGCAATCAGTCAAACAAACAAAAATCCGTATTTACAATTTTAATATTGAGTTGAATTTAGTTTCGTTGGCAACAATACCAAGCCAATACAAGTTACTACATTTGCAATTACAGAAATGGCATTGTGCATAGCCCATGATTTTTCGGCAAATAATACCACCAAACCATTATCAGTTTTCAATTTTATTTCGGCTGTGGCATATACTGCAAGGTTAATGGTAAAGTATAAAAAAAAACCAAGCACTATCCAAAATTTAGAGTTACGAATAAGAAAATCGCCCGATTTGCTGAATTGCAATAACAACGAGCTGGCAAAGAAAATTAACATAAGCGATTCAAGTAGACAAACCCAGGTATTGAAAACAGATATTGAATCTATAATTGCAAAACTATTTCCAATTATTGTTTCGTTGACTGAAATAGGTTTTAATAGTATGACTGATATCCAATTTATTATTACAACAAGGAATAGAGTTATGTAACTAAATTTTTGCAAAATGGGCTCCTTCCACATTTTGAAAACATAAATAACACATATCCATTCAAAAAGTCTGTATGTATTTATGAAAACGATGTTGTTTATTTGATTGTTTGCTAAAACCCGGCAAACTGCATCTACAACAAAACCGACAAGCCAAAAAAACAAAAGCAATCTAAATGAAAAATCTAATCTATTGAAATAGAATAAACAAATCGCAATAGGCATTAATGCACTGATAAAATATATTATTTGACCAGTATCCATTTTTTAATTGCAATATGGAGGGCAAGGGTAGGCCGATTCAAATACCTTATTTGATATTTTGCTTGTACCTGATTTAAACACAGGTCGAAGTATTGCAGTTTTATATGTGTCGGTTCCACTATGTTCTTCACCAAGAAAAATATTGTAACCAGTAATTCCAACCAAAGCAATGGTGCTATCATAAAACGATTTGCAAAAAAATTCAGAAAGAATGGAGTCGTTACTATAAGCCTGAGAAGTGTTGTATGCACGAACAAATGGTTGAACAGTACTTAAAGTGGTGGTGGTAAAATCAGTTTCGTTTGTTACCATGCCAATATTAGTGGTATCATCTTTCAATGTTCCTCTGTCGCATACTTTCCCATTGAATGCTAAACCCAATTTATTGTCTTTAATAATGAATACAAAATTTATTGCCTGTGTATTTGCTACACTAAAAATGCTTCTTACATAAGTTGCAGGTAAATACATAGTATCCAAATCTAGTTTATCAGCTAAGTAAATACTTCTTTTCAGGTTAAAGTTATAAATCATGATAGAATCTTGTGCTGCGCTTATTTCATGATTTTTTGAAGTGCATAAATCGCATCTCTGACCGAGCATGGGTTCACCATTTTGTAAGACAAGAAAAAGTATTCCCATTATCACCACTGTAACCGTAGCAAGTGCGATTATTAAAAAGGTTTTTTCTGATGTGTTGTTACTTGAACTCATAATGATAATTGTTTAATGTTGTTATGAGTGTAAATGTAAAGGTTTGCAATTAAAAAGAAACAAGGGTTTACCCTGATATTACGATTGCAGTTTTAAAATTCAATCGCCATGCTTTACTTGATAGCAAAATATATTTTGAAATTTGTTTTTCAATATTGATAAAAAGAAAAAGAATGTTCAATGAGTAAAAAACAGTTTTTCCTTTTTTGTGAGAAGGAATCAATTCGGTTTTTCATTTTACAAAAGCAGAATTTAATTTTCAAAAGGTATATTCTTATTTCGCATTTGCACCAGAAAGCATAAAATGAAAAAAAAACATTTTTTGATAATCGAAAATTATGAATCAATTTTCGTTGACAACAGGATAAAATATTTTTTGGAAATTAAAATTTATAAAAATTGTTGATAACCATGACCATGAATTTGATGTGGTTGGAATATTATTTTTTTTCAGGAATTAATTTTTACTCAGATGAATAATATTTCGTTGAATAAATATTTTCTTTAAATTTTATTTTGGATCTGAATGATATTGAAAAAAGTAAAATGTTTTTCATTGTAATATTTGCAATATCGTTATGTCAAAAAAAAGTATAGTCAAAAAAAAAGGTCTCACATTTGTGAGACCTTGATAGCTTAAAACTTAAAAAAGAATTACTTCTTTTTTGCAGCCTTCTTAGCAGCAGCTTTCTTAGGAGCAGCAGCCTTCTTAGGAGCAGCAGCTTTCTTAGGAGCAGCAGCTTTTTTCGGTGCAGCCTTCTTAGCAGCTTTCTTAGGAGCAGCTTTTTTTGCAGCTTTTTTTGTTGCCATTTTTTTTTTGATTTAGTTACGTTATGCCTCAGCATTATTGCTGTGCTTTTTTCACAACTTTTTATTGTTGTGTTCACTTTATATTTAAAACGTGAATATCAATTTTGAAGTAAAGAACTTTTCTTTAACTGTTGTAAAAATATGTTATTAATATTTGTCAAAAAAATATTTCAATATTAAATACTAACAATTTTATTAACATCATATTTTCCTGCTGCAAGATTTATTTTTATTTTTTTGAAACTTTCAATCGTGTAATTTACATCTTCAATTGTATGTGTTGCAGTTGGAATTAATCGCAACATAATTATTCCTTTAGGCACTACTGGATATACGACCATCGAACAAAAGATATCATAATTTTCGCGGAGGTCAAAAATTAAATTCGTTGCTTCAGGAATTGTACCGTTCAAAAAAACTGGTGTAACACACGATTGCGTATTACCAATTTCAAATCCTTCTTTGCGCAATCCATTTTGCAATGCATTTGTTATTTCCCACAATTTATTTTTTAACTCGGGCTGCGAACGCAGCAATTCAAGGCGTTTCAACGCGCCTATTACTAATGGCATGGGCAACGCTTTTGCAAATATTTGTGATCGCATATTGTACCGTAAGTATTCTACTACTTGTGCATCGCTAGCAATAAACCCTCCTATAGATGCCATCGATTTTGCAAATGTTCCAAAATAAATATCTATACCATCTTGCACGTTTTGTTCTTCACCGGTTCCTGCACCTGTTTTTCCCATTGTACCAAATCCATGTGCATCATCAACAAATAATCTGAAGTGAAATTTATTTTTCATCGCAACTATCTCTCGCAACTTTCCTTGATCACCACTCATTCCAAATACACCTTCGGTGATTACTAAAATTGCACCACCTGTTTCATTCACTAATTTTGTTGCACGCTCAAGTTGTTTTTCTAAACTCGTCATATCATTATGAGGATACACAAATCTTTTTCCCATGTGTAATCTTAACCCATCAATTATGCATGCATGTGCTTCAGCATCGTAAACAATTACATCATGCCTGTCGACAAGTGCATCTATAGCACTTACCATTCCCTGATATCCAAAGTTTACAAGTATACTATCTTCCTTTCCCAAAAAGGCGGCAAGTTCTTGTTCCAGTTGTTCGTGCTGATTGCTGTTGCCACTCATCATACGTGCGCCCATTGGCAATGCCATACCGAATTGCGCCGCAGCCTCTGCATCGGCCTTACGCACCTCAGGATGATTCGCCAGGCCTAAATAATTATTTAAACTCCACACTAATTTTTCTTTACCACGAAATATCATCTTGTTTGAAATTTCTCCTTCCAGTTTTGGAAAAGTAAAATATCCATGAGCATCTTTTGCATGTTCGCCCAGAGGTCCTCTGTTCTTTTTTAGTTTCTCAAATAAATCAATCATTGCTTTTATCTTATTTTTATAACTGCAAAAGTAATATTAAAATTTATTTTCTTATACAGTTTTGTTATTACATTCTTCATTAAGTATTGTTAGCATTTCTTTAAAAACAAAAAAGCCCTTTCATATGAAAGGGCTTTTCAAAATAAATTGTTGTGCTTTATTTTTTTACTAAGCGGCTAATGCTTATATTTTCACTACCGTTAAATATTTTTAATAAATATAAACCTGGCGATAGCGTGTTTACATTCAAAATGCCATCAGTAGCAAGTGTATTATTAATGCAAACTTTTCCGGTGATATCTAGAACCTGTATGCCTAAATTATTTTCAAATTCTTCACCAATAGTAATTTGTAAATTATCGCTCACCGGGTTTGGAGAAACTGTAACTTCTATGTCCGAAATAAATTCTGCTGATTCGCGCGGTGGCGGGCCTGCAGTTTTTAGATTAAGAATATAATCTTCTACTTCGCCATATGTGTATGCGCCACAAGTAAGTGGTGCTGCATTGAATTGCATTGAAACACGCATGCGTGTTTGACCTACAGAAAAAGTATTTGGTATAAGTACATTACCCGTAAAAGTATTTGCTGTGGAATTTCCTGCATATACTTGCTCTCCGGCATCATCAAAATCTCCATCGCGGTTGTAGTCAATCCATGCTGTAACAAATTCATTATCGGTTGCTACCGATTTGCTAAGTGTAACACTAAGTGTATACGTAGTAGCTTTTACCGCATTCGAAATAAGCGAAGTATAATTACCATAACCACTATTATTGCCTGATGTGTTGTTGATGCTGCCAAAAGTAACATTGGTGATGTACTCATATGTTGTGTTGGCTCCATTCGATGCACAATATGTTGTAGGCGGAGCTATGCTTTGTGTAGTAAATGTACTTGAGGCTGAATAAGGCTTTAATACTGTACCACATTTTGTTGATACTTGCCATTGGTATGTGGTAGAAGGTAAAAGCCCTGTGATATTTTTGTTTGAAACCGATGATGATTTAATAGTCCACACTGTTGTTCCAGTAGGTCTGTAACGAATGCGGTAAGTTACCGCAAGTGACCATGGGGTCCAATTTAATTTTGCAGTAGTACTTGTAATATTTGTTGCATTTAAACCTTGAGCAATATCGCAACCGATCAATCCTGTGGTTGTAAAATTAACTGCAGTAGAAAAAGCAGAACAATCGGCATTCACGCGCCAGTTATAAGTTGTGTTTGCATTTAATCCGGATAAAGGAGCAGTAGTTGTTTGAAATGTACCAAGTGGAATCCAAACGGTTGAAGTTGAAGCTTTGTATTCTACATTGTAATCTGTTGCACCCAAACTTGAATTCCAACTTAATGTTGCAGAGTTAGCACCTACATTAGTTGTTGTTAAACCTGTTGGAGTAGTGGCCGATGAGCCGGTTAAGCAAGTTGCAGCAGCAACACCGGCAACTAAAACTGCAGTTGGTTGAGGACCAAATCCTAATGAAAGATTTATTCCCACACTTTGTATATGGCAATAGCTCATTATTGTACCACCATTTACATGATATCCGGGTAATGGACAACCACCCTCTGTTGCACCTGAACAACCGTCAATTGCAGTGTTGTTGCCATTCCATACACATGCATGTGTGTGACGCAATCCCATTAAGTGACCCATTTCGTGAGTGATAACCATCACTGTCCATGAGTATACAGGCACATTAGAATAAGTAGTATAAATTTGTGAAGTGCAATGTGCCTGCGATTTGTTGCATAATCCACTAAACCCCTGAGCTATGCCTCCACCTAAACTTCTTGTGGTAAGAAGGCTTGCAATATCACCATTAAAGTTAGCACCGGTTTGAGTGATGAATGCTGCGTTGGTTGTACTGGTTGTAGTATTACTAGCATAAGGATCTGTTGTTGTCCATACTACAATTTGCGATGTTTCAATTGTTACACCATCATTGGCATACAAAATAGCTTTTTGATTGTGGATAGCGGTAACGTAATTTGCAGTTGTTGTTGTGTTGCTTCCGTAGGCTTGATACATAGCAAAGTCTGCTTCGTAATAACATTTTACAATTTTACAGTTTGCCAATATCGAATTAGATCCACCTTTCTTTTCGATGCTGTAATTTTTATTGTCATACTCAATATTATCAGGAGTGAGGCAGTTGTTAGGGTTGCCAAATTTTAAATTCTTGTCGTTGAATAAAATGTAATAACCTGAATTGTCTTCCAGTTGTCCCAAGTTGAAAGAACCTTTATCGTTTGCAAAAAGTATATACACTTTATCGTTAAAAATACTTGCGGTTGCAATAGAACTGAAATCACCTTTCATAATTCCCTGATAATGTAACCCTCCGGTGTAGTTAATGTTTTTTGTGCCGGTGGCATTTGCTTCAGTTACATCAAATTTGCCAATATTACTTTGCACCATTTCGAGCTGTGCTGTAGAACCATCAGCCATTGGTACTGAAATGTTAAGGGCGTAATTTTTTTCGCTCAAAAGTTTTGCAACTTCAGCTTTGTTTAATTCAAGTGCAAGTGCTTGCTCAGCGTACTCATTTACTTTTTGATAAGGTACAACACCAAATAATGTAGTAGACCTAAAAGTGTTTCGGATTTTTTCGTTTTCTATTAAAACCGAAATGCGATTGCGTTTTTGATTCTGAGCATTTGCAATAAAATAGCTCATGAACAATACTGTGCAAACAATCATTGTTCTCATAAAAATGTTTTTTTTCATAATGATAAATAAAATTAAGTTTTTTGGAGATAAATATTGAGCGTAAATATAATCAATAAAAGTAAAAGCAAAATTTAACTATACAACTTTTATATCCTTACCTTTCAATTGTTTATCGCGTGCATTTTCGATCGAGGCATTTAATTCGAATCCCAAAAGCAATTGCAATGCATTAAATCTGATATAAACCATAAGCATTATTAGTGTGCCTATGGAACCATACACTTTATTGTAGTTTGCAAAATTGGAAACAAAATAATCGAATATGATGGAAGTAAGAATAATTAAAATAGTTGCCAGTGAACTGCCGGCACTTATAAATCTAAATTTGCGTTTTCTCGAAGGGCCAAAATAGTATAAGCAGGAAATAGTAAAGAAACACAGCGAAATCATTATCAACCATTTTCCTGAATCAACCATGAGTAAATACAATTGTTTATTTACATGTATGTGCTTATATATATATCTTATTAAAAAAGTGTGACCTACTAATAACCCTATTGCAATTATTATCATCAATGCAATCAGTATTGTAAGAAAGGTTGCTATAAGTTGCTGCTTCCACACTGGAATCTTTACAAAACCATGATACGACTTATTAAAACTATTGATCATAGAATTTGTACCACTGGTTGCAAAATATAATGCAGTTAAAAAACCAATCGATAGCACACCACTGCGTTTATTGTTTACAATATCAACCAGCGTTTCTTTTACTGTATCATATGCTTGTTTGGGAATAAAAGATTCTATTAATTTTAAGAGTTCGTTTTGAAAATGATCGATAGGTATATAAGGAATAAGTGTAAAAAGAAAAATGAGCGATGGAAACAGTGCCAGAAAAAAACTAAAAGACAACGCTGATGCACGTGCATCTATATCACCTTTGCGCAAACCTCTGATAAAAAATTTTGCTACATCTAACAGAGGCATTCCATCAAACCATTTGGCGATAATTTTTGTCATTATAAAATGGCTGATTTTTTACTTTACAATTTTTAAACTTAAGTCTAAACTTTTGTAAGAATGTGTAAGTGCGCCAGTAGAAATATAATCTACACCGGTATCTGCATATTCTTTCACACTAGATAATGTGATGCCCCCCGATGCTTCTGTATCAAACTTATTGTTTACCATATCAACAGCAAGTTTCATATTTTGTGGTGTAAAGTTGTCGATGAGTATACGATTTACACCTCCTGTATTGCAAATAATTTCTATGTCATTGAGAGTGCGTGCTTCAATTTCAATTTGTAAATCGAGTGTATGGATGAGCAAATATTTTTTAGCGCTTTCAATAGCATTTATTATTCCGCCACATGCATCTATATGATTGTCTTTTATCAATATCATATCATATAAGCCAAACCGATGATTGAAACCTCCACCAATTTTTACTGCCCACTTTTCGAAATGACGAAACAGCGGTGTGGTTTTTCGTGTATCAAGAATTTTTGCCTTTGTGCCTTCTACAGCCTTTACATATTGCGATGTAAGAGTAGCAATACCACTCATGCGTTGCAGGCAATTTAGTACTAGCCGTTCAGCCGTAAGAAGTTGTATTGTATTACCTTTTACTGTGAAAGCTTCGCTACCCTTATTTACAACATCGCCATCTTTTACACTTGCTACAAATTCAAATTCGGGGTTAATTTGGTTGAAAATCATCTTTGCCAATTCAATACCGGCTATAATTCCATCATCTTTTATTTTTAAGACTGCTGTATCTTTTTTATCCTTATTGATGCATGCAAGTGATGTGTGATCACCCTGCTGAACATCCTCTTCTAAAGCCTGTTTAATAAATCTTTCAATATCGAACATACGTTAATTTTTTTGCAAAGATAATTTTGTGACGATTGATATATAAAATAAGTTGGCGGTATTTGAAAAAAAAGTGCTTACTGAGTGGTAATGCCGAATAACTTCAAATTATAATTTTTTCAAAACTTATGTTGTTTCGCTATAACAAAAAAAGCCACTTCATTTCGAAGTGGCTTTTTAAAGATTTTTTATTTATAGATTATTCTGATTCTATTCTTAACTCTTGTACTACAGAATCGCTACCTGCTTTTTTAATGTGAATGGTTACACGGTACTTTTTGCCATCGGTCGTAGTGAGTGAACCTATAACAAATTTGCCGGCACTTTCGGGACCACCCTCGTGTACCAATGAAAAAGTACGCGGTGTGTTTTTTGAAAAGAAATTCTGCAACAATAATTCAGCTTGCGCTTTCGAATAAATATCTTCCTGACCCAGAATTGTAATATTTACATTATTATCGAAAAATTTTGCAATTTCTTTGGCTTCACCATTTTTTATGGCATCGCTTATTTCATCATAAATATCGGGGTGAAATGCTGCAAAAGATATTGTGCTAACAGCAACAACAAGCAGAAATATATATTTTAAAATTTTCATCATCAACTTTTAGACAAATATTAAGCCAAAAGCAAAAAATATTTCACTTTATTTACGCCAATACAATAAAAACAATTTAAATACAGTAAAATGGAATTGAAGGAGTGCTGCAAAAGTAAGTTAAAATAAATGATATGCAATTAAAATTGATATGTGTAGCAAAAAAGAGCGAAAATGTTTATTCGGAGTTGTGCAACGAATATTGGAAGCGACTACAAAATTATGGTGTAAAATGTGAGTTAAAGGTGCTTGAAAATAAAGCGGTAACTCAAAACATTAATCACAATAAGGAATCGGAAAATGGATTGATTATTAAGGAGTTAGGTGCAAACGATTTTGTGGTTGCCCTTGACGAAACCGGGCAGCAGTTGCATTCAATAGCTTTTGCAAATATGCTTCAAACAACCATGAACAAAACCTCAAAAATTACTTTTGTTATTGGTGGTGCTTATGGATTAAATGAAGAAACCAGGAAACGAGCCAATGCTGTCATCTCGCTTTCGGCACTAACTTTTCCCCATCAAATGGTGAGATTAATCTTGGCTGAACAATTATACAGGGCATTTTCAATTTTGAGGAATGAAAAATACCACCATTAATTATTGCACTTTAACCAATAAAGGCTTACGCCATTTTATTATTGCATATGAACCAAACAGAACTAAATTGTAAAACAAATCGCCCATGATGGTACCACGGAAAAATGGAATTGCTTTAATATAGCACTCGGCTATGCCGGCACCATTTTTCGCATAATCGGCATCGAATAACCAAACACCAAAATTTGTAATTAGAAAAAACAACATAGATCCGGTAAGAGATGCAACCATAATAGTTTGACGCTGTTCGCGGCCACGAAGCAAAAAACCTAATGATGATATTATAAGAAACGACAAATACACGAAAAAGTCGGGAGTGTAAGATGGATTGTACATAAACAAAGCTAAATCGCTGATTGACATTACAACTAATGGTAATGCAATAGCATAGCGTTTGTCAATAATATAACAACCTCCAAATAATGCAATAGCAGCAATGGGTGTAAAATTATAAGGGTGGGGTAGCAATCTGCTCATGGCAGCTACCAAAATTAGAACACCTATAACTTGATTACGTGTAGTGAAAATATTTTTCCAGTTCATATGATATTTTTTTTGCGCGGTAAAATTAATAACATTTATCAAGTGTGAAAGTTTAATTCTTTTTTGCGCCTGCAAAGAAAAAAGTTTTAATCACGGGTTGTAATTTTTTTTCGAGCAAATAACTTATCCAAATAGTGAGCCCAATAAAAATAATTGCGCGAATAATAAAAGTATAAACACTTCCCGACAGTATCGTGATTTGCCCTAATGCAAACATAACAGGTATATGTATAATGTATATGGCGTATGAAATATTGCCAAGTTTAGTAAGTTTTGCAAAAACATCATATTTAAAAGAAATGAATTGAAGCATAATTGCAATTATACAAAATATAATCCCTGCCTGAAATACCATAGAAGATTCGTATTTGTGCATAAAGATTAATGCTGCACATACCGTGGCCATCATGATAAGAATAATTTTATCGAGTAATTTATGAAACCGAAACACTCTGCCCGAAGCATGCAACACTAAACTAAAGCAAACAGGAAAAGCAAAGAAGTCGCCAATATTAATAATGTGCCACTCAAATTTTTCGAGCAAATGTAGTTGTCCATAAAATATTAAATCGGGTTCGAGAAATGATGTTGCAAGGAATGCAAATAGCATAGAGAATATTTTATTACTTCGTTCGGGTAAAGTGCTTTTGGGTAACTGCCATGCTGCATATAATCCTGTAAGCCAAAAAAACCATCCTGTTGCATAGTCCGAAATCATAATGGGAAAATGGTTCCATACCAAAATAATGTGGGCAAGTATGAAACTCAATGTTATCCAAAAAATAAGGTGCACATTGATAGCAATAAGCAATATAAAAAGTAAATAATAAATCACTTCGAAATTAAGCGTCCATAAAACAGGGTTTGCTTCTATGGTATTTGTAAAGAGGTATTGCCCAAAAAGTAAATTGCTAAAAATGGTTTTTACATTATCTACAGGCCATATAATGATTGCAGAAATAATGGAAATAAAATATAATGGATACAAGCGCACCCATCGTTTTTTTAAGTAAGAACCTGCAATAGGAAATGAGAATTCGTTACGATTGGTAAGCCCAATTACGTATCCGGAAATAATAAAAAAAAGCAAAACGCTGTTGTGTGCAAAGTTGACTTCGAATATTTCGCCTGTGGCAGCATAACCCGGGTCGAGCTTAAATTTGAAATAGAATATATGCCACAGGGCAACTGTAAAAGCTGCAAACCCCCTAAGGCCTTCTATTCTGGTATCAAAAATTTTAGTTGCCAACTTGATGTATGTGTTTTTGCCATATTTTCCATGCTGCCTCTGCCTGGCCTATCAGCATTTGATAACCATTTATAATGGTTGCTCCATATTTTTGTGCTTCAAGCATACTTTTTGTTTGCGTTGGGTTGTACACCATATCGAAAAAAATGTTACTCTTATCGAAGTGCGTATATGGTAATGGTAACATTTCGTCAACATTAGGAAATGTACCTACCGGAGTACAATTTACAATGAGATTAAATTCATTTAAAATAGCTGGCGAAAATTCATTGTATTGAATGGTGCTTCGATTTTCGTTTCTATTTACAACAATGTATTTTATTTTTTTTTGAGTCAAAACATATTGTAATGCTTTGCTGGCACCGCCATTTCCACAAACCAAAGCACCGTTAATTCTTTGCTCTATTGCATCAAGTGTTTTTGCAATGCCTGCAACATCAGTATTGAATCCAAGAGTCTCATATGATTTTGCATTCCGTTTTATTACAACAGTATTTACAGCATTTATCTCTTTTGCAGTATCGTCCAAATGGTCAATATATTTTATGATGCTTTCCTTGTATGGAATTGTGACATTGAGGCCAACAATATTTTTATTTTGGTTTATAATTTCCGGTAATAATTCTATGTTAATCAATTCAAAATTTTCGTATTGAAAATCAGTAATGCCCTCCTTCAAAAATTTTTCGGTAAAATATTTTTGCGAAAACGAATGTTGCAAAGGAAAACCTATGAGGCCTAATAAATACATATTAGTTTTTTTGCATACGTGATTTTAAAAATCCATATACGATTGGTAACAGAGATAATCCAATGATAAAAAGTACAACAAGTGAAAAATTATTTTTTACAAATGGTAAATTTCCAAACAAATAGCCTGCCCATAAACACACATTAATCCAAAGGAGACTTCCAAACATACTGTTGCCAATAAAGTTGCGATATTTCATTGCTCCAACTCCTGCAACAAAAGGTGCAAAGGTTCGAACTATAGGAACAAAGCGAGCCATGATAACTGTTTTGCCACCATGTTTGGCATAAAAATTTTGTGTGCGTTCAAGGTATTCCTTTTTCAAAAAGCGATAGTTGCTTTGAAAAACTTTGGGACCAATGTAATTGCCTATAAAGTAATTTGTATTGTCGCCTAAAAAAACAGCAATAAATAAAATGACAATTAATAGTCCCATACTTAAAGGATTTCCATCGGCAGCGGCAATAGCACCTGCTGCAAATAAAAGCGAATCACCGGGAAGCAGGGGTGTAACAACAAGCCCTGTTTCGGCAAATACAATTAAGAATAAAATTAAGTAAGTCCAGTTGTCATAATTTTCAACAATCTCAATGAGATGCTTATCGATATGTAAAATAAAATCGAAAAGCGATTTGATAGTGTCAATCATAAAATGTTTTTTTTAATAAGTAGGTAACGAAGGATCGATTTCTTTAGCATAAGCCAAAATTCCTCCTTTGAGATTATATAAATTTGATAGCCGCTGTGAACTTTCAAGAAGTTGCACCACAGAGGCACTGCGGGCACCACTGCGACAGTGTATTATTACTTTTTTGTCTTTGCTAATTCGATCAACATGCTCCATGATTGTTCCCATGGGAATTAATTCTCCACCAATATTTGCTATGTCATACTCATGTTCCTCGCGTACATCTATCAATTGGAAATCTGCATTGCTGTCACGCATCGATTTTAATTCTTGTACTGTAACTTCTTTCATTTATTTTTAGTTTTTATTCTTGTTTTTAGTTTTTTAGTTATTGGTTTTTAGTTCTTAGTTTTTAGTTCTTAGTTTTTAGCTCTTAGTTTCTAGCTCTTAGTTTTTAGTTCTTTTTTTGGGTTCGTCATTGCGAGGTACGAAGCAATCTCTGCTTAGTATTTAGTTTTTTTGTCCCTTTTTTTTATCGCAGGATTTTTGTTTTCTTTAATATACTATTGCATTAGAGCATTTTTACTTATGATGTCAAATCTTTGACTTATGACCTTAAACTCCTCACCCTCTGACTTTAAACTTGAAACTCTTGAACTTTTAAACTTTGAACTCCTTTTATTTTTTTGGCAGAAATTGAAAGAAAGAATCGCTTCGCATTCCTAAGCGTAAACTTTCGAGCGCAATAATTTCGTTTGGTGCTATGTTGCCTAAGTTTACATCGGCACCAAACAGTTTAATAAAATATGCTTGTTGCGATT
The DNA here is from genome assembly GCA_016717325.1 of Bacteroidota bacterium. GTDB lineage: Bacteria > Bacteroidota > Bacteroidia > AKYH767-A > OLB10 > JADKFV01. The sequence continues at coordinate 75,029 of JADKFV010000004.1, read as the reverse complement.
TTTGTGGTGCTTCCCAAATGATATTATCTACATTTATTTTATTCACTATTTTATTTATCAGCACCACATGTGCTTTGCCATTGGGGCGATATATACCTACCGTTCCGCTTTCGCGTGCTTCGGCAATTACTTTCCATGCACCGGCTTCGAGTTCGGCCTGCATCATTTTTATCCACATTGCAGGATGTATGAGTATACCTTCTTCTTTGCTGCCAACTTCCGACACCACTTTTACATGTTTTGCCAATGTGGAAATATACTCACATTTTTTTTGATGTGGTAATTCGATCGATCCGTCAGATACTTCGGCAAAAGTTATTTTCAGTTTCTCAAGAAGGCGTAAGTAATCATCAAATTTATTTCGTGCTATAAATGCCTCTATAAGTGTACCACCAAGATATACAGGGATATTTGCCGCACGATAAACGGCAAGTTTTTTTTCGAGGTTAGGCGTTACCAGCGAACTTCCAAAACCAAGCTTAACAACATCAATATACGCTTCGCCCGAGTCAATTAAATTTTGTGCTTCATTTACACTCAAGCCTTTATCCATAACCATGGTGATGCCCTTTTGGCGGGGTTTTTCGCTGCGGGCAGGAATATGGTCTATATCGAAATTGTATTTCATTAATTTTATTTAATTTTTGTATTGCTCAATGATACGCAAAATATTTTTGTCGTTTTTTATACCGGGTATAAGCTCAAATAAAATGGCATGTAAATCATAATCTATCGAGAGGCCATCTGCCAATGTGGTATATGCTTCTTGTAATAAACCCGACTCATATTGCATGGCACATAAATGAAAAAATAACTCCGCATTGTCCACATGATATTTTAATCCCTGATGTAATATCTCTACTGCTTTTAAACTTTCATTGTTATCATACAACAACATTGCATATTCGATCCAAATCGATTCGTTTTGGGGATCCATTTCAATAACGTTTTCATAGCATTCCACTGCTTCGTTATGGTGATTTAGATTGGCTTCGCAGTCGCCAAGAGCAAACCAAAACTCTCCATTCTCCTGTTCTATTTCAATGGCTTTTTTTAAGTAATGAATGGCTTCGTACCACTTATCGCTGTGCATCAAAATTACTCCTATGCTATACCAGCCATCAGCAAAATAAGGATTTATTTTTATCGCTTGTTGGTAATATTCGCGGGCTTTATCAAAATAATCCAGGTATTCATAACAATCACCTATATGATATAATGCCGATACATTTTCGTTGTCGAGTTTAAAGGCTTTTTCAAAATAAACTATCGCATCTTTATACTGTTCCTTAGCTTTAAAAATGTGGCCAAATTCCTGATACACATGAATTTCATTTTCATCTATTACCATGCAAAATTCTAACGCATCTATGGCATTGTCATAATCAAGGTTTTCTTTTGCAATAAGTGCTTTGCCCAGCCAGGCATGCATATTATAAGGATTGTCGTCAATAATTTTTTCGAATAACTTTTGCCCCCGAATTAAGTTATCAATCAGCGTAAGCCATTGTATATAATGTAAAGATGTATAGTAATCACCATTGCCACTTTCAATAAAAAGTTCAATATATTTGATCGCATTTTTATAATCACCAGTATCATGAAATGCAAATGCTAAGTCATGATAAATAGGTGCGCTGTCTTCTGCATTTTCCAGTGCAGCTTTAAAATGAGTAACGGCATTGAAAGAATCTCCGGTCGATAAATATAAATGTGCATATATTATATGCATCTCCGAATCGTTCCCATTTGTGACTTCAAATTTTTTTAACTTTTCGAGTGCAGTTTCATAGTTTCCCATTTTTACCAATACTGCAGCTTCTTTCAATTTGAAAGAAGTGTTGTTGGGATATAATCCCATAGCATATTTGCATGCATCAAACGATTTTTGATATTCATCATTAGATATATAATAATCACAAATATCCATCAACTCTTCTGTGTCAAAAAAAGCAGAGTTGTTTTTTTTCTGCATTTCTTCGTATCGGTTCAAACTATCTTTCAAATTTTTGTGAAAGAACTCGTTGTCATTTTCGTTGTTTTTGTTCCTGCTCATCCTTCAATTATTTTTCATTCAACGGTGCAAACCTATATTAATTGTAATTAACATAAAAGCATGAATCCTGAAATATTTGAACAATATGTTTCATAATGTGTTTGTGCAATGAAAAAAAATACGAATTTTCGCGCCATATGTTTCTTTTGGGCAATAAACCATATTTTATACTCAATGCTTTACTGCTATTCAGTTTTGCAGCAAATGCCTTTAAAAATAATCAAACGCCTCCCGATTCGTTACCGGCAGGCGGAGTAACCACTCAGGTTTTTGGTGGTTTTTTTATTAACCATCGTCCGCATTTGGCAAGGTTGCAACAGCACCACGCAAAAGGTTTCGAAGTGTCGTATTTATTTGCCAATACCGGACGTAAAATGTGGTACCATAATTTCCATCATCCTACCATTGGTTTGTGTTACACTTATCTTTATACCGGCAGTCCCAATTATCTGGGCAATGCGCACGCTATAACATCCATTCTTAAATTTCCATTTGTGAACAACAATTTTTATAAACTCAATATGCAGGCAGGTGTTGGTTTAGGATGGGTTACCAAAATTTATGATGTACGAACCAATTACAAAAACGTTGCAATTGGCTCACATTTAAATTGTGCGATTCAATTACGTTTTAATAATGAATTACATATTTCGAAAAATGACAATGTGAATTTTTCGGTTGGAATAATGCATTGGTCAAATGGTAGTTATCGCACACCAAATCTTGGAATAAACATGGCATTGATTGGTTTAGGATACACACATCATTTTGGAATGCATGCAATTATGCGCGATACTTTTACACGACCAACACTTCCCCGCAGTTCTATTTCTGCTATGGCGGTTACTTTTCCAAAAGAAATTTATCCTGCGGGAGGACCTACTTATTTGGGCTCTTGTTTGTCGATTGATTTTGAAAGGCAGTGGCATATCAGAACTATTTACACAGCCGGCCTCGATTTTTTACGACAATTCATTGATCAATAAAGTTGCCGATTCTGTTTTGAGTAATTCTTCTTTCACTTATAATACCAGAGTAGGGGCACATCTTTCTTTCATTAAAAAACTCGACCGTTTCGAAATTTGGTTGCAGATGGGATATTACCTGCATAACCGCTTGCCCGAAACTTTAAATCTATATCATCGTGTTGGCATAAGGCAATATATAAGTAAAAATATTTTTGTCACTTTTAATTTAAAAACACACTTTGCCAAAGCCGACAATGCCGAGTTGGGTATAGGATATAAATTTCATTAGCATTTTTTAACAACAAAGATGTCTTCAACTATAAAAAATTATTTGTCACTTGTAAAGTTTAGTCATACACTCTTTGCTATGCCATTCGCTTTGTTGTCTTTTTTTTTAGCAGCACGCACTTTCAGTTTTCAAATTGATTGGTGGTTGCTGTTGCCTGTTGTTGTATGCATGGTTACAGCTCGCAATGCGGCCATGGCATTCAACAGATACGCTGATGTTAATTACGATAAATTAAATCCCCGTACAGCAGTTCGCGAAATTCCTGCGGGAATAATTGCACCATCCAATGCTCTTTTTTTCGTCATTCTTAATGTGATTTTGTTTATTATATCTGCTGCATTTATCAACCGTTTATGTTTTTACCTTTCGCCTGTTGCCCTTTTGGTGGTGCTAGGATATAGCTATACAAAGCGATTTACTTTTTTGTGTCACTTTGTACTTGGTATTGGCCTTGCATTGGCTCCGGTGGGAGCTTATATTGCAGTTACTTCACATTTTGATTTGGCGCCAATATGTTTGGGCCTGGTTGTTTTATTTTGGGTTTCGGGCTTCGATATTATCTATGCATTACAAGACGAACATTTCGACAAACAGCATACACTACATTCTATTCCAACACTTATGGGCACAAAAAATGCATTGATGCTTTCGAACGTATTACATGCTTTGGCAGCTATACTTTTATTTGCTTTTATAAATCTTGTTCAGCCCGGTTGGCTCTTTTATAGTGGTGGAGTTATTTTTGTGTTGCTTTTATTTTATCAGCATAGTTTGGTAAAAGTAGATGATTTAAGTAAAGTAAATTTGGCTTTTTTTACTACCAATGGAATAGCATCACTCACCTTTTGCACTTTGGCCATCATCGATTTGTGGTTTATATGAAAAATTTATTTATTGATTATCAATGCATTATGTTATTTTTATTATTATATTTTCAATAATAATTGAAAGTACGGAAACTATGTATACATTTGACCCGAAAAATTAAATAAAGTGAAAGTAGCAGAAGGCAAACAAAAGTTTATACACACCTGGGGAAGGCTTGGCGCCAATTGGGGCATTAATCGTACCATGGCTTCGGTGCATGCTTTGTTACTTGTAAGTGCCGATGCTATGAATGCCGATGAAATAATGGCAGAGTTGAAGATATCACGTGGTAATGCGAACATGAACCTGCGCGAACTTATGAATTGGGGATTAGTGCACAAGGAAATAATCAGAGGCGATCGTAAAGAATATTTTGTTGCCGAAAAGAATCTGGTGAAAGTTGCCAAGCTTATCATGAAAGAAAGAAGGAAACGTGAATTGGATCCTATTGTAAAAACACTGGCCGAGCTGCAAACGATTGAAGGCGACAAAAAGGACAAGCACGTGAAAGCATATCTCGAAACCGTAAAAGGATTGAAAGATCTTACCACTAAGGCAGATGGTCTGATAGAGTTGATGCTGAAAGCAGACGAAAGCCGTTTCCTGAATTTATTGATTAAATTATTGACTTGATTTTTTTTAAATATAAAGTTCAATATATATTGAAAGTACAGAACATATAAACATTAGGTTATGAAAAAGATAAGTTTTTTTATTCAGCTTTTGATTTTAGCATGCGTTGTTCTTTTATTTGTTTGCCGAAACTACCAAAACGATGTGTATTTTTTTTATCGCTATCATTCAGTTTTTTGTTGGCGTATATCAGGTTTTGGCTTTTTTGATTTTAGTGTGCTTCGCAAAAGTAGGACATAGGATGTGGCCGCAATTTCAGGTTTATGCTGGTATGGTAGTAATTACAATGACACTGATATTTATTTTGTTCAATGTTAATTCCAACTTAGAACATCAGAGCAAAGAGCTGATTTTATTTACTATTCCATGGGTACCTGCCGTATATTTTTGTTACCTCTCGTACATTATTGGTTTCGAAAAATATTCTGCCAACAATACAAAGCATTATCTCGATTTATAGTTCTTAAGTTTAACAATATAAAAAATTAAAGTTATGGCATCTTACATTGTGGTTTATTATTCGTTGTATTTTTTTCTTACAGTAATTGTTACTGTATACGTAGCAACTACATTATTCAAAAATGGTCGAATGTTTTTGATTGACATTTTTCATGGCGATCAACCTTTGGCCGACAGTGTGAACAAATTATTGTTGGTAGGCTTTTACCTTATTAACATTGGCTACGCTGTTTACACTTTATCAATAACAGGTGAAGTAGAAACAGTGCGATTGCTCATCGAAAGATTGAGTGTGAAGTTGGGAGGGATTATTTTGATTTTGGGTGGTATGCATTTTTTCAACCTTTATGTGTTTTACAGTTTGCGCAAAAAAGCAAAAATGTACGACCGCGAAAAACTCTACTATGCAAGAGTGGAGAATAAAGGTGTGCAACAGTAAATTAATTGTTTCAATAAATTTGATAAGAAACGGAATAGATTTTTCTATTCCGTTTTTTATTGCTTTCGAAAATCAACTTTTTACCGATTCGGTTTTTCACTCCCATTTTTATGTTCTTTAAGCCATGCTATGAAAGGCAACTTTATTACCTTCGGTATCAATTACAAAGGCAAAGTATCCAAGGTCGTCACTTATTTTTGTTTTGGGCACCAATATCTGCCCACCGGCACTTTCTACTCTGCTTAGTTGTAATGATAAATCGGGTTGGCAGTTTAAATAAACCACTGCACCATGTACACTTGGTTTGTAGCCATCGCCTTGGACTATAGCACCTGAAACCTTGCCTTCATCGGCAGAAAAATAGCCCATTTTATAACCAAGTATAACATTGGTTTCCATTTTAAACTGAAATACACTTTCATAAAAAGTTTTGGCGCGGTCAAAATCATCTACTGCAATTTCGAACCAATTGATCATATTTTTCATCGATAGTTTTATTTATATATTTTTTGTATTAATATTGAACCATAAAGATAGTCAATTACATTTTGCTTGTGAAAATAGTTTCGTTGCGTTATATATTTATTTGCAGTCTATTTATTTTTCAGGCTTACCATTCATTATTTGGGCAAACTGTTGTAAGTGCTCATGCACAATTTTTAGTCCCTCTCGATGTGGTAAGTAAAGCAGACATTGGTAATGCCTTGGGTGCTTCCATGGGATTATATTTTGTTTCCACAAAGCACGATCAATGGAATGTAGGTGCTGAAATTGCTGCAAGTCAATTTAAATCGCAATCGATAATTTATTTGAATGATTTAGTGTTGTTTCGCAATGCGTTGATCATAGATGATCTTCCTGCTTCCATTCGTGGCGATGAAAGTCATGCTTTTTATACATTGATGCCGAAAGTAAAATTTTATCCATCGCAAAATGGAATTCAATTTTTTGTCGGTGCCGGTGGGGGTGTGGCAATCATGCATTCGAAAATGATTCTGAACGACATATCGTTGAATGAATGGTACATTACCAACAACAAAAATTATATCGACAGGCAGGTTACAAAAAATAATTTTTCTTTTGTTTCTTCTTTCGACATTGGAGTGAACGTAGATGTATCGCCTAACCTAATATTGTTTTTGCAAACAGGTGTAATGTATACAGGTGCGCTCGATTTTTTTGACAGTGAAAACAACAGCACCTGGAAGCTTGATTTTTAAAGCACCAAAGTATGACCGCGATGATATTTTGCCTGCAACCATAGAATTGGTTGACCCTCAGCTTCCTCTAACACAGCGTAATTTATTTTTGTACAATATAAATTTTGGTATTCAATTTTTGTTAGACAGTAAATCGAAATGATAAATCCTTCAACCAAAATAGAAACACAAAGGCTCATTCTGGAAAAGTACACTTACGAACTGCAACAGAATTTATACGAATGTTTTTTGCTGAATGAAAAACGGTTGCAAAATTCTTTTCCTACATCGGTGCGTTTGTGCCTTGACGAGACAAAAGGATACAATTATATACAAAGCAAAGTTTTCGATTTTAACGCCCGAACAAGTTTTGCATATGCCATTATAATTAAAGATGCACGACAATATATTGGGCAAGTTTCTATAACCAAAATTGATGAGCAAATACCTATGGCCGAACTCGCCTATTTTATTGACAAAGGGTACGAAGGCAAAGGCATGATGAGCGAGGCTTTTGAAGCCATACTCGAAGAGTTGTTTGTGAAGCATCATTTCGAAAAATTATCGCTGCACATGGCAACAAATAATTCGCGAAGCCTGAAACTTGCCGAAACGCATGGCTTTATGCGCGAAGGTTTACATCGAAAATGTTTTCGCAACTATTATAATGAACTGATAGATGTTTACAGCTATGGAATTATAAAAGCAGAATATTTCAAATAAAAAATATACATTTGCTTCTTAACCTTAAAAAAAACAAGATGAAAAAAACGATTTTTACTTTACTGCTCGCAGCAAGTGCACAATTTGCGATGGCTCAGTTTGAAGGCAAATTTACTATGACGATAGTAAATGATAAACGCCCCGAGCCCATGGTGATTAACTATACCATGAAAGGCGAAAAAATAATGACCGAAATTAACATGCGTGGCAATGCAATGAAAAGCATTATTGATAACACTGCAGGTACTACCACCATGCTGATGGATCGTGGTGGAAACAAAACAGCCATGCGCACCAAGTTTGCAGGACTGCCTCCTGTAGCAGAGGAAAAAAAGGAAGAACCAAAAGTTACTAAAACAACAGAAACCAAAGTGATAGATGGACAGGATTGCATAAAGTATATTATTGAAACTGCTGATAATACTACTGAAATGTGGATGACCTCGTCCAATACTTTCGGGTTTAAAGATGCAATTGAAGCTTTTGGCAGAACTAATCAGGGCCGCATGTTTGCCCGCAACAAACCTGTAGGTTACGAAAAAATTGAGGGCACACCAATGCAGTATGTTATAAAAAACAAAACAACAAACGAAACTACCACTGTTACATTTGGTAACATTACAAAAACACAAATTGCTGATGCCGTGTTTGATTTGACGGGTTATCAAATAATGGAGATGCCTTCAATGGATATGATGAACCGCCCCGGAATGCCCGGTGACCCGGCAATGGAAAAACATTAATCCAACGCTTTTTTATTAAACAATATGTAGCCGAAGTGAAACATGAATGTAAATGGTTTTACTTCGGCTGCATAGTAATTTACACCCAAGCTAATGGGGCCAAGCGGAGTATGATAAATTAAGGTTGATGATGCCGACAAATAGCGCTTGCTAAATGGCACACCATATCTGGCTTTAAAATCATTGGCACCTTTTAATATTTCCTGAAAAGGCTGAAATAAATATCCTTCTAATCGTAAGTCGAGCGAAGAACTTATAGCCCAAATATGTTTTGATCCTATTCCCAGGTAATTGTGCGATCGGTATCGATCAATAAAAATAGTTTTGCTTTCCTGTGTAGGTTCAAATGTGGGTGCGGTTAAAATACTTGCCGTATAGTTTGAAAAAAATTGTTGATTACTCAACAGTAATTCGCAATAAAAACCAAAGCGTACGGGTCCCAGTTTCATATAATAGTTATCCCAAGTAACACGTGCCTGCATCCATTGGTTAAATTTGGTAGTGGTATCGCGCACGCTGGAAGTAGTGCCAAGATAGGTAACTTCATCGCCCTGCACAGCGCGTGCAGCAATGCTGAAGTACGATCCTTTGCTGGCATACATTTTCCTGTTGAGGGCATTGCGTTCAAATTTTATTTGCGCAGTGATGCCATTAAATTGCGACTTATCGGCAGTGTCTTTCAATGTGAAATTTCGTGTTTGGTAATAATCATTTTCCAATTCGAAATAGGATCCTTCCAAAATTACTTTACCACGGTTGCGTGCCGGAAATCCAATATTTATTCCTGTTTTGACTTCATTTTTTATGAGATACGAAGGTTTTATATCTTCAAAAAAAGAGGAGCTGCTGCGAAAATAATCCCACCTGCTTTTGGTGTAAAATGGTTGTGTATAAAGTGACAGTTTTCCCGGTATAATAAGTTTAAAATTTAAATCGATGGAATTATAAAATTTACCGAAGTAAAAATTTGAATTCAGAATAATGGATTGCTTACCAAGCAAGTTATATTGCAAACCAATGAATGCTTCGTTTACCGGTCGTGACGAAAAATTGCCACCAAAGTCGACTCGTAAATCCCGTTCGCGCCTGGCTTCAATAATCATATCGAAATATCCTGTTTGGTCGTTGAATATTAATTTGGGAAAAATATATTTTACATTATCGTCTTGCACCAGTTTAAAATATCCCTGTTTTAATTTTTTTAATTCGATGGGTTCTTTTTGAGGCTTCAATGTTTTAATAAAATAATATGCCTGTTCTGTTGTAACGCCCCTCACAAATATTTGATCGACCAATACCGGCTTGGCATCTTGCATAAATTGTTTGCGGGTAATATTCAATGAAGTGGTATTGGCCTGTCTTGTTATACGCTGTTTAATCAAAGGCATCATTGCCATGGTGGCTTTGTAACCCGAGTCGATGGCTTCTTTTGAACGGTCGAAATCGAAAACACCAATTTGCTGAACGGTGCACGAAACCAAAATATCTTGCGGACGCGGTACTGTGTAATTGGTAGCTTGTACCAACATGGTTTTTGTTTGCGAAATAATATTGTCTTCATAAGGAATATCGATAGGGCCTGCCGCACTGCTGCCAATAATAATATCGGGATGAAATTCGCTTAGCATAACATCGGCCGGAAAATTATTATACATGCCGCCATCAAACAAAATCATTCCATCGCTTATTACCGGAGAAAAATAAAATGGAAATGCCATGGATGCACGTATAGCCTGAGTGAGATCGCCTTCTTTAAAAATCATGGATTTCTTTGTTCTGATATCGGACGATAAACAGCGAAAGGGCACTACCAAACTATCGAAATTATAACTTGCAAGTGCAATTGCATTGGCATATCGTTCCATTAAGCCAAAGTCGACTGCGGCCGAATTTACTATGCTGGGCTGTACACGTGCGGTGAGTATACTATCGTAACCTATTTTGAGATACACCCACGATGCATCGTCATCGTGCTTGAGAAAATAATAAATCAAATCTTCGTCAAATATTCCTTTGCCGGCATTTTGAAATTCGAAACTGAGAACAATTTGTTCTATTTGTGCAGGAGTTAAACCGCAGGCATACATGCTGCCAACAAGCGCCCCGCCCGATGTGCCTGTTATATAATCAATAGGAATATTGTTTTCTTCGAGGGCTTTCAATACACCCACATGTGCAAATGCACGCGCGCCACCACCACTTAAAACTATGCCTACTTTTTGTGCATGTAAATGCACGCAACCAAATAGCATAACAACACACAGCAATATTTTTGCTTTAACATTTTGCAACAAATATTTTTGTATTGTTTTATACATGGTGAATGATTTCGGCAATGTTCTAATTACAACTGCAAAAAGGGAAAAATATTTTTAATAACGCAATTTAATGTTTTGTCGGCCTTGGTCTTTTGTAACTAAGTAAGTTTTGTACAACTGGGTTTGTACATATTGAGTAGCAAGTTTAATAAAAACAGGATGCGCAATTATGATTTAAGTTGCTATAGTTGCTACGGATTTTTAATATTGAATAGTTTGTGCATTAAGATGCATACAATAATATAGTTCTACAGCCACATCAGTTGCTGTTTCCAAAGTATTAGTTATGTGGTGATACTACTCAATTTTTTCGAAGACAAATGGTAAGAAATCAAAAAGCCTCAAAAAATTTGAGGCTTTTCGAAGTTTGGTATTTCTTTACTGAACTAAAAATTTTCGACTTTGTTTTGCGGTGGCTGTGGTGCATTGCATTAAATAAATGGCTTGGCTTAAATTTAGGTTTTTAAATTCAAATTTATTGATTCCAATTTGCATTTTCTCAGTTTGGTTTAGCAATCTGTTACCCAATGCATCGTATATAGTAATTGTTACATTTTCGTTTAATGAACTTTTGTACGTTAAATTGATTGTTCCATCAATTGAATTAATATTAAAATTATTATCACCTTCAAAGTTGTTATGGTTTGGCTCTTTAATATTTGCAGTTTGGAAACGTGCATACTGTAGTGGTACGCATGCAGTAAGTGAAGCAATAAATTCTGTTTTGTCTAAAGTGCCAAGCAATACTTGGTTTTGCAAAGATGCTATACAGTGCCAATAATTGATGTATTCTATGTTAGTCACAATGCTATTATTTTTCAAATTGTTAAGAACTAACAATGCAGCATCAAAATCATTTTTCAGCATATACACTTGGGCTTTGTCGAGTGTGTAAAAGGTAAAGCGGTCACTATCTCCTAAAGTTACTGCGTCATTTATTTTGAATCTATTTTGGTGAGCAAATTCGAAAAATATGTTTGCAAATTAGTAGTAAGGCCAAACTTTTGCTTTAGTGATGTCATCAATGATAATGTTTGCTGCATACCGCGGTATGCAAAACCATCTGCAAATTGTTCATCAATTGTAGGTTTTGCCATATTCACATCTATTATTTCGCTAAGCAAATTCATAGCATTCATAACACTGGCTAATGTTGTATCTGTAGCACCAAATGCATCATTTATTGCTTCGTCCAACGGAATATTGTTGAAGTATGCTGTAGTGATGTTGCGCACATTATTCAAACTCACCCTTGCCGCAATATCACAAGGCGGACTGGGACATGGGTCATCGTGCGAGCATCCACTATATGGTGACGGGCTAGCATCGGTTAGTAATAATGGAGTGCATTGACCTTGCGATTGTGAGCATAATTCTAAATCGTAATTTATTAAATTGATGGGTGGGGCAAATAGTTGACTTCCATCGGGTGCATACCAGCCATTGTTGTCGCAATTAGTATTTATAGCCGGGCCTGCCAAAGGTTTCAATATGCTGCCAATAATATTTACTTGTGTTGAAACTTGGCAAGCATCATCCATAAACGCAAAATTATTAAACCCGTTTTGAAATTGAAACCCTTCGGCTTTATCAAATTTAAGGGCAAAATAATTATTGGTTAAGTTTACATAACCGTTTTGCGAAAGTGTACTCAAATCTATAAAACCACCATTGCCAACCGATATGCCATTATCCATATTTGAAAAAACGCTGCACTTTATATTTAAATCGCCACCTTCCAGTTGAACACCATCTATACCCACTGAACCACCAGCGCAAATCAAACCATTATTCACCGTTGAATTGTCGATATATACCGGCACCAGTGCTGTTGTTTATTTTAAACCCATAACCATTTTGGCCCGAGCTTTCGAAAAATACATTATGAATATAGCTGGCCTTTGTAGTGGCCTCCAATTGAATGCCTTTGGTGCAAAAAACCATATTTAAATCGCGGGCATACAATGCTTCGCCAACTATTTTAATGGGCTGTGTGCAATTAGTAAAATTGCAAAGCGAAACACTAAGCGGATGCCCACCATAAAACAACGAACCCGATATGCCATTGTTTAAATTCTTAAAATCGCAATTTTTGTATATAGTCGGTGCCGTTGCCATAAAATTCTATTCCACGAGAAATGCCTTGTGCTCCTCCGTTTGCAATAAAGGTGCTATTGGCAAAATACTTTTTGCTATCCATGGCTATACGTGCATCGTTGTATGTAAAATCTACCAAGCCATTAATAATGTGAACATGTACGAAATTATGATTTTGTGGGTCGTATAACGATTCTTGTGCTACCTCCAATACTTTATCTAATTTGCCAAATCCGGTAAATTCCATTTTGCAATTGGTGCCGGCAATTATGTTTTTGCTTGGCCATGTGGTAGTATTGCTCATACGTATATAGCCACCGTTAGTGCCCGGATGTGTAAAAGTAAATGTAGCATTGTCTTTTATATCGAGGGTGCCGGCAATGTCTAATACAGCATTATCGCCAAGGAGTTGTATTTCGGCTCCGGGTTCGTAAATAATGGTTGCACCACTTTCTATAATTAATTTGCTGTTATCATTTATTTTTAATTTGCCACCATTGCGTATTATTAATGTGCTGCCGCTATTGAAATGTACTATGGCCTTGTTGTTTGGATTTGCCTCGCCAAGTATAAATTCCGCACCACTTTTTATTTCAACTACCACGCCATTGCAATCGCACGTTTGCATTTCAAATAGAGAGCCTTGTATAGGGGCACTTGTACCATCAGATGGCATAGGAAGAGTGCCGCCAGCAAAATCTGTTTGTAAATTGCCATTTACGTACAATTTTGCACCATTTTCTATTTTGCACTGAGTAAGCAATTTGTTCTGTATGCGACCAAAATTATATACACCACTATTTGGTGAGTTTGTGCTTAGCACCCAAGGCAATATTGGCTCACTATTTAATATTTCTTTTAGGCTCCAATCTAGGTTTGAATAGGGTGCCTGTGCCATATTTTCTAATTCTACATGGCCTATATTATCATTTGATGCATAGTATGCATCGAAAGGGTATAAATTTGGCAAGGGAAAATTATCGTTTGGTAAATATGTGGTCACCGCAATTGTCAAATTACCGGTGTTTAAATCCAAAGCACTAATTGTTGGAATAAAACATTCATTTGCATCTAGCGCACCAGGAAATGAAGTGGCGGAGCCAAAACCATTTGGAAGTGCATCATTATATTCTGTAGCCAATTCAAAGGCTGTACTTCTAAAACCACCGGGTGCATTATCCCACAGTGGCAAAGAGGTTGATTGTGTAATATTTTCGTGACCAAAGTTACTATTGATGTTTGCACAGGCGAAGCATAACAATGTGCCACATGGTGGACAAAGAATGCTATTACTGGCAATAAAAGAAAGGCAAGCGATGCCTGTTGCTTTTGGTGTTCGACCAAGGAATAATTGGGAATTCCTGTTGACCAACAATCGCCTTGTATAAATGGAGTAGCACCACAAAGTACAGGCGCCCATTCAGTTTTTACCATCATTTGACCATCGGCAAAGTTTAGTTGTTTCACCCCCGTTTTGCTGCCACAAGAAATGGCTACTTTGCGTAAATGTTTTGGATAGCCAAGGTTGTTCATCATGGTTTGAAATGGTATTCGATATTGACTGTTATTGTTGACATCGTAATGCCGCACCAATAATTGCCTTGTGGCTGGTCTATCGAGTTTGGATTGTACCTTCTCAAGCGGAGTACTTTGAATTATCGGTATATCACCTTTTTTTGCAAAAAAGTTTAACCATTGTTGCAAAGACAAAGGAATATTTGCGCCTTGTTGGGGAGAGTCGAACGAAGCGTAAGTTCGTGTACAATGTTTCATTCCATTTTGCTCCATATAATCAAGCGCATATTTTGCAACTTGCCCTCCCATGCTTGCACCTATTACAACCGATGGCTCATGATAATAACCTCCGGTGGCTTGCCGCGTTTGTATAGTGTTTAAAAGCGAAACTAAAACCATGGCATTGCGTTGAATAAAATCGGCCCCATCAAGAAAGTCAACAAACATTATATCATAACCTTGTGCTAATAGTGAATTTAATAACTGTGGTGAATGTTTAAATTCAGGATAATCGAGATTTTCGCCCCAAAATTCGCACCACCCAACATCACCATTTCTTATGGTGTGAGTGTATGGGCTGCATGGCAAACCCGAAAAGTCGGAATGATAACCAAAGTCGATACCTTCAACAAATATTAACGGCTTTACTAATTGGCCATAGTGGCCTGCCCCATATTTTAAATAAACATTAGCATAGGAAATTCCGGTTATATTTGGGTCGTATTGTTGACCGTAATTGGAGTATATATTATAAGGTGCCGGACTAGTAACAGGAATGGTGGATGCCTGATTAATAAATTCGTCAATATTGGGAAATCCGCAAGCACAATTTTCTATTGCGCTTTCGGCACCTCCTCCTAAAGTATAATTCGGGTAAATAAATTTCGTCAAAATATGGCGTACAGTATCATTGGCATAATTTATTGTTATGCTTTGCCCAAATGCAACATTGCGATAACCCAATCCATCATCAAAATCAATTTGTATTTGAGTCGGATCGGGCAAATTTGAAATATAATAGTCACGGCTTATTAAAAATGTTTTAGCTCCATAGTGTATCTTATCTATTCAGTGGAGCGGCCACAAACAAAGTATCATTTTCGAATGGAGTTTGTGCACGTGGCACAACATCATGATATATGCCATTGTCAAGTGTTAACAGACTATCTTTCAATGCATTAAGCTTAATTTTTGTATATTGATAGTTAATAATAAACAATGCAATTCTGTTTTGATCCTGGATTTCCTTGTATGCTTTTGTTAAAATGCTATCGGCACTCAATCTAGTATTTACTCCTAAAGTCCAATGTAGTAAATCACGATAAATAGTAGTTGAGGATAAGTTTTTACACTTAACATTTTGATGCCCATTATACCTCCCCCAATAAGTTGAGTCTGTGTATGGACAAATAACATCATTGGTCAAAGTTGTTTTATCAACAAAATAAAACATACTATCTATTTGTGCCGATAGTGGGCAATAGAAGAGCAGGCCACATAAAATGGCGAATAACATTTTTTTCATAAAATTTTGTTTTAGTAGTTTATATTTACTGTAATTGTGTCGTTTGGTTTTGGAACTAATGAGAAATAAATGATGGAATCTAAATTGTTCTTCGTTGCTATACAAGCATAATTGTATTGAAAATTGCCCCTAAAGGTGAAACCATTGTCACAAAATGCTATTGTTGTATCCACATTATTTCCTTGAAAGTATAGTGCTGTACAACCAATTCCAAATCTAATTAAATCATACTGATTAAAAGGATTCACATTTTTCACATGCAGTTTCACGTAGCTTTCGGTATATAATATCAATAATTGTTTTTGATTTTTCTTACCAGCTGAAATTGGTGATTGCTGGTTTTCATCAATATATCCATCTTTTCTAGCTTGAACCCTATAAAGAAAATCCATGTCAACAATTTCATCATAATAGGCTTCGCCATTTTCATTTGTGGTGAGTGTGGTAACCAAATGGCTGCCATAGTAAGCATCGCCTCGCGTAATACTGACTATTGCATTGGCAATAGGCTTTTCGGTTTTGTATTCCTTTACATAGATGGTTACTTTTATTTGATCGTTTTTCACTTTGCGGCAGCTAGAAAATAAAAAACAAAAAATTGCAAATAAGCATATGTGGTTGCGAGTGTGTTTTATCATGGTGAAGTTTTTCTTTTTGAAAGAAGAATATTAAAATAATTTCTAATATTTCTGCAATTAATTATGTTCCAAAGTTAGTTACTAAAATATTAAAAACTACCGTCATTTCTGAGAATATATTAGTATGGCCGACAAATTATCAAGCCATTCCGATAAAATGTGTACTAAACAGATAATTTATATATTTGCTCAAAATAAATCACAAATATGCAAACTTCAAATATTAAAGAGCGCGTAGCACATAATATTAAAAAATTAAGGGAATTGAACAACTACACACAAGAGTATATGTCTACCGAATTGGAAATGAGTACAACAGGTTACGGAGATATAGAACGTAATATTTCTGATTTTACTTTTTCGAGGCTCGTAAAAATTGCCGAAAAATTGAACACTACTATTTTCAAACTTTTAGAATTTGATGAACGCACGTATTATGATGTACACCACAACCACAATGGAATTGTTAATCATCATTATTCGAGCGAAGAAATTAAATTGCTTGTAGAAAACAATGATTTGCTTCGCAATGAAAACCAAAGGCTAAAAGAAGAAATTTCGAGAATGAAAATGCAGCGGAATTAATCATTGTATTTTATTTTGGCAACTTCAACAATCAAAATGTAAACAGTGGTGTTATATCCGATTATCACAATAGCCAAGAGTACCTGAAGGAATTACTCACAAGTAAAGACGAAACCATATAACAACAAAAACAAATTATAAAAATACAAGCCGATGAAATACTCACGCTAAAAAGTTTGATAAGTTTTATTGAAAATAAATAATTGAAAATACAGCCAAACTTTAATGATTTTTTTTTGTCGAGCAATTAAAACCACTATCAATAATTTAAAAATAGAAAAGCGAAATTTCTGCTACCAAAAAGATTAATCTTTTTCCCACTCACAAATCCCAAATAATTTTTTTTTAAAATCGGAATTAAATTCATCACAATTAATTATGCAATTGATTCTTTCAAGCAAAAATAATTTTAAAATAATTTTTCAAATCCCTACATATAATGGTTGATTCATTTCGCTTTGCAAGTTTAGAAAAAACAGGAAGCGCAATTATGATTTAAGTTGCAATAGTTGTTGCGGATGTTTTATACCGATGGGGTTTGTGCATTTTTAGCAACAAGTTTAATAAATATGATGCGCAATTATGGTTGAGTTGCAATGATGTGCCTTAGTAAATCTTGTGTGGCAAGCTTTAGCTTGCCACACCGGAGAGGCCACCGCCTCCCGCAATAAAAGTATTGATAGTGATTTTTTCATTCGTTGTTTTTTTCGTGCGATTACTCATCAAACATTGACTAAGTATTGGTGTAGATTTGTAAAACGAAATTGCGTTACTTCGCGCCCCGGATGCACAGTTTGTGTGCATTGAAATTGTAAAAAATAATTTTTTAAAACTATAAATAAAATGGCGGTATTAAAACCATTCAAAGCGATTCGTCCGCGTGTGGATATGGCAGAGAAAGTAGCATCGCGACCATACGATGTGCTTGACGAAAAAGAAGCGCGCATAGAAGCGGGCGACAACATTAATTCTTTTTACCATGTGATAAAACCCGAAATGGATTTGCCCGATGATGTGGACCATTATGCTGCGGAGGTGTATGCAATGGGCAAAAGTAACTTCGACAGAATGATGGCCGATGGTGTTTTTGTTACAGAGGATAAACCTTGCTTGTACATTTATCGCCAAACTATGGATGGGCGTGAGCAATATGGTATAGTTGGGTTGGCATCGATAGAAGATTACTTTGCCGGGGTGGTAAAGAAGCATGAACTTACAAGGCCCGAAAAAGAGGAAGACCGCAAGAATCATGTGCGTGTTGGGAAGATGCATGCCGAGCCGGTTTTTTATGCTTACCGCCAGGTAGAAGCATTGGATAAGGTGGTTGCAAAAGTGGTTGCCGAAAAACCCATTTACGATTTTGTGGCCGATGATGGCATAGGACACACGGTTTGGATTGTGAATGATGATGGCGATATAAAAATGATTTGCAATGAATTTGCGAACATTGGATATACGTATGTGGCCGATGGGCATCATCGCACTGCTGCTGCTGCGCTTGTGGGGCAAGAAATGCGTGAGGCCAACCCAAATCATACCGGTGATGAGGAATATAATTTTTTTATGGCGGTGCACTTTCCCGACAATCAACTGAAGATAATAGATTACAACCGTGTGGTGAAAGATTTGAATGGACATACTACCGATGAGTTTGTGGCCATGTTGCAAAAAGGTTTTGTAGTTGAAAACAAAGGGGCTGAAATTTATAAACCACAGGCATTGCATGAGATGAGTATGTACCTGAATGGAACATGGTATAAACTTACTGCACGCGAAGGAACCTATAACGATAACGATCCAATAGGCGTACTTGATGTTACCATACTATCGGAACAAGTGTTGGAACCGTTGTTGAATATAAAAGATTTACGTACAGATAAACGAATTGATTTTATAGGCGGCATACGCGGCCTTGGCGAATTGCAACGCAGGGTTGATAGTGGCAATATGGCTGCGGCTTTTGCGCTGTATCCTGTGAGTATGCAACAACTGATGGACATTGCTGATACCAATAAAATAATGCCACCAAAAACAACCTGGTTCGAGCCAAAATTGCGCAGTGGATTGTTGATACATGCATTATGATTGAGTTGCGCGATATTGAAAATAAAGTTGATGTAAAAACTTTTGTAGATGCATTTTATACAAAGTAAATGCCGATGATTTGTTGGCGCCTGTTTTTAATGACGATGCAAAAGTGGATTGGCCTTTGCACCTCGAAAAGATGTATCGCTTTTGGGGTACACTGTTAATTGGTACAATGGATTACAATGGTTCGCCATTCGATAAGCATATAGGACACAATATAAAAAGCGAACACTTCGACAGATGGCTAAAACTTTTTGATGAAACAATAGACACACATTTTGCCGGGCCCAAAGCCGATGAAGCCAAACACAAAGCAAAAAATATTGGGATGATTTTTAAATATAAGCTGGAGGGGATTGGTTCTTAGTTACGTTTGCGGGGAGGATTGTTCTTCGTTCTTCGTTACGTTTGAGGATAGCCCAGTTCTTAGTTCTTTGTTACGTTTGCTGAGAGGATTGTTTTTAGCCCCGACACTTCGGTCGGGATGCAAGCATTTCTTGTTTCGTTTGTGGAGAGGATTGTTTTAAGTTCGTCATTGCGAATTGTCACAGTGAGTATTCACGAACTGCGATGCAATCTCTGCGTTGTACTTTGTCTCGAGATTAATTTCAGAGTCTCTCATGCCTTTGAAAAACAAAAAATAAATAAGGACTCTGAAATTAATATTGAAATTTTAAAGCGTAGTCAAACCCGCAAGGTTTTTAAAACCTTGCGGGTTTTGTATTATAAAATAGAGCGGAGCAAACGGCTCAATTGCTTTCTCGGAATATTTTGCCTGAAGAATATTAGCACCCCATTAATCCCGGAGGGATGAAGCATATTGTAGCCATGGGTTTCAACCCATGGTATTAAGAAATTGAATTGATTAAGCAATCAAGGTTTGTGGGGACACCAACCTTGGCTTAGTGGACATAAACCCTGGAGGTGAAAATCCCCGAAGGGGATAAACTTGAATAGCCATGGGTGAAACCCATGGTATTATGAAATTGAATTGATGAAGCAATCAAGGTTTGTGGGGACACAAACCTTAGCTTAGTGGACACAAACCTTGGCGGTGAAAATCCCCGAAGGGGATAAACTTGAATAGCCATGGGTGAAACCCATGGTATTAAGAAATTGAATTGATGAAGCAATCAAGGTTTGTGGGGACACAAACCTTGGCGTTGAGCGGTCGCAGACAAGTCCAAAAATATCATCACCACAATTAAAAACAAAAGCTTAGATTTGTGCAACCTCAATATCAGTATTAAATAAAATTAGAAAATGGCAGCGATTGATAATTTTGACGAATTGAATGGTTTAGTTGAAAAATTAATACATTTGCACAAGGCAAGTAAGAAAAAAATAGAAGTGCTTACTGCCGAGAATAAGGAGTTGAGCGAGAAAATAACAAACAGGGATACCGAACAAAAGGCAACACAGCGGACTATGAGCGCGGCACAAATGGCCGAATCAATAAAGCAAGAAGGTGGAAACACCGAGGCATTGAAAGCACAACTTGCATCATACATTGAAGCCATAGACCACTGCATAAAAACGATTGAAGGATGAGCACCGAAACAGTTAGTTTGTCGATAAATGGCCGCGAGTACCAAATTAAAATCCAGGGAATTGGAAGTAAACAAGTACAGCAGGCCGGAGAAAACATAACATCAACTTTGGCGCAATTGCAAAAGCAATACAAAGTTTCGGATAAAAATGAGCTGCTGAATATGGCTATTATCAAAATAGCCACAGACTATGAGCGCTTAAAGCTTGAAAAGGAACATTTACAATCTTTTGCCGACAAAATAAATATTGAATTGAAACAAAAAATCAATTCTTATTTAGATACTGAGTAACCGTTCTTTGACGATAATGATTGTGTACATCACTCGTGTACATCAACAAACGATATCCCGTTTGTATCCTGTTTCTATATTTAAACTCAACATTTAAAATACCATTGGGGCAACACTTAGCGGTTTGTAAGACAGGCCTCGACTCACAACTTCGGTTATGAGTATTTGCGCAAGCAAATCAGTGGACGTAAGAATGACCCGGATGCCCCTCCCATATTAATTGGGGTTTAAAATGGTTAGGATGCAAGCGGGTTTTTTATGCCCTTATGTGAACAAAACAAAAATAATTTAACTGAATATAAATACTTAAAATACAAACACACAAAAATAAAAATGGATCCAATTATATTGACAATAATAGCAGCCATAGCCGGCCTCATACTTGGAGGAGGCATAGCATATATGGCGCTCAGCAAAAGTTCGGGGGGCAAGGTAAAAGCTGCCGAAGAACAAGCGCAACTGGTGCTTAAAGAAGCACAGGCGCAAGCCGAAGTAATGAAGAAAGATAAAATGCTGGAAGCCAAAGAAAAATTTTATCAATTAAAAACCGAACACGATAAAAATATTGCCGAACGAGAAAAGCAAATAGTTGCCAACGAAAATAAATACAAACAAAAAAGAGCAACAACTCAACCAGCAAATCAACACACAAAAAGAACAACTCACTCGCAAGCAAAGCGAAGTAGACGCCATTCAAATAAGTTTAAAAAATCAATTGGATGGTGCCGAAAAGCGCAAAGCTGAACTCGACAAAGCACACGAAAACAAGTGCAGCAATTAGAAAAAATTGCCGGCCTTAGCCAAACCGATGCCAAAGCACAATTAGTAGAAGCATTGAAAAACGATGCCAAGATGAGTGCTATGTCATACGTAAAAGAAACCATGGAAGAAGCCAAGCTTACTGCAAGCAAAGAGGCAAAGAAAATTGTGATACAAACCATTCAACGTGTAGCTACCGAGCATGCTGTAGAAAATGCCGTTACGGTTTTCAATATTGAAAACGATGAAGTAAAGGGCCGAATCATAGGCCGCGAAGGACGTAATATTCGTGCTATAGAAGCTGCAACCGGAGTTGAAATTATTGTGGACGATACGCCCGAAGCAATAGTATTGTCATGCTTCGACCCTGTGCGCAGAGAGCTTGCACGCCTTGCCATGCATCAGCTTGTGAGTGATGGCCGTATACACCCTGCGCGTATAGAAGAAGTAGTAAATAAAGTAAAGCGCCAACTCGAAGATGAAATAGTTGAAATAGGAAAACGTACCACAATCGATTTAGGAATACATGGCCTTGCACCGGAATTAATACGCATGATAGGTCGTATGAAATACCGTTCATCTTATGGGCAAAATTTATTGCAACACTCGCGCGAGGTTGCAAACCTGTGTGCTATAATGGCAACAGAATTGGGCATGAATGTAAAGCTTGCAAAACGTGCCGGCTTATTGCACGATATAGGTAAAGTGCCCGATGATGAACCGGAATTGCCACATGCCATTTTAGGAATGAAGCTTGCCGAAAAATATAAAGAGAATCCTGAAGTGTGTAACGCCATTGGTGCCCATCACGATGAAATAGAAATGACAAGTTTAATATCGCCAATCATACAGGTGTGCGATGCCATATCGGGTGCACGCCCCGGAGCAAGACGCGAAATGGCCGAGCAATACATGAAACGATTGAAAGACCTCGAAGCATTGGCATCGTCATACAGCGGAGTAGAAAAATCTTTTGCCATACAGGCAGGACGCGAATTGCGCGTGATAGTAGAAAGCGGCAAAGTAAACGATAAGCAAGCCGAAGACATGTCGTTTCAAATTGCGCAACGCATACAAAACGAAATGACTTATCCCGGACAAGTGAAAGTAACCGTAATACGCGAAATGCGTTCGGTGAGCATTGCGAAGTAATTGCTTTGCAACATTGGATTTTGACGTAGGATTATAAACTGTGAGCAAAAGTTTTTATACTTGAGTAAACATCGAATTGTAATAGAGCCGAGTAGCGAAAATAGCAACTATTGGAAAGACCTTTGGAACTATCGCGGGCTTTTTTATTTTCTTGCCTGGCGCGATGTATTGGTAAAATATAAACAAACAGCCATTGGTTTACTTTGGGCAGTTATCAGGCCTTTGCTTACTATTTTTGTAATGTGGTTTATAGGTTGGTTGTTCGAGTCGAAAGTGCCCCAAGGAATTCCACGAATTTTATTAGTGTGTGCTGCAACATTGCCCTGGCAATTTTTTTCTTCCTCTTTTAGCGAGGCAAGTGGTTCCCTTGTTGCCAATTCTAATTTACTCACCAAAGTTTATTTCCCCCGTTTAATAATACCTGCAAGTACAGTAATTGTGTGCCTTATCGATTTTCTGATTTCGTTTGTCATTTTATTAATTATAATGCTTTACTATCAATTTGTGCCCGATGTAAAAATTTTATTATTGCCACTATTTTTATTTTTAGCACTTGTTACCTCAATTGGTGCGGGTTTATTCATCGCTGCATTAAATGTAAAGTACCGCGATTTTCGTTATGTAATTCCTTTCATTGTTCAGTTTGGTTTGTACATTTCTCCCATTGCATTCAGCAGTGCAGATATTTATAACAGTACAAGAATTCCGCAACTCGTAAAATATATTTATACATTAAATCCTATGGTTGGAATTATCGATGGTTTTCGGTGGTGTATTCTGGGAGGCGAAACTCCTTTACATTTGAATCCATTTATTGCATCAATCACTGTGAGTATTCTATTATTAATTATGGGTATTTGGTATTTTCGTAAAATGGAAAAATCCTTTGCGGATGTTATTTGATATGTATGGAAAATAATATTATACAAGTCGAAAATATCAGTAAACGATATTTGTTGAACCATCAAAACACAGGTTCATATAATTCGTTGCGCGATGTAATTACCGACAAAGCACAATCTATTTTTCGTCCGTCAAAAATATTTTCCAAAACAAACACCGAAGAATTTTGGGCATTAAATAATGTTTCATTCGAGGTAAAGCAAGGCGATAGAGTAGGAATTATTGGCCGTAACGGGGCAGGCAAATCAACACTTTTAAAAATATTAAGTCGCATTGTTACACCAACCAAAGGGCGCATTACTATAGATGGGCGCGTAGCAAGTTTGCTCGAAGTGGGAACAGGCTTTCATCCTGAATTGACAGGTCGCGAAAACATTTTTCTTAATGGCTCAATACTTGGAATGCGAAAAGCCGAAATCAAAAGCAAGTTTGATGAGATTGTTGAATTCTCCGGTGTAGAACAATTTCTTGATACTCCTGTAAAGCGATATTCAAGTGGAATGTATGTGCGCCTTGCATTTGCAGTTGCCGCACACCTGGAACCCGAAATTTTAATTGTTGACGAAGTGCTTGCAGTTGGCGATGCAGAGTTTCAAAAAAAATGTTTGGGAAAAATGAAAGATGTTTCCAGTAGTGGGCGCACCGTTCTTTTTGTAAGTCATAATATGGCCGCTATACAAAGCCTTTGCGACAAGGCTATTTATCTTTCAAAGGCGAAGTACAAGAAACAGGCGAGGTTGATAAAGTAATTGCAGGTTATTTAAAAGATGCTGCAAAAGTGCAGGCAATAAATTTGGCCGACAGGCAAGATAGAAAAGGCAATGGTGCTATACGCTTCGAAGCCGTTGAATTGAAAGACACAGCGGGCAATAATCTGCAATCGTTTCAATGCGGAAAAGATGCAGTAATACAAATAAAGTTTAGCAGGAAAAATAATCAGGTTATAAATAATTTGCATTTGGCCATTGGCCTCGATGACGATTATGGAACGCGTATAACACAGTTTAGCAATGAGGTTACAAGTCAGATTTTTAATAATGTGAACAGCAACACAATAGAATTAAAAATAGAAAAGTTGCCGTTAAAGCAAGGGTCTTATCCTTTTGTTTTGTTTTCAACCGTAAATGCTGAAATTGCCGACTGGATTCAACAAGCCGGCACTATTGATGTTGAGGCTGGCGACTTTTACAATACCGGTAAATTACCTCCCGAAGGACAGGGAACATTTTATATCAACCATTCATTTGAACTAAAATAATAACCATGCTTTCATCCCTAAAAACATTTTATCACTACATAAGAATTGGCAAAGCAAAAGGAACTTATTTAGGTCAGTTTAAATATTTTTTCCAATGGCAAAAGTCATTACAACCTGATTCATCTTCGGTTAAAGATGAGCAACCCTGGATTACGTTTGATGCTATCTGTTTTTTACAAAAAGCTGTAACCATCCAATCCAAAGTATTTGAATATGGTGGCGGAGGTTCTACACTTTTTTTTGTGAAGCAAGCCGGTGAAGTAATTACTGTAGAACACGATAAAGAGTGGTTCAAGATTTTGACCGGCATTATTGAAAAGCAAAAATTGAATAATTGGAAAGGCAGTTATATAGAACCGCAGCAAGGCGATTTTGTGCAACATCCTGATAAGTCGAACCCCGATAATTATTCATCAGCCGATTTAAAATCAAAAGGATTTCACTTTCACAATTACACATCGGCAATAGACGCTTATGCTGCCGGTTATTTTGATTTTGTTTTAGTAGATGGCCGTTCGCGTCCATCATGCATCAAGCATAGTTTGCCTAAGATAAAAATTGGAGGCTATTTAATTTTAGACAACAGCGACCGCGATTATTATCTTAGTGCAACCAAACAATTGATAGATCAAAAATTTAAATGTGTTTTGCAATGCACCGGCCCCGCTCCATATAACAAGCAATTCTCACAAACTTCAATCTGGCAACGTATAAAATGACTCTTGCACCCATTGTAATGTTCGTTTATAATCGCCCTCAACTTGCGCGGCAAACGCTTGAGTGTTTGGCGGTAAATGAACTTGCTTCAGAGTCTGATCTATTTATTTTTTCTGACGGATCAAAACAAAATGCCACCAATTCGGATTGTATTAAGATTGAAGAAACAAGAAAAGTAATTCGTGAAAAAGAATGGTGTAAAACAGTTACAATAATTGAATCTTCAGTTAACAAAGGTCTTGCAACATCAGTAATTGAAGGTGTTACAGAAGTGGTGAATAAATTTGGAAATGTAATTGTGTTTTTGCAAACGAAGCCTGTCTAAAGAAACTTTTTTTATGCGCTATCCTGACTCTATTGCATGGGCTACATTTGCACGTGCATGGAATTATTTTGAACCAGATAGTGCAAAACTCATCCAACAGTTGAAAGCGAATAACAAATGGAATTATTTTAATTGTGATGATGATATTTTATACATGGGCAAAATGTTACAACATCAACTGGAGAATAAAATAAGCAGTTGGGCAATAAGATGGACTGCCTCTTTAATTTTAAATGATATGCTTACACTTTTTCCTGCAAATTCAATGTCTAAGCATATTGGCGAAGGAAGCGAAGCAACGCACGAATCATCCGGTTATGATTACAATAAAAATTTAATCTTGTCTGATAAGCCCATAAATGTTGCAGATGATGAAGTTGTTGAAGATGAAATTGCAATCAGAGAATGGAAAAAATTTAGCCGAAAATATTATTACATCAATCAGGGCGATAATTCTATTAAAGGAATATTGAGAAAAAAATTGCCATTTACTTTAGTTCGATGGATAGATAAAAATATAAGCAACCGCTGATCAATGAAATCAAAAATAAAAAAAATACTCAACCGAACTTTCAATGGCCCACCTTCTGAAATTGAAAAGTTGATTGAATCTGCATCGTTATTTCCGCGATATAAAAAACATGAGTTTACATTTAATGCCATGACTTTTATGGTTACAGATTTTTTATCGGTGGCCTATCAACTCAAAGAATTTTTTGTAGAACAACGAATGTTTTTCCCAACTAAAAATGATAATCCCTTGATTTATGATTGTGGCGCCAATGTTGGCGTAGCCAGTATTTATTTCAAAAAAACATATCCCAATTCTATTATAAAATCATTCGAGCCTGATGCAAAAGCATTTGAATGTTTGCAAAAAAATATTCTTGCCAATGCACCCACAGGGGTCGAATTATTTAATTCTGCAGTTTGGATTAATAATGATGGAATTGAATTTGGTAGCGAAGGTGCAGATGGAGGTTCTATTTTTTTTGAAGGTAATAAAACAAAAGTGTCAAGCGTAAATCTTGCCGCACTTTTGCAAAATGAAAAGCATATTGACTTATTGAAAATGGATATTGAAGGAGCAGAAATGTCTGTGTTGTTGAGTTGCAGAGATCAGTTGCATAAAGTGAACTACTTATTTGTGGAATACCATAGCTGGCAAAAGAATGAGCAGGAGTTGCACAAGCTGCTACAACTGCTTACCGAAAAGGGTTTCAGATATTACATTCAATCCATTGGCAGTGAAATAAAGCAACCATTTATGCGTCATAAGTTTGAAAACGGAATGGATATACAATTGGATATACATGCAATTAATAACAACTTCTAAAAAAATATTAAAACCATTTTATCTTCGTTTGCAAAAGCAGATGGATGTTCTTCTCAATGGAAGTTGTGCTGTATTATTATATCACCGAGTTAACAATTTAAAAACTGATCCACAGTTGCTAAACGTAACTCCGCAGCATTTTGATGAGCAGCTTTCGTATCTGAAAAAAAATCATTTCGTTATTCAGATTGATGAATTGTTACATAACTTAGAACACAAAAAACGTTTTCCCAAAAAATGTGTGGCACTCACTTTCGATGATGGTTATGCCGATAATTATTTAGAAGCATTGCCCATACTGGAATCGCACAACATGCAAGCTTTATTTTATATCGCCACGGGAACATTAAATACCGACAATGAATTTTGGTGGGATGCAGTAGAGCGAATAATTTTGTTGAATGAAAATATCCCCTTGCAAGATCAGTTTTCGTTAGACGAAAAAGTTTTCGATTTAAAAAATCTGGATACTCAAAAGCGTTTTCAAATTTACACGCAACTGCTTCCCTTGTTTCGTAAAATGGTTGCAAAACAGCGCGAAGAAAAAATTGCTGAACTGGCTGCAATGTTCAACAGTTTATCGCCACGTGCATCACACCGCCCCATGACTTTTGACGAGCTGAAAAAATTGAGTGCTTCGAAAAGCGCAGTGATAGGGGCACACACTCACATGCATCCATCGTTAGGCGCTTTAGATTATAATCAGCAATTAGAAGAAATCAAAACCTCAAAAGACATTTTAGAAAATATTCTTTCAAATAATTTGATTCATTTCTCTTTTCCTTTTGGCACCATAGCAGATTATGATGCTGATACAATTGTAATTTGCAAAAACCTTGACTTTAAAATGGTAGCGGCAAATTTCCCATACATTGTTAACCGCAATTCAAATATTTTTCACTTTCCACGTTTTTTAGTTCGCGATTGGAACCAACAGCAATTCAGTGCATCGTTAAACTTCTTTATAAATTAATGAAAGTAGTTCACATCAGCACAAGCGATAAGGGCGGGGCAGGTATTGCCGCTGTGCGATTGCACACTGCGCTTTTAAGTGACGGCATCGAATCGTTTTTACTTACTAAGCTTAAAAGTGTGAATGATATTAAAAACCATTTTACATTAAACCCAAAGAGCCAATTAATATTTAAACTTCTGGATAGAATAGGTATAACGAAAAAAGGCAGTGCTGCTTTTACGCGTAATCACTTAGCAAATCGTCCTGCTGGTTTCGAGTATTTTTCTTTGCCTTATTCAGTTATTGATATAGCAAATCATCCGTTGGTAATTTCAGCAGATATAATTCATCTGCATTGGGTAAGCGATCAGTTTTTGGACTTCGCTTCTTTCTTTAAGAAAATAAATAAACCTGTTGTATGGACTTTGCACGATATGAATCCTTTCACCGGTGGGTGTCATCACTCTGATGATTGTATGGGTTTCACAAACTCATGCTTAAACTGTGTGCAGTTGAAAGGTACAATTGATGAAGGATATGCAGATGTTATACTCCGCTATAAACAAAATGCATTGAGTAAAATTAATCCTGAAAAAATAAAAATTATAGCACCATCGCATTGGTTAT
Organism: Bacteroidota bacterium; assembly: GCA_016717325.1. GTDB lineage: Bacteria > Bacteroidota > Bacteroidia > AKYH767-A > OLB10 > JADKFV01. The sequence continues at coordinate 46,014 of JADKFV010000004.1, read as the reverse complement.
TAAACAGATCGATGCAATCGTTACTATTCAAGCCATTTCAACACAAAATCATTCGTAATATTATTGATGGCGAAAAATTTATTTTATTGGACAGAATAAAATCGCGCATTGAATTTAATTTACCATTAGATAAAAACATAATACTGTTTGTTGCAAATGATATTGATAATCCCCGAAAAGGAATTGTTTATTTGAAACAGGCGATGGAATTTTTTCCTCATGCAATAGTTTGTGGTATTGGAAAAAATAATTCTGCACTCGATTTTAAAAATTTTGTCGACATGGGTTATATCACTGATGCAAACAAATTAGCTTCACTTTACAATGCTGTTGATGTTTTTGTTTTGCCTTCGTTGGCCGAAAATTTCCCCAACACAATTTGTGAATCCCTTTTATGTGGTACTCCTGTAGTTGGTTTTAATATTGGAGGAATTCCTGAATTGATAAATATTAACAATGGACGTTTAGCTGTTTACAAAGACGTAGCTTCATTGGTTTCGTCAATCGAAGAGATTTTTGATAATCCTGAAAAATTTAGCAGAATGGAAATTAGAAATGTTGCATTAAAAATGTTTGACACATATGATGTGGTTAAAAATCATTTAGAAGTTTATAACTCATTTTAATTAAATCGATGCCACTGTTTTCTATCATTACCATAAATTTAAATAATGTCAACGGTCTTCAAAAAACTATTGATAGTGTATTGTCGCAAACTTACCATGATTTTGAATTTATTATTATTGATGGTGGTTCTACAGATGGCAGTTTAGTCTCGATTGAAAAGGTTGCCGGCAAAATCAAATACTATGTATCGGAAAAAGACACGGGTATTTACAATGCCATGAATACGGGTATCGCGCAGTCAACCGGAAAATATTTATTGTTTTTAAATTCTGGCGATACGTTGGTTGATATTGATGTGTTGCAAAATGTATTTATGCAAAATCCACAAGCAGATATTGTATATGGTGACATGCAAACACAGGAAAAGGATGGTTTAATTACACACCGTAAAATGCCGGAAAGGATTGGGGCAATTCAGCTTTATGCAGATACAATCTGGCATCCTGTGGCATTCATCAAGCGTGACTTGTTTTATAAATATGGTTTTTATGACGAACAATTTCGCATTGTAAGCGACTATGAATTTTTTGTAAGAATGGTGCTATCGAAAAAAGTATCTACCAAACATTTGCCTCTTGAAGTTGCTTTATTCGATATGTCGGGGGTTAGTTCTGCTAATGATAATAAAGTTCAACTCATGAAAGAACGGGCCGCTGTGCAGGATAAATATTTTAATCCGTTATTGTTATTCCTTTTTAGAATGTACAGTAAACTAAGAAGTTAAAATGGTATCGGTAATAATTGCTACTTATAATTATGGCAGGTTTATTTCAGAGGCAATAGAGTCACTGATTAATCAAACTTATGTTGATTGGGAGTGTATTATTATTGACGATGGCTCAACGGATAATACAAAATCTGTTGTTGATGATTGGATAAAAAAAGACAAACGCATAATTTATATTTCGCAACAAAATGCAGGGCCGACTTCTGCGCGCAACAATGGTATTTCGAAAGCCAAAGGCGAGTATATTTTGTTTTTAGATGCCGATGATTTGCTTCAACCAAATAAATTAAAATCGCATATCGAAATTTTAGAAAGCCAAAAGTCTGTTGACATTGCGTATGGCGATGCAAGATATTTTTATGGTGATGATAAGACACAATTGTTTTTTTCTTTAAAAGATGATAATAAGCCATGGATACCAAAGTATAACGGTAACGGAGAAGGACTTGTTGATTTAATTCTGAGACAAAATATGATGGTAATAAGTTCGCCAGTTATTAGAAAAAAAGTTTTTGACATTGTTGGAAGTTTCGATCCCAAATTATTGAAGCTCGAAGATTGGGAGTTGTTTCAACGCATGGCTATCAACAATTTTGTGTTTCATTATGTAGAAGCAAAGGATGCTTTCGTGCTCATTCGTGCACACGCTTCAAGCTTAAGTTACGATAAACGAGGAATGCGAAATTATTTATTGCCAATACTTGAAAAGCATTTTGCAAAAAGCAAATTGAGTGTTAAAAATCGCATGTATGTTTTTTTTAGAATGATAGAAGAATATACTGATTTGGTAATAGGTTCAATTGCGGCTTCCCATTACCCTCCACGGCATTATTATCAAATTTATAAATTTCTTTTGCCTTTGCTTAGCTTGTGCTGTTTGCCTTTTTATTTCGTTATTAAAATTTTCCGATTCATACGAAAATCTTTTCAGCATGATTAATCATCAGCCGGAAGTAAGTATCATCATTGTAAATTACAATGTGAAAGAGTTGTTGCTAAAATGCATCGCATCGGTTTATTGCTATTGCAAAACATCTTTCGAAATAATTTTGATAGACAATAACTCAACAGATGATAGTGTTGAAACGGTTAGGAAACATTATCCCCAAACAATAATTATTGACAATAAGTTTAATGCCGGTTTCCCGAAAGCAAACAATCAAGGGATTGCAATTTCAAAAGGCGATTATATTTTTCTTTTAAATCCTGATACTGAATTGCTCAACGATTCCATAACAGAGTTGATTAATTATCTTAAATCGAATAACGATGTAAGTCTTTTAGCACCTCGTTTATTAAATACCGATTTAAGTACTCAATATTCTATTCAGCCATTCATTACCGTGCGCGAAATTATACTGGAGACTTTTTTTCTGCATCAGTTTTATAAAAACCGGAAATCGTATTTCCGCAAGCCTATTGATAAACCAATTGAAGTAGAGGCATTATCTGGTGCGGCAATTCTTATGAATAAAAACGTGATTACAAAAATCGGCATGCTTGACGAAGATTTATTTTGGACCGAAGACATGGAATTTTGCTACCGTGCGCACAAGCATGGATTGAAAATTATTTATTATCCCCACACTTCTATTCTACATCATGTGGGCGCAAGCGGAAAGAAAAATTTAAGTGTAATGCTAAGCAAACAAGTACTTACCAAGATTACTTATTTTCGTAAGAACCATACCAAACTTGCATTTCAGGTGGTAAGGTTTTTCAGATTGTTGCATATTGTTTCGCGCATTATTATTCTGAACAGTGCTGCACTTTTTAATGCCAATCGATTTACTGAAAAAGCTAAAGCATATAATTATACCTTTGTTCAATTCTTAAAAGGCCAATATTAGTTGAAAAGAGATACGTTGCTTTTTATCATTATTAATTATTTTAACGAAACCGAAGTTTCCAATTTTGTTGTTACGCATTTTGGAAATGGAAATAATCACGATGCCGAAATTGTGATTGTAAATAATGGCTGCCACCAAATTTCTATACTTGATTCATTGTCCCAAAAATTTTCTTTTGTCACAATTCTTAGTGCAGAAAAAAATCTGGGATATTTTGGTGCGGCAAATTTTGGTTTAATGCATTATCTCAAATCAAACGAATTGGCCGATGCAACTATTATTTGCAACACTGATATTGCTTTCGCTAAAGATTCGTTTTTCGGTTCATTAAAAAATATTTTGTCCACTAAAGAATTCGATGTTTTGGGCCCCGATATTTACTCCACTTTTTTAAAGTATCATCAAAACCCTTATATCACAAAACGACTATCGAGAGGCATAATCAAACGCTACAAATTTTTTACCTCCAATGTTTTTTTATATGCCTTGTTCACCATATTACATTTAATAAAAACAAAAATTATACGATCGAAAATGCAAGCAAAAAAAAATCAACCTTTGACCACTTATGCGGTGCATGGTTCTTTTATGGTGTTTAATAAATCATATTTTACTAAAGGTGGTACATTGCATTATCCATCTTTTCTTTTTGGCGAAGAAATTTTTGTTGCCGAAACTGCATTAAAATTGAATATGAAAGTTTTGTACGAACCTTCATTGGTTGTCAATCATTTTCAAAACACTACAACGGGCACATTCAAGTCTGCGCAAACAGTAAAGTTTATGCACCAATCGTATTGCTATTTATTAAACACTTACTTTGTATAAGCAAAAACATTGATGACAGAAATATCGCTTATATCCGTTGTGTGTCCTACTTACAATGAAGTGGATAATATTGAGTCACTACTGCGTTTTTTTATTGAATCGTTGCCGGCAAATAAAGAACTTTTTGTAATTGATGGTGGTTCTAATGATGGTACTATTGAATTGATACAATCATATGAAAGGAAGCATACCAACATTCATTTGTTGCACAATAAAAACAAATACGTACCTTTTGCATTGAATATGGCAATAGAAAAATGCAGAGGAGATATTGTTGTGCGCCTTGATGCTCATACCGTTTATGCGCAGGATTATTTCGAGCAAATAATAAATACTTTCAACGCGACCAATGCCAATATTGTGGGCGGACCAATGAATGCATCGTTTAATACTTCTGTACAAAGTGCAGTGGCATATTGCACATCGTGCGTATTTGGTGTGGGCAATAGTATGTTTCACAATAAGGATTTCGAAGGATATACTGACAGTGTTTACCTGGGTGCATGGAAACGAAAAATATTTGCTGCTACCGGATTGTTCGATACTGAAATGTTGCGCAATCAGGATGATGAATTTCATTACCGTGCGCAAAGCTTAGGATTTAAAATTTACCTCAATCCAAAAATTAAGAGCGAATATTTTCCACGCAAAACTTTCGCAAGTTTATTTCGGCAATATTTTCAGTATGGTTTGTTTAAACCTACTGTACTAAAAAAAGTAAAATCGGGATTAAAACTTCGGCATCTTATTCCTGCCGGTTTTGTTTCTTATATTTTGTTAATGCCTGTTCTGTTTGCAATTATTGGTTGGCCGGCAATTCTTCCATTGTGCTTTTACCTTTTAGCGAACTTTTATTTTTCATTTTCGAACACCGCCAATGCACAAGGAATTATTTTACGACCACTTGTGTTTATTATTTTACATACTGCTTATGGGTTTGGTTTTATATTGGGCTTAAATAATAATGTGAGAAACTTTATGTTTCGGTAGTATGAACAAAGCAGCCAACAATATATTGAACAGTGCAAATTTTTTGCTTGGAGTTACAGCATTGCTATTGCCGCTGAATGCCAAACTTTGCAGCTACACTATTGCAGCAATTTTGTTACTTGGTATTTTTTATTTTGTAAAGTACAGCCCTAAACTAAAGTTAGATTTTGCCGACAAAATAAATTTATTGCCTATAATACTTTTTGTATTGATGGCTATCAGCATTTTATACTCGCACAATAAAAGCGAAGGCCTGAGTTATCTTTCGCGGCAATTGTCATTATTGATTTTACCGGCAATTGCATTTTTTCTTAAAGATAAAATCAATCGAAAATTTATTTTTAGCGGCAGTATTGTTGGTTGTTTAGTGGCCTTATGCCTTTGTTTTATGAATGCATTAAATGCATACAATGTGGATGGAAGCGAGTTGCATTTTTATTATATCATGTATTCATACCTTTTGCATCCAACTTATTTTTCAATTTTGCTGAGCTGCAATATTTTTTTCATTCTCATTGAGTTGAAGAATGTTTCAGACAAATTATACCGCTTTGTTTTACACTTTATCAATTTTATATTTCTTGTAAATATTATTACGCTCAATAGCCGCATGGCCACAAGCGTCTTTATAATTGCTTTGCTTATTTATTTTGCCATGCAATGGATGCGGAATGAAAATAGAAAAATATTAGCTTTCAATTTTATTGCTTATTGTCTTGTTATTGTTTCGGGAATATATTGGATGTTGAATCACTACAACAGGATAACGGATATGCTTGATTCAAATGTTGTAAAACAATCAGAAATGCCAACGCTCGAACAAGTTCAGGAGAGTAAATTACTTGCTTCCAACCCAAGTAATTTAGAATTACGGTTTTCATTATGGAGCAGTGCTTTAAATTTAATTGCCAAACGACCGTTGTTGGGTTATGGTATTGGCGATATCAATTCGCAACTTGTGACATATTACAAAGAGCACCAAATGCTTTATGCTGCATACAAGGAATTGAATCCTCACAATCAATCCTTGCAAATATTTTTGGCAACAGGCATCATAGGCTTTGTTGTTTTTGGTGCTTACTTATTGTTGTGTTTTTTTATTGCCATGCAACAAAGAGATATTTTGGGGTTTCTTTGTTTGTTCATTTTGGCAGCCAATGCAATGGTAGAATCGATTATGCAACATTCTGTAGGAATAATATTTTTTATGCTCGTAACAATATTGATAACTCATGGAAACAGAAACGATAGAAAACTATTTTCAAAATAGCTGATACTAAATACATTTGTAAATATAAAACACTGAAATTATATGATACCATTTTCGCCACCACGCATCGACCAAAAAATTATTGATGAAGTGGTACAAGTTTTAAAATCGGGATGGATAACAACCGGCCCGCGCACAAAAATGTTTGAAAAGAAATTGGCGCAGTATTCTGGAGTATCAAATGTGCTTTGTTTAAATAGCGCTACAGCCGGCCTCGAAATTATACTACGTTGGCTGGGAGTAGGAGAGGGCGATGAAGTTATTTTACCTGCATACACATATAGCGCAACTGCAAATGTGGTGATGCATACGGGTGCTACACCAATTTTGGTAGATGTGAATGACGATGATTTTTGTATCAACTTAAACCGTATACGTAGTGCTATTACCGAGCGAACAAAAGTAATAATGCCGGTTGATTTTGCCGGATGGCCATGCGATTACAAAGCCCTGTATGCTTTGGTAAATGAGAAAGAAGTAAAACTAAAATTTATTCCCGCCAACGATATTCAACATAAACTTAATCGCATAATGATTTTGGCCGATGCCGCACATTCGCTAGGCGCTATTACCGATGGAGTAAAAAGTGCATCGATTCCCGATGTGGCGGTGTACTCATTTCATGCAGTTAAAAACCTTACTACTGCCGAAGGTGGTGCTGTGGTGTTAAATTTACCTGCGCCATTCGACAATGCAGCAATTTATAATTTCTTATGTGTGTATACGTTGCATGGGCAAAATAAAGATGCATTGGCAAAAATGCAGAAGGGCAATTGGCGGTACGATATTGTAGAGGCCGGTTATAAATGCAACATGACCGATATTAACGCTGCAATGGGTTTAATAGAACTGGAACGGTATGATGATGATACACTGGTAAAGCGAAAACACATTTGCAATTTATACTCTCAGTTGTTGAATGATGATAATGTGTTTCAACTACCTGTAATGAAAAGTGATACGCGCGAAACATCATATCACTTGTATCCATTGCGCGTTCGCAATATTACCGAGCAACAACGCGATGATATTATGAAACATATTTTTGATGATGATATAACGGTTAATGTGCATTTTATTCCTTTGCCAATGTTGTCATATTATCGCAAAAAAAATTATTCGATTAGCGATTATCCTGTAACTTATAATAACTACAGTCGCGAAATTTCTTTGCCTGTATTTTACGATTTAACCGATGAACAAATTCATCAGGTAGTGACAAGCGTAAAAAAAGCGGTGAAGAAAGTGGTGGAGTTGTAATTGTTTCCATACGTCATTGCGAATCCGATTACCATCGGATGAAGCAATCCCGGCATCGAAAAGACTTAGCACAGCAGAGATTGCTTCGCTACTCTCGCAATGACGGGAGTGGGAGGGGAATTAAAATGATTCTTTTTTCGTCTTTGCGAGGAACGAAGCAAACCCTGCATAGAAAGGGCTTAGCTGCGCAGAGATTGCTTCGCTGCGCTCGCAATGACGGGAGTGGGAGGGGAATTAAAATGATTCTTTTTTCGTCTTTGCGAGGAACGAAGCAAACCCGGCATCGAAAAGACTTAGCACAGCAGAGATTGCTTCGCTACGCTCGCAATGACGGGAGTGGGAGGGGAATTAAAATGATTCTTTTTCGTCTTTGCGAGGAACGAAGCAATCCCGGCATCGAAAGGACTTGGCACCGCAGAGATTGCTTCGCTACGCTCGCAATGACGGGAGTGGGAGGGGAATTAAAGTGATTCTTTTTCGTCTTTGCGAGGAACGAAGCAATCTCTGCATCGAAATGACTTAGCACCGAAAAGATTGCTTCGCTACGCTCGCAATGACGGGAGTGGGAGGGGAATTAAAAATTAAGAATTAAAAATGACAAAACGATTGTTCGATATATTATTTGCATTTTTTGCACTTTTAATACTGTTACCTTTTTTTGTTGCAATTGCAGTGAAAATAAAATTAAACAGCGCAGGACCCATATTTTATTTGCAAAAACGGGTAGGTAAAAACAACAAGGACTTTTCTATTTTTAAATTCCGAACGATGAAGCAAAATGCCGATAAAGCAGGATTACTTACCGTTGGCATGAACGATTCGCGTATTACCACCGTTGGAATAGTTTTACGCAAATATAAATTGGACGAACTACCACAGTTACTCAACGTGCTTATTGGTGATATGAGTATTGTAGGCCCGCGCCCCGAAGTGCGTAAGTATGTGAACATGTACAATGCCGAACAACTTAAAGTACTCACGGTAAAGCCCGGCATTACCGACTATGCATCCATTTTATATTCCCACGAAAACGAACTACTTGCCAAAGCTGCCGACCCCGAAAAGGAATATATCGAAAATATTATGCCTCATAAATTACAACTTAACGGTGAGTATATACGCACCCACAATTTTTTGGTCGATCTTAAAATTATTGCGAAGACTGTGGCGAAGATTTTTTGAAATACGCATAAAAGGGATGGAACACTGATGATGCGGATTTTACGGATTTGCACAGATAAGAAATGAGAATATAAACCGATGCAGTATTGCTAACCCATATCAACCCTGAATGATTGTTGCTACGCAGACGGGTGCGGACTATTTTATTTAGCTGTTGAATTGTTAAATTTGAGCAAAAGACGCTATTAATGTACCACCACTTTTTCTATTTTTATTTTTGTTCCATTCATCACTTTCAAAAAATAGACCCCCTTGCCATATTTCGATAAATCGAAAAAAGTGTTCTCGCTCACTATCTCTTTCGAAATTAATTTTAAGCCAATAGAATTAATAATTTCTACGGTGGTAATATTTTCGTGCGAAAAATTATTTGCACGATATGTAAACAAACCATCGTTTGGATTAGGAGTAACAATACCATCAAAAAGAATATTAGCATTTGGCTGAAAATGGTTTTGCATCATTTTGCTGCCACCATTACCAATCACTGGTGGAGGACATTGTGGAAGTATGCCCGGGCTCTCGCATTTGGCTTTAAAGGTGCAACCTGTTTTAGCGCTAAACCCATCACGCAAACTAATTAAATCAGGGGCGGTAAATTGTACATCGCCACCGGGTTCTATCGAATAATTTCCTGAAGCTGATCATCATCATCTACGATTGCAGCAACCGTTGCACCGGCAAGTATTGTGCTGGTTGCTATGTAATGCAAATTGTAAGGCTGTTTAATTTTTCCATTTTGCACGTACTGTGTATGATTGTAATTACGTAATATGGCACCACCTAATCCTTTTTATTTTGTAGCGGCCAAGGTTTTGTGTTTGGTTTAAATTTTTATGTTCAAAGCCCAAATTGTATTGTTGTATTTCGAACAACAAAGTAGCACCTTCTTCCACATCAAATGTTGCATCAAAAATATTAGCACATGGTTCTATAGTAAGTTTGCTTCCTTCTTTTAAATAGTAACGGCTACTATATACGCTGTGCCAAGGCGTATTTGGATCCTGTGGGTCATTCGCATTTTCACTCCGTAAATCTGTGCGCACTGGCACATCGCGTGGGTCTGCGTATGGGCCTCCGGTTTGGGGGTCATTGTTATCTGCAGTAACATTTGCAATAGTTGGATATACGCCTCTTATCGTTTTAAAAGTATAGTACGATGGAAAATGTAAATCGCTTGCTGTTACTTCTACTTCGCTTGGGTTGTATATTGTTTGCTCGCTTGGGTTTATAATTGTGAGGTCTATGTTTTGGTCTATGTGGTAGGTGTGGCGGAGGCCTTCGTAAATACCTAACAGTGTTGACGAGTTTTGTTGAAATGATAACTCGCCACTGCTGTTAAGTTCATATCCTGCAAGTAAATTGCCATATGTACATCTTAAAGTTACATCATATAGAGAATATGGAGGAGCAAAGTGTTTATAATAGCCAAAATCTTGCGGCTGACCAGAATAAGTAGCAATTAACTGCGCAAACTCATCACTACTTAATGGTACAATAATATTACAACTTGCATTTGCAGTATTTTCTGCAAGCGGAAAATAATTAATGGAACCTCCGGTAATCCAATCAGAATTATCTGGCTCATCAAAAAAATATTTATCTGTATTGTGAAACAATGAAACAGGTGCTATCATCAATTCAGGCCGGAAAATAACATCCCAAAAACATGACGAAGTACTACCAGGAGCATTATCTTTTTCGAATGGATAATTGCGCATGCGCCCTCTTGTGTTATCATAATAAAAAGAAAACTGTGATATAACTCCATCATTTGTAGAACTTCCACAATGCAAGTAAATAGTGTGTTTTGTTACTGTATGAGACAATATATTTCTCGAAGGTAAATTGAAAACCACAGCATTCAGAAAAAATTTTGATACCAAAACTTCTGGGATAAAAGAACCGCCAATATCTCCTGTAAATTCACCATTGCTTCGCACATTGACCAAATTGTTCCATTTTTTAGTAACACTATTATAAGAATCATCGGGCATATACATATCCCTTGTTGATAATGGGCTTATAGGATAAGCACAACTTTGAGGTTGATCCCAACAACTCATGGTGAATGGAAAACCAACTACTTCTACTTTGTAACTCAAAGCATTGTTTGGATATGCTATCCTCCAAAAATGGTCTTGCATGGTAATCATATATTCACCTGTGTAGCCACCGTTTATTGGAGGTTGAGACCAATCATATAAAAAAGGGGGTGATGTTATGTTAGGCGCACCATAATTCAAACTTTGAATGATTGTTGGACTAAAGGTATTATAATCCAAATAAGGATTTATCATATTTTGAGAATTAACATTTAATGACAATACCAAAATGAAAATGTAAGAAAACTTTTTCAAAATTTTACCTATTGAATTTTTCATAGTTTTATAAATTTAATTGTTTGTAGTTGGTTATTAGAAAGTACAGAAATAAAGTACATGCCGGGGGGTAATACTTTTACATTTATTGATATTACATTTTTCGTTGAAGTCATTGTATTTATTTCAATCATCTGCCCCATGATATTATGAAATGATAATTTCTCTATCTCAATACTATTAATAACCCCAATAATGTTGAGCAAATCTCCAACCGGATTCGGACTAACTTTCAATTTTGAATGTTGATTACTTTCATGCGTTTGATAGGCAGTAGAAGTGTTGCACAAAATATTATATGTTAATGGATAGGTAGAATCAACAACACTGTGGTACTGAATAAAATTAAATATGCCTGTATCAATAATATTAATTGAGATGGTATCAAGCATCAGAAGTGTTGGATTGGCAGTATAAATAGGCTTAGTGTAACAGCCTTCATTTAGGCTACTATCAACTTTGCATAATGTGCCGGCATTGCCAGCAAAGCTTAATCCATCATCGGCAGTACTACAAAAAGGATATGCAGCTGCATAACCCAAAGTTTTGGTACTCACAATATTTAACGCATTATCAAGTTCAAAAATATTTGGCCCAGTTGTGGTTGCAGCGTAAAAAGTACCATGTTTGTTTTGAACCATATCTTTAACATCACCATTGTTGAACGTTGTCAAAAATTTAGTGATTAGTGGATTGCCCGCACTATCAAGTTTCATTACTAAAGGGTGGAATGTATTGGTCTGTATCCGAAAAGCACCACCATACATAAAAATAGATTTATCAGATAGTTGCACGGCCACCTTTGCAATATTATTTGAAGCCGGATTAGTTGTAAAAGCTCTTTGCCACTTAATATTACCTACGCTATCAACCTCCATCACAAAAAAGCCTGTTTGAACAAAAGGTGTAACAGTGTCAGTATAAAATTCACCGGAAATAATGTATCCATTATTTACAGAGCGCACCATTTTTTTAATTGATTGGGAATAAACAGAGGTGTATTTTCTGTGCCATATTATATTGCCACCGTTATCTATTACCATCAAACCGCTTGTGCTTTTAAAATAATTGCCTCCAAAATTAGAGAATCCTATGGCTAAATTTTTGTCTGGTAATTCAAGTATGGATATGCCATTCTCTCCATCATACTGGTTGGCAAAACTTTTTCCCCAAACAATATTTCCTACCGAATCGAGCTTCAAAATTAATACTGCATTGCCTAACCAAGGCATAAATTTTACCCCGGTAATATAAATGTGATTATCAGCGGATACTAAAAAATTAAAAAATTGATCAGCATCTGCATTTGCAGAGTCGTTTTGAAAGTTTTTATGCCATACATAATTTCCAAATTTATCAGTTTTCATAATAGTAGGAAAATTAGTTATGCCAACTCCGGGCAAAAATATTTTTGCCACACCAAGTGATATAATCGAACTGTCATGCCCTTCAGATATTTTTCTATATAGCATATCCTGAAAAATATATTTGCACTCTGCCCTAAATATTGACTGACTTTGAATTGAACTGATTTCACAGCAAAAGCAAATGAAAGTAAAAAATATTAACTGCATGCATTTTAAGATAGCACAACTGCTGTTTGCCATGATAAAGAATTTTATAAAGTTGAATTTAGCTAATGAAAAAAATAATACCTATTTATTTTTTTTCAAAACGGTAATCTTGGCCTCCAACTCATCAATCCTTTTCATCATTTGAAACATGTACAAGTACAATTCTTCGGTTTTCATTAAATGCAATTGTTGCATCTTGCCTAAATCAAACCCACCATCTTTTTCAATAGTTGTTGCAGAAGGCAACTGTGGCAAATGATTATTTTGCTCAATATATTTTTTGAGTTGTGGCAGCGGCATTAATTTATAACCCTCATCAAAAACATAGTCGGGCCAGGCACCTGTAGCTTTTACATTTATTTCGCGTGCGCCTATTTTACCTTCTACTACTAATTTGTATTGTGGATTTACTCCATCTTGAGGTGTTGTGCCAATGCCTACATTGCCATTCATGTTGTATGTAATTATATTTGTGCCTGGTCCAGCAGTGATGCTGCCTAGTCCTGCAGCATTAACTTTAAAGCTATACCATCCATTAGGTCCACTTTTTAATAGTAAACCAACATTGGCACCAGCAGCGTTGGTAGTGCCTATGCAAGCCAAAGCATCGTTGGCAGAAGAAATCGTTAATTGAGTATTTGGGTCAACTGTGCTTGTGCCAATTCCTACATTACCTTCTACTATCATACCGTTTGTAGGTGCTGCAAAGTTGGGTGCATAAACAAACCCAACTGAAAGGTTGCCTGCAATTGCAGTTAAACTTTGGGGGGTATAAGTTCCAATACCAACTTTAACTGGCAAACAAGTAAATAAAGTTAAGGGGCTTGACAAATTAAGCCATTCACTTTTTATGATAGTGTTGCATGGTGCAAGAACACCATCCATATTAGATGAGTATAACAAACCAGTTGCATCAATTTGCAGTGTGCCAGTTTTACCAACCATATTATTTATTTTTAAATCACCATTCTCATTTATTTTCAATCGTTCCAACCCATTTGTTTTAAAAACCAAGTCTTTTAAATCCATAGTGCCAATAAAATTCGTTGTGGGGTTTGTATTTGCATTGCCTGTCATAGTCCAGTCGCTGCGCTCGGGTTGAGTGAGTATCAATTGCTCGATGTTTGCTACGCAACCATTAGCATCTGTAACTGTTACTCTATACGAACTTGCGCCAAGCGCGGTTCGGTTTTGGCTGGTATTGCCATCGTTCCACAATAAATTGTAGTTGGCCACCCCTCCGTTTACTGTCACTGTTATGCTACCATTGTAAGCATTATATAGACTTACATTATAACCATTTGGGTATGTAAAAACAGCCGCCTGCAATTCAAGTAATTCAGGTTCGGTTAAAGTTATATCGGCATCCACTTCATGTAATGCGGCATCGGTAACCCGTACACTATAATAACCTGCTGCAAGGTTGTTAATGGTTTGAGTAGTTTGGTCATTTGTCCAGGCATAAGTATAAGGTGGCATCCCTCCTGTAACATTGGCTGTGATGCTACCATCCGTTTTACCAAAGCAGGTAATGTTATAACCATTGTGTTGCGATGGGGTAAGCGTAACAGTGAGTGATTGTGCTTGCATGGTATAATTTGTTAAGAAAAAAAGTGTTGCAATTGCAGCAATTTTTTTGATTTTATTATTTGCAAAACTTTGAACTTTGAACTTAAAATTGGTTTCATAACTATTATTATTAATTGGTTTTTGTAAAGATATAGAAAAGAAGGAATGCGAATAACAATGAGGAGAAAATAAATATTTTGGTCGTTGGGAAATACAATTACTTACTATGCTGAGGTTACCACAATTGATTTTTTTTTGCGCCAGCCTTTTTTTGTGCCCGAATAAATAAACTATCTCCAATACAAAATACCATGGGTTAAAACCCATGGCTACAATATGTTTCGTTCCTACGGAACTTTTGTCGTGCAACTTTAGTTGCGCAAACTACTTTGCTCAAGCAAAAGAGGCGTAGACTGGACTCAATATTGTAAGCATGGATTTCAATCCATCTTATAATGTAACCCAAGTTGCACAAACTACTTTGCGAAAGCAAAAGAGCCTTAGGCTCGGCTCAAAATTGTAAGGATGGATTTCAATCGATCTTATAATGAAACCAAAGTTATGCAAACTATTTTGCGAAAGCAAGAGAGCCGTAGGCTCGGCTCAATATTGTAAGGATGGATTTCAATCCATCCATTAGTAAACTACAGTCACAAATTCCTACTTCATCAAATTCACAATTACTTTTCCGGTACAAGCATTGGGTATACTGCAATGCAACATCATTGAAAGCGTAGCGGCAATATCGGTAATGTTGTAAGGATTGTAATCGATGCCTTGTTTAATATTAAAGCCATACCAAAGAAGAGGTACATGTGTATCGTACGTATATCCACTACCATGAGTAGTGCCTGTGGAGGAGCTCCATTCTATTAAGCCCGGTTCGGGTATTACAACAATATCACCATTGCGCTTGGGGTGAAATCCATTTCTGATTTTTGCATCGATTCCTTCCGAATAATCATTGCTAATAATTTGCTCACGAGTGAGGCAGTGATGAACCGTTGCAAGTTGACTTATCATAAACGAAATGTCATTTGTAATTTTAGCATAATCTATTTTATACGAATTGAGCAAAGTGTAATTGAGGTAAATATTATTATCATCGTAACATTGCAACAGAAGCGAGTCGTTGTAATTTGTTTGTAAATATTTACGGAGTGTATCGGCAATCGTTGCGCTGCTAAATCGTCCGGCAGGAATTTTATTATCGAGCAAATATTGAGGATTAGGAATCGCAGCATGATCGGCTGTGAGAAAAAGCAGGAAATTATTTCGTCCATATCGCTTTTCTAAATAAGTGATAAGACGTTCCAAATCTTTGTCGAGCTGCAAATAAATATCTTCGGTTTCGATGGCATTGGTACCAAACTGATGGCCAACATAATCGGGAGAAGAATAACTGATACAAAGAAAGTCGGAAGTAATTGCGCCCAGTGTATCACCTTCTATTGCTGCAATTGCCACATCGGTGGTTAGCACATTGCCCCATGGACTGCGCCTTACAAATTCAAATCCTACAGGATTAAGTTTCATAAAATCGTGAGGAAAGGTGGGCGATTTTTCGCTCAAAGTTACACCCCCATTCACCGCACTAAATTTACCTTCGTATTTAGTACTATCTGCAGTCGATTCTGTATATTCACTTATTGGCAACATGGTATTCCATCCTTTGCTTAAATATTGTTGTGGCAATTTTTTGTTGTTGAAATTATTCATCCATGTTGGTAAGGCAGTCATGTAATAGTCACTTGTGATCCAATTTCCTGTTGCCCCATCGAACCAATATGCAGCAGTGGCCGAATGCCCGGCAGGTAAAATTGCACCTCGATCTTTTAAAGAGATTCCTATCGTTTTCGATTTGTAATTTTGTGCAAAGCGAAGCTCATCAGTTATGGTTGTGGTAATCAATCTGCGTGGCGACATATTACCGGAAAAATTTGCTGCACCTATTGTTTTTGAAGTAGCATCGCCCACGCAATATACAGTATCGCCTGTGGTACGTATATACCAATTGTTACCTATAATGCCATGGTGCATTGGTGTTGTACCTGTATATACTGATGCATGCCCTGGCCCGGTATAAGTGGGCACATAGTTGTATTGCGTATTAGCACAAAAGTATCCCTGGTTTATTAATTTTTTGAAACCTCCATTGCCATATTTATTCCAATAGCGATATATATAATCCACTCGCATTTGGTCTATAATAATTCCCACGGTTAATTTTGGTCTTGCAAAAGTTTGTGCTGCTGTTGTTTGCGTCACCATTTTTTGCGTCATGGGTTGTGCCATGGTTTGTGTCCCCACAAACCATAGTTGAGCCAACATGATCGCCATCATTGCACTCACCTTGTTTTTATATTTCGACTTCACCTTATTTTTCATTTATTTAAAAGAATAACACCAAAAGAGATTTAATTTTTTGCAAGATAGAATGCACCAAAGAAAGCACCAAAGCAAACAATGATGTTTAATGCAATATTAATGATAGCACTAAACACTTGCGATTGCGAATGGAGAATAAATGTTTCGGAAGTAAAAGTAGAGAATGTGCTAAGCCCGCCACAGAAGCCTGTTGTAAGCAATAATTTTGTGGCGGGTGAAAGATTAAGTTGCCTTTCGCCAAAGCCAAAAATAAGTCCTAATAAAATGCAGCTGATTATATTGGCAAACAATGTAGCAAGTGGAAAAGCAGAAGAAAAATATTTTTCGAACAATTGGTTGATGCCATACCGGGTTAAACTTCCGGCACCACCACCAATAAAAACTGCTAACCAATTCATACTATTGAAGTTTTTGAAATTACAATTTTGCGGACAAATATTTTTTGAAAACTAATTTAAAAAAGTAAAAAAACAATAAACCGGTTACACATCCTAATAAGGCACCGGCTAAAATATCGGCAGGATAATGAACCCCAAGGTAAATTCGGCCATAACAATTTATAAGTACGTATATGGCCATGGTTAAGGGCAGCCATTTTATTTTTTTACCCCATAACAGAATCAGCAATGTTGCAAGTGCAACTGTATTGGCAGCATGTTGCGATACAAAACCAAACATACCACCGGCATAATTATTTATCAAATGAATTTGATTCATAATTTCGGGATTGTGCGATGGCCTCAACCTTTGTGTTGTTTCTTTTATGTACAAACCTGATTGGTCGCTTACCAAAATAAGAAATGGAATGGTAGCCAGTGTTGCCATGGCTTTGCGCTTATCGGCTTTAATGATGGCAACCAGAATTAAAAAAAAGAGTGGTATCCATGGCACAATCAAACATCCATTCCAAAATAAAAAATCAAAAAAGAAATTGTGAGCACCATTGATAGCGAAGAAAATATTTTTATCAAGTTGTAAAAGATTTTCCATAGTTTACTTTATTGTACACTCTGTTTATATTTTCTTACAAAATTAGCGAATTACTCTTATCGATATCATAGCCGGCAAACAGGATTTATTGTAGTATTTAAAACCGAATTTACGAATGCACACCATTCGTAAATTCGTATCGATTTGTAATTCGTTGTTGAAAAAACTAAATGTGTATTTTTTTATTTTTTCAAATTTAATCATTAATGGCATTCCACACCATATCTTTTAACTTGTCGATATTTAGATTTGTAGCAGCCGAAATAAAAACCGTTTCCACTTTTGTTCCATCGGTATTTTTATCGCGAGGAAGTTCTTTTTTCAATTCTTTGAGCAATTCATCATCAAGCATATCACATTTTGTAATGGCAAGCAATCTGCGTTTGTGCATCAACTCGGGGTTGTGCAATTTCAATTCGCGTTTAAGAATTTTGTATTCATTTTTTATATCGCGACTATCGCAAGGAACCATAAACAGTAAAACCGAGTTACGTTCTATGTGCCGCAAGAATCGCAACCCAAGCCCTTTTCCAAGGTGAGCATCTTCTATTATGCCGGGAATATCGGCCATTACAAACGAACGATTGTCGCGATAATTTACCATACCTAAATTTGGAACAATGGTAGTAAAAGCATAATCGGCAATTTCGGGTTTTGCATTGGACACTACAGAAAGTAAAGTTGATTTTCCGGCATTAGGAAATCCAACGAGGCCCACATCGGCCATCAACTTTAATTCAAGAATTTTCCATTCTTCTTTTCCTTCTTCACCGGGTTGTGCATAGCGCGGAGTTTGGTTGGTGGCCGATTTAAAAAATGCATTGCCTTTGCCACCTCTACCTCCTGGCACTAAAATAAATTCCTGACCATCGTGTTCTACTTCAAATAATTTTTCGTTGGTTTCGAAATCGCGTGCCACAGTTCCTAACGGTACCTCTAAAATTTGGTCTTTTGCTTCGGCACCGGTTTTGTTTCCTCCGGCACCATTTTCACCATCATCGGTAAGTATGTGCTTGCGATATTTTAAATGCAGTAATGTCCACAACTGTGCATTGCCACGAACAATAACATGCCCCCCTCGTCCACCATCGCCACCATCGGGCCCACCACGTGCTGTGTTGTCATCGCGATGAAGATGCACTTCACCCGCACCGCCTTTGCCACTGTTGCAGCATATTTTTACGGATTCTATAAAGTTATTATCCATTTTTTTTAGTTTAAGAGTTTATGAGTTCAATAGTTTAAAAGTTTATGAGTTCAATAGTTTTTAAGTTTATTAGTTTAAGAGTTCAATACATTAAAATTCAGTTAAGGTGTTTAAATGTAAAAAAAAATTTGTGCCAGAGCACGACAGTTTAGTTGTTTATTTTTGATAGTTATGCGATAAATCATTTTTAAAAAATTTACTTAATCGAGTACTTTAATTTTAAGGGGAACTAAAAACCATTTTCTAATAACTCATCATTCAAATTTAATACCTTTCATTTCTGTTTTTTTCAAATACTCGCTAAATCCATAGATTAGTTTTTGTGTATCTTCAGATAAATTAAATGCCAAGTAAAAATCATCTTTTTCTAAATATTCAATGTCAAGAGCAATGTATAAATGGGATTGAAGTTCAACCAAGGAGCCTTCTGCAATTGAAAGGAAATGAATAAACTCTTTGTTGCCTTTTCTGCCAAATCCTTCTGCAATATTCGCCATTATAGAAATGCTACATCTTCTAATTTGATTTACTAATGCAAAATCTTTTTTAAATGCATCTTGAAGTGTAAATTTATAAATTACAAAATTTAATTCTCGGGATTTTTTCCAACAATCTAAATCATAAAACCTTTTTATTGTCGCCACTTGATAAAAGTATTTTAATATTCTACAAAATGTGATTAAATCAATTAAATTAAGAACCTCGATTTCAACTATTAAATGCCGACATTTTTATCGACACCCATTTATAAGCGTCACCGCTCTTAAGTTATTCAACTTCTTAACTATTGAACTCTTAAACCATTGAACTCTTAAACTCTTAAACCATTGAACTCTTAAACTCTTAAACCATTGAACTCTTAAACTCTTAAACCATTGAACTCTTAAACTCTTAAACCATTGAACTCTTAAACTATTGAACTCTTAAACTATTGAACTCTTAAACTATTGAACTCTTAAACTATTGAACTCTTAAACTATTGAACTCTTAAACTTATTTCCTTGCATAGCGCCTCAAAAATTTCATCCACACTTCCTACTCCCGGAATAGAAACAAATTTATTTTGTGCTGAGTAGTAATTTTTCAGCGGTGCTGTTTTGGCGTTATATTCATTTATACGCTTTGCAATTACTTCCGTATTTTGATCATCGGCACGGCCCGATTCTTTACCTCGAAGCAATAAACGTTTTATCAATTCGTCATCATCAACTTCAAGTGCCAGCATCATACTGATAGAAGTATTGCGCGATTCAAGCAACTTATCGAGTGCTTCGGCCTGTGCTGTGGTACGTGGAAATCCATCGAATATAAAACCATTTGCTGTGGGATTGGCCTGTAGCTTGGCATCTATCATACCTATCACTACTTCATCGGGAACGAGCAATCCCTGATCCATCAGTTTTTTTGCTTCGAGACCCAGGGCAGTGGAAGCGGCAATTTCGCTACGCAATATGTCACCGGTTGACAAGTGAACAAGGTTATATTTTTCAATGAGATTGGTGCTTTGTGTGCCTTTGCCCGCACCAGGTGGGCCAAACAATACTATATTAAGCATATTTCTGTTTTTTTGATTTGTCCGCAAAAGTAATTTTATTTTGGTGATTTGGGCTATACCATTTTGGCGTTTAGCAATCGGGCCATTTGCTTCATCACTTTTCTCCATTTTATTAAAGTATCAATTAATTATTTCGAAATGAAAAAAAACAGATTGAAAACTTTTTAATTCGAAAATAGCTTGCTATATATTTTATTTCTGGAGCTCGATAGAAGTTCAAATATTTTAGCTTGCAAAATATTTATTCGAGATATTTGCTCAACTCAGTCAAAACAAATTTAACATTAAAACATAAGTGCTATTACATGAACATATTCCCAACCTTGCAAACAAAAAGACTTGAACTTATAGAGATTACCGAATTTCATGGTAGCGATATATTTAAAATATTTAGCGACCATCAGGTAACAAGATATTATAACATGCTGCCACTAATTAATGAAGCAGAGGCGCAAAATATAATACAACATTTTTCAAATAAATTTAAATCCAATGCAGGTATACGATGGGGCATTGCAATCAAAGGCCAACAAAATATTATTGGTACATGTGGGTTTAATAATTTTACAAAACATCATCGTGCAAGTTTAGGTTACGATTTGCAATCTGAATTTTGGAACAACGGTTTCGTAAACGAAGCTTTGAATGCGATAATAAATTTCGGATTTAATACACTCGAATTAAATAGAATAGAAGCCGAAGTGATGCAAGGCAATTTAGCTTCACATAAAGTGTTAGCGAAATTGAATTTTACCAATGAAGGAGTTTTAAAGCAATGGATGTTTTGGAACGGAAAATATTATGACATGACAATGTTTGCATTGTTAAAAAGTGAGTATGAACAAGAATAAGAAATCATTGGCTTCAACATTCAATAAGCAATATTTTATTGCCGCCATAGCAATTTTATTTGTCGAAGTATTGATAGCATTGTTTGTACACGATAAAATTGTAAGACCATACATTGGCGATGCATTGGTAGTAGTTTTGATTTACTGTTTTGTAAAATCTTTTTTCCCTTTGCCGGTATTGCCAACTGCAATAGCGGTATTATTATTTGCTTTTTTTGTGGAAGCAATGCAGTACTTTCATTTTATAAATCTAATTGGACTTGAATATTCAGCAGCAGCAAAAATTATAATTGGAAATTCGTTTTCGAAATTAGATTTGGTTGCTTATACCGTTGGGGTGCTTCTTGTGCTTTTGGTTGAAATGCTTCGCCAATCAATGCAGTAATTCTGAAAAGTAATTTTTCCCAAACCATTCTTGCATTCTCCTTATAACGCGACAAGCTTTGGCAATAAATAATTTAACCACACAGGCCCTAAGGCACAAAGAAATGCAATTCAAAAATTCATAAGTTGACGCGAAAATTCTTTCGTGTTATTCCGTGTTTTTCGTGACAAAAAGTATTTACATTTATTCGGCATTCATTCGTCCTATTCGCGGCTATTAAATTTTTTGGGGAAAGTCATGTTACTAACACGATGTTTAAAATATTTTTTAATAGTTAGTATTATCAATATTAAAATAATATTTTTGGTGCATAAATAAAAGTTCATTTTTATTATTGTAAAAATTGTCTCGTAACTAATTCAAAATATACACTAATGGCGAATGAGTGTCATACAAAAAGTGTGGAATTGAATTTGTTGATCAAAATGTTGGATATGTTGTAGGCCACTATAGCACAATTTTTTGATGGGTGATAAGTTTCATGAAAATTAATGGACTTACTAAACACATCTGCATTCAATTTTACACTGCCATGGTTCACAACACAACAAACAACAAAACAACTGAGAGGAGAACATTTTTAAAAACCCTCATGTCACTAGGGGCATCTTTGGGATTTCTTTCCTCAATTAATGCGAAGGCAACCAAGCCCGATACCGAAAAAATAACAATGCTCACTCCCGATGGGAAACTTGTATCAGTGAAGTCAACGGGCATGGCAAACCTAAAGCACACACCACCTGCAAGCAATACCGAAGTAAAAGAGTGGATGAATAATAATGGCAATAAAGACAAACTTATATGAACGAAGCACCCGACAGCTCAAGAAGAGCATTTCTCAAAGCCGGATTGATTACCGGAGCTTTGGCTGCTGCAGGACTTGGAACGCTTGAAGTACTGTCGCAAACGGAAAATAAACCCAGCGGTGATACTGTTAAGCTACTTTCGCCTGATGGCAAAATTGTGGAAGTAGATAAATCTTTAATCGACCCGCAAATTCCCGAATTCGCGATTGCTAATCACATAAGAGAAGGTGTACCGGGAAAGAAATTTGTGATGGTGATTGATTTATCGCGATGTAAGAATGCCGGCAAGTGCCGCAAGGCGTGTTCAAAAATGCATTACCTGCCGCAAAATCGCAGTTATGTGAAAATAGAAAGGATGCAGGACTCCGAAAAATCTGCTCCTTACTGGATGCCTATGACGTGCTTCCACTGCGACAATCCCCCATGCACAAAGGTGTTCTGTAGATGCTACATTTAAACTTACCGATGGCCGTGTTGCCATAGACAACGACCGTTGCATTGGCTGCCGCTTTTGCATGGTTGCATGTCCTTACTCTGCAAGGGTTTTCAACTGGGGCGATGACCTCAACAAGATGACCCACGAAGAAATTGAAAACGCCAAGCATCATACAGCCTGTAGCTCACATGTAATGGGCACGGTCGAAAAATGTGATTTCTGCCCCATGAAATCGGGCAACAATGAACTCCCTGATTGTGTGACTGCATGCCCCAACGGAGTGTTTTATTTTGGTGATGAAAACGAAGATGTAGTTAGTAACGGTGACGAAACCGTAAGACTTAGCCAACTGATTAAAGATAAAGCAGGGTATCGTTTTCTCGAGGAGTTGGGTACCAAGCCGCGTGTATATTATTTGCCTCCGGCCAATCGTCAGTTCCCTTTTGTTGAAGCTCCTATAGATACAACCCTATAATACAAATCCTTATGGAAACAGCATCGAATCCCAAAGAACAATTGCAGGAGTTACTGACCGATTTGTTGCCAAAAAAATTTGGCAGACAGGGTTTGCTATGGGTGGGCTTTTTAATTGTTGTAATAGTAATTGGCCTCTATGCATATATTAAGCAGTTGCGATACGGCCTCATTGTTACCGACATGCGCGATTTTACTTCCTGGGGAATTTATATTTCGAACTTTGTTTTTTTTGTTGCTATAAGTTTGGTAGGTTCGCTTATAAGTGCGGTGCTCGAACTCACCGATGTGAAATGGCGCACACCGCTTGTACGTATTTCCGAAATTATTGCTATAGCAGCAATCATGTTTGCAGCTATTATTATCATTGTGGATATGGGCCGTCCCGACAGGTTCTGGCACTTATTTGTTTACGGAAGGTTGCAGTCGCCCATCATGTGGGACGTTATTGTTATTACCACTTACTTTGTCATAAGCCTGTTGTTACTATACATACCCTTGCTGCCCGATATTGCTTTGTGCCGCGATGAAATGAAAGATGTACCAAAGTGGAAGCATAATTTTTATAAAGCCTTGTCGCTTAACTGGACAGGCAGCAAACAACAATTCCGCATCGTTAATCGATCTATCAGGATTCTTGCTATATTAATAATTCCCTTGGCACTTTCCATACATACTGTTACGTCCTGGCTGTTTGCCACTACATACCGGGCCGGGTGGGACAGCACCAACTTTGGTCCTTACTTTGTGTCGGGAGCATTTATGGTTGGAGCTGCGGGGGTTATTGCTGTGATGTATGTATTGCGCAATCATTATAACTTACAAAAGTATATTACCATTCGCCACTTCGACAACATGGGGCGGCTGCTGGTACTGCTTTCACTCATTTATCTGTACTTCAATATTAATGAGTATCTTGTACCTGCATTTAAGATGAAAGTGCTTGAGGGTGCCCACCTGAACGAACTGTTTTATGGAACCTATGCACCAATGTTCTGGAGCGTGCAAATTTTGGGAATGATAGTACCCATCATTGTTTTGCTATTTAAAACTGGAAGAAGGCCGGTACCTCTTTTTATCGTATCGATACTTGTAGTGGTGGGAGCGTGGTTCAAGCGATTCCTTATAGTTACGCCAACTTTGCTGCATCCATTTATTCCTATGCAAGGCGTACCCGAGTCGTGGCTGCACTATATTCCATCATGGGAGGAGTGGGCTATTACATCGGCAACGCTCGCAGGGGCACTGTTGGTTATCACCATTTTGGTGAGGTTATTTCCAGTTATTCCTATATGGGAAATTGCCGAAGAAAGAGGCATTCACATATTAAAGCATAGATAAGATGAAGCAAAACTTAATATTATACAAAGGACAGATACTCACTTTGATAGTGGTATGTGTTTTGTTTATTGAACCACTTCGCGTAAGTGCGCAGGAAGAATCAAATACTGGAAAATATAAATTGGAAATGTCGTTTCTTAAAGAAGATAGCATCAACAAAGTGAAAGCTGTTATTACATCGAGCGATACATCGGGCACGTCAAAAATAAAAGATGTGGAAGTGAAATTCTATGCCAAAAAAAGTTTCGGCCTGCTGCCACTTGGAGAAGAAGGCGCCACAACTGATGACAACGGTGAGGTAACTATAGATTTTCCTGCCGACCTTCCCGGTGACGAACAAGGCAATGTACAGGTATTAGCACGCGTAGAAGACAACGATGATCTTGGCGAACTCGAAGCAACAGGCGACACAAAGTGGGGAATACCTCCCACTAAAGATTTATCGTTTCAGAAACGTGCCCTATGGGCAACCGGAGCCAATGCACCACTGCCTCTTGTGATATCGATTACAGCAATGGTTGCGGGTGTATGGGGCGTAATTGCTTATATCGTTTTATTATTATTCAAAATTCCAAAATCTTAAATATTAAATTTATGAAATCGAAAATCAAATCTGTTTTAACTGTAACACTTGTAGCTGCTGCATGTTCCTTTGCCACTGTATCGGCACAAGCACAAGCAAAAGGTAAACCATGGCCGGCACCTGAATCGGCAGCCAAGGTAAAAAACCCTCAGGCTTCCAATGCGGAGAATCTCGCTGAGGGTAAAACCCTGTATATGAAACATTGCAAATCGTGCCACGGTGCAAAAGGTAAAGGCGATGGTCCCAAGTCTGCCAACCTTGATGTATCGAGCGGGGATTTTACCACGGTAGAATTTCAAAAAAAATCGGATGGCGAGTTATATTGGAAAACCACCGAAGGCCGCGACCCAATGCCATCGTTCAAGAAAAAGATAACTGACGATGAGCGTTGGAAAATAATAGCCTTCATGAAAACGCTGGGTGAAAAATAAATTTGATGACAGATGATAATTGTTTCTTCAAAGAACAAAAATCATAGAGTGAACTGACAAAAATCATAGAGTGAACTGACAAATATCATAGAGTGAACTGACAAATATCATAGAGTGAACTGTGTCTCGTCCTGAAAAAAGTTTACACATTTTGTTTAAAATCCGTGTGCAAGTTTACACATTTAAAATAATCCTGAATACCGTTTACATTCTATATTTGCATCACTGGCAAAAGCGGAAGTAGGCTCTGCAGAGGTGCAACCTACCAGGAAATAAACCAGTGTGTGACGAAGTATATCGTTCTATAAGGCCAAGCGTAACAGCTTGGCTTTTGTGCGAGAGATATATTCAGAACACCCAATGCCTAAAAAACCTATTCCATAATTACCTCCCTTTTCCTTTTTAATTTGTAATAATTCTTCCATAGTTTTTTTAATGTACCTTCTTTTTGATGAGCCTCCACTGGCTTCAAATTTTCAATACTATTGTGTGGCCGTAAATAATTGTAAGTGCTACATGCCTTTGCAATTGCAGTTTTGGCTTTGCCAAAATCTGCAAATTTATCTTCCAAAAGTTCTGTTTTCAATATTCCATTTACACGTTCGGCCACGGCATTTTCCCTTGGGTCGCCATTCTGTGTCATGCTTATTTTTACGCCATTGTGCTTTAATAGGTTCACATATACATCACAACAATATTGAACACCTCTATCGCTGTGGTGAATTAAATTTTCAATAGTAGTATTAGCCTTCAATGCCATTTTCAATGCCATCAAAGGACCTTGTGCGGAAAGGTCACAATGCAAATAGAAGCCAACAATTTTATGACTATATGCATCTGTAATCAAACTCAAATAGGCGAAACCTTTTTGCAAATGGATATATGTGATGTCGCTTACCCATAGCTGGTTTGGAGCAATTGGAATGAATTCTTTAATAAGATTTGGATACTTCTTATAACGATGTTTTGATAATGTTGTAACACAGCCTCTGCGCTTGCGCTTGGTCACTAACATGCCGTGCTCCGCAAGCAAATCAAAAAGCCCATCCCTGCCAATTTGAAAACTGTGGGCCGACAAAAAATCTTGCATTTCGTGCAATAATTTTCGTGTGCCTAATCGCTTCTGAAACTTCCGAAGTCGCAACACTTCTTCGATTATTAAATGCGATTCATACGCTTTTTGCTGTACGTACTTAATGCCCTGATAGTAAGCTTGCCTACTATTACCAAGAAGCAAACAAAGGTCTGTTACACAACGCGGACTCCTTTGCTCTAATGTTTCTACCGCTTGGTGCCAGACTTTTTCTGATATCAATTTTTAATTGATCTTCGGCAATGTCTATCATCGTATTAAGCAACTCGTTGTACAGTTTTGCTTTGCGAAGTTCTTCTCGCAAAGCTTTACATCGCATTCCTGTTGCTCATAGAATTGAATGGTTTCTGTTGGTGTTTTTAATTTCTGCACATGATGGCCTTTAAATTTTGTAACCCACGAATGTATTATTCTATAATCAACTCCATGCAGTGATTGCATTTGCCGAAATGTCTTTTCACCTAATAAATACTCGGCTATGATAGCCTCTTTTTCTTCATTTGTCTTTTGTTTACTTATCATTTTTTTTCCTTTAATAAGCGTAAACCTATTTCAGGACGAGACACTGACAAATATCATGTAACTATAAAAATAAAAGAAGGTGCTTTACGGAGAATTTTAAAACATTAAAAAATTAAAAATATGAAAGGTTTCAAACCGTATTTCCTAAGCGCTCTTCTTATTGTAGGAGTGAGTTTATTCTTAACTCAATGTAAAAAAGAAACAGAAATTGTAGAGGTTCGTGACATCGTTTACATTGATCCAAATGATACCGGTGTGTATGTGCCAAGTAATGCCATCATCGATACGAGTTGGGTATTCGATAAAGTACACTGCAGCACAATGTGGGAATCGAAATTTTATGATTTCTCTTCTACTCTGATTACTGGTCGTTTCAATAATTTCAACTTCAGTCCGAAGTTTAATTTCGATGAAACTGCGCTTTCAAAAAACAGCATCAACTATTGGGTACAATTGTCAACTTATAATACCGGTGAGCCCGGTCGCGATGGACTCGGAAAATGCGGACCAAGTTATTTAGGTAACGTGTATCTCGATTCATTGAAAACGATAGTTAATCCTGCATCGGACACTGCATGGTTCCATCTTACATCTACCACCAGAACAAACAAGGGGTATGATCTTACTGGTACCTTCACCTTCAACAGGTACCGTGCACCAAGCGGATATCCCGATGGAACGCCAATTACAAAAACCATCACCGCAAAAATGACTTACAACGGCATGGCCGATTTCGATACCAACAATGACGGTACTCCCGATAAGTTGCGTTGTGGATTTACCACTACCTTCAGCTTTAAGCGTTCCGATTTTATGGACATTGCTTCTACAAAAGCCTGGGATCCATTCGACCCCAACAATGCCGCTGCTATCAACAACAAAACTTACGGTGTGTATTCACACTCTACTGCCGACCAAATGGACATCAGGGTGAATACTGTATTCTATAAAAATCACTAACAGCAAACTATTCAAAAAGGGGAGTAAATATTTACTTCCCTTTTTATTTTCTATTTTTGATACCCATTTTGTTTTACCTCTTATAATGAAATTCATTATGCTACACACAAAATATTTCCGAATTCTGTGCCTTCTGCTCGTAAGTTTGGTTTTTATGCTGTCGTGTGAAAAGGATTACTACTATGTTACTCCACCTCCACGTGTATCAACTGCGACTTCTACACTCGAGGCATCGTATGTAGCCAATACCCCGCTGCTCATAAATTCTGCATACTGGAATACTGCCGACTTTCTTAAAGTAACAGCGGCCAACATGAACACACAATCTTTATACAGCGATGGATTGGTCAATATGACCGGTACTTATTATGGAATAACCTCTTTCAATGGCGGCAAAGATCCCGGTCTCACTTTGAAAGCCGCATATGACAACAATAAACTATACCTCCTTGCCGAATGGAACGACAGTGAGATTGACCTTTCTCACTCAAGTTGGTTGTATGGGGGCCCTGCCGATCCTTTAAAAACAGATTCGGTGTCGGGATGGACATCGCAACGCAACAATGATCAGATTGCCTTTGCCTTTGAAGTTGATGCCGCCTCAAGTATTAACGGAACGTTTGCCAACAAAGGATGTGCGGCATCATGCCACAGTGCAGGTCCTCTTACATTTATGCACCCTGCTGCCGGCAAAGTTGATATATGGAACTGGAGTCTTGCACGGTCGGCACCCTTAGGTTATGCCATCGATATGGTTGCCGATCAAAATGCATTGACAGACGACAGTGGCGATAAAATGTATGTGCGAAATGTAAATGGCACTACCGACCGCTCTGGCCCGGCATACGAATGGAACGGTGTAACACAGAGTGTAACCGTGGGCAGCGGAACCACTTCAACGCTGGCTCCTGAATTTTATTTGTACAACAAAATACCTTTTACAGGTAACATTGCCAAGGGCGATTCTATATACCACAGCGATGTGCTCAACAAACCCGGTCACTGTGCAACATGCCATGGTGCAAAGGGCGAAGGGGCCATAAACTCAGCCATAAATTCTCCTGCGCTCAACAGGAAATCGCGCAGTACGCTCATGCAAAATATGGAAAACGTGTCGGACATGACCGCCTATTGGAACAACAATCTTACAAGTTCTGACAAAGATGATATTATAGCTTACCTGCGAGGACTGTGTGGCGTACCGGGATATTATTTGCAAACTCCTACCGGCAGTAATGCAGATATTGTAACAACCAGCAACATCACTCCCGTGCAAATAATAAATGCCATAATACCTGTAACTAACGTTCATACAAAATATAAAGTATTGTTTGTACGCAACCTTAAAACCAATAACAGTGACGATATACAGTTAAATCTTGCTGCCAACCGCACATACAAATTTGGCGTGGCATTGATGGATAACGATGGCCCCAATCATATAGGCTCTCTCATAGAAACATTAACCTTTAAGTAATTATGCTCAACAGAAAGTTCAACATATTTCTTTTTTGTTCGGTATTATTTATGGTATCGTGCGAAAAAGATTATTTTCAAACAACACCGCAGATAGACCTGTCGAAGCCAGTAAGTTTTGCTGCAGTTATTCAGCCTATACTTAACGAAGATTGTGCTACGGCAGGTTGCCACCGCGAAGGCATACAAGCCCCCGATTTGTTGGAAGGTAAAGCATACGACCAACTGATGCAATTAGGATACGTGGATACAACAAATGCCGAAGCAAGTATTCTGTACAAAAGACTAATTGCCACGTCTAAACCAATGCCCCCAAGCGGAAAACTTTCGGCTGTAGAAATAAGCTACGTACTGGCCTGGATAAAACAAGGAGCTCAAAACAATTAACTCTCAAATGTTATGAAAAAAATTACCATTTCTCTTCTGACAATTTTGCAAATCTTCAGTGCCGGAAGTATGAAAGCTCAGGAACAAACCGATCCACCAAAAGAGAAAACATGGACACCGGTAAAACACACCTTCGAAAATTCGGTTTTAATAAATAATCAAACGGTAGAAAAACCTGCAAAGAAAACGCTGGACTTTATCATTCAGCATCGGTTTGGCGTAATAGAAAATGTGCAGGACCTTGGAGGTTTGTATGCTCCATCCAATATACGACTTGGACTCGATTGCGGAGTTACAAAACGGTTGGCGGTAGGTATAGGCACTACCAAAAACAAGCACTACTATGATTTGCAATGGAAGTACATTATTATGCAGCAAATGGCCGGTGGGGGATTTCCTTTAACAATCGCATACTTTGGCGACCTTGCACGTAGTGCCGATCCAAAAGATAAATTTAATAACCTCGAAGGCAATTACAAATCAGCTAACAGGATTTCTTATTTCCACGAACTTATGATTGCACGCAAAGTAAACGCTGCGCTCTCATTGCAACTTGCAGGCACATACTCGTATTTTAATATTGTAGATTCTGTAGTTGATCAACATGCTTTTATCGGAACATCATTTGTTGGCAAATACAAATTTTCTCCACAGTCGTCCATACAAATCGAGTTCGATTATCCATTGAATGTTTCGGGTATAGATGAGAATTACAGGCCCAAGCCTAACCTGGGCATTGGTTACGAAGTATCGACAAGCGGCCATCAGTTTCAGATTTTCATTTGCACCGGCAACGGTATCTTGAATCAGGAAACGAGGGTTTATAATTTTAACGACTTTACAAAAAGAGAAATTCTTATCGGTTTCAACATTACCCGTCAGTGGAGTTTCTAATTGGCAATAAATCTGCAGTATTTTATTTTATTTCCGTTTTGAAAAATTTCACACTTTCAAAACGGAAATATTTTTTTATCACCATTGCTTTTTTTGCAACCACTTTTGGTTGCACAACATTACCCAACAGCGATAGGGATTCAACTATTTTAAAAGGGCACGGACATTTTGCACCGCGCCAAATAATTTACCTGTATGCATATGCAAATCCTATCGATAAGTTCTTAGCAACAAAAACCATTCAGGACTCTGCCGTAGTTGATGATAAGGGCAATTATTCGTTTTCGCTACAATGGAATAAGAAAGATTTCTTCGACTTAAAAACAGATGATATATGGCTTGCAAACAACCTCTATTTGCGACATGGCGATAAACTTACCATAGACTTCGATACTAAGCTATCACCCATTATTGATGATGATGGAGATGCGGCACTGCTCAATCAATTTTTGGTTTCATTCATCGATACTTTTTACAACGAAGTTCACGAAAAGAATCAATACTACATAGAATCGAATTATTACTCCGGCCCGCAGTATTCCGGTTACTGCGATGAGCGTCAAAACAGGAAACTAATTTTTTACAAACAATATTTCAGTGGCAACGCACCCGACAGCGATTTTGATACCATTATGCAACAAGAAATTATTTATCAGTCGGCTGTCGACAAACTCATGTTTGCATGGAAAAAAAGAATAAAAAACGAAGAACATATCATAGACTCCGCTTATTATAATTTTCTGATACCACACTTTATCGAAAACGAAAATGCCCTCGCGAGTCCTTCGTATATACGTTTTATAAACCTGTACATTGGCGATATATATGATCGCAAACTTGCAAATGGCGAATTGCCGCAAAACAAATCAGAAAAATTAATACCCGCAGTGGAGAAATATAAACTCGCACTTGCGCTATTGCATAAACCTTACCGCGATATTGTAACGTATTCCATTTTGAATGATGACTTATCACAGGCAGGACAAGAACACAAGGCCATCAATTTTGCGCGTATGCCAATCGATTCGCTTGTGGCTTCGTTTTGCAATAAGTATGGTGTGAGCATTGCTAATGCTGTTTCTCCATAATCCACACCTCAGAAATATTCCGTTAGAATGAAATTATTATGCATCGTTAATACGTTGATACATTATTTCAAGTTCAAAAATTAGACGGAGTGCTTGTTAGGGTTTGGGCATTTCCACGTTATCGTCAGTTCGTTTTGCAATCTAAACATTTACCACCACGCTCACGGCTATAAGTGCAATACCGAATAAAGTCTGTGGCGGATGCTTTTCGCCAAAAAAATCAAAGCCAAATATAAGAGCAAACACTATTCCCATATACTGCACAATACTCACCTTACCTATTGCTTTTGCCTGCAGTGCACGTGTCATATTTATAGGCCCCAGTTGTGTGGTAATGCCTACAAGCAGTAAATAAAACGCCTGCAATAATGTTGGCAACTGCCAGTGCCACAGCATTCCCACAAACCCCGCCACCGAACCAATGAACATAAAATAAAAAGCAACTAGCATTGGGCGTTCACTTTTTTTCATTTTAGCGATAAGTGTATACGCAGTAGCCGATAATAATGCGGAGCACAATCCTGCCGCAAGCACATGGCCTTCTAAGCGGTTATCAAAACCTTTTATTACCGCCACACCACACAATGCTGCTATAAAACTTATCCACTGCAACAGTATTATTTTTTGTTTCATCACTACAAAGGCAATGACAACCGTAAACACCGGAGATATATAATGTATGGTAACAGCAGTGCCTGGCGGCATATGATACAACGTATAGAAGTAAAGCATAAGCGAAACGGTACCCACGGCACCGCGGCCCACAAGCATGCGCATGTTACATTCGGCAAAAGCCACACCTTCACGCAGCAATGCTACCGAGCAAAAAATCATGGCAATAAAACATCGGAAAATACAACCTACATGACCTGCAGGCCGCTGCGTAATTTTGCAAAAATATTCATAAGGCTGAAACAAAAAGTGGCAAACAGCATGAGCCATACACCATGCGATAATTGGTTGCCGGGCTTCATTTCCAAAAACTCTTGTGCTCATTATTCTGACAGAAGTTCTCTTTCTGGCCATAAAGTACAAAAGCACGGCTCACAATTCTTACTCGCGGCCGGGTTCCCATGCATCGTACAACACATCGAGAAATTGGTTTTGCTCGCGTATAATTCTTTTATCGGCTGCAACAAGTTTTACAACCATATCAAAAAATCTGTTGCGCTCATCGGCAGTAGAGTCGGCATAAAAGTAATCCATACATTTAGCAAAGTGGTTCATATTCTCATCAGAGTGCAATGCACTCAGTATCTCCATTTCATCATCGAGACTCAGCGGAAATGGAAATGTCTCGGCAAGGTATTGTCTTATCACAGCATCCTCGGCATTGTTGAATTCGTTGTCGACCGCGCACATCAGGTGCAGTATGTGATATCCGGCAATGGGCAAATCCATTTTTCGTTCGGTGTTCATTCGTGCATTCCGCGACACTGCGGTCGGGGCAAGCGTGGCAAAAATTATTCTTCTATTTTTTTATTTAAAATAATATCGCACAGACAAACCAACATTACATTTTTTGATTTTAGGCTGCTTTTCAATGGTGTTTATTTTTATCTACTTTAGTGCCTCAAAGTAATCATGCATTTACAAATCGGAATTTTTATTTTTATTTATTTTGAAACATTGAGGCATAGGAGTATGATAAACAAAAATCAAGCAACACTAAAAAATGGAGAGTAATAATTATATTTTTCGAATAGAAAATTAAGACTATAAATTTCTATCATGGCAAAAAGTAAATTTAGAAAACCAATACCTGCCTCACAACCTGTTGCAGAAGCAAGGACAAAAGTATTTGCCTATCAGAAGTTTGAGCAATGGCTTGCCGGCAGACAAAGATTAGTAATGGCGGTTTTGTTTTCAATGGCATTACTATTTCGTATTATATATTTTGTTCAACTCAATAGTGGCCCTTGTATTTGGCAACATCGGTTTAAAGAAACCGATATGCATTTTTATGATGAGTGGGCAAAATTTATTGCGCATGGTGACTGGCTCTCTAACAGATCGTTTCATCAATATGATTTATCGCATCAATCCATAGCCGACTATTATTTCAAAACCCATCCCAATGAAGCTGTGCTCTTGCAAAAGCAATTAGGCAACAATAAATCGCCCGAAGCACTGGGCCGTTTACTTTGGCAACGTTGGGATGGCGGTAAAATGTTTCATCAAGATCCTTTATACATATACTTTATAGCGGTGGTGTACAAAATATTTGGCGAAGATGTGCGCTACGTTTTCATTTTTCAAATGATGGCAGGCATTTTTTCCACGCTATTGATTTATCTTATTTCACGAAAATATTTCGGTAACACCGCTGCTTTGTTTTCGGGGTTGTTTGCTTCCTTATGCGGGCCGATGTTGTTTTACGAATTAGTATTGGTACGCGAAAGTTTCATCATTTTTGCCGGACTGCTTTTAGTTTATTTATTAACGAATAGCCATCAGAGTAAATCACCTGGAAAGATATTTTTCTTTGGAATTATTCTTGCTCTTTGCATATTGCTCAAATCTGTTTTTGTGCTTTTTTTATTCCTTACTATTGGCATTTCGTTTTTTGTTTTCCGCAATGAACCCATTCATTTTTTGCGATACTCCGGTATTTTACTTGGTGGTGCATTGCTGGCTTATTCACCTTTGCTTATTCGCAATGCCATTGTGGGTGTGCCTTTATTTACACAAAATAGTATTGGTTCCATTGCGGTGATTGCCTCCAATGATGTTAAATATGACCCTGCCAGCAGCTACGCATTGAATGTAAAAAATACAACAGAAATTATTGATAAAACGGGTGGTAAAACTTTGCCTTCGTTAATCGATGCCATTCAAACACATCCGAGCATTATGAGCTATGTTACCTTACTTGCAAAGAAACTAGCGCTTGTCTTTCATTGGTATGAATTTCCCAACAACAAAAATTATTATTACTACCGTATACATGCACCGGTATTAAATTACACTTTTGTCAATCTTATTTTTATTGCGCCTCTTGCATTTATTGGTATTATACTTTCAATAATGCAACGTAGAAAATTATGGGCCTTGTATTTGTTACTTTGTATGCATCTTTTTCTGCTCGTGGCATTTCTGGTTTTGTCGAGGTATCGTATTCCATTTGAAGCGGCTTTGATTCCTTTTTCGGGATTTGCTATCGCTGAACTGATTAAAAATATTCAGATAAAAATACAACTTGCCCTTATCATGTTGGGCGGCATTATCATTCTTGCATTTGCAGTTGGGCGGCCTTTGCCCCAAAGTATCACATTTATCCGGGGAGTCGATTATCAGCAACCGTTTAATTTTTATTACGGGCCTATGATTGACAAAGAGATAGCAAAAGACGATAACGAAGCTGCCATGAAAATTATGAAAAAATTTATGGAGCTTGAACCTGATGATGTAAGAGAAATGAATGCTACTTCTCCTAAGCTTAATGATTATCAATTGGTGCTGGCAAGAGTGTATCAGGATTTTCATTTTAAATATTCTAAATTGAGCGAACGTGCAGGTGACATTCAAACTGCAAAAAATGAAGATGCCCGTGCAACCGAATTACAAGAAATTGTAGTAACGAATGATAATACGGGAAGCATTGAAAGTGCCCTCAAAAAGGCACAGCTTGCTCCTCCCGGCACCAAAGAAATTTTATATCGCAACCAGGTTGCGCCTTTGTTAAATGAAATAAAATTGAATCCTAACAATACAAAACCTTACAGGGCTTTGAACGAAGTTTTTATAAATTTGAATATACCCGACTCAAGCATTTATGTTTTACAGCAATTATTAAAACTCAACTCCGATAATTTTTATGCTGTTTTTCAATTAGGAACCGTGTATGGTAAATACAAAAATGACTTGAACAATTCTGCGCTTTATCTTGAAAAAGCCTTTGCCATGGAACCGCGCAACGAAGATGTATGCATAAACCTTGGCATTGTTTACAGTATGATGCAACAAACCGCCAAAGCCGAAAAAATGATGCAAACAGTGCGCGAAATAAATCCTAATAACAGAAGTAATTTAGCCAACCTCGAATTGCTTTTACGTAATAGCGGAAGAACCAAAGAAGCCGATGAAATAAAAAAACAGTTGCAACAATAACGTGTTGTCCACGAAAAATAAATTCTTTGGTTGCATTTGGTTTTTGAATTTATTCGTTATTCATTCGTGCATTCCCCGACACTGCGGTCGGGGCAGGCGTGGCAAAATGTATTTGCATTTATTCGGCATTCATTCGTGCATGCCCCGACACTGCGGTCGGGGCAGGCGTGGCAAAATGTATTTGCATTTATTCGGCATTCATTCGTGCATTCGCGGCAACAAATTATTTCTTATTCCATATTTTTTAGTGCATTTAGTGGCAAAGTGTATTTGCATTTATTCGGCATTCATTCGTGCATTCGCGGCAACAAATTATTTCTTATTCCATATTTTTTAGTGCATTTAGTGGCAAAGTGTATTTGCATTTTATTTGGAATTCATCCGTGCATTCCCCGACACTGCGGTCGGGGCAGGCGTGGCTAAATAACTCCTGAATTCATCCGTAAATTCATTACAAAAAGAATTTGATACAATTAAATACAAGTTTACTTTCGCGCTATGAAATTCGTAAATGTAATAGGCCAACAAGAAGTAAAAGACAAACTTTTAAAATCGGTTGCCGATGATCGCATCAGCCATGCACAGTTATTTCTTGCTACCGAAGGTGCGGGTGCATTGGCAATGGCCCTGGCATATTCGCAGTACATCAATTGCACCAATCGCACTGCTACCGATAGTTGTGGCACCTGCAGTTCGTGTGTCAAGTGCGCCAAACTTATTCATCCCGATGTGCATTTCTTTTATCCTGTTTCAAACAGTAAAAAAATAAAATCCGAAGCCAAAAGTATCGATTACATTGAGTCGTGGCGCAGCATGGTTACAAGTCATCCGTATTTTACTTTCGAAGATTGGACCATGGAAATGGATATCGAAAATCGTCAACCAATTATTGCCGAGCGCGAATCGAGCGAAATAATTAAACGCCTGAGTTTAAAATCGTACGAAGCCGAATACAAAACATGCATCATTTGGCTTGCCGAAAAAATGAACGACACTACATCAAACAAACTTTTAAAAATTCTCGAAGAGCCACCCGACAAAACATTGTTCATACTCATCACCGAAAATTACGATCAAATATTACCAACAATAATTTCGCGCACACAACTCATAAAAATAAACCGCATTGCCGAAACCGATTTGGTGCAATACATCATCGCTAAAAAACCCATGCCGCAAGGCGATGCCATGCGCATAGTACATATCTGCGAAAATAATCTCAAAAAAATTGACAACGCCCTGCTCGATGATAAAGTAGATTTTGCTTTCGAAAAAAAATTCCTCGAGTGGATGCGCATCTGCCTCAAGCCCATCGATAAGGCAAAGGAAATGATAGCATTCAATGCCACTGTTGCTGAGCTTGGCCGCGAACAAATTAAATTATTCCTCGCCTTCTGCATCGAAACATCGCGCGAGTGTTTGCTGCACAATTACGGTCACCAATCTATGCACCGCTTTACCGATGAAGTGTTTGCAGGCTTCACCAAGTTTGCACCTTTCATCCATCAAAAAAATATACAACCTTTTGTAAAAGAACTCAGCGATGCAAGCTACCACATAGAGCGCAATGCCAATCCAAAAATACTTTTTATGGACCTCACCTTCAAGCTCGCACGATTACTCAACATAAAATAAAACTTCAATTCTTTTTTTTATTGCGGGGGCTGGTTAGCCCTCCGGTGTGTTGCGCGGTCGCGCAACACACAATGCAATACCCATTTTGCAACTATGGCTATATACGCAGTAAGGAAGCAGGAAGTTTTATTGTTGGCTTCATCTTAATGTTTTGATATTAAAAAGACCTTTGTTGTCTGTTATAGATTCTATTAAAGATTCAAAATTGTTTCCATTACTTCATTTGCATTTGTTGTGCATTTCTTGTTTGAGTTTAATTTGAAACAAAAAATACTATTAAACAACAACTGTATTGTATTTAGCCCTCTCGTATGGGGTTGGGGGTATTACTCCCGCATCACCACCAAATTTTAATCATAAAATACCCCCCACTTTCTATTCTTAAATTATAAATACCGTTTGCGACTCATAACCCCTAAATCCCCATTTGGGGACTTACACAGCCACACATGGCTGATTTTGGTGCTAACAAAATTATAATTTTAAGCAGTAAAATATTCTGAAAACCAGGTTTTATTCAATACGCAATTATGCCCCGTGGGTGGCAAGTCCCCAAGTGGGGATTTAGGGGTTTTGCAGCGTAAGCCTCGCTTGCCTATTTCTCCCCCATCACCACCAAATTTTTACTCATAAAATACCCACCACTTTCTATTCTTAAATTATAAACACCATTTGCAAGTTTTGGCAATTTTATACTTTGCTCATTACTCCAAGGCGGTAAGCCTTGCGTGTAAAGTTGTTTGCCGTTTACATCATACAATTTTAAAATCCCACTTTTGTTTTGCGGTAGTATATACCCTATGTTAACAAAATTATTTACAACAGGATTTGGATAAACCCGAAAACGAAAATCGTGTTGGCCGTTTTCGCTTATGCTATTTGCAGAAAGGCACGGACAACCCAAACTCGTATCGCACCCCAAATAATAGTTGGGGTGATACACATTTCCTCTAAAATAATAACAAGGCAAATGCAAACCATGTTGTACAACATTACATGACATGCCACCACTATCAGGACTATCAATATAATGCATATCAATTACACTATTGCCCGAACATATATACATTTTACCATTTGCAGCTAAATACATCAACCAAAAGTTGGTTTGTAGAGGATAGAACGGTGAAACATAACCATCATAAGTTGCAACATTTACCATGCTTGCTTGCATATTGCTTGTATCTGTATTAAGTTGATACACATTATAAAAAGTTGTGAAGTATAAATATTGTGAATTGGAGGAAAAAGCCAATCCATTGCCCGAAAATTGAAAATCTATATGTGAAATAATTTGCTCGTTGCTCATCATGCCTGTGCATCTGTCAAAATCAAATAATCGAATGCCATGTGTAACTGGAAAATTGCCGTTTGTAAATGTGCGCTCGTGGTATGCAAATTTTTTGCCATTGGGTGAAAAATTTGCTTGACCAATATTAAAATGTGATGGCACATTTAATGCTTGTGTTGTTACGCTTGAAATGCCTGTTGGGGTTAAAAGTACTTTGTAAACAATATTGGTACTGTCTTTAAAAACAACTATCCACCAATCGCGACCATTGGCATGTTTACATGCTGCCATAGACGCTACCAATGTATCTTGCACTGCAAATAAATTCTTTTGCCCAACCACAACACCTCCAAGTCCATTATTCAAATTCATATCTATTACAGAATAAAACAATTCTGTAGGTTTCCAATTGAGTGTTGCATAATTTCCAGTCATATGAAATAGTACATATTTATTTGCGCTATCAGGCCAAGGCAAAATAACATTGCTATGCCACATTGGTATTGCATTTGTATTGTCGCACCAATCAGTTGTAAATGGCGAAGGGTTAAGCCCTCCGCCATTTTGCATTGTGTCGCCTGTAACATCGGCAATCCAACATCCATTACTTACCAATAATAAGTTTCCATTCTCGTCACTGATATTTCCTTGTGATATACCAAAAGGCATTTTAAAATTGGCTCCATTTACCGTTACTGAATTGGTATCAAATTGGAGAAAGGCTTTAGTAGATGTTACATTGGTATCAAATAGTGCAACATCATACCCAAGCAACCAATTATGATTCCTGCCTTGGCCAAATATTGTAAATGGCAGAATTGTAATGAATACCAAAAACAAGTTTCTCATTTTAGTATGATTAGTTTTTCTTCAATTGAGTTTACATCTGTTTGTACTTTAATTGTATAAATACCATTGCTTAGTTGGCTTACATCAATTGTTTTTGTATTCTCTTTGCAATCCAATTTAGTTCGCATTTGTATTTTGCCTAATGCATCACCAATGCTTATTTTACATAACCCACTTACGCTGTTTAATACTCTAATAGTGACTAAATTCTTTGCTGGATTTGGCACTATTGAAATTCCTGTACGTAACAACTCGTTGTATTTCCCCATCCTGAAGATACCCATTTGCAAGCAAACAGCATCATCAAAATATTCTATACTATCATTCACTAAACGTAATAAGTTACGTGCAATATAAACGGCTTGTCCTCCTGCAAGTGGGCATTGCTGGGCAATTGTCTGAACCATGATTTATTTGATTAAATGATTAACATGATTTTTATTTTATCACCACCAACTTCCTACTCACCATATATCCACCACTTTTTATTACACAACTATAAACACCATCATGCAAAAAACTTAAATTAAAATGCTGCAAGGTACTCCAAGGTGATAAATTATAAGTAAAAACTTTACGGCCTTCAACATCATAAATTTCAAAAACACCACTTGCGCCCACTGAGCCTGCCGAAGTGTGTGGAAGTAAATACATTATTTTTAAATTACCATTAGTCGGGTTTGGTGAAAGCGAAAATTTAAAATCGTGATTTGTAAATTCTTGAATGCTGCTTGCAGAGAGGCACGGACAACCCAAACTTGTATCGCACCCTAAATAATAATTTGGGTGCAATACATTACCTCTTCCACTATAGGTAGGTAAGTGCAAACCATGTTGTACAACATTACATGATAAGCCTCCACTATCGGGGCTATCGATATAATGCATATCGATAACACTGCTGCCACTGCAAATATAAATTTTACCATTTGCAGCTAAATACATCAGCCAGAAATCTGTGTTTAAACTTGGGTAAGGCGAATAAAAACCATCATAAGTTGCAACTTTAGTAAGGCTCGCTTGCAAATTTGTAGTGTCTGTATTTATTTGATACACATCATTAAATGTAGTAAAATAAAGATATTTAGAATTTGGTGAAAAACATAATCCATTGCCAGAATAATTCCATTCTACCAAATCAACAATTTGCTCGTTGCTGAATAATCCGGTGCATCTATCAAAATCAAAAATGCGAATGCCGTGTGTAACTGGAAAGGCTAAATTTGTAAAAGTGCGCTCATGGTATGCATATCTTTTTCCATCGGGAGAGAATACCGATTGACCATCATTGTGATGCAACGGCACATTTATAGTTTGTTGAGTAACGCTGCCAATTCCAGTAGGTGTGAGTAATAAAGTATAAGCAATATTAGTACTGTCCTTTAACACGACCACCCACCAGTCCCTGCCATTGCCGTGCTTACATACTGCCATGGTGTTGGTTATCGTATCTTGTATTGCAATCAAATTTTTTTGACCTTGTATTACACCACCTAATCCACCATGCAATTGCAAATCAATAACAGAATAATAAAGTTCAGTTGGATGTATAGTTGCTTGCGCATAGTTGCCAATAAAATGAAAAAGCACATATTTATTACTATCATCAGGAAACGGTAAAAAAACATTGCTGTTCCAAAAAGGATTACCTGTAGTATTATCGCACCAACCTGTTGCTAATAATCCCGGATTTAATCCACCGCCATTTTGCATGGTATCGCCTGTTGCATCAGCAATCCAACATCCATTACTGACCATTAATAAATTGCCATTTTCATCACTGATGTTTCCTTGTGCTGATAGAAATGGCATTTTGAAATTTTGTGGAATTGGTGAAACAGCATTTTGATTAAAATATATTGTTCCTCTTTTACTTACCGTATTGGTATCAATGCCAGTAACATAACCTATTTGAAAGTTTGCACTTTTTCCTTGGCCTAAAGCAAAATGAATTCCTAAAAAAAAGATAAATAGAAGGCATCTAAATTTCATCGCAGTACAATTATTTTAATAAACATTGGTGTGCGATTTTCTAAAAGCACTTTTAAAGTATAGCTTCCATTAGATAGCATGCTTATATCAATTATATTTTTTTTGTTTTCACAATTAAACTGGCCAACTAAACAGGTTGAACCAAGTGCCGAATAAAATTCATAGTTGCAAACGCCTTGTTGTGAACTGCCAATTGATATTTCAATTACATTTTGTGCCGGGTTTGGTTTTACAACTAAATCTGTTTTCTCACTTTCGGTATTATTGTGCATTCTGTATATGCCTTGTATTAGGCAAACAGCATCATCTTCATATATAATTGTATCAGTAATTAATCGCAAAAGAACTCGGGCTTCAAAAACGGATTTTCCACCTGCGAAAGGACATTGACTTGCCACTCCATAAATTTGTGCGAAATTATTTTGTATTGCTATTTTGTTTTGCTCGTAATAATCGAACTTCGCTGCATTCACTATTTTTTCGTTGCTCTCCGGAATTTCATTTGTAACCACTGTACTATTTTTCTGCTGTGCAGCATCTTGCGCAATACCTGTATATTGCAATTGCTGATTGATTATTGTTTCTTGAGCTAAAAGTAATGTGGTTATTTG
Source organism: Bacteroidota bacterium (assembly GCA_016717325.1). Lineage (GTDB taxonomy): Bacteria > Bacteroidota > Bacteroidia > AKYH767-A > OLB10 > JADKFV01. The sequence goes on along the minus strand of JADKFV010000004.1, from coordinate 3,401 downwards.
GTTCAATAATTGAGTACGTATAATATCATAGTTATATATTGGATTAATTGTGTTTGCACTATCAATAAATATGATACTATCGCTTTTGCTTTTTATTAAACTATCAATCAATATTAAATTTTGCAAGGCATTAAATGAATATGCTAATGACAGTTTTAAATCATTAGCAACCTCATACAATTTGCCTATTGATGCATTATTAGTGCTGTTGTAAAATTGCTGATAAATAGTTGCACTTGCTTTTAAAGCACTATCGGTACTCAATCGCTCGAATAAATATTTTTTATTGATGTTTTTGGTTTCAACAATATAGCTGCTTGTGGTCGCACTATCCTTTGCAATTGATTTTTCTAACGCATCGGGGTCGTTATTTGCTATCGCAGCCTTACAAACCAAATTATTTGCGCAGGAATAGGGCGAACCAAATTGGTCATAAAAAAACCAATTATTCGCAGTATTTATAGGATTCAAATATGGATGATATGAAGTTCCAACCAATGTATTAATATCAAATTTTGATAGTCCTTCATTACCTGTATTATCATTTACCGCACCAAATGGCAAGGCGTAATTAATAAACTTATTGCCATTGTGCTTTTGTATTCCTATTGCTGCTTGGTTATTGAGATGCAAACTTTCAAAATTGTTTATCATTGTATTATCCAACATATTAGTATTAGCACAAGTACCACCATAAAAAAATCCATGCTCTTGGTTGTTTGTGTTGTTACATTTAATCGTACAACTATTGCTCATCCAATTAACTATACCGGTTGTATTGTATCCATAATTAGCAACTATATGGTTGCATGCAAGTAATGCCCCATCGCAACTATATAAGGTAATTCCTTCACTTGTAGGCATATTCCCCAATGTATTTTGATATACCCTGTTATAAGTTATTACAGGCTTTATTACAGATGTTGCTATTATACCACTCCACATTTCTACTGCATATATGTCGTTATCATTTATTTGATAGTTGGCGTATTGGCCAAGTTCGGCAAGGCGTATGCATGCACCAAATTTATTGCCATGTACAGTAATATTATTACTTGCAGCAATCATACTCATAGCGCCTACATTCATTTCCCAATTTATACCATACTTACTCGCAGTAATTGTACAACCACTCACATTGGTACTCCTTGGAAATGGGCATTGAGTTGAGTACACACCCTCGTAAGCATTCAATATTTTTACAGCCGATGCACCTAAGCCCGAGAAGTCGGTATAAATGCCACGGTAGCAATTATTAATATTATCAATACCTAAAATAGTTTTTACAATAATATTATTTGATGTGCAATTATTTCCAAGTCCTCCTCCTGTGCTTGCTGCTGCGCTACCTTTCCATGCCTCTGTGTAAAATTATCGGGCTGTATATCGCGAAAGGTGGTGTTGTGTATTTCCAAAGTGCTGTTGTGTATTACAATCCCTGCATTCATATTTTTAAATTGATTGGGGGCATAGCCCGGTAACTTACCAATCCGAATAATTTGTTCTAACACATTGTTTAATTCAACACCCGCAATTGGTTTTGTGCCATGTGCAGGTTGGTTGGTGTAGCTCCACAAAAAATGCAGGGCGTACCATATCAAATACGCTTTCGTCAATGTATATCCAAGTGGTGCTAATATCAGCACAGCCGCCTGTTGGCTCGCTATACACACCACGCACACAATCGGTAAACATAGATTGCAATATTTTTTACTTTGCTGTTATTTATTATGTTCAATCCTATGTCGGCATCGCGTATCCAACTATCATTTATAATTTCGGCATTGGCACCATTTTGTAATTTTATGCCTTGCCACATATAACCGCAACCTTCAATTATTGTGTTGTCGAGAGTAAGCGTAAAATTAGGTCAACTATTATTTGCCCACCGGCAGCAATATATATTTGGCAGTCAGAAAATTCGAATGTTTGATTCACAGTAAAGGTTCCTTCAATATTAACCATTGCAGGGTTAAAACAAGCAATTTGTACTGTAGGGCATACTTCGGCTGTTATTATATTTGTTGTGCCTACCTGATTTAAAGTAGCCGTATTGCCAACAATATGGCAATCGTCACCATCCAATGTATAATAACCCGAAATAGTGTAGGGAACACAGCCGTTGGCAGGCAATGTTACAGGATTATTCCAAGGCCAATTTGGTATTGTCATGGTAAAATTTTGGGTAGCACATCACCAATATTAACTAGCTGTGCTGTAGCATTATCAGCACAAACAGTAATCGTAAATACAACAGGGTCACCTACTTTTACAGGATTGTTGTCGATAGTTTTTGTTATTGCAAAACAATCGGTGCAGTCAGAACCCTTCTTATGAAAGAATATCTGACTGGCATTATTTGTTGTGATTGATGTTGTACCGCAATAATTTGTATTGTACAGGATTGTAGTCAAATCATAATTTCCTTCTACAAAGCCACAAGGGATTTCCAACTTGAATTCAAAGTATACCTCATTGTCGGTCGATGTTCCATTCATTACAGAATTTGCATATTGGGCAATGGCTAAATTGGCACTTGTAATATTAAATTGATTTAACCCCGCAGTTGATAATGGAACCGAGGGCCCATTAGGTTTTTTCAAGGTACAACTTGTAACCGTGACTCCCGTTGGCAAATTGGCAATCTCTATTTTTGTTGGAACAATATCGGCCGGTCCAAATGCAATAAATTTAGAAGTATAAACATTGTTTTGATTACAAATTTTGTAATCTACTTGAGTTGTATTTCCATTCGGATCCAATTTAACAAGCACATCCTTTATTGATACTTTCATTGCAATTGGGGTTAAACAATAATCAGAAGTACTGAGAGGATTAAAGTCCATACTTGATGGTACCGGTTTGTTACAAGTATAAGAGCAATAAATTTTCAGATCACCTCCACCACAAGTTATATATTTAAAACACAAATTGAAAATCGAGTTTTTTGTACCAACTGCCAAATCACCAACATTAAAAATAAAATACTGACCTATTATGCTTGGCAAAGGTAAATTAGGTGATGTGCCATTCAATGTAATTGTTTGTGGGTCTATAAAGGCATCGTATAAAACAGCAATAAATGTAGAACCGGCACCGCTATATGGCAAAGGCTCAGGTGGAATTACTATGTGGCATGGGGTAAAAAAAGTGCCAGCATCATTGCTCAAATTTATTGGCACACAAATTAAACTGGTAGTTACATCAATACTATACTGACATGATGCTTTTAAGTTTGCCTGGTTAACAATTGGACGTGATGTGACTGGACTTGAGTTATCAATACTAATATTGGCTGGCAAACCAGAGGCCACGGTGTTATTGAAAGTTGTTGTTTTGCTGAATGTGGCAAAGCGATCAGCATTTTGTGGGATTTCAAAACATGATGGGCAAACATTTGG
>JADKFV010000003.1 GCA_016717325.1 Bacteroidota bacterium | reverse complement strand
GAAGCACATGTTGTAAACTTTACAGTGGAGCGCTCAAAAGATGGAACAACATTCGAGCCTATTGCACAATTAGTGCCCAACAAAAAATTTGTTCAGACTTATGATGATTATTCCTTAACCGAGCAAGTATACTATTACCGTATACGCACGTTAAATGAAAGCGGCAGAGAAAGTTACAGCCCCGTTATTTCCATTGCAAACAAACAAAAGGAAACCGCACAGTTAACTATAGTACCTAATCCAAGCGATGATGTAATTTTTATTGACGGTGCTGAACTGGATGATCAGGCAATTTTGCAAATATTTACTGCAGAAGGAAAGCAAATAATATCGCGCAATTTTGACGATGTGGAACAAACAAATGCAGCCATTTCTACCAAAAAAATGAATTTGATACCCGGAATTTATTTTATTTCTATAACAAATAATATTGGCCGCTTTGCAGGTAAGTTTATAGTAAAGTAATTGTTTTTCAATCGAAAGTTTTCAAATCATTTATTGTGAAAGTCCATTCAGGAGTTGCAACATCATTTACTAAATCGGCAACGCTATACCACGGGCTGAGGTTGTTATTTTGTGGATTTTTCAAAACTTGAATTTGTTGGGCCGGCATATAACTTTGTGCCAATAAAAAATAACGGTTTCCTGATTGTTTATCTTCCGCAACTTCTACAACAATTACGGTATGGCCGGGGCTTCCACCTTTTATAAAAACATCACCCGAATTTATTTGCCGTATACTTTTAGGCTTCAATTGCTTTGTAAGCGACAATGTGCCGGCATAATTAAAAACCAATTCCATGTATTGCAAAAGCAAGAATAAGATCTGTCGACTTTGTTTTGCAATTGCCATGAGCAATTATTGCCATTCACAATTACACGGTATCCCTGTTGCCATTTCGAATAATTACAAACAAATCCACTTGTAAAATTGAACGATATTTTTTCCATCTGTTTGGTGGAAAACAAATATTCGGCCCGTAAGCGCATTACTGCATCGGCACATTGCTGCAAGTTTTTATTTCCTGTTTCCATATCAACAACTGCAATGTGTGCATCTTGATTTGCTTTCAAATTGCCATTGTATAAACAAACCGGAGCGCCATTTTTCTTCAAAGGCAGCCGACTTAAATAATCTGCAAAAGAATTTTTATCATGAATAACTCTTACTGCTTTCTCAGGCAACAAAAACCGCGTAGCAACATAGTTGCCTGTTGCATTAATAAATTTATTCCCGGGTAATACATGTTGTGACGTAAATATATTATTGCCTTTAGTACAGAATCCACAATAGCATAACAAAGCAATCATAATCACACAAATAAAGAATTGATATAATTTCATTTTGGAGTATTACAAATTGGTGTAAATACTTAAACTACACAAGCGAAATTTTATTGCAAGATTTTCAATGTTCAAATGCCGGCTTTTGCTCGCCTGCTGGTATAAACGCAACAATAAAATTTTCGCGAGGTGGCACCGGACAAGCGAAACCACCACTATAAGCACAATATGGATTGTAACATTTATTAAAATCTAAAACCATTTTACCTTCAAAAATATCATCTGTTGTGCAATCAATATATCGTCCGCCTTCATACGTAAGTTCACCATTGGTGGCATCTTTAAATGGCAGAAACAAATAATTTTGAAGCCCTTCTTTCAATTTCAAAGTTGGGCTTTGAAATATAGTAAGTGTATATTTTATTGTATCGATGATAAAAGTTGCGCGGGCATATTTAGTATATGTTTTTTTTACACCGGAAGAAGTAGCAAACTGAATGGTGTCTAAATTATTCAATAAAGCCACTTCTGCCGATACCCTGTATTTTTCATCGGGCTGATAAAACCTTAACAATGTTGCTTGTTCTTTTGTAACGGGTTTTCGAGGCTCACTCAACAATTCGTCAATATATTTTTTACGATAGTCGTTTATCGAATCTGCATAACTTTGTTGGCCACATAAATCAAACGAAGTAATAAATGTGAGTAAATCAAAAATAAGTAACCCTGCACTTTTCATTTTCAGATAAATTTTAGCTAAATTATTAATACAAAGAAATAGAAAATACCATCATTACATAAATTAAAGTATATTTACAAAGCGAACATTTTTTACGGTTTAATTTTTTAAAAACTTAAATGGATTCTTTTTCTCCAATTTCAATTATTTTATTTAATGGTGATGGCAGTATTGCAGCTACTAACTACAATGTATCTTTAATATTTCAAGAGCAGAACCAAAATCAATTTCAAAATATAGAGCAACTGGAAAACAATATTGCCGGCATTACAAATTTTTTTAATGATTATACTAAAACCACAAAAGACAAACCAAACCACATTTCAAATATTTTTACATTTAGTGATGCTTCAAAATTAAACCATTATCAGTTAACGTTTTCAGCGTTGGAAACACAAAGTGATAATAAGTTCTTAGCATTGATATACAAAATAAATAATGATGACATTGCTAATATGTCGACATGGAATGAAGAGCAATTTCAGGCATTTATTAATAGTGCCGGACATTACATCTACACGCTCGATCTTAACTTATGCATTACATCCTTCAACAAGTCGTTTAAAAAAGTTTTTTTGATATTTTCAAACACGAAATAAAAATCGGAGAAAAACCTGACGATTTTGTACCTTCTGAAATTTCAAATTCGTGGAGCCATCATTACTTAAAAGTTATTAGCGGAGAGCAGGTCTCTTTTCCTTATGAAATAGGTAATGGCTACTTTTTTGTTGAAATGTTTCCAATAAAAATTGATGGCAAAATTAGCGGCATAAGCGTTTTTAGCGAAGATAAAACTATCGAACAAACATTGATAAATAGCCTCAAAGAATCGAAGTTTATTCATGAGTTTGCAATGGATGTAAGCGATTCCGGATTTTGGGACTGGAACCTGGAGACCAATGAAGTTGTTTATTCCGACATATGGAAAAGCATGTTAGGATATGCACCTCACGAAATTAAAAATACTTATTTCTCCTGGGAATTACTGGTGCATCCCGATGATTTGCCAAATGCATTGGCAGAGGTTAAGAAACACATCAACGGAGAAACAAAAACTTATTCGGTGCAAAAAAGAATGTTGTGCAAAGATGGTAGCTACAAATGGATACTTGCTAAAGGAAGAATTGTAACTTACGATGAAAAAGGAAAACCGAAGCGTTTTATTGGCGTGCACATTGATGTTGACGAAGTATATAATACAAGACAGGAACTAAAAAACAAAAATCTTCAATTAGAAAAAATAGCTTTTATAAATGCACACAAAATTCGTAAGCCTATGGCAAATATTCAGGGGCTTACCAGTATAATGAAGGATAAACTTGTTGACGAAAACGAACTGAACAACTATCTCACAATGCTTCTGGAGTCGATTAACGAATTGAATGAGCAAACCAATGCATTGAACAATACGATAAATAAAGAAGAAATTAAAGCATTAGCTGACTCAAGAAAGGCATTGAATTCTATACGGAATATTTTAGTGCTTGATGATGACCCTATCAACAATTATATCGCCATAAAAATGATTCAAAAGACAGGTGTGAGTTGTGTTTCGTTTACAAAGCCGAGCGAAGCATTTGACTATCTGAAAGCGAGCAATGATGTAGATTTAATTTTACTTGACCTCAACATGCCCGTTTATAACGGATGGGAATTTCTCGACAATCTTGAAAAAGCTCAAATAAATACTCCGGTAATTATAGTGTCATCGTCATCGAATCAGAAAGATAAATTGCGTGCCAAAACGTATAAAAATGTTTGCGATTATTGGATTAAACCTCTTAAGGTGGAACTACTCAAAAATTTAATATCCTGATTTATTTGTTTAAGAATATGTCGCAGTCAATTCAAAAGAAACTCCGTATACATGAAGGGTTAGACATTACACTTTTGAACGCGCCAACAACTTATTTCGAAACAGTAGGAGAATTGCCTTCGGGCGTCACTACAAGCTTTTCGCTTAAGAAAAAAACCGGTTATGTACATTTGTTTGTATCCAACAAATCGGAACTGGAAAAATACTTTCCGATTATTTGTAAATTACTTAAGCATGAAGGTTTGCTATGGATATCATTTTTAAAAAAGAAAAAAAATACCAGCACAGATTTAACACGCGATACAGGTTGGGAATGCTTAACACAACATCCCATGAAATGGATAACCCTTATTTCGTTTGATGATAACTGGAGTGCGTTTCTGATGCGCAATGTTCTTCCCGAAAAAATAACCTTGAACGAAATTTTGCACAATCATGAAACAAACAAAAGCGAAAAAAAACTACAACCAAAAGAGCCAATTCTACCAATGGATTTGCAGCAATTATTATTAAAAAACAAATCAGCTAAATCGTTTTTCGATTCCTTGAGTTATACCAATCGTAAGGAATATGTGATGTGGGTTGACTCGGCAAAGCGTGATGAAACCAAACGCGATAGGCTGCGCAAAACAATTGAAAAGCTTAATGCCGGTTTGAAAAACCCTTCAGCAAAGTGATTGCACTATTTTAACTAAACCATCCTGCGGTGATAGTTTAATTGGCCAAGATGATAATTTAAATGTGAGTAAAGATGAAGTAGCAATTGCAATGTGGTCCATTCCTTTTCCCATTTATTTATAGGATATATTTTCGCCAGGTCATCATCCTTCAAATTATCGAAAGTGTTTTTTACCATTTCAATGGTTTGGTTCAACTGCGTAACAATAAGTTGGCGGGCAATGTTTTTTGAATTAAACTCCGCATCGCGTTCCTAATATAGCCTGTGCTGCCTAGCGTTGCGCCTATAAAGTGATTGAGATTGCCCACAATGTGCAGGCATAAATTGCCGCCACTATTTAAAACGTCACCTCGCAATTCCCACATTTGCAATTCGTTTTGGTAGCTGTTTATTTCTGTAATCATTTTATTCAAGTCGCGCTCGAATAATTCTTTCAATAATTGAACTGTCATTTGATTTTAAATTAATTTAATATTTCTAATGCGAAATTTTATTTCAAAACTTTTGTTGCTTCTATAAATGCGAAGTTAGAAAACCTTTTCACACAAAAGAATGTGAATATGTTTTGTTTCGATACTTTATTCATCAATGATAAAAAATATACTTTTCACCATATTTAATTCAAGGTAAAATTATCAGCAGATGGCACTTAGCAGGGTTTGGTCTTATATTATTTTATTCTCCATTATTGTAGCGTGCTATCACTATTTCAATGGCGATAAAAATATTTTTAATGATTTGGTTACAGAAAAAAAATTAAAAGAAAATGAAAGTTTTTCAATCAAAATATGGCCATTCCTTTTTCGCTATCGGCCACCAACGATAGCATAGTGAATAAGCTGACATCTAAAATGAAGGCCGCAAATTTTAATATCACCGAAGATTTACTAAAAGCAAACTACATTGTAACTGACGATAATGATGATGATAAATGGCGTAATTTATTGAAGCAGAAATTGGAAGCCGTTGCCATTATTAATTTTAAAAATATTAACAACAATCTAAAAACCGAAACGGATTCGGCTGCGGCAATTTATGTTCACACGCTGAATGATGCAGACAAAACTTTGCTCGATACACTAATAAGCAAATCGCATTTGCACACCACTGAAAATATACTTGAAGCAAAATATGTTGTTACCAGTTCAACAAATACCGATTCGCTTAGTAAAACATTTTTATTGCGGACTGAAAGAATAAAGATGGTAAGCGCAGAAAAATTGTTTTACTACTTACCTAAAAACATTGATGGCATTTTCGAAACAGGCAAATTTGCCATCACCCTTGTGCTGGGCTTAATTGGCACCCTTGCACTTTTTATGGGATTGTTAAGCATTGCTGAACATGCAGGCGGCATCAATGTTATCAGTAGATTCATGAGTCCATTCTTATCGAAATTATTTCCCGGAGTACCAAAAAATCATCCTTCTATTGGCCACATGGTTATGAATTTTTCGGCCAATATTCTGGGCCTCGATAATGCAGCAACTCCTTTTGGTTTAAAAGCCATGCAGAGTTTGCAAGACATTAATCCAAACAAAGACAAAGCCACCGATGCACAAATTATGTTTCTTGCTTTGCATGCTTCGGGCCTAACATTAATACCGGTTTCTATTATTGCTGTGCGCGCGGCCAATGGTTCTATGAGTCCCAACGAAATTTTTATTCCACTCATACTTTCCACTTTTGTGTGTTCGTTAACGGCCATGTTAATAACCTCTTTCAAACAACGCATCAACATTCTTCAACCATTAATTTTCTTTCCGCTGTTTATCATTACTTCTCTGTTAACCGTTTTTGTTTGGTATTTAAAATCGTTGCCGGCCTTTGCCTTAGAACAATTTTCCGACTCGTTTAGCAACGGTGCCATTCTCTTTGTTTTTTTAATAATAGTTGCAGGAGGCATGTATAAACGCATAAATATTTTCGATTCATTTGTAGAAGGTGCCAAAGGTGGATTCGAAACTGCGGTGCGAATTATTCCTTACATGGTGGGCATGCTGGTTGCAGTAAGTTTGTTGCGTACCAGTGGTGCATTCGATTTGGTTATTAATCCCATAAAAACATTTATAGCTTTTACCGGCATGGATACACAATGGGCAGAAGGTTTGCCCACAGCGCTTTTGCGGCCGTTCAGTGCGGGAGGTGCACGTGGATTTATGATTGATGCCATGCGCACTTACGGCCCCGATTCGTTTATTGGCAAAATGGTTTGTGTGTTGCAAGGCTCAAGCGAAACTACTTTCTACGTAGTGGCGCTTTACTTTGGTTCGGTAGCAATAAAAGATACACGATATTCTATTCCGGTTATGTTGCTTGCCGACTTAGCAGGAATTATTTTTTCGGTTTGTATTTGCTATTATCTGTGGAGTTAAAATTTTCAGACTCAAAAAATCATTACACTATTTTCATTTTTGCTTTTTGCTGGCGCACACTGATGAAAATAAATATTGTACCCAATGCTGTTGGCACCAACCAATTCATTATTGCGATTGGAAATATGTTTTGTATTACTGTAAAAGCTGTAGTTGCCATTATATAAGAAATATACATTCGTTTAAAATGTTCGAAGTACCAGTTCATTTTATGGTTATACATTTTTTTTACCGGCCTCAGCAAAACATATTGCATAACATCGGGTATAGAAGTTGCAAAAAATATAAAAGTAAAAACAGAAAATATTATGCCCGAATTTATGTCACCACTCATAAAAGTTTCAATGGCAAAATACAACATGTATAAATTTAAAAGTGCACCTGCTATTACCACACCTTTTTGAACCGAAGTTTTTAAATTGCTTTTTCCATGGGCAAATAAAAATCCTGTGAGGCAAAAGTAATAACCAAATGCGCCAATAAAACCAATCATAACCGAACCAATTACAATTCCTGAAGAAATCACAACAGTCATACATAGCACGTAAGTCACCCCCATCATTCGGTGATATTTACCTCCTTTTTTCAAAACTATTTGCAAAAATCCCAAAACCAAAACCAAAGTACCAACAATGGCGTGGCCTGTACGTAAAAATTCATCCATATTTATTTTGCTTTAACTCATATTAAACACGTGCAATACTATGTTATTTTTATATTTGTCGCCACAAAAATCAAGAATGCTATGTCAAAACATTTTCCGAAATTCATTTTATCACTGGTTTTACTTATCAATATTTTTTCTGCCAAGGCACAAATTGTAGATCCGATAAAATGGAGTTTCAAAGTAGAACAAAAAAATGCCGATGAAGCTACGTTATTATTCACTGCCAAGATTGACGAGCACTGGCATGTGTTTTCACAATTTCACACTGGTGATTTTGGGTTGCCCACGGTGTTTGATCTGAAAGAAAACAAAAAATTTTACAAGCTTATTGGCAAAGTAACCGAGCCAAAACCCGATGAGGAATTTGAACCCATAACAAAAACCACTCTCAAGTACTATCAAAAAAGTGTAACGTTTTCACAAAAAATACAAATCATTTGTAAGGCGCCATTCAAAGTGAAAGGCACGTTAAATTATCAGGCATGTAATGATGAAAGCTGCCTTGCACCTACCGATGTAGAAATTGTTTGCCAAATAAATAAAGACTCGAAAGAAGAAACTTGCGATGTTAAAAGTGTAAATGACGACACAACAAATACCGGTTCGATATTGATAGACGAACAAGATACCACTACAAACGTAGCAGTGGTAGCACCGCCAACAAAATTACCTCCATCGAGCGATCCATCAATTTTAGAAAAAGAATGTTCGGAAAATGTAGATGAAAATTATTCTGCCGGCTCTTTGTTGGGCACTTTCATTTTATCCTTTTTAGGTGGACTGCTTGCATTGCTTACACCATGCGTGTTTCCTATGATACCAATGACAGTAAGTTTTTTTACCAAGCGCAGCCCTACGCGCGCAAAAGGAATTAGTAACGCAATAATTTATGCATCTTCTATTATTGCCATTTATGTTTCGTTGGGCTTGCTTGTTACATTAATTGCCGGCCCATCCGCATTGAACGAAATGGCGAGTAACTCTTTTTTCAACTTACTCTTCTTCGTCATATTTATAATTTTTGCATTGTCGTTTTTTGGCGCATTCGAAATTGTATTGCCCTCATCGTGGGTCAACAAAGCCGATTCGCAAAGTGATAAAGGAGGCCTGCTGGGGATTTTTTTTATGGCTTTCACATTATCACTTGTTTCATTTTCGTGCACCGGCCCTATCATAGGAACATTGCTTGTTGAAGCCGCTCAAAGCGGTTCGGTGATTGGTCCTGCTGTTGGCATGTTTGGTTTTTCGCGTGTACTTGCTTTGCCGTTTGCGTTGTTTGCCATGTTTCCAAGTTGGTTAAATACTTTACCAAAGTCGGGAGGCTGGCTTAACTCGGTAAAAGTTTGTTTAGGTTTTATTGAACTTGCATTGGCCATGAAGTTTTTATCTAATGTTGATTTGGCATATCACTGGGGAATATTAAGACGCGAAACATTTCTGGCTATTTGGATTGTCATTTTTGGTTTGATGGGATTGTACCTCATAGGCAAATTAAAATTTTCGCACGATAGCGACTTACCATTTATTTCCACTCCGCGTTTGGTATTCGCCATTCTCACTTTTACTTTTACTATGTATTTAATACCCGGTTTGTGGGGCGCACCTTTGCGCATCATCAGCGGTTTTCCTCCACCCGACTTTTACAAAGAATGGATAACCGGTACTCATGAATGCCCTCACAATTTAAATTGCTTTCACGATTACGATGAAGGAATGGCTTATGCCAAAGCTCAAAACAAACCGGTGATGATAGACTTTACCGGATGGGCATGTGTAAACTGCCGTAAAATGGAAGACAACGTTTGGGTAGACCCAAAAATATTGAAGCGTATTTCAGAAAATTATGTTTTGATTTCGCTTTATGTTGACGATAAAAAGACGTTAGATGGTGGTGTTCAAAAATCTCCTTACAGCGAAAAACAAGTAAAAACAACCGGACAAAATGGAGCGATTTACAAACCGTAAAATACTTATCGAATACGCAACCATACTATGTTCTGCTCGATCATAACGAACGTATTCTTGCAAAGCCTCGTGGCTACACACCTGATGTAGAAACGTATTCAAAATTCCTTGACGAAGGTGTTTGCCGTTTCGAAAAAAGAAAGAGTGCTTCTTTATAGAAAAAAATATTTTGCCGCATAGAGAAAAATATTTTACCGCAAAGAGAAAAATATTTTACCGCAAAGAGCGCAAAGAAGGAATCGCAAAGAATACAAAGTATTAATTTGCGATAGTTCAAAGAAACATTGCGTCATTTGCAATATAAAAAAAGCATTCTAATTCTTTGCGCCTTTTGCGGTAAAAAAACCATCCTATTTCTTTGCGCCTTTTGCGGTATTCTTTTGCTCCCTTTGCGGTAAAAAAAAACACTATTATTCTTTGGGGTAAAAAAAACCATCCTAATTCTTTGCGCCTTTTGCGGTATTCTTTTGCGCTCTTTGCGGTAAAAAAACAACACTATTATTCTTTGGGGTAAAAAAAACATCCTAATTCTTTGCGCCTTTTGCGGTATTCTTTTGCGCTCTTTGCGGTAAAAAAATCTCTAATTACTTGCGGTAAAAATAGGCACACCCTTTTGTGCAGGACCACTCACAATTTTCTTCAATTCATTTTCCAAACAAACTGCATAACAAAATTTCGCCCTGCTTGCGGGAAATAAAAATTCTCCGTAATTCTTTCATTACCATAAATATAACCATAAGTATATCCGTTGCTGACATATTTCTTATCAAGCAAATTATTTATCCTAACATTCAATTGTATAACTCCGATGCTCTTAAACTCTTTTTCCAAAATCACCGAAGCACCATTGACTAGATATTGTGGAAGCATTTTCGCTTCGTTTTGGGTGTTATCCAAATGTTGCTTGCCTACATATTTTATTTCATAGTTAAGTTTCAAAAAACTTGTTACAGAATACATACAGGATACAAAACCTGTAGTAGCAGGCGAAAACGAAACATCTACATTGTTATGCGTAATTTGGTTTTGAGAGCCATCGTCATAATTATCTACAAACTCGTCAAACTGCTTTATCTTATTTCTGCTTAAAGTAATGTTACCATTTAACGTTACTTTCCTGAATGGTTTATACATCATTTCAATTTCAATTCCCTCACGAAAACTATTAGCAATATTCACACGGGTATATTCGCCCACATCGTTAATTTTTCCACTCAAAGCCAGTTGATTTTTATATAACATTAAAAAATAATTTGCTTTTGCCATCCACTTACTTTTTGTATAAGTGTATCCGCTTTCAATATCAATCAGCGATTCGTGCTTTGGTCGTGTTAGTGGAGAGGAGTTTACATAATCATCGCGCGATGGTTCTTTGTTGCCAACACTCACACTTACAAAACCTGTTTCCCTTTGATTGGGCGCATAACTTAATCCGGCTTTTGGGTTGAAAAAATGGAGATTTGTTTTTTGCTGCGATAACATTAACAACTCGTTTTTGCCTTCGAAAGAATATTTCACACCACGATATTGTAAATCAATAAGTGCTTTCCATTTATTGTAAGTATAAATTGCTTTTAAGAAATAATGGTAATCATGCTTTATTGCATTATCGCTATAATATCGCACATGGTCCAATTTGGGATTTACAAACTGATACCAAATGACATCGCCAAAATGTTTGCCATCATAAATATTATACCCTCCGCCATTTATCAATTCGAGCTTGGTATTAACCTGCGAACTAATCGAAAAAATAAAACCATAAAAATCGTTGTCGAGCCATTTCTGCCTGATAATATCGCTTTCCAAAATCGTATCTCCATCGTATACAGTATTGGTTATACTGTAGTCGGCTAATGTTTGCTGTTTTTTATACTCCTCATAATATCCACGTCCTTTGGTATAATGCAGGGATACCTGTAAAAGGTTTTTTGCATTAATATCAAATACCGTTTGCAATTGATAATGTGTTTGACGGTAATTATCGGTTTGGTTTTTGTAATCGAAATAATTGTAAGTAGTACCGCTGTTTAGCAAGTTGAAAGCCTCCGTGCTATCGAGTCCATTACGGTTAATGTACGCCAGCATGCTTTGAGTATCATTGTTCCAGCGCGACTCAGGAATACCATTCCAGGCCTGATATGTTTTTTCCTTTCCATCCATCATCATTACATGTATAGAAAACCGTTGACCGGCATACCCTGTTTGCAGCATGTATGATTGCAAGTCAGCACTACTTCTATCTACATATCCATCGCTATTTATTTTCGACAACCGACCATTAAAATAAAAATGATTTTTTATCAAGCCCGTACCAAATGAAATATTCCTTTTGAAAGTATTAAACGATCCACTTGCAAGTTGAACCGTTGAATATGGCTTTTCGGTTTCGCGCTGCAACAACATATTTACCGAGCCACCAAATGCCGAACCTCCGTTAGTTGATGTTCCCACACCGCGTTGCACCTGTATGTTTTGCATAGAAGAAGCCACATCGGGCAAATCGACCCAATACAATTGTTGCGACTCAGCATCGTTCAAGGGTACACCATTGAGAGTTACGTTTATACGGGTGGCATCGGTTCCGCGAATGCGCAATCCGGTATAACCAATTCCGGTGCCTGCATCGGAGGTAGCAATTACGGATGGAGTTTGCTCCAGTAAAAAAGGAATATCAACTCCTGTATTTCGTTCTTCAATTTCCTCTTTATTAATTGTTACCGAAGTCATCATATCGCTGTTTCCTTTGCGCAGCGCTGTTACAGTAATTTCATTATTTATATACAATACAGGTTGCAATACTATTTGTATTTCGTATGCTTGCAATATTTCAATAACTGCTTCATAGGATTTATATCCCAGCCTAAAAACTTTTACAGTATAGGTACCGGGTCTAATTTTGTTGAGATAAAATTTTCCCGAAGCATCACTTGTGGTTGCATACATAGTAGGTTCCAATTGGATGGATGCACCAACAATTGCATTCTTGTTCACATCAGTAATTATTCCCGATACAACAATTTGGGCAAAAGTTGAACTCATCAATCCGCAAAGCAAAATGGCAGTTGCGAAAACTAATTTTTTCATCTTAATAAAATTTGTGGGAGGAACTTTGCAGAAAAGTAAATTAGCAACTCACGTTAATTCCTACGCAGGCATTATCCTGTTCAGGTGTGAGGGTATTATCTCAGTCCGCAAAGTGGACACCCCTTTAACTGTTGCAAAGATAATCTTCTTTAAACATTAACGTATATTTTCTTTTATAGATAATTATTCCGCAGCAAAAACTTTACTTTGCTAAAAATAAAATCTATGCGTATTTCTGTTTTCTTGCTTGTCCTTTCATTATATATTGTTGGTTGTAACAATACACCCAAAAGTGTTTCACCGTTAAAAATTAATGCCGGAAACGACCCTCATTCGTTTTCAAATTTTAATGATGCCATTATTAAAAAACTTAACCTCAACCTGAAAGTAGATTTCGAAAATAAAATCCTCACAGGTTTTGCTGAATATGATATTGAAAATAAAACCGGAGGTGATAAAATAATTTTCGACACACAAAATCTTAACATCGAAGCAGTGTATATTGATGGTAATACTAAAACTGATTATGTATTAGGCAAATCGGATAGTATAATAGGCACACCATTGGTTGTAAATATTAAACCCGCTACCACCAAAGTTAAAATCATCTACAAAACCCGGCCCGATGCTGCAGCAATCCAATGGCTTGAACCATCGCAAACGCACGATAAACAATTCCCTTTTATGTTTACACAATCCGAAGCCATACTTGCGCGCACATGGATTCCCATTCAGGATAGCCCGGGTATAAAATTTACGTATACAGCCACAGTTACGTGCCCTACAAATTTAATGGCGCTTATGAGTGCCGAAAACGATACCGTTTATCATGCCGATGGTGTTTATCATTTCAATATGCCTCAACCTGTGTCGTCATACCTTATGGCATTAGCTATAGGGCATGTGCAATACCATGGTTACAATGCTATTAGCGGAGTATATGCAGAACCCGGTTTGCTTAATGCATGTGCAAATGAATTGACCGATATGCCTGCAATGATAAATGCTGCAGGTGAATTGTACGGACCTTATGCATGGGGTAAATATGATTTGCTGGTACTTCCGCCAAGCTTTCCTTTTGGTGGCATGGAAAATCCGCGGCTTACATTTGCCACACCCACCATTATTGCCGGTGACAAATCTTTAGTGGCTTTAGTTGCACATGAACTGGCACATTCTTGGTCGGGCAATTTGGTTACCAATGCCACATGGAACGATTTCTGGCTCAATGAAGGCTTTACGGTATATTTCGAAAATCGCATAATGGAAAAAATATATGGCAAACCTTATGCTGATATGCTTGCTTATTTAGGTTACAAAGATTTGGAAGAAACTATGACCGATTTGTTGGAGCATAATCCTGATGACACAAAACTTTTCCTCCATTTAGAAAATCGCAATCCCGATGATGGCATGAGCGATATAGCGTATGAAAAAGGGCGTTTGTTTTTAAAAAATATTGAAGCAATTGTTGGTCGCGAAAAATTCGATGCGTTTCTTAAAAACTATTTTGAAGAAAATAAATTTAAAAGTATGACCACCGAAATGTTTTTGAATCATGTGCGCAATGAATTATTTGATGGTGATACTGCGGCCTATTCCAAAATAAATGCTCGTGCATGGGTTTATGAAAATGGTTTGCCAAAAAATTATAACGCACCACAATCGGCAATACTTTTTAAAGTGCAGCAAGATGCTGATGCATTTACTAAATCGGGCAACACCGCTGTAATAGATACTGCAGGCTATTCTACACATAATTGGTTACAGCTTATCCGTACTTTCGATGCCAAACTCGGAATCGAAAAATTGGCGGCACTCGATAAAGCTTTCCATTTCACACAATCGCAAAACAGCGAAATACAATGCGTGTGGTACATACTTGCTATTAAAAACAATTACGATGCAGCAAATGCACAAATCGAAAATTTCCTTTGCAATGTAGGCCGCAGAAAATTTGTGCGTCCACTTTTTGCAGCACTCCTCGAAACCGAAAATGGCAGAGCATTCGCAGCCAAAATATATGACAAAGCGCGGCCCACCTATCATGCAGTAACGCGCGAGACCATAGATGAAATGATGGCCAATGCTAAGTAATTACTTACTCATAAGCCAGAGATTGAATTTTTTAAACCATCTCTTAATCAGTATTGAATGAAAGCAAATACTTTGATTCACTAGTCGAATATTTATTTTTTTGAATGTACATTCGCACCATAAAAATTCCATTTTATAAACGCAAAAATGAATGTTGAAATAATAACAATAGGTGATGAACTATTGATAGGGCAGGTAATTGACACTAACTCGGCATGGATGGCGCAGGAGTTAAACAAATTTGGGTTTTACGTTTACCAACGAACGGCAGTTGGCGATAGTGCAGCCCATATTGTAAAAGCCATAAACGAAGCAATAAAAAGAGTAGACATTGTTCTTATAACCGGAGGCCTTGGTCCAACAAAAGATGACATTACAAAACATACACTTTGCAAATATTTCAAGAGTAAACTGGTAGTAAACAAAGTGGTTCTGAATGACATTAAAAAAATGTTTAAAGACAGGCATCGTGTTGTTTCACCAGTAAATTTAAAACAAGCCGAAGTACCTGATAACTGTATCTGTATACGAAACAAAAACGGTACTGCTCCCGGTATGTGGTTTCATCACAAAAATAAAATAATTGTTTCGATGCCCGGAGTACCTTACGAAATGAAAGGCATGATGACCGATGGAGTATTACCACGCTTGAAAAAAACTTTTATAACACCACATATAGTTCACAGCACTATACTTACCCAAGGTATAGGCGAAAGTACACTTGCCGAAATGATTGAAAAATGGGAAGATGCCTTGCCTCCGAATATGAAACTCGCTTATTTACCTGCACCCGGTATGGTGCGCCTGCGCCTCACCGCCATAGATCACGACAAAAAAATAAAGGGGCTCGCAGCATCACAAATAAAAAAATTAAAGCCACTTATCAGCAAATATATTTATGGTGAGGGTGACGATAACCTGCCGGAACTAATTGCTACGTTACTGGTAAAAAAGAAAAAAACATTATCGCTGGCTGAAAGTTGCACCGGAGGATATATTTCGCACCTCATTACTTCCATGCCAGGTTGTTCTGCGTTTTATTTGGGTTCGGTTATAAGCTATGATAATTTTATAAAAGAAAGATTTCTTGATGTTCCGGCAGGTGTTTTAAAAAAACATGGTGCTGTAAGCGAAGAAACAGTAACATATATGGCAAAGAATATTAAGAAGAAATTTAAAACAGATTATGCTATAGCTACATCAGGTGTTGCAGGGCCATCGGGAGGCACAGACGAAAAACCTGTTGGCCTGGTATGGATTGGAATTGCCACACCAACAAAAGTATTTGCAAAAAAAATACAATATGGTACCGACCGTATGCGCAATATTCATGTGTTTTCGCAAACAGCATTAAATATGCTCAGGCTGGAAATTGAATCAGAATAACTATTACGCTAAAAAATTATACAACCATGAATTACATAAAATATAGTTTCAGTATTCCTCATGAGCCGGAAGTATTTTCCGAAATCCTTATTGCTCATTTGGGAGATACAGCATTCGAAATATTTGAAGAAAACGCCACCGGTTTCGATGCTTTTGTAAATGCCGGTAATGATAACAAAGAGTTATCAGAATTTGTTGACCAACTGAAACACATTACCCCATTCGATTTTACAACAGAGGTAATCCCCTATCAAAACTGGAATAAACTATGGGAAGAAAATTTTGAACCTGTGCTTATAACCAATACTGTATACGTAAGAGCTGATTTCCATCCCCCTCAAAATAAATATCCCTACGAAATTATTATTCAACCCGAAATGTCATTTGGCACCGGTCATCACGAAACCACATCTTTGGTAATAGAACTGATGTTACCGCTTTCTTTCAAAAATAAAATAGTTTGTGATATGGGCTGTGGCACAGGGATACTGGCAGTAATGGCCGAAAAACTAGGCGCATTAATGGTAGATGCTTTTGATTATGATGCACAGTGTATTCTAAATTCGCAAACAAACATTGAACGCAATGCGTGCACAAAAATTAATGCTGCTATTGGCGATGCATCGGTGTTGCAAAATAAAGTTTATGATATTTTTATTGCCAATATAAATCGCAACATCATCCTTAACGATTTACAGGATTATGCAAGTTGCATTAAGGCTGGTGGCACTTTTTTATGCAGTGGTTTTTATGAAATTGATTTGCCCATCATAATTGAACATGCCAAAAAGTATGATTTGAAATTTCAACATTCTCAAACACGCAATAATTGGTGCGCTGCATTATTTATAAAGTAATGTTTGTTGTGAGATATATTATATTTTTGAAGATAAGTGAAGATTGGAATTATTGTGGACTAGAAAACCTTTAACAATTGTAATGTTCCACATTACAGGCTTCACATTTTCAATATAAATTTATTGGCTTGAAATCAATATTCATAAATTGTGCGATATGAGTAATTGCCAATTAATAATCAATGCAGGTAATTGCTTACTGCTATCTTATTTTTTTTATTTTTAACAGAATTTGACACGAACTTGTAATGAGTATTCTCGAACTGTATTCGAAAAAAGTTGTATACTTCGTGTAATGCCCAACAACTTCAAAAACTTGTTTCCAAAAGCTAAGTGGTTTCGGAATAGCAATCACAAAAAAGATTCGAATATTTTCAAACCAAAAATAACTCTAAAAAAAAGCCGGCAATCTCTTGCCGGCTTTTCTTAAAATTTCAGTGGGACATAAAATTATTGTACCACCATTCGCTGTATGCGTGTGTAACCGTTAAATATTACTTTAATATTATAAACTCCCTTCGCCAGTGTTGATACATTAATTGGGAATTTATTATCACCCACTACAACCGGAATTTCTGTATTCAAAGTTTGTTTACCAATAACATCGTATATAGTTATAGTTGCATTACCTTCATTAAATCCTTCAAACTGTAAAGTTGTAGTTTCGTTCGCAGGATTTGGGAAAAGATTTAATTCAGATAAATCGAAAGGCGTACCATCTTCTTTGCAAACAAATGATACAGGGAATTGAGCTTGTATACTGCTACCACAAGCATTGTTGGCAACGCATTTTATAACACCATTTATTACTCCCCACTTTACTGTGATAGAGGTAGTACCTTGTCCACTCAGTATTGTGCTGCCTGCAACCACAGTCCAAGTATAGCCTGCAGCTCCCGGCACCGCGGCCACAGTATAAACTAAGCCCGATTGATATTGACAAGCATAATTCAATCCTGAAATTACAAGCATTTGTGGTTTAGCATTTGTTACCACGGTACGTGCAGTACTTGTACCACAACTGTTCGAGGCAGTTACCGAAATGTTACCACTTCCTGTAAACGCTAATCCGTATGTCACAATTATGGCATTTGTTCCCTGGCCCGAATTGATAGTAACGCCAGCAGGTACGGTCCATGTATATGTGGTAGCACCAGCAGACAAAGTACATGAGTAACCAACATTTACCTTTTTGCAATTTCCCCACAGCGGTCCTAATATTGAAGTAGGTGTTGCCGGTGTGCCATTTAAAATTGTGTATGCTTTTGTTCGTGGCAAACTATTTCCACAGCCATTAGATGCAAAAACAGAAACGGAAGATGCTGTTGCCAAATTGGAAAATGCAATGGTAACGTTGGTAGTACCTTGGCCTAATGTTATTGTAGCACCGGGCCCTGCCGACCATGTATAATTAGTAGCGCCAGGTACCGCAAGAATAGAAAACGACTGCGAAGTATTTTTACATATGGTTGAGGAACCTGAAATAGCACCAGGTTGCGCAGGTATTGTCCCTGTATTAGTGATGGTATACTTCCTGATTTAGTACATCCATTTGCATCGGTAACATTAACTGTATACGTACCAGCAGCAATAGAAGATAAATTTTGCGTTGAGGCACCATTGCTCCAACTGTAATTGTAGTTCACAGTTCCACCTGACACACTTGCACTTATTGAACCATTACTAAGTGCACAGGTTGTGTTGGTTGGTGTGAGTATAATAGCAAGCGCGGCTGGCTCTGCAATTGTTGTTGAAGAAGTCTTGCT
This sequence comes from Bacteroidota bacterium, assembly GCA_016717325.1. Lineage (GTDB taxonomy): Bacteria > Bacteroidota > Bacteroidia > AKYH767-A > OLB10 > JADKFV01. The sequence goes on along the minus strand of JADKFV010000003.1, from coordinate 361,277 downwards.
GCAACCATTTCCATCGGTAACTGTTACAGTATATGTACCGCTGCCAAGTCCGGTTTGCGAACTGCCTGTAATGCTATTACTCCATGAATAAGTGTATGTTGGTAAACCTCCACTTGCAGATGCATTGAGTGTTCCATTGTTTGCACCATTACACGTTACATTTGTTGATGTTGCTGTCGCCACCAATAGGGTTGGTTCTGTAATGACAAAAGAGGCCGATGTAGTACAACCTGCTGCATCGGTAACAACTACAGAATAATTTCCTGCACTCAAATTAGTTTGGTCTTCCGTTGTTGTGCTATTGCTCCATGTGAAAGTATAAGATGGAGTACCGCCTGCGACAGTAATATCTATAGCACCTGTTGCTGCTCCATTACAAGCTACCTGAGTTATTGTTTGAGTAACTGCAAGTGGTGCAGGTTCAAATACATCGGTAGAAAACTGCGTGCTACATCCATTGGCATCGGTAACAGTAATAATATAATTACCGGCTGCAAGGCTATCGAAAATGTAATTAAACGATATACCGGTAACAGTTTCATTCACTACACCACCAACAATATTTACTGTAAATAATCCTGTTCCTCCTATTGCTTGCACTTCAACCATACCATTATTGAGGTATTCACAAGTTTCATCGGTTGGTATTGCTCCTGCCTGTAGTTCTGCCGGGTCGGCCAATTCAATAACGCAGGTTTTGTACATCCATTAGCATCAGTAACAGTAACAGTATACGTACCGGCTACTAAACCTGATATAGACGAAGTTGACTGCCCGCTACTCCAGGAATAAGAATAAGATGGCGTACCACCCGATGCAGCAATTTGAATACTACCATCATTGCCTCCAAAGCAATTGATGCTATCGACAGTTTTTATAAGTGAAATAGAATCAGGAGTTGTTACCACGCCTGTGAAAGTTGTTGTACATCCATTAGCCGCTGTTACTGTAACCGTATAAGAACCGGCAGCCAAATTGATTATATCTTCGGTTGTTGCACCATTCGACCATAAGAAAGTTGAACTGCCAATGAGCGAAACCTGGCTAAGGTTATTGTTCACATAGAATAATGAATCCCAATTTCTGTTAATAGAAAACGAATTAGTTGCCGTATTAAATGTTCCTGTTGCACGAAGTGTATTTCCCGCCAACGATGCATCGTACCCAACAAATGATGTTGTTTGCAATTTTCCACCCGGATATTTATCGTTTACAGGAAGTTGATAACCTGCAGCACCTGCTGATACTACAGCCGAACCGGGAGTTGGCCCTGTACCATAGAATATTGCATCGAGCGGCACAGTTGACGAGGTTACACTTGCAATGTTGCCTTTGAATACTGCAACACCATCTGCATTCGCACCACCATTTCCCAAGACACCGTTAGCTGGAGTTGCAGTTCCTAAGCCACCATCACCGGCAGTACCAATACTCTTAGAACGTATTTTTGTTCCGGTAGGAATCATTTGATTTCCTCCCACATATACTATATCGCCTTTGTTCACAATTCCTGTACTAATATCAAAACCATACGAAATCGACAATCCTTGCTTCCATCCATTTGCTGTAGCTGTTCCGTTATTTGTAAAAATTACTGAATAAGGTGTTGTAGCAAAATTGATGGTTTTGGTAGCAATCAATTCAACAAACTCATAAGAAGAATCGGTGCCTACAGGATTTGCCATCACTTCCGAAATCAACAATCCAGGGCGAGCAAATTCCCCTATTGTATCGGAGTATATCGTAAGGTTCACAACACCGCTGGTATTACCATAGCACTGGTTATTGGTTACTGCCACATTACCGTCAATGGCAGGAGGAGAAGTAATTACTATTGATTGTGTCGTTGTACAAAGATTAAAATCGGTAACCACCACAGTATATGTTCCTGCGGCCAGGCCTGTTACATCTTCGGTAGAAGCACCGCTACTCCATGAATACGTATAACCTGATATGCCACCCGATACTGTTAAATCTATTGAGCCATCGGATAAGCCGAAGCACGATGCATTTGTATGTGTGCTCGAAAGCACTATTGCTGACGGTTGATTAACTGTAACAACTAATTGAGTAGAACAAGGTTGTGCATCGGTAACCGTAACTGTATACGTACCGGCTGTCAACCCGGTTAAATCTTCATTTGTATTTCCATTACTCCATAAATAAGTATACGGAGCAGTACCGCCCGATGTTGCAATATCAATTGCACCGTTGTTGCCACCAAAACACGACACATGAGTTGTATTTGGAACCATAGAAGGTGGAGTGCATAAACAAGGTGATATGGTAACCTGAACAGAATCAACATCGGTACAGGCAGGTGATGATGTAGTAGTTTTTACAATATAATACATACCACTCACTGCAACTGCGGATGGATTTGTTTCTGAGATAGTAAGATTTGCATCTTTAAAATATGAAAGTGTGCCTGTTGTTCCGTTATTATCAACCAATGTAATTGCTGTTAAGTCAACAGTTGTTGTTGGGCAATTATTTGCAAGCGGTGCTAAAGGCTGCAAATCGGGTGTGGCATTTATTACTACACCTACCTGAGAAGTGCTGGTGCATCCGTTTACATCAACAACTGTAACTGTATACGTTCCTGTTGCTGCAGTTGTTACTCCTGTTATCGTTGGGTTTTGAAGTGTTGACCCAAAAGTATTTGGCCCCGACCAGGTATAGCTGTTGGCTCCGTTAGTTGCAAATAAATTTAAATTGCCTCCTGCACATATAGGTGCATTAGAAGACGCAGTTACGGTGATTGGGGCATTTACATTTACACAAATTTTTACACGGGCGGTTTCGCAAGTATTTCCTATTCCGGTACCACCCGGAGTCATGCTTAAAGTGGTTGTAGGAAATACTGCTGTAGTTAAAGTCCAATTAGATACCAAGGCATTATATGCCAGCCATTGTGCCGCTGACCTGGCAGTACCATCATTATTCATTTTCGAAGTACCCGTAGTTGCGTTACTAAATGTGATAGCAGTAGTACCCAGCGTTAAGCCCGGGGGAATATTTCCTGTATTTGAAGTTGTAGCATTTTCGAAAAGATTGGTATCATCCCAAACAAAAAGATGAGTAATAACTGATGCATGGAACAATGGGTTATTCACAGAATCGGAACGGAAAGCATAAATCTGATCACCGGCAGCGGCCAGGTCAACACCTCCCCAGAGAGTTGAAGTACCCGGTATTGTTCCTCCCGATGTTACCCATGTATAACTTGGCGATGTTGAAATTGATGTAATTACATTGCCGGCAGGGATAATGGCATTTGATGTGAATTTAATCAATCCTTCAAAGCCATTTCCGTCTGTGGCAGACGAGCCACGAAAACCTGTGCCTGTCCATCCATTATCTGTAAAATAAATAACTGTGCCGGCCGGCATATCAACCAAAGTTACAAACTGCACTGCATCTGTTGCACCATTCTGTCTACCAATAATGGCAATATCACCAGCTGAAATACTTGACACAGGGTTTGGTGTATACTTAGATGCCGAAACAAAATAGCATGTCTGGCCTGCAACTGTCGTTAAAGGTGTTGGTGCAGTTGACAACGGAGTTGAAATAGTTGAATCTGTGTACCATTTCAAACTATCGCCAATTGCAGTGAGTGGTGTGGATACGCTATTTAAACAATAATTTACCGGTGTGGTAACAATGGGTAATGCGGGCGAGAAATAAACTGATACCATAGAAGTTGCGCTGGCCGAACATCCACTTAAGTCTGTAGCGGTAACAGTATACGTACCTGACGCATTTGACATAGCACCAAGCAACACCGGGTTTTGCAAGGAAGAAGAAAATGCATTTGGCCCACTCCATGAATATAAAAGACCACCAACCGAAGGTGTAACACTGAAAGCTAAATCGCCTCCGGCACAGAAGGGGCTGTTGTTCGAAACTGTTATTGAAACTAATGGTGGTTCTGATATAGTAACCGAACAAGTTGCGAAACAACTGTTGGCATCAGTTACTGTAACTGTATACGTACCTGCAGATAAGCCAGTGTTACTTGCATTGGTACTTCCACCATTCCAGGCGTAAGTGTAAGGAGGTGTTCCACCCGATGCACTCACCGAATTAGTGCCATCATTTAAACCAAAACAAGTGATATTGGTAGAAGAGCATACTGCACCTACAGCAGCAGGCGTTGTAACAGTATAGCTGCATTGCGCGGTACATCCGTTGGCATCTGTAACAGTAACAGTATAAGTACCGGCCGCTAAACCACTTATCGAAGAATTTGTATTCGAATTACTCCATAAATAAGTATAGGTTGGAGTACCGCCATTTGCTAAAATGTTTGCAGTACCATTGTTGGTGCCATTGCAAGTAATTGCTGAACCTGAGCAAGTAGCAGTAGGTGTTGACTGCACATTGTTAACAACAGATGTGCACGATGCTGAACATCCTGTAACACCATCGGTAACGGTCACTGTATAGGTTCCGGCACCAAGCCCCGAAATAGAATTTGTGCTTGCATTATTACTCCATGAATATGTTGGGCTAGTGGCATTGTCCGAAACCGATGCTGAGCCATTGGGCGATAAACAACTTGTATTGTTTGTTGACGAGCATGTTAAAGTTGGATTCACTGTTGCATTTGCAACAACTGCTTCACAGGTTGCAGTGCAACCCGTTCCGGTTTCAGTAACTATAACAGTATACGTGCCAGCCGCCAGTCCACTAATACTTGAATTGGAATTGCCATTACTCCATGAGTAAGAAGGTGAGGTTGCATTTGTAGTTACACTTGCACTACCATTTGCACTTGTGCAATTTGTATTGTCTGTAGAAGAACATGTAGCTGTTGGGTTTATTGTTGAGCTGCCCACAAAAGCTGCACAAGTTGCTGTACAACCAGTTACACCATCGGTCACCAACACTGTATAAGTACCGCCAGCCAAGCCGGTAATTATAGCCGTTGTACCACCACCACTCCAGGCATAAGTAGGCGATGTAGCGGCAGTAGTAACTGAAGCACTACCATTTGGAGTACTGCAACTTGTATTATCTACTGCCGTGCATGATGCTGTGATGCTTACACTTGTGTTAATCACTGTAGCCGAACAAGTTACTGTACAGCCGGTTGTGGTTTCAGTAACCATAACAGTATATGTAGCTGCACCTAATGCCGATACACTTGCAGCAGTAGCCGAATTGCTCCATGAATAAGTTGGTGATGAAGCGCTTGTTGTAACACTAACACTTCCATTTGCCGGTGTACAATTCGAGTTATCTGTGGATGAACATGTTGCCGTTGGGTTTAAAATACTATTTGCAACCACCGATGTGCAGGATGCTGTGCAACCTGTCACTCCATCAGTAACAATTACAGTATACGTTGCAGCAGCCAATCCTGTAATAGAAGCAGCTGTAGCAGAATTACTCCAAACATATGTTGGTGATGCCGCACTGGTTGTTGCACTTGCTGTACCATTAGCTCCCGTGCAACTTGTATTATTTGCTGATGAACAAGTTACTGTAGGGGCTGCCGGTGCAACAATAGTTTGCGACATGGTAGCTGTGCAACCATTACGGTCGGTAACTGTAAGAGTATACGTTCCAGGCGATAAACCCGTAACATCTTCTGTTGTTGCTCCATTGCTCCAGAGATATGTGTAAGCAGCAAAGTTGGTAACTGTTAATCCTGTCGCAGTTGGAACAAACGAAGAAATATTGTTTGAGGTAAATGCCCTTGGTGTCGTAAAGACATTTGTGGTTGCATTGTAAGTGCCATTTGTATTAAAAATAATATCATTCCCTGGATCAGTACCAAATGTGAAACTAGTAGCATTGAATTTACCTCCTGTTGGATAAAAAATCATTTACAGGCAATTCATACCCGCCTGCTCCTCCACCAACAATTGCATTGGCACGGTTTGCGCCAAAAAATGTCGCATCCACAGGAATTGTGGTGGAAGTTATTGAAGCAACAGTTCCGGCAAAACAGCTACACCATCCGATGTGCCTCCATTTCCAAGAACGCCTGAATTTGAAGCATTACCTATACCACCATCGCCAGCTGTTGTTGCAGAGTTTTTGGCTCTTAACCTATTTGTCAAAGGAACCATATTAATGCCTCCAACGTAGTAAATTCCTCCAGCCAATGCTGTGCCTGTATTTATCTCGAAGGCGTATGTAATTGCTGCCCCGGCTTTCCATCCATTTACAGTTGCAACTCCATTATTTGAAAAGAATACGGTATAAGGCGTTACACTGAAGTCTATGTTTTTAGTTGCCACCAATTGAATAAACTCGAAAGTTGAGTCAGTTCCTGCTGGGTTTGCAAATATTTTAGCAATTAATAAACCTTTAGAATTTGCACCACAAGGTACACTTCCACTTACTGATAAATTTATTGCTCCATTGTTGGTTACACATGATGTGGCATTTGTTGCTGCATTTGTTAGGGTAATTGCTGTACCTTGAGTTACTGTATAAGAACAGCTTGCTGTAGCCAGTGTTACGTCTGTTACAGTAACAGTATACGTACCTGCAGACAAACCGGTAATAGAGGCGTTTGTATTAGAATTGCTCCACGAATATGTGTATGGAGAATTGCCCGAATTCACAGTTACCGATGCCGAGCCAGAGGTTCCACCGAAGCACAGATTATTTGTTCCAGTACACGTAATTGATAAAGCACTTGGCTGGGTAACGGTGTATGTGCAACTAACGGTACATAAGTTGGCATCTTTAACTGTGACCGTATATGTACCTGCTATCAAGCCTGTAATACTTGAATTGGTATTGGCATTGCTCCACAGATATGTTAAAGTTCCGGTGCCACCACTTGCAGCAACCGAAGCACTTCCATCGCTTCCGCCATTTATAGAAACATTTGTACCTGAACAATTGGCAACAATTGTTGTGGGTTGCGTAACAGTGTAAGCACAAGTTTGCGTACAACCATTTGCATCGGTAACCGTAACAGTATACGTACCAGCCGTTAATCCACTTATTGAAGAATTGGTATTGGAATTATTCCACAAATAAGTTAAAGTGCCTGTACCACCACTTGCTGATACTGATGCAGAACCGTTGTTACCACCGTTACAAGACACATTCGTTCCTGAACAATTGGCAACAATAACTGTTGGGTCGGTAATAATAAAGCTGATGCTTGAGGTACATCCATTGTTATCGGTAACGGTACAAGTCCAGCTACCGGCTGTTAATCCTGTAACCGAAACTGTTCCATCACCTGCGGGGTTTCCGGGTGTCCAGTTATACGAGTATGGTGCTAATCCGCCAGCTGCAGCGTTTACACTTGCTGCTCCGTTTGTTCCGCCAAAGCAGGAAACATTGGTTTGAGCGTTAACTGTTAAAGTAGGATTATACACTGTTCCACTTACAGCAACATCTTGAGTAGTAGCTCCTGTTGATGTGCATGCAATATTTCCGGAAGGAGTTCCTGATGCAGCAGCAGTCAAACGGACAAAAATTGTGGTGGTGGGCACTGAACCGGAAGAAGGAGTAAAAGATAAAGAACTTGCAAATCCACTTCCGGATGTTAACGATACTTCGAAGCCAGTTGGTGGTGTAACTAATAAATTTGCCGTAAGGCCTGTACCAGAAACTGTAAATGATTGCTCTGCAGAAACACTTCCCTGGCATGATACAAATGGAATTAATACTCCTGTTGTTGTAATACTTGCACCGCCAATAGCAGAATTTACCGGTCCTAAAATTTCAAAATCGTCTATCATAAAACCATCTACGGCATAGCCACCAGCGGGAAAACCTGGCTCAACCGATAATACGAAACGGAAGGTCACATCCGATTGACCTACCAATGCAGGTGCGCCTGTTGTTATATTATAAGTACACAATGTATTGTTAGCTGTTAGTGTCCAACCATATTGGTCAGCAAAAACAGCTACATCAACCGGACATCCTGTTGCCGGACCACGGTTATACCAGTTGGTAGCAGCAGGGTCGGCATTTACACCTAACCTTGTCCAGGTAAGTCCTTTATCAGTTGAGTATTGCAACTGCACAGCAAATGGGCCGTTGCAGAAAGCAATTTCCATACTTCTTCTAAAACGCAAAGTGTAAGCACTTGCACTTGAAGAAAAATTATAGGAAGGTGTTTGCAATACACAAGCATAATCACCTGAAGTCAAGTCGGCATCAAGGTCCGTTTTCCAAACATTAACCGGTGAATTTACTGTTGTAAGAAAATTTGTTGGAACACCGAGTTCCCATTTATTGATTCCGCCACGTATAGCCTGCGAACCAAAATCATCTGGATTTATTTCGAATGTACTACCATCCGTTGCAACCACATAAGGAGTACCTCGGTTTGGCAGAATTTGTATATACTGTGTTTTGGTTAAAGTTGAAGCCCCAGCGTTTATGGTTAGCGTTACATTGAATTTACCGGCTGTGGTATAGGTGTGGCTTGGATTCTCAGCTGTAGAAAGCGGTGAACCATCGCCAAAATTCCACGACCAGGATGTAGACTGATAGCTTTCATTTGTAAATTGAATGCTGCTGTTGATATAAGCAAGCTGAATATCAGAACTAAAAATTGCAGTTGGTGTAGTAAACAAATCTGATGTGTATAAACCACGGCCATGTGTAGCGGCAATAACAAATTTATCGCTTTGGCGAAGCTGTAACATATCCACTCTCACATTTGCAAGGCCTGAATTTGATGCTCCCCAAACGGTGGCACCAGCATTGAGGTTATCGGTACTCCACACGCCAAGTTCAGTTGCAATGATTGTCTGATCATTATTATTTGGATTAAACAAAGCCCAACGGATTGGCATGTCAGGCAGGTTACCTTCTACCGATGTCCAGCTTGTGCCTCCATTTGTACTTTCCCAAACACTATTTACACCGTAATTGCTAAAAGTAGCTAAGAGGTGGTTATCATTTCCTGTTTCAACCTCCACGCAAGAAACATAAGCCCCACCAGGTAAACCGGTGCTTATATTAGTTATTGTTGGTGTAGCAGTATTTGCATTATCAACCATTATAACTCTTCCGCTAACCGAGCCAAAGAAAACACGGTTTGCTGTGTTTGGTGAAACCTTTACGGCAGACACCTGTCCATTTAACGCTGCCGCTGCAATAGTTACAAAGGTTGCACCTGTTTGAGGATCATCCCAGCGAAGGTATTGGTTGGAGTTATTTGCAGCATACATTTTGTTATTTAAATCATCATAATCAGTCGGGTTAATAAATTGGCCCGTACCACCGAAAGTTACATTAGTCCAGGTACTTCCACCATCACTTGAACGATAATAATCATTAAATACATATTGTGTAAATTGAAACTGAGGTTGGTCTTGATCGATATGACACCAAGCACCATCGCCTCCGGTAACTTCTGTGGTAGCTTGCAAACCACTCAGTTTAAATTGATGAGTGCCGTTATCCTGCGCACCGGCCAAGTAATAGGGCGTTTGTGTTGTTGGGTGCATGGCGCAAGAATAGAATTGTGTGGTACGATAATTTGTGCCTCTGTTATCAATTGTTGGTGTAGCCACATTCGCATTTGTGCTGCGAAAAACACCACCATCATTTACAAAATAAGCAACACTTGAACTTCCATTTTGAAAGACAATATTATGCTGGTCAGCATGAGTATATTGGAATCCAAAACCACCATACCAATGCGAAACCTGAGTCCATGTGCCAGCGCCATCAGCACTTAAAAATAAATCTATACCACCGGCAAAAAGTCTGTCTCTATTATTAGGATCTACTGCAATTGTTAAATCATACCATGCCTGCCCTCTCGAAAAATCAGTGGCCGGAATACCTGGATCAGCATCGGCAGGTTCGGTTCTTAAAGTCCATGAAGTTCCACCATTTGTTGTTTGCAATATTCCATTTACAACATTACCATTTTCAACCAGTGCATATACATAGTTTGCGTCACTTGGGGCACAGGCTAATTCAATGCGGCTTGCGGTAATTCCAAGCGTTTGGGCAGCAGCAAATGTCACTCCGGCATTTGTAGATTTATGCACCGAGCCATCTAGTGTAGCGTACACATCGCCATTAGCAGCAATGTCTACGTCATAACAAAAATTACTTGCCGCACCTGTAATACCAAGGCCGGTGCCTAATACTTTGGTCCATGTTGTACCGCCATTTGAAGAGCGTTGCAAACCACCCGATGCAGTTGCAACTAAAACAATTCCTGTACTATTGACAACAACTTTCTGGCAGAAGTTAAATGTACCAATATTTGTGGAAGCCAATTGTGCCCAGATAGCACCGCCATCGGTACTTTTCCATACACCAAGGCCACGAATGGCATCAGAGTTATTATAGCCCTCACCAGTAGCAAAATACATTATCAATGGGTTTGAAGGATCGTAAGCGATAGATGTAACAGCCAGATTACTTGCCAAATCATTTACCGGAGTCCAGTTGGGAGTGGCGGAATTTATATTGGTAGTTTTCCATAATCCACCACCAACACTACCTGCCCATACGGTATTGCCTGTGCCATCATTGGGGTCAACCATAATGGCACGTGAGCGACCACCCTGATTAATAGGACCTTGCTCTTTCCATGATACTCCACCTATTGGAGCAAAAGCTTGTTGCATTAAATGGTCTTTGTATTTTTTTGCATCCAATAATCTTTCGGTTGGCACATATCCTAAAGCAGGATCTTTCATCATCATAATGTCGCGCTCCAGAATCTGTGCTGGTCCATCTTTTTCCTTCTCTTCTCTTTCTTCCTCTTCTCTTTCTCGCATCCGCTCCGATTTCGCATCCACCTTTTTGGTACCTCGTTTATTTGTTTCTTTTACTTTGCTTTGAGCATTTGCGCCCATGAAACACAATACCATAACTGCAGTAATGAACGCCATACTGCATAATGAAATGGATTTTTTTAAAGTTAGTTTTGCACTCATTTTATTTGAAATTTATAAAATACATTTTTACTAAAGGGAATTTAAAATCAAGAAGTAAATTAATTATTCCGAAAAGCGGAACAAAAAATTTTAATCGAAAAGACTAAAGACAAAGAGAACACTATTTTAATTCAAACTTTGCCGCAACATTTCTTTTATCTGAATAAAATCGGATAAGATAAACTCCTTTTCCAAATTTATCGGAGTTAAAATTGCTCAATATATTATCACCTTTATTAAGCTGAATATTTTGACTGTATAAAAGCGACCCTTTGCTGTCAAAAATATTTACCAGCGTCAATTCATTCTCATCATAAACAAATTGCAAATCATTATTTGCATTCATATAAACATTGACTGTAAAGTCGGTTGTGTATGATTTATTGAACACAACTTTTTCAATATTGCTGTAATTAATTTTTCCTTCAAGGTCTACCATTTGCAGGCGATAAAAATTATTTCCCGGTAGTGGTTTTGTATCAATGAAAGAATAATTGATAGTGTTTATTTCACAACTCACATTACTCAATGGATAAAAATCTATTCCATTATTGCTGCGTTCCAGAATCATTTCCAAACAATCATCCGTGTTGCTTATTTGCCATTTAGCAATCACATTATTATTCAATCGCGCAGCATCGAAACTCAACAATACTATGGGCAGAGGTATAGCAAGTGTATGATTGAAGCCAATGGCAAAGTCGCTGAAGGCCGCCACCGATGAGCGATAAGCAGTTGCAGTACCTCCCGATTCTGATTGCGTTGCATTGTTGTGAATGCCCTGACTTCCGTCCCAATCGATAAAACTATTTACACGCTTTATTATTCCATATCGCGAAGCAGGTGTTACACTATTGGTATGACCGCGTTCGTTCAAAGTAATATTATAGCTTACAGTGGCAAGAGGATTATCAGGTGTTGCTGTCCGTATCCGTAATTCAACATGTCGTTAGTGGAGTGCGCATTGATAAAGCAAATGGAAGAATCGGGAAAGGTGCCGGAATGTGGCGATTTGAAATCGACAAGCAAACTACTTAAACCCGATGCCGAATTAAATTGTATAGTTGTGAGTTCATATTGAGTAGCGGTACCCACCGGAAAATCGTAGGTGCCTCCCGGCTGAATATTTCTGCGCAAGTTTCCATTCACATATCTTGTTAAGCCATGGCCCGAAATAAAACTTGGACCCACACTATTGATATGCACTTCGTTGCTACTAGTCGAAATTTTGCCGTTTACAAAAGTGAGTTGATTATTTATTTCCATTTTGGTAGAAATATCAAGACCTAACGCATTGTTTAATGAAACCTGATAAAAGGATTCTTTGGTAGGAGTATTTAATGTTTGTAAAGTAGTGCCCTGAAAATAAACCTTACTGTTTCCTTCTTTGAAAAAAGCATCGTTGGTATTTGACCAATTACCTTTCAAATAAATTTCGCCATCGAGCACCCCACCATTAAAATCATCGAAATCGAGTTCGCCTCCAGAAATGGACAGATTGCCAAGAATATTTATTTTTTTGCAGTACTACCGGCACCGTTCAGTTTCGCTACCAAGTATATTAAAGTATGCCAGCGGTCGGTTTTGGAACCTGTCCAATACCCTTTGCGAAACCCTCCGGGTGTAACCGGCAAAAAAACACCGGACGGATAAATGGGCACTCCTGCATTGTATAATGTACATGTGGAATATGTTGACCAATTTGCTGCGGAGTTGATAAAGTCTATCCAATTGCGTTGCGTTTTAATGGCCAAACTGCCGGTATATTTAAAATAATTTGTTTGAGATGTTAAGGCTGCAATACCGTAGCACTCTAACCCCGGATATAACCCCGAATGGGAGGTGCTGTTTTGTAAATTTACCCAAGCAGTAGTTGAATTGAAACCAAACAAAACAAGCCCGCCAGTGTATGTTGCATCGCCCGATGCACTGTTTGTGCCGGGATTCCCCAAACACCACCCTGCATAAAGTATATTTGATCGCCACTCGAATTCAAATTTAACTGTGGAAAAGGAAATGACACATTGGTTGGCGTAAGGCTTGCGAAGGACCAGTTGGCATCGGGCGCAACCGCAACATAGCTCGCACCTACAAATCTAAATGTGATTACGGTACCGGCTAAAATTGTGCCTCCACTGCGGGTAGCTCTTACAAAACCTTCAGCCGTACCCCATTTATTTAGCAACACACTTTCCCATCCATTATCAGTCATATCCAAACTGGTATTATTAATAATATCTTGAAAGCAAACAAAACTTATTTCATCTTCGGTTGATGAACTGCAGGAGTTATTTGCATTTACACCCACAATGGCAAAATCGCCACGTTTAAAAATTGTTCCGTTATTTGGTGTGGCACATATTTCTACTCCGGGTGACCAATTTGTACCATAGCGCACAAAAATTTTGAAGCAATAATTTGTACCATTGGCAAGGCCAAAGGTTGTAGAACCTGTACCGGCACCTTTGTAAACCACAAACCCACCGCCAAAGGCTGTTCCTAGGCTAAATAAAGGGTTTGCCGTGTATGCACTTCCATTTCCTACTGGAGTGCCCACCACCGAACCACCGGCACGCGCTACTATCATAATTTCGTTGAAGCAACTTGTAGGATTTACCCACGAAACACCCACTTGATTGTTTGCCGGTGCAATGGTTTCTCCGGTAACATCAACAGGTGAAAGATTAATAGTAAGATTGGCAGGGTTGGCAGAACCTACAACTGCAGGCACATCCGATATTACACGTATACGATATGCATTACCTGTACTTGTTCCTGCAGGCAATGTGGCTGCTATGGTTTGTGTTCCACTTGCATTCGAAACAATGGTACCGATGGCAGTTGGACTCGAAAACACACCTGCTGAATTTGACAATTCCGCAGTAAAAACGGTAGACCCTGAAATAAATGCCGCCCCGGGGCCATAACTGAAAGGAACACTCACAGATACGCCTGCAGTACTGGTAACACAAAATGGTGAGCCGGCTACAACTCCGGTTGCAATTGTATTTACAAGTGATACCGAGCGGGTAATATTTATATCATCCAAAGCAAGTTGAGGGCGCGTGCCGGTAAGTGCTCCATAATAAAAATATTTCCATCGAATTTGAACTTCAGCCTGATTATCAACTGCATTGGAGGTGAGTGTAGATAAATTACAAGAAACGGTAGCAGAGTGATTTAATACAGCGTTTGATAAATATTCCCAAGGCCCACCCGGCACATCAACAAAAGCACCTACATTTCCTATTCTATATTGAAGCCTGATGGAATAGTTGCGAGTACCTGTGACTTGTGTACGCCCAACCCAATCAACATTTATATTTGTACAACTTACAGTATTAAGCGAAAGCACGGCCGCGCCCAAATAATTTCCTGTACCCGAATTAAAAAACAAAATACCATTGGTGGCATGCCCATTAATTCTAGCATTTAGAGCCCCATTATAAACACCTGTATAATCTCCGGTAGCGGCTGTAGCAAGCAATGGATCAACAGAGCCGGTGTGTGTATGAAAAATCATGCTGTTAGGATAGCTGCCAGCAGGGCTTGTTGTGGGCCAGGCTGTCAATGTATAGGCAGCTGCGCTAAGATTATAAGTTGAGGTAGGATTAGATTGACTGAAAACATGAAGCGAAAATGCTATCAAAAAAAATGTGAACAAACCGCGAATGCATGAATTCATTTAAGAGGAATTAAATATGTTTCAAATATGCGGCAAAAGTATTGAATTTACAAGTCCTATTTTGATTCGAATTATTAACAAATTGTCATGCTATTATTAACGGATTTAAGTGCTGTTTTAATCTCAAAAAACAATTGTATTAAAAAAAGTTATTGCTGTGCAACACACTGTAGTTACTCTTATGCTCAAGAAACACAGCCGTCTAAAAAAACAATAACCGTATATCGAGCAGAGTTCATTTTCAAAAAAAAGAAACCTGAATTATACCATCGAAAAAAATGTTGATAAATAAAACATGGCGACATCGCAAATCTCAATTCAAAATGGCCTTCATTCAAAAATAAAATTCATAACGCTTGTTCCTGCTTATAAAATAGTTATTTAAAAAAATGGGGTGCAAATGTTCAGTTTAAAAAAAGGCATTATCTTCTATCTTATCACCAACCGGTAACCAATAGTTTTTTTGCTGCCCCAATGCCACACTTTTGATATTTGGAATATGCCCCGGCAGCTCTATTCCTGATTTGTTCGTTGGTTTCATCATTTACATATCCGGAAATCGCATCGTGCATGGTGTATGCTTCGGGGCACATAAGGCCGGTAGTCCACAGCAATGGGTTTATGTTTGCAGTTTTCAAATGTGGGGCAAAATATTTTTTGCTGATGCATGCCAAAATAATGCAATCGCGTTGCGAGCCATCCGTGTTTTCAAATGAGTTAGTAATTGTAAAATCCATCAACCCATCATGACCAATATAGCCTAACAAATTTGCATTACCACCAATACCTAAAATTTGATTGTCGATATTAATTTCGTTTTTGTTTTTGCCTGCGCAACTATTTAAAAAATCAATGGTGCACTGTTGAATATATTTTCCAGCATAGGCATCGGCTACTAAATAATAATTTTTTGTGGCGTGCTTAAAAACCAAACGTTCTAAAATTAAAGTGTCAACCTTCAAAGTTTTTACCAACTTCCACTCTTTGCTATTCTTAAAAAATGTGCGCACTCCAAAACCACATCCCCAATATAAATTATTATTTGGGTCGTCACCCTTTCCAATTTTTGAAGGTACCGGAACAATGCCCTGATATTGATTATCGCACAAAGCAACAAATACATGTATGGTTTTGAAATCAACCATACTTTGACTAACATGATGGTTATCGTTGCTGTCAATTAAAAATCCTAATGGGTGCATCCCAAAATTAAAAATGCCAAACATCAAAAAAACAACGTAAAAAAGCTGCCTTCTCATTTTGTGTATTTTGAAAAATTGCATTGTTTTAAATCATTAAAATAAATAATCATTCATGTATAAAAATTAAAAAATCTAAAGATTTTAAAATGATAAAATTAGCTCTGTCGTTCTCATCAATATTATTGCTTATAGTACATGCGAGTCAATACCTTTTTGAGCTCGCGCACTATTATTTGATGGGCAATCACTTCCCCATGCTTATAGCCTTCCATATCCACTTTTGCCTGAGCCAAATCTTTTTCCGAAACATCGATTCGATACAAAATGGAAATTAATTTCGAATAACTGTTGTCAATTAAAATGTCAATTTGCTTTGTAAGTTGATCATGCAATTCTTTGTAAGCTGTAGCCATGTTTCCGGTGTACTTAATTTCAATACCAAACATGGCCATATCTTTCATTATTTGATTTGCCGTTGCCTGAATAATTTCTACTTTGTTGAAGTAGGTTGCTATTTTTTTATTTTCAATTGCAGGAAATTCCATATTCTAAAAATTCTAATCACTAATGTATCGAAAGAAAATTATTCAAAAGAAATAATACAAAGCAAATCATCAAACTACAATATGATTGCATGTTATTTCTTGTAGAAAGTGATGCTTTATTGTTTTACTATTTTCTTTACAAATCTATTGTCATCAACTTTCACCTCAACAAGATAAATTCCTTCGTTAAGGAATGATAAGTCGATGGTTTTACTGTACAAGTTTCTTTCTTTAATAATTTCAGAAACATAAACTGCTTGTCCTAAAAAGTTTTTTATTTCAACTACAACCTTTTTATAATTGCTATTTATGAAATGTAAATTTAAACTGATAACATCGCTAAATGGATTAGGGATAATTTCCATCAAAAAATTTGAAGTATAAAAATCATTTACCCCTGTTATCACTATCGTATTCGATGCCCCTTCGCAACCATTTGTGTCTGTAACTATTACATAAAAACTTCCTGCATAGGTTGGTATATAGTTATAGTTAGTTGCGCCAATAATTAAACCACTATCTACACTATACCATTGATACGAAACAGCAAGTGATGAAAATAATGTATCGCCCGATTGAGTAATTGTTGGAGCCGGAATTTGATATTCGTTTATAAAACCAGTCAATAGCAAAGTGTCGCAACCTGCGTTATTACAGGCTATCAGGGTTACATCGAAACTGCCGTAATTGTTGTAGCAAATACCTGCAGGGTTTTGGTCTGTTGAAGTGGAAGGCGAAGCACCTGCAAAATTCCATTGCCACGATGTAGGATTATTTGTGCTCAGGTCATTAAAATCTATGCACTGTTTTTCGCAAAAGATGGTATCGCTCGATGACAAATTCACCAATGGGGTATTGCAAATAGAAACGCTGAGCAAAATAGTATCGGTAGTGAAACAATTGCCATTAGCAACGGTAACATAATAAACTCCACCAACTGTGGCTGTGAATATTGAATCGGTTGATGCATCTTGCCACAAGTATGAAGTGTACCCTGCGCCAGCATTTAACGTGAGTGTATCCCCCGCACATATTGAAGTATCGTTACCAAGATTAATGGTTGGCACATTATTATAAAATACATTAATTGTGTCGGTAGTAATGCCCAAACTATTAGTAACCTGTACCCAATAAGTGCCAGCTTGTGTTACTGTATAAGCCGGGTTGGTAGTGCTATCCTGCCATAAATAAGTAGCATTTGGTGTTCCTGCATTTAGCGTTAAATTTTGCCCGGCACATAGAGTTGTATCGTTACCCAATGCCACACTTTGCAAAAGGATTAAACCTCCGTTGCATAATGCAAAAGAAGAACCGCCATTGGCACCCGGGCCAGTGCCGCTGCTATTAGTAAAAATAGAAAATTCTGTGAAGGGGGTTGCTGATGATATTGTATGGATGGAATTTAAACCCCCAACAATAGAAGGGCTCGTAGTTTGGTTGCCAACGATGGTCCATGGAATGCAAGTACCTGAATTGACTGCAACGGTTGGAGTGACGGAATTGGTGGTGAATAGAAATGTTTCGGTTGCAATAGTTCCGTTTACCCCAGTATAGCCAATTAATAAATCGACCGATGTTAATGCCGAAGAAAAGGTATAAGTTATAACGCTTGTACTTCCATTTGTGTTTCCCGAAAATGGAGCTACAATTCCGGGGAATGGTATTGTACAAACTCCAACGAATGCTCCTAAGTTTGCATAATAACAAGTTGATGAAATTGTTACAGAAAAATTAACTGAATTGGTCATAGATGTGTCTTGAACAGTTCCCGATGAATCGCCAATTGCAATGCATTGTGCTTTCGCTGGCAAACAAGTAATAACATTGATGGCTATTAAAAAATAGAGCGGAAACATTGCGGTGTGTTTGAATTTGCAATGCAGATATCTAACAATCAAACCCTTAGAATTCCACATTACTCTCATTTGTGATGTTACTTTTTGCGATAACAATTCGCCATTAAAGTAGTTGGTGAAAAAATTATTTATTGCTTTCATTTAGTTCTATTTAAAAATTAATTTTTGACGATAAACTCTAGTCGAATTTATTATTTCAATGCTATAAAGCCCGCAAGCCACATCCTGCATTTCAACATCAATTTTTGCATTCAAATTACTATTTAAATCTTGCCTGAAATAAACAGTCTGTCCAATAGAATTTATAATTCGGATTGAAACATTTTGTAAATTGTCATTTACTAAAATAGTAAACATTCCATCATTAGGATTTGGAAAAATAATAATGGGATGCTGATAGTTCGATAAACTATATACACCCGTAATCACAATTGTATTAGATGCCCCTTCGCAACCATTTGTGTCTGTAACTATCACATAAAAACTCCCTGCATAGGTTGGTATATAGTTATAGTTAACAGCACCAATAATTAATCCACTATCCACACTGTACCATTGGTACGAAACAGCAAGTGATGAAAATAATGTATCGCCCGATTGAGTAATTGTTGGAGCCGGAATTTGATATTCGTTTATAAAACCAGGCAATAGCAAAGTATCGCAACCTGCGCTGTTGCAAGCTATCAGCGTTACATCGAAACTACCATAGTTATTGTAACATATGCCTGAAGGATTTTGGTCTGTTGAAGTGGAAGGCGAAGCTCCGGCAAAATTCCATTGCCACGATGTAGGGTTGTTTGTACTAAGATCGTTGAAATCGATGCATTGCTTTTCACAAAAAATGGTATCAGACGATTGAAGGTTTTACAACGGGCGCTACATTGAGTGGGGTATATTTTGGAGCAAGATAATTTGGCAAACCAATTTGACTTGCACCTGAACCCAAGGGAATAGAAAAGTCTACTACATTGCAACTTAAGCCTAACGAATCGGGATAATTTATTACACCTAAAGATGATAATTGATAATCGGTAAAATAAATTTTGCCATCGGGGCCCGATAGTAAAGCACCACCATTATTGTTTTGAGTATAAATATTAACAGCAGAAGCAACAATAGCAGACTGCGATCCGGCTTGCATATCAAATTGATATATCTCACCTTGCGACTGATCGCTGCTGGCGTATAGTGTTTTTCCGGTTGAAGAAAACTCTAAACCATAAGCGTAAAAATTAGTGCCGGCCGCAAAGGTTGCTGCGTTTGAAAGCACTCCGGTACTATTATCAAAATCAAAAATGTCGACAGCATTTAAATCAAAAAGACACTGTGCTGCCTTATTACCAGTTGGCGAAAATCTCAAATATCCTATAGTGGAAGAAAGCGAAAATGGGCTGCCGCAGTTTGAAACAACCGGAGGATTTATTCCTAACGGAGTTACTAAAATGAATGGAACGCATCACCGGTATAACTATGCACACATACCCACACATCAGTTCCATTTGCATGATACACAGCCGAAAGTTTTTCGCTCACATTGCCCAACAAAAAAGTGTTTTTAGCTGTCACATCGCCTAATCCACCTTGCAAAGTCATATCAACAATAGAATAATTAAATCCTAAGGAGGCAAAGTCGGGCACGGTGAAAATGTAATACAAATTGACATTACCGGGCATGGGCAAAATGAGTGCCGATTGGGTTGATGAACCTCCACCGGCCAAACCTAAGCCGTTTGGCATGGCCACATGCAAAGCGTTGTAAACACTTAATCCATCGGTATAAAATAGCAGATTGCCACTTGTATCACTTAGAGACGAACTTCCTTCGACAGTAAACATTGCACTGTTAGTTAACGGCACCGGAACACCTGAGCTAAAATCTAAGCCGGCAAACGAACCAAAATACCATTTTTCAAATTGTTTTTGCGCATGTAAGTTTGTACAAATAATCATGTACAAAACAACGTGGAGAATTTGTTTTTTTATTTTCATATTAGTTATTGCTTTTAGTATCTGTTTATCAATAAAACATTATTCTTTTATCATTTTATATGCAAAGATTTTTCCATCGGTAATAAGTTGCATAAAGTAAATTCCATTTTGCAAAAAAGACAAATCAATGATTTTATGCAGTATGCTTGCGGTAGGTTCTTGTTGACTGATGTATACAATCTGACCTAGGGTATTTTTATTTCGATGGTTGTTGTTTTATTTATATGTAACGAATAATTGAAAGACAATGTTACTTCGTTGTGAAATGGATTGGGAACAATTGTAATTGCTAACGAGTTAAATAAATGATTGTTTATGCCTGTAATAAAAATAGTGTTCGATGCTCCTTCGCAACCATTTGTGTCTGTCACTATTACATAAAAACTTCCTGCATAGGTTGGTATATAGTTATAGTTAGTTGCGCCAATTATTAAACCACTATCCACACTATACCATTGATATGAAACTGCGGTTGACGAAATCAAAGTATCGCCCGATTGAATAATTGTGGGTGCCGGAATTTGATATTCGTTTATAAAACCAGGCAATATCAATGTGTCGCAACCTGCGCTGTTACAGGCTATCAGGGTTACATCGAAACTGCCGTAACTATTGTAACAAATACCTGCAGGGTTTTGGTCGGTTGAAGTGGAAGGCGAAGCCCCTGCAAAATTCCATTGCCACGATATAGGATTATTTGTGCTAAGGTCTGTAAAATCTATGCACTGCTTTTCGCAAAAGATGGTATCGGAAGATTGTAGATTTACAATTGGAGCTTGGGCAATATTATAGCAACCACCACAATTAGAATCAGGCACAAAACGCCACAAATCATTTTTAAATGTGCTCCAATTTTCGGAGCCGCCAAACAACCATAGGGCACCTTGCAAATCGATAGAAGCATTGCCACCCCAGCGCGATGAAGGAATATTAGTTGCTGCCGCAACACCAATGCTTCCATAGTTTCCCGGCTGATTTGAGTTTGCACTTCCATTAATTCTTTTCCATAAGTTTAATGTTGGGTCGTATTGCCACAAATCGTTATAGAATGTTGCATAACTTACATTGGTGCCACCATACATCCAAAACCTGCCACATGCATCGGTCCAGCAATATCGGTTTTCGCCTCGTCCACCCGGCATGTCTGTAATTGCAGAACTACAATTTGAAAAATAATTTGCCGCAGTATTTAAATTCGAATTTCCATTTACCCAGGTCCACATCAATGTGTTTACATCAAACTTCCACATGTCGTTATAAAAACCATTGGGTGTTTTACCTCCCATCAACCAAAGGTTTCCGGCTAAATCTTTCCAATGAGAATAGTTGAGGCGAGAGCCAGGAGTATTAGTTACTGCTGCAACCCCCAGCGTTCCGTAATTTCCAGGTGCGCCAATTGTTGATGAACCATGCATCCATATCCAGTTGTTAACAGAGACATCAAACTTCACAAATCATTTATATTAATTGTCCCATTATCGCCACCACCAAAAAGCCATAAATTATTATTTCCATCGGTCCATGTTGTGCCGCATTCGTATCGCGAAAGTGGATCATTATTGGGTGATGCCACTTGGAATGTTCCGTAATTTCCTGTTGCATTGGCTATGTTGCTACCATGCATCCACGTCCATTGGTTAGTGGCAATATTGTAACGCCAAAGGTCGTTCATGGGTCCATTCAACACGGGGCTCCAACCACCAAATAGCCACAGATTACCGTTCATATCGGCCCAAGATGCAAAAGCCCCAACCGCGAGCTCCGGGCGCGTTAGTAGCTGCAGCTACACCCAATGTACCATGAACAGGTGCTTGATTTACAATTCCGCCCGGGCCATTAATCCATGTCCATTCATTAGTAGATGGATTGTGTTTCCATAAGTCCGAATAGAATTGCAAAGAATTATTATACCCGCCAAACAACCAAAAATTTCCTTGGGCATCGGTCCATTCACAAGCTTCGTAACATGCAGGTGGTGTATTGGCAGCCGCGGCTACACCTTTTGTGCCGTATACTCCCAAGGCGTTTGCACCATTGCCGCCTTTCATCCATGTCCACATTCCTGCTTGAGCAAAACAAAAATTTGCAACGAAAAGAAACGCTATGGAGAAATAAATTTTTCGATAAATAGAACTCATGTTTTTTGTTTTAATAAAAATTAAAAATGCATTTATTAAAGGTGTTGTAAATGTATGTTTTTTTTGGTTACGCTCTTGAAGTTTTTCATAGATGTAAATTGATTTCGCAAAACGGAGCAGAGTAAAATCAATCAAAAAGTGATTTAGTAGATTCTAAAAACAGGTCGCTCTTACAGAGGTTGAATATGAATGCCTTTGACGATGCTACAAACAGGTCGGTGCTATTGAGTTCAATTAAGACTTA
The DNA here is from genome assembly GCA_016717325.1 of Bacteroidota bacterium. Taxonomy (GTDB): domain Bacteria; phylum Bacteroidota; class Bacteroidia; order AKYH767-A; family OLB10; genus JADKFV01. The sequence continues at coordinate 338,720 of JADKFV010000003.1, read as the reverse complement.
AGGCACTTATTAAAAAAAACAAACAGATCCTACTGAGCCTTTTGATAAAAATATTTTGGGTTATGGCAGAATTAAAAACCGCGCGACTTTATGGTTTACTTTTAATTTTGCTTTTTTATTATTCTAAAATATCGTTCGCAATGCTGTGTGATTATGAATCATAAAATATATTTTACATTCATGTCCTAATTTCCTATTCCGCTTCGTCATACCTTTACAAAACTAAAATTTCAAAAAAAATGACACATTCCATTAAGCATTTGTTTCATATCGATGCATCGAAAGAAAAAGTATTTGAAGCCATATCAACTATCAATGGATTAAAAAATTGGTGGACGGTAGAAACCATAGGTAACGATGCGGTTGGTGGTATTATTCAATTTCGGTTTGCTGCAAATGGAGGACCCGATATGAAAGTAATACAACTCATTGCTAACGAAAAAATAATGTGGGAATGTTTGGAAAGTAATCATGGATGGCAAGGCAACACTTTCACTTTTTTGCTGGATGATAACGTTGGAAAAACGCGAGTAAGATTTTCGCATGATGGCTGGAAAGAAAATGACGACTTCTATGCAATTTGCAGTTTCGCCTGGGGACGCTATATGGAAAGCTTACGGCAGTATTGCCAAACAGGCCATGGAGAAGCATTTGGCAGTGCAGGATATAGGATGTAAAATATATTTTCATTGCTTTGTCCTAATTCCAATTCTATATTCGTCATTACATTGTAAATAAGTATTTCTAAATAATTTAATAAAAAATTAAAATGGCAAAATCAATTTATCAATCGGAAATCATGTTGAACATGAACACCCGTTTATTCCTAAACGCTCTTGAAGGAGTAACCGAAGAGCAAGCAAGAGAACGTATCAGTGGTCACAATAATCCTTTATTATGGATTGCAACGCACACTGCATGGGCTCGTTATAATATTTGTGCAATGTTGGGTAAACCTGTTGCTCAAAATCCGTTTGCTGGCAAGTTCGAAAATTTTAAAGCCTATGACCCTGCTGATAATTATCCCTCACTGGAAGAAATAAAAAAAGAATGGAACAATGCAACAGCATTATTGAAGGACGCTTTAGCATCGGTTACCGAAGAACATCTTGCTGCAATTGTCCATTGAAAAGCCCTATTGGTGATTTTAGTTTTGGCGGCACAGTTGCATTTTTAACTCAGCACGAAAGTTACGACCTAGGGCAAATGGGTTTCCTGAAAAAATATTTGACTAAAGAAGCAATGAAATATTAATTTTCATTTGCAAATAAATTTAGCCATTAGGGCACAAAGTAATATAAATACAATTTAGCCACAAAGGCGCAAAGGCACTAAGGAATACAATGATAATTATGTTTGGAATTATGTTGCAAAAAAAGAATTTTAAAACTTTGCGCCTTCGTGCCTTTGTGGCAAAAATAAGTACAAATAACTTTGAGCCTTCGTTGGAAAAATGAATTAAAAAAGACAGTATTTAAAATAATTTAATCTTTAAAAAAAAACAAAATGACATCACAAGAAAATTCACTCAACTGGTTTGAAATCTCGGTGAAAGATATCAAACGTGCAAAAAAGTTTTACGAAACTATTTTTGGAATTAAAATGCAGGAAATGGATATGATGGGAACGCAAATGGCTTTCTTTCCATTCGACCCCACAAGTGGAAAAGCCAATGGTGGACTGTGCCAAAGTAAAATGCACAAGCCGAGTAAATCCGGTGTTCTTATTTATTTGAATGCGAATCCTGATTTGAAAAAAGCATTGTCGAAAGTGTAGAAAGCCGACGGACAAGTCACTATGCCCAAAACCAGTTTAGGTGAAAATGGTTTTATGGCTTTCTTTATCGATAACGAAGGAAACTCTATTGGACTTCATTCAAACAAATAATTTCTCAACTTAAAAAAACAAATAAAAAAATGAAAGAATACTTATTATTGTTTCGAGGTGGAGATGGCCGTATGGCAATAAGTTCTCCCGAAGAACAACAAGCACACATGCAAAAATGGATGGTGTGGATGGGCAACCTGGCTCAAGAAGGAAAACTTGTAGGAGCACAACCACTTAATGGAACGGGCAAGCAAGTTTCAGGTCCAAAAAAAATAATTTCCGATGGCCCTTTTATGGAAGGTAAAGAAATGGTTGGAGGATATTTAATTTGTAAAGCCAACTCGTACGATGCCGCTCTCGAAATTTCGAAGGATTGCCCCATACTCGAATTTGAGGATGGCAAAGTTGAAGTACGCGAAATTCAGGAATTAAAAATGTAATTTGTGGTTGATGTAATTACACAAATAATTATCAATAAATCGTTGAACGAAGTTTCGGCATTCGCTTGCAATCCCGATAACGCCCCTTTGTGGTATGTGAATATTAAATCGGTGGAATGGAAAACAGAAAAACCATTAAAATTAAATTCACAGATTGCATTTGTTGCTCACTTCATGGGTAAAAAACTTTCGTACACTTATGAAATAGTAGAGATGAACGAAAATAAATTTGCAATGCGCATGGCAGAGGGACCCTTTCCAATGGAAACGACTTACACATTTAAAAAATAGACAACAACATTACAGAAATGAGTTTGCGCAATTGTGGAAATCCTACAGGGTTCTCAAAATTTTTTGCACCATTTATTAGCATGATGATGCGCAACGCTAACATGAAAGATTTAAAAAAACTAAAATCGATTTTAGAATTCTAACAAATAAAAACAAACTTCTAAACAAAATAAAAAAAAATAATTATGGAAGAAATGCACATTAATTGGGCAGCTGTAGCTGTAGCGTTCGTAGCGCAAATGGTAATAGGTTATGCATGGTTTCACCCTGCGTTAATGGGAACAATGTGGGCCAAGGCCAACGGAAAAACCGTTGACGAAATGAAACCCAAAAATCCGGGAATGGTTTACGGATTGACCGCTCTTTACACTTTGTTATTTACTCTTTTTCTTGTAACAAATGTTACAGGACCCGGGCAGGATACTGCACCAGATGGGCACAGTTTTCACACACCACAGCATGGGCTTTTTCATGCCGTGATACTAACGCTGCTTGTAGTATTGCCTGTGATGGGTACCCCTGCATTGCATAGTGGACAAACAAAAGGATGGATGGCAGTGCAAATGGGATATTGGTTTGTTCGCGTTTCTGTGGCCGCAGCAATTATAAGCGCATGGCGTTAAACTCGTTCTAATCTAATTCGAAATCCATGACAAATTACAAATCAATTGTCATGGATTTTTTTTTATTTTCGCTTCTACAAATCAAAATATAAACAAATAAAAATCAATTAAAAATGGCACAAGTAAATCCCTACTTAACATTTAATGGAAATTGCGAAGCAGCATTTAATTTTTACAAATCGGTATTTGGAAACGAATTTGCCGACATAAATTATTTTAAAGACATGCCTCCGGTTGAAGGCAAAACAATGCCCGCAGAAGAAGGTGGAAGAATAATGCATGTTGTTTTACCAATCAGTAAAGAAACTAACTTGTTTGGCAGTGACACCGGTGGTGAATGGGCAAGTAATTACAAAGAAGGAAATAATATTACAATTTCGCTTAATGCTGAAAGTGAGGAAGAAGCAACAAAATTATTTGATGGATTGTCTGCCGGAGGACGAGTAACAATGCCGTTAGAAAAAACTTTTTGGGGGGCATATTTTGGAATGTTTACCGATAAGTTTGGCATTAACTGGATGGTGAATTTCGATTATCCAAAGAATTGATGGAGGGGGAAGCGATCAGTGGGATAGTGGTCAGTTGGGGAAGTGTTTGTTTTCTTGAGTAACTGAAAAAAATTCGTTTTGATTGTTACCTACTTCTTACTTTCTTTTTTGATGCTTTGGATTTACTCAATTCCAGAATTGATGGATAATAGCATTTAAGAATTTTAATTTTCAAGAAATAAAACCGAATTTATAAACATAAATGAAATTACAGAAATTTGAAGATATAATTGCCTGGCAAAAAGCGCAAGATTTTACTGTAGATATTTATGCCGTATTTAAAGATAATAAGGACTGGGATTTCAGAAATCAAATTTGTAGAGCATCAGTTTCTATTTCAAATAATATAGCTGAAAGATTCGACAGAAGTTCTCATGCCGACTTTAGACGGTTTTTGTTTTTTTCGCTTGCTTCTTGTAGTGAAGTGAAATCTATGTTGAACTTAGCTTGCAGACTTAAGTATATTGAACAAGAAACAACTGACAAATTGATTATCCGATCAACAGAAATTTCGAAAATAATTACTGGACTTATTAAATCGCTTTAAGATTCTTTAGGGGGAAGGCGGGAGTAATACAGTGGTCAGTGAGGAAGTTATGCAGTGGTCAGGAGGATAGTGGGACAGTGGTCAGGGCGGAAGTTATAGGGTGGTCAGTGAAGGAAGTTATGCGGTGGTCCGGGGGAAGTAATAGAGTAGTTTCTGGAAAATTTAATTGCGGCAAACGGGAAATACATTACAAAAAATAATTGCGAAAATCATTTTACGAATGAAAATAATTCTATTCAGAAAACTCTCCAAAATGGCTACCTCTGAACTGTCCTTTGTCCCACTGATCAATAACACACTGTTCACTTTCCCACTGTCCACTATCCCTACTGACTACTATCCCAATGTCCACTGTCCCACTGACCACTGTCCCACTGACCACTATCCCCACTGTCCACTGTCCCACTGACCACTATCCCCACTAACTAATTAAAAAAATGAATATAAATCAACTCACCTCCCATCTGTTTCGTCACGAATCAGGCAAGATGGTTTCTGTTTTGACAAAGATATTTGGTACCGAAAATTTAGAAACTGCCGAAGATGTGGTGCAGCAAACTTTTATTGATGCTTTGCAAGTATGGAAATATAAAGGTGTACCCGACAATCCATCGGCATGGCTATTTCGTGTTGCAAAAAATAAAGCCATAGATGTTATTAGAAAAAATAAATACAACGTACAATATGATTTTAACGATAGCGAAAGAGCATTATTAAAGTCGGAATATACACTGGCAACAACAATGGAAAATTTATTCAAAAAAGAATTGGTGAAAGATGATATGTTGCGAATGATGTTTGCATGTTGCCACCCAAATATTTCGGGAGAAAATCAAATAACACTTATATTAAAAACACTATGTGGATTTAGCACTGCCGAAATTGCCAAAGCATTTCTTACATCGGAAGAGGCTGTATCGAAAAGGCTTTATCGTACAAAAGAATTTTTTAGAAAAGAAAAAGTAAAATTAGAAATTCCTTCGGTGGAAGAAATAAAAAACAGAACCGATGTTGTTTTAAATTCTATTTATTTACTGTTTAATGAAGGATACAATTCCACACATGCAAAAGAATTAATTCGCGAAGATTTGATTCGCGAAGCGTTATTACTTTGCAAACTCTTAATAGACAACCCTCACACTCAGCAACCAGAAACTTTCGCATTAATGGCATTGATGTGCTTTCATTCTTCGCGCAGTGAAAGTAGGCTTACAGCAACAGGCGAAATAATATTATTACCAAATCAAGACCGCACAAAATGGAATGCCGATATGCTTGAACATGGAAATTTCTATATGAACAAAGCCGCCTATGGCAATACTTTGAGCACCTATCATCTTGAGGCGGCCATTGCATACGAACATTGTACATCGCCAAGTTTTGATAAAACAAACTGGAAATTAATTTTGAATTATTACGAAATGTTGTGCAAGATTTCTCTATCACCTGCCACACTATTAAATAAAATTGCTGTGGTTATGCAATTGCACGGCCCCCTTGTTGCACTGCAACAATTAGAGGAAATGAATGACAACAAAAAACTGGAAACAATTTATTTATATTACAGCTTGTTGGGCGAAATAAATTTACGATTGAACCGCAGAGAGGATTCAAAAAAGAATTTTGAAAAAGCAATTTCATTAACTCAATCACCATCAGAAAAGGCTTTGCTTTCTTCTAAGATTGCAGTGATGTTTAATTAAAATATTATAGTTGGTGAGAGGTTGGTTGGTGAAAACACAACAAAATGGAAAAGGCTAAAATTGATCTAAGTAAAGATTCCCTTATTGCTTTGAACAAAAAAAATAGTTGTTGAATTTAAGACCACACAAATTTAAAAACATTCCATTTATTACCAGCAATAGAAAAGATAAAAATCTATTTAAACATATAAACCCAACCTGCCAAAAAGAAAAGAATTACTCAATCACAATTTTGCGATAATAGTTCAACTGCGCATTTGATATTTGAATCAAGTATATTCCTTTGGCAAACCCCTTCAACGAAATTTCTTCGAGTTGTTTTGAATCAGCAATAAATTTTTTCAGCAATGTTTTTCCCGACATTTCACTCAGCACAAAATTAAATCCGGAGCTAATATTACCAGTGCTGATATAAATTTTATCGTGAGTTGGATTTGGATAAATTTTAACACCATTGTTATCAGTAACCGGTATAGACAGGCAAGCATCAACCCATATGGCAACTGAGTCGGAATTGCTGCATCCTAAACTATCAGTATAAGTGTATTGCACAGTATGAGAACCAAGTCCTGCAGCAGCAGGATCAAAAACATTACCTGTCATTCCGCTGCCATTGAATATTCCACCTGTTGGCAAGCCTGCAATATTTACAACTCCCGCCTGAACACAAACTGTATCGTTTAATGTTGATATTGAAACCACAGGCAAAGTATAAGCACTAATTACAATTTCGTCTTTTGCTTTACAGCCATTTGTGTCAACAACAGTAACCGTATACGTACCGGCAACATTTATACTAATTGTTTGAATGGTGTTACCCGTACTCCATAAATAAGAAGAACCTGTATTTGCAGCATTCAGCTGTAATGAAGTATTAAGACAAACAGCAGTATCGTTGCCCAGGTTTACAGTTGGGTTAGTATTTACTGTATAATTTTGCGTTATGGAATCGATACCCAAAATATTGGTAACAACCAATGTGACAGAATATATACCTGGCTGGGTGTAGTAAACTACCGGAGATTGTAACGTTGATGCAGCAGGGCTTCCTCCTGTAAAAGTCCAAAGCCATGCAATTGGAAAATGCAACGATGCATCAATAAAATAAACAGAATCGTTTTGACACAGGCCAACATTTGCAAATGAAATTTGTGCTGCCGGAATATTGCAATCAGGATATACACTGCCGCTATCAATTCCTGTTTCTCCATAGATGTCGGTAACTGTAAAAATTATTTTATAATACACATCTACAGCCGGGCACACTTGTGGTATTAGCAACACTGCTGAAATTTTATTACTATCAATCATCACAACCGAATCGTTTCCATTGCGATGCAAAATTACTTTCCACTCATAAAATAATTGTGTTGAATCTTGCTCGGCATCAAAAACATTTGCACTTAAAGGTAATGCACTTGTATTATTACTCGAAAACAAATCGCCATCGTTAAAGCTCGAAATATTTACAACCGGTGCAGTGTTATTAAGTGTGATATAAATAGAATCGGATGATGTGTGACTACTATCATCGGTAACAGTAAGCACAGCAATATAAGTTGTAGAAACTCCCGGTGCCGAAGCAGTGTAAAAATGTTGCGGGTTCATTAATGTACTTGTTGTATTGTCGCCAAAATTCCATGAGTACGATAAAAGTGAATTGTCGGGATCGGACGATTTGCTGCCATCAAAATTTACTGTTAGTGTATCGCCACCCAAAGTAGTATCGGCCAAAGCTATTGCCACAGGCGGCATATCGGGCATGCATGCATAACATATCTTATGTATTTCATCAGGAAACTTTACATAAACCAAGGTACCATCAAAAGGATTTTCGGTAATATGTGTTATATATCCGGTACTTTCTGCAAATAAATTAACGGCTGTAGGTTTATCATTTGTATCTAATGTCATGGCACGAATCCATTCATCTTCGAACTCACCAAAAAAATATTTTCCCTTATACCATGAGGGGAAATTATCGCCCTGATAAAACATTCCATCAATAATACAATCGCCTCCAAAAGGTTCACCTTTACAAGGCGATAACGAATCATCAACACTAATAATTGCAGCGTTGTTTCCATTAAAAATTCCTACCTGGGTACTATCATAATGATGCCGGAATTCTAACGCAGTACGTGCATGAAAAAATGTATTTATTGAGTCAGGAATTATTTGCGAAGTGTCGCAGGGATTTCGGAAAGTGATGGTTGTGTCTAATGTTGCCTGCTTCAACAATTCTTGAAAATTAAAATACTGTTGCGTGCATCCACCCATTCCAAACAATGGATTTGTTGCCAAATAATTTGGTGTAATTAATGGGCCATAACCTGGGCAATAATCAAGTCCTTCGAAAATAGGCCAACCAAAATTCAACTTAGGTTTATCTGCAATGTTCAACTCTTCCCATGTATCCCAACCTACATCACCTATGTATAATGTACCGGGATTTCCATCGGCTGGATTTGTACTTCCGGTGCCGGGTTTCAAACTAATTGTGTATGGGTTTCTTAATCCAAGGCACCACACTTTTGATTGTGCCGATGCAGGATTATTTGGATCATAATATGGATTTGATGGAACTCCGTTTCCGGTATTTGGATCGATACGAAGGATTTTACCATTTATACTTTGTATCATCTGAGAGCGAAAAGCGCCTACATTTAATTCGGGTGTAATTATTGAATCGAGCAATGCCTGAACTGAATAAGTGACTCCTGGCGCACCATTATCGGCAGCGCCATATGCAGCACCATCACCGGTGGCAATCAACAAAGTACCATCGGTGCCAAAAACCATTGCACATGAACCATGTGATTTGTGCGTAACCGGAATACCATTAAACTTGGTTGAGCCTATGATAACTTTTCTACTACCCGGAACTACTTTATTAAATCCGCTCGAAGGATCGGCAGTATATCTGGTAACACGCGCAATAGTTGCATTATAGAACTCATCAGAATCTTTGTTATATGATGGAGTTCCATTATATAAAAGGTGATGACGGTCCACAACATAATTTACATAAAAAAATCCATTGTTTTTAAAATCGGATCAAGAACCAAACCGTTCAATCCATGGTCGTTCCAGTTACCTACTTCTGGCACAATGTTCAATAGCGCAGCAGGATTAGCAACACCATTGCTATCGATAATAATAATCTTTCCATTCTTTTCCCATGCATACATACGCTTGTTGTGATCGAAAACAACACCTTCTACATTCTTCATTCCTGTAGCAAGAGTGATATTATAAAAATGCGATGGTAACTGACCAAAAAGACTATGGCCACTGGTGATTAAAAAAAGAACTATAAATGCAAAACAAAATAATTTTAATGCACTAGTTTTAGAAATACTTTCATTTTCAGATACTTTTATATTATTCATCGGTTTAATAAATTTCATCAATTTGTAATTCAATCATTCAGGTTACATTTAAAATAAAGTCGGTTGTTTTTTAGTGATTCAATAGAACGTTTTTATTCTAATAATTAAAATAAGAACGTAAACAACCGAGGGCGAAGTTATATACACTGAATTTCGAAAAGTATGATATATGTCATGTTCTTTACAAAATAAAGTGGCTTTATTCTAAACACGGATAAAATTTTTTTAATAAAAAAATAGTGCCAACATTGTTAGAAGATTAATTCGTCTTCTTAGTGGTAATTAAAAAAACGTCTTCATTCGCACCCCAATAAAAATAATGAAACACCTAATTATCCTTTCATTTCTGATCTTTTATTGCACAACAGCAAAAACACAAGACTGAGTATTTGTCAGTACTTGCCAATCAAATGTAGTATCGAAAGGCTCATTAGATATTGAGTAATGGTCTACACTTCGCACCGGCAAAGTTTGTGCTTACAGCGACTATACCTTTGGCCGGCATCTTTATTCACGCATAGAATTTAAATTTGGTTTAGGCAGAAATATCCAAACAGCATTCTACTTCAACTCCAGAAATTTTAAATATGCTTTGATTGATACTTCGAAAACAGAACTATCGACCGAAACTAAAATTGAAACATCTTTTAGCAATGAGTGGAAATTCCAATTATCCGATCCTGTTGCAAACAGTATTGGTTCGGCATTGTATTTAGAACTTGGTGTGGGGGCTGATGAATATGAAATAGAAGGAAAAATAATTCTTGATAAAAGAATAAATAAAAATTTGTTTGCCATGAATATTGTGTGCGAACTGGAATTCGAAACAGAATTGGAAAAGGAAGACGAAAAAATCGAATGCGAAATAGAATGGGAAACACCCATCGAAATTGATTTAGCTTATATGCATTTTTTCAAACCCACATTCGGACTTGGTTTAGAAGTAAGAAGCATGAATGGTATTGCAAAAGAAAAAGGCTGGGAAAATAGCGTAATTTTTGCCGGACCAACTTTATTCTTTAGTCAAAATCGTTTTTTTGGCATTTGTTGAGGAAAAATAATTTTGGTTTCTTTGTTTTAAAACTTATAGCATGACTGAATATTTATCCTATAAATTTACCGACAATGAAACCTTCATCAACACCTTTGACGAAGCACCTTTATGGAGTGGAGCATTTGGTTTATTACTTTTAAAACATCTTGAACTAAAGAAAGACATTTCGGTTATTGACATTGGATCGGGCGCGGGTTTTCCATTGATGGAACTTGCAGGTCGGCTTGGTGCATCCTGCAAACTTTATGGCCTCGATCCATGGAAAAATGCTAACACGCGTGCACGTCAAAAAATTATCAATTACCAATATTCAAACGTAGAAATTATAGAAGCCTCTGCCGAAATAATTCCTTTTGATGAGAATTCGATCGATCTGATTGTTTCCAATCTTGGCATTAATAATTTTGAAAAGCCTGAAATAGTTTTTAAAGAATGTGAGCGTGTTTTGAAACCGAAATGCAAATTGGCTTTAACCACAAATTTGAATGGACACTGGAAACAATTTTATAATGTGTTTGAGTCAACATTAAAACAACTTCAAAAAAACGATTTGCTAGCCAACCTGTATGCAAATCAAGAACACAGAGGTTCGGTAGAAAGTATTTCGAAATTGTTCTCCGATAATGGATTTAAAGTTTGCCGGCACTTTGAAGAAAATTTCGAAATGAAATTTGCAGACGGCAGCGCATTTTTAAACCATCATTTTGTAAAAATCGGATGGCTCGACAGTTGGAAATCGCTTTTGCCTAAAGATGAGCATGAGGAAATATTTTCATTGCTTGAGAACAATTTGAATGCTCTTTCAAGAATGAATAATGGCTTAGTTCTAACTGTACCGATGGCCTATATCGAAGGCGAAAAGATTTGATAAAATCAAAATGATTTTACACGAAGTCTAAACAAAGAAATTCGATAGTTTGCAAAATTTGGTCTTCCCTTTCCTCTTCGTGTTGTAGTTCAAAAATAAAAACACAACTTGCCAATGCTTTAGAAAGAAAGTGCCAATCAGTGTAGTAGTCATATAAAACAAATCGCATACTTTCCCTTAAAGAAAACATTTTCATACATCACATTTAGTAAAAATGTAATTTGCACCACTATAAAAAGATGAAAATGATACAAGTTGATTTTCGCAGCGATACACTTACCAAGCCTACACAAGCCATGTTGCAAGCAATGATGAATGCACCTGTCGGTGATGATGTATTTGGCGAAGACCCCACAGTAAAAGAATTAGAAAATTATGCTGCAAACCTTTTTGGTAAAGAAGCCGGATTGTACTGCCCATCGGGAACCATGACAAATCAAATTGCCATAAAAATAAATACACAACCACAGGATGAAGTTATTTGCCACGAGCACTCACATGTATATTTATACGAAGGCGGAGGTATGGCTTTCAATTCGGCTGTAAGTGCACGATTGGCAAGTGGCGACCGCGGATTGCTTACCGTTGATTCAATAGCCGATGCAATAAATCCTGAAGCAATTTATTCGGCAGCTACAAAATTAGTGGTAATAGAAAATACACATAATCGTGGTGGCGGAAGCTGTTATGAATTGAATACGTTGCAAGAGATTTCTGCATTTTGTAAGAACAAAAATTTAAAATTGCATTTAGATGGAGCACGAATTTGTAATGCCATTGTTGCAAAAAAATATAATGCAAAAGATGTTGGCGTTTTGTTCGATACCATTTCGGTATGTTTATCGAAAGGGTTGGGCGCACCTGTTGGTAGTGTGTTGCTGGCATCGGCCGAAGAAATAAAAAAAGCCAAACGTGTGCGTAAAGTTTTTGGTGGTGGTATGCGGCAGGCGGGTTTTATTGCCGCGGCAGGTTTGTATGCTTTACAAAATAATATCGAACGCTTGCAAATAGATCATGACAATGCAACTAAACTTGGTGAAGCATTGCAACAAGCTTCGTATATAGACCATGTTATGCCAATAGAAACTAATATTGTTGTCTACAAATTAAAAGATGAAATCAACCTGGAAAATCATTTAAAAGCATTGCGAAACAACGGAATACTTGCCGTGCAATTTGGAAAGCAACGTGTGCGAATGGTAACATATTACGAAATAACCGATGCAATGATGCAACATGCTGTAACGGTTATAAAGAATTTATAACAAAACTAATTTTTATTATTGTCCTGATTTTACAATTTTAATTTGTTGAAATTGATTACCATCAAAATATTGTAACATATACATACCTTTTGTATAAGTCCCGCCAATAGCGGTTTCAAGACCCGGCAATGTTCGAAAAATTTCGAATAATTTTCCTTGCATGTCAAATACGTTTACCACAAATTCTTTATCGGAAGTGATTATTACTTCTTTGCTGAAGGGGTTTGGACTAACCTGAAAATTGTTATTTGAAAAACCCATACCATTTTTACAATTAATATTTAACTGCACTGTGGCCGAAGTGAGTGTGCAAGCTGCTCCATCTGTAACGGTAACTTTATACGTTCCAGCTTGCTTTGCATAATAAGCAGATGAAACTGCACCGGCCAAATCAACATTGTTACGCTTCCATTGATAAGCGGCACCAATACTATTAGTAGTGCTTAATAACACACTATCGCCATTGCAAAAATTGATTGTTCCTGCAGGGGTAATTATTGGAGCAATAGATTGTGTAACTGCAATTGTTGGTGAAGTGCGCGAACAAAAGGAAGTATTGGTAGTAATTAATTGGTAACTACCGGATGTTGTTGCAGAATAATTATTTGCTGTAGCCCCATTAATAATATTGCCATCTTTTTTCCATTGAAATGTTAACCCGGTTTGTGCCGAATTTGTGCACACCAAACTTACTGCTGTTCCGCCACAAATATTTGTGCCATTGGTAGTGCCAATTGACGATGCCGGTGGCTTTGCAGCTTTCATGGCTATGGTATTACTAACGCGTGTACAACCGCTTGCCAGTGTTACAAGTACTTTATAATTTCCACTTGACGAAGTTGTGTATGTATTATTGGTGGCATTCGCAATATTTACATTATTCCTTTTCCATTGGTAATTGGCACCAGCGTATACAGTTGCAGTAAACGTGCGGCTTTGGCCTTGCCCAACACAAATAGTTGCACTGCCATTATTTGTAATGGCTACAGTATTAACTTTGGCTACAGTGATAGTTGCAGTTTCGATACAGGCATTTTCATTGGCTTGTTTGTAAACAGTAATGGTTCCATTGCCGGCAATGACATTCCATAAAACCGTGATTGTATTCGTATTAATACCCGATGTAATTACACCGCCAACTACCTCCCACAAATAGGTAGTGCCCGCAATACCGGCACTAACTGAATATACATCACTGTTCGAAATACATGTGGAGAGCGCACCATTTATTGAAATTGATGTAGCACATTTTACACGAACAAAATCGCAAACCAATCTTGAATATGCGGCTTGAGAGTATATTGCATTCTCGCTTATCTCCCATGAGTTTTGCGGCCATCCTGTGTTCCAGTCTTTATAACATTTTTGTGTGGGTTGATTTTGTGGAGGCGAAATTGTACCACCATAACTACCATCGGGTGCATAATTTGGATTAGCGCCACCAGGCATAAATCCAGGTGCCGGACCTTTGGGCGAAGTTAGTGCATTGTCATAAGGTGTGCCATCATGGAACCATCCGTTGTAAAATTCATTCACACAATTTTCCGCTCCATGATTGTACATATTTGTCAAGTATACTTTTGCTTGTGGATTTATTCCATGTATATAATTTAAAAATCCCTGTGCTGCATTTTTATAATTTATTTTATTCACTGTATCAAGATTATACTTATTCATATTCAAAAACATTCCTCCTTTGTCACACTTATTTTGATTGTTACCCCAGGTGTAATCGTAACTCTGCAGAAATGATCTATAGGCATCCGAACTATCCAAAAACGAAGGCAAATTGTCGGCACCGTTTGTAGTCATTGCTGTTTTATATGTATTCAAAATATTTGTTTTTACCGTTGATGTAGCACCCGCAATTTTTGTGTAGTACAACAACACATCCTGATGCCCCGCTTCGAAAGGATATGCAAACGTCCACGCCATTAAATGAATGTTGTTATAATTATTATTAAAGAAAGTCCGATACGTGGTATTACCTGTTAAGTCATATAAAAAACATGCAGCAGATAATTGTGTGTACAGTTTGCCATAACTAAAATCGTTATCATATTCGCTCGATACATTTGTGCATCCGGTATTTACAAATTGCACATTGGGGTTTGCCACTGCCCAGTTATAACTCTTTATGGCTGCGGCTTGTAATGTTATAGCATAAGATGGAAAAAATGGTTGGAGCACTTTGGCCGCATGTGCAAAAATTGCTGCTGCAGCAAATGTAGCCGTGGTTGATGCTGCACCATAATAATCGGGATTCAAATCTGCGCTTGGTGGTGAGCCACTTAAAAAATCAGTACCCGCTTTTGTTAGCACAGCACCACTTGAAGTGTCCTGCATTTTTAGCAACCAATCCAATTCGAATTTTATTTCGTCAAGCACATCAGGAATTCCATTTCCCGATTCTGGAATATTATAATCATCGCTCCACGCATTTGGATTTTCCTGATATGCCAGTAATAAATCGCGAACAGGTTCGAGGGCAAAATTCACATACTTGTTATAGTCACCTGCATCGTGCCAACCTCCTGATAAGTTACGCGCATTTGATTGTTGCGGATTCGTAACTAGCTTGCAATTCGTAAATTGATTTGTGTGGTTGTGACAAGTACCATCTTTCCATTTATCTTCTGCATAAATAGAATCCTTTGCAACTCCACAGCGTTGATAATAAAAAGTGCGTTGTGAGGTTTTCAATGCATCGTTATAAACAAAAGGAGAAATTTCGAATTCATAACTCCGTTTATTTAGAATAGAATCATAGATATAATATTTGCCAGATTGTGTTACAGCACTAAAATCGAACCACCATATTTTATCGCCCGATTGTGTGTGGGTTATACCGTTTTTCCAAGTGGTAATATTTGCGGTATACACAGTGGTACTGTCCCACACGCGCCTTACTTTGTATGATGTAGATGGCACAAAAATCTGCCCGGCATTGTAACCTGTAATAGGATTACTTATGACACATATTTTTTGTGCAGCAGGCAAATATCCAAATTGATCAACCTTGATATGGTTGTCGATTGTTTGTGCTATTGATGGAAGTAACAGCAAATTTTGAATGCACAAAAAAATACAAACAAAAATAATTCTTGAAAAAATAATTTCATACTACAGGGTTTTAGATTTGTAAATGTAGGAATCGAATGTTATCACGAAACTGATTTACCCAATTTATATTTGCCAATGAATAAATAAAAAAACAGGTTCTCGTTAAAACATGTGGATTTTGTTTAGAAATGTATTTGTTGATCATAGCCATTTCAAATTCAAAGCGGTAGAAATATTGAAAATTTCAAATTAATGTATTTATCCTTGTGAATGATTTCTATTCGCTACCAACGTAGAATGGCGAAGATTTTTTTTGTTTAACCACTTCGTGGTTGGGCTTCCTTCATTTATTTCACTCCCCGAATTTCATTCGGGGTTATTCATGTTTAACCACTTCGTGGTAAATGTTTACTGTTGTTATGTTATTCGATTTACAAAGCCCGAGGGGCTTAAACATGAATAACTCCGTGTGAAACACGGAGAAAAAGCAAACCCCACACACCAAACCCCGATAGGGGTTGAACTTCTACTCCTCCAAATATTTTAAAATAATTCCGAATGAGTTTCTTTGACAAAAGTTTCCTCAAGATACTTGGCAATTCATTTCAGCTCAATAAGCAAAATAAAACTGTTCGAATTCGTAAACAAATTGGAGGAAATCATTCTGTGTCCTTTGCTTAATTGGTAGCCAATTACTTCTTTATGCTAATCTGTTTTTTAGAAACCGCTTCAACCTTTGTTTTAATATCTGTATTGAAATTTTTTGCTCCATACACCTTTATCTTCGCACCTTTTTTTAACTGAATGCTACTTGCAAAAGTGTTGATGTTGCTTTCATTTTTAAATTCTAATGTTGCACCTTCTTCTAATATCAACTTCGAATTTTCCATCATAAAAAAAGACGATTCATTATTGAAAATCATCTTGCTGTTTTTTTGCAAAACCAAGGTGCAATGTTGGGGTAATGTAAGTTTTGTGTTTTGTGTAAACAGAAATTGGTGCAGCGTATTAATGCTATCGCAATTGACTGGCCAGGTTGGAGTGATGCCTCGGTCTACATTAACTATGATGTTTGGGGCGATAAGTATGGTATTGTTTTTTGTTGGCACTAAAGGCAAAACAATTGAGTCGGCACACAGCCTTGTATTATGATCTATTTTATTATTATCAAATTCGATATATATTTTTATCGCTCCATCAGTTTGTTGTTCAAGCATGGTCACTTTAATACCATTCATGTATACCGTGCGATTGTTTTGTTTGTTTATTTTGTAAATACCCTGCGTGGCGGTCATGCAATTTGCCGTAGAAGGATTTGTACTCATCGACACTTCGCTGTTATAATCTTTGCGAAAAGCAACCGTACTATTTCCATATTGCAACAAATGCTTTACATATTCTCCGTTTCGTTTTTCAATATTGGTATGCATTACTTCCGATTGTTCGAGGCGTGCATTATAATTTAAATTTATGATTGCAGCTTCAAGGCTTTGTGTCCCTGTGAGAGGATTGATATTTTTTCCGTTCAGTTCAAATGTGTTGTAAGCTACATTGTTTATACACGCGTTCTCTACTTTATTGGTATCGATAATATAATCATAAGCGCCACGTGCCGGTAGTGGTCTAAAATACTCCGCATAGCCGCTGTATGTATTACTGCCGGTCATATCATCTTTATCTATTTGCAAATACATATATAAACCCGGCCTGGCATCTTCAACACAGTCATTATCTTCATATTGAAATTTATCGTACAGGCTGTTGTTAAACTTATGCGTTTGATGATTTTCGATCCATAAATATTGCTGAAATTCTTTGCCCGGAATAAAGGGTAGTTTTATGCGTACAGCATCTCCTGTATTAACAAAATCGCGTACAACGTATACACCCATAGTTGTATTGGTGTCGTTAAAATCAGTGGTAACTTCTGTGCCCAAAGTATCGCGGCACGAAATAAAATAATTTTTATCCTTTGGCTTCCAACCCAGGCGATGACGGTCCCATGCATTGCATGTCATCAGCGAACTGTAGGCAGCACCTATCACGCTCCACATACTCTGTATACCCATTTGATAACTGCCACTGCCAAATTTTTCACCACCACCACCGGTGTGGAAATTATTATCGCCAAGAAATAAATGGGTGTACTCGTGACGGCAAATATTAAATGGCATTGAATTATATGCTCCAAAAATACTGTAACTATCGCAAGTATAGATGCCCATTTTTCCGGGACTACCGGGTGCAGCCCTACCGTTGGCATCTTTGAGGTTAACCATATTGCGCATAATAAACATTACATGATCAAACTTATTTGGCGAATCTACAGAAGGATTTTTTTTGGGCATGCCCATGGTAGTGTACGTCCACAAATCGAAATCGGCAGGCATAAATCCGTGTGCACTTTTCCATTCGCCCTGTGCCGATATTTTTTCCAGCACTTTGGGTGCATGGTAGCCACCATCGCTAGCCGATTTTACTTCACTTTCTTTTATGGTTATTACCTGTGGATAATAATCGCCCAACACTTTGTAATCGTTGAACGATGACTCGGCATAAAATTGTGTGAGTCGGCCGGTTTTTAAATTATTGGTATCGGGGCTAAAAAAATCATCTTTCCATTTTGGCAACTCTCCTGCTTTCCATTGGTCATATTTGCCTACCGGGCAAGGATCATTTTCGGGATGTACATCATATTCCATTTCGGCAAATATCAGCAGCACACGGATAGTACCATGGCATGGAATAGTTTTTCCATTGCGGCAATTCATTTCGTTTAGTTGTGAATAAACTTGCGCAATTGCTAATAACCAAACACAAAAAACTAAAGCTACTTTTCTCAACATCTATATGTATTTTTTTTATACGCAAAGCAAATATCGTGCGTAGATTATGATTATAGGTGCGTCAAATTTATGCGTTTCTATAATAAGCAATTAAGATGAAATTATCCCTTAATCTTCACCACGCCACTCAAAAATAAAATCCAACCGGCAACAAAAAACAAACCACCTAAAGGCGTAATGGGGCCAATAATAACAGTGTTTAGCGCCAGCAAATCTTTGAGTGCAAGTAAATATAGTGAGCCGCTAAAACAACAAATGCCGGCTACAAATAATCGTGCAGCAATGATGAATCGCTTTTGCAAAGTGAGGTGATACAATAAAGCACAGGCAATAATTGCAAACACATGATAAAACTGATAAGTAACACCTTTATTAAAAATTTCGATTGAATGGTGATCGACCACTTTGCTGAGACCGTGAGCAGCAAAAGCGCCAAGCATTACAGCCAATGCACCAAATGCCGATGCGGTGATGAGGATTTTTTTCATGGTGTATTTCTATTCAAAAAAAAACCTGCCAATGCAGGTTCTTTTTTTTTTATTTGTTTCTTATGTATTGATTCAATTCTTCTGTGCTGCTTTCGAATGTGAATACATCATTCACTTTGAAATAATTTCCAATATCGTAAGTGTAATCGTAGGCGTATTTTGCATACTCCAGTTTGTTTTCTTCGAAAGTAAAGAGTGCACATAATTCTTTTACCTGTGAAGTAAGCAGGCAATGGTTTTGTAACACTTGCTTGGCAATGGTGAGTTTTGTTTCTTCAAAACTTTTAGACGATACCGTACTTTTCAAATCATTAAAATCTTGTTTACTCATTGGCACAGGGCAACCTATAGGGCCATTGTATCCCGGCAAATATGTAGGTGGTGGTGGTGGTGGTGGTATATTGCCACTTACTGTTGAGTGAGATGTGGTAGTGGTGGTAGTGGTAGTAGTAGTTGAATTCACGTGTCCATTGGCATCAGTATCGAAACCGCTGGCATTTATGCTTACACCATTATCACTTATGCTAATTCCCATATTTATTGCAGCTCCTCCACTGGTACCATCATCTGTAGTTGTCACTGTTGTTTGAACCACATCAGATTGTTGCACTGCACTTGGCTGTGCCTGATTTTGCTGCTGATAGTTGGGCTCAGATGTTGTAACATCGGTAGCGATTGCATCTTCGCTAATCATTCTCAGTACATAGGTACCTTTAGTATTTTTCTTTACCGAAAAACTGCGCTCGGTGCCGGGTTCAAGAAATAAATTTGTCGCTAATTCAGGAATTTTTGTATCTACAAAGATAATTTTCAATTTGTATTGAGTTGATGTAAGCCCCGTCAATTTCACATTGGTTTGTGGCTTATCGTTTTTACGTAATCCATTAAGAATTACAGTAAACTGCTCACCGTTTTCTGTAAACAATACAGCATTTGACGACTGACCTGTTGCTGCAAAGCCGAATGCTATTAAAGCAATAAAAAGAGTTTTTATTTTTTGTATCATATTAAAATAATTTATGATGCAATAATAATATTTTGACATCAAATTATCAAATATGTATAGAGATAGTTAATATTGCCCGTTACAAATATGGCACGAATACTATTCATAGCAGCACACCGTCCAAACCGATCGCCAAGCCAGCGATTTCGGTTCGAATCGTATTTTGATTTTTTACAAAGCAATGGTTATGAGTGTAAATTGAAATACATTATTAGTGAAAAAACCGACAGGATATTTTATCATCCTACAAGTTTATTGCGCAAGAGCATAATTTTTTTGCAATGCTTTTTGCTGCGTATATGGCATGTGATGATTTCGGGCGGTTATGATATTATTTTTATTCAGCGCGAAGCATTTATGACTGGCAGTATTTTTTTCGAACAGATGTTTAAAAAATCGGGGGCAAAAATAATTTTCGATTTTGACGATGCCATTTGGAAACACGATGTATCGGCAGCAAATAAAAAACTCGGCTGGCTAAAACGCCCCGGCAAAACAGCTGATATTATTGCCCTTGCCGATGTGGTGATTGCCGGAAACAGTTATCTCCAGAATTTTGCTGCCCGTTATAATTCTCATATTGTTATAATTCCTACCACTATCGATACCGAAAAATATACTCCGCGAAAACATAAATCCTACACAAAAAAAATATGCATAGGATGGAGTGGAAGCATTACAACCATTCGGCATTTTGAAATGGCTATTCCTGTTTTATTGCAATTGAAAGAAAAATATGCCGATGCCATTTATTTTAGTGTGATAGGCGATGAAAAATATTATCACCATGATTTAAATATAAAAGGTAAAGCATGGAACAGTGCCACCGAAGTAGATGACCTTAATGAATTTGATATTGGCATAATGCCCTTGCCCGATGATGAATGGACAAAAGGCAAGTGTGCTTTGAAAGGCTTACAATACATGGCGCTCCAAATTCCTACAGTGATGTCACCCGTGGGAGTAAATAACGAAATAATTATTCAGGGCGAAAACGGATACTTATGCAGCACAAACGAAGAGTGGTTTGCCGCACTTTCGTTACTGATAGATGATGCTGCACTTCGCAGTAAAACAGGGATTGCAGCACGGCACACTGTGGAGCAAAAATTTTCGATTGTGGCCCGGGAAAATTCATACCTCGATGTTTTAAACGGTTGATAAATACTGAGAAATAATTTTTACTTTGCGCACCTTATAAAATAGAAAATGAAGAATACCGCACTATCCGGATTGCACGCTGCCATTGGTGGCAAAATGGTTGAATTTGCAGGCTATAATATGCCAGTACAATACGAAGGAATAACAGTAGAACACTTTGCTGTACGCAATAGTGTTGGCATGTTCGATGTGTCGCATATGGGCGAATTTATTTTGAAAGGCCCCAATGCACTCACACTGATACAAGCTGTTACTTCGAACGATGCATCGAAACTTGCCGATGGTAAAGTGCAGTATTCATGCTTGCCAAATGATACCGGTGGCATTGTGGACGATTTGCTTGTGTACCGCATCGATGAGCAATCGTATATGCTTGTAGTTAATGCATCAAATATAGACAAGGATTGGAACTGGATAAAAAGTAAAGACAAGTGGGATGTTGAAATGCACAACATTTCGGACAAAACATCATTGCTTGCCGTGCAGGGTCCTAATGCCATGGCCACATTGCAAAAACTTACCGACATAACCCTGAGCGAAATACCTTATTATAGCTTTAAAAAAGGTGCGTTTGCTGGTGAGCAAAACATTTTGTTGTCATGTACCGGATACACCGGTGCCGGTGGTTTCGAGGTGTACTTCGAAAATCAATATGCCGAAAAATTTTGGCATGCAATAATGGAAGCCGGAAAAGAATTCGATATTAAACCTGCCGGATTGGGTTGTCGCGATACGTTGCGTTTGGAAATGGGATTTTGTCTTTATGGTAATGATATTGACGATACCACATCGCCCATCGAAGCCGGCCTCGGATGGATTACAAAATTCACCAAACCCTTTACTAACAGCGAAAATCTTTTGAAGCAAAAAGAAATGGGTGTTGCCCGCAAATTGGTAGGCATAGAAATGATTGACCGCGGAATTCCACGTCACGACTATGAAATAAAAAATGCTGAAGGCGAAATAATAGGTCGTGTTACTTCGGGCACACAATCGCCATCATTACAAAAGGCCATAGCTATGGGTTATGTAAAAAAAGAATATGCTGCTATCGGTTCCGAAATTTTTATTTCTGTGCGCGACAAAAATCTTAAAGCCGCAGTTGTAAAAGTTCCTTTCCTGGTTAAATAGTTTTAGTCCCTCTCTTATTTCTAAATCCCTATGAATCGCAAACCATTTATCGATGTTTGTTTTACGCCCACCTTATTTTCACTGTTCGATGTGAGTGAGAGTATAGTGGTGGTGATAGATGTACTGCGCGCCACATCAAGTATGTGCATTGCTTTCGAATATGGGGCAAACCAAATTGTACCGGTGAAGACGGTGGAAGAAAGTTTAGCTTACAAACAAAAAGGTTTTCTTATAGGTGCCGAACGGCATGGCGAAATGGTAGATGGTTTCGATATTGGAAATTCTCCTTTTAGCTATATGGAACCAAAAATAAAGGGTGCCAATATTGCACTTACCACAACAAATGGTACACAGGCAATAAATGTTGCAAGCGTTGCACACAAAGTTGTAATAGGATCGTTTTTAAATTTGAGTGCTTTGTGCGATTATCTGATAAACGAAAACCGCGATGTTGTTTGTCTTTGTTCGGGCTGGAAAAATTCTTTTAATCTCGAAGATACTTTGCTTGCCGGTGCCATTGCTAAAAAGCTGGAGAATAATTTCAATCTTTCCGATCATCGCGATTCAACAATTGCCGCTAAATTACTTTGCGAAAACGCACAAAACAATTTTTATGTTTTCTTAAACGACTCATCGCACCGCAAACGCCTTGCCGATTTGCATATTGACGAGGACGTGAAGTTTTGCCTCGAGGCTGATAAAACAAAATGCGTTCCCTATTTATCCGGAAACGCATTAATCGTATAATGAATAAAGAAATCTAATTACCCTTTTTTACCAAAAACATTCTTCAATAAATCGGTTACCTGTGCCGCAGGATCTTTGCGAATTTTGGCTTCTTCCTGTGCAACCAGTTTAAACAATCCTTCTATTGCTTTACCGGTTACATATTTTGTTAAATCGGGGTTTATCTTTTTTACCATAGGCAGTTTATTGTACTTACTGGTAAGGGGTGTCCAGTATTTTGTAATCTGCACTTTATCGAGCGATGATTTTATTACCGGTGCAAATGCTGCAAGCAATTGCGTATTGGTATTTTGATTCAAAAATCTTGTGGCTGCATCGTCACCACCCTGCAATATGGTTAGGCCGTCTTGCAATTTCATTTTCATAATAGCATCTAAAAAATAGGTCCCGCTTTTTTTGCTGCATCTTCAGCTGCACGGTTTAGTTGCATTACAAATTGATCTACTTGTTTGCCGGCAACTATCTTACGCAGGGTAGCATCCATTTGTTTTGCCTCGGGTGGCATCAATATTTTTATCAGTGTATTTCTATAAAATCCATCCTGTTTCGATGCCTTGTCGGCAGAGTTTTTACTCCCTATCGATAGCGCTTCTTTAAGCCCTTTTACAATTTCGTCATTCGACAAACCACCGCCAAGTGCATTGTTTGCTGAGTTAAGAATGTCCTTAATTTTTTGTGCCTGCATAGTTACCGGAGCAACCAACATGAGCAATACAATTATTCTCTTTATCATAGTGATGTGTTTTTGTTTTGTTTAAACTTAAAGGCAAACATATTGCCATACAAGTTGCAAGTAATGAAATATGAGTGAATGAAAAAAATGATAGTTCAACATTAATTCATCGCTATTATTAAAATCAGCGTTTAAAAAAATTGATTTCAAAAAAAATCATCACCAATATTAAAATCAGCGTTCAACATTAATTCATCACTAATATAAAAATCAGCATTCTAAAACACAACATCACAATCCTTCGTGAAAAGTATTGGCCATAAAATCACTGTGATGACTTATTGTTCTGCCCTTGGTACGATACATAAAAACAAAATACAAGCAGCCTGCTGTAATTATAACACTCAATATTGTAAGCCATCCTTGTCCGGGCAACGTGCCTATATTATCCTGATTGGTTGATGTATCAATGCTTCTTGATGTAACATACGAAAACAAAACTGCCGCACCATTATTAATAAAATGCGCAATTACCGATAGCCACAAAGTACCACTCCACTCTACCAACAAACCAAGAATTACACCCAGCAAAAACCGTGGAATAAAACCATAAAACTGAAAATGTATGGCACTAAATAAAAATGCAGTAATAAGAATGCTATAAATTTTTCGTGCAAATACTCCATTGAGTGTTTGTTGTATAGCTCCACGAAAAAGCAACTCCTCGCCCACTGCCGGTATAAGCGCAATCAATATTATATTAAAAATCAGCGACCACAAATTGTCCATTTTCAAATATGCTTCGGTTAATACTGCGGCCTTATCTTCGGCCAAGCGCATCATCTCTTCGAGGAAGTGAAGGCTTTGTGGCAAATGCATCATACCATTCAATTCGGCAGTATAATTTATCCAAGGTGTAGAACATATCATCAATAATAATGTAATGAGAATGAGCGAAAGCGAAGGCTTTTTGGTGGCCCGTAAAAAGCGCATTGGGTGCTCGCTAAACATCCATGCAGCAACTAAAGAAGTAATAATAAACGAGAACACCGATAAGAATAACTGTGCCATTTTCGACATCATCATTCCTTCGGGTGTCGATACATTTTCAAGCGAACCTGCATTGGTAAAAGTATTCACACCAAAAAACAAATAACTCAATACACCTACAACAAAAAGTCCTGCAACCATAAAAGTAAAAAACATGGTACACAACATCAGTAATTTGAAACTTACAGGTAATGGTTGCAATCGTCCGGCTTTAAACATATTTTTTTAATTTTGCACAAATATAAAAAATGCATCTGTGGTGTGCGTTAAATGTTGCATAACGTTTTGTAACATAAGCCACACCATTCAATAATTATAAATGACAAAAATTGGAAACATAATCCTGCCCGATTTTCCACTGCTGCTAGCACCCATGGAAGATGTAAGCGATCCGCCATTTCGTGCTGTGTGTAAAGCAGGAGGTGCCGACCTTATGTACACAGAATTTATTTCCTCAGAAGGGCTTATTCGCGATGCTGCCAAGAGTGTGCACAAGCTCGATATTTTTGAATACGAACGCCCCATAGGCATACAACTTTTTGGCAGCGATATCGATTCCATGCGCGAAGCAGGACGCATTGCCGATGCCGCCAAGCCCGACCTTATCGATATTAATTATGGCTGCCCAGTAAAAGCCGTGGCATGCCGTGGTGCCGGTGCAGCGCTGTTACAAAATGTGCCGCTGATGGTAGAAATGACAAAAGCCATAGTAGATATAGCCACACGACCGGTAACAGTAAAAACACGATTGGGATGGGACGAAAGCACAAAAAATATTGAAGACGTTGCCGAACGGTTGCAGGATATTGGCATTGCTGCACTTAGCATACATGGCCGCACACGCGCGCAAATGTACAAGGGCGAAGCTGATTGGTCGCTTATAGCAGCCGTAAAACAAAACCCACGTATACACATACCGATATTTGGCAATGGCGACATCGACTCACCACAAAAAGCAAAACTGTGGAAAGAAAAATATGGTGTTGATGGTATCATGATTGGCCGTGCATCTATTGGCAACCCATGGATATTCAATCAGATTAAACATTACATAGCCACAGGAAATGTGCTTGCTCCGCCTACAATTGACGAGCGTGTAAATACTTGTATACAACACCTCGATTTTTCGTTACGATGGAAAGGCCCTGTTGTAGGCATTTTTGAAATGCGCAGGCACTATGCCAATTATTTTAAAGGCCTCGACAATTTCAAAAACATCCGCATGGAGTTGGTAACTACACCCAGCTACGATCACATTATCGAAATATTACACAGTGTAAAAAAAATATACGCTCATACCAACGAAGAAGAAAAAATAATTTCGCGCTAAAACATTTTGAAAATAAAAGCCCACCAAAGTTTTAATTTTTTCAATTAACTGTTGCAATTTGTCATTCACGATCAATTGTATCTTTCATGCCGAAATAACTCTTGCAATATTTTTCCTTTTGATGGGGCTGTTGGGCTCACAAATTGTTTACTCATGTGAAAATGTGTGTATTAAATTGTGAACCGTTTATTTTTTAAATTTTCTTGCCATATCAAATTAATAGGCTATGTTTGTTATGTCATTTATTTTAATCATCTAAAAACAAAAAATTATGAAAGCTAAAAACTCGTTTTCCGTAAAAAAAACTCGAAATGCTAAATTTCTTCAAATAAAATTTAGCGTTTTTATTTTATGCACTTTCTTCTTTCTCAACTTGCAAGGCCAAAATAATCTACTGTTGAATTTTACTGTTTTAAATACTGCACCAATTAACATAGGTGATACTGTATTTGTGCAGAATACTTCAATTGGATTTACACAACAAACATCCTTTGTTTGGAACGATGGCAAAATGTGTTATTTCCCTGTCAATTTAGACACGGCATTTAACCCCGTTCTGTGCAACGATACCATAGTGGGGCAAACACAAATAATGAAATTTATTTATTACGATGCTAAACCATTTTATATTACTTTAAGCGCATCGGATTCAATCGGCAATGTTTATTCAACAGGCAAATATGTTATTGTTGGCCCAGTGTGCTCTATTGCAAATATGAGTTGCGAAAATTATGTGAGCAATGGCAAGTTCGATCATATTGATTTTTGCCCTGCTTACGCGGGGGGCTTAGGTAGCTTCTATAATTTTTCGAATGGACAATGGATGTACGAAGCATCTTCTTGTTGGTATAGAACAAATAATATTTGCACTCCAGATTTACTATTGACAACAAATTGTACATTACCAAATGGAAATCCGATAAGCATAAACGATTTACCAGGCAATATTTTTTATTGCGAGCTAGACCATTCAACAAGTGCACTGATACCTGCTTGTACACATTTATTAACTGATTTTGGCCCAAATACATCAACTGGAACAGGTCGTGAATATATACAACAAGTTTTAAGTGCTCCTTTAGCTGGTGGGTTATATGATGTTTCTTTTTGGGTTTCCTTAGGAGATTGGATGATTTTTGCAAGTAATATAGGTATACTAATTTCAAGTGCACCCCCTACATATTTGGCATGGCCAAACGACCACATACTTGACGCAACTGCATCGATAAGTGCCGTCAGTCAATTAGGCTTTGTAGTTACAAACGCAAATGGATGGACAGAAATAAAAGGAGTATTCAATGCCCTTGGTGGTGAGCAATTTGTAACGATTGGCAATTTCGGCCTTAATGGTAACCTCACTTATAATGGGTTAGGCAATGGACAATGTGCACCAGCACAAGGATCGCAATATTTTAACTGGTCTGGTTACACTGTTGATGATGTTGTTATTACGAAACATTTGGATGTGACTGCATCAATAACCGAAAATTGCCAACCATTCTTTGGTAGTATAGACCTAACAGTAAATGGTCTAAATGGTCCGTACACTTTTTTATGGTCGAATGGTGCTGTTACACAAGATATTTTCAATTTGATTGGAGGCACGTATACGGTTACAGTTACTGATGCTTTTGGATGTGATCGTCATTTCCAATATATAGTAAAAACATCTACTGCACCAGCACCTTTGGTAATAAATGGAAGCCACAACTTGTGCAAATTCGACCCGCTTATTTATGTAGATAATTATGACCCCACTTTGACTTACACTTATTTAACCTCCTTAAATACTACTGGCAGCACCCATACAGATTATTTCAATTTTTATCCTACTGGTGGTTGGGTAACTTATACAGCCACCAATGCCGATGGGTGTAGCACCAGTGCAACATTTTATGTATACCCATGTTGCGATGGAGACATTGACCTGAGTGGTCTTACAGCATCGCAAGTTATTGCCAATCCACCTTCGGGCATTACAATTCAAAGCGGTGTTATCCCCATGATTCAAACATTGCCAGGAGTTGTAATATATATAAACAATGATTTTACAGTGGATGTTCCTATAGGTTTTGATCATATAGATGTAGTATTTGCACCCGATGTAAAAGTGATAGTAAACCAACAACAACAATTTGTAATTACAGGTTATAGCCATTTGCACACTTGCAACCACGATTATATGTGGCGAGGTATTGAGTTGGGTGATTTTGCAAGTATTGACATCAACCATGCGCTCATTGAAGAATCACAATTTTCTGTTTATACATCCAAAGGGACTATAACAACCGGTGCTGGTGCAATCTTTAATGGAAATTATATTTCAATTTTTGTGGAGAACGTATGTTATGGCCCTCCACTGCCTTTCTCTGTTTCGAGTACTGTATTTGAAAGTAATAATTTAACCAACGGAGCATTGCTAACGTTAATACCGCCATATCAAGGACTGATGCCTTTATGTGGTATAAAATTTAAAAATGTGTGTAATTACAAAATTGGTGAGGAGGATGAATCAATTTCTTCAAAAGTTAACATATTTAAAAATATGAATTGCGGTATCTACTTATATAATTCTTCTTCTATAATTAATAATTGTAAATTTGAAGACATACAGCGATACGACTATGCCGGTACAGGCATAGCAATAGAAGCCACCACAGGCAGCCCTACTATGAATGTAAATATTGGTGACATGGACGTGTCAAACCTAAAAAAGTCAAATTCGTTTACACGCTGCCGTATAGGTATACATGCACACCATAGTACAAACTTAACAGCAGGGTTTAATACCTTCACGGATATGAGAAATACCTTAGGTACATTTGATGTAGGGATTACCGAAACTGCCATTCAAGTAAATAATATAAATCAAAATTATATCCGTATCAACGATAATACATTTACCAATTTTGAAACCGGAGTTAAAATAGGCACTTACAATAATTGTGATATAAATATAATAAACAACACATTTAACAGCACCGTACTTGCTCCACTAAACGAAGCCGCACATGGTGTGTTGGTAAACAATCCGTTTGCAACCTCGCCACAATTATTGCCATTAAATATTAAAGACAATTATTTTAGGCATTGCCGTAATGGAGTCCACTTAAACGTTTGCGACTTTGCCGATGTAGATAATAATATAATCACTTTTTACGATGCCGATATCACAGGGCCTAATGCAAACTTAGTGCGGTATGGCATACGTGCATCGGGCGGATTTGGCTTGCATACCATCAATCACAATTGGATACGCAAACCCGGCAATACACCAACCCCAAATTTAAGATCAAAATTGTATGGCATTAATGTGCAAACCACTGAAAATAATTTTGTACAAAATAACCTTGTAGAAAAAACAGGAACAGGTATTCGGTTTTTTAATACCACTTTATTAAATACACTTGCTTGTAATAATATGGATGGCAACCGTATTGGGCTACGTTTAGAGAATGCCAATATTGGGAACCAAGGGAGCACAATTACTGCTCAAGATAATGTTTGGGCAAATATTGCTTTTGATATTGAAGGGTTGGGCAATTTATTTTTAACAAACTTTTTTGCCCGCTCAAACCTGCTTCCATGGACTCCCGATCCGATATTCATTAATCAACCCCCTTTTTACCCTTTCCCATTTGGTGGAATAAATCCAAATTGTGACATATTTCACCCCCAGCCATTGCGCGATCAAATTTTAGGCATTGTAAATCAGGATGGTGATTTTAATTTGTTGACACCCGATGAACAGTATTTTGCTAACCAAGCAGCATTTCAAAAACTTGATACTGATTCAACCATGATGCATAAAGGAGATACTGATGATGCTGTCTTACAAAATTATCATGATAGTATAGCAACTACAAATTTGGGTCAATTGGCAAATGGAGCAAATTTAAACAGCACTAATTTGAGTAATATATCACCAACCAATAATGCCGAAGAAAACGTGAAAACCCTGCTCGAAATATATGCAGTAACATGGGCAGTAGACATTTTTGATTTTACAATCGAACAATTTGATGCATTGAACAACATAGCATCGCAAAACCCCATTATGGGAGGCAATGCTGTTTATTTTGCAAGGGGAATGCTTCATACATTTTATGACGATGATATGCTTGTGAATGGAAAATTGATACACTCAATACGAGCCATCAATTTAATGCCATACAAAAAAGGCAAACTCTACCCTAACCCTGCAAATGATTTTGCATACTATAGTATTCGTTTGAAAAAGGATGAAACATGCTCTGTGCAATTAATCGATTTGTCGGGTAAGATATTAAGCAGCGCTTCCAATAAAAACGAAAATTGTTTGGTTCCAATTGCAATAACAAATTTATTGCAAGGAATTTATTGTGTGCGAATATTAATCAATGGAATGATTTTCGAAAATCACAAATTGGTGAAACAATGAAATTCGTTTTAAGTTTGATGTTTATTTTCTTGGCACAAGGTTTTGGAATTAGCCAAAACCTTGTGCCTAATGGTAGCTTTGAAGATACTATACCTCGTATCAATAACCCTACGCCTACTTATGTAGAATCTGTGCCACCTTGGTTTGCAGGTTATGCAGATGCATCGCCCGATTACTTTAGCGGTGTTTATAATATTACTTGGTCTGGGTTCGGCACTCCTTTGAACTTTTGGGGATATCAAGTTCCGGTTTCAGGTTTTGCTTTTGTAGGCTTTGGACCGTATACAACAAATAATAAACGCGAGTTTATTTCTGTAGCACTGCCAGCAGTTTTGCTAAGTAATCATAATTATTATTTAAAGTTTTACGTAAGCTTACCCGATAGTTGTTATATTACTGTAGATAGAATAGGTGCATATTTCTCAGTTGATACCCCAAGTTTTTTAAATTCAAATTTTGGCTTCACCCCACAAGTTGAAAATCCACCGGGCAATATTATTATTGATACAATAAATTGGACACCAATAGAAGGATATTATTTAGCTCAGGGTGGAGAAAAGGTTATCACATTTGGCAATTTTTACAATAATTTTAATACACAAATATCAACCTTACCATTTAACAATCCATGGTATGGTAGCTATTTTTACATGGACGAAGTTACCCTAATAGATTGCACAGCGACATCGATTCAAGAAATTGAATTGCCACAATTTAATTTATATCCAAACCCAGCAAAGGATATTTTGAATATAGAGAGCGAAAAAGGTTTTCATCGTTTGTTGTTTTATAATAGTGTGGGTGTTGTAACATTGAAATTTAGTGAAACACTCGAAACTAACTTTGCATGTGATGTTGCTATTTTACCAAAAGGAATTTATATAGTAGCAATAGAAGATAAATATAGAAGGATGGTTTATAAGAAATTTGTGAAGATGTGATTGAAAGGATTGTTTTCACTACGCTCTGACATCGAAAATCTACACCAAAAAAAACGCGGAATAAATTCCGCGCTTCTTTATTGTTACGTGTGTATTGCTTAATCTACTTTATCATTTAAGAAAGTGTTGTTCTCACTCAGGCGTGTACCGTTATTGTCGGGGCCTACGGTATATCGCGACATGCTGGAGTCTTTGCTGTTTGGAGTATTGAGCATATCCACATTTTTACGTTCGTATGCCGGCACCTGATCCATTTCATTTAAACTATTGTTGCCGTTCATTTTAAATGTGAGTTCGCGCAATTTCATTATTCTTTCTTTGGTACGGCTAAAGCGGTCTGCAGATTCCGGCTCTGGTGTTGGCTCAGGAATTTTTGCTTCAACCGTTTTTTCTTCCATTTTAAAATCCGTTGTATATACATTATCTGTATACGTTTCGGGTGCAACTTCGGGCTCCGGCACTTCTTCGTTATGGAAAGTGTTTACATCAAAATTAAAAGTGAAAGTATTTTCCACATCAGTTACCACCATATTTGGCTCTATGTATTCTTCTATTGGCTCAGGCTCATCGCTAAGGCTGTGCACAATAATTTCTTCTTCCTTTTCCATTAGCGGTGTTTCTTCAACTACAGATGTTGGTGGCACTTCAACAATCTCCTGCACATCGCCTTTTATAAATATGCCTCCGGCATTAGTCACTGCAGGTGGTGTAAATGCTGGTGTTTCTTGTTTTGGTTCCACATCGGTATTAAGTTTAAGCACTTCAACCGTTGCCGCTTTTTCCTGCTGAATTTTATCAGCAGTTTTAAATCCGGTAGCGATAATGGTAATACATATTTTTTCACCAAGGCTTTCATCGTGTCCTGTACCAAAAATAATATCGGCAGTGGCTCCAGCTTTTTGCTGAATGTAATCTGTTATTTCCGAAACTTCGTCCATGCTTATTTCATCGCTACCCGAAGTGATGTTTAATAATATGTGACGTGCACCGGTAATATTGCTATCATTCAACAATGGCGAATCCATAGCGAGTTCGGCAGCAAGGCGTGCGCGATCATTTCCTTCGGCAGTAGCACGACCCATGATGGCAACACCGCTATCTTTCAATACCGTTTTTACATCTGCAAAGTCTACGTTTACATACCCCGTTACAGTAATAATTTCGGCAATGCTTCGCGCTGCAACTGTGAGTATATCATCGGCTTTGCTATATGCATTTGTAAGTTTAAGGTCGCCATATATTTCGCGTAACTTATCGTTACTTATAACGAGCAAGGTGTCAACATTTTGCTGTAGTTCTTTCAAACCATCGAGTGCTTGTTGCTTGCGCTTTTTACCTTCCCATGTAAACGGAAGTGTAACAATGCCCACTGTAAGTATGCCAAGACCTTTGGCAATATTGGCAATCACAGGTGCAGCACCAGTGCCTGTACCACCACCCATTCCGGCTGTGATGAACACCATTTTTGTATTGGCCTGCAATTGCGATTTTACATCGTTGATATTTTCCATTGCAGCCTCACGACCTTTGTCGGGCAACGATCCAGCGCCAAGCCCTTCGGTGAGTTCGGGCCCTAGTTGAATTTTAGTTTTTACAGGACTCATATCCAATGCCTGCACATCGGTATTACAAATCATAAAATCTACACCATGTATGCCCTGGCGAAACATGTGGTTTACAGCGTTGCTGCCCCCGCCACCAACACCTATCACTTTTATGATAGAGGGACGGTCATTGTTGAGTTCGAATTCCATATTGTTTTTGTTTTGTGAAGTTTCAGCGACAATGAAAGTGAGAATAGCTTTTCGACAATTTTTTGTGCTTACGATTCTTTATATAAATAGTTAATTTTTATTTTTTTCCAGTTTCAATTAAAGTGAGAATAGCTTTTCGACATTAAACTAACTGAGCGATTTTTTTTTCAATTTGCTTTTATAAATCTTTATCCTCATCATCTTCGAGAATGGTTTTCA
The DNA here is from genome assembly GCA_016717325.1 of Bacteroidota bacterium. Lineage (GTDB taxonomy): Bacteria > Bacteroidota > Bacteroidia > AKYH767-A > OLB10 > JADKFV01. Next base: position 305,333 of record JADKFV010000003.1, on the reverse strand, counting down.
ATTTCTCTTTACCTTTCTCAAAAATATCGAACCACTTGCCGCGGGTTTTTACTGTTGGTTCAGGTTTGGGTTCGTTTACAACAACCGTTTCTTTTGGAGGATTTTTCTCTGCATCGGCTATGCCCATCAATACAAGGCCTACACCTGTTGCATACGAAGGGCTTTTTAAATCAGCTTTGTCACATACTATATGTTCATATGGATAGCCTATGCGGGCATCCATACCGGTAACATACTCAAACAATTGTTGTATATGCTGCAACTGCGAACCACCACCGGTGATAACTGCACCCAGTATTATTTTTTGCTCCCAGCCCGAGCTTTTTATTTCGTAATACACCTGATCGATTATTTCTTCCATACGTGCATGAATAATATTCGCCAGATTTTTTCTAGTTATCTCTTTTGGCTCACGGCCTTTTACTCCGGCTATAGAAATTATTTCGTTGTCCTTAGCAAGGTTAGGCATGGCCATTCCAAATTTTACTTTCAATGCTTCGGCATCTTTGCGTATGAGTGCACAACCCTGACGTATATCATCGGTAACGGAGTTTCCTCCAAAAGGAATAACTGCTGTATGACGAATAATGTTGTCGTGAAAAATAGCAATGTCGGTTGTGCCACCGCCAATATCAATCAATACTACACCTGCTTCTTTTTCTTCTTCGGTAAGTACAGCATCGGCCGATGCAAGTGGTTCGAGTATAAGGTCGGTACATTTTAATCCGCTGCGCTCTACACACTTGTGAATGTTTTTTGCCGCAGTAATTTGCCCTGTAACAATATGACATTTTGCTTCGAGGCGAACACCTGCATGCCCGCGGGGATCTTTTTATTCCGCGTTCACTATCGATAGTGAAATCCTGAGGGATAACATGAATAATTTCTTCGCCCGGTGACATGGCCAGCTTATGCATATCGTTTACAATAATATCTATATCAGCCTGGCTTATTTCTGTTTCCAAATCTTTGCGCGTAAGCATACCCGAGTGCTGCAAACTTTTAATGTGGCCACCGGCAATACCTACATACACATTGTCGATTACAACATTGCTTACACGCGAAGCCTCAGCAACAGCCAACTTTATAGAGGCTATAGTTTTTTCGATATTGGAAACCACACCGCGGCTAACGCCTTCCGATTCGGCCTTGCCCATTCCAAGTATCTCAACTTTACCATTTTCATTTTTCATGCCCACGATGGCACATATTTTAGTGGTGCCAATATCGAGGCCTGCGATTATTAAATTCTTGCTCATTTTCTTTTATATGCTAATGTACGTATATAGTTATTGTTAATTCGAAATTGTTGTGTCGGCTTTCGCTGTTACTATCGGTGTTCGCTTTAGTGCTACCACCTGCCCCTTATACGACAAGTTGATTGCAGCATAGTCTGTCCAACCTTTTTTATTCAACCCTTTGCGATAAAAAATTAAAAGCTTATCAAATTTTTCGCGCAAATTATTTACTCCCCCCAATAGTATAATATGATTGCCAACACGCGGCACTAATTCAATTTCGTTCTTACTGTTTACATACATCTGCACTAACTGTGCATTCCAAAGCGTATCGTTTTTGATAGAGCTGGCAATGTAAAAAAGTTGATCAACCGTCTTAATCTGCTTCAATGTGTCAGCTTCTGTATCATTTATCATTTTGATTTTTGTGCTTGCTGCGTTGTCATTTATATATCCATTTGCAGTAATCACATTCATCGAAAACTTGTCCGAAACAGGCATTGAATGGCCTTTTTCATCGATGTAGAAACACTCATTATTTGCATTGAAAATACGTATGATTGGTTCGCGTTGCGATACCTCCACATGCAGTACTCCATCAAGTGTTGAAAATACTTCCGCATTCTCTATGTATGGATTTGTTTCTAAGATAGTTTCCAACAAAGCCGTGTTAATATCAACGATGTTTTTTCCTGTAGGAAATTTATCGCTCTCACGAAGTATATTTATCACATCGCTGTTGTCTATAAATCCTTTTTGATCACTATCAACAATTTTAATTTGCAACTCTTTGCACACCGTATTACTGCTTTGCATATTTACAAATGCAACTGATGTAATTGTAATGGCCGCCACCAAAATCCAAATTGCCAAAGGCAAATATTTTTTAAATTTTTGTTTCATATCAGCCATCATTTATTGGTGAGCATTTATTTTTTTATTCAGCAATTGGCGCACAGGAGCAACAAAGGTGTCAATATCGCCTGCCCCCAAAGTCATGACAAGTGCGGTTTTCGAGCTAGTCAGCATTTCTAGTATATCACTTTTTTCGCACAGCTCACATTCGCCTGTCATTTTATTTTTTATCATTTCCGAATTTACATTTGCTATTGGCAATTCGCGTGCAGGATATATTGGCAATAAAATAGTTTTGTCGGCAAGCGATAAACTTGAGGCAAACCCATCGGCAAAATCGCGTGTGCGTGAATACAAATGCGGTTGAAAAATTACTGTAGTATGCATACCGGGATAAAGTTCCTTTGCACTTTTAATAGCGGCTTCTATTTCGGAAGGATGGTGTGCATAGTCATCAATGTAAACTACATCTTTTGATTTTATCTGATAATCAAATCGTCTTTTAACACCTGTAAACGAACTCACGCCCTGCTTTATTTCATCGACACCGGCACCATGCAGCAGCGCAATAGTGATTGCAGCCACCACATTTTCCACATTATGACGGCCGGGCATTCCACTACGTATATTGTTTATGTTGTTGCCATTATAGCTATAGTCAAAAACATACTCATGGTTTTCAATTCTAATATTATATCCACGGGCATCGGCAGGTTCGTTTATAGCATAGGTTATCATGTTAGGAACCTTAACCTTCAAACCCAAACGACATACAAGTTTACCATCGGGGGCTACCTGTGAAGCAAATTGATTGTAGCTTTTCAATAACTCATCTGCAGTGTTGTAAATGTCAAGATGATCGGCATCGGTCGAAGTAATGATTGCGTATTTTGGAAACAATGTCAGAAACGAACGATCAAATTCATCGGCTTCTACTACTACAGTATGTGGAGTTTGATTAAAGGAACCGGCAATAAAATTGGTATTATAATTTTTCGAAATGCCTCCCAGGAAAGCAGAACATTGTATGCCTTTGGTTTTAAGCAAATGTGTTACCATGCACGAAGTAGTTGTTTTGCCATGTGTTCCGGCAACAGCTACAGTACTTGTGTTTGCCGCTATCATTCCCAATACCTGCGAGCGCTTATATAATGTTTGTTGTAACTTAAGATAGTTCAGCAATTTTAAATCGGACGGCATGGCCGGAGTATAAATCACCAATAAAGATTCATGATTATCATTTGATAAAAATGCCGGTAATTTTTTTACATCATCGTCATATTGCACTGCAATGTTTTCGGATATGAGTTCCTGAGTAAGTGTAGTTTCGGTTTTATCGTAACCTGCCACTTGCATACCCATAGCATGAAAGTAACGGGCAAGCGCACTCATCCCTATACCGCCAATACCAAGCATGTACACATATTTTATATTTTGCAGATTGATATGTTGCATCACCATTTTTGTATGATAGAAATTACTTCGTTTGCAATAGCGTTTGCACTTCCGGGCAAAGCAAGTTTTTTAATATTTGTTGCCAGTTGAGTTTGCAGATTGATATCGTTCAAGAGACTTTTCAATTCCGCTATTAAATCATTTTGGCAAGCAGCATCCGTTACCATCAATGCTGCATTTGTATTTACAAGCGCCATGGCATTTTTTGTTTGATGATCTTCGGCCACATTGGGCGATGGTATAAGTATACAAGGCTTGCCAACAATGCACAGTTCCGAAATTGTACTTGCACCAGCACGCGATACAATTACATCGGCTACACTAAATGCATAATCCATTTTACTTATAAATGCATGCACTTTAATTTTGCTTTCATATTTCCTGGCACTCTCAACGGCCGAATCATAAAAAGCTTTACCGGTTTGCCATATTACCTGCACTCCGGCTTCGAATAATTTATCTAACTCTTGCTGTATACTTTGGTTGATGGTTCGCGCGCCAAGGCTGCCGCCAACAATAAGAATGGTTTTAATATTTTTATCAAGGCCGAAATATTCAAATGCTTCAGCACTTTTATTAGTAATGTTTAATAAATCTTCGCGCACAGGATTTCCCGATAGCATTAACTTATCGGCAGGAAAATATTTTTCCATTCCCTGATAAGCGACACAAATTCTTGATGCCTTCTTTGCGAGCATTTTATTTGTAATACCCGGGTAGGAGTTTTGCTCCTGAATAACACATGGCACATTAGCTGAAGCAGCCATGTATAATAACGGTCCGCTTGCGTAACCGCCAACACCAACAGCGGCATCAGGTTTAAAATCCTTTATTATTTTTTTTGCCTGTAATAAACTGCTGATTAATTTGAAAGGGAAAAGAAAATTTTTTAACGAAAACGAACGTTGCAAACCGGCAATGTTGAGTCCAATAATTTTGAAACCTGCGGCCGGCACTTTCTCCATTTCCATTCGGCCGTTGGCACCAACGAATAAAATATCATGTCGCTGATTGATAGCCTTCAACGCATTGGCAATAGCAATGGCCGGAAAGATATGCCCTCCGGTGCCACCACCACTGATGATTATTTTATAGTTAGACTGTTGCAACTTTTTCGCCTCCTTCTTTTTGAATTGCGTGACTCACACTTAATAATATACCGATAGATAAACTTGTAAACCACATAGAAGTTCCTCCCATGCTTACAAGTGGCAAAGGTTGTCCGGTCACAGGAAATATATTTGTAGCTACGGCCATGTTTATCATTGCCTGAAACACTAGACTGAAACTACAACCAAACGCAAGGAGTGTAGCAAATGCTTTGGGGCTTTTTCGGACCATAACCACTGCCCGGTAAAAGAGTAATATGTACATTAGTAAAACAATGAATGGCCCTATCAAACCATATTCCTCGGCAATAATTGGAAATATAGAATCGGAATAAGGATGAGGCAGAAAGTTGCGGGTTTCGCTGTTGCCGGGTCCCAGACCCATTACTCCGCCTTTGGCAATTGCGATTTTTGCTTGCTCTGCCTGATAGTTATCTTCGCTATCGCCATTACGAAAATTTTCGATGCGGTTAGTCCATGTGGATATACGTCCTTCGTAGTTTACCAATTTTGCTATTCCTAAAAACAAAGCGAGTGCAACAACTCCAATGCCTAACAATCCGAAAATAAAACGTGCACGCACCCGGCCAATAAACATTAGGAACAAACATGTGGTAAATAATATGGCTGCTGTAGAAAAATTTGCCGGAAATATTAATCCGCAAACAACTACCACCGGAACAATAATAGGAAGAAAGGCTTCTTTAAAATTTGCAATATCATCTTGCTTACGCGATAGTGCACGGGCAACAAAAAGAATCAATGCCAGCTTTGCAAAGTCGGAGGTTTGAAAAGTTAATCCTACCACCGGCAGCGTTAACCAACGGCTTGCATCATTGAGGTTGGTGCCACCAAGCAAAGTGAACAGCAACATCGGTATCACTACAAACAAACCTACACGCGCCACTTTCGAATAGGCAGTATAAGTTATTTTGTGAGCAAAAAACATTATCACCAAACCTAATGCAAGTAAGAAGAAATGCTTTAGAAAATAATATTCTGTATTTCCGCTTTGATATTTATAAGCCAATGTACCCGTAGAGGAGTATACGGCTAACAACGAAAACACCGAAAGCACGGCAACAATGAACCAAATGATTTTATCGCCACGAAGATTATTTTCTATCCACTCTTTTACCATGACAATTATATTATAATGATTTTACTGCAGCTTTGAATAAGCGGCCTCGCTCTTCGTAATTTTTAAACAAATCGAAACTTGCACATGCAGGCGATAATAAAACCACATCCCCCTTTTTCGAAATATGGTTGGCTTGTCTCACAGCCTCTTCGGCCGATGCTGTTTCTACAATTATATCCACATATTTTCCAAAGGCTTTTATTATTTTTTTATTATCGGTGCCTAAGCAAACAATTGCTTTTACTTTATCTTTTACCAATTCTTCGAGAATGGTATAATCGTTTCCTTTGTCTTGTCCACCGGCAATCCACACTATGGGCTTGTTCATACTTTCGAGCGCGTACCATGCACTGTTCACATTGGTTGCTTTCGAATCGTTTATATAGTCTACACCATTCACAGAGTTTACAAACTCCAGCCGGTGTTCTATATTTTGAAAATCCATCAGACTTTCGCGGATAGTCTCATCCTTGATGTCCAATAAAAAGGCAGGAATTGATGCTGCCATTGTATTGTACAAATTGTGCTTGCCATGAATGGCGATTTCAAAAATTGACATAATTAATTGTTTTGATTTTATTGTTACGTGTAGTTTCTCATCTTCGACCCATGCATTAACATTCTCGCTGCGCTTGAGCGAAAACGGATACAAATTGCATGGAGGTAATTTTCTTATTAGTTGTTGCTTAATAGTTGCATCGTCATCGCAATAAACGAATGCACCATCAGCTGTCATGTTTTGCAGAATGCGGAATTTAGAATCGATATATTTTTGTAAAGAATATTCGTAGCGATCTAAATGATCGGGAGTGATATTGAGCATCACAGCAATGTCAGCTTTGAAGTCAAACATATCGTCAAGTTGAAAACTACTGAGTTCGATTACATAATAATCGAAATTATTTTCTGCAACCTGCAGCGCCAACGAAGTTCCTACATTGCCTGCCAATCCTACATTGTAGCCTGCCTTTTGCAGAATGTGGTAAGTAAGCATGGTTGTGGTTGTTTTGCCATTGGTACCGGTAATACATATTTTTTTTGCGTGAGTGTATCGTGCGGCAAACTCTATTTCACTAACAACCGGAATATTCTTATCACGAAAATACTTCACCGCTTCTGCATGGTTTGGTATGCCCGGACTTTTTATTACTTCAATGGCATTTTCAAATAAATCGTACGAGTGTTTGCCTTCTTCAAAAGCAATATTGCCCTGTATCAATTTATCCTTATAGTTTTGTTTGATAGCACCTTTGTCCGAAACAAAAACATCAAAGCCTTTGGCAACAGCAAGCACTGCAGCACCCACGCCACTTTCGCCTCCACCTAATACTATGATTTTATTTGCCTTTTCCATTTTGTACGTATACGCTTATAGTTATTATCGCAGTTTTAATGTTATTACACTTAATGCTGCGAGCATAATTCCAATAATCCAAAACCTTGTTACAATTTTGCTTTCGTGATAATTGAGTTTTTGATAATGATGATGTAAAGGCGACATTCTAAAAATGCGTCTGCCTTCACCATATTTTTTACGGGTGTATTTGAAGTATGCTACTTGCATTATTACCGAAATATTTTCGATGAGAAATATTCCACACAGTATTGGAATAAGAAATTCTTTGCGGATAGAAATGGCAAAAGCTGCAATAATTCCGCCCAGTGCAAGGCTGCCGGTATCGCCCATAAAAACCTGTGCCGGGTATGAATTGTACCAAAGGAAACCAACACATGCACCAATAAATGCACCGCTGAAAACCATTAGCTCGCCTACGTTTGGCAAGTACATAATGTTAAGATAATTGGCAAACACTGTGTTACCACTTACGTATGCCAACACAGCCAGTGCCGAGCCAATGATGGCCGAAGTTCCGGTAGCAAGCCCATCGATACCATCAGTAATATTTGCACCATTCGAAACAGCAGTAATAATAAAAATGACGATAGGTATAAAAGCTAGCCATGCATAATCTCTATAATTTTTGCCAGTCCATTTTAGTAACGATGCATAATCAAATTCATGTCCTTTAATAAATGGAATAGTGGTGATGGTAGATTTTACATCTTTGGCAACATAAGTTGTGGTAGGATTATTTGCAAAGTCAGCAGGAAAGGCACTAAGGTTTTCGATAAGTGCTGCAGGAACTTTTTCGCGCACAACAACAAATTGATTGAAATATAAAATGCAACCTACAATCAAGCCCAACCCAATTTGCCCCATCACCTTGAAACGTCCGGCCAATCCGGCTTTATCTTTCTTGAATACTTTTATGTAGTCATCAATAAACCCAATCATTCCGCACCACACAGCAGTAATTATCATGGTGATGATGTATACATTATCGAGGCGTGCTAATAATACTGTGGGTAATAATAGAGCTGCCAGAATAATTAAGCCTCCCATGGTTGGGGTACCTTTTTTTTGTGCTTCGCCTTCAAGTCCTAAGTCGCGAATGGTTTCTCCTACTTGTTTATTTTGCAGAACTACAATCAGCCTTTTACCAATAAATAAAGCGAACAATAATGACGCAATAAATGCAAGCGATGCACGAAACGAAATGTACTTAAACACCCCGGCTCCAGGAAAATCAAAATGATGATTCAGATATTCAAACAGGTAATACAACATTAGTTTTCAAACAGATTTAAAGATTCTACTAAAACTTGCATATCGTCAAAGGGATTTTTTACGCCTTTTATTTCCTGATATTTTTCGTGGCCTTTACCTGCTATTAAAATAATATCACCCTTGGTTGCCATACTGCACGCAGCCTTTATAGCTTCGCCCCTATCGGCAATGGATAATGTTTTTTTCGCATGTTTTACAGGCACACCTTCCTGCATTTGTTTCAAAATATCGTTGGGATCTTCGCTGCGGGGGTTATCGGAAGTGAGTATCACTTTATCGCTGAAGTCGCAGGCAATGCGTGCCATAAGGGGGCGCTTGGCTGCGTCTCTATCGCCACCACATCCTACTACGGTTATTATTTTTTCGTTTCCATTACGAATATCTTTGATAGTGCTTAATACATTTTCCAATGCATCAGGAGTATGCGCATAATCAACAATGCCTGTTACTTTATTCGCTGAAATGGTATATTGAAGACGTCCTTCGGGTGCACTTAATTTCGATAGTATAATAAGCGTAGTCATTTCATCGAGACCCAATTCCATTGCCACAGCAAAAACACTTGTAATATTATATGCATTAAAACTTCCAATTAACCGGAATAAAATTTCGTGATGTTTTATTTGCAACATCAGTCCACCAAAACTATTTTCGATGATGCGGCATTTAAAGTTGCTGTCAGTTCTTATTGAGTAGGTGATTTTTCGCGCTCTGCAATTTTGCAACATTACCAGACCATTTTTATCATCGTTGTTCACAATGGCAAATGCAGTTTCGGGCAACATATCGAAGAAACCTTTTTTAGCTTTTAAGTACTCGGCAAATGTTATGTGAAAATCAAGATGATCATGTGTTATATTGGTAAATACACCTCCGGTAAAATGGATTCCTGTAACACGATGTTGAACTACAGCATGTGAACTTACTTCCATAAAACAGTATTCACATCCATCTACAACCATATCATTCAGCAACTTGTTAAGTTGATATGCATCGGGAGTAGTATGTGTAGCTTCTATTTTTTTATTGCCAATCAGTATTCCAACAGTTGATATAAGTCCACATTTCTTTCCGCTTTCTGCAAATAAATTATGCAACAAACTAACCGTTGTTGTTTTACCATTTGTACCGGTAACTCCAATAAGTTTGATTCTTTCAGAAGGGTTATTGAAAAAATTTGCCGACATATATGCCAATGCCTCGCGGCTGCTTTTTACTTTTACATAAGTAATTCCTTTTACAATATTTACCGGAAGACTTTCGCAAATAACAGCGGCACAACCTTGCTTAATAGCACTTTCAATAAACGAATGCCCGTCAAACTTTAATCCCTTTATTGCTACAAACACATCGCTTTCGGCAACGGCATCAGTACTAAATGTGACATCGTTGATAAACATATCAGTAGAACCATACACTTCGGTGATGGCAACTTTATATAATATGTCTTTAAGCAATTTCATATCCGGTGCTTCGTATATTGTTATAGTTAGCTTAGCTCGATTATTATTTTTTTACCTTTAACGATAGGCGTTCCAGCTTGTACTGATTGTTTTTTTACAACGCCTTTTCCAACCGGAGTAACGTACATGCCAGTGCTTTCGAGAATGTAAATGGCATCACGCATGGGCATCCCTGCCACATCGGGCACAAGTCCATTAAACAAATTGACCGAAACACCCGAAGTATTATTATTTACCGATGCATAAAATTTATTCTTATTCTCAACCGGCTTTTTATTTACACTCTGCAGTACTTTATTCAGTGCTGTTATGTCACCACCTTTATATTCAGGTTGCTTTTTATTAATAAGTGAATCTGTTTTTATTTCGTTATGCATTGCAATGCTTGTAGAATAAACTTTGTCGGCAATCTCTTTAAACACAGGACCTGCAGCAACATTGCCATAATAAAACTTGGGCGATAAATCATACATTACAACAATGCAGCTGTATAAGGGCTTATCGGCAGGAAAGTATCCACAAAAAGAAGATTGGTATCGAACCGAATCACTTAATGAATAACCGCTTTTACCAAATGCCATTTTTGCTGTTCCTGTTTTTCCGGCTATTGTGTACGTATCAAACTTTAAATTGGTGGCAGTGCCTCTAAGCACTACACCTTCCATCATTTCGCGCGCTTGCTTGAGTGTGGCATCGGAACAAATTTTAGCATTCACTACTTCGGTTTCATATGTGTGTATAAGCTTACCCTGCTTACGAATTTCCTGCACAAAAATTGGCTTTACCATTCTTCCATTATTTGCAACAGCGTTATAAAATGTAAGCGTTTGCAATGGAGTGAGTTTTGTTTCATACCCATAACTCATTACTGGCAAAGTAGCACCACTCCATGTTTTACTTTTTGGATTTTTGATTAGTGGTTCCGCTTCACCAATAAGTTGCAGTCCGATTTTTTTGTTCAAACCAAAACTGTTTATACGGTCGATAAATTTTTGTGGGTCTTTACTATAATACTGATAAACTATTTTCGACACACCAACATTTGACGACTTCTCGAAAATCTGCTGCACCGAAAGTTTATCGTACTTGCCTTTATCGTGATCGGCAATGCGTATACCATTGTAAAATTTTTCGCCACCCTCAATGTCGACAACATTCTTGGTGGTTATGTATCCATCTTCGATGGCTGCCATCAACGAAGCAAGTTTAAACGTTGATCCCGGTTCGCTACCATATCCAATTGCATCATTATGTTCTTCGTAATACACTCCGTCCTTACCACGCTTTAAATTTGCAATGGCTTTTACATGACCTGTTGCAACTTCCATGAGGACAACACAACCACGCGCAGCATTATTATTATTCAGTTGTTTGTACAATGCCGAAGTAGCTACGTCCTGTAAATCGAGATTGATAGTTGAAACCACATCGTTGCCATCCATTGCTTCAATTTGGTTTTCGTCATTTATAGGTTTCCAAACCCCACCGGCTACTTTTTGCATTATGCGTTGTCCACTCACACCGGTAAGAATGCTGTCGAAAGCACCTTCAATTCCAACCGGCTTTGCATGTTCTCTATCGAATCCTATGGTACGTTTTGCTAACTCTTTAAACAAACGTTCGCGCACCGATTTGGCTTCCACAATTAATCCACCGCTATATTTTCCTTTATTAAATACCGGAAGTTTTTGTATTGCGATTAATTGCTTGTGCGAAATATCGCGTTGCAACAAAAAGTACCTGTCGCCTCTTCTTTTGGTTTCTTTTAAAATGTGTTTGTACTCTGCCACGCTCTTATCGCCCAATATTGAGGCTATTCCTTCGCTTAAGGAATCTAATTTCGAATTGAAATCACTGGCTTTGAATGCATCGGATTTGGTATCGATGCGTATATCATAAATTGGAGTAGAGCTTGCCAGTAATTTTCCATCCGAAGAAAAAATGTTGCCACGTATGGGTAAAATAGTATCCATCTTCAACATGGAACTGTCGGCTTTTGCTATCCAATATTCGCCTTCAATAAATTTAATACGGCACACCTGAATAAAAATGGCCAAAGCAAACAGGCACATAAACCCATATACTAAGTACACGCGCCAGAGGATATCTTTTTTAGTTTCAGCCATTATTGAAATTATTATACTTATTGATAATTCAGAATATACCAATTCCAATAAACCTTATGAAAATAACATCACGCGGTTATTGAGTACAAATTCTATTCAGAAAATATATAGTTCGTTTGAGAGTTTATTTAATTTGTTGAGGGTTTCAAGTCGTTAACAATTTTGCCGGGAGGCACAATTGCCTGACTCAATCCTAAATGCTCTACCTTTACTGCAACGGCCGATGCCCTGCTTGCCTGCATCAGTTCTGACTTACCTGCAATATAGTCGGTACGCATTATTTTTATTTCTTTCCCAATTTTATCAATTGCCCTTACACGCTTATCGGCTCGGTAACTATAACCGATGTAAACAATTGCCAGCAGTACAATGAATGATAAATAAGGTATTGCCTCCATCAGATTGCCTGATTGAAATACAGAGGGCAACTGAAACTTTCTGAACGCAACGGCTACCTTACTTTTCTTTTTAGTAATTTTTTTTACCTCTTGTGGTTCGGCAACAATTGTCTCCGTCTTATCTTCTATAAATTGGTTCGGCATTTTAAAATTCAAATTATACTTTTTCGGCTATGCGCATTTTAGCACTTCTGGCCCTATTATTACTTTTAATTTCCTGCTCTGTAGGCACAATCGGTTTTTTATTTATTGCCTTTAAAAAGACGGTTTTACTTTTTCCGAACAAATCCTTTTCTACAACACCATCAAATGTCCCTGTGCGTATAAAATTTTTTACAAGTCTGTCTTCCAGTGAGTGATAACTAATTACAACAAGCCTTGCCCCCGGTTTCATTACTTGTACTGTTTGCTCTAAAAATTTTTTTAAAGCACCCAACTCATCATTCACTTCTATTCGCAAAGCCTGAAACACCTTTGCAAAATAATCGTTGGCCGAATAGCCACGAACACATTCCTCTGTAGCAAGTTTCAATTCAGTGGTGGTTTTTATCGCACCTTTTTTCCTTGCCTCAAAAATTGTTTGTGCCAATGTTTTAGAATTAATAATTTCTCCATACTGAGAAAAAATCAACTGCAATTGCTCCACACTATATTCAGCAACAATGTTTGCGGCCGAAAGCTTGGCGGCATTATTCATTCGCATATCAAGTGCTCCTTCGAACCGAATGCTAAAACCACGATTGGCAGTGTCAAACTGATGAGACGAAACGCCCAGGTCTGCAAGTATTCCATCAACTTGTGGTGCTGCATGAAATTGCAGAAACTGCTTCAGATAACTAAAATTTGCATGTACAAGAACGAATCTATCATCTTCAATTTTATTGGCGATTGCATCTTTGTCCTGATCGAATGCAATTAACTTTCCACTGCCAATATTTTTTATTATCTCTTTGCTATGTCCCCCGCCTCCAAATGTTACATCTACGTATATGCCCCCTGTTGTTATATTAAGTCCTTCTATACTTTCGTGCAACAGAACAGGTTGATGGTAATTGCTCATTTTACTTTTTCATCGTTTCGAGCAAATTGCTGTGTATCATATCCATAGCTTCCAAATACTCCTCTTCATCGCCACCTGCAGAAATCTTCTCGAACTTATCTTTATCCCAAACTTCAATAAACAATCCTCTTGCGAACAATGAACACTCATCAGTAATTTCGGCATACTTGAGTAATTCTTTTGGTATGAGAATTCTGTTAGTTGAATCGAGGAATGCTTCTACTGCACCTTTATTAAATCTCCTTTGCAGATTTTTTGTTTTCTCGCGATGCGGAGGCATTTGATTTATTTGTGCGCATATAGCTTCAAAGTTTGTAGCCGGATACAATTCAAGGCAACCATCATCCCCTTTACGAAAATAAAATTTCTCCATATCGGCTTCGGTTAGCTGTCTGCGAAAAGCACTTGGAAACTGGATGCGCGATTTGCCATCCATTTTTACCAAATATTCACCAACCATTGAAGTCATTTATGTGCAGAATTATTTTTTTATGCTCTGCAAAGAAAAAACAAAAAATGGGAATCCAATGCACTTCATTGCACTTTTGTTGAAAACTTTTGTGAAATTAGTTTTACCAAATTGATTTTGCTATACAATAAAAACAGAAAATCAATTCTTTAAAAACTAAAAAACCCATAAATAGGCGATTATAGACCATATTTCACAACTTTCCATTTATAACAATGATAAAAACGACTAGTTTGATTGAGAAATAATTTTGTGCAACAAAGTGCAGCAAAATAATATTTTTTATCGGATTTGGGTTAAATTTTATCATTTTTTGTTTTGGGTAACAGAATTTAACGTCAATTTTTGGCAAATAAACACCACGGTTTATTGTCAATATTTATCGATTTTAATCTGTTTGAATATATGTTAATGCCTGCTTTAAATCTGAAATTAAAACATCTGTTTCTTCGAGGCCTATATAAAAGCGAACAAAGTTTAATGGATAATCATGTGGTGGATGAAATGCAATTGCAGGAATAATTAACGACTCGTGACCACCCCAGGAAACAGCCATCAGAAAATATTTAAGCGATTCGCAAAAAGCCTGAATCTGTTTTGTTTCTTTTGTTTTCAATAAAATAGAAAACAAGCCAAGGGGTTTTGACATTTGTTTTTTAGCCAATGTCAATTGCGAATTACTCTCATCGAAAGGCCAATAAATTTTTTCTACAGCAGGGTGCTGCTTCATAAAGTTTACAATTTAGACAACAGATTTCGAAATATGATTTAACCTCAAAGGCAGAGTGCGCAAACCTCGCATAAGCAACCACCCATTCCATGGAGAAATGATGGCGCCTAAAGTCATAAACTCGTTATGAAATATTTTTTTTATAGTTTCACTATTGCTACAAATTACTCCTGCCACCACATCGCTGTGCCCGTTCAAATATTTTGTTGCAGAGTACACCACTATATCGACACCTAACTTTATTGGCTGTTGTACCAGCATGGTGCAGTAACTATTATCAATAATGGTTTTAATATTATTTTGCTTCGCAAGAGAAGTCACAGCCGGCAAATCCTGCAATTCGAAATACATGGTGTTTGGACTTTCGAGATAGTACAGCGTAGTATTTGGCTGTGTGGCCTTTTTAAAATTGTCTACATCTCTACCATCAATAAATGTTGTTGATATATTAAAACGTGGCAAAAATTGTGTCAGTAACTTATGTGTCCAACTATAAGGATGATTTACACAAACTATATGATCACCGGCCTTAACTTGCGACAGCACTGCCATAGCAATTGCAGCCGAACCACTGGCCAACAATAAAGCATCTTCTGCGCCTTCCATTGCTGCAATTTTTTGCGCAGTCATTGCAATAGTAGGGTTATTACCCCGGGTGTAAATACTTGTGGATTGTTCATTGACAAATGCGTTGCGCATTTGTTCAACTGTTTTAAAATAGAAATTACTACTTTGAATTACCGGTGGGGCAACAGCACCAAAATATTCATCACGATTTTCGCCAAGATGATTCAGTATGTAACTTAAATCCATATTCGCTTTTGATTAATATGTGTGGGCTTTTCTAAAATCAATGTATCAGAATTAAAAGGAGTAACTAAAACCTGCCATTGCATTAAATGGAAATACAGGATAATTATAGTAGCGCTGATACTTAGCAAAGCCAACATTATTTATGTCAACAAAAAAACTCAGCAATTTTGTATAACGATATTCCGCATACAAATTCACATCGACCCACGATTTTAATTTGGCATAATCGTTCAGTTCATGGTCGAAATAATTTGCCTTCGCGTTGATATATAAATCTGTTCGCACAGTAATTTTATCGCGAAGGTTATACCCTAATGCAACACCTGCACGAACTGCCGGTTTGTATAATGGCATCAAACTATCGTTATCGAAAGTATAATTGTAGTTGTCAATACTAACAGATGCAAATAGTTTTTTTGCCGGGTCGTAAGAAATATCTCCATGAATCCTTACAACCTGATCATTGAGATAGATGGTGCTGAACTTTACAGGAACGGTTTCTTTATTTAGAAAAAACACATCACCTATATTATTGTCGTACTTTACACTTGCATGAAACTGCACCCCTTTGCCAAGCATGGCATTTGCACCAAAAGTGCCTGTAAATAAAGTGTGTGTAGCATGATAAATATTTTCGTTATCTATAAAAGGGTTTTCGCGCGATAGGGTTAAGAAATTGTTTTGCTTTAATGCATTGCCCACTTCGCCCAGCACACTCAATTTGTTCTCAATCAATTGATAATTAAATCGGGCATATGGAAAAACGAATACTTCTGTTTGATCAAACTCACTCAGCACATTAATATTGATACCTGCCGAAAGTTTCCAGGGATACAATGAAATATTATACCGGGGCGAAATACTCACCAGCGTATTTGTTTGAGATTGAAGTTCCTGTTCGATTTTATTAATAGATGCATCAATTATTCCATCAACATTGCCCTTGCCAATGTTTTTTCCCAAATAGGCATTTACATTAAAATTGTTTTCCGTCACTTTCAAATTATTTTTCGAATTGTAAAAAGCCACTTTTGCTTTGTATTGAAAATCATCGGAATCCTCTGTTCTTCCAGTATATTCTAAACTGGTGTTGAGCGTATTAAAAATGTGTCGAGTTTCCTTTTTTTCGAAAAATATTTCTTCGGCATCATAACCATAGAAATGATAGAGGTCGCGATCATAATCAAGTTTCACTTTAAGATCGGCATGCTCCAGATATTTTGTTGCCTGCAAGTTGAGCGTGTTGTTGCTAAACCCGGGATAACCAAATTCCTTTATAGTACCTTTCGATGATAAATGGCGAAAGTGCACACCGGCATCAAAATCCTTTGAACGCAGGCTATTGTAAGCTATCTCCATGTATGGCAACGATGGAAAGCCATAGCCGGCTTTCACAAAACCACGGTACAATTCTTTAATATATTCATCGCGCACACGCAAAGGCTTAACAGGATTAATTATATATTTTGTTTCGCTTTGCACATTTGCTACTTCATATTTCATCACAGGAGTTTGCACCAATGTGGTATCGTTCTTTGGCGACTCACTGATTTTTTCTCCTTCGGCCAACATGGGTTTGTATCCTTTGTCTATCACTATGGTTTCGTCACCAAGGTCCTTTTCGTTTTTCTGAGCTTTGCATATTGAAATGCCACAAAATAAAATAATAGCCGAAGCCGTCATATACTTAACCATGACCGTATACGATTTGTTTACTCTCTTAATCACTTGTTTCATTTTCGTTACAATTATTGTTTGTTATTCAAACTGTCGGTGTCGAATTCGAGTTCATCATTCTGTGGCTTGCGAAAAATGGTATTTTCATCGGCTATGATAGTGTCGTATTTTTCCTGTGCAATCTTTAGTATATCATCCTTATCAGATTGTGAAGGCTTATAATTATCGAGCACACTTTTCAAAGTAGACTTAGCCTGAAAAGTATCAGCAAGTGCGATGTAATTATCGCCAAGCAGGATAAAACTTTTGGCAATCCAGTAATCATAACTTGGCAGTTGCCGTATTACCAGAAATGCTCCTTTTTCAGCTTCCTTATAATTTTTTTGTTTGTATTGTATCAATGCTAAATTATAGCGTGCTTCGGCTGCACGCTCGCTATTGCCAATTTTTTCTACTTCTTTATATTCTCGCTGTGCATTGGCAATATCATCTTTGGCAATTGCACATCGTGCATAAATAAGGTGAGCCTCGTTTGCTAATTCAGGCTGAAGTTTATCGGTAGCCAATACTTTTTGTGCAGCTATAATGGCGTTATCATATTTATCGAGATAATAGTTGCAGCGCATTTGTCCGGCATACGATGCTATAATGTTATCCTTGTATTCTGCTGTTTGTTCCAATCGTTCAAACTGCACCAATGCTTTTGAATATTCTTTGTTCTTAAAATTTATTGCTGCTGCACGAAACAAAGATTTTTCGGTAAATGAATTTTTAGGTCCGTCAATTATTCGTTCAAAAATAATTAATGCTTCGCTAAATTTGTTGAGCTTAACAAGGCATTCGGCATTATAAAAATTTGCATTCAACGCAAAATTGCCTTGAGGGAATTTTGATATATACGTGCCGAATGCGGCAGAAGCTTTTTCGTATTCTTGCTTTTCGAGAAAGTTTTCTGCTGTTTCATAATACAATGAATCCTGCGCTCCATCGCTGGCTTTGGGCAATGGCAACTTACTCATATAGGCTATAAAATCATCGGGGTTGCCTTCTTTCACAGCAATATTTTTCATTTGCATGAGCGCTTCCATCGATTCGTTCGACCTCGGATTGGTTTCTACTACTTGCTTAAATGTGTCGTAAGCTTTTTTGTTTTCGCCTTTATTAAAATAAATCAATCCCAGTTTCAAATATGCTTTGCTTATATAAGAACTTCCTTTCTTGGAATTAATTATTGTTTCAAACTGCTTTACAGCGTTTTCATTATCACCATTGATGAAATATGCATCGCCACTTTCAAAAATAGCATCATCATAGTAATTACTCTTTGGAAACGATTCCTGAATATTTTGCATGGCAAAAATTTTGGCTTCGTGGTTGTCTTGTATTCCATCTATCATTCCTTTTTGGAACAGGCAATAATCTGTTGCCGATGATTTGGCAGTAATAGCAGCAGTATAAAACTCGCGTGCCACATCGTAGTTGCCCGAAATAAAACCTACATCTGCAATACGCACTCGCGCATCAATTGCACGTATATCGCCCGTGGTAGTTATAGCAGCAATAAATTTCCGAAACCAATCCCCTGCCATTGTGTATTGCTTAAGTTTAAAATGACAGTATCCCAAATCATACAAAGCATTGTCGTGATTTGCAATATTTACCGATGAGGGATAAAAAACGAAAGTGCGGAATTGCTTTATGGCTGCCTCATATTTCTGTTGTTTGTATAACGCTTCGGCTTTCCAGTAAATGGCATATGCAGCCATGTTGTTATCTACATTATTTACAATTGCTTTTTCGTACAAACCAATAGCCTTTGAATAATCACCATCGTTATACAATTCATTGCCTCTGTAATAAGCCACCTTTTGAAACGCCTCTTTTGCAGTAGGGTTTTTATCTTTGAGCGACTCTAAAAGTGCGAGCGCCTCTTTATAATTTTTTGTTTGCAAATACAATTTAGCAAGATATTCGTTGCAGATGTCCTTGTTGTGTGAGGTGGGATAATTTTTAACGTACTGTGTAAACGTAGTTATAGCTTGTGGTTGAAAGCCAAGTTCAAATGATAGCTTGCCAAAATTGAACAAAGCATCTTCGGTAATTGCAGCATCGAAATCGGACTTGGCCGCAAATTGAAATGCATTGCGTGCACTTTGTTTATTTTTGTTCTCAAAAAGCAATCGCCCAAATGGTAATATGCTTTTTGCGCCATGGTATCGTTTACGTTTACTACTTTTTGAAAATTCAAAATTGCATCGTTGTACTTTTCAACTTTGTAATATGTATAACCTATTTTGTACAAATCATCGCGGGTGAGTGATGGTGTTGTTTTTTGATATTCCAAAAACAAAACCGATGCCTGATTATAATCCCCTTTACGGTAATATGCCTCAGCCATCATGCGTTTTATTTCGGGAACGTTTTGCGCACCGGGAGTTTCTATGGCTTCTTTTGCAGCTACTATACAGCTATCGTATTTTGCCTGTACAAAATAAATATGTGTGATGTACTGCGGCACTAATACACCAAAAGTTTCAGCACCTCTTAAACTTTGAAACGTATTCAGCGCAGTTTCGTAGTTTTTGTTGAGATACGAAATGTGGCCGAAATAATAATTTGCTGCTGTTCTATATTTGTTCTCTACATTGGTAATTTGCCTGAAAGCCGCCATTGCTTTAAGGTTGTCGCCTTTCATAAAATAACTGTATCCACTTTTAAAATAGTATTCGCTTATTTCTGCATCGTTAAGATATGATACATCTATCTTTTCGAAATACTCTGTGGCACTCTTCCATTTTTTTTCTTTGAAATACAAAATAGCAAGTTGAAACCATGCCAATCGCGTTTTCGATTCGCTGGGGTAATTGGAAATAAAATTTTTGAGCAACATAACTGCATCGGGATGATAAAGTGCTGCTGCCGATGCTGCTTTGTAATACTGTGCATCGATATATTCGTTTTCGGCTACCAGGTCGCGGTTCAATATTACTTTATCGAATTCCTTTTCGGCTGCGCTGTACTTTTCTTTTTCGAACAACTCTAACCCTATACGATAGTGTTTGTCGAAATTTCTGTACCGCTCTGTTTGTTGTCCGTATGAGTGCATTGCACAAAGGCACAACACCACCAAACATATTTTTTTAAATTGAATCACCATCATTTGCCTTTTATCACAAGGTTTCAAAATTAATGGTATCCAACGTTATGCAGTGTGAGTTTAGTATTGCAATGCTTGTACTTATGAACACAAGATTATTGAAAACTCATGTATTGGTGGTTGGTAATTGGGTTACTTAGTTGTTGGCTATTGGGTTATTAGTTAATTCGTTAAAAGTTAGTTAGTTTAAAATATGCTTTTGCAAATACTTGATTCATTGCTGCATAAATACTGTTGTTTAGAAAGACTAAATTGTGAAAACGAAAATTTTGTTTTGTAGTAATTTATCTAAAATAGAAATGTGTTTCGTCCTGAATGACGCTGCCCCATAAGTCTTTCAGGAGGAATCTTATTGTGAAAACGAAAATTTTGTTTTGCAGTACTTTATCTAAAGTAGAAATAAGTTTCTTCCTGAATGACTTGGGGTGGTGTAGTAATTTATCTAAAGTAGAAGTAGGCTTAAGATTTCGTATGCTTTGTTTCGTACTATGAGGTTAATGGAATTCATCATACGACAAACGACCTCTTCGACTTCGATAATGGTGACGAAGACCAATGACCGGCAGAGATGCTTCTTACCTCAGCATAGCAAAGACCACAACCCAATGACCAATCACTTGAAGAGATTGCTGCGCAGTTAGAGAATACTCAATGTGACAATTAGCAATGACGATAATGACCAATGAGTGGCAGAGATGCTTCGTTCCTCAGCATGACAAGGTCAACAACCAAATAACCCAATAACCAAAAAACTAACGCAGCATGTCTTTAATTTCCGCAGCCCTTCGTCTGGCGATATTTATTAATGTGCCTTCATTAAGTTCCAGTTGATTGTCGCTAAGAATGCGGGTGATGTGATTTCTATTTACAAGATGCGATCGGTGCACACGGAGGAAATTATATTCCATCAGCATTTCGTCATACTCGGCAAGTGTACGTGTCGAAATAAAATGTCGCGCATCGGTTGTGTAAATATGTGTGTAGTTTCCATCGGCTTCGCAACGCAGCACTTCATTTACAGGAATAAAATGCAATCCGTTTTGGGCGGTAACACTCAATTTAAAATCGCTTGCGGGTGCGTGAAGATTGTGCTGCAACACACTGTATTGTTGGTTGACATTTTGAATCAAACTTCGTTTTTCAATAAACCTCTTCACCGCAAGTTTTAATTCATCTATATCTATGGGTTTCAACAGGTAATCGATAGCACTAAACTTAAATGCCTTAACTGCATAATGATTAAATGCCGTAACAAAAATGACATCGAAATTTTTTTGAGGAAACTTTTCCAACAATTCAAATCCATTCATACCAGGCATTTCAATGTCCAGAAATACTAAATCGGGTTTAAACGAATTTATTTTTTCGAACCCTTCGTTTGCGCCCAAAGCCTTCTGCACGTTTGTAATTTCGGGAACATACCGTTCAATAAGTGTAGCGGCTACATTTAGCACATTGGCCTCGTCATCTATACATAATGCTTTTATCATAGAATTCTTTTTTTATAGTGCATTTAATTCACATGGAATTTCTAAAGATACAGATTGCGATTGAAAGGATATAAAATCTTTCGCTTTGTGCTTGCTGCCAATCACACTTGAAAATAATTTTAATCTGCGATTTATTTTTTCTATTGATGCTGCATCGGTTGAAATAATAAATTGACTTTCTCTATCTTTAGATTGCAATGTTGTTTTCAATATATCGCCTTCAATGTCAATATCAATACTTAAGTTCATTGTTTTATTACTTATATTAGCTTCTACAAACTGTTGTAAAATCATAGGCGGAATAAAAATTTCTGTTTCAATAATATCGCCATGAAATTCGACCTGATATTGAAAATTATTTGAAAGCTGTAATTGAATGAGCTTAAAATAATAATCGAGCAATTCCAATTCCTCTTTTAAACTAATGGCTTTGCGATCGCTCAAGTTGAGGATAAGCCGCAGCAGGCGGGCAAATTTTGCAAGATATTCACTTGCAACTTCAGCATCTTGGGTATTCAACTTTGCAGCTATGGTATCGAGCGAAAAGAAAATAAATTTTGGATTTAGTGAAGCCGCAAGAAACCGCAATTCGTTTTGTGTATTTAATAATGATAATTCATTTTTCTTAGTTTCGATTTCCTCATTTAGCAATTGCACTTCAATTTGATGCTTTGCTTCCATCTTATTTGAACGCACCAATAATATCATCAAAACCAAAAACATTATCATCAATGCACCTCCCTGCTTCATATATTGGTTTCTGTTTTTTATTTCATTCTTCAGTATTTCATTTTCCTGAACTATAAGTTTATTTTCTTTTTCCGTTTTACCCACTTCGTACGACTGCTGTAGTTGTTGCAATTGCATTTCGTACTCTTCGCTAAATAAACTATCATCTATAGCATGGGCCTGTGCCATCGATTTCGAAGCAAGGTCATACTGATGTGTATGTTCAAAATATCTCGATTGCAGGTGAAGCGAGATGGCAATTAAATCGTTGTAATTATTTTGCTCAGCAATGGCCAGTGCTTTTTCAATTAAAGGTGCTGCATCTGCGTAATTGTTCATGCCATAATAAATTGCTGCCTTCCGTGCCAACATGTTACACGATTCGTTTTCGGCATTTATTTTATAGAAATAGTATGTGGCTTTATCAATATCATTTATGGCAGCACTAAAATTATTTTGAAGTTCAAAAACTTGACTCCGACTTTCGTATGCCGAAGCAAGATTATAAAAATCCTGGTTCGATTCGCTTAGGGCAATAATTTGGTTGTAATAAGATTTTGACTTTTCGTATTCCCGCAGACCTTTATAAATATTACCAAGCCCAATTAGAATAGCAACACTGTCTTTATTCAAAACGCGCGAAAAATATAGTGCCTTCTCAAAGTAAGGAAGCGCTTCTTTATATTGTTCTTTCACGCCATACACTTTTCCGATTCCATTATAGGCTCTCCGCAATCCGCTCGAATCATTTGTTAACTGGTAAAATTGTTCCGAAAGCAAAAAGTTATTTAAAGATTGATTATAATTTCCTTCGTCAAAATACAACTCAGCAATGCCCAAATAAACTTTGCACAACATGGCTTTGTCATTATGTGCCTGTGCAGTGTCTATCAATTGCCGAAATATTTTTTTTGCATCATCAAAATTTCCCTGATGATATACATTTATGGAATAAGCATATTTCGAATTTTCATACAACTGAGCATTATTTATTTTCAATGAAAGTTCCATGGCCTTTTGCGAATACATCAATCCCGAGTCGGTATTTACAAAACAGTAATGGTGGCCAAGCAACGCGTAGGCCTTTATAACATCTGTATCATTTTTAGCTTCTTTCAATTGTGCCATAATATTTTCGAGGCGCGACTGTGCGCGCAAATTTGCAGTGCATATACATGTATAAACTAGCACGATAATTTTTATGTTTGTTAATGCTTTCAAATTATGGGCACGTTAATTTTTACCACTGTTCCGCTTTTATTATCACTTCCGCTCTGTTGATTCAACGAAATGAGATTTACATTTTTTCTATTTAGATAACCGAGCATTAGATTAAGCCTTTCGTTTGTCTTATAAATTGCTTTGGATATATGTTCTTCATTTTTAGGTGCCGCAATCAAACCTATTCCATTATCGCTGATAGTGCAATCTATGTATGGAATATTTGTCCTCATTTTAATTTCGATAACCTGATTGGCCTTGTTTGGGTCGAAACCATGCACAATACTATTTTCAACAAAAGGCTGAAGTAACAATGGTGGCACCTTGAAGTTTTCTATGTCTATGTCATCATCAATATCTATTTGAAGCAACACACCATTTTGGAATCGAAGATTTTCTAATGCCACATAGTATTTTAATATTTCTATTTCTTTAGAGACAGGCACATAATCAAACTCATTTATATGCAGAAGAAGCTTAAGCAACGAAGAAAAATTCTTCGATATAATGTTTTGCCTGATCAAGCTTGCCCGTGAGAATACAATTTGAATGGCCGACATGCAATTGAAAATAAAATGCGGGTTCATTTGTGTGCGCAATGCCCGTGCCTCATTGAAATTATTTAATTTTTCAAGTGATTGCTTTTGCTCCAGCAATGCGACATTCAATTGCGTGAGTTTGCGCAAATTGTTTTGCCGCCTCCGTAAAATTCTAAACAACAATAAAATAATTATGGCTAAAATAATTGCTGCCACCACTATGGTGGCTATCCCTGTATTTCTATTTTGTAAAACCCGGCCCGATAAAAGTTGTTCGTTTTTTAATATCTCATTTTGCCTTTCTTTTTCCTGCTTGTTGAGTTGCGATTCTAGTTTTACTAATTCATTACTAAGGTTTATTTTTTTTATCGAATCATCTTTTTCGATTTCATCTTTCAGAAGTTGAAATTTTATATATGCTTCATTGTTGATGCTGTCATGCGCTGTTATTACTTCAGATTTTGGGATAGTTGAGCTAGAGGCATCTATATTAATGCTAGAGAATAATAATGCAGCAAAAAAAATGAGTGCCTTCTTGAAATAAATGCTTTCAAGTTGCACAAAAAAACGTTTTGAAAAAGTACTACAAAAAAACATAGTAGTGATGCTAAATTAATTTTATGTCGAAATATGCATAAAATATTTTGTATCACACTGCCGTTGGCAAGTATTAAAACTTATTTAGTTGAATACCATTTTCGTTTATCGTTATAGGGTTGTTGTAACGCTTATCGCTTGGGCCATTTTCTAAGTTTAGCACACCGCGAGGGCACACTGCCGAGCATATACCACAACCAACACATGATGACCGTATTATATTTTGCCCACGTTGTGCATACCATTTTACATCGATGCCCATTTCACAATAAGTAGAACAGTTGCCACACGATATGCATTGCCCTCCATTGGTGGTGATGCGAAAACGGGAAAAATGCTTTTGTAAAAATCCCAGAAATGCAGCCATTGGGCATCCAAATCTACACCAGACTCTGCTGCCCATCAATGGATAAAACCCTACACCCACTACACCACTAAATGCAGCGCCAATTAAAAAGCCATACCACTCACGCATTTTGTAGGTATCGAGAAATAATATTTTTGATACGCCAGTAAAATAAGTGTACACCACTCTGGGAGTCATTAATACGACAAATACGAAAACAGCGTGAATAAGATAACGCTCAATATTCCAGGCACGTAGTGACTTGTCGGACAATTGACGAAAAGGATCGCCTGCAGTTTCGGCAAGGCCACCACAGCCGCACACCCAACTGCAATACCAACGTTTGCCATAGAAATATGTAAGTATAGGCGTTATAAAAAAACTTAAAAGAATGCCCCACACCAAAACAAAAATTCCGAATGTGCCATTGTGCAACATTTCGTCAATATGCCAACCATCGAAAAAATAATAGTTCAATGGCCAGGCATTTTTAAAATCGTTGTATGGTAACTTGAGCGATTGCAATATTTCGGGAAGTAAAAATGCAAGTATGGTTTGGAAAAACATGACCGATATAGTTCGAATAACCTGATAGCGATTGTGTCTGTATTTAATAATGAACTTTATGCCCATGATTAAAATGGCCACAGTATAACATACACCATATACGAACCATTGGCTGGCAGGTTGTTGTTTAAGAAAATAACTAAACGGGTCGAATAAAGAAATTAGCCCGGTGTTAAATTGTCCGGCATTTGCCAAACCTAAATATTGCGGATACCAATAAAGCAAAACATAAAACCCTGTGAGCACAATACCCAATAGCCAGGCAAAAACACCGCGAGCAGTAAGAGAATGCTGCCATACGCCATTATTCTTTATACCCGGCAATGCATTTTTATAATAGTGATTAAGAAACAAATAGCTGCCGCCAAATAGAAACAAAAATGCCCCACTCAACCACCAGCCAACATTTGAGGTGATAATATTTATACCGGCTAAAAGGAAAATAGCAAGAGCTGAAAAAACAAGCAACACTCCAATTTTCGAAATTACTTTTAATGCCAAACCACTACTGGCGTTTAAACTCATAGATATATCTTCTTTTCCTGTCATATGGCATGTGGTGTTTGTGAAAGTTGCTTTTCGGAATTCGTAAAGGCATTTCTAATATCCGATTCATGCTTTCGGAAAAATTCCGGATCGAAGTTGGCCATGCTTAAATTATTTATTACAGCATCAATTTTCGTTTTCGTTTTTATCCATTCATCGCATACCTGATGACGGGCGCGCAAACCCAAATAATTGAAACCTAAAACTGCCCTTGAATTTTTATCGAAACTAATTCTTACACTTTTATTTTGTGTGGGGATGCTGCCAGTAAAACCAATACATGTTATCGGGCAAAATGGATGGTACAGTGCCATAAGTTTGGTATTCGATATCGAAAAATTTTGCCGAGTTGAACCATATACCGGGATTGTATTTCATTGGCTTTCCACAAATTGTATTGGCAACCACTTCGCCCATCAGCTTCCCTGTATACCAAACGGGTTCTATTTTTCTGCGTCCATCACATGGGTTTGCTACTTCGGCACAATCGCCTATGGCATAAATATCCTCTATGTTTGTTTGCAGATAATCGTTTACAAGTATGCCTTTATTAGTTGCAATATCGGAACTACGTATATAGTCTATGTTGGGGCGCACACCGGCAGTGAGTAATACAATTTCACAATTTATCCGCTCGCCACCTTTTGTTACAATTGCATTAACATTTCCATTACCATCGTCACATATTTCCTGCAATTCAGTTTGTAAGCGCAAGTCAACATGATGCTGTTTTATGTGATTGGAAATCATTTGCGACTCTTGCTGCGGAAGCACATTGTTCCAAAATAATTTTTCGCGAACAAGAAAAGTCACCGCTATATTTCGTGAGCGCAACATTTCGGCAGCCTCTATTCCTATCAAACCTCCGCCAACAATTACTGCACGCTTTGCAGTTGGAGCATTTTTTTCAAGCAATTGCAAATCCTGTAACGAATATAAGCCCTGCACGCCATTCAGGTTTTCGCCCGGCCATCCATATTTGTTGGGCACACTTCCCGATGCAATTATCAAAGCATCGTAATTTAATTTAGCACCATCAGCAAAAACCACACACTTCGATTTTGTATCAACATGCGTTACAAATTTTTGCAGTAAGTCAATTTTATTTTTCTCCCAAAAGAAATTTTCGTAAGGTTGTGTATGTTCTATTTTCATATGCCCCATAAAAACATACATGAGTGCAGTGCGCGAAAAAAAAAAAATTTCGCCTCCGCGCTTATAACAGTAATAGGATGATTGCTCAACTTGCGAATATGCCGCGCCGCACTTATACCTGCAATGCCGTTGCCTATTATTACAATTTGTTTTGTCATTGTGCTTTTCTACAGTGTGAATAACAACTTTTTACATTGCAAAAAAAATAAAAGCTACAAAACGCTTTGTAAGGTGCAGGACAATTTGCAAAATGACTAACAATCAATCGTTTTAGGATTTTAAGCCTGAAGTGTTAATGACAAGAAATAAATTGGCATTAAAAGAAATGAAACCTATTCAAAAAATCCAAAAAAATGGATTAAAATGTTCAAGTTTTATGAAAGCGAAAAATACAAGATCATATTTATAAGTTATCGCTCCAAACAATAATCCCCCTATCATCGCTACATGAAACGAGTGTTTGGTCATCGATCCACAGAATATTATTTACAGAGTTTATATGGCCTTTTTCTTTTTCATGATCGAGACGTTGAATAAATTCTATTTCGGCATTCCAAATTTTTATTGTTTTATCGCGACTGCAGGTTGCTATTAAATTTTGCGATGCATTAAGTTTCATTTTATAGATGGCGTAGTTGTGTGCCGGTATCGAATTGTCTTTTTAAAATTATCGTTCACCCTATATGAATGCAACAAGGCATCGCGCGAACCGCTCCACATAAGGTTTTGCGAAGGCACATAACACAATGCATTTACACTCCATCCTTTTGTGTGCGCATCGAAATGCGATTTTATTTTCAGACTTTGTCCATCAATTATTGTAATAGTTCCGTCACCGTTTCCCACAACATATTCATTAGTATCATCAATATAAATAATGGTGCGCACTTTTGCATTACAGGTTTGAATAGTAGAAATAACTTTGTAATCGGAATCATTACAAAACGACACCATTCCATCGCCCGACAAAACAGCGACAATACTTTTAGCTTTAAAATACATTACATCGAAAACAGGAGCATTGAAAAATTGTATCATCCTCGTTTCGGTGTTGGTTAACGTATTTATCACATGAACCATCCCTTGTGATGTGGCCGCAAGCAATTCGTTATTGTGCGCAATGTAACATAGACTATATACGATGGTGGGCATTTTGGCAATAACCACTCCATCGCCATTGTAGGAAATGGCCAGGCAACTATTAGTTTATCGCTGCCGGCAGAGTATAGTATATTGTTGAGGCTATTTGTTTCAAGTGCATACAAGGCGCCTGTGTGGCCATGAAGCATTATTTTTTTGTGAAACATTACCCGTCTTTTTTATTGAGTAACATCCATGCAGTGGCGGCCCATTGCTTTGGCGATATACTTTGTGCCAGTTGATGACTGTTTGTGGCCATCACATTAAGCTCACTGTTGCTAGCGGCAATCATCTGTTTGAAACATTGCAACATACTTTCCTCATCACCGGCTTTTTGCAACCATCCGTTTTTCTTATCTACCAAAAACGATGATGCAGCCGAAGTTTTATCACTGCTTATGATAGGCATGCCGGCCGCAGCAAATTCGTGCAGCACCACACCCCAATGTTCGAGGCGGCTGGCAAGAATAAACACACCACATTGCGAAATAAAACTTCCTAGTTGGGCAGGTTGCACAAAACCAAAATTTTTAATCTTATCGTGCTTAGGCAACAAGTGTTCGAGTTCACCTTTGCCAAGGCACCACAATTCCCATTCGTTGGGGGTTTCGTTATGCAAGCGCACAAAAGCATTCCACATTTCTTTCACTCCTTTATGTTCGGTATATCGCCCTGCAAATAATAACTTTTTTGGAAACGATTTTTCTTTCGCAGCTTTGTTAAGTTCATACTGTTGGTTGAACCATTGCAAATCGGCAGCATACAAACCGGTAAAAATGGTATTCTTAGCAAACCCCAATTGCTTGCAATAATTAACCTGAGGCTGACCGGGCACCCAAGCATAATGAAATATTCTTGATAAATATATTTTGCCAATGATACCGGCAATGTGCTGTTTTATTTTTCCCTGCCATGGATTGTCGAGCGATAATACCGTAGTGATAGATCCTGAAAAATATTTACATGCTGCTACATAATCTTTATCAATCCAGCCACAACAAAAAATAAAAGATGGCTTTAATTCTTCAATCCATTTTATGAGCGACTCGCGATTGAACGATGCACGTTCGTAAAAATAAACATTATCAGGTTTTTCGAATTGAAATGGCGCCACAGCATTTACAGGATAATTTACCACATGCGCATCCACGTCATAACTTGTGGTTAATTGTCGGAGCGAAGAAATAAAATATCCTGCCAACTCAAAGTACAGGAACAAGGCTTTTTTCCTTGGCTGGTGCGATTGATTCATAAAAAATAACTTGCAATGCTAATAACCAATAAATTGTAAATGGATTGAGCGAACCCATAAGCCACGCCTCGAAGGTAGTGGAAAATAAAACAGCATACATAAATGGCAATGCCAGGCGGCTTCGCGATGCAGCCATAAAATAAGTTTTAAAGAAGGCATAATAAAACAGTACTACTCCTACAATGCCCAGACAAAGCCAAAAGCCAAGAAACACATTGTGTATTCCACCATTGTGGCCAAGCGAACTAAGCAAGGGGCGATAGAGTGTGAATAGCTGATTATCGTAATCCCAACCCATGCCAAAGAAATAATTTTTTTGAATGTGTCCAGGCAAATGTCCAGGCCACAAACCTTCCCGAACCACTTTCAATAGTTTCGGAGCGTAAAGATTTTTCGAGGCCGAGACTGTGTAAAATGTCTGAAAGATTATCAGTAAAAAGTTGATACGAAAGTGCTATTACAATAAGAATAGCGAAACCATAAAAAGGTGATAGTTTGTTGAAACGGGCAAACAATAAAAATATCATCACCGACATAATTCCTGTTCGTGTACCGGCCATTATCATACTTATTCCAATTACAACGTAGAAAAATAATTTTTCGCGATTGGTAAATAATTCAGGGTACTTATCAGTGATAATGTATATGGCAAACAAAAGTACATTACAAAAAATACCGACACCATTGGGGTTTCCTAAAATACCATTATAGCGCTCCACCAAAAAAGTAAGATCGGGACGGACAATGGCGTATAAAAATCCTACTAGCAATAAGCCAATCGAAAAATATATAACATCGCGTAAAAATTGCACAGGATTTTCTTTTAATAACTTTGAAAAGTACAATGGTATAAAAGCAAATAGCAAGAAGTAGGAAAGCACTTTTCGGAAACTTATTATGGGTTCGGGATTTTTGTAAACAATCAAAGCAGCATAAATCAAAAAAAGGCACAAATGGCAGAAATAATTTATTGGGCACAGTAAAATGTTTTCTGTCGAAAATGGCAATGAGGCTTAACAAAACAATATAAACATTTTTGGCATTACCTGTCCATTCCATACTCCAGTTACGATTATCGGACAGAACCAATATCATCATAAAACCAAGAATAAGTTCGATATACCTGCCTTTATACTTCAATAATATTATAGAAGCCGACATTAGCAAAACAGCAACATTATCATCGATATAAACCCCGGCCACCACCCACGAAATGAGTATACAAATAAATTCGATGCGCTCTTTAATAAACTGTTTCATTTTTTATTTTCAACTTGTTTATTGTGCGATGCCAGTTGCGAAAAAATGGCTAAATGTTTTTGTGCTACTATGTCCCAGGTGAAATTATTTTTTACCTTTTCGTATGAAGCCTCTGACATTTTTTGAAGCTTATTTTCATCAGCTTGTAAAATGGAAATTATCGCCTGCACCAATTGGTCTTCGTTATTTTTTTCAATCAGATGTCCGTTTGTTGAATCTACAAGTTCGATGGTGGCACCTGTGTTGCTTACTATTATTGGCATACCGTGCACCATGGCTTCGAGCACTACAGTAGGCATACCTTCAAACAAAGTTGGAAACACAAAAACATCATTGCTTGAATATTGATGCTCCAACATTTCATCATTGGCAAAGCCATGAAATATTACATTCGATAATGAATAGCGGTGTTTCATTTTCTCGTAGAGGGGACCTTTGCCAACAAGATTAAAAACGCATTTGTTTTCATATCCTTTGGCGTTTATTTTTTCTATACTTCGTAAAAGCAAATCAATGCCTTTATTATGTGCAAACCTGCCTACAAATAAAAAGGATTTTTTTTCGGTGTTGAATTTTTTTCCGGTTTTTGGAATAAGGTTTACCGCATTGGGCAACACAACTATTTTCTTTTTTGCAATACCTGCTTTGCTGTGAATTATGTCGCTCAATTCGCCACCCAGCGACACAATAAGTGCTGCATGCTTAAACACTCTGTTCAAATAAATTCGCAATGGCCAAGTGGTAAACTTATCGCGCAATGTAAGACCATTATAAGGTTCTAACCCATGTGGGTTTACAATTGTTTTGTAACCTATATGTTGAATACCGCTATATACTGCAAGTCCTTGAGCGTAAATAATATCGGGTTTTAATTTTTGTAAAATAGCATAAACCGATTTCGAATATTTAGCACAGTTTACTGCATAAAGTTTCGAATCGAAATGCAAATTCAAATCATATTCTTCGATATTGGGATTGTCGAATACCTTTTTTTCAATATGCGGATGTATCACACTCAGCTTTACAACATCGAGCCGGGCAATGGCTTCAATAAGCAAGCGCGAGTGTCGTTGTATTCCGCCCACTTCGTGTGGGTAAATACCATCGGTGCAAAAGGTGATATGTAGTTTGTGTTGTGCCACTTATAAATAAAATGCAAGTATACTTTGTTGGCTAATTTGCCCACCGCATAATGCAATTTATTTTGAACATAAAAAAAGGAAATATTAATCAACAAAAGTTATGCTTCGAGCAGGGTTTTTATTCCCATGTCGATACTTATAGCAGGTTGCCACCCTAAGGCCTTTAGTTTTGAAACATCGGCCAGCAGGTGCATTCGTTCTACCTTTCGCACGCGGGCTTCGTCTATCTCTATCGTTATTTTTTCGTTTAATATCCTTTCAAAAGCATTCACAATTTCGGTAACGGCATATTCTTCGCCTTGCCCTAAATTGATTGTGGTGATACCTGTTGTAAGTTTTTTTATCATTATCGAAATAGCATTTGCCATATCGTAGGTATGAATAAAATCGCGCTTAGGTAAAATATTTCCAAGTTCAATGGTTCGTTTACCGCTTTTTATTTGGTGTTGAATTTCGGGTATCAAATGCGGATTGGTTTCGTTAGGACCAAAGGCATTAAAAAACCGGCAAATAACGGTAGCAATTCCGGTTTCGAGAAAAAACTTTTGACACAATTGCTCACCGGTTAATTTCGAAAGGCCATAAATGTCCATAGGCCCTGTTTCGTGTTCTTCGCTTAAAGCCCCATCGTAAATGGGATATACTGCAGCTGTTGAAGCAAACAAAACCTGATTGCAATTGGTTTGCTTTATAGCTTCGAGCACATTCATGGTGCCTTGTATATTGATGTTTGCCGATTGAAAAGGATGCTGATTGCAGTAAGGAATAAAATGTATAGCAGCAAGATGAATCACCTTATCGGGGTTAATTTTTTTTATTGTCTTTATCAACTCATCGTGATTGAGAATGTCGAGTTGATAAAAATGCGAATCGGGAATATCGATAAAAGCACGGTTGCCAAAACTGAGATTATCAATTACAAAAATTTCGTGCTGCTCGTTGTTTAAATGTTTTAAAATAGCCGAACCAATAAACCCTGCCCCCCCGGTGATTAATATTTTGCTCATTTTCCTTTTAATTTTTGCACCAACAATTTATATGATTGCTCATGCGATTTTTTTGTAAAAAATTTTTCTGCCAGTTTAATATTTGAGTTTCGCTCGTCAATATTTAGCGGTTTTATCTCATACACATTTTTCGTTTTCACTATTATTCCACATTGATGTTTCTGCACAAAATCAGTATAGTCGCCAAGATTATCGGAGGTGATAATTTTTAACCCTGCCGATAAATACTCGGCAAATTTTGTTGGTGATGCAACACTATTTGTAATAGCATTTTCGCGAATCATCAAACCATAATCGCATGCCGACAAAGCCTCTTGCACATCGGAATGTTTGAGCCATGTTTGTTTTACCTGTTGCGGAAACTGAGAAGTAAGTTGTTTTATGCTATCGTTTTTTTCGCTCAGAAACAAAATTTTATTTTTTGCTGATGCTGCCAAATGTGTTTGCAGAAAATCTGTCAAAATATGAAACGATTGCCAGCCACTTAACGAACCTGAATATACAAGAATGCAATCGTCTGAATTGTAATTCCATTTTTTACGAAAATCCAATACCGATTTTTCGTTTGCCGGCAACAACACAAAACTCGAATGTAGCGTACAAGGAATTACAACATGATTGCCAGTGTTGTATTCAAAAGTATTTTGCCAGTATGTAACCAACCGGCTTGAAACTGCAATGCGAAAATCGGATTTTATAACTGCATTGGCTTCGAGCTGTAAAATATTGCGACTCACCTCTTCGCTGGGAACCAACTTGTATTCGGTCCATTCTGCTGTCATTGCACCGCGGCCATCGTAACAAACAGTGTGCAGCAGTCCCATTTTTCACTTTAAATGCAATGTTTGCAGCAAGCACGTTGCGTGCAATTATTTTCCGTTCGCCAGTTATCAAACAAATAAAAGCCAGAGGCCAGCTATTCAATTTCCATGATGATAATTTTGGCGACATAGGTATAACCCAGGCCGAAGGAAATTCTTTTTTTATTTTCGATCGCTCGGCAAAATAATGCCGTACCGAAATAAACATTATCAGCCGTATTTTCACTTTTAACTCGGCACGCAAATACCGGCATACATCTATGGCCTGCCCCGAAAGCACTCCGCTATATGGCTCTGCGTATGTAAAGTATATCACTGTCTGTTGTTTAGCGTTGTTATAATATTAAAATCCTCTATCAGGCGTTGGTGTTATTTATTGTGACGGCCATCTTTTCCAATCGTTGTTCGATAATGAAATGTTGTTGTACCTTTTTCATCATTTCAATAAAAATGTCAAAATTTTTCTCTTTAACCATTTTAGTATACGTTACCAATTGCAAATAATTATTGTTTTGTATCTCATTATTGAATAGCGCCATATTGGCTTCCGACAGATTTTGTACCGATAAATAGTTGGCCATTTTTCCGGTAACATGATTGGCGTTATCGTCAAACTTTTTTTCATGATGAAGCGAAACAAAGTTTTCCAATTCCTGCTGTTGCAATTTTTTTATTGCCTTATTTTTTGAAGTGTCAAAAATAGTAAGACCGACATCATATGAAAAATGTGCTTTTTGTGTGGAAATAACAGGCACCGGAAATTCGGTAAAGGCTCCGTCACTTTTCGATACAGCTATATCATCATTGAATTTATAAACGTTAGGATCTACCACAGCAGTATAATCAAACTGTTGATTGAGGGAGTGGCTGTATGAATTACACAGCACACTAAAATCATATACGATACCCGCTTTTTTATAAGCAGTAGCAAGGCATTGAAAAGGTTGTGTACTCCAGTTTCCAATTCTTATACCATTTACAGGGTGATGTTTTTTGTTGACCAAAATAGTTTCAATCAAACTTACACTGTCTTTAACAATAGTTGTACAGGCAGCTTCTCCTATGCTACTTGCCATGTGCGAGCGCGAATAGTTAAACGTCCACGCATTGATAGCAGGATTATAGTGTGCATCCATCCATTGAAAATTGATAAGTGGAAAAATATAATGTCCTTCTTTTGCCAACTCAATTATTTGTGCTTCTATTAGTTCAAAATCGGCTTTACATACTGCATTTACTTTTCCAAGTTCTTTGAGTTTTTGCAAAAACAAAGTATCGATAAAAAATACCGCTTTAAGTTTAAGCTCATGCAAAGCGGCTTCTATAATACCTGCAGGCTCAATAAGGCAATCGTTTACATTGCCACTATTTTGCGCATGCAAAAACATTTCGTAATTAAAAGTGAGTAAAATATTTTTGGCTGTAGCATTTTTTGGTATCGCAATGGGCTGGTCAATATTTGAGCGTATGGCTAATACTTTTTGGTAGATAGCAACCAGATCGCGCGATATTTTTTCCTGCGAAAATCGTTCGTAACAATCCTGTGCAATACGTTTAGTATCATAATCATCGTAGTGTGTAATTATGTTTTCCATAGCAATGGCAAAATCGGCCGGTTCAAAACTTTCTACCAGTTTACCATTGAAGGAGTTTATAATATCCTTTGGCCCGCCACTATTGGTAGCAACCACCGGACGGCCACAGGCAAGACTTTCGATTGCAACCACACCAAACGTTTCGAAGGTGCTTGGCAAAAGTAATGCGTGGCATTTATCGAGTTCCACTTTTACATCAGCACGGCTGAGCGGGCCCAAAAATTCTACCTGTTTACTTATTCCCAGTTGCTCGGCCAGCTTACGCAGTGTAGGTTCGTATTCGCCATAGCCGCCAAGTTTAAGTTTTACATTATAGTTTTTGCTCAGCAATATTTTTAGCGCCTGAAAAGCCAGGATGTGATTCTTGCGTTCATTTAAAAAAGAATTGGTGAGGAAAATAAATTCCTGGCCGGGTCGATATTTATTAGCAAATACATTTTCGAAAAAATGCTTGCTTACCATGTTGTTTACTACTGTAAATTTTGCCGGGTCAATATTCAATGATTTGGCCAGTTCGTATTTAAATGAATTACTCACAGTGATTGAAACATCGGCATTTTCAAAAACCTCCTTGGCAATTTTAATTTCGGAAGGATGAACAATACCCCCTGTAATATAATGAGTAAGATGCTCCGTAATTATTAATGGGATATTATATTTTTGTGAAAGATGATATGCAGCAATACCGGCATGAAAAACAGAATGTGCATGCAACACATCGGGTATACCGTGTTCTTTTATATAATCTTTAAACACCCTAACACTTGCTATACCAAGATATTTGTAATTGAGTTCGCGGGCACGTGGCAAAAAACTTTGTATTACAAATGCATAAGTGTGCAAACCGTTATCTATAACATGATAGGCAAAATCCTTTTTGCTTTGGAATATATTTTTTACCGGATACATGTCGGGAAACATCACACACACCTTATGCCCCAGTGCCATCAATCCGCGGGCCTGCTCTTCGAAAAAGCTGCCAAGCACCGGTTGCGATGCTGTTTTATACCACGATGGAATGATGAGGATGTGCATGAATTGCCTGCAAAAGTTTTATAACAAAGTTTTCAGTTTTTCGAGAATGCGTAATGTAGATTTGCCGTCCCACAGCGGTGGAATAGCGCCTCGTTTATATGCACCGTTACGAATATCGTCAATATAATTTCTTATTTTTTCGGTGTCGAAAGGTACAAGTTCATTGGTGCCAATGGTAACTGTTGAAGGCCTTTCGGTATTGGGCCGCAGTGTGAGGCATGGCACCAGCCTGTAAGTAGATTCTTCCTGTATTCCTCCGCTATCGGTAATTACAAACATACAATCGCGCGTCAATTTTTGAAATGAAAAATAATCCATCGGATCAGTCAGTATCAATTTATCGTTCGATTCAAATTGCGATTTCAATCCGAATGATTCTATGCGGTGAAGGGTACGAGGATGTATAGGAAAAATTAAATGATAGTGTGCTGTTATCATATTAATAACAGCGAGAAGTTTTTCGAGCCCTTCTTTACTATCAACTGTTGCCGGGCGATGCATGGTCATCAATACAAATTGCTTTGGTTGAAGATTAAGTTTTTCTAAAATTATATCTTCTTCAATATTTTTTTCGCAAGCCACCAATGTATCAATCATGGTATTGCCCACCATATAAATGTTGCTTTCGCTTTTACCTTCCTGCAACAAATGGTCGATGCCGCTTTGCTCTGTCACAAAAAACAAATCGGTAATTTCATCGGTAAGCAAGCGGTTTATTTCTTCGGGCATGGTGCGGTCGTTGCTGCGCAAACCACTTTCAACATGTGCCAGTTTTATGCCCAGTTTATTTGCAGTAAGTGCTGCCGCAAAAGTAGAGTTTACATCTCCTACCACTATCATCAGGTCAGGTTTAAAGTCTGTAAGCACCGGTTCAAGGCGAATCATTATTTCGGCCATTTGTATATTGGCACTGGCCGCAGGAATATTCAAAAAATAATCGGGAGTAAGTGCAAACTGCCGAAAAAATACATCGGCCATTTTATCATCGTAATGTTGCCCGGTATGCACAATCTTTATATCGAATGGCTCGCCCAACTCTATATTGAAACGCTTAAATTGCGTAACTTTTATGAAATTTGGCCGCGTGCCTACAATTATAATTATCCTCTTTTTCATGGATGCGAAGTTATCTTTTGCTTTCGCGCAAAGAAATAACTCTATTCGTATACACCAAACTTGTTAACATTGTAATTAGTGATATTTATTAACGGTAGTTATTCATAAGTAAAAGGAATTAAGGCAAAAGGGTAAAGCCAAGAGCATGCAGTGAGTGTCATAGTGAGTACTCCCGAACTACGAATTGGCAAAAAATGGGACAACTTTTGGGGATGAAATAGTTTTCCAATCTAAAGAGGAAGAGGTATTTCTTTGACACCTTGGTAATATTTTAGCGTTAAAGGTCAGATGTTTATTGAGGTTAGTAGTAAACTCTTTAATACAAGTTTATTGGTTTTCTAACCACTGTCCATTTCTTGTTTGGCTTTATCCATGCTGGTATTTTTATAAATACCTCTTGGTTGCGGTTATAATGTTTCAATAATGGATAATGTTCAAATAATAGTTCCGCTCTTTCTTTTTGATTTGCCTTTTGGCAATGATGTAACGAGACCGAGCTAGTAATTGTTTGGGTGTATCCTCATTTTAAATACAGTTGGAATATTTTAATCCTTTGTCTTTGCTTCTTTAATGGTCTTATTTTCTTTATCAAGTTCTTCCCATTTAATACGAACATGTTGCATCCTTCCATTGCTAATTTAATTACATAAGTGATCTGTTGTAGGCTTCTGAAAAGACGCGTGGCATGTTCCTATTGTTGCCATATCAGGGTTATCTCTTTCTGCTTTTCTTTTTCTAAATTTTCTCCAAAACTCAATAATATCAGCCTCGCTTTTCCCTTTGCCATCCTTGTTCGTTACATGGTATACAACTCGCCCTTGGATAAACTCACCTCATCAATCTAATCGCTCACCAATATTTTCGGGTAAATCAAATAGGACGTTCTTTCTGGACCTTACTATATTCACTAACCTTATGTTTGTAATGCTTGCGTAATACTTCACTGCCAATAAAACAGCTTATCTTCCGGTCTACCTGTACCTTTTAAAAAATCTGAAAGTTCTTGTGTTAATTTTGAACCCTCAGTGATAAATAAACAATCCGTTGAAATCTCTTGACTTGAATCTATTTTATGCCGCCAACGTCTTCGTTTAATGACCAAATAAACCGCCTTGCACGTTTGGGAAATCTTGAATATACTTCTCTACAAAAATCCTTTTGATTCATATTCCTTTGTATCATATCCCGTTGGCAACATATTCTTCTCTTCTAAATGAATATACAAATTATCCTTCTTGATTTTAACTTGACCTAATTCCTCAATACCAGTTAAAACAAACTGCGCTAATATTCCTCTCGGTAAAAACGATTCTATTAATAAATTTTCCATCTCCCAAAAAATGAAAAATTTAGCTAATCCCCAAATATATTGGTTGACCCCAAAAATATAAAAACCTATTTTGGCCGAACATTAAATCCTGACGGGTTTTTGAAACCCGTCAGGATTAAAACAGGCAAATAATACATGTTGACAAATTTAAATAACGATAGTATTTGAAATCGCGTTATTAAAATTTCTGATTTTTTAAAAAACTCCAGAAGTAAGCGCAGGACAAGGGTTTCGAAAATGAAAATTAGAGCGACACCACATAAAATATTAATTTTTGCACATCGCAAATAACCAATAACAAAATAACCTAATAACCAATAACTAAACAACCAAAGCCTGCTCGAGCACTTTCCCAAACTGGTAAACATCTTCGAATGAATTGTAAAGCGGCACAGGGGCCAGACGCAACACTTCGGGTTCGCGCCAGTCGGTTATTATACCTTGTTCGGTGAGGTGGCGGTGTATTTTTTTTCCGTCTTTATTAAGGATGATGGATAGTTGGCAACCACGTTGTTTTGTATCGGACGGAGTAATAATTTTCAATTTATTTTGGAGGCCGTTTTTTTGAACAATATCATCAATAATAAATTCGGCAAAGCCTGTAAGGAGTTTACTTTTTTGTCGCAAGGCCACCATACCGGGTTCGTCAAATATATCCATAGATGCACGTAAACATGCCATTGACATAATGGGAGCATTGCTCAATTGCCAGCCATCTGCTCCTTCGGCAGGTACAAATTGCTCGGGCATTTCGAAACGCGTATCGGGGTTATTGCCCCACCACCCTGCAAGGCGTGGAATAGAAAAATCGGCACCATGATGTTGATGTACAAAACATCCTGCCACACCACCCGGCCCGGCATTTAAATATTTGTACGAACACCACACTGCAAAGTCTACATTCCATTTATGCAAATCGAGCACTACATTGCCGGCAGCATGTGCCAGGTCGAAACCACAGCGTGCACCCACACGGTGTGCTGCCAACGTTATTTCGCGCATATCAAACAATTGACCGGTGTAATAATTAACACCACCAAGCATTACCAATGCAAGTTGATCGTCACACTCTTCTATTGCCTTTATAATATCTTCGTGCCGCAGACAATACTCACCGCTACGAGGACGCAGTGGCACAAGGGCATCGTCCTTTTCAAAACCATGTATATATGCGTGCGATTGCAGGGCATATTTATCCGATGGGAAAGCATCGTCCTCATAAATTATTTTGAACCGCGTTCCCGTAGGGCGATAAAACGAAGTAAGCATGAGGTGCAAATTCACAGTTAATTGATTCATCACCACTACTTCGCTGGGCAATGCACCTACAAGGCGGGCAGTGGTTTCCCGCAAAAATTCGTGGTACGGAAACCATGCATGCTTAGCTTTAAAATGGCCTTCTACACCATATTGCGCCCATGCATCGAGCTCTTCTTTTATGTAATCTTTTGTATGTGTGGGTTGCAAACCGAGTGAGTTACCGCAAAAATAAATGCAATCTTTACCATTATGTTTTGGAAACAAAAACCTCGATCGGTATTGTTTCAACGGGTCTTCGGCATCGGCTGTTTGCGCGTTTATTAGTGTGTTATGGTATGGCAGCATCCTCTATTTTTTGTTGCACAAATGTAATTCTATTTTGTAGTCTGGAAAGTCTGTAGAAAATATTTTTGTTCTGCTACCGCAAAACACATTATGTCCATTTCAAAAAAGAAATACCAAGATAATAGTGGTAGGTTGTAGAATTAAAAATTAAATAAAAAAAACTAAAAAGGATTACTCGATGTTTATCTCGATTGCTTTTGCATTACATTTTCGTAAAACAACTTTTTTCCTTTTCAAATTATACCGAAGCAACTTAGGTTTTGGAAAATTTTTCTTTTGAAGTTGTTCGGTATTACCAGAAGTAAGCAGTTTTTTTTTAAAACCTGCTAACTTTTGGTATATATTGTTTTACTTTTACACCATGCTAAATCAGCAATACAAAATCAAAACACTATGAAAACAAAAAACACAATTTGTTTAATCCTCATTATGCTTGTTTGCAATATACTTGTATCAGCACAACAACAATACAGCAAAATAAAAATTGACCTTGGGCAAACTACAATGCGCACCCTTGGTTCACTTGGTATCGAAACTGAACATGGCGATTACAAGGCGAATTATTATTTTATAAATTGGTTGAGCAGCGATGAAATAAAAACATTGCAACAAAATAATATTCCTTTCGAAGTGCTTGTCGAAGATTCGAAAAAATATTATGCCACCAAAAATAAGGCATCAAAAATTTCGAGTGGGCAATCATGTTATCCGATAAATTACGCATCACCTGTGAATTACAACGAAGGCAGTATGGCGGGGTTTCTCACCTATGCCGAAATGATTAGCGAACTTGATAGCATGGCTACATTATTTCCAAACTTAATAAGTGTGCGCAATGCTGTTGGCACTACAACTACCATACTTGGCGATACGGTGTGGTATGTAAAAATATCGGACAACCCTACAATTAAAGAACCCGAAAACGAATTGCTATATACAGGAGTGCATCATGCACGTGAACCTATGGGCATGCAAAATTTGATTTTTTATATGTGGTACCTTGTAGAAAATTATGCCAGCGATAGTCTTGTAAAATATATTGTTGATAATACCGAATTGTATTTTGTGCCTTGTATAAATGTGGACGGTTATAAACAAAATGAATTGACCGATCCATTTGGCGGTGGGCTGTGGCGCAAAAATATGCGCGATAATCTCGATGGCACTTTTGGGGTGGACCTCAACCGCAACTATGGCTATAACTGGGGTTTTGACGATAACGGTTCCTCACCATTTACAAGTGGAAATACTTATAGAGGCACATCTCCATTTTCGGAACCCGAAACGCAATTGATGCGCGATTTTGCAATTAATCATCAATTTAATATTGCATTAAATTATCACTCTTATGGCAATTTATTAATTTATCCCTGGGGATACATTCCCGATTTTTATACTCCCGACTCGGCTTTGTTTGTAAATTATGGAACCATGTTAACGTTGTACAACAACTATCATTATGGCACAGCAAATCAAACAGTAAATTATGTTGTAAATGGAAGTTCGGACGACTGGATGTATGGTGAACAAGCATTAAAAAATAAAATATTTGCTTTTACGCCCGAAACAGGTTACGATTTTTGGCCTCGCAATTCGATATTGATGGCATTGTAAAATCGAACGTTTATGCCAATATTCAAACTGCTTTGGTTGCCGGCAAATATGCCACAGTGAGTGATGAAACAAATGCCTGGCTCGATACACTTGATGGATATTTAAAATTCAACTTCGCAATGTTTGGTTTAGATACTACAGGTACGTATACCGTTACGGTTATGCCGCTGACGCTAAATATTTCTAATTTGGGAGCACCAAAAGTTTACACTTTATTTCAAACCGGACAAACCAAAATGGATTCTATCTCATATCTATTGAACAGCAATACCATAAAGGGCGAAGCAGTAAAATATGTACTCAGTGTGTCGAACGGTTTGTACACCTGGAACGATACTATTACCAAACATTATGGCTTTCCTGCGGTATCGTTTAGCGGCAATGGCAACAGCATGAATGGCTGGTCATCGGCAAACTGGGGTACTACCACATCGCATTATGTGAGTGCACCAACAAGCATTACCGATTCTCCTTTTGGAAATTACAATGACAACTTCGATAATAAATTATTGTGCCTGCCCGCCATAGACCTCACTGCAAGTACCGATGCCACACTTACTTTTTTTGCCCGTTGGAAGATTGAACCATCGTTCGATTATGCGGTTGCGGAAATTACCGACAACAATGGACTAACCTGGACACCACTTTGTGGAAAATATACTACCACCGGTAGTGGAAATCAATATTTTAATCAGCCTATATATGATGGATTTCAAAACGCATGGGTGAAAGAAGAAATAAGCCTCAACAATTATTTGGGTAAAAATGTAAAACTTCGCTTTAGAATGGTGAGCGACTTTGGCAACAGTTACGATGGCTATTATATAGATGATGTTG
Organism: Bacteroidota bacterium; assembly: GCA_016717325.1. Lineage (GTDB taxonomy): Bacteria > Bacteroidota > Bacteroidia > AKYH767-A > OLB10 > JADKFV01. The sequence continues at coordinate 262,069 of JADKFV010000003.1, read as the reverse complement.
AAGTTGTTTCCAATTTTGCAAATGGCATTAACGAAGCAAATTTTGTTGGCAACAATGTTTCGATAATGCCAAATCCGTTTGATGATATTTTATATATTAATACGAAAGTAAATATTGAAAATGCCACCATCGAATTGTTTAATATTCAAGGACAAAAAGTATGGAACAATGTTTACACTAATGTTTTTGGCAGCATACGCATCAACACAAAAAATATTGCAGCCGGTGTGTATTGCCTCAAAGTGACCGATAGCAAAGGATTTGTGTATACACTACGTTGTGTGAAATTGTAATTTGGAATTTGGAACGCTGATTTTTGTGATTGTGATGATTTAGGAGGATTTTAGTTTCATCATTTTCCGAAACAACTAGGATTAGTGATATTTTATCATGTGATAATTAAACCTTTTATCACAAACAATGCACACACCCATCCCAAAAACAAAAAGTCGAACAATACATACAGATTATGTTTTGTAATAATAGAAGAATGGAAAATAATACCTGCAGTAGCGCTGCATATTATTGTTGCAAAAAACCAATTGGCCGGTAAACTATTCAATTGCCAACCACACAATGCTATAACAACCGGAGTAATGAGTGCTAAAAAAATAACTATGTTGAATTGCTTTGGGCCGTAATGCGTAAAAATATTTGTATAGTTATTTATGGCATCTACTCCTTCATCGCGCTTTTCGAATGGAAGGCTTAACGCCAAAACCATTGATAAAAAAATGAATGTTTCGAAAATTGTTTTTATGGTAATTGCTTCATCGTATAAGGTTATTGGTAATACTGCGGAAGCCAATGTCCATACTAATGAAAGTACAATCAACTTAAGCCAAACAGTTTTGCGTAGTGGAAATAAAGCATGTCCATAAAGATATAAGTAAGCCAATGCCATAACTATAATAGCAACACAAATAAACTTGAAGTTAAATGTAACGCTATGGCAAACAAAAAAAACGGCTAAACATAGTATAAACAATGTCCTGTCCAGAATCCGTCTTTTTTGTTTTGCCATGCCAATAAATAATTGGGCATTGTAACAATATATGGTAACTATTGCCAAGCATGCAGATACGCTGATGGAGTGTGGACAAATTGTTTTTGAAAATAAAAGAAAACTTAAAAATGAAGTGACAGCTAGAACAACGGACGATATTATTTTTTGTTGACGGTACATTATTTATTTTCGATAATAGGAGCATAAAAACAAAAACTATTGTTACAATTTCTTTATAGCATTGTGCTACACGGTTGTAACCAATTAAAATCTTAATTCCGCAAATCTAACCTTGTTTTTAAAATACCAAAAGTTAGCAGATTTTTGAAAAAAAACTGCCTACTTCTGGTAATGCCGAACAACTTCAAAAGAAAATTTTCCAAAACCTAAGTTGTTTCGGTATAAACTCTTTTGCAAAAGCAATTTCACCTTTAGCCTTCGGTTTTTCGAAATGTTTAATTGAAATATTATCCGAAAATATTTTCACATTTCTATTTTCATTTCTATTTTCAAAATAAACAGTATGATTTTCGATTGTCGCTATGCACGGGAAAATAACATGCTTTCATTTTGTGGTTTTTATTGAGAAAAGGCACATTCTAAAAATTGGAAAAAAAATATTGAAAAATATGCCAAGTATTTAATTGTATTGTGAAAAGATGTTCAAAGAAAATTAAAAACATATTGCCAATGTTAAAATATAGTTTATTATTGCACTTACATTGTTCATTGATAGAATCAAGAATATTTAAGCTGTCATTGACTTACTGAAACAAAGGACAAGCAAGTAGATTTTAAAATCTGTTTTGTTACGAGAGATTCATCAACATTCATTGAGATATTGCTTACTGCCAAAATTTTATTTTATGCTTTGTAATTAATTTGTACTGTTTTATTTTATAACAATTAAAATTCTAAAATATGAAAAGTTTTATTAGCAGGACTGCATACATACATACATATCTAAGCAAATTGATTGCTCACTAAAAGTAGTTAGGATTGATACAAAATTTTTAGCATCAGGCTTTTACACAGTAGCACTTTTTCATGCGATAGGTTTGTTGTAAATATTAACAAATTAATTATTGCAAGATGAAAGTTAAAATAGTTTTTGTGGGGGTGTTTTTATTCATTTTTCAATTTTGCAAAGGGCAAGGCAAAACGCACCATTTTTTATTAGGTTATGATGTTGGGTTAGCAGATACAAATGTTACTTCCACCAAAGCACGATTTTTAATTGATAGCAACAGTATAATCACAGTACCCGAAAGCCGCAAAATGCCATTTGGCAGCACACAAGCAACTATGAGTGATGAGAATGGTAATTTAATAATTGCAACCAATGGTTGTTGGATTGCAGATGCAACAGGTGATACAATGTTGAATGGTGGGGGGTTGAATCCGAGTATTTATATGAAAGATTGGTGCGATAATACAAGTGGATTTCCCGTTCCACATGCAAATGTGATATTGCCTTTTCCTGATGATAGTACAAAATACATTTTGTTCCACCATGGTTGGGATACAGTATTATATTCATACTATTATTATGTGCCTTTGCATTTACTCAGTACTTTAATCGATATAAGTGCCAATGCCGGAAAAGGTGAGGTTTTGCTCAATAAAAAGAATGTCAAATTAATTAACGATTCTTTAAGTGAAGGAATTGCAGCTTGTAAACATGGCAATGGCCGCGATTGGTGGATTGTATCTTTGAAAGAAAGCACCGACCTGATTTATACGATGCTATTAACTCCAAATGGTATTGATACGATATTCACTCAAAAATTGAATGTACCAATAAGTTATGTAAATTGTTGGTATCCTCAATTTTCGCCCGATGGAAATAAATTTGCTTATGCATTTACTTATCCAATACCAAATCCTGGGCCTTGGTATGCCGATGTTAGATATTTTGATTTCGATAGATGCACTGGAATTTTTAGTAATCCACATGTAATTGATATTTCTGATACATATCCGGGAATGGGAATTCAATTTTCTCCAAATTCAAAATATTTATACTGTTCAACACAACAAAATCTTCATCAAATAGATGTAGCCACACAAACAAAAACATTGGTAGCCACAAACGATACTTTTTATTCTCCTTACTTTCCATTTCAAACAGATTTTTGGGCAATGTATCGCGCAGCAAATGGCAAGATTTATGTTTCATCTGGTAACAGTGTAATTGATATGCATGTTATAAATGAACCAGATAGCGCAGGGCTTGCATGTGATGTGCAATTGCATAGTTTGCATTTACCTTGTTTTCAATTTCGCGCAAATGTTTACCACCCAAATTATTATTTGGGGTGCGATACTTCTTTGGGTTGCCCGTGCCTCTCCGCTAACAGCATACAAGAATATACAAAACATGATTTTAAGTTTTCGGTTTCGCCAAATCCGACTAATGGCAATGTAAAAATTATGTACTTGTTGCCACAAAATAAAAATGGTTTATTTGAAATTACAGATATGCAAGGCAGGGTTTTGTTTACTTATAAATTGCCACCATGGAGTACATTGCAAAATTTTAATTTAAGTTTTTTGAGTGGTGGAGTGTATAGTTGTTGTATAAAAAGTGAAAGCCAAATGGCTACAACAAAACTCATAATAATGCATTAAAAAAAATACACAAATGAAAACAATTAAATTTTTTATAACACTAATAATCACATTCGCTTGCAGCGTGAATACAGCTTACGCACAATTTTGCACACTTGAAACTAAAATAAAAGTAGCTACGTATCCTGATTGTGTAAATGGCACAGCAGGCCAGGTGCAGGCAACATCAACTGGAAATAATGGACTTGTAAGTTATAATTGGAGCAATGGTTCTACAACTTATTTTCAAAATATAGATACCAGCTTGATAGGATATAAAATTTATTTATATGCATCAGACACGTTAGGCTGCTATGCAACAGACTCTTTATTAATTGGTAATTTTGATGTAGGTTTAACTGCGAATTTTCCAACTTGTAATGTATGCACTGATGGCACAGTATTTTCAAATCCCTTAAGTACAGGCCCTTTTACTTACCTCTGGAGCAATAGTGCAACTACACAAAATATTAATAATGTAGGGCAAGGTACTTATTACGTTACAGTAACAGATGGAAATGGGTGTAAGGGATTCGATTTTATGCACCTATACCTTGATACTTTGGATGCTGTGGTCTATGGTTCCGTATTTTATGATACCGACACTGATGCAATATACAACATCCCAAATGGCGATCATCCCTTTCCAAGACAAGTACTGATACAACCCGGCAATTATATGTGTTATCCAAATAACTTGGGCAATTATGCTTTTGAGACTACAATAGGTAGTTCATATACCGTTGGCTTGGATTATGATTCCACTTGTTTGCATTTAACTACACCCAATCCAGTTTATAGTTTAAATATTGCATTACCTGTAACAACTGACATAAATTTTGGTTTACATTCCGATTCATGTTATATATTTCAACAAAGCGGCATTCACATTTCTAACAATCGCTGTTTGTTCCCCGCTGTAATTTCTAATAATTGCAGATTGTATTCATATTATAAAAATATGAATGTAGAATTAAAGATATCCATATCACCCAACGTATTAATAAATAGCTATTCGCCTGCACCACCACAAACTATAAGTGGAGACACTAATATATTCACTTTTCAGTTAGGAAATGCAGCATACATGCGTGAAACAAAAATTCATGTAACGCTGCCAATTCCATCTGTTATATTTACCGTGCACATGGAAATAAAACTTAGCGATACACTAGGCAACCTAAAATACTTTGACTCACTCACAATAAATCGTAGGACATCTTGTCCTTTCGACCCCAATGAAATACTTGTTTATCCAACAGGTGATAGCGCACAACACCTCACACCACCGGGCACAGAACTTGAATACACCATAAACTTTCAAAATACCGGTACTGATACGGCATACCGTGTTATCATAATAGATACGCTGGATTCAGGATTTGATTTTAGCAGCTTTGAATTATTAAATACAAGCCATAATTGCAATACACAATTGGACTCGAATGGTCAGCTCAAATTTACCTTCAATCAAATTATGCTACCCGATAGCAATATAGATGAACCCAATAGTCATGGTACAATTATTTATAAAATAAAACCCAAAGCGAATCTTGCGTTGCCTTACAATATGCTCAATACCGCATACATTTATTTCGACCAAAATGTAGCGGTGCAAACCAACACAGCATTTAATTTATTTTCGTACGGGTCAATATCATTAAGCGAACAAAATGCTTTGGGTATAAATATTTTTCCAAATCCATCCGATGGTATTATTTATTTAAAAATGAATTTAACCAATGTAACGGTGACTGTATACGATATATTTGGTCGCGCATTGGGCAATCAAGTTTTATCTCAAAACAAAATAGACTTAACAAAGTATGGTTCGGGAATTTATTATTTAGAATTATTAAGTGCAAACAAAAAGGAGGTATTTAGATTGATGAAGCAATAGGTTTATTACCTTGCTAATAAATTTAGTCCTGCTATTTTACATTATGCAAAATAACAGCAAATGCCGAAAAGCCAACCGCAAATCCAATACCGCCAAATATTAAATTGTCTTTGGTTTTTTTTGCGCGGGCCTTGTATTGATAGCCGTACTTAAACATTTCTTCGTTGATGGTTTGTGGAGGATTGGGCAAATTCATGGGAACCGCGGGGCTAAACCTTCCACCAATAACAGCATAGGTAGCAGGAATTATTAAGCCATAAAAAGTAAATATTCCACTTCCTATGCCAATAGCAGCTGCTGCTACTTTGTGCGTTTTGTCTTTATAGTTTTTTACAGCATATTGTTCACCATCAATAAACATACGCATCTCTTCTCTTGTTAAATCGCCTTCGGAAGTATCAGGATTATAAATAATAATTTCCTTATCGGTGAGGCTGTCTTTTACACTAAAAACTTTATACATATCGACTGATTTCTTTTTGTCTAAAGCTTCGATAGGCACAAAAACCAGGCGTTCGTTATTCATGGTATAACTCTCTATTTTTTTCTCTTTGCCATTAAGATACAAAATAGTTTTTTGTGCCGAAGCATTGAAATAACTAAACAGAAAAACGAGAATAGTGATACGCATAAAGTAATTTGTTTTGTTGAACCCGCCCGTGCAAATAAACAACATAAACTATACCGTAAAATTTTGGTTTCGAAAAATAATTAACAATAGGTTTATATGTTGCGAATCTTGTATGATGTTATTGATTATTTTTGCAGACCAAATTCAAAATAATATGTCATTTTATTCATTTGCTCAGCGCCACATAGGGCCCGATAAAGCACAAACCGAATCGATGTTGAAAGCTGTAGGTGTAACATCTATGGATGAATTAATTTCGAAAGTTGTACCGGCACACATTAGGCTCGACAGGGCTTTGCTTATTCCCGATGCCATGTCGGAAGCCGAATATATGGAGCATATATGGGAGGTGGCCAATAAAAACAAAGTGTATAAAAACTATATCGGGCTGGGATATTACAATTGTGTAGTGCCGGGTGTGGTACTGCGTAATATTTTCGAAAATCCGGGTTGGTATACAGCCTATACGCCCTATCAGGCCGAAATTGCCCAAGGACGCATGGAGGCATTGCTCAACTACCAAACCATGGTGTGCGATCTTACTGGCATGCCTTTGGCCAATGCATCGTTGCTCGATGAAGCCACTGCCGCTGCCGAAGCCATGACCATGTTTTTTCATACCCGTGAAAAAGCACAAATAGGGTCAACCAAATTTTTTGTTTCGGAAACGTGTATACCTCAAACCATAGATGTTTTAATAACACGTGCCAACCCTCTAGGAATAGAAATAGTAATTGGCAACCACAGCGAAGTGAAACTTGATGAATCTTTCTATGGCGCATTGATACAATATCCTGATGCCGAAGGCACTATAAATGACTACTCAGATTTTTGCACAACTGCCAAAGCTAAAAGCATGAAAATATGTGTGGCGGCCGATTTACTTAGCCTTGCATTATTGAAACCTCCGGGCGAATGGGGAGCAGATTGTGTTGTGGGTTCTACGCAACGCTTTGGTGTTCCTATGGGTTTTGGCGGTCCACATGCTGCTTATTTTGCCACACACGAAGAATACAAGCGCGACATACCCGGACGAATTATAGGCGTGAGTGTTGATATGGCCGGTAACCGTGCTTTACGTATGGCATTGCAAACGCGTGAGCAACATATTAAACGCGAAAAAGCAACTTCCAATATTTGTACCGCACAGGTATTGCTGGCGGTAATGGCAAGTATGTATGCTGTTTATCACGGCCCAAAAGGCATACAGTATATTGCAAACAGAGTGCATGGCCTTACAAAATTATTTGCCGACACCATTACATCGATGGGCTATCATGTTCAAAACCAAAATTACTTCGACACCATAAAAGTACGTTGCCGCTACACAAAAGACAGTTTGATAACACAAACCAATGTAGCAAAAATAAATTTGCGCATTTACGATGATGAGTATGTAGGTATTTCGTTCGATGAAACTACCACCATTGCTGATGTAAATAATCTGGTAAAAATATTTGCCGCTGCCAATCAGAGTAAAGCGAAAGTTGTAGGTGAAGATGGAATTGGTAATGCCACATACAGCAATGATTTTGCCCGCACAAGTGCATTTATGACAAACGAAGTATTTAATAAATACCACACCGAGCACGAAATGCTGCGTTATATAAAACGCCTTGAGAGTAAAGATTTATCGCTCACTTATAGCATGATTTCGTTGGGTTCGTGCACCATGAAGCTTAATGCAACAAGCGAAATGAGCCCGTTGAGTTGGCCACAGTTTTCGAGCATACATCCATTTTCACCTGCCGATCAGGTTGTTGGATATATGGAAATGATAAACAACCTCGAAAGATACTTGTCGGAGATAACAGGATTTGCTGCCGTGTCGTTACAGCCTAACTCGGGCGCACAAGGCGAGTATGCAGGTTTGCTTGTTATTCGCGAGTTCCATATTTCGAATGGGCAAGGCCATCGCAATATTGCTTTGATACCGTCATCGGCACATGGTACCAATCCGGCAAGTGCTGTAATGTGTGGTATGCAAATAGTGGTAGTAAAGTGTGACGAAAAAGGCAATGTTGATATAGCTGATTTAAAAGCCAAGGCCGAATTGCATAAAGATAAATTATCGTGCCTGATGATTACTTACCCATCCACACATGGTGTATACGAAGAAGGCATTCGCGATATCACAGGTATAATTCATGAGCATGGCGGACAGGTTTATATGGATGGTGCTAATATGAATGCACAGGTTGGTCTTACATCACCCGGCTTAATTGGTGCCGATGTTTGCCATTTAAATTTGCATAAAACATTTGCCATTCCTCATGGTGGTGGTGGCCCCGGCATGGGACCTATTGGTGTTGCAAAACATCTTGTTCCATTTTTACCATCGCATGCATTGGTAAAAACAGGAGGCAGCAAAGCCGTACATGCTGTGAGCGCTGCACCATTTGGCAGTGCAAGTATTTTGCACATATCATATGCCTATATACGTATGCTTGGAAAAATAGGCGTGAAAGCCGCAACCGAATATGCTATACTAAATGCTAATTATATGAAGTCGAAATTGGAACCACACTACCCGGTTTTATATAAAGGCACTTACGGATATTGCGCACACGAAATGATTTTAGATTGCCGTGCATTTAAACAATCGGCCGGTATAGAAGTAGTAGATATTGCCAAGCGATTGATAGATTATGGTTTTCACGCTCCTACGGTTTCGTTTCCGGTTGCAGGCACATTGATGATAGAGCCTACCGAAAGCGAAACACAAGAAGAACTCGATCGCTTTTGCTATGCAATGATATCTATTCGCAAAGAAATAGAAGCGCTGGAAAATGGCTCAGCATCGCGCACCGATAATGTATTGATAAACTCACCACATACTGTAAACGAGGTTTGTGCTGACGAATGGCAACATCCATACACGCGCAACCAAGCTGCGTTTCCGGCACCACATGTTGTAGGCAATAAGTTTTGGCCTGCTGTAAAACGTGTAGACAATGCTTATGGCGATCGCAATTTAGTATGTACTTGTCTGCCATTAGAAGAATACACGCAAGCCGAGAGTTAATAGGTTGGTGAGTACTGTTCCTTTTTTCTCCATCATCACTCCGGCTTATAACCGCGAAAAAATGATTGCCACCACCATCGACAGTGTGTTGGCACAAACTTTCATTGACTACGAACTGATTGTTATTGACGATGGCTCGGTCGACAATACTGCCCAAGTAATAAAGCAGTACAACGATAGCCGTATACGTTATGTTTACCAAACCAATGCCGAGCGGAGTGCCGCGCGCAACAATGGAATAACGCATGCCACGGGGCAATTCATTTGCTTTCTCGACAGCGATGACGAATACCTTCCACATCATTTACAAACATTTTACGATTTTATTAAGGCTAAAAATTTTGAAGATGCATTTTATTATGCTCCTTCGATTCTGGATTCGGGCACTGAAAAAACAACGAGCCTTGTTTACGATGGCAACCAACACCACGCAGTTTGGGCATGGCATGCACTGTTACAAAATTGTGGTGTGTGTGTACCGCGCACTTTTTTGAATGACAATAATTTTCCTCCGCAGTTTAATGTGTGGGAAGATATGCACTTGTGGTTGCGACTTTTGGTGAAAAATAAATTCTATCAATTACCTCAGCCACTTGCCATTGTGCACTTTCACGATAACCGCAGCATCAATAACATGTTCGAAACAATTGATATAAAGCATATAGACAAATATGCCGAAGCGGTGAATCATTTATTCGCAAACTACTACGACCAAATAAAACCCATACTCACTCAACAAATGCGTAAAGATTTTATTGTGGCTAAATACGTTGCCTTTGCCGGCATTGCAGCAAAAAAAGGAATGCTCAAAAAATATTTTTCACTTGTAAAACGAATTATCTCATACAAGCCCTCCATGATTTTTAATCCGTACTTAAACAAAATACATTGGATAGCGTGGATTAATGCTGCGAAATAAAAAGTATTTTTTTTTATCTTCTTAAATTACATTTTAAAAAATTCGAGTCGGCTACGAAAAGTTATTTTTGCCACAAAAACACGAAGGCTCAAAATTTCACTAAGTAGTAAACAAACTATCTATAATATTTTGTGGGATTTAGTGTATTGGTGAATTAGTGGCCTTTTATTTTTTTTGACATTTCGAAGAAGACTCAAATCTTACATTATAATTATTTTGTCTTTCTTTGAATTAGATATTGAAATTTAAAAAATAAATAGCTATGAAAAAAAAAGACAAAGCAAATTTAGAAGCCTGGCACAACAATCCGGCAAACTGGCGAATGGGTGTTTTTTATTATATACCAAAAGTTAGCAGGTTTTTGAAAAAAAACTGCTTACTTCTGGTAATGCCGAACAACTTCAAAAGAAAATTTTTCCAAAACCTATGTTGCTTCGGTATAACAAAAACGATAAACGCATATTTCCTCCAAAGCGTTATGCAATATTGGGATGGACAATAAATTTTGCTAATCCATATTCTTATCTTACTTTTATTTTAATGATGGTGGTGATTTTTGCGGTAGTTTATTTTATTGGTAAGAGTTAAGTTGTCTTTTCCAATTTGGTTTAAGCTTGATATTATTTTTGCTTTTGAATTTCCAATTTTTTAAAAAATATTTCAAAAAATTATAGCTCCTTCACTGATTACAATTTCAAAATATTACCTAATTATTTTCATCATTTGTCTAACTCGTGTAAATTTTAAAGTTGTGTGGAGTTTGATAAAATTAGTTTGTTTACATTTACCTATTCACTTAAACAAAAACTACCAAAATTATGAGAATTAAACTACTTACTACAATTGCTTTTTTATACGTAATGCAATTTGCAAATGCACAGTATGATATACAATGGCAAAATACTGTTGGAGGGAATGACTATGAATTAACTTATTCTAATTTGATTGTGACTACAGGAGGCTATTTATTTGGTGGAACATCATTCTCAAATGTTTCCGGTGACAAATCTGAAAATAGCAATGGATTTGAAGATTACTGGATTATAAAAATTGATACCCTTGGTAATATTGTTTGGCAAAATACAATTGGTGGCAGCGGTCATGATATGTTAACTTGTATAATTTCCACATCAAATGGAGGATTTCTTTTAGGTGGATGGTCAGATTCTCCTATTTCAGGGGACAAAACTGTTGACTCTAAAGGAAGCTACGATTATTGGATACTAAAAATTGACAGCCTTGGAAATATTGTATGGCAAAATTCAATTGGTGGTAGCAGTGCGGATTATTTGAGCTCAATTTCGCTCTCAATAGATGGAGGTTTTCTTTTGGGTGGATATTCAGCCTCAAGTATTTCTGGAGACAAAACAGAAGGATGCAATGGTTTTTGGGATTATTGGGTAGTGAAAATAGATAGTGTTGGTAATATTGTTTGGGAAAAACAATTGGGGGAAACTCAGCTGATTATTTAATTTCCATCGCTTCTGCACCCGATGGTGGTTTTGTTTTTGGCAGGAATTCAATTCAAATATTTCTGGAGACAAAACAGAAAATTGCATAGGAGACATTGATTATTGGGCAGTAAAAATAGATAGCCTTGGCACGATAATTTGGCAAAATACTATCGGTAGTAACACTACTGATTATTTAGCTACTATTGTTAATTTACTTACTGGCGATTATGTTTTAGGAGGTAGTTCAACCGCAAATATATCCGGAGATAAAACAGAAAATAGTAACGGGCTTTCCGACTATTGGGTAGTAAAAATTGATAGCCTTGGTAAAATTGTTTGGCAAAATACTGTAGGAGGTAATCAAGATGAATCATTAAGCGCCATTGTTGCCGATCCCAATGGAGACCTTATTTTAGCGGGCAGCTCAAATTCAAATGTTTCTGGTGACAAAACCGAAAATCGTTTTGGGATTGCGGATTATTGGATAATAAAATTTGATAGTACAGGTAATATCTTATGGCAAAATACCATTGGTGGGAATGGACAAAATGGCTTATCGGCAATAGTTTGTGATCATTACGGGGATTATGTATTAGGTGGATATTCAAACTCAAATATTTCAGGAAATAAAACAGAAAATAGCAATGGCGGATATGACAATTGGATTGTAAAATTATCATCTTCAAGCCGTATAACAGGTAAATTATTTGCCGACATAAACCAAAACAATATTCAAGATATTAGTGAAGCAAATATTTCAGGAATAAAAGTTACAGAGGCAAACACTGGCCGTTACACTTTTTCTCAATCGGATGGAGTTTATTTAATTGGAGTTTTCGATACTGGTAATTTTGTTGTGAATCCAACGCAAATAAGTTATTACACACCAAACCCAACCTCGCACACCGCCAATTTCTCAGCCACACAACAAACAGATTCGTTAAACGATTTTGCTTTTCAACCTACAATGGTTGCGAATGATTTATTTATCAGCATTCATCCCATTTCACCTTTCCGTAGTGGCTTTAATGCTTCTTACAATATCCACTATAAAAATATTGGCACAACCACTTTATCGCCAATCATTAATTTTTATAACGATAATAAAATTGATTTTGATTCTGCAAGTGTTCTTCCTGACAATGTTTATGCCGATTCTGTAATTTGGAATCTTGCCCCACTTAACCCTTTTGAAGAAGGAGACATAACTGTAACAGTATACGTTCATCAAGGTTTGCAAATTGGTACAGCAATTTATTCCTATGCAAAAATATTTCCTTTTGCTAATGATTATAATATTGCAAATAATGCTGCCAGTTGGGAGGTGCAAACAATAGGCTCATACGACCCTAACGAAATTATTGTGAGTAGAGATTCATTAGGCATTATGGAATTAAATCCTTTGCCACCATTTTTAGATTATGTAATCTATTTTCAAAACACGGGCAACGATACTGCATTTAATGTGAAGGTAGAAAATATTATTCCGCCACAATTAGAGCTTGGTTCGTTTGAGTATTTATCATCGTCATCGCCTGTAAACATTAGCCTCAATAGCCAGAGTCGCCTTGCAGCATTTGAGTTTCCAAATATCCAATTGCCCGATAGTAATATTGATGAACCGGGTAGTCATGGATACATACGTTATCGCATACAGCCACTAAAAACTTTGCAGGTAAGTGATTCTATATTGAGCACTGCCGCCATTTATTTTGATTTCAATGCTCCTGTAATTACAAACACTGCCCACACAATAATTGGGTTAAATGTACTAAGCGCACAAAGTGAAATTCAACTTGCAAACAATTTTGGTGTGATGCCAAATCCGGCAAAAAATAATTTGACCATTGCATTCAAAAACCAAACACAAGCAAGCGAGCAATTGGAAATTATTTCGGCCACAGGAAAATTATTGAAAAAAATAAAAGTGCAACCCCACGCAACTAAAATGGAAATTGATATAAGCAAACTACCAAACGGATTTTATTTGTTGAAGTATAATCAAGCGGAAAGAGTAGAGTCGATAAAATTTGTAGTAGAGAGGTAATTCGCTTTTGGTTATTTCGTTATTGATTTATTTTGTTGTTATGTTTTTTGATTGTTGATTTTGCATCTTGTTTAAAATCCTGACGGGTTTTAAAAACCCGTCAGGATTTAATTCCCGTCATGCTTAATGTAATGGATTGAAATCCATCCCTACAATATTGAGTCGAGCCTACGGCTCTATTGCTTTCGCAGCAAACGTTGCACCACCTGAATCCCGTAGGGATGGAGCATATTGTAGCCATGGGTTTTAACCCATGGTATTCAGAAATTGATTGATGAAATTATCAAGGTTTGTGAGGACACAAACCTTGGCGAATAATAACGAAAAAATTTATTTCATGGGAGCACACAAAGCTTTGCCATTAGCAAAAAGGTACATACACTCGTATAATCCTGACGGGTTTTAAAAACCCTTTAGGATTTAATTTGTCGAAAAAAATTGCATTACAAATAATTTCCTACATTTACACAAACTGAATAACTAAAACAAAACCACAATGAAACTACAAATCACATTCATTTTTTTACTCACTTCACTTTTTTGCGAAGCGCAGTATGATATAAAATGGCAGAAGACTATTGGGGGTAGTGATATAGACCAATTAAATTCCGTTACTCAATCGCCAGATGGAGGTTTTGTTTTGGGAGGAACTTCCCAATCAAATATTTCGGGCGATAAAACAGAAAATATTAATGGTTCTTTGGATTATTGGGTAGTAAAAATTGATAGTCTTGGCAATATTGTTTGGCAAAATACAATCGGAGGAAGCGACCTCGACCTAATATGTTCTATAATCCCCTCACCCGATGGAGGTTATGTTTTGGGAGGGAATTCATATTCAAGCATTTCAGGTGACAAAACAGAAGACAGTAATGGTGAAATGGATTACTGGATTGTAAAAATTGATAGCATTGGCAATATTGTTTGGCAAAATACCATTGGGGGAAGTGACTATGACCAATTATATTCTATTGTTCCCTCACCTGATGGAGGTTATGTTTTGGGTGGTTGGTCACAATCAGACATTTCAGGTGACAAAACTGAAAACAGTAATGGTCTTTGGGATATTTGGGTTGTAAAAATTGATAGCCTTGGTAATATTGTGTGGCAAAATACTATAGGCGGAAGTGATGATGACAATTTAAGCGCCATTACTGCATTGCCTGATGGAGGTTATATTTTGGGTGGAACATCAGAGTCAAATATTTCGGGTGACAAAACAGAAAACCGTAATGGAGCTTCCGATTTTGGGTCATAAAAATTGATAACATTGGCAACATTGTTTGGCAAAATACTATTGGTGGCAGCGGCTATGACCAATTAACATCGCTGCTTGAATCTTCTCATGGAGGCTATATTTTAGCTGGAAATTCCACCTCTGACATTTCAGGTGACAAAACTGAAAACAGTATAGGAAATTGGGATTATTGGGTAGTAAACATTGATAGCATTGGCAATTTAACTTGGCAAAATACTATTGGAGGGAATAATTATGATTGGTTACATACATTAGCTCCTTCAACCGATGGAGGCTATGTTATCGGTGGAGAATCACGATCACTTATTTCGGGCGACAAAACAGAAAATATTAATGGCGATTTGGATTATTGGGCATTAAAAATTGATAGCGTAGGTTTTATTGGATGGCAAAATACAATTGGGGGAAGTGATAATGACATCTTAACCTCCATTACTCCATTGTCCAGTGGAGATTATGTTTTGGGTGGAATATCATCTTCAAATATTTCGGGAAATAAAACAGAAAATAGTAAAGGTTCTCATGACTTTTGGGTAATGAAACTCTCCCCATCAAGCCGCATCACCGGAAAATTATTTGCCGACTTAAACCAAAATAATGTTCAAGATAATGGAGAACCAAATATGTCAGGAATAAAAATATCCGAAACCAATACTGGAAGGTATGCATTTTCGCAAAGTGATGGTTCTTACTCGATTGGTGTATTTGATAGTGGAAATTTTGTTGTGAGTCCATCATCTACAAATTATTATGCGAGCACTCCACTAACACACCAGGCATCCTTTACAGCCTCGCAACAAATCGATTCGTTAAACGATTTTGCTTTTCAACCTACTATGGTCGTCAATGATTTATTTATCAGCATACATCCCATTTCTCCTTTCCGCAGTGGGTTTAATGCTTCTTACAATATCCATTACAAAAATATTGGCAATACTGTTTTGTCACCAATTATTTATTTTTATCGGGATGCGAAAATTGATTTTGTTTCAGCAAGCATTGCTCCAAATAATGTGTATGCCGATTCTGTAATTTGGAATTTGCCTGCGCTTGTTCCTTATGGTGAAGGTGACATAACTATAACAGTATACGTTCATCAGGGTTTACAAATTGGCACATTAATTAATTCGAGTGCAAAAATATTTCCTTTTGCTAATGACTATAATATTGTAAACAATGCTGCAAGTTGGGAGGTGCAAACAATAGGTTCATACGACCCCAACGAAATAATTGTGAGTAGAGATTCATTAGGCATTATGGAACTAAATCCTGTGCCTCCATTTTTGGATTATGTAATCTACTTTCAAAACACGGGCAACGATACTGCATTCAATGTGAAAGTTGAGAATATTATTCCGCCACAATTAGAACTTGGTTCGTTTGAGTATTTATCATCGTCATCGCCTGTTAACATTAGCCTCAATAGCCAGAGTCGCCTTGCTTCGTTCGAGTTTCCAAATATCCAATTGCCCGATAGTAATATAGATGAACCGGGTAGTCATGGTTATATTCGATATCGCATTCAACCTTTAAAAACTTTACAGGTTAACGATTCTATATTGAGCACTGCCGCTATTTATTTTGATTTCAATGCACCTGTAATTACAAACACAGCACACACAATAATTGGCATGAATGTACTAAGCGCACAAAACGAAATTGAACTTGCAAACAATTTTAGTGTGATGCCAAATCCGGCAAAAAATAATTTGACCATTGCATTCAAAAACCAAACACAAGCAAACGAGCAATTGGAAATTATTTCGGCCACCGGAAAATTATTGAAAAAAATAAAAGTGCAACCTCACACAACTAAAATGGAAATTGATATAAGCAAACTACCAAACGGATTTTATTTGTTGAAGTATAATCAAGCGGAAAGAGTAGAGTCGATAAAATTTGTAGTAGAGAGGTAATGAGTATTGGGTATTAGGTATTGAGTATTGAGTATTGAGTATATAGTATTTGGTAATGGGATATTTTGTTTGCACATGTTTAAAATCCTGACAGGTTTTTAAATCCCGGCAGGATTTAATTCCCTTTACGCTTAATGCGATGGATTGAAATCCATCCCTACAATATTGAGCCGAGCCTACGGCTCTATTGCTTTCGCAACAAACGCTGCACCGCCTGAATCCCGTAGGGATGGAGCATTATGTAGCCATGGGTTTTAACCCATGGTATTCAGAAATTGATTGATGAAATTATCAAGGTTTGTGAGGACACAAACCTTGATGGATAATAACGAAAAAATTTATTTCATGGGCGCACATAAAGCTTTGCCATTAGCAAAAAGGCATATACACTCGTAAAATCCTGACGGGTTTTAAAAACCCGTCAGGATTTAATTCCCTTTACGCTTAATGTAATGGATTGAAATCCATCCTTACAATATTGAGCCGAGCATACGGCTCTATTGCTTACGCTGAATTTTTTTTGCGCAGTAAAACCCGCAAGGTTTTTAAAACCTTGCGGGTTTGGAATGTAAAATTGAGCGGAGACTATGGCATTCATGTCTATACAACAAGGCCTTTTCCCCAATGATTCAGAAGAACTGCAGCATATTGTAACTGCGGGCTTTAACGAATGACTTAAAAATCGAACTTGCATGATTGCCCCATGCGAAGCGCATTTATTGCAACCGCGCAAGGCGCGGTTGCACACGAGGGGCCACCGCCCCCGTTAATAAAAAAGAATTCGAGCATTTTGCCAATGTAGGTGTAAGTTTGTGTAGTAGTGAATTTGTGCAAACTATTGCTACCTTTGCACCCCGAAAAAAAAAAAAGGGAACAGAATATGCAAAGTATAAGGAACATTGCCATAATAGCACACGTTGACCATGGCAAAACAACATTGGTAGATAAAATATTACATCAAACAAATATTTTTCGCGACAATCAGGCTTCGGGCGAGTTGATACTGGACAATAACGACCTGGAACGCGAACGTGGAATTACCATAACTGCAAAGAATGTGAGTGTGACTTACAAGGGTGTCAAGATTAATATTATCGACACACCGGGTCACGCGGACTTTGGTGGCGAAGTAGAACGTGTAATGAGTATGGCCGATGGGGTGCTGTTGCTTGTAGATGCTTTTGAAGGGCCAATGCCGCAAACGCGTTTTGTAACCGAGAAGGCTTTGACTGCAGGGTTGCGACCAATATTAGTTATCAATAAAGTAGATAAAGAAAACTGCCGCCCCGATGAAGTGCACGAAGCGGTGTTCGATTTGTTTTTTAATTTAGGCGCGACTCAGGAGCAGTTAGATTTCCCTACATTATACGGCTCGAGCAAGCAAGGCTGGATGAATACCGACTGGAAAGTGAAGACAGATAATATTACGCCATTGCTTGATGCCATATTGGAGCATGTGCCCGAAGCGCCACGCAATGAAGGCACTCCACAGCTTTTAATTTCTTCGTTAGATTATTCTTCGTTTGTGGGTCGTATTGCCATAGGCCGATTGTTGCGTGGTGAACTAAAAGAGAACATGCCTGTGAGTTTGTGTAAGCGCGATGGGCAAATAACGAAAACGCGTATTAAGGAATTGATGACCTTTGAAGCATTGGGCAAGAAAAAAATTGCTCATGCTTATGCAGGCGATATTGTTGCACTTACCGGTATCGAGAATTTTGATATTGGCGATTCGGTGGCAGATTTTGAAAACCCCGAACCCCTTATTGCAGTAAAGGTTGATGAGCCTACTATGAGCATGTTGTTTACTATAAACAACTCACCATTTTTTGGCAAGGAAGGAAAGTTTGTAACATCGCGCCACTTGCGCGATAGATTATTTAAGGAGATAGAAAAAAACCTTGCTATGCGTGTGGAGGAAACGGCATCGCCCGATTCGTATTTGGTGTTTGGTCGTGGCATATTGCACGTTTCTATTTTGATAGAAACCATGAGGCGCGAGGGCTATGAGTTTCAGGTAGGCCAACCACAGGTATTGATAAAAGAAATTGATGGTGTGAAGTGCGAACCTTACGAGACTTTAAGTGTAGATGTGCCCGAAGAAAGTGCCGGTAAAGTAATAGAACTTGCAACTATGCGTAAAGGCGATATGATGATAATGGAGCCTAAGGGCGACTTGCAACATCTGGAATTTGAAATACCTGCACGAGGGCTGATAGGTTTACGTAATCAGGCGCTTACTGCCACACAGGGCCGCGCGGTTATGAATCATCGATTTAAGGAATACAAGCCATGGCGTGGCGATATACCGGGCCGCATAAATGGTGTGTTGATTGCTCACGAACCGGGAGTTACAACACCATATTCGATAGATGCTTTGCAAGACCGTGGAGTGTTTTTTATAGAGTCGAACGAGAATGTATACAGTGGACAAATAATAGGTGAGCAAAATAAACCTGGCGACCTGGTGGTAAATGTTACACGCCCGAAAAAATTGACCAATATGCGCGCATCGGGTAGTGATGATAATGTGCGATTGACACCAAAAATAAACATGTCGCTCGAAGAAAACCTCGAGTATATACAAGGTGATGAAATGGTAGAAATTACACCACTGTCAATACGCATTCGCAAGTTGTATTTGAATCATGAGGACAGAAAGAGATACGAAAAATCGGGTACAGCACAATAAATATAATCTGCTTTTGAACGGGCATAGCAAAATTGATAATCATTTTCTAGTTTATGTAATTTAGGTCTTATTAAGAAGCCAATATTATTTTTTGTCATGATAAATATTAATGCAATAAATCATTTTTGATTATTGCATTTTTTTTTGTGAAACATTGTCAACTCTTTGAATGCTTAAAACAAAAGCCAAATTGTTATGGTGTTTTTTTTCAGCAATAAATGATGGATTTAATCACAGGAATATTTTTACACCAACTTACTATTTGTATCTATGGCTTATGAAAATTTTATTGAAACCTTATCACTTTTACCGGCTCTACACGGGCAATCCATGCAATAGGAATTAATAAAAATAAAATGCATAAAACGAATGCGCCAAGGTTGATGCCCGTAATTAAAAACCAATCGAATTGAATGGGAGCAACATCAAGGTAATATGTTTCCTGTGGCAGTTTTAATAAACCGAATTTGTGTTGAATAAAAGCTAATCCAAGACCGATAATATTACCAATCACGATTCCCAAAAAAGTAAGATAACATGCTATGTAAAGAAATATTTGCCGCACCATTCTGTTGCGCGCGCCCAATGCCTTGAGCATGCCTATGGTATTTGTGTTGTCGAGAATAAGAATAAGCAAAGTGGCAATCATGTTTACACAGGCAATAATTATCATCAGTACAAGAATAACTATCACATTACCATTGATGAGGTTGAGCCAGTTAAATATTTGCGGAAATTTTTCGATGATAGATTCTGCACGTATGTTAAATGACGAAGCTTCGTTTACAGCCATAGTTACTTCATCAATACTTTCAAAATCGTGGAGAAATATTTCGTAACCACCTATCTCATTTGGCTGCCATGAATTTAATTTTTGAATATGCCGAATATCACAAATAACAATTGTGTTGTCGAACTCTTCGAGGCCGGTTTTATAAATTCCAACAATATTAAATTTGCGCACCCGTGGAGGTTGTTGCACAAAGTAACACAACACCTTGTCGTTACAGTGCAGATTCATTTGTTTTGATATAGCTGATGAAATAATAATATCGTTGGTAAGCGAATCGGCAAATCGAATGTTGCGTCCTTCTATTAAATTGTTTTTAAAAAATTCGGGATTGTAATCGCTGCCATAACCTTTGAGTGCAATGCCTTGCATATCGGTTTGCGATTTAAGAATGCCGGCTTTAGTAGCTATTTGTTGAATTGCAGCAATATCGGTATTTGCTCTGAGTTTTTTTACATCTACGCTATCGGTATAAATGGCATTGGCCTCATACGAATCGTTATTATCGAAACTACGTATAGAAATATGTCCGGCAAAGCCACTTACCATTCGGGCAATCTCGGTTTTGAAACCCTGCACGCTTACAACTGCTATAAGCATAACAGCAATACTGAGCGCTACACTTAGCACAGCAATATTCACCACGGGATTGGAAAGAGATTTATCCTTGCGGCCACGAATAATTTTACGCGCTATATATAATGCTGAATTCATGCGCCAAATTTAATTTTAATAGTTTTGAAAGAAGATAAATTATTTACAAATAAATTGCGGTTGAATTTTTAATCAAAATACATGTTTGCTTTTTTGCCACGCTTGCCCCGACCGGAGTGTCGGGGAATGCACGAATGAATGCCGAATAATTTTTTGCCACAAAGGCGCAAGGGCACAAAGTTTTTCGCGCAAGCTTTCATTGCCGTCCGATTTATCGGACGGACTAAATAATTCGCATTTGGCTTTAGTCCAAATATAATTTTTGCAACAAAAATCCTATTTGAACTTCCAATAGAAAATAGAACTTTTTTAAAATATAATATGCTTTTTTACACAAAGTGTTCAAAAAATAGGGGGTACAATCAAAAAAAGAATAAAATATTTGGAAGTACCCCCCAAAAAATAGTATCATTGCGCAAAATATTTACAAAATTATAAAAATGGGTACTATCAGATTTAAAGCTGTTGAAGAATGCAATTCGCGTATGCCGGTTGCTTTCACTGCACCGGGAGAAAAAATTTCGGACTTTTTTGCCTGCAATGTTTTCAATAAGGAAGCGATGCACAAATGCTTATCGAAAGAAATTTATAACCAGATGAATGCCGCCACCGAAACCGGCCAACGCATCGATCGCAAAGTGGCGGAGCAGGTTGCTACCGCAATGAAAACCTGGGCAATGGGCAAAGGTGCAACACATTACACACATTGGTTTCAGCCACTCACCGGCAACACAGCCGAAAAGCACGATGCCTTTTTCGAGTTGCACGATGGCCGGCCGATGGAAAATTTTTCGAGCAGCGCACTTGTGCAACAGGAACCTGATGCTTCGAGTTTTCCCAGTGGTGGTATTCGCAATACTTTTGAAGCACGTGGGTACACAGCCTGGGATCCTTCGTCACCCGCATTTATAATCGAGAGCCAATCAGGAAAAACACTTTGCATTCCTACCATATTTGTATCGTACACGGGCGAAACTTTGGACTACAAAGCACCATTGATGAAAGCATTGCATGCCATAGATAAAGCCGCAGTTGATGTGTGTCAGTTATTCGATAAAAATGTGAGTAAAGTATCACCGACTTTAGGAATAGAGCAAGAATATTTTTTGATAGATACGGCATTGTTTAATGCGCGCCCCGATTTGAAATCAACCGGCCGCACTGTGTTTGGACATGCACCTGCAAAAGGGCAGCAAATGGAGGACCATTATTTTGGAAGCATTCCATCGCGCGTATACGCATTTATGGTAGAGTTCGAAACAGAGGCTTTCAAACTCGGTATCCCATTAAAAACGCGCCACAACGAAGTAGCACCAAGTCAGTTTGAGTGTGCACCTATTTTCGAAGAAATAAACTTGGCTGTAGATCATAATCAGTTGCTGATGGATATGATGGATAAAGTTGCACGCAGACATCACTTCAAAGTATTGCTGCACGAAAAACCATATGCAGGCATTAATGGAAGTGGCAAGCATAATAACTGGAGTCTTGCTACCAACACCGGAAAAAATCTTTTTTCACCAGGCGGAAATCCAAAAAGCAATTTGCAGTTTCTTACTTTTTTTATCAATACAATTAAAGCCGTTTATGAACATGCCGATTTGTTGCGTGCATCCATTGCATCATCAAGCAACGATCATCGCTTAGGCGCCAACGAAGCACCACCGGCCATCATGTCGATATTTGCAGGTGCGCAATTAACTGCAGTGCTCAACGATTTGGAAAAAAAGGTGACAAAAGAAAAAATGACACCCGAAGAAAAAACAGATCTTAAATTAGGCATTGGCAAGTTGCCCGAAATTTTATTAGACAACACCGATCGTAATCGCACATCGCCATTTGCATTTACAGGAAATAAATTCGAGTTCCGTGCTGTGGGTTCGTCTGCAAATTGTTCGCATGCTATGATGGTTTTAAATACAATAGTCGCCAACCAACTTACATCATTTAAAAAAGAAGTGGATGCACTCATCAATAAAAATGTTAATAAAGATGAAGCTATTTTAAAAGTGCTGCGCGAATATATTGTAGCATCCAAGCGCATTTTATTCGAAGGCAATGGCTATAGCGATGAGTGGGTAAAAGAAGCCAAGAAACGTGGACTATCAAACATCACCACTACCCCACTTGCATTAGATGCTATGGTGAGTAAAGAGTCATTAAAACTATTTGAGACTACCGGGATATTTTCGCACCGTGAGGCCGAAGCACGTCACGAAATTTTGTTAGAAGATTATATTAAGAAAATGGAAATTGAATCACGCGTTATTGAAGACCTCGCAATCAATCACATAATTCCTGCCGCTATAAAATATCAAACACAACTTGCTCAAAATGTAGAAGCCATGCACGATATAGGATTGAAAGCAAATAATACTAAAGTACAAATGGATATGATAAAAGAAATATCAGCAGGATTGATGACCATAAAAACAAATATCGATGGTATGGTTGCCGAACGAAATAAAGCAAACAACATTACCACAGCACGAGCAAAAGCAATTGCCTATTGCGATAAAGTAAAAAAATATTTTGGCGAAATTCGTGATGCTGCCGATAATATGGAAGTAATTGTGAGTGACGAACTGTGGCCATTGCCAAAGTACCGCGAAATGTTGCATATCAGATAAACGAAAAAATATTTATAAGACAAAAAGCCGCAAGTGATTGCGGCTTTTTTTTATGAAAACAAATATTACTCACACATTTAATTTATTTTCTGGTCCAATCCTCACAACACATTTCAAATTTTATTTCTTTGGCACCATGCATCCCTATTTCTCTCCAGCCTGCGGTGCGATAAAATTTTTCGGCACGTGTGCCCGGTGCAGTGCCAAGCCAAACGGCTTTAGTGGTTTGTTTAAAATACCAATCGAGCATCATATCATGCAAGCGTTTTCCAATTCCACGCTTATCAAAATCGGGATCAACAAACAATGCCCAAATATTATTTTCTATTAAGTCAACAATGGAAAAGCCAACAATTTTATTCTCAATTTCACAAACCCAACCCTTACCACGCACGGTAATAAATTCAACACAATCAGCATCGGTCACTAAATTTGGATTCGAAAGCATATTCTCTTTTACAGCATTGCGCACTATTTGTATTTGTGGAATATCTTCAATGGTAGCTTCGCGAAAAATGAATTTTGGTGTGTTTTCTTTTGCTGTTTGTTCTATCATAAATTTTGTTCTAAATAAATATTGTAATTAAAATGCGGAATGTCAATCAAAGCCAATCAGCATATTTTTTCTAATTCAAGAAATAAATGAACACATTTTTTCTTTTAGAAAAAACCAAGGAGCAACTAATTTTTGTAATACTGCAAAGATTTATTTTTTGGCTGCCAAAACACGAAGGCGCGATTTTTCACAATTTGTATTCAAACCTTTTGTGGTAACAATTTTTAAATGAAAAGAAACATAATTGTTTGCATAATTTAATTTTCAAATTTTAAATGAAACCTTGAAAGTCCCGTAGGGACGGCATTTTGGTAGAAACAATCAAATCAAAAAAGAAAGTCCTGTAAGGACGAAATTTTAATCCAGATGTTTGACGATAAGAAAAATGTCGTCCCTATGGGACTTGCTTTCAGTTGGTTTTTCAGTATTACCAAAATGCCGTCCCTCCGGGACTAAAAAATGACAACCAAATATTTCGACTCTACTGGACTTGATTTCAATTGCGTTTTCAGTATTACCAAAGTCATGCCCCTCCGGGACTAAAAAATGATAAACAAAAACCTACATAGGTGTTTATTGTTTTAACTAAAAATGCCAACCCCTGTTTTCGAGTTTATGTTTACATGATACACAAAACGCATTAAGATATTGAGTATGGTTTTTTCCTTCTGCATCGCGCATATAACAAGTGGTGTCGGCACAATGTGGCAACCCTTGTGTATGCCCAAGTTCATGAATGGCAATTTTATACAACTGCACTTTTACATTTTTTTTGCGCAATCTAAACGTGGAAACGATGCACGCCTTTCCCGGACAAAATCCAAGTCCCATAATTCCATAGTCAACAATATTGCTATTTGTGTGGCTTATATCTTTGGTAGTTAGGCCTATAATCACAGTATTATCGCCTGCGCTTCTACTCAAAATTCGGATGAGCGAATCGGCACGGTATCTCGCTTTTGGTTCATACCACGTAGTGTGCGGCATTGCAATCGGTTTATTTATTTTTAAATTTGAATATACTTTGCCCAATTCACTATACACAAATTGAGTGTATTCTTTGGGCATATCATTGTAAGGTTGAATAATGATTGAAACATTATTATTGTCATGGCTTGCAAAATTATTTGCAGCATGATTGCAAGCCGAAAAGGAAAATAAAATTGCTGAAATTAAACCTCCTATCCCGATAATAGAAAAACTTATCGAAAGTGTATTTTTCATTTCTTTGATTTTAATATCATCACAAAAGCATTATGAATTTGCCAGCATTTTTGCAAAAGCTTCCTTGCTTATTTCATAAACCAATTCATTCTTTACAAAAACCAATATTTCATTTTGGTTACTTAATAGTTGCAAACGGCCTTTGAATATTCGCTCGCCTGAGGAATTCAAAAAATTCGATACGATTCTTTTTTGCTCCGTTCTGCAAGCTATTTCCAAATCGTCTTTCAAAATTACTATCCTCACTTTATTGTTGTGACTTTCTATTTTGAAGTTAAACGGTGAAAATGATTTTTTATGCATAGTTCAGTAAAATAAAGTTTTAATCACAATGAGCAAAATTAGTATATTCTATAAGAGCCACATAAAACAATTTCTTTGATATAAAGTTAAGCTTTCACACATGTAAGTAAAAATAAGTTTGTGCTATATGTGTTACAAAAAAACCGGAAAGTAAAAAGCGAAATGGTTATCTTTGGCACATAAAATTATAATATGAAATTTGATAAGCATATATTTATTTGTATGAATGAGCGTATAAATAGTGACAGAAAAAGTTGTGGCAACGAACATAGCTTGGCATTATTGCAGGCATTTAAAAAAGTATAAAGGACCATGCAATAGATTTTCCTATACGCACCCAACGTGCCGGATGCCTTGATGCATGTGACACAGGGCCTACCATTGTGGTTTATCCCGAAGGGGTATATTACGGCAATGTGCAAGTAACCGATGTGGACGAAATAGTAGAAAGTCATTTAAAAAACAATGCTCCTGTAGCACGTTTAGTTTTAAAAAATGGATAAGTCGTATATTATTCGCAATGCACTTGTTGTAAATGAGGGCACGGAAAATCATGCTGATGTATTGATAAGCAATGGCATCATTCAAAAAATTGACAAGCAGATTAGCAATGCCGTCAATGCAATAGAAATTAATGCCGAAGCACTTATGTTGATGCCCGGAGCTATAGATGATCAGGTACATTTTCGTGAACCCGGGCTTACTCACAAAGGCGAGATTTATACCGAATCACGTGCATCTGTTGCAGGTGGAATCACCTCATACATGGAAATGCCAAACACCAATCCACCGGCACTGACACAAAAATTATTGCAAGAAAAATATGAAATAGGTGCACAAAAATCGCTGGCAAATTTTTCCTTTTTTATGGGCACATCCAACGACAATTTGGAGGAGGTACTACGCACCGATAAAAAAAATGTGTGTGGCATAAAAATATTTATGGGTTCTTCTACCGGCAGTATGTTGGTCGATAATAAACAAACATTAGAAGCAGTTTTTAGCAAGGCAGATTTGCTAATTGCCACACATTGCGAAGACGAAGCTACCATAAAATCGAACCTGGAATTGTATAAAGAAAAATATGGTGATGCTGCCAACGTTACTATGCATGGCCGCATTCGTAGTGAAGAGGCCTGTTACTTATCGAGCAGTATGGCTGTTGAAATGGCAAAAAAACACAATACACGTTTACACATTTTACATATATCAACTGCAAAAGAAACAGCACTGTTTGGCAATGATATTCCTTTAGCACAAAAACGAATTACGAGTGAAGCATGTATACATCACCTGTGGTTTTGCGATGAGGATTATAAAACTAAAGGCAACTTTATAAAATGGAATCCATCCATAAAAACATCGGCAGATCGCGATGCTGTATGGGCAGCATTATTAGACAACCGCATCGACATTATTGCAACCGATCATGCGCCACACACTTTGGAAGAGAAAACACAACATTACTGGCAAGCACCATCAGGCGGGCCATTAGTGCAACATGCAGTGCAGGCTATGTTGACCAAAAGTGCTGAAGGCAAAATTCCGTTAACACGTGTAATAGAAAAAATGTGTCATGCTCCGGCAATTTGTTTTAATGTGCACAAACGCGGTTTTATTCGCGAGGGATATTCTGCCGATTTGGTTTTAGTTGATATAAATAAACCTTACACCGTACAAAAAAATAATTTATTGTATAAATGCGGTTGGTCACCAATGGAAGGTACAACGTTTACAGCTACCGTTATTACTACTTTTGTAAACGGAAATATTGTATACGATAATGGCAATATTATTGAAGGCAGCAATGGACAACGATTAACATTCGACAGGGAGTAAAATTTATTATTTCAACAAATGAAACTGGAAATATATTCTTTCGCAATAATTTTATTTTTGATTCAAAGTTGTGGAAACAAAAAAGAAACGTTGCCAGAGGGAATACTTGCCGAGCCAAAAATGCGCGCAGTATTAAAAGATTTGATGTTGGCAGATGCAGCAATTTATACCGAAGGCATCATGGCCAACGAAGGGACAAAAGCTGCCAGCTATTATAAATTCGTTTTTAAAAAACATGATACCGACAAACCAACATTTGAAAAGAGTTTGAAATATTATTCGGAACATGCAGACAAAATGAAAGACATTTACGATAAAATTATTACGGAACTGGAAAAAGAAGAATTGAAGAAGTAACAAAATTGATAATGAGCAAACAACAAGAAGTAGATTTTTTAATAATAGGATCGGGCATTGCAGGATTAACCTATGCCTTGAAAGTGGCCGATCATGGCACTGTGGCCATTATTACAAAAGCCGATGAAGATGAATCGAACACAAAATATGCTCAGGGTGGAATTGCCGCTGTGCTTGTTCCTTCTGATAGTTTCGAAAAACATATTGCTGATACACTTATTGCAGGTGATGGTGAATGTGATGAAAAAATTGTGCGCATAGTGGTAACAGAAGGCAGCGAACGTGTACGCGAGCTAATAGAATGGGGCACAGATTTCGACCGTAAGCCCGATGGCAATTATGACCTTGCGCGAGAAGGTGGACACAGTGAACATCGCATACTACATCACAAAGATGTGACCGGGCTCGAAATTGAAACTACTTTGCTCGAACAAATTCACGCACACAAAAACATCACAATGCATACACATTATTTTGCTGTTGATGTTATTACACAACACCATTTAGGTGTGGAAGTAAAACGTGGTATGGAGGGTATTGAATGTTATGGTGCTTATGTCCTTAATTTACAAACCAAAGAAATAGAAACAATTCTTGCCCGCACTACATTGATGGCAACGGGCGGTGCTGGCCATGTTTACAAAACTACTACCAACCCAAAAATAGCAACTGGCGATGGTGTTGCAATGGTATATAGAGCAAAAGGCAATGTGGCAAATATGGAGTACATACAATTTCATCCTACAGCATTGTACAACCCGGGTGAACATCCTTGCTTCCTTATATCGGAGGCTGTGCGCGGGTTTGGCGGCATATTGAAAAACGAAGATGGCGAAGAATTTATGCATTTGTATGATGAACGCAAATCGCTCGCTCCCCGCGATATTGTTGCACGTGCAATAGATAACGAAATGAAAAAGCGTGGCGAAGAAAGTATGTTTCTCGATTGTCACGATTGTGATAAAGATGCATTTATCAATCACTTTCCAAATATTTATAAAAAGTGTTTGAGCATTGGAATTGATACCGCAACAAAAATGATTCCTGTGGTACCTGCATGTCATTATATGTGCGGTGGTATACATGTGGACGAAAATGGATGTAGTAGTATTGCAAATTTATACGCAGTAGGTGAATGTGCATCAACAGGTTTGCATGGTGCCAATCGGCTTGCATCAAACTCATTACTCGAGGCATTAGTTTTTGCACATCGTGCAGCAAAGCACAGTGTAGATAATTTAAGCTCACGCACCTTTAATAGTACTGTGCCCAACTGGAATGCAGAAGGCACTACGCAACCCAACGAAATGATTTTGATTACCGAAAACCTGAATGAGTTGCAAAATGTGATGAGCAATTATGTGGGTATTGTTCGAAGCAATCAACGGCTAAAACGCGCTATGGACAGGCTTCGCATTATATATGGCGAAACCGAAGCGCTATACGGCCGCACTGTTTTATCACAAAAATTGTGTGAGTTGCGCAACCTGATAAACGTGGCTTATATAATTGTAAAAGCGGCAATGGTCAATCCCGAAAACAAAGGATTGCATTATAACCTTGACAATATACTTAGTTAGAATATGGCAAATAATTTTGACGCCATATCATTTGCCGAGAAAATATTTTCCAATGATTTTGATTTTAATGAAATGGCCCTGGAGCTTTTTCACTTTCAATACAATCATGTAATTATATACCGTCAATATTGTGATGCATTAAAAATTAATGCTGCAAAGATTGATCACTACACTAAGATTCCATTTTTACCTGGAAGTTTTTTCAAGAGTCACCAAGTGATATGTGATGAAAAAAAGATTGAAAAAATATTTACCAGTTCGGGAACTACCGGCCAACAGGCTTCGCAACATTTAGTGGCCGATGTTTCGATATATGAAAAAAGTTTTATCAAATGTTTCGAAGAAGTTTACGGTCCTGTACAAGACTATTGCTTCATTGCCTTGCTGCCTTCATACCTCGAACGCGAAGGCTCGTCACTTGTGTATATGTGCGACTATATGATTCGAAAAAGCAAACATGAATCAAGCGGATTTTATTTACACGATTTCGAAAAATTGAATAACACAATACAACAATTAAAAGATAATAACACAAAAACTATTTTGCTTGGTGTTACTTATGCATTATTGGATTTTTCAGAAGCATTTCCTCAACACATGAAAGATGTAATCATAATGGAAACCGGAGGAATGAAAGGCAAGCGCACTGAAATGGTGCGAAGTGAAGTGCATACCATTTTAAAAAATGCTTTCCATGTAAACGCCATTCATTCGGAATATGGCATGACAGAAATGTTGAGCCAATGCTACTCCAAAGGCTATGGTAAATTTACTAACCCTGCTCATGTAAAAATTCTCTTGCGCGAAGTAAATGATCCATTGGCAATAAAAACAAATGCAACGCGTGGTGGGGTAAATGTGATTGACCTTGCTAATATTTTTTCTTGCGCTTTTATTGCTACGCAAGATTTAGGAAAAATAAATCCCGATGGCACTTTCGAAATCCTTGGCCGATATGATGATAGTGATGTGCGGGGTTGCAATTTGATGGTGGAGTAAACCTCTTCGTTCTTAGTTACGTTTGCGGTGAGGATTGTTCTTAGTTACGTTTACGGAGAGCCTTGTTCTTCGTTCTTGGTTTCGTGTGCGGTGAGGATTGTTTTTTGTTCTTTGTTTCGTTTGCGGAGTGGATTGTTCTTAGTTCTTAGTTTTGTTTGCGGTGAGGATTGTTTTTAGTTCTTCGTTTCGTTTGCGGTGATTATTGTTCTTCGTTCTTCGTTTCGTTTGCGGTATACTCCTTCCGTCATTGCGAGCGAAGCGAAGCAATCTCTGCGTCATCCATTCCATTTCGAAGGTGAGATTGCTTTAGTGGTTCCTCCTTCGCAATGACGGAAGGGAAATAAGCAACTATATAACGAATACTTATACTACTGATAGCTGAATTCCAAACTAAGAACTTGGCGCATCGTAAACGTAACTAAGAACTAACAACTGAATTTAGAACTAAGAACTGAATTCAAAACTAAGAACATGGCGCATCGTAAACGTAACAAAGAACTAAGAACTGAATTCCAAACTAAAAACTGAATTCCAAACTAAGAACTGAATTCCAAATCACGAAAAAGAAAATGTATTTTTGCGCGAAACAAAATAATATTATGTCAGAAAGAAGAAGATATATCATCATTGCAATTTCGGTATCGGTGGGTACTATGTTATCGTTTTTTATGTTCAAAGCAAAAAAAGGCACCCTTACCGATTACGATTATCTCACGCTTATTTCGGTAATGGTGGTGTCGCTAATATTAATTGTTGGCATTTCTATAATACTTAGTAAGTGGAAAGATTAATATTAAAAATCTGCTTTTAATTTTTCCAGGCTAGCTCTTTTTTACAACGCAGCAATAAAAATCCACACAATATTCATATTAGTTTAGAGTTAAGTGAAATGCTAAACTTTAAAAACAAACAATATGAAGAAACATCTTTTGACTGCTATTGCAGTCGCGTCAATTTCAATGGTTGGAGTTGCGCAAGACACCACTAAACACAATTTGAAAAGTGTGTCCGTAATGGTTTATACAGCTGCATATAGTGCAGACTATTTAAACTATGCCGGAATCAAAAACCGCGTGGCATCAACCGATCCGCAATACTACAATCAACTTGATACAGCTAATTTCAATTTTTTTCGTGGCAATAGACATGGCGTACAAATTGAATTGGGCATGAAAAAATTTCCATTATTATCGCCTACATCAAAACCGTATCGTGATGTTTATTTAGGAATTTTATTTGGCAGTGGAGAAAGTGGCGATGCTGGATCTTCCGAATCAACAACAGTAAAAGGAGATTTGACAATTATCAACGGCACAAATATTAGTTGGGATACCATTTATAGGAAAAGCATTTCCTTTAACGAAAATTATCAAGAAGCAGGGCTTACTATAAAAACCTTGTACCATACAAATGATTCTCGCTTGTTCAATTTATTTGCCGGATATGAAATTGGTGCTGCATATACTTTGAAAAGTAAAATGTATCATATCAGCCAATCATCAAAATACGATGTGCTTGTAGTTGATTATGGAAATTCGCAACCTCATACTGAATATACAGAAAGTTATCACTACAATAATCGTAATTCTCCCAGGGTTACAAAGACGGCAGCCAGTTTTAATTTGTATACCAATATACCAATTGGAATAGCAATGAATTGCAAATTGAAAAATTGGAAAAACGCACTTAGTTTATCCATGCAGGGCAATTTTGGTATGCGTTTTCGCTTTAGCGACAAAGAAACCTATACATCCAATATTGCGGGCGGGGCATTAGGTTTAAAATATTCCTTCTAGCAAAAAAAGCATGAGGCGCAAAATTCAGTGAACAAAATTTATTGCATTGTGCTCATCATTAATAAACAAAATGCCTCACGCGTTTTATTCTGTTCCAATAATTTTTTTGCCGCCTGGTGAATCACATTTTCATCTTTGATCTGCAAGTCGCGCAAAATTATTTTCCCCTCCTCCGATTCTGCAAAATTCTTTATTTCATCCCCGTCCGGTAAAGATTCGCTATTCCCCAATTGCCCAAGATTGTTTCCACTAAGCACATGACTTTGTTTTATGTTTTGTGGCAACGCATCAACTCCAATACTCGTTTGTTTTGCTAATGGTTTAGGCACGGTAAACAACGCATCGCCACTTGCGCGGCAATACCAGTCGCCACCAAGTCGCGCTACCAGATCTATTTTATGTTGGTCTATTTTGCCATGCTCATCAAGAATATTATCATCAATGTGCATGAGCAATATTTCGCAAATAATAAGATTACCTGCGCCACCTTGCGTGCCTGTTTCTTTTACTTCGAGCACTTTACATTCCATTTGCACAGGCGATTCTTTTACGCGAAATGGTTTTACTATTTGCGATGCAACGGCTGTAAATCCTGCCTTCTCAAATTCATTGACGCCCTTTGCATACTCACAACTGGCAAGCGATTGCTGATGCACCATGGCATAACTTACTGCATTGATAACCACTTCCTTTGTGTCGTAAATATTTTCGAGGGTGTGCTTAATGGTATTGTCGCGCACTCTGCGTGCCGGACTAAAAACAACAATGGGAGGATTGCTGCCAAAGGCATTAAAAAAACTAAACGGACTTAAATTGGGATTACCATTTTTGTCGATAGTGCTTGCAAATGCAATAGGGCGAGGAGCAATTGAACTTAGCATATAAGCATGCAAGTCCATGGTTTTTATTTCGCGGGGATCAACAATCATAAAAATATTATTTGGTGAATTGAGGGGTTTTTAAAAGCAGTGCAATTCCTTTTTCAATTGGTGTCATTTGGCGATTGAGTAGTTCTTTCATTTTTGCATTGTCGGGCATTCTACGTGTCATATCGCCTTCTTTGAGTGGTGCTAAATGCACGATTTTAGATTTTGAATTTACTGTTTTAATAATTGTATTGGCCAGTTCGAGAATTGTAACTTCTTTATCGCTGCCAACATTTACTACATCATTCACATATCTGTTTTGATAAAATGCATTGAGGCATGCATCAATATTATCTTCGATGTAGCAAAATGTTCGTGTTTGTGATCCATCACCGTAAATGGTAATGTCTTTATTATGTATAGCAGCAAATAAAAATTTACTCATCACAAAGTCGATACTTTGGCGTGGTCCGTATGTATTGAAAAAACGAAAGATGGTAAAGTCCAAATCATACTCCTGTTTGTAAGAACGCAAATAAGCCTCGCCCACATTTTTTACAATGGCATAAGGCAAGCGCGAGTTGAGTGGTGTAGTGTGTTCGTTTTGCGGAAACTCTACGGGCTCGCCATACACCTCGCTCGATGATGAATAGTATACACGCTTCACACCGGTATTTTTCGAAAGGTTAAGAACATTGCGAATGCCCTCCAAATCATTCAACACTTTTACAGGATTATCCAAAGTGCGTTTCACTCCGACCAATGCGGCATAATGAAAAACAAAATCGAAACGGTAAGCATAAAAAATACTCGACACATCATCGAAGTCATTTACATCAGCCTTAATAAATTTTATGTTGCTGTGTTTTGCAAGTTCTAAATTTTCGGGTTTACCCGTTCTGAAATTATCAACGGCCACAACAAAATTTGCGCTGTTGTCGGCAAGCTTTTGTGTTAACCAGCTACCTACAAATCCGGCAGCGCCTGTTACTAATATTGTATTGGTGTATCTCATAAATTCAGTTTTTAGTTTAGGAATGCAGTAGAAATTATTTTTCGTTCTTAGTTACGTTCACTGTGAGCCTTGTTCTTCGTTCTTAGTTACGTTCACTGCGAGCCTTGTTCTTCGTTCTTAGTTACGTTTGCTGTGAGCCTTGTTCTTCGTTCTTAGTTACGTTCACTGTGAGCCTTGTTCTTCGTCATTTGTTACGTTTACTGTGAGACTTGCTTTTTGTTTATAGTTACGTTCACTGTGAGCCTTGTTCTTCGTTATTTGTTTCGTTTACTGTGAGCCTTGTTCTTCGTTCTTGGTTATGTTATCGGTGAGCCTTGTTCTTTTCTTAAAATAAAATTAGGATTTTTCATGCACGCAAAACAAACTATAAACTGAAAACTATAAACTGAAAACTATGAACTACAAACTATGAACTACTACAAACTAAGAACTAAAAACTAAAAACTAAAAACTAAAATTAAAGATTCAAAAGATAAAGCCCATAACCACTTTTAAGCAATGGTTGTGCCACAATATTTAATTGCTCTTTTGTAATGAAACCCATACGGTATGCAACTTCTTCTATACAACCAATTTTAAGGCCTTGCCTTTCTTCTATCACCTGCACAAATTGACTTGCCTGCATGAGTGATGCGAACGTACCTGTATCGAGCCATGCAGTTCCCCGATCGAGTATGGCCACTTTCAATTTCCCTTGTTGCAAATAGGTCTTATTCACATCTGTTATTTCGAATTCGCCACGAGCACTGGGCTTCAAATTCTTTGCAATTTCTACTACGCTATTATCATAAAAATATAAACCCGGCACAGCATAATTCGATTTTGGCTTTGCCGGTTTTTCTTCAATTGATACAGCATTGTTTTGGGCATCAAATTCCACAACACCGTACCGTTCCGGATCCGAAACATGGTATGCAAAAACCACACCTCCATCAGGGTTGTGATGCTGTTGTAAAAGACGGCCCATGCCGGCACCATAAAAAATATTATCGCCAAGTACCAGTGCAACTTTATCGTTGCCAATAAATTTTTCGCCAATCACAAATGCTTGCGCAAGTCCATTTGGAATAGCTTGTTCTTCGTACGAAAATTTACATCCTATTTGTGCACCATCGCCCAGGAGTTTTTTAAATTGTGGCAAATCATGCGGTGTCGAAATAATTAATATTTCGTTTATTCCGGCCATCATCAAAACCGATAGCGGATAGTAAATCATTGGTTTATCGTACACCGGCATCAGTTGTTTGCTCATGGCCAATGTGAGTGGATGCAACCTTGTGCCCGAACCGCCTGCTAATATTATTCCTTTCATTTATACAATTATGTTTTTGTTACGAATAAAAACGAGAAATTAAATTTTCGATTCATTGGCTTCTATCTTTCTGCTTCGTAACTCATCTTGATCTATATCATCATCCTCATCAAATATTTCGATGAGTGGATCATTCAAAAATGCTTTGGTGGTAATTTTTCTTTCGAGTGCAAGCAGAAAC
This sequence comes from Bacteroidota bacterium, assembly GCA_016717325.1. Lineage (GTDB taxonomy): Bacteria > Bacteroidota > Bacteroidia > AKYH767-A > OLB10 > JADKFV01. Next base: position 226,449 of record JADKFV010000003.1, on the reverse strand, counting down.
GAAGGCAACAAAATTAAATTGGCACATACTGCCATCAGCAATGTAATAGAGATAAGTATGCCCAACGATTTTGTGCCGCCAAATTGCGATGCCGTAAAAATCATAAAACCACAAAATAAAATTACTGCAGAGTATATCATGCTAAGACCTGTTTCGCGAATGGTAATTTCTACCGCACGCGAAATGGTCATGTATTTATTTTTCATTTCGTGCCGGTACTTGGTAACAAAATAAATTGTTTGATCGCTCGATATTCCAAACGCAATTGAAAAAATAAGTATAGTGGATGGTTTCAAATGTATATCCATAAAACCCATAATGCCTGCTGTAATTATCAATGGAATAAGGCTGGGCAAAATAGACATGGCAATCATGCGCACACTCATAAATAAAGTAATCATGATAATGCTGATGAGAATAATTGCCAGCACAATGCTTTCTACTAAATTACGTACAAGATAATCGTTGCCTTTAAGAAAAATTATACTGTTACCGGTGTAAGTAATATTGTATTTCGACTTATCGAAAATTGAATCGACACGAGGGCTAAGTTCGGCAAGTAAAGTTTTCATTTTTCGCGAACCCACATCCGACATTTGCACACTCACACGTGTAAGGCTTTGCGATGAATCGATAAAAGCCTTGAACATATTCTTGTTGCCTTTATTGCCACCCATGTATGAGGCCATGTCGGCAAGCTGTAGCGATGATGCAGGCAAAATATATGCATTTTCGTTACCATAGTTGAAGGCCTGATAACTAAAACGCAATCCATCTGAAACAGCAAGAGGTTTCGAAAACTCAGGGTACTGCTTTAATAAATCTTCCAGCTTTTTTACTTTACGCAAAAACGAAATATCAAAAACCCCTTTGTCCTGTTTGGTGTCAATCATCATTTCGAACGGAAGTACGCCTTTAAAATGTTTATCGAAAAATTGCAGGTCGGCATAAATGGGATCATCTTTTGGTAAATCGTCAACAACATAGCCCACCACATTCATTTTAGTAATGCCAAAAATTGAAATGGCACAAACTACAATCACCACAACAAAAACAGTTCGATAATGTGACTTCACAAGCCTGATAACAAATTGTGTCAAAGTGTTTATACGTGGTGCACTTATATGCTTTGTATGTTTGGATGCCGGTGCAGGTAAAAAACTAAACACTATAGGAATTAAAATTAATGAAATGAGATAAGTTGCCATCACATTCACCGCGGCAATTAATCCAAACTCCACAAGCAATTTACTATTGGTAAAATAAAAAACACCAAACCCAATTGATGTAGTAACATTGGCAAGAAAAGTAGTGAACCCCACACGCCTTATCATACGCGAAAGTGCAAGGCCTTTATTGTGATGCCGGTGATACTCGGTGTGGTACTTATTTAAAAACAAAATACAATTGGGCAATCCAATAACAATGATAAGCGATGGAATAAGACCAGTGAGAATGGTTATTTTATATTGGAACAATACCACACAACCCAGCGACCAAACCACACCAATAAAAACAACCAGCAACGAAAAAAGAACGATGACCGATGAGCGAAAAAATAAAAATAAAATGATGGCGCACACCACTATTGCAAGCACAAGAAAAAGCCCCAGTTCATGCGCCACCTTTGCAGTTATTTCGGAACGAATGTAAGGCATGCCACTATAATGCAATTTTAAATTATGTGAGTTGGCAAATACCTCAGCTTTGCGTTTTATTTCTTTTACAATTTCGATTCGGCTTTTAGTATTTATTTTCTCCTTATCAAAAGTGATGGCCATTAAATGTGCGCCCGTTTTTTTATTGAAAATAAAATCCTCATAAAATTTCATGTCCATAACAAATTCCTTAATGCTATCGAGTTCGGCTTGCGATTGCAAAGGCTGAGTAACTATGGGAACAATATCAAATTTTTGCGCAGAATCGTTACGTACAATATTTATCAATTTTGCAACCGATACAACGGCTTCTATACCATCGGTATTTTTAATCTCGTTGCTTAGTGCATACCAGTCGTTGTATTTTTTTACAGTAAAAAAATTGGGGTCCTCCACCCCTATAACCATCACCACTCCATCCTGACCAAAAATCTTTTTGAAATTTTGATATTGTATCAGTGAAGGGTCATTGTCGGGTAATATTTGGGCAAAATCGTAACTCAATTGTACACGCGATGCCATGTATCCCATGCCTATAGTAATAAGTAATACCGCAGCCAATAAGGCTATGCGATTGCGTAAAATTATTTTTGCTATAATACCAAACATAGGAGTGAAAGGGTGTAAATGTACTTTTTTTGATATAAGTACAAAAAAAGGTAAAACGAAGTAATGGATAGAAAGTTAAAATCATCAATCGTTAACAATGATTGAAACAGTCTTTTGATAGTCAATTAAGCAACTACAAAATAAAAATAATACCGGCTAATGTTTTTATATTAATAAATGGAAAAGAGTAGATGATAAAAATCATTTGGTAATATGATATTTATCAATTTTTCTTTTTTTTAATATTCACATTTTTACAGTTAATCGTTCAAAATGTATAACCTTTAAGAGAAGGAAATGCAGTTATTTATCTGTGTAACAATTTAAAAATCATCAAAATGAAAAAAAACTATTCGGTATCTGTATTAATTTTAGCATGGGGCATTTTGCTAAATATCACTGCTAATGGGCAAGGATCTGTTCAAGGGTCAAAATGGCGAACATATAATTTTGGTGGCGGGCAATGTGATATAAGTCAGTTAATCGACTGCGCTTTTGATAATTTTGGAAATACATTTTCGATTGGAACAACAGGGGTGGGTGAGAATGATCCCAATAATCCCTATTCTTATTGTTTCACTCAGCCAAATGTAATTGTAATAAGGGTTGATAACAATGGCCAATCGACTCAAATATTATTTGATTATAATGATTTGCATTTGTTAGATGTGCCTATAGCTATCAGTGTTGATGACAGCGGCTATGTTTATGCGCTTTGGAATTCACAGGGAATAGCAATTCTTAGCAAAATAACGAATGATTTGAGTTCAGTTGTATGGGAAAGAAAATTTTATGGAATTACACCAATCGGTTTAGAAACGGGCTTTGGAAAAATATTTGTCGAAGGCAATAATGAGGATGGAGCCATCACACTGCAGTATCGACAAACTAACGGGACTCTATTGAAGTATCAACTAATTGAAAATGCATTGGCCAAGAATGTAACAATTCATACAACAGGATTTTATATTACTGGTTCAATACCAAGCGCCAATAATGGTCTTGAACTTTTTGTTGCCCGGTATGATTCAACTGCGTCTTTAAAGTGGATTAAAAAGCACAATAATAAACCAGGTAATTTAGATGATGAAGGCCAAAAAATAATTGTTAGAGATTTTGGTATCGTAGTTGGAGGCCGATCAGGTTCAGTTGGACAATGGGTTTCATTTAGCCTTAGTGGCCAAAAGAATTTGTCACGTTTATTACGTGTTGATCCTATTCAAACATCAGTATTCAAATCAATCGATGTTATTAGGGATGATTGGTCTCACCCCCAAATAGTAATATTAGCAGACACAAACCGCATTTTCTTTTATGATGTGAAATCCGGCCAAAAAGAACTGATGAAAACTTTTGACCCAAGTTTTGAATTCTTTTCCATAAGTGCTTATGATAACACATTATTTCTTAATGGTAAACAGAATTATATTGGGTTTAATACTGCGAAGCTTTCAAAATGCCTTACTTATTGGATTGAAACGTTTAATCATAGTTTTCTTTTTGGCGAAACAGATATCAATTATACTTCAGGAAATCAGAGTCCATGTCCTGGTTATTCTTATAATGGAAGCAAAGTAAACAACAAGGTTTATCCGCTTGAATTGGTTGCATTTGGTGGTGGCAGAACTGATGGTTGCACAATACAAGCTACCACGAGTATCGATATATTAAATTGCTTCAACATTGGAGGCTACGCACGTAAAGCTAATGAAAACATTCCCAATATTGAAAATAGTGTTAGCTTATCCCCTAATCCTGTAACTGACAATTTAACAATAAAAACCGACACAACGGAGTTTCAAATTATTATAACGGATGCATTAGGAAACCAAATTTTTAGCACTTTAATGCGCAATGGAGAATATAATTTTGATACCTCGAAATTGGCATCTGGCTTTTATGACATAACATTCGTAAGTTCAAAAAGCAGGATGCATCGTATGTTTGCAAAAATGAGAAATTGATTCTCATAAAGTAATTATAAATGAATTAGATTGCATAACTGTGTTATCCCTAATACAAATTGTTTTACATTTCAAATGACTATCATTGATATACATTCTATCGTTAATCAACAGGTCAACCAAAAAAGGGATTATCTAAAGAAACAATTTGTATTTATAAAACGGGTTACGAATTTTTATGTGATATTTGCGCAAAAATTCACGGCACTGTATGCAAATTTATCATCATGTAGATGAGTACAAACAACACAACGGAAGTGTGGTTACACTGGGCACCTTCGATGGTGTGCATCGGGGTCATCATCAATTGATAAATCAGCTGAACAAAATTGCTGTTGCCTCAAATTGTGCCGGAGTAGTACTTACTTTTCATCCTCATCCCCGTATGGTAATTTTTCCTGACGACCATGGCTTACAACTGTTAAACACGCTAGAAGAAAAAATCGAAATATTTCGTCAGTTTGGAATTCAGCATTTAATTATTCAGCCATTTACTTTAGAATTTTCGCGGCTCGATGCAGTGCATTTTGTGCGCGATATACTTGTGCAAAAATTGAAAGTGCAGAAATTAATAATAGGGCACGATCATCACTTTGGTCGCAACCGGCAAGGCAATTTAACCGAGCTGGAAGAACTTGCGCCAATTTATAATTTTGAAGTGCTTGAAGTGGAAGGTTTCAAAGACCATGATACAACAGTAAGCTCAACAAAAATCCGCAATGCTTTGTTGGCGGGCAATGTCGAACTGGCCGAAACTTTTCTGGGATATAAATATGCACTTAGTGGCATAGTGGTCCATGGCAAAAAACTTGGTCGCACTCTTGGCTTTCCAACTGCAAACCTGCAACTGCACGATGCTGCAAAACTTATTCCTGCCATAGGCGTATATGCTGTAACCGTAGCCATATACGAAGATGAAAAAGATGTGCTCTACAACAACCATTTCGGAATGTTGTCAATTGGCAAGCGTCCCACTTTCGATAATGGCGAGGTGAGTATAGAAGTGAATATTCTCAACTTCAACAAAGATATTTATGGAAAGAATATAACTGTTCAGCTTCACAAAAAGTTGCGAGACGATAAAAAATTCGATAGCGCTCAATCACTCATTGAACAGTTGAATAAGGATAAGGCAGACACTGAAACGTTTTTTAATCTAAAATAATATGCTCCAAAAATTAAAATATTCTTTGATGTTGCAATGCCCACATTGCCATAAACAAAATATGTTTGCAAAACGATGGGCATTGCCATTTTGGGATTTTGGCACCATGCACAGAACATGTCCAAAGTGTGCTCAAAGCTTTGTACCCGAGCCGGGATTTTATTTTGGTGCATCAATTATAAGTTACGGTATTGGCGTTTTAACTATCGCAATCACATTTGTGCTTTCGTATTGGCTTGGCATACGCAACACAATACCACAAATAGTATGTGTGGCCACTGCCATAGTTTTTATTGCCCCTTTCAATTTCAAATTTTCGCGGGCTTTTTGGTTAAGCTTGTTTGTAAAACCGTGTTGATATTATCACAAACCAATTTCTACAACTGTTGCTAGAACTAAAATAGTTTCCATAGTGAGTGGCCATATAAAAATTACCGTTACGCTCATTCCCATTTCCTATTTAAACAAAAAATTAATAACGATTTTCAACGCTTCTTTCGACTAAAACCTGTATTGTGATTTTAGTGCATTTTTCTTAATTTATTTAATAAAAGTTTTACTACTTTTATACTCGAAGTAAAAAACACAAACTGCGCTCCTTCATCGTATCCAACTAATCATAAAAATAATTAAATACTGTTGCTATGAAAAAACTCACACATTATTTATTTTCTATTTGCATAGGAATTTGCTTTACTGTTGATTGTGCATCACAAGTATTTGTTTCACCATGCGTGGGCACATTTTCGCGCAAAGGATTATTTTTCGACCTCGAAGCCAAGAACTCAAACGTAACTATATCTCGCTTCTCATTGTTGGTACAAAACACCGGCACGCGTGATTTGTCAATATATTATAAAGCCGGCACTCATGTTGGTTTCGAAGCAAATCCTGCCGCTTGGACTTTGGCCGATACCACACAAAATTGGAATCCTATATTTGCACTGGCCTGTCCTATCCCTCCGGCAATAATTCCGGGAGATTTGAATATTTGTATTCCGGCAAACCAACGCTACGGTTTTTATATCATCATGACAGCAGGTGTTGGAAGTATAGAATCGCACAACACACTCACCACCGGGTCACTTGCCGTTTCGAATCCAGATTTGAATTTGTACACTGGTGTGGGACAAAATACGTTATCGATTTTCAATGGTGGTGGGCCTTTTACTCCCGACCTTACTTGGCAAGGAGAAATGAATTATACCATACAACCTTATACAATTGGAAACGATACGCTGATTTGTTATGGACAAAGTTTAATACTCGATGCCGGCAATGGTTTCAATGGGTATTTGTGGAACACTGGTGACACTACCCAAACCATAATTGTAGATAGCACGGCCACATACTATGTAAATGTATCGAATGGCGCTGGCTGCGATTTTGTTGATTCTATAAATGTAACTGTTGACTCGTGTTTGTACATAAATGGTTATTCAGCGGCATCACAATTATTTTTCGCTTCTGTTATAAATAGTCAACTCATAATAAAATGGAACGACAACATACATTTATTACAGATGTGCAATATGGAAGGAAAATTAATTGAAGTAATAAAAGTGAATGCATCGGAAAAAGAATTTATTTTGGACATCAATGATTTACCCCATGCAACATATTTTATAAAGGGGATAGCAACCAATAAAATTTATCATACTCGATTCGTAAAACAATACTAATGGTTTATCACCTCAAAAATTAACATTAAAAAAAGTTTGTTAAGCCAATAATTAGCATTCTAAAAAACAGAAACGATTAATGAAATAATTTTATTCAACAATGATGCTAGCATTTACCTGATATCGTGTAGGGTGTGACAAAAATATTTGTAAGTGGATTTAAAAACATAAATCATCCAACACAATCACAACAAAAAAAATCAATACCCAAACCGTTGCAGCGCCATATCATCATCACGCCAATTGGGTTTTACTTTTATGGTTACTTCGAGAAAAACTTTTTGCGAAATAAATTCTTCAATTTTTAATCGTGCTTCGGTAGCGGTTTTTTTTATGCTTGCGCCTTTGTGCCCAAGTATGATTGCCTTTTGCGATTCGCGTGCAACAAATATCACAGCATGTATTTTTGTAATGGTCTTTTCTTCTTTGTATGATTCTAAACCAACTTCAACACTGTAAGGAATTTCTTTTTGATAGTTGGCAAGTATGCGTTCGCGAATAATTTCGGTAACAAAAAAACGGTCGTTGCGGTCGGTAAGTTTATCATCGTCAAAATAAGGTTGTCCTTCGGGCAGGTACTCCACTATTTTATCAATTATAAGATTGGTGTTGAACTTATGTAATGCAGAAATTGGAATAATTTCGTTCCAGGCATTTTGAGTTTTCCAAAAATCGATGGCAGCATGCAACTCGGGTTCGGTGGCGGTATCCATTTTATTAATAACAATAAATTTGGGAACTGACATCATTTTTATTTTTTCCATCCACTCTTCATCGGGCCGGGTGTCACGCATTTCGGTCACGTACATAATTATGTCGGCATCGGTAAATGTTTCGTCTACAGCATCCAACATTTTTTGATGCAACTTGTATGCAGGTTTCATTATGCCGGGCGTATCGCTAAAAACTATTTGATAATTAGTATCGTTAATAATTGCTTTTATGCGGTGGCGCGTGGTTTGTGCTTTTGCATTTACAACCGATAAATCCTGACCAATAAGCGTATTGAGCAAAGTTGATTTGCCTACATTGGGCTTGCCGATAATATTTACAAAGCCGGCTTTAAAACTATTTGTTGGTGTATTCATTCAAATAAGAAAAGGCTGATTACTCAGCCTTTCGTTTGGTAGCGGGAGCCAGACTCGAACTGACGACCTTTGGGTTATGAGCCCAACGAGCTACCACTGCTCCATCCCGCACTATAAGTTTGTTTGTGAAAAAACGTTTCCGTTTTCGCGGTGCAAAAGTAGTTTTATATATTACAATACAAAACCTTATTTATACCGAAACAACAATTTTTTGGAATAAAAATAATTATAGTTGTTTGGTATTACCAAAAGTAAGCAGCTTTTATTCTAAAACCTGCAAACTTTTGGTTCATTTTTCTTGCAATGCAAGCTTGTATGTTGCTAAGCAACGGTTGCGCGCAAAAGTATGTTCAACAATAGGTTGCGGGTATGTAAGCTCTTGAAATTCGGGCACCCATTTTTTTATATATTCTAAATTTGAATCGAAACGCTTTGTTTGTTCGTATGGATTAAAAATGCGAAAGTATGGTGCAGCATCGCAGCCACTGCTTGCAGCCCATTGCCAGCCACCATTGTTTGACGATAATTCGAAATCGAGCAAATGCTTTGCAAACCATGCCTCGCCCCACTTCCAGTCGATAAGCAAATGCTTTACTAGAAAACTGGCCACAATCATTCTCACGCGATTGTGCATAAATCCTGTAGCCAACAATTCGCGCATACCTGCATCCACTATAGGATAGCCGGTATTGCCATGGCACCACTTTTCAAACTCTTGCTCATTATTGCGCCAGGGAATGGTATTATATCGGGGCTTAAACGCACCTGTGGCAACATGTGGAAACTTATATAGTATCATCATATAAAACTCGCGCCATATTAATTCGTTTGTCCACACAGCACTATTTTCCATGGCTTGCATCATAAGCTGACGAATGCTTACGGTACCAAATCGCAAATGCACACTCAGGCGCGAAGTAGCATCCATGGCAGGAAAATCACGTGTGGTTTCATATTTTTTTAAAATGGAATTGTCCACTTTATTTTTTGGAAACAAAATGTTGTCCTCAATGAATCCCATTTCACTCAAAGCAATTAGGTGTTTTGCTTCCTGCTTTAAAAATGCAGAAAAATACTTTTCATTATCGTACGATTTTAAATGTGCTGCATTCAGCTGCGATAAATATTTGTTTTTGTATGGCGTAAAAACCGTGTAAGGCAAACCATCGGCTTTACATACTTCATCTTTTTCAAATACTACCTGGTCCTTATAAGTTTCGAACAAAATGGAATGGGATTGCAATAAATTTTTTATTTCATTATCGCGTTGCTGAGCGTAAGGTTCGTAATCATGATTGGCAAATACTTTCTCAACATTATAATCCTTCAATACATTTTTCCAAACATCAACAGGTTTGCCATAATAAGTGTGCAAGGTAGCTCCATGTTGTTTTAGTTGGTCATTAACTGTTTGTAATGCGCGATGAATAAACACAAGGCGTCTGTCATTTTTATTTTCAAGTTGGTTTAAAATATCTGTATCGAAAATAAAAATAATCTGTACCGGCAAACCGCTTCGTAAGGCGTGATACAATGCTGCATTATCACTAAGTCGCAAATCGCGCCTTAGCCAAATAATAGCTGCGGAGTTCAATTTATTCAATCTTATTTTTTATTTTTAAGGATATCGTTTACAGCTACCGTTAGGTCGGGGTACAAAAAACGATAACCGGCATCAACAATTGTTTTACAACTTACATTGAGGTTTTGCATTACCATAGCTGCACGTTCTCCAAACATTAATTTCAATGCTTGTTCCGGTGCCGATACTATTCCTATTAAGGGATGATGGGCTGCAAGCGTTTTTACAAGTGTAATATTTTTAACAGGCTCGGGCGACACTGCATTATAAACTCCACTTATACTTTGGTTATCGATAGCATACATAAACATATTACATACGTCATCAATATGAATCCAGGATGTTATCATTTTTCCATCGCCAAATTTTACACCCGTAAAAAGGAGCAAAGGCTTGAGCATTTCTTTCATTGCACCACCATGTGTGCTAAGTACAATTCCAATACGAAGAATAACAGTTCTTATATCCTGGCTTTCGAATAGCAATGAACTTTGCTCCCATGCTTTGCATGTAGTTGATAAAAAATCGTTATTGGCAAAAGCCATTTCTTCAGTTTGAATTTTTTCGGCATTCAACCCATAAGCACCAATTGCCGATGCACCAACAAAAACTTGTGGCATTACTTTCAATCGCAAACAAGTTTCGAGGAGCAATTGATTTGCATGTGTGCGGCTTTCAACTATTTCTTTTTTGCGGGCGTCAGTCCATGCTTTATCGGCAATACCACAACCGGCAAGTGAAACAATAGCGTGCACATTTTCGAGCGCCTTGTCATCAATGGTTTTGTTTTCTACATTCCACTCATAAACTTTTACATCTTGAGAATTTGCAGCCCTTCGCGATAGCCATGTTACTTCGTAACCTTTCTCTATTAGCATTGTTGTAAGCCTACGACCTACTAACCCTGAGCCACCGGCAATTAAAATTTTTTTCATAATCAATTATTTAAACAAAGAAGATGGCAAATGGTTTAGTCGTAAAAAAATGTTGAATTGTTTAAACCTGTTTTTTCGAGGTAATTAAAAGCATGGCTTGTTTTGTTTTCATACCCGTCCGAAAAAAATAATTTTAAAGATGCAAAACCACCATTCAGTTTTTTGGCATCGGGTTTCGAATCATAAATATCCGGAACAAAATTGTATGTAGCATTTCGCATAATGCCTCCTGCTATTTCGATACGCAACCCTTTATGAAAACGCAAGTTAAAACCGGCAGCAATATTTATCGCTCTGTTTCTTATATCGGCAAAACGATCTATGTCTCTTCGCATATATGCCATATCCTGCACCTGCATATTGTAGCCGTTTACATTGGCCATTACAAAAGGTTTTATTTTTGAGTTGATAGCATATTGTATGCGTGCACTTACAGGCAAAAACAAACTAATATTGAGTGGATAGTTTTTATAAAACAATCCCAACAAAGGCACCATGCGCGTTTTATCTAATTGGTCGGTGAAGGCGGCACCAATATGAACACCGGTATTTTGATTGATGCGATAATGATATAATAACGATGCATTGAAAATATTTCTAAAGCGCAAAAAAGTTTTTTGATCGCCTTTAAAAATTACTGTGCCTGTTGCCAAAAACAAATGTTTGCCACCCGGAAATAAAATGGCGCGCAAGCCAACACGGGTATCGTACAAATCGCAAGTGAGTGGAAAAATTTCAGAACGTGGCTGTATCCACTGTCCTTGTAAAATGGTTTGCAAACTATAAACTGAAAACGTTCCCGACTCTTTACCCTTCGAAACCTTTGTTAACAGTGGCCTTGTATAGCGGATGGAATAACTTCGCTGCGATATATCTTCACCATTGCCAATAAATTTTGTTTTAAAATTATACTGCGAACCCAATTCAAGAATAGGCGAAAAAAATCTTTCTGCTTTAAATTGAGCATTAGCACTTTGTAAAAACGCTTCTGAAATTATGAATATAAAAAATAAAATGGATTTAATTTTCATTGATTGTAAGTTCAAGAGTTTAAAAGTTCAAGAGTTCAAAGTTCAAGAGTTCAAAGTTTAAAGTTTAAGAGTTCAAGAGTTCAAAGTTTAAGAGTATAAGGATAATAGGTTCAAAAAAAACGCAACCAAAAAATTACAACACACCCTTCGACTTCGCTCAGGATGACAGTTACCAATGTTTGGAAGAGTACTTAGCCGCTCGAGAATACTCACTATAACAATTCGCAATGACGATAATGACCAATGATAGAATTTGAAATGACCAATGACAATCATCAATGACCAAAGTCTGGCAGAGATGCTTCGTACCTCAGCATTGCAAAAATTAATACACAGAAGTCACAATACTAACTACTCAATACAAACCACATTACTAACTACTCAATACTCAATACTAACCACTAAATACTAACTACAAAATACTAAACAACCCTCCTCTGCCTGACAACTTCATACAAAATAATTGCTGTTGCTGCCGATACATTTAGCGATGCGATAGTTCCCGTCATTGGTATCATTGCGCGTTCATCGCATAGTTTCAAATATTCGGGCGATACCCCTTCGTCTTCGCTTCCCATAATAATTGCTACAGGCTCATCAAAATCGATGGCGCTAATAGGTTGTTTCGACTTTTCGGTACAGGCAACCAATTTTATTCCGCATTGCTTTAAATAATGTATTACGAGTTTCAAATTTGGTTCGCGACACACATTTATTTTATGCAATGCACCTGCCGAAGTTTTCACCGCATCGGCATTTAATTGTGCGCCACCCTGAGCAGGAATAACAATAGCATCTACTCCCATACATTCTGCCGAACGGGCAATAGCGCCCACATTGCGCACATCGGTAATGCGATCTAAAATTAATATAAGTGGTGTTTTGCCTTGCTCATAAATGTGTGGTACCACTTGCTCAACCCGGGTATAACTTATTGATGAAATAAGGCACACCGCGCCCTGATGATTTTGTCGTGTAATGCGATTGAGTTTTTCAACCGGCACCTGATTGTAAACAATTTCTTTTTGTTGCAATAACGATTTCAATTCATTCATCAATGCACCTGAAAGGCCGGCCTGCAAAAATATTTTTTCAGGTTCTTTGCCGGCATTTATTGCTTCGATAATTGCACGTATACCATAAATGTAAGAGTCTTCTTCTGCCATATTTTATTTTTTATAATCGTCCTGCGCGCCATTTTTCTACTGCCCGATACCAGTTAACTTCGTACGAAACCGAACGTATTAGTTGAAAGTCATTTTCACTAAAGGGATTATTTATTTTTTTGAAAGTAAAACGCAACTCATCATTGCCATCACTTTGGTATTCCCACATTTCGGTATTGTTCGATTTATACACCACTTCGGGTGCACCAAAAATAATGTACACCATACCCCTATCGGTTTTCCATCCTTGTGTGAACGACACAAAATATTCGTTGGCTTTTTGCACACGATTGTAATAAGCCGAAACAAGCTTGGATGCGCGTTCTTCGTTACCTGCACATTGCAACCAAAAATCGTCCACAGCTTTTTTTGTATCGTCCGCTTTCATAAGTTTTGTATATTCTTCGTTAGTAATTAAGTAACGAAGTGGCTCTGTCATTTGCTCCAATTTATTTATCGAAGGATAATCGTTATTAAAAAAATATGCTGTGTATCCTTCTTTCAAAGTGGTATCAAATTGAAAATGATACATACCAAATTTGTCAAAATGCAATTCTTGTTTGCGGTTAGTTAATAGATAAGTGCTATCGGCAGCATAGCTGAATTTTACAAAACCATTGGTTTTAAAAGGAACAGCTGCCACCGGAAAATCATCTTTGAAATAACGTATATACAATTGTTTTTCGGGCTCAATATTATTGGAAATAAAATATGATTTATTTGCCAGCAGGAAATTATCTAACACCGGCACAAATTTATTTTCGATATGATATAATGCAAATGTATTTGCCGATTGCGAACTATTATTGACAACATCAATATTACGCTCGGCAAATTTTCCACGATTGAGGTCAAACACTTTTATATGCATCAAATAATTTTTTCGTGCCGGAGTTTTTATCTTTATAGGAATTGTTAGTTCCTGCTGTGTATTTGTGCTCACATCAGTAAAATTATATGTGGCAGAGTCGAGCAATTGCGATGATTCTATATTTGGATAAATGCCATACCAAATCCAAAAACGCGATTCGAAAGCAGTGGCAGATTTTTGATAAAGCAAATCGCCAGCAGGCAATTTCACAAACAAATGTGAGCTATCGTTGCTGTAAGTTTGTAAAAAAAGTGCCGGATGTAAACTTCCCAAATTGCGGTTGTACAAAAGATTATAGTTCGATTTGTCGAGGCGCGAAGGGGAGCACGATGGCATTAATATACTAACAACAATGCAAAAGTTGAGTAGCCAAAAAAATATTCGTGTATATTTTAATTTCATTTTATCATCGCAGAAGGTGCGCAATATATGATTAATTCCAATTTTGGGTGACAATGCAATGCTTTTAAATCAAAGTAGCAACGGCAATTTACAGATAAACTTTTTAACAATTTTTGTAAGTGAAAATTTAAAGCACTTAATTCGTGAACCTTTTTTAATGAAAGGCGGCAAAACCTTCGATAACAAAGATTTAATTACTTTAAATATGCACATAGCAGTAGCGGGCAATATTGGCTCGGGCAAAACAACATTAACAAGCCTTCTCGCAAAAAACATGAAATGGGAAGCACACTACGAAGCTGTAGATAACAATCCATACCTTACCGATTTTTACGAAGATATGCAACGGTGGTCGTTCAACCTGCAGGTATTTTTTCTCAACAGCCGTTTCAGGCAGGTGGTAAACTTTAGCAAAATAACAAAAACGGTTATTCAGGATCGTACCATATATGAAGATGCTTACATCTTTGCGCCTAACCTGCATGCAATGGGATTGATGACAACGCGCGATTACAATAATTATCTGGAGTTATTTAATTTGATGGCAAGCTTTATTAAACCTCCGGATTTAATGATCTATTTACGTGGTTCGGTTCCGGCATTGGTAAATCAAATTCAAAAACGTGGCCGCTCTTACGAAAATAATATTCGTCTCGATTATCTTAAGCGACTCAACGAACGTTACGAAGCATGGGTATCACAATACGATTTAGGAAAATTATTGGTTATTGATATTGATGAAATAAACTTTGCCGACAATCCCGAAGATTTGGGAGCGATTGTAACCCGCATCAATGCAGAGTTACATGGTTTGTTTAAATAATGTTTCTTATGTAAATTAATTATACAAAATTAAAGCCTCGATGTATCGGGGCTTTTTTTAGTTGTGGTGTAATGTGGAATGCGGATTTTTATTTTGGTGATGATTTAATATAATTTTCAATTATCAGAATACAACAAAATGCAAGAGATTGTTTGTGAGGACACAAACAATGGCTGGCGCACAATGACAAATGACAGGCAGAGATTACTTCGCTACGCTCTTAATGACGGAAAGAAAATGGCTCGCAATGGCAATGGGATAGGACCAATGACAAGAATTAAAATGACTAATGACCATCCCACAAATGACCAATGAGTGGCAGAGATGCTTCGTTCCTCAGCATTACAAAGTCAACAACCAAACAACTCAATAACAAAATAACCAATAACTATTTCACAATGACAATCCTCAATGACCAATGCCAAGAATTACTCATCCTTTACTAAAAATCTAAACGTTTCGTTCTTTCCAATCGCAGTTGCGGTTGCACGCAGTATGTGAGGAAAATTATTTTCGTATGTAACATATTTTCCATTGGCTGTTTGCAATGCTATTTCGTTTTCACCAAGAAAAATAATTTTAAAAACACTATTAACAGTTTGCTCGTTGGTTGCAGTTATTAAATTTTCGTTGTTGGGTAAAGTAGAAAGTACCATTCCATTTTTCAACTGAAGTATAACATTATCATTACCTTTTTGCAGAACGTAAAACATTTCGAACGCACCTGTATTGTTTGAATATGCCGCAGTTACATTTTGTGCCTGGCGGTTTACAGAAATGTTTTTCATGTTTTTGGCCCGTAAATAAATGGATTGTTGTGGGGAAATGTTTTGCAAAAAATTCTTATCACATTCTATTTGTGGCAGGCCCTTTAACCTGCGTTCCCATTGATAAGGTTGTAATAAATCGCGCCACTCATCGGTAATTTCTGTTTGAATAAATCCTTTGAAGTATGCAGCCCGGCTCATGTCATCGAAATGGATAAAGCCATTTTTATATTGCCAGGTTTGAAAAATGTTTAATGTTACTAATGCAAGAATTGTTGCGTACAAAATTATTTTCATGGCTTTTGTTTGTTTTAAAATAAAAGCAAATGCTGCCGCCATTGGCATACTTAATATAGCATAAAATTCGATGATGGGCCGCATGCCCCAAGATATACCGTAACTCCACGCCCACCACGATGACAAAAAATAAATCGTTACAAGAAAAAATATCAGTGTTGAAATGCACAGGCCTTTATTTATTTTGTACAAAAGAAAAAAACCAGGAATAATAAACAGCAATACAGGAGAATAAATAAAAATCCCTTTGCGGAAGCTGAACAAAAATGGAATAATTTGCGGACTGTTGAAACAGAAATGTTCATTTATATATACATCAAAAAACCAATGTCCGGTTATATATTTCCAATAAAAAAATTGCATGGACAGTAATAACAAAAAAATAAATGAGCCAAAAAGTATAGCCTTTTTAGCAACCATAATATTTTTCATAAGCAAGGCCAGATTGCTACTTACCTTGGATTGATGTTGCAACAAGGCATACAGAGCAAAATAAATCAAGAGTGTGATGGAAAGCGGCCGTACCATACAAATAAAACCAAAGAGGATAATAAAGAAGAAAATATTTTTCGGCTTACCATCGCAAAGCCACTGATGAAAATAATACATGCTTGCACTGATAAGCGCAAAGGAAATTGCATGCGACATAAATGGTTCGAAGGTTGTGTACCACAATAAATTTGTGGCAAGCACAATCGAAATCAACGTGAGTGCAACGGTTAATTCATCGAAAAAAGAAAGTAAAAATTTGCGCAAAAAAAACAGACCTATCAAAAGATAAATCATAACGCCTATGGTCATAGCGTTTTGATATGGCCACGAATAGCCTGTCTGTTCAGCACTTGTGAGTATAGCAATAAAGTGGCCGACCAAAAAAAATGGCGAAAGCAAAACACTAATTCCAACCGATGATTTAATAAGCCGGTTTCCGTTTTCAATTCTATAGCACCAAATTTTATCTTTATAATACTCAGGATTTTGGTCTATATAATTTAAATGCAAATCGTGGTGAATAATTACTGCCGGCAAGTAGGTACACATACTTGGCGCATCAACAATAATTCGATTGGTAGTGAATAAATTTAAACTTATGCTCCATACAGCAATCACAATATATATTGTTACGATGGCAATATTGCTGTGCGATTTAAGTGAAGCAAACATTTTCTAAAAAAGTTGAGACTATTTTTTTTATAAGGCGTGAGATGTTTCAAAGCAATAAAAATGAAATCATATTTGCAAAAGAATGGAGAGGTTGAAGCGAACAATTTTCTGGTGAGGATGGAATATTTTTAAAAAATCAAACTTGCAACAGAATTGCACTTTATAATTGTACATTTGACAACGGTAAAAATTTAATTCATTATGAAAAACACTTTGAGCATTCTCTGCTTGGCATTGTGCTTTACAATTGCATCATGTAAAAAAGATGCTGGCGAGGGAGGCACTTCATCCATCACTGGAAAGGTTTTGCAACGCGACTATAATGGCACGTTTCCATTTTTTACGAAGAGTTTCCGGCTGTGGAGCAAGATGTTTATATCATTTATGGCGATGAAGACAATACCTTCGACAACCGCACACGATGCAGCTATGACGGCACTTTCCGGTTCGATTACCTCCGCAATGGCAACTACAAAGTGTTTGCTTACTCATACGATACATTGTCATCACCGGGCGATATCAACACCGATACAGTAATGGTTCGTAGTGTAGAGATTTCGAAACGAAAATCGACTGTTGATGCCGGCACAATAACAATAATAAAAAACTGAGTTGACCATGTCGTATCCATACGAAGAAATATTGTCGCAATTTGAACCTATTACTCTTTCAGAAATGGATAGTGTGGCGTTGCTCGATCGCACCGATACAAAATACGTAGTAAATACTGCCATGCTCGATACGATTCTGAAAGGACTTCAATCAAGTTATAAAATTCTGGATATAAACGGGTTGAGATACTTCAACTACGAATCATATTATTTCGATACACCCGATTTAAGTTTATTTACAAAGCATCACAATGGAATTTCGAACAGGCTGAAAATGCGTTATCGCAGATATGTGCAAAGCGATTTAAATTTTTTCGAAATAAAATTTAAAAACAATAAAAGCCGCACCATAAAAAAAAGAGTAATGACCGATACAGCTGGGGTTAATCTTTGCGACAAAGCCAAAGAATTAATTGCCACACGCACCAATATGAATGCAACCGATTTGCAAATTGCTGCTACAATTAACTATGCGCGCATTACACTTATAAGCAAAAAAATGGACGAACGTGCTACCATCGATTTAAATCTTGAAGTGATACGAAATGGTGTAACAAAACATTTTCCTTCGCTTGCTATTGTAGAAGTTAAGCAGGCAAAATTCGATTACTCTTCGCCAATCAATCGTCTTTTAAAATCGATGCATATTATTCCGGCATCGCTAAGTAAATATTGCTGGGCTATGACTCAGTGCGATTCGACTTTGAAAGCCAACAATTTTAAAAGTCAACAATTATACGTGAGCAAAATTTTAAACCAAAAACAATCAAATTAATACATTATGGAAATAGAAATTTTTGATAAAGTGAGTGATAAATTTTTTATCCGCTTGCTTTTAGATGTAGTGGCGGTATCAGTTCTTATACGGCTTATCTATTATCCTATCTATAAAAAGAAGGATTATTTTTTTACTTACTTCTTGTTCAACATTGTTATTTTTATGATGACATATTTTATGAACAAGTCCGATTTTAGCACCGGTGCAGCATTTGGTATGTTTGCCGTTTTCTCACTATTGCGCTATCGAACCGAAAACATTTCCGAAAAAGATATGACCTATCTTTTTATTTGCATTGCCATGGGCTTAATAAATTCTGTAATGAAAGGCACCTACCCCGAAACAATGATTATCAATTTTCTGATTATTGGTTTTGCTTATTTACTCGATGGCCATTTACTGATAAAAAACGAATCTTACCAAATGATACAATATGAAGTGATAGAAAATATAAAGCCCGAAAATCGTGACAAACTTATTGCCGACCTGAACGAACGTACCGGGTTGAATATTCATAAAATTTCAATATCGGAAATCGACTTTCTGCGCGACCGTGCTTTTTTAAAAGTTTATTACTATGACTTCAAGAAAGTTTAAGCTATGTTGTTTTATTTTCACTTTCTGCTTTGCCTGTTGCTATAATGTAACGGCACAATGGAACGATGCCGGGATGCGTATATCTATCACGGGCGAAAAAAAAATAACCAGTAAATTACGCACAGCTTTCACTTTAGAAAACAGAGCAAACGATAACTTTGGCCGTTGGTCAACCGTTTTTGTAAATGTAAAAGCACAATATAAAATAAACAAAGCCCTCACTGCATCATTAAGTTATCGTTACATTATGCGTAACCCGGCAGAAGAAAACACAGAATTCCGTCACCGCATTTTTGCCGACTTATCGTACCGCATAAAATTTTCGAAACTCACAATCACACCCCGAACCCGCATACAGAGTCAGTTTACACAACACTATGCTAATGATATAAGTGAAAGAATAAATTGGCTGTGGCGCAATAAAATAACAGCAAAGTACAGCCACAAAAAATGGAACCCTTACATAGAAGGAGAAATATTTTATACCCTGAACAATAACAGAGGAAACGCCATAAACCGTTGGAGAACTGTGGCCGGTTGCGAATATGAATTGAGTAAAAAAACCACGCTCGATATTTTTTATCTTCGCGATAACGGAATGAACGTAAATAACCCACTTACACTAAATGTGTTTGGGGCCGGTTACACTTTTAGTTTTTAGAAATCAACACAACAGCATAAGCTGTTACTCCTTCTTCACGACCTATAAATCCTAATCGTTCGTTTGTAGTTGCTTTTATTGAAACTTCGTCAGAAGTAATGTGCATAATAGGAGCTAAAACATTTTGCATTGCAGTGATGTGCGGATTTATTTTTGGTGCTTCTAAACACAAAGTAGCATCAATATTTATTATAGAATAATTTTTTGCATGCAACAATGAAACAGTTTCGGCCAATAATTTTTTACTGTCAATGCCTTTATATTTTGCATCGGTATTGGGAAAGTGAAAACCAATGTCACGCAGGTTGGCAGCTCCTAATATGGCATCGCAAATTGCATGTATAAGCACATCGGCATCGGAGTGACCCACTGCGCCTTTATCACTTTCTAGTTGTATACCACCAAGCCACAGAGGATATCCTGCGGCCAAAGGATGTACATCGAAACCAAAACCTATTCTAATATTCATACCTTAAATTTGTGTCAAATATAGATGCAAACATTTTATATACGATAATTTTTATTTCTTTTGTATAATAATTAATTTAAAAAGATGAAAACAATTTTACTCGCACTCTCTATTTTTATTTGTGCCAATGTATTTGCACAAAAAAACTTAACACAGGTAGGACACATTTCTTATCCATATCAGCTTGCAGGCGTATGGCATTATATAGACAGCACCGGGCACGAATATGCATTGGTGGGAAAATATGATGGTGTTGGCATAATTGATGTTGCCAATCCAGCCAATCCGGTTGAAGTAGCCACTACTCCAGGTACACCAAGTATATGGCGCGAAATTAAAGTGTGGGGGCACTATGCTTATGTTTCTACCGAAGGTGTAGACTCTAATAATGTATTAAATGGAATTCAAATAATTGATTTAAGTACATTGCCCAATCCGGTGAGTTATAAGTTCTATACCGGTGATGGCGCTATTGCCAATCAGCTTACACGTGCGCATACAGTTACCGTTAATAACGGATATTTATTTATTAACGGTACTCAATTGTTGGGTGGTGGCGTTTTAATTTGCAGCCTCAGCGACCCATGGAATCCGCAATACGTAAGTAACTATGGCGCAAACTATGTGCACGATTGTGTGGTAAAAAACGACACCATGTGGACAAGCGAAATTTGGGCCGGACAATTTTCGGTGGTTGACATTACGAACAAAACGAATCCTACTGTTGTACAAACCCAACTAACACCAAGCCTGTTCAATCACAATGGATGGCATAGCGATGATGAAAGAACTTTTTTCACCACAGATGAAAAACCTTATGCCCCAATGGCCGCATACGATGTAAGTGATTTATCAAATATAAAATTACTTGATACTTATTTGTCGGAAACGGCACCACAAGGCGAGGTGCACAATGTGCGCGTTCTTAACGATTATGTTATATGTGCAAATTATGCCAGCCATGTAACAATAGTAGATGCAGCACGCCCCGATAATTTAATTGAAGTAGCGCATATTTCGCTTGGTGGCACAGGGCTTAGCTGGGATTTCGACCCCTATTTTCCATCGGGCATTTTGGTAGCATCCGATATGCAAACCGGATTATTTGTTTACAATGCAAATTATGTACGTGCTTGTTATCTCGAAGGTATTGTTACCGATTCGCTTACCACTTCACCTTTGAAAGATGTAAATGCCTCCATCATTGCTACACCATCATACGATAGTACAAATGTAACAGGTGAGTATAAAACAGGCTATGCCGATGCAGGAATTTATAATGTAGAATTTTCGGTGCCGGGATATAAAACAAAAACAATTTCGAATGTGCAATTAACAAACGGAGTAGTTACCAATCTTAATGTGCAACTTGTGCCATTAACTTTTTCGTATCCCGAATTGGCTGATTGCAATAATGTTGATGTTCTCTTAAATAATAGCACGCATCAATTAACGATTTCGAAACGCGAATGTAACAAACGCAGCAATGCAAATTTGATGGTTTTTGATGCGGCCGGCAAATTGGTACTGAACCAAAAAGTAGTTTTCGAACAAGATGCTATTTCGTTTAATCTTGCAAAGGGATTATACATTTATCAATTGTTGGATGAAAGCAACACAACTTTTCAAACAGGAAAAATATCGGCAGAATAAATCAGAATTAAAACGTAAAAAAACATTCGAGTTAGGCGTCAACGAATTACGAATGCCGACCGGAGTGTCAGCATTCGTAATTCGTTGATATCAACTACTGCCTTGACCCGTATGTTTTAAAAATTGTAAGAATATACTATTGTTTGCAAAGCGCTATAAATAAGTCTTTTCGCCTTTGCTCGATCTGAAGAATACTTCAATGGGTACACCTGTAAGTTTAAAATTTTCGCGCAATTTATTTTCTATAAAACGCTTATAGTTTTCCATAATATATTGCGGATGATTGGCAAACAAAGCAAAACGTGGCACCGGCCCTGGAAGTTGAGTAATATATTTTATGCTTATCAGTTTGCCTTTTATAGCCGGAGGTTGATTGTGATCGATATATGGTAGCATCACCTTGTTTAATTGTGATGTAGATATACGTTGCGAACGGTTTTTTTGAACTTCGATTGCAGTTTCTAACGCTTTGTGTATACGTTGTTTTGTTTTTACCGATGTAAATAAAATAGGCACATCATTAAAAGGTTGTAAACGCTCTTTAATTTCGTCACTTATTTTTTTCGATGAATTGGTTTCCTTCTCCATCAAATCCCACTTATTTACCAGTATCACCACGCCTTTGCGGTTGGTGTGTATAAGATGCAGAATATTCAAATCCTGAGCCGTAAGCCCTTGTTGCGCATCAATCATCAATATACATACATCGCTGTCTTCTACCGCCTTTATGGTGCGCAGGTTACTGTAATACTCCAGGTCTTCGTTTACACTTCGTTTTCTGCGCATACCGGCAGTATCAACCAAAAAGAAATCGAAACCAAAACCTTTGTATCTTGTAAAAACACTATCGCGAGTGGTGCCTGCTATTGGCGTTACAATGGCACGTTCTTCGCCAAGCAACGAATTGAGTAAAGAAGATTTTCCTACGTTGGGTTGACCTACAATGGTAATTTTTGGAATGCCTTCGGTATCAACTAAGTCTACTGTAATATGTTTTGCAACTTCATCGAGCAACTCGCCTGTACCAGCACCATTTACTGATGATAAAGGGTAAAACTCACCAAGACCAAGGCGATGAAATTCATGAGTATCTTCAAGACGCTTATTATTATCTACCTTATTTATTACCAACAAAACTCTTTTCTTGGATTTGCGCAGCAATGCTGCTACGTCCATATCTAAGTCTGTAAGGCCTACCGTTACATCCACCATCAACAAAATAATATCGGCTTCTTCAATTGCTGCTTTAACTTGCTTACGTATTTCGCCTTCAAACTCATCGTCACTGCCTTGCACATAGCCACCGGTATCGATAATGGAAAACTGCTTCCCGTTCCATTCTCCCTTTCCGTAATGCCTGTCGCGTGTTACGCCCTCGGCCTCATCTACAATTGCCGCACGTGTCTCCGTAATTCGGTTAAAAAGTGTTGATTTCCCTACGTTTGGTCGTCCTACTATTGCTACAATATTGCCCATTATTTATTTTTTTCGAACGCGAAGGTAACATTTTTAGTCATTGGTCATTCAGGAGGGTCATTGGTCATTGAGGGATTGCCATTGAATGGTTAGCATTGAGTGGTTAGCATTGAGTAGTTGGTAGTGAGTATTGAGTAGTTAGTATTGTGGCTTTTGTGTCCTAATTTTTGCAATGCTGAGTGTCACAGTGAGTATTCTCGAACTGCGAAGCATCTCTGCCAGTCATTGGTCAATGTCACCCTGAGCGAAGTCGAAGGGGTCATTGCGAATTGCACAGTGAGTTTTGTCACCCTGAGCACAGTCGAAGGGATTCTCGAACTGCGAAGCAATCTCTCCCGCCATTTTTCACTTTTGTCAAATTCAATTTTCAATTGTAAATTTTTATCCTCAATTTATTTTTAATTTTCAATCCTTAATTTTTAATTTCCTTTCCCTAATTCTCAATCCTTAATTTTTAATTTCCCAAGTCATTTTTAATCCTTAATTTTTAATTTCCTTTCCCTAATTTTCAATCCTTAATTTTTAATTTTCAATTCTAAATTTCCCAAGATATTTTTAATTTCTAACTAACTCCCTTCCATACTTTCGATTGCAATAGCACCTCTAATACGGTAAACTTTTCCGGTGCTTACCAGGCTGCATCTAAAAAATGTACGCAGCTTTTCGTGTTTTATAAAAACATCTTTGTCGTTTTTGATTTTAAATTTCGAGCCTATTGGAATTTGATTTAAAGTGAGAATGGTTTCCATTTTTCTACAATCACCTCGCGTACTTTTTCTTCCTGTGCATCTACTTGCCTTACCTGTGCCAGAGGTGTAATTTTATATTCACGTTGCGAATTCAACAACCTGCACATAAAATTTTTACGTAATAGCTCGCCTCTTATAAATACATCTTTATATCCTTTCAAAATAAAAAAGGCACCGAGAGGAATGTTTTTAAAATACATAATCAGATGGTTTATCGTATCGCAAAGAGTTTCGTATAAATGCAAATCGTTGCAAGTGGCAGCGGCAGGATTTGCAATGTATGATACCAATGCAAGTTTAATATCATCGGGAAAAATATTTGAATGCAAAAACGGAATAAGCAAATGGCGAAAATTTTGCTTCCACTCGGCACCATGCGCTTCGGCTTTATGTCTGTGTTGATTGAACGTTACTAAATGTGCAATCTCATGAATAAAAGTTATCAAAAATGCATATTGGTTTAAGTTATGATTCACAGAAATACGATGATGATGCCCCGCATGTGGTGCACGGTAATCACCCTGTTTGGTCATGCGTTCTCGAGTGATGGTTATTGCCACATGATACTTCACAATCAAATCCACACAATCATCCACAGCGCTCATTGGCACATACTTCTGGAATATTGTGGAGATAGCTTCGCGTTTCATAAGTAGGCAAAAATAGAAAATGGATTGGAGGCGGAAACGAAAAGTAAAAATTTCATTTCATACTTTTTCTATTAGTTTTTCAAATCCAGAAAGTTTCAAAATTAATATTTGACAGTTCCCTGATTTAGATTTGTAAGAATAATCCCGGCAACTGGCAAACTGACTTTAGAAATAAAATAGTTTTCAAACGAAGACGGAAACATTCGTTACTTTCTTTAAAAATAAAAAAAACGATTTTTTTTTTGCAAGTCTATTAATTTGAAAAAAATATATATGTTTGCGGCTCGAAAATAAAAAAGCGGAAGTAGCTCATTTGGTAGAGCGCGACCTTGCCAAGGTCGAGGTGGCCGGTTCGAGCCCGGTCTTCCGCTCAAAAGTCAAGTTATTGGTCAATATAGACTGATAACTTTTTTTTTCTGCCACTATGCAGGCCTGGGTGGTGGAATTGGTAGACACGCAGGACTTAAAATCCTGTGACCTCAACAGTCGTGCGGGTTCAAGTCCCGCCCCGGGTACTTAATAATGAAAAGCGAATCATTAGGTTCGCTTTTTTTATAAAAATGAATTTTAATTTAAAAAAATTGGTAAACACGTCCCGATTAAATATCGGGATGACATCAACAGTCGTGCGGGTTCAAGTCCCGCCCCGGGTACAAAAAAAGCGAATCGTGAGGTTCGCTTTTTTGTTTCAGGAATTTTATAATAAAAAAAATTGGCATTTCATTTATATATTCTGCAATCAACTTCTACCGGAAAGTTTTATGTGGGTCAATGCGAAAATATTGAAGCACGATTGCTAAGGCATAATTCAAACATGGTTCCTTCAACTAATTATAAATGGCCGTGGAAAGTGGTTTATACAGAAAATTATGAAAACAGGTCGATGGCTGTTGGGCGAGAAATGGAATTAAAAAAAAAGAAAAGCCGAATCTACATCGAAAACCTAATCAGAAATTGGCAAACACGTCCCGATTAAATATCGGGATGACCTCAACAGTCGTGCGGGTTCAAGTCCCGCCCCGGGTACTTAATAATGAAAAGCGAATCATTAGGTTCGCTTTTTTTATAAAAATGAATTTTAATTTAAAAAAATTGGTAAACACGTCCCGATTAAATATCGGGATGACATCAACAGTCGTGCGGGTTCAAGTCCCGCCCCGGGTACAAAAAAAGCGAATCGTGAGGTTCGCTTTTTTGTTTCAGGAATTTTATAATAAAAAAAATTGGCATTTCATTTATATATTCTGCAATCAACTTCTACCGGAAAGTTTTATGTGGGTCAATGCGAAAATATTGAAGCACGATTGCTAAGGCATAATTCAAACATGGTTCCTTCAACTAATTATAAATGGCCGTGGAAAGTGGTTTATACAGAAAATTATGAAAACAGGTCGATGGCTGTTGGGCGAGAAATGGAATTAAAAAAAAAGAAAAGCCGAATCTACATCGAAAACCTAATCAGAAATTGGCAAACACGTCCCGATTAAATATCGGGATGACCTCAACAGTCTTGCGGGTTCAAGTCCTGCCCGGGTACAAAAAAAGCGAATCGTGAGGTTCGCTTTTTTGTTTTAATGAGTAGTCATTTTCGACAACAAATTGAAAACATAAATTTTCCAATCAAACAAAATTCTTTTCACCTGTTCACCAGACCCTCCTCCACCCCCATTATGGAATATCTTTTACATTTGCATCTTCTATCCATAATCGAAAAAAAATAAAAATGAGAAAAATCGTTTTGGCATCGGTGCTAACATTAGCTATGGCTTTGAATGCAATGGCACAATTAAAAACAACAAAGATTTCAGTATTTAAGAATGGCTCCTATTTTTTAATTAAGGAGGGCAATATGTATTTGAAAGATAAAACTTTTCGCATGGATATACCGCAAACCGCACTGATGGGCACTTTCTGGGTAAATGCCGGCAAAGACACAAAGGTGAAACAAATCACTATGCGAGAGGATACGGTGAAAAAAAACAAAGGCATAGAAACCATGATGGATATGCTTTCGGCATCAATTGGCAAAAACATAACCTTACGCTATTTATATGGCGATAAAGATAAATCAATACGTGAAGTTAGCGGGCAGCTGTTATCATATAACCGCCTCAATAGCAGTATTAGACTTAAGGCTGCCGATGGCAAAACTATATTTACCACCACCAGCCAAATGATAGAAGTAATGAGCGAATTTAATGCTGATAGTTACTCTGCCGACAGCACCTACCGCATGGCGCGCGTAACGGTTGACAAAGGATTGGACCGCACCGATGTAAGCCTGATGGTTATGCAAACAGGTATTTTGTGGCAGCCATCATACATTTTTAAAATAATGAACGATAAAGATGCACGCCTTGAAATGAAAGCCACTGTCGAAAATTATTCGGAAGAAATTGAGAATGCCGAAATTAATTTAGTGGTGGGTAGCCCACAAATGCATTATGGTTTATCGCTTGATCCTATTACCAACAATTACCTTACAAATACGTACGCAAATAATTATGGTGGCGCACAAAATTATCAGTTTCAAAATATGGCCGCACCGGCAATGATGGAAAACGATATGGCAACCCGTGGTGCTGTAATAAATACCAATCAGCCAACCTATAGCACCGAGGGCGAAAAAACGGGCGACTTATACTTTTATCGTGCAGGCAATATCGACTTGCCAAAAAATTCCAAGACTATAATTCCGCTTGCATCGCAAAATGTGCAGTATAAAGATGTGTATGAATGTGACTTGTACGACCATGTAAATTTTTGTAATACACGTTCTATTTACAACGACCCCAATCAGAAGTTTGAGGCCTATCATTCAGTGAAATTCACAAACACCACTCCTGCACCACTTACAACTGCACCGGTTTTTGTAGTGAGCGACAAGGAAGATCCGCTGGCGCAAGATGAAACTAAATATACACCTATAGGTGGCGAAATGAGCATAAAATTATCGAAGGCTATAGATGTACAAATAAAAAATACTGAAGAAGAATTGTCGCGCGAGGACAATGCCAAGAAAATTCAGAAAGCTGTTTTTACAAAAGTGAAACTCAAAGGAAGTATTGAGCTTGCAAATTTTCAGGATAAAAAAATCACCCTCAACCTAAGCAAATCGGTGCAGGGAACTATAACTGAGAGTGGCAATGGTAAAGTAACCAAGGTGCGCGATTATTATAATAATCAAAATCCAACTTCGAAAGCAAAGTGGGATATAGAACTTGCACCAAATGAAAAGAAAACCATCACTTATGAGTACGAGGTTTTTGTGCAGATGTATTAAATTAAGTTTTTAGTTTTTCGTTCTTAGTTACGCTTGCTGTGAGGATTGTTCTTCGTTTCGTTTGCGATGAGCCTTGTTCTTCGTTCTTAGTTACGTTTGCGGTGAGCCATGTTCTTAGTTCTTTGTTTCGTTTGTGATATGGTATTCATTTCAGAGTTTCTCATTCCTTTGAAAAACAAAAAATAAATTAGGACTCTGAAATCTTACGGTGAGACTTGTTCTTATGTTTTAAATAATGTTAAGAATTATCCTTGCATGCGTAGCCAACTAAAAACTAAGAACAATAAACTAAAACAGAATTCGAACTAAGAACTCACAACAGAATTCCTAATGCTTAAAATGCCTCATCCCTGTAATTATCATTGGGAGATTGTTGGCGTTGCAATAATCAACTGTTTCGTTGTCGCGCATACTGCCTCCGGGTTGTATAATTGAAGTGATACCGGCTTTGTGTGCAATTTCAACACAATCGGGAAATGGAAAAAAAGCATCACTGGCCATAGCGGCATTTTGCAAATCGAAACCAAATTCGTGTGCCTTTGCAATGGCATGTTTCAAGGCATCTATGCGTGAAGTCATACCACAACCACTGCCCAATAATTGCCCATCGCGAGCAAGTACTATTGCATTGCTTTTATGGTGCTTACATACTTTCATGGCAAAGTCCATATCGGTAAGTTGTTGTGATGATGGTTGGGTATTGGTTACCACATTTCGTTGAATATCGGCTGCCACATCTTTGTCTTGCACCAGCACGCCATTTAGCAGATTGCGAAAACTAGTTTTACTATCAGCTTGCTTATGAAATTGCAGAATAATGCGGTTCTTTTTTTGATTCAATAATTCGAAAGCATCTGTATCAAATTCAGGCGCTATCAACACTTCCATAAATAGCATGTTCATTATTTTGGCGATGGACAAGTCAATCTTTCTATTAGCAACCACAACACCGCCAAAAGCACTTACAGGGTCGCCCGCCAAAGCCTTGCTGTATGCAGCTTGCAAATCATTAGCAGTAGCAATGCCACATGCGTTATTATGTTTTATGATAGCAACGGCAGGTTCATCAAATTCTTTTATGTAGCCTAATGCTGCTTCAATATCCAGTAAGTTATTGTATGAAATTTCTTTACCATTCAGTTGGGTAAAAATTTCGTTGATGTTGCCAAAAAATTTTGCTTGCTGATGAGGATTTTCACCATAACGCAGTTCACGGCCGTGAATACTACTACACTTAAAAAAAACATTGTCTGTATCGAACCATTTGCAGATTGCACTATCGTAATGCGATGTAATTGCAAATGCTTTGGCAGCAAATTGTTTTCGCTGTGCTAATGTTGACTTAGAATTTTGCGCTGTGATTATTTGCAATAAATTATGATAATCATCTTTTGAAGAAATAATAATGGTGTCGTTAAAATTTTTTGCCGCAGCGCGTATGAGTGCCACTCCACCAACATCTATTTTTTCTATTATATCGGCCGGTGATGCGCCTTGAGCAAGCGTTTGCTCAAAGGGATATAAATCTACAATCACCAAATCGATTACAGGAATTTTATACTCCAAAGCTTCTGCCTTATCACTTTCATTATTTCTTCGTTGAAGAATACCGCCAAAAACTGCAGGATGCAATGTTTTTACACGACCACCAAATATAGAAGGATAGCCCGTTAAAGTTTCTACATCGGTAACAGGAATATTCATTGCTTCGATAAAAGTGCGTGTGCCTCCTGTTGAAAATATTTTTACGCCTTGTGCATGTAATTGTTTTGCTATTTCATCTATTCCATCTTTGTAAAAAACAGAAATAAGTGCCGATGTTATTTTTTTATTGTCCTCCATTTTGTAACATTATTTGAGGGCCGCAATAGTATGGAAAATTGTTTCGTTGAACAAAAGCATTGAAACCGAAATCGCCTGCATCATTCATATACATTCCTGCAAACAAAGTAAATCGGATTTAAAATTTATATTTGCGGCATTAATACTCCTTGATGAACTATACGCTAATTATTATTTCTACGCTTTTAGTTTCGGCATTTTTTTCGGGAATCGAAATTGCCTATTTATCTGCCAATAAATTTCGAATCGAACTGGATAACAAACAGGGCAGCCTAGCGGCACGTATACTGTCATATTTCATAAAATCTCCATCGCGTTTTATTATTACCATACTTGTAGGTATCAATTTAGCCCTGGTTCTGTATGGTAATAACATGGCCGAAGTATTAGAGCCTTTTTTCAAAAACATTTTACCCACAAAATATGCTGGCGAAATCACTATTCTGTTGTTACAGACTTTGGTTTCGTCACTCATCATGCTGGTTGCAGGCGAATTTATCCCTAAAGTATTATTCCGTATCAATCCCAATCAAACGCTCAATGTGTTTGCTTACATTATCTTTGCTGTTCATGTTTTATTATTTCCAATTGTATGGTTAATACTAAAACTTACACACTATATTTTGCGCATAGCACTAAAAACTGACTTTGTAGAAGATAAACCTCTTTTTGGCCGTCTCGATTTGGACCATTACATCAATGAATTAAACTCCTCGCCCACCGCCCACAAAAGCGAATTGAATTCCGAAATACAGATGTTTCAAAACGCCCTGGATTTCGACAGATTAAAGGTACGGGAATGTATGGTACCCCGCACCGAAATTGTAGCGCTCGACTACGAAGATTCTATAACAGATCTGAAAAATAAATTTATTGAAACAGGACTATCAAAAATATTGATTTACCGCGATAACATAGACTATATTGTAGGGTTTGTCCACTCATTCGAGATGTTTAAAAAACCCGAAACCATTTCGAGCATTTTGTTGCCAATAGCCCTTGTACCCGAGAGTATGCCGGCACGCGAACTTATGACTTTGTTTACCCGCCAACGTAAAAGTGTGGCAGTAATAGTAGATGAACATGGGCTTACATCGGGCATGGTAACGGTGGAAGATATTATTGAAGAAATATTTGGCGAAATAGAAGATGAGCACGATACTGAGGACCTGATAGAAAAAAAGATAAACGATGATGAATACATTCTTTCGGGCCGCCACGAAATACACTACCTCAATACCGAATACAAACTTCAGCTGCCTTATGGCGATTACGAAACCCTGGCAGGCATGATATTGCACCACCATGAAGCATTACCTTCCAAAGGAGAGATAATAGTTGTGGGTGACTTTACTTTTGCCATTCAGTCGATGCAAAACAACCGAATAGAGCAATTGCATTTAAAAATAAATAGGCCCGAATAACCCATTTTTTGCAAAAAGCCCTATAATACAGCATAAATCCGCATTTTTTACTTTAGCCTAATTTGAATTTGAAGTGGCTTTACTTTCAAAATCATTACTATATTTGCGCCCTTGTTTTAAAAAAAAAATTATAAAATTCATTACTTGATATGGCTGTTATTGGAAAATTACGTGACAAAATGGGGATACTGTTGGTGGTATTCATAGGATTTGCATTGTTTGCATTTATACTGGGAGAGTTACTCACAAGTCAAAACAGTTTTTTGTTTGGTGGAAATAAAACCGACAATAGTTTGGCTGTAATTGCAGGAGAAAAAGTTTCGCCCGAAGAATTTGGTGCACGTGTAAAAGAAGCTGAAGAAAATTACAAAGAGCAATCGAAACAACCGGAGTTAGACCAAAATGCTCAGGACATTGTGCGCGAAAACGTGTGGAACGAATTTTTACGCGAAAAGGTGTATCGCCAGCAACTTGACAAACTTGGCCTTACTGTAAGCGATGCCGAATTAGCTGACATGTGCTATGGTAACAACATAGACCCCGAAGTAAAACGTGCTTTTACGGACCCCAAAACAGGGGCATTCGATAAGGCTACCATAATTAATTACATCAAAAATTTGGATAACCTGCCAAACGACCCCGACAAAAAAGCCAAAAAGCAATGGGTTAATTACGAAGATCAACTTGTAAAAAACCGCACAACCGAAAAATATAATGACCTTATAAAAGGCGGTATGTTTGTTACAACCGAAGAAGTGAAAGCCGACTTTTATGATAAAGGCCGTACTATGGATGCTCGTGTTGTTAAACTTATGTATAACAGCATAGTTGATAGTACTATTGCTGTTACCGATGCTGAATTGAACGAATATTACAACAGCCATCAATATAAATACAAAGCTCCTGAGGCTACACGTGGTATTCGTTTTGTAACTTTTGATGTAATGCCAAGTGCCGATGACCGCAAGGCGGTGATTGACGATATCAATAAACTATTCACACAGTTTCAAACCTCAACGAACGATTCGTTGCTGGCGGCCATCAATAGCGATGAACCTTATAACGATGCTTACCGCATCAAAGGTTCGTTTACACCTGCCCTCGACTCGGTAGTATTTAGTAGACCTATAGGAACCAGCATAGGTCCGTTTGAAGAAAACGGAAGTTTGAGACTTGCAAAAATCACAGGAACAAAATCGATGTACGATTCTGTTCAGGTACGTCATATTTTATTGAAAATTGATAACCCTGCCGATAGTGCCAAAGTGAAAGCTCGTGCCGATTCTGTTATCAATGTTATAAAAGGAGGAATGGATTTCGGTATACTGGCAATGCAATTAAGTGACGACCCGGGTTCGAAGGAAAAAATGGGTGACCTTGGCTACGTAACCCCCGAAGTGAATTTTGTGCCGGAATTTAAAGAAGCAGTATTCAATGGAAAATTAAGAGAAATTCAATTAGTAAAATCGCAGTTTGGATATCACATTACTCAAATTACCGATCAAAAAAATCTGAGCAACCGTGTGAAGGTAGCCGAAATAGTGCGCAACATTTTACCATCGAACAAAACTAATGAAATGGTGTTTCAGCGTGCCAATGCATTTGCCGGCAGTAACCAAACATTAGAAGAATTTGAAGCTGCTTGTAAAAAAGAAAATCTGCCAATGCGCCCGGCCGACAACATAAAAATAAACGATAAAAACATAGGCGGACTTGGGCCTGCAGCGCGCGAATTGGTTACCTGGGCATTCAATCCCGAAACTAAAAAAGGTAATGTATCGCGTCCTACAAAAATTGAAAGCCGCTATGTAGTTGCTGCACTTGCGGCCATTGCCGATAAAGGAATTATGCCACTCGAAAATGTAAAGCCACAGGTTGAAGCCGAAGTACGCAAAGACAAAAAAGCATTACAACTTATCGAGAAAATGAAAGGTGCTGCAAATATTGATGCACTTGCACAGAAGTTGGGCGTGCCTGCCGATACTGTTCGTGGTGCTAGTTTTGGCTCTCCTTATTTACCGGGTATTGGAATGGAACCAACTGTATCAGGAAGCATTCCTGCTTTGAAAGCCAACCAAGTGAGCGCACCAATAAAAGGGCAAAATGGTGTATATGTAATGATGCCTTTTCAGGTAAATGAACCTACTGCTACGCCTGCCGACTTTAAGCCAAACAAAATGCAAATGATGCAAATGCTTGGTCAGCGTGCTTTTGAATCATTCAACGCTTTGAAAGAAAAAGCCAATGTGGTTGATAACAGGGTTAAGTATTACTAGTTTTTAGTGGGGGAAGTTTAGAGTTCTTAGTTTAGAGTTTTTAGTTTAGAGTTTTTAGTTTTGGAAGTTAAACTATAAGTTATTCAAACTAATACAAAAATATAATTTATAAAAAGCCTCGAATAGTTCGAGGCTTTTTCTTTTGAATACATTCCAGCTAAATAAATCCGTTGGCTAAAGCCGAATGGCAATGATTGCTGCGCAAAAACTTTCACAACAAATAAACTTTTAAACTCATGAATTTTGAGCCGTCTGCGAAAAGTTGAAAAAATAAAAGGCCACTAAATCACCAAAACACAAAATCCCACAAAAAATTAAAAATGATTTTCTTACGACTTAGTGAAATTTTGTGTCCTATTGCTTTTGTGGCAAAAAATACTTTTCGGAGTGGACTTAACTTCTCAGCTTTCTAAACTCTTGAGCTATCCAGTCCGTTGGCTAAAGCCGAACGGCAATGAGTGCTCCGCAAGAATTTTCGAGACAAATAAACTTTTAAACTCATGAACTTTCCCAACCTTGAATTTTCCAACTTCCCTAACCTTGAACTCATGAACTTTTAAACTTCCTAAACTCTTGAACTATCCAATCCGTTGGCTAAAGACGAACGGCAATGATTGCTTCGCAAGAATTTTCGAGACAAATAAACTTTAATCTCATGAACTTTCCCAACTTTCTAAACCTTCTAAATTCTTTAACTATTGAACTTTCCCAACTTTCTAAACTCTTGAACCATTGAACTTTCACAACTTTCAAAACTCTTGAACCATTGAACTTTCCCAACTTTCTAAACCTTCTCAACTTTCTAAACTCTTGAACCATTGAACTTTCCCAACTTTCAAAACCTTCTAAACTTTCTAAACTCTTGAACCTTTGAACTTCCTAAACTCTTGAACTACTCCCTTTCACCAACCTATAATTCCTATACTCACCAATACGCCAATTAAAATAGCGTTCCACCCATTCGTAAAAGCGGTGCTTGAGCGATAAGTTACGGTAAGAAATGTCGTGTTCGAAATTCCAGTTTTTCGATTTTATGCGTGGTTGCATAACAAGCGGATGTGTGCCGGTAAATTTTGCAAGTGAATCTATTTGCGAATAATCGAACTCAGCTTGTTGCTTTACATTTTGCGAAACCCATTCATCATTGTGCCACATTTTGTGAAATTGCTGTTGCTTGAGTTGTTGCTTATCTGGCGGCTTTACCCAGCCGTAATGATAAACAGATGCCTCTATTTTTTTTACATACAATGGCCGTCCATTGCATTGAAACCCTTGAGCATCGCGAAACGAATATATGCTTTGATTGCGTCTTATTATACGCACTTCTTTGCTATACCACTTGCGCGAATTGGCCACATAATCGTACGAACCATAGAAGTGCAGGTAGTCGAATAACAGTCCTTGTATACGTTGGTTGTTGCAATTTTCTTCCATTGCCTGGGTAATCACACTATGGTATTTTTCGTGTACAACTTCGTCACCCTGAATATAAAAACACCAGTCGGCATCGGTGCGGGTGGCGTTAAAAGCTTTCATGGTTTCGGCAGCAAGTACACGCCCACCCTCACGAAGGCTATCGTCCCAAATAGTTTGTACAATTTTTATTTTTTCCGAATCAATACGCTGAATCATTTGCAATGTTTCATCGTCTGAATTACCAACTGCCACCACAACTTCATCGCACATGGTAAGAATGGAATTGATGGCTTCCACAACGGGGTAATCGAACTTTGCAGCATTGCGAATAAATGTAAATCCTGAAACTATCACTTCATTTTTTTATTTTCGAACACGGCACTATACTTTATGATATACAGCATTGAAATATTTAAATAAAAAACAAAACTATGGATTGAATACACCGGTATAATTATGGGGTGTGATAGCTTGCAATTCATTTCTTACGGTATCGCTTACATCGAGAGTAGAAATAAAATCTTTGATGGATGCTTCATCTATTTGCAAATTACCTCGCGTTAGCTCTTTCAATTTTTGATATGGATTGGGATAGTTTTCTCTGCGCAAAATTGTTTGAATAGCCTCGGCAACTACGGCCCAATTATTATCGAGATCGTGGGCTAATGTTTTTTCATTTACAGTGAGTTTATTCAACCCGCGGATAATTGATTTTATAGCAATAAAGCTATGAGCTACTGGCACGCCAATATTTCGCAAAACGGTGCTGTCGGTAAGGTCGCGCTGCAAGCGCGATATAGGTTTTGCAGCGAAAAAATTCGTATAATGCATTGGCAAAGAAAGGTTGCCTTCCGCATTTTCGAAGTCGATAGGATTTACTTTATGTGGCATGGCCGATGACCCTACTTCGCCCGCTTTTACTTCGAGCACAAAATAATTCATACCTATGTAGGCCCACACATCGCGACAGCAATCAATCAATATAGTGTTGATACGTTTAAGATTATCGCACCACGCGGCAATATTATCGTAATGTTCTATTTGAGTAGTATGCCTCGAACGCGAAAGTCCTAAAGTGGTAACAAAATTATCGGCAAAGGCATGCCAGTCTATGTGTGGGTAGGCCACCATATGCGCATTGAAGTTGCCGGTAGCACCACCAAATTTTGCACTGTACTGTATATTTTCAAGTTGTAATAACTGTACCCGTAAACGTTCGTAAAAAACATAAATTTCCTTACCAAGCAAGGTGGGCGAAGCCGGTTGTCCATGTGTATAGGCAAGCATTGGTATAGCTTTCCATGCAAGTGCATTCGATTGCAATAGTGCCAAGAGATTATTGAGCAATGTTGTGTAATGATAGTTCATGCAGTGCATCATCATCATGGGCAGTGCAGTATTATTAATGTCTTGGGAAGTAAGACCAAAGTGTATAAACTCTTTATACTGACCAAGGTTTATTTTGTCAAATTCCTCACGCAAAAATATTCTACAGCTTTTACATCATGGTTGGTGGTACGCTCTATTTCTTTTATTCGGATGGCATCATTATCGCCAAAATTTTCGGCAATGGCTTTCAACGACAACAAGGCTTTTTCCTGCACTCCTGCCAATTGAGGCAAAGGCAATTTACACAAGGCAATAAAATATTCTACCTCTACCAATACGCGATAACGAATAAGAGCATACTCCGAAAAAAATGGCGACAACTCTATACAATTTGCAAAGTATCGTCCATCTATTGGCGATATACTTTTCAATCTATCCATACTTACATTTTTTAAAAAAAGAAGTGCGAATTTAATATTTTACTTGTTGTGGCGGTTAATACAAAAAAAATAATTGGGAAGTGGTTTTATTGTGGTTAGCATCGTTCATGAGAAATGACAATAAAAGCTAACAATGTTGAATTCCAAACCAGCAATTTAGAAATAAATTAAACAGCCCTTCAGGTTTCGACACTTTGCCAAAAAATCAGTCTATTTTTCAGTCAGGAAATCTTGCCAATCCGAAAATAAATTCTATTATTGTTTCGAATTTCTTTTTGGAATTAAAACTTTGCAAAAAATATTTTCCAAGAAGTAATTAGATCATTCCTTAAAACCTCACATTATGTTCAGTATTGAAATTTTGAAATATCAACATTGTAGTTCATCATTACTATGATGCCGGGGCTTTTCACTATTATTTTCCCCCGGCCAAACCTAATCTTAATCCTTACCTAAAAATTATACTTCAAAATTAAATTACTAAAAAAACAATATCATGCGTAAAATTTTATTTGCATTATTATGCTTTGTTGCATTGCAGGCCGATGCACAATATTTTCAACGTTAACGGGTATAAAAACAAATTTTAACTATAATCTTACACCAAGTTCTCACTACTATGCAGGCATTGGTGTATCATATTATGGTCAGCCAGTTGCAGTTACAAGTGCCCACCGTTTACGTTTTGTACGTACTACTAATTTAGGTGTTGCAAACCAAAACTATGGTTGGCAATTTGCTGATGGAACAACACCCCTAATTTATCACAATGCTGGTGGAAGAAGCATTTGCGAAATAGGAGATACTCTTGCCACACCAGGCTATATGTTCTGCGGTGGTATTGGTGACAATTTAAATAGCGGCAGTACAAATGTAGGTGGTGGCGATGCGTTAATTGGACGCATTTCGAGCACAGCCGGTATTTCAAGTAGTTACAAACTCGATTTTGGTGGCCGCGAAGTTGCAACATGTATCAGGCGTTCGGTATTTTTACCCGGTACATATATTGTTTGTGGCTATTCGCAAAGAACTAATACCCCCGGAACTGCTGCTGTAAACGAATGTTGGGTTGCTCGCGTAAATAAAACTGGAGGTATACTGTGGGCATGTCGTTATAACTTCGACCCTACTATGATAAACAATGTTTTAAGTGCTGACCAACGCGCTAACAGCTTATGCGAAAATCCTACAACAGGTGAAATATTTGTTGTTGGTAGTATTTTGGATCAATCAGCATTAGCGCCAACAACAGATGGCTTAATTTTTAAACTTACACCGGCAGGTGCAATGCTTTGCCAATCTTCATGGCATGTTGGGCTTGACGATCAGTTTCAATCGATTAAATATACTACAGACAACAATCTGATAATAGGCGGTTTTACCGATGGTGGTGGGCCAATAGCAATAGGGTTCTACAACATGTGGCTAATAAAATTTAATCAATTTTGTTTTCCACTCTGGAACAGATTAGAGATTGTAAACAACAATGGTGCTATTATACAATCGAAATGTTATGATGTGATAGAAAGGATAAATACTGCAAACACTGCAGAATTTTATTTAACAGGACCATCGTATCCAACTACAGGACCACGCACACATATATACAAAACCGATGCGGCCGGTACTGGATTAAATCATTGGTCTTATGCAGCATTATCCTATGACAATGGTTTTGGAATAGACTATGCAAATAACGGTGCTCCATTTCCAGGCCCTATCGTATTTTCGAATACCGATGGTGTGCTTTCGCCAGGATTTGCTGATAGCTATCTATTAAAAACTTATTTCAACGGATGTACTTGTACCAACTACTGTCCGAATAATCCACCTCAAAATTTGAATCCACAAATGAACTTTAAGCAAATACCTTTTGCTCAAAACTGTCAATTTGTAAAAACCAAGTTGGTAAATGTGCGGTACAATTATGCTCGTGGATCTATCTGTAACCAGGCAGCGATAGGCGGTGGCAGTAATGCCAAACTTACTTCAGAATTTGAAGATGGCAATAATAGTGGCATTCAACTTTACCCTTCACCTGCAGTTGATAATTTGATAATTGAAAACAATTCGGAGTTAGAAATCACAGGTACGTATATGGTTATAGACATGCAAGGCAAAGTTGTTATGCGTGGCGGCATCAACCTTACAGAAGATGACAATACTACAATGCTAAACATTGCAAATTTACAAACGGGGGTGTATTCATTGGTAATAAATGATGCCAATACAGTTACACGGAAATCATTCGTTAAGCAATAGCGTTTGTTTTAGAAATATTTGCTCCTTACAAAAAAGCCGGTTCGATTGAGCCGGCTTTTTTACTTTGTCATCAATAGTAATGTATTTAGTTTTTTAGAAGCTATGCAAAAAGGAATAAAATGTCGAAAAATTGCTTTTGAATTTATTATTATGTTTACACAAAATAAATGAAAAGGGGTTTTCCCTTTTTTAAACAGAGTGCATTATCATAAAAATATCATCGATTAAAATAAAGAATATAAAAATGAACCTATACATTGTTTTGCTATTGGCAACATCCATGGCCGCTTGCAAAAGATCAGCGCCAAAAACTGAAATTCAAAAACCCGAAATTCAAACAATTGATACTATTGTTAAGCGGGAAGAAATTCCGGTACCAAAAATTAATTGGATTGATGATTTCCGGAATTTTCGCAGTGCCGTAGTTCAAAATAAAAAAGATTCGCTCGCATTCTATTTCAATCTGCCTATTGTTAATGAGGGCAACGATATATGGTATTTTCTTTTTGCCGACAACGAAAAGGGTTTGAAATTGATTGGTAATAAACCAAAGCCATTTACGTCATCCGACCTGGAAAAATATTCCCATCAATTGTTCCCGGCTCATTTTATAAACAGCATATTAAAAATTAAAACCGATTCACTTTTCAAAACCGGAGAATATGCAACACCCGCTTTAGGCGATGGAAAAACAATTACTTATCAAATGTTTGCCAGCTACAATGAAAAGGAAAAACAGTTAACCTTAAACCTTTCTTACGTTGCAGTTTATGTTGACAAAAAAGGACAGCCTCAGGATAATAGTGAATCGAATTTGATTTACACTTTTAGTATTGATGAATCAGGGCATTTGAAATTTAAAAACATTCAAGTTGCAGGGTAAACCATTTCTTGATTGTGTTTTTTATCCAATAAAAAAAAGCTGCTCCAAAACGAAGCAGCTTTTTTTATTTTCGGTTACTTTATTTCGTAATAATAATTTTCTTACAAATATTTATGTCATCATACCTCAGCCACACCTGATAAATTCCCGGTGCTAAATGCGATACATCAACATTTGCCGATTGATTATTCTCTGAAATATAAAACACTCTAGTCAATACATTCTTGCCATAGGCATCTTTCATTTCCAATCCTGCTTTTTGATCCGCGGCATTATAAAACTCGATGGTAAAATTGTTCGATGCCGGATTAGGAAACAATCCAAAGATTGTTGACCCGTCATTTTCGAAACTTTCAATCTCGCGTGGGGCAGGCATCACTTTCGAGCCGGTAACTGTGCATCCATTTGCATCGGTAACAGTAACAGTATACGTTTGTCCGCTCAAAAGATTACCCGCAACTTTATTGGTAGTACCTGTACTCCAAAGGAAAGTATAAGGCGATACTCCGCCACTTTGGTCGGCACTTAAAGAAATGGCTGATTTTACAGAAATACTTACAGCAAGCTTTGCAGGCTGAGTTATGGTTGTAGAAAAAGTTCCTGTGCATCCATTAGCACTGGTAACCGTAAGTGTATACGTGCCGGCAGCAAGGCCTGTAACATTCTTTGTTGTTTTTCCATTACTCCATGTATAAGTATATGGCGCTGTACCTCCGGTAGGATTATTCATATTGATGGCGCCATTTGCTCCACCATTACAAAGTACATTTGTTTGGCTTAGCAAGGTAATCACAGGCCCGGCCGATGCAAGTGTTACAGTAAATGTGCGTGTGCACTTGGCAGAGTCTTTAACAGTAAGCGTGTACACTCCGGCACAAAGGTTAACCGCAGCCGAGTCTGTCTGAACCGGAGTTGTATTCCAGGAATAGGTATATGGTTTCAATCCTCCGGTCACGGTTGCAGCAGCTATACCATTGCATAAACCACAACCAGGATTTGTGATTGCAATGTTGGCATTTATTTGCGAGCGTTGTGTTACGGTTTTTGCAACAACATAAGAGCAACCCAACGAATCGGTAATGGTGACAGTGTAAATGCCCGGTGCAAGATTGCTGATACTGTTTAGAGTTGTTCCGTTGCTCCATAAATATTTATAGGGTGCCAATCCACCTGTTACACTGTTAACAGTTACTTTTC
Source organism: Bacteroidota bacterium (assembly GCA_016717325.1). Lineage (GTDB taxonomy): Bacteria > Bacteroidota > Bacteroidia > AKYH767-A > OLB10 > JADKFV01. Next base: position 185,249 of record JADKFV010000003.1, on the reverse strand, counting down.
CGTTGTTGATTTGATAGCATGGTCGCTTTACACTTACACCAGCAGCAGTAATTGGATTGCCCACATTTACCACAATGCCAGCTTTCGATTTTGTACAGCCATTGGCATCAGTAACAATGCAGGTAAAATTACCGGGCAACAAACTGCTTATAACAGAAGTAGTTTGAATGGGAACTGTATTCCAGCTAAAAGAGTAAGGGGGAGTACCGCCAACCGTTTGCATTTGTATACTACCATTGGCATTGCCACACGTGGCGCTGGTAACTATAGCCGCAAGCGCTATAACCGGAGGCTGTGTAATAGTAACCGATGCCGTGCCTGTGCAATTGGGCGTAGTAGTAACAGTAACAGTATACGTTCCGGCAACTAACCCCGATGCGTTTGCAGTAGTTTGTCCATTGCTCCATAAATAAGTAAATGGTCCTGCAACATTGGTAATGGTTGTTGTTGCAGTACCATTTGTTCCGCCAAAGCACGAAACATTTGTTTTGCCGGTTTGCACTATGGCAGGAATACAATTACAGTTAATTATACTAGCTACGGTGGTAGCAGTTTTAGAGCAGCCAACATTATTGGTAACTGTAACGGTATACGTACCAGCCATTTGTAAACTTGCATTGCCACGAACAATATTTTGCAAAGTGGATGAATATGCATTTGGCCCACTCCAAACATAAGTACTACCGCCACTGGCAGTTAAATTTAAATTCGCTGTTATGCACACAGGAGAGTTGGTGCCAGCTGTAGCTTTAGGCACATCTTTGATTACCACTTTCATACTATCAACTACAACAAAGCAAGGTCCTGTGGGGTCGTTCGATGTAAGATATAATGTAATGATATTAGCTGCTGTATCGGCATTGGAAAAAGTGTAGGTAGTTGATAAGGCGTTGGCATTTGCAAAAGTGCCGGTACCGCTTGTACTCCAAACAGTGCTTGTTGCTTTTTGCTTTGAGCCATTCAATGTTAATACTTTATCGCCACAAATAAACGCTGAATCGGGCCCGGCATTTACCGTATAATGAGGGTTAAACCAAACTTCAATTGTATCTTTTATAAAGTTACTGCATTGCCCGGCTTGATCAATCAAGCTTAAAACCAACTTCACTTTGCCTGCAGTTTTATCGGCAGTGGAAGCAGTATAAACCGGGTTGAAAATATTTGCGTTATTAAACGTACCGGTTCCTAATGAAGACCATGACGCATTACAAAAAGTGCCGGGTACTGCAGAGTATGTTCCATTCAATTGCCAGATAGAATCGCCACAAACTATGGCCGGGCCTGCATCGGCAGTGGCTGCTTTGTACGTTGCAAATAAACTGCTGCTTTTTGCACCACATGGACCGGTGGGATCGTTTGTTGTTATTGTTAATGTTACTCCGCCAAGGGCTTTGTCAGCATTTGATAATGTGTAATTTGTATTCAAGGCATTTGCATTGCCGAATGTTCCCGTTCCATTTGTTGTCCACACTGTTGAAGTTACTGCAGTAGATTTTGAAGCGGTAATTGCTACAGTTGTAGTTCCACATGCTACCACATTTGCACCTGCAGTAACGGTATATTTATCGAACCAAACTTCGAGTGTATCGCCAGTGAATGAACATTGCCCATTTGGATCTATCGGCCTGAGAATTAAAAATACTTTACCTGCATTTATATCGGCTGTTGATGCTGTATAAGTTGTGTTGAGCGCAGTAGCATTTGCAAATGTGCCGCTGCCTGTTGATGACCAAAGTGGTGTAGCAAGCGGATAACCTGTGATAGAGCCATTTAATCCAACCACATTTGGCACACACACCGGAACATTTGAGCCCGCATTGGCCACGGCATTTTGATAAATTGTAATAACCATATTGTCGTTAACGGGTCCACACGTACCAACAGGATCCGCTGTTGTAATTGTCAATGTTACACTGCCCGCATTTATATCGGCAGAGGATAAAGTATAAATGGCATTGAGTGCATTTACATTATTGAAAGTGCCTGTACCACTAGTACTCCATGTAGTTGCTGTTGATTTACCACCTTTTGTAGCGGCTAATTGCACAGCGTTGCTTCCACCACATTTTATCTGATCGCCACCGGCATTTACGATAGTATTACTATCCACAGTAATAACAGTACTTGCTGTTTTTGTACAACCATTGGTATTGGTGTAAGTGTATACCAAAGTACGCGCACCGTATGTAGTAGAAGGAACAAAACTATATGTGCCAAATCCATTGTAGTACACGCCAGTGCCTGTAAATCCGCCACCGGCAGGCGTTCCATAACTGTTCAGAACTACTCCCGCATCGGTAAAGCAAACTTTATTTGCAGTTGCAGCATAAGGATTTGTAAATGTTACCGTTGGCAATGGATTTACTGTTACCGCTCGTTGAGTTGAAGTTTGACATCCTCCGGTTCCGGTAACAGTAACAGTATACGTACCACCGGTTTTTACAATTATTGATTGGGTTGATTTTCCATTGCTCCATAAATAAGCATTGAAACCTGCAGCAGCACTAAGTGTTAAACTATCACCGGCACAAAATGAAAACGTGCCACTGCCCGAAGTCATGCTCACTCCTGTGCGAAATACTGCTTTTATAGTATGATTTGCAGTCACATTATTGAAAGTGTAACTTGCAGGTGTACCGATAAAACTACCATCAACAATTATACTATCGATGGCACTACACGTATTGGCAGGAGCAAAATTAAATGTTTGTGAACCACCATTATTTACATTCACAGCTCCACTGGGTGTAATGGTACCATTGCCGGTTTTACTGGCAGTAATGGTATAACCCGGAATAGAAAATTTTGCAACAATGGTATGGTTTGCTGTCACATTAGTAAAGGTATAAGTGGATTGCTTGCCAGCATATGCGCCATCTACAATAACAGAATCGATAACATAATTCGAATTTGGTGTAATGGTAAATATTTGGTTTGCATTGTACACCACCGACACATTGCCCGATGGCGATATAGATCCGTTAGGCCCTGCACTTGCAACTATGGTAAGGTTAGAAGGATTGCCGGCACGTATAACTGCGTAGTTGTTTCTATAAAAAATATTCCATGAATAGCCTCCCGGTATATTTCCAGTCACACTCGAAAATGTTCCAACACGAGTACCGTAGTTGCAAACAATAAAACTATCGCCAAGAGTAGGCACATAACCATTGATGAGCGAAACATTCAAAGCACCATTTAATGTATCGGCACCGGTAACGTTATATTGATCGTGTTGGGTGCCGGGGGTTAAGCCTCCTATTTGCATATTGTAAATTGCAGTTGCTGAATTTTTTGCATCGCCACTTATTCCTAATACTCCGGTAATTGGCCCTGGAGTAATGGTTCCATTATTTAAAAAGCGTGTGCCTGTTAATGTCAAATTATACAAACCACTTACAGTGCCAACGGCATTATTAATAAATGAGGAACTCGTGCTGCTCAATTCATATCCAATTTTGAGTGAACCATTGTTTGTTATTTTTCCGTTCAAAGTTCGCGCACCACCTACTCCTATTATTACATTAATAGTTGCATTGGTATCATTTGTTAGCACACCATTTTGAATATACAATCCCGAGCCATATCCTGTAAGTGACGTAAGTTCTATAGTACCCTTGTTTGTAAATCCATTCAGAACGTATAAATCGGAAGTATAATTTGCTCCATCAATTGTAATTTTAGAGCCGGCAACATTTGTAAAAGTACCCGTCATATAATTATAATAATGCGATACACGTATAACACCCGTTGCTTTATTATTTATTGATGCTTTAATGCTATCGTTATATAAAAATTGTAATGTGGTACTATTACCAACAACTCCGGTAGCCTCCACTTTCGAATTATAAAAGGTATGATATACCGAAGGGAAATTTGCAACGGCAAGGTTATAAACTGTATTGTCGAAATATAAAGCTCCTGCGCCAGTAATACTTCCTGCATTATAGTCAAATCTTGCATTTTGTATTGTTAGTGGTTGGCTTGCGGCTATTGTTATACTCGCACCTGAGTTATTGCTATGCAATCCGTTGGCTTTATTAAGAGTGCAACTTAAATCGATGATCATAGTACCTTTATTATTGATGCTTGCAGTAATGTAATGCGGCCCGTATTCGAAAGAATGTATTGTACCAGTGCTGTTGTTTGTTAATTCACCATTCGAAACTATTATTGTAGAACCATAACCTGTAACGCCCCGTAAATCTATATTGCCATTATTTACAAAGGCACTGTCGAATGTTATATCGGTTGTATAGTTAGCACCATCGAGCGACAATGTGCTGCCGGCCTCGTTGCTAAATTTACCATGCATTGTATTAGCATAATGCGATAGACGAATAGTTCCGGTGTTTTTATTTTTCAAATTTGCATAAATGGTATTGCCATAAATCAATTGAAGATTTCCATAATTATTTATCAAAGCTGCATTGGATTTCAATTGTGCCGAAGACATAATTACAGGCAGCGAGGGCATGTTTGCAAGATTTTCGATATAAGTAGAACCATTAAAAGAAAGTGTGCCTGGCCCCGAAATAGAACCACCATTTACCGACAATGACCCCGCGGCAAAATTCAAAGTCATAGCCGCTGCAATATTTATTGTGCCATTTGTTTTTGATGAATCGGCTTTTTGCCATGTAAGGCTTTGAGTGGCAGTTATGGTTCCAAGATTATTTACTGCTGCATATAAATAATTTGCTGTAGTAACACCAGCGCTGAGAATTTCGCCCGAACCTGAGTTAATTATTGGTCCACTATCAACAGCGAAAGTACATCCATATCCAGTGGTGCTGGCAAAAATTATTTTTCCATTATTAGTAAAACTTTTCGATATGTTGATTTGTGTGCTATATGAAGCACCATCCATAATAATGCGCGAGGCAGGCGAAGTAGTGAGTGCACCGCTCATTACATTGCCATAGTGCCCTATGAGAATTGTATCGGTATTAAACAGAGCACAGTTAATAGTGTTACCATAAATGAGACGGATTTTTTTTGCATTGGTGATAGGTAAAAATGTACTATTGATTACTGTTGTATAAAACTCAAGATATTTTCCCGGCATACTAGCTACATTAAAATTTGCAGTCGATCCTTCGAAATAAAATTTTCCGGTGCCGTTTACATTTCCCGAAGTATGTGTGTATGTACTATTGGTTATGCTGAGTATATATCCATTGGCAATAGTTATGGTTCCGGTATTTGTCAAATTTGACGATGACGTAAAACTTAAATTGTTATTTACATTTATGTTGCCTGCATTAGTTACAATGCCCGATATGGTATAGCTGAGATTATAAATTCCGCTTGCTTCAATCACACCACTCGCAGTGTTATTAAGTGTGCCGGTAGTGATTGCCAATGATGCATTGTAACCGGTCACGCTATTGAACACTATTTTACCGCTGTTGTTAAACCCAGTAGCAAATGTTAATCCCGTTGTGTAACTTTTACAATTGAACAAAATAACCGAGCCCGATGCGGCTGTATAATTTTGATTGATATAATTACTGTAATGCCATACTTCAATGGTATCGTTATTTACCAAGTTAATATTAAATGTGTTGGCATACACCAATTGAATTTGGCCATTATTTACCATGGCAAGATTTCCTGTTACCGTGCACCCATAAAGATAAAGCAAACCTTTGGGGTTGATGGTTGCACCTTTGCCTATGGTTAATGAAAAGCTTGAAGCTGACAATGTTTGGGTGCCGCTATTACCGCCCAACACTAATTTTTGGCAGTTCACATTCATGTCCATGGTTACAGTGTAAGTTCCGTTTAGAGAAATAACAGCAGTATCATTGGCACCAGGCCCACTGCCATTGCTCCAGTTTGCACCCACACTCCAGTTACCACCGGCCACATTGTTCCAACTTACATTTGCGCCATGTACGTTATGGTTGCAGAAAATGGCAACCAGCATCAACATCGAAATAAAGTAATTTTTCATATTCAAAATTTTTAAAATTATTTAGCAATACAGGAGTTTTAAATTAATCAATCCGAAAATGTTTTCACTTCGAAAAATGAAGCTTCCAGCATGATTGACTTTCGACTTCAAAATAGGAAAATTAAAAAAGGAAAATCAATACCCAATACAACGTATTTTGAGATACCCACTGGTACGGATATTAAACATCAAAAAGTATGTGGTCAATTACAATAAGCTATTGGCACGCGCCCAATTTATTAGCCCCAATACACTTTTGGTTTCGGACTTGCGAAAAATATTTTTGCGGTGCGTTTCTACAGTTCGTTCACTTATGAAAAGTTGATCCGCAATTTGCGCGTTGGTGTATTCTTTATCAATAAGTTTTACAATTTCCAGTTCGCGTGTGGTGAGCAAATTATTTTGAGCAGGTTGCAAAATTGATTGCGCCAGGGTTTGTGCTATATCGTCACTATAATGATTTTTACCTGTAGCTACTTTTTGCAATGCCAATATCAATTCTTGCTTGCCGGTATTCTTCAAAATAAAACCCAATGCTCCCGCATGAATCATATCAGTAATTGTTTGACGGTCGCCAGCCATTGATAGTGCAATAAACTTTGTATCGGGCAAAAGTGGCTTCAATTTCTTTATCACTTCAATGCCCGACATAATGAGCATATTTACATCGGTGAGTAAAATATTTGGTTTTAATTTTAAAATCTCATCCAATGCTTTTTCAGGAAAATTAGATGTTCCGACAATGTGAAATTCTTTTTCGTTTTTCAACAAGGCCGACAAGCCATCAATCAACATTTGATGATCGTCAAGAATAAAAATGGTGATTTTACTATTCATAGCAACGAAAAATATTTTTATGTTTTACCAAAATAAAAAGCAATGTAAATTATCAAAAAATAAAATCAATAGTATACATTTGAAACAAATTTTTCAAACAATAACTCGGATGCAAATTTTTCGCAATGCTTTTATTATAAATTTCGTTTTAGCAGTTTTCATTTTTTCGAATCCGGCAGGTGGGCAAAATAAATATGCAGATAGTTTAGCTTACATTATAAATAAAAATGCTAACGACACCAACCATTGCAAAGCGCTTATAGAATTAAGCTGGACCGTGATGCAGCAAAATCCCGATTCAGCAAAAACGCTTTTGAAAATGGCGCTGCCTATTGCATTAAAAACAAAAAACGATTTTCTGCTTGCCAAGTCATATAACATTACCGCCATAGCCCAAACCATGACAGGGCAAATGGACGAGGCTATTTCTAATTACAACTTGTGCATGAAAATTTACGAACGCACAAAAGATTCGCTTGGCATTGCGGCAGTATTAAATAATATTGGTAATGTATATCGTTACAGAGGTTGGTACGATATGGCTCTGCAATATTTTTTACAATCAATAAAAATAGAAGAAGCCAATGGCGATACACAACGAATTAGTGAAGGGTATGTAAACCTTGGTGCCGTTTATGGCGAATTACCTGATAATAAAAATGCACTATTTTATTTCAACAAAAGTAGGGCATTGTTGAATGATGATACATCGAACACATCCATGGCCGGCATTTATACCAACATAGGGTCCATTATGGCATCAATGCAAGAAAATGATTCGGCAATATACTTTTCGAATTTGGCTATACAACTGGCAAAAAAGAATGATGATTTATATAATACATCGGTGGCATATACCGGACTTGGTTATGCATACTCCAACAAAAAAGAATATGCAAAGGCATTGAAATATCACAATCTCTCGTTCGACTATGCAAAACAAATTGATGATGTAAATGGCATGGCGCAATCAACAATGAATTTGGGCGATGTTTATTTGCTCGACAACCGCCACACTGAAGCAATTGAATGGAGTACAAAAAGTATTGACTTTGCAAAGCAAGCGCAGGCATTAAATATTTTAAAAAAGAATTACAGCATCTTAGCACAAGCATACTCTAAGAGAAGCGATTATAAAAAAGCATATTATTATCAGGATTTATTTAATGCCGCCTCCGATTCGTTGCTTAACGATGCCAAGCAAAAAACGATGGAAGAGATGAAAGTGAAATTCGAAACGGAAAAAAAAGAAAAAGAAAATAAAATACTTGCCCAACAAAATGAAATAAAAGACCTTGCTATTTCGACACAAAAAACGCGCATCATTATTCTCATTACCATTATTAGTTTGCTGGCATTGTTGGGTTACATTTTTTATATCATCAATAAAAGCAAACAAAAAGAAATACTCAATCGTGAAATATTGAAGCAACAGGAACTGCGATCGAAAGCAGTGATAGATGCCGAAGAAAACGAACGTCAACGCATAGGTCAGGATTTGCATGATGGCGTAGGGCAACTATTATCGGCAGCAAAAATGAATGTTTCGAACTTGCAATCGATACTAAAAATTGAAAACGATGAACAGCAAATAAACCTACAAAACGCTATTGATATGATAGATGAGTCGGCAAAAGAAGTACGAAGCATATCGCACAATATGATGCCCAACATGCTTATAAAATCGGGTTTAGCGAAGGCTATACGCGAGTTCGTAGATAAAATTTCTTCGTCAGGAAAGTTGAAAGTAGAACTCGAAATTATTGGATTAGATAAACCGATAAACAAAACAACGGAATCTTTTTTGTTTAGAATATTGCAAGAGCTTATCAATAATATTATTAAACATTCGCAAGCAAATTTTGTAAGCATACAACTTGTGCGGCACGATAATGAAATTACACTTATGGTAGAAGATAACGGAAAAGGATTCAATTATAACAAAGCGATGCAACAAGATGGTGCAGGCATAAAAAATATTATCTCGCGTGTTGCATTCTTAAATGGTAATGTAAATTTCGATTCTACTTTGGATAAAGGAACAACGGTTGTTATAGAATTCCCGGTGTAAATGGAGGTTGTTGCAAAAAATTATATTACATGAATCTAGTTTACAATCAGATTATAAAAACTACGCCTGTCTTTCCACAGTGTATGCAATCAATTTTTTTAATGAGGATTGATACTCGGATTCGGGAAATTGTGCAAGAATATCTTCGGCCTTTTTCCGAAATTCATTCATCTTGCTTACAGCGTATTGCATTCCATTTTTATCCTGAACAAATTGCAACACTTCGGCCACGCGTTTATCTTCGGTATTGTGATTCTTTATAATGTTGATGATGTTTCTTTTTTCGGTTGAGGTTGATTGCGTTAAAGCATAAATCAATGGCAATGTAAGTTTGCGCTCTTTAATATCTATTCCCGAAGGCTTACCTGTTTTCGATGTTTTTTCAAAATCGAACAAGTCATCTTTAATTTGAAATGCCATGCCAATGTACTCGCCAAACAAGCGCATGTTTTCTATCACTTCTACAGATGTTTTTACAGAAGCTGCGCCCACAGCACAACACGAGGCAATAAGCGAAGCCGTTTTGTTGCGTATAATTTCGTAATAAACACTTTCGTCAATATCGAGCTTGCGTGCTTTTTCAATTTGGAGTAACTCACCTTCGCTCATCATTTGCACAGCATTACTAACTATTTCGAGCAAATCGTAATCTTTGTTTTGTACACTTAGCAACAATCCTTTTGCCAATAAATAATCGCCCACGAGCACAGCAATTTTATTTTTCCATAATGCATTGATAGAAAAAAAACCTCTGCGCAAATTGCTATCATCTACGACATCATCGTGAACCAGCGTTGCCGTATGCAGTAGTTCGATAAGCGAAGCACCGTTGTATGTAGATTTGTTGATAGTGCCACACAAGCCGGCCGTAAAAAACACAAACATGGGCCGCATTTGTTTCCCTTTACGCTGAACAATATAGTGCATTATTTTATCGAGCAAAGGAGCTTTGCTTTTCATGGCTTGCCGAAATGCGTTTTCAAATTCGCGCATTTCGTGCTCTATAGGTTTTTTTATTTCAGCTAAATTATAATTCACAAATTTGAAATTAGTGCTGCTCTTTTTTTAATTATAGTAAGCGTGCAAATGTATAAAAGTTAATTTTGAACTGATTGGGTATTCTTATTATAAAACAATAGCAATGCACACAACAAAGCAACACAGGCACTTACTGTAAATGGCCATTGCATTCCACTGTGCTGCCAAAGCCAACCTGTCCAGGCAGCAGCACCCAATGCCGACACGCTTGCCCATCCACTATAAAATCCTAAAGCTGAAGCATGTTGATTTTTTTCACTGTTACTTATTATTAAACTTTTTATCCCCGACTCGAAACATGCGGCATACAAACCATACAACAGTAATAGCGATATCAATAATGGAAAATTGTCGACACGTACTAACCAAAAATAAACAATGGAAAAGAGAACTAAACCAGTTACTACTATTTTCTTTACTCCAATTTTATCGGCAAGCAAACCTATTGGGTAAGCTACCAACGCATAACATAGATTGTAAATCACATACAACGAAATCACTTTGGTATCGCTGTATCCTTTGGTTTTTAGCATGAGAAGTAATAATGCATCGGCACTATTTACCAATGCAAAAATAATGGCAATGCCGAATAAAAATTTATATCCTTTCGAAGCAATTTTCCAGTATCCCAAAAGTTGAAAAAAACTTTTTTCGATTTGGGTTCTATATTCTTTTTCTCTTTTAAAGTAAAAGTTAAAAGCACTGCGATGAGGCCGGGAACTGCCGCCACCCATAATAAAGTTTTATAATCCTGAGGATGATAATATAAATAAACAAGGGCAATGGCAGGCCCAATAGCGGCACCTGTGGTATCCATAGCACGGTGGAAACCGAAAATCGAAGTTTTGTTTTGTGGCGTGCTTTCACCGGCAAGCATGGCATCGCGCGCTGCTGTGCGCAGACCTTTTCCCATTCTATCGGCAAAGCGTGATGTGAATACAAAAGGAATTGCAGATGTTGCTGCAAGTAATATTTTTGCCAATGCAGATATACCATAGCCCGCTTGTACAAAAGGTAATCGCGTATTGTATTTATCAGACAAAGCCCCAAAATAGCTTTTGCTTAATCCTGCTATGGCTTCGGCAAATCCTTCGAGCAATGCAATTGCTGCAATGGAGAAGCCAATGGTTTTTAAATACATGGGCATAACGGGATATAGTAACTCACTGGCAATATCAGTAAACAAACTAATAGCAGCCAATATTAATACTAAACGCGAAATTCCCTTAAACATATATTGATGATAATGTTGCAAATGTATGATAACATAATAATGCTTTTCGAAAACATGCATCAAATATTAAAACTTTGAAAAATATAATACTTCATTTTAGTCCTTATAAAATGTAGATAAAAGAATTCGATGACCATACTTAAAACAAATAGACCAAAAATAATGATAGTGAAACAATCACACACTCAGACCGAGAATTCAACAAATTGCATGAAAGAAAAAAGTGGATATTCGTTCTAAGTAGTTACTAATGACCAAAAACAAACATGTTGTGAATCGTGTGTATTTCAATATTCGCCAATAATAGCATCAGATTACTATTGATTCGATAGAGCTTGTATAATATAATAACATACATTTGTTTTTTTTTATACTATAAACAATATGCGTTTACTTTTCATTACGCCATACTATAAACCTGCCTGGTTTTATGGCGGACCACCGAAATGCATTACGGACAAGCAGAAATTTTAGCCAACACTTTCGGATATGAAATCGATGTGGTAACTCTCAATCAATCTGATGATAAACCCTTATTCTCAAGCAAAGAAACCGTTTTACAAGTTCAAAACGGAGTGAGGGTGCACTACCTGCCATCGGGATTAAACTTTTTTAGCAAGAAATATTTTTATTGCAGCGCTTTAAAAAAATATCTCAAGCAATTTATAGGTGCCGATGTGGTGCATGTACATTCCGTATTCAACTATTTTTCGCGGGCAGGTATGCAGTTTGCATTTGAAAACAAAATGCCATATATAGTTACAACACATGGTATGCTTGACAGATATTCGCTTAGCCGAACAGCCACAGCAAAAAAAATACACCGATACATTTGGGACAATTATTTGTTGAGGGGAGCAAACTACATGCAATTTACCACCTACGAAGAATACAACAATTCGATTTTACCCAGGGGATGTAAGCCCACAATTGTTTCTTATTTGTTTCATACCACAGAAAAAATAATAGGCATAAATGATGATGCTTTAAACTCAACCAATCTGGTTTCTCTTGGCCGAATCAATCGCAAAAAAGGACTCGATATTCTTATTAAAGCCATTGCACTTTTAAATACTTATGGCATAAAATTTACCCTCGATATTTATGGCGAAGATGATGATAACTTTATGCCCGAATTGAAAAAGTTAATTGAAAAACACAAGCTGAAAAGCCAAATAAAATTTAAAGGTAAACTGGATCCCTTGCAAAGAGATGCTACTTTGCAAAAATACGCACTGCTGGTATTACCAAGTCATCAGGAAAATTTTGGATTGGTAGTAGTTGAATCACTTGCCAACGGTGTGCCGGTGCTAATCTCGAACAAAGTAAACATTTTTCCAATAGTGTTAAAACACAGATGTGGACTGGTATTCGACACCAACGAACAAAACTTGGCCGATAGATTGAACCATTACTATAATCTCACTCTTGCCGAAAAAAAATGCATGAGCGCAAATGGAGTTAAAGTAGTAAAGGAAGAATTTAAATCATCAGTAATAGCCAAAGCATATGAGCAACTTTATAATAATGTTACAAAAAACAATCGAAGAAGTAAGCCGCTAAAAAACATTAGAACTAAAGTAGAAATGAGTTAAACTTTATTTTGTCAACAATTAAATATTATAAAAACCATTTCAATAAATTAATGTTATTCAAGCTATGAAGTATTATAAAAAAAATGACACATCAATGCTTTGCTTAAACAAAAAAATAAGCTAAAGAAAAATTGGCTAATGAGTTATAAGCAAGCAAAAAAGCCAAATAATAACTACATTTGCGTTCTCCAAAAAAGTTAATAAAAGAAATGAAAAGATATTTACTCTTGGGCATTGTATTTTGCAGCCTCCAGTTAAATGCGCAAACATCATTGAATCCCTACTGCGTGCAAATGCACATTCACGGTATATCGAACCACAATGGTCACGATATTCCAGGAAGTATGCAATACCATAGTTTTTATGCTGATTCGACAAATTTAGATGTGTTGTGGTGGAGCGATCATATGCATTCGTTTCATCAATACAATACATCCGAATTTAATTTTGTAAACGGAGTATGGAATCCGGGATTAAGTCAGGTAGATGGGCTAACAGCCCCCGATGCTTCGGAACCATTGAAATGGATAGTAGATAAGTACATTGGCACAGGAACCTACAATGTAAGCGTGACAGACTCCAGTTTGAATCTAAATATAAACGCTGACAATTCAGGCATTATTGGTTATTTAGAAGCATACCCCCGAGGCAAAGCACAGTTATTGGCAGGTACCGGAACATTTGTTCGACCATTGTGCAGCGAACCAATTTTTGAATTCGACCTTTTTGCGACAGGTTTAAATAGCCTTACCAACCGCAAAGTACAATATATTATTTACCTTGATTATCATGCTGTAAATTCTAAAAACAAACAAGAAAAAATAGTTTACAATTTTGTAGATGCCAACACCACCCCTTTTTCGATAAGCACAACCGATAGCGTTACAGTGACAATAAACAAACCAGTAACAAATAATTCATGGAACCATTTGGTACTAAATATTGCGGCCGATGCATCGTACCTTTTAGATGGCGAAGATAATGTGATAAGCGATTATCATCCAAGGGTTGAAAGTAAAAACAATGCAAGTGTTACAGGAAAATTTGCCAATATGAATATATATTCATTGCAAAAATCTTATGCACATCAATGGCAAAAATTCGCGACTTTGGTAATATTTACGAAGCACGCTATCCTGTAAAACAACAATATATGGGCGTGGAGTTTTCGTTTGATTATCTGAATAACAGTAAAACACATTTCAATGCATTTGTACCTGAAAGCCTTGCCGTTAAAAATTTTATGTATGATAGTTCAGTTTACAATACAACTGCTCAAGCATTTGTTCAAACTGTAAAAAACGCAGGTGGAGTTGTTTCGTATAACCATCCTTTCGGTGCCGGGCGTTATGTGTTAGGGACAACCCAATTTCAAGATTCGCTAACAGATGCTACTGCTTTATACATGCTAGGTGTAAATGGATTTGGTTCTGATTTGCTTGAAGTAGGTTATTTACAACGTGGGGATTGCGACCTCGAACATCATTTATTATTATGGGACAAACTTACAGCAAACTCTTTATTCTTGTATGGTACGGCAGTTGGCGATCGTCATGGTGGAAATTGGTTTGCTATCGATAACAATCTCAGCACATGGGTTCAAAGTGAAGATTCCACATCGGAGAATCTAATAAAGAATATGAAAAAAGGCCGTATATTCTTTGGCGATAATTTTAAATATAATGGCAATATAAATATGCGAGTGGCCAATGCCGAAATGGGCGATCGTGCAATACTTCAAGGTACTTTAGCAGCACCATTAGATGTCATTGTTAAAAACCCTTTACAGGGTTCAGTTTTTAAATATACTCATGGTTTATTAAAAACCGGACTCAATGTTACATACCTTGCATATGATGTTGTTTTCGATCCTCAACATCCACCGGTACTCGACTTAAGCCAATCTTCTTTTGTTCGCGTTACCGTTTATGATAACACCGGCAAAGCATATTTGTGCTCGAACCCGATAGTGTTATTTACAGGGAATTTCACTCCATGGGATAACGGGCCTTTATCGGCATTGCCCGACCCGAGTGAGTTGCGCACAACCCCTACTGCCGATCAACATATAAAAACTGTAACGGTAAACTTACCTAACAGTGTTAGACTCAGCACAGAAATTTTTGACTTGAACGGAAAAATGGTAAAGCAATTTGGCTCAAAGCAATTTGCAGAAGGCGAAACCACATTTGAAATTGATGTGCACCATTTTTCGCCAGCAATATATATTGTAAAAATGGAGGGTGAAGGTTTTAGCAAAACAGCAAAGATTGCTGTTTCGAATGTGGATTTAATAAATGGTTGTCAGCATTAGAATTCTTGCTTAACTATTTTTCTTCACCGTGTTTATTTCATACTTACCAAACTTTGGGCAGTCACATTTCTTTTTGAATAATTTGCAACTGCTCAAAACGGAAACGATGCAAATAATCAAGATGAAAAACTTCGTGTTGAATTTTATTTTTTTCATTGTATAACAAACGTTGGTGACGAAGCAAAAGTATACAAAAAAGCGGTGTCAACTTTTTTATTTGAATTACATCTTTATTTGATCAGATTAATAAATTTTGCTGTTAAACTAAATCGGAGAAATAAAAGCAAATAAATTTCAATCCTAATTGACAAAGACTCCTGCCACAAACAAAAATAAAGCCTTGCAAAATAATGATGATGATATTGCCGCACCTGAAAGCGATTATTTGTACTGCTAAATTTCGCAAGTAAAAAATGCCGGCAAAGGATTGTTTACAGCCATTAAAATTTACAAAGAAGAAGTTATTGCAAAGTTCGAAGGTGAAATATTATCGCCTGCAGAAGCCAAATTGCGTGAGCATAAAGGCGATGATAAATATTTCATAATGATGATAGATGGCAGCACCATGGACTCAATGAACACAGCTTGTTTTGCAAAATATGCCAATGATGCCGAAGGCTTATCGAAATCGAAATTTAAAAACAATGCAACAATCGCCTTAGACGAAAACCACAAAGTTTGTTTGATAGCAAAACGGAATATTAAAGCAGGCGAGGAAATTTTTTGTAGTTATGGAAACCGGTATTGGAAAAAACATAAATAAGAAATGATGTAGTTCCAGTGTCCGTTTTAGAAATGAACCCAGCGCCCAAAATTTTAATTTTTCATCAATAAGCCAACACACTACCAAGCCATCTTTCAACATCTTCCACTTTCATATTTTTTCTGCGTGCATAATCTACAACCTGATCTTTTTCAATTTTTCCGATGGAGAAATAATGCGCATCGGGATGTGCGAAGTATAAACCGCTAACTGCTGCTGTTGGATACATGGCTAAACTTTCTGTAAGTTTAATACCGGTATTTTTTTCAACATCCATCAACTTCCACAGCGTTATTTTTTCAGTATGATCGGGCTGTGCCGGATAGCCGGGCGCAGGACGAATACCCTGATATTTTTCTTTGATGATTTCCTGATCCGTTAAATTTTCTTCAGCAGCATAACCCCAAAATTCAGTACGCACTTTCTTGTGCATCAACTCTGCAAACGCTTCGGCTAATCTGTCTGCTAATGCCTTCAACATAATTGAAGAATAATCATCGTGATCAGCTTCAAATTTTTCAATCCATTTTTCAATTCCGAAACCGGTGCTTAAAGCAAAGGTGCCGATGAAATCCTTGCTTTTATTTAACCTCACCCCCGGCCCCTCTCCGAAAGAGAGGGGAGAATTACTGATTAGCTCTTTACTAATTCTATCTAAAACAAAAGATATATTTTCTAAAACCTCATTATTTGTAAAGCGTATTACTTTAAAACCAATTTCTTGTAATTCATAAGTCCTTCCTGCATCATACTCTTTTTGACTAATGTGAATTTCACCATCTAATTCAACAATTAATTTTTTTTCCAAACAAACAAAATCAACAATAAAGTCATCTATTGAATGTTGTCTTCTAAATTTATTTCCAAGATTATTATTTCTAACATTTTGCCAAAGTAAATCCTCCGCAGGGGTTGGTTCTTTTCTGTTTTTCCTTCCAAACTCTTTTAAAAGTTTCCACTTGGGAAATGGAGTTAGAAAAACTTTGTCTTGAATAAACACTTCTGTTCCCCTCTCTTTCGGAGAGGGGTTAGGGGTGAGGTTTTTTGATTTAATAAAATCTGCCAACGCAACATTCCTTTGCCCTTCAGCCTTTTGCGATTGCTGCCTCAAAGTATGAAACACAAATTTTTCTTCGGAGATCGTTCCCCTCTCTAATGGAGAGGGGTTAGGGGTGAGGTGAATATCATCACCATCACTGTATGCAGGAAATATTCCAATCACAGCTTTGGCCGTTAACCATTTTTCAGCGATGATTTTTTGCAACATGTTTTGTGCATCAGCAAAAAGTTTTCTTGCCTCTTCTCCGCGTTCGGCATCATCTAAAATTTTCGGATAGCTGCCTTTCATTTCCCAACTGATAAAAAACGGTGTCCAGTCAATTAGTGTTGCAATTTCTGCAAGTGGATAATCGGCCCACCCCAGCCCTACCGAAGGGAGCGAGTATGCGCCACTTAATCTGCCTTCTATAGAATCGCAGTATGCAATTTTATAATCCTCATGTAAAATATTGGGAATGGCTGTAGCTGTTCCCTCTCCTTTGGAGAGGGTTAGGGTATGGCGGTTTTCTCTTGCTTTTTCAATCGTAAGATAATTACTCTTTGCTCGATCGGCTTTATGGTATTCGCGGGTGCGAATGTGCTGCGCTTTTATTTCGGCAACATATTTTTCTCTGTTGTCTTTCGATAATAAGTTACTTACCACAGGCACACTGCGCGATGCATCATTAACATGCACTACTGTATGCGCATAATGCGGTTCAATCTTTACGGCTGTATGCACCATGCTTGTTGTTGCACCACCTATCAATAATGGAATGGTAAAACCTTCGCGCGTCATTTCTTTTGCAACGTGTACCATTTCATCTAATGATGGAGTAATCAATCCGCTTAAGCCAATTATGTCTACTTGTTCTTCTCTTGCTTTCGCGAAAATTTTATCACAGGAAACCAT
The DNA here is from genome assembly GCA_016717325.1 of Bacteroidota bacterium. GTDB lineage: Bacteria > Bacteroidota > Bacteroidia > AKYH767-A > OLB10 > JADKFV01. The sequence continues at coordinate 167,487 of JADKFV010000003.1, read as the reverse complement.
CACGCCCATATCGACTATATCGTAACCGTTACAAGCCATCACCACGCCAACAATATTTTTTCCAATATCATGTACATCACCTTTACTGTAGCTAATAAAACTTTCCCCTTCCCGGCCCCCCTGCCCCCCGAAGGGGGGTTCACCGTTCCGGTGTAAGTTTAATTTCAGCAAGAATTTTTTCTAAAACTGTATCGGGACTTCCGAGCACTTGTTCGTTTGTAAAACGCAAAATTTTAAACCCGTTGGATTTTAGCCATTGTGTCCGTTGTTCATCACTTTCTTTATTTTCAGGAAGCTGATGAATTAACCCATCAATTTCAATGACCAAATTTTCAGTTAGGCAAACAAAATCTGCAATATAACTTCCAATAATATGCTGCCTTCTGAATTTATATCCTTCTAATTTTTTTCCTCGAACTAATTGCCAAAAAACATTTTCTGCATCAGTAGGTTTGCTTCTGTGTTTTTTTACAAACGACTTCAACAAACCATAAAGCACTGGATCTGCAGTTTCATATCCTTGCTTCTTAGCGGAGCTTTCAATGCTCCCCCCTTCGGGGGGCGGGGGGGCTAGATAGGGCTCTAAATAAGCTACAGCTTTTTTCATCACGCGCGCACTCTTTACTACTTGTGGTAAGAACATTTTACCTGCGCCAAATAAATCGCCAACTACATTCATCCCAACCATTAACGGTCCTTCAATGATGTGCAAAGGCTTTTCGTATTTCAATCGTGCTTCTTCAATATCTGTTTCAATAAAATCAGTAATGCCTTTTACCAACGAATGCGAAATGCGATCTTCAACAGTACCGTGTCGCCATTCTTCTTCTCTAACATCTTTTTCTTTTCCAGCGCCTCTTACTTTTTCGGCATGAGTAATTAAACGTTCGGTCGCATCAGGATTTCTATCCAGCAAAACATCCTCAACCAATTCTAAAAGCTCTTTTTCAATTTCGTCATACACGATTAATTGCGATGGATTTACAATTCCCATATCCATTCCATTTTTTACAGCATGGTATAAAAAGGCTGCATGAATGGCTTCGCGCACATGGTCGTTTCCACGGAAAGAAAACGAAACATTACTTACTCCACCTGAAATTTTTGCATGAGGTAAATTTTCTTTAATCCACTTTGTAGCTTCAAAATAACTCACAGCATTTTGACGATGCTCTTCCATTCCGGTGGCAACCGGAAAAATATTTGGATCGAAAATAATATCCTGTGCAGGGAAACCCACAACGTTTGTCAGTATATCATATGCACGTTTTGCAATTTCAATTCTTCGTGGTGTGGTGTCAGCCTGACCTTGTTCATCAAACAACATTACAATAACAGCTGCACCGTATTTTTTTACTGTTTTTGCTTCACGGATAAATTGTTCTTCACCACCTTTTAAGGAAATGGAATTTACAATTGATTTTCCTTGTGAGCATTTTAATCCTGATTCAATGGCTTCAAATTTTGATGAGTCAATCATCAAAGGTGCTTTTGAAATATCTGGTTCGGAAGCGATAAGGTTTAAAAATTTTGTCATTGCATAATTCGCATCCAGCATGCCTTCATCCATATTTACATCAATGGCTTGTGCGCCACCATCAACTTGCTCTCGTGCAACGCTTAAAGCTTCTTCATACTTTTCTTCTTTAATTAAACGCAGGAACTTTTTAGAGCCGGTTACATTGGTTCGTTCGCCTACATTCATAAAGTTAGAATCGGGACGATATGTAACAGCTTCTAGTCCACTTAAGCGTAAATAAGGTTCTATTACAGGAATTTCTCTGGGCTTATGTCTAGCCGCATGCTCTGCAATATGACGTATATGGTCAGGGGTAGTACCGCAACAACCACCAACAATATTAATGAAATTACTTTCCAGAAAATCGTCAATCTGCACACACATTTGATGTGGCGTTTCATCATACTCACCAAATTGATTTGGCAAACCGGCATTTGGATATGCACTGATAAAGAATGGCGCTTTCTCTGAAAGTTCTTCGAGATAAGGACGCATCTCTTTTGCACCCAACGCACAGTTTAAACCGATGCTTAATAAATCAACATGCGATACCGAATTTAAAAAGGCTTCAACAGTTTGTCCTGATAAAGTTCTTCCACTGGCATCGGTTATCGTACCCGAAATCATAATAGGCAACGAAACATTTTTCTCTTCAAACACATTTTGAATGGCTACTAATGCCGCTTTTGAATTCAGCGTATCGAAAATAGTTTCAACCAAAAGTAAATCAACACCACCATCTATTAGGCCTCTAACTTGTTCTGAATAAGCATCAACAACTTCGTCAAAAGTTACAGCACGATAACCAGGGTCTGAAACTTTTGGTGACAGAGAAAGTGTACGATTTGTTGGGCCAAGTGCGCCTGCAACATATTTAGTTTGAAGTTTCAGGTTTGAAGTTTCAGGTTGCTCAACTTTAAACTTTAAACTTTGAACTTTAAACTCTTCAACTGCTTGCTTCGCAATTTTTGCCGATTCGTAATTTAATTCATAAGCCAAATCTTCCATGTGGTAATCAGCCAGTGAAATTTTTGTGCATTAAAGGTGTTGGTTTCAATGATATCTGCACCGGCATTTAAATATTCTAAGTGAATATTTTTAATAATGTCGGGACGCGTGAGCGAAAGCAAATCATTGTTGCCTTTTAAATCGCTCTTCCAATCTTTAAAACGATCGCAACGATAATCTGCTTCTTCTAATTTATAGCGTTGAATCATAGTGCCCATTGCACCATCGATTACCAATATTCGTTTTTTTAATTCTTCTCTGATATCTGTCATATAAATTCTGTTTTCTTTTTGTGTCATATTAATTTTCCATAGTATACAATAGTATCATATTCAATAGTTACTGTGTTGTCATGTTGGTAGTGTATGAATAATTCTTTAAGTGCATTAATCATTGGTTGATAGTTATGATGCCCTTCATCAGGAACGTAAGAAGAAGATAGTAATCTACCTTCTAATGAATTATAATCGTAATGCTGGAAATTTTCGAATGATTTCGATTTGAAATTTCCTTCACCAAAGAAATTATTGAAAACTTTTTCATCTATGTTCTTATGATCCACTTCTCTATAATCAGTTCCAAAAGTTTGCAGCAAATTTTCGTAGCCAATTAAGAATGGTGTCGATTGTGTTCTTCTATCATTCCATATTAACACAACAGTTCCCTTTGGATTTAATATTCGTTTAAACTCTATTTTACATTTCTCTAAATCAAACCAATGAAATGCCTGCCCTGTAACAATAATATCCACCATCTGGTTTTCTAATGTTGTTTCTTCAGCAGTTCCATCAACGCTTTTAAAATTTGAAAAAACTGCTAAACTTTTCTCTGCTGCTTTACGCATCTCCATATTCGGTTCAACACCAAAAACAACATTTCCGTTTTTCAAAAACAACTCGCTCGAAATTCCTGTTCCACTTCCAATATCGGCAATCACACTTTTCGATGTAAGAATTTTTTTATCCTTCAAAAATGAAATTAGCTCAACGGGATAATGCGGCCGATACTTTACATAGTTTTCGACCCTGCTTGAAAATCTGTTTAGTGAGTTTTTCATTTTATTTATAAATGTTTTTTAGCAAATTCCGATTAAATCTTAATTCATTTCAGACAATCTCTATACTTCATTTATTTTATGGCTCTTATCATTCTATTTTTACTTTTCTCATCGAGTATTATTTCAATTTCGAAACCGACATTTGCCAAAGTATCCTTAACTGAATCATCACAACAATGAGTTACAAGCATGGCACCGGTGTTGCATGCGTTGTAAATTTTAAACAGAATTTCATATGTCCACAGCTCCGGTTGAAGTTGTGGAGAAAAAGCATCATAATAAACCAAATCAAACGTATCATCGTAATCGAGCTGCAAAATATCACTTTGAATTTTATACAATTCAAAAAAACAATTTTTGCTTTTATTACCATTATCGATACAGGTATTGGAAAACCAAGGAGAAAAGTGCATCAACAAAAATTTTTGGTAAACACTATTATCGAAATGTTGATCATATTTCAATCTGCCAATCACTTTTAGGGGAACAGGGTTTATATCAACAGCAGTATATAAGACAGGAATTTTGGCAATCAAATTTCGCTCATAGGTTAATATGGCATTTAAACCTGCTCCAAATCCCATTTCTAAAATCCTCAATTTGCGCGACCTGCTTTTTTGTGCAACTTTAGAAAATCCGTTTTCAACAAAAACAAATTTGCTATATGCAATTGCTGCCGAAGAATAATGATAATTGCCTTTCAAAAAATGCTCCTTGGCTAAAACCAATTTTCTGGTCGCCTCATTTTGTATTAATTCTAAATGTTCCACTTTTAATTCCGCCATATTTATAACTGTTTCTAAAATTTATTTCATCGTTCTCACTCTTTTAATTTTTGCATATCAGTAAAGAATTAAGGACAAAAAAAAACCCTCCTGAGCAAATATGTCAGAAGGGATACTTATGGTTTAGGATTGAAGAAACAATAGTATTACTGACTTATCTGCTTTTTTTACCGATTTAAAGTAAAAAAATACGAATTGGCACCTTCTTGAGTAAAACGAATCAATTTTTTCATTTTCTTTGCATCGAAACAAAATGTCAAAAAAACTGTCATTAACTCAGGGTTGCCAAGGTATCATAGGGCGTAATCCCTCCTCCTTTCCTGATAAGTAACATTTTATAAAGAACGATAGGGTGGCAAATGTAGGTTTTATTTATTATTTTGAAAAAAAACAAAACAAAATATATTTTGGCATAGTTTTCGTTAAGCGAATTGTGTAAATTTGACACTAAGTATTTTTAAATACACTATAAAGATTTAAGGGTTAGTAATGGTTCAGTCCCGTATGTTCTCATAACATCGGGACTGCTTTTTTTACATCAACTCCTACTCATTCAATTGGACTTGTATGCCTTTAAATTATTGCTTTTATACCATACAAGTGAATACTTTATTACTACTTTTGGGCGCTTTGAAAAGAACAGTACGCATCAACTAAAGTTATAATATAATTCTTTCATTTCGGTATGAGTAATCAAGCATTAACAATTCCAAAGCCGGCAGGCAATATCATAGAACAAAAAGATATTAAACGTACTATTAGCCTTCTGCTCAAAAACTGGTATTGGTTTGTAATTTTAATTGCCATAAGTTCGGGCCTGGCTATTCTTTTTTTATACAAAGCCACTAAATTTTATGGTGCCACCACTACCATTTTGCTAAAGAAAAAAGAAAACGCTATCGAAAGCGCTTTTAAGGGAAATATGCGGGGCGAAGGTGAACAATTAGACATTACAAATGAGATGCTAATACTATCATCGCGAAGGTTGATAAATGAAACAATAGAAAAACTCGACTTAGATGTATCTTATCTTATAGAAGGCCGCATAAAAACAGGCGAAGTTTATAAAGGCACACCATTTTATATCGAAGGAAAGTTGCTTGACCCTGCACTATTCAACTGCCCATTCAACGTGCAAATATTAAGCACTACCAGCTATCGTATTTCACTTGACGAATCGTACGGAGCATTTGAAAAAGTAGAAAAATTTGGAAACGCAATTAACGATCGCAGATTTTCGATCACACTTTATGGTCAGGATGATATTTTGAAAAATAATACTTCCATAAAAGATGTAAAATATAAATTCATTTTTAACAAACGCGAAGAACTGATTAGCAAGTTTCAAAAATCATTGAAGCTATCGCAAGAAAAAGATGCCTCAGCTATTGTTGCTGAAATGGAAGATGTAGTGCAAGACAGGGCGGTAGATTTTTTACGCACGCTTACAAACATTTATATCGAAAATTCGATTGCTGTAAACAAAGAAGTAAACGATGCTACGCTCACTTATCTCGATGCTGAAATAAAAGCTGTTTCGAGTGCACTTGGCAGTTCACAAAATATAGAAGTATCTTACAAATCGGGTGAGCAATTGCCCGACATAGGCGCACAAACTACTGTAGCCATTTCGCAGAAAGCATCGCTCGAAGAAAAAAGAAATGAACTGATTGTAAAACTTGAATACATCAACAGGCTTGACGAATTGCTGAAAACCGATGAAGAAGATGTTAGTGCATATTCTGCGGTGCTTGGTTCACAAAACGATCCTGCTTTGTCTATGTCATTATCCGAATTGCTTCAATTGAAGCAACGCAAAATTGATTTAGGTTTTACTTATCAACCCAATAGTCCGCAGATAAAAGAAGTAGATCAAAAAGTTGCCGGATTAAAAAGTACGATTATCGGTTCGGTACGTACAATAAGAAGAACATATAGTGATCAAATTAATTCTATTGGAAATCAGCTTGGCAGCATTAGTGGAAAATTGTTCAGTATTCCAAAGCAACAAACTACACTTACCAACCTCACACGAAATGTAGAGTTGAATAATAAAATGTATTTGTTTTTGATGGAAACGCGCGCGCAAACTATGATGGCAAAGGCTGCTATAGTTGCCGACAAATCGATTCTTGAGCCGGCAATTGCGCAAGGATTAATCAAACCCATTCCTGCTAAAGTTTTAATAACCGGGTTTGGTGCTGGTCTTGCTTTGGCTTTGCTCACTATATTCTTCCGCAGTATTTATTACAACTACATTACATCGAAAGATGACCTGAGCGAAATAACGCATCTTCCTATTTTGGGCGTAATTGCAAAAACAAAAGAAGCCGAAAAAGAATATATGATTGTAGATAAATTTCCACAATCGATTGCAAGCGAAGCCTTCCGTGTTATACGATCGAACCTTGCATATTATGGTCCTAAGGACGGATGCAAAGTTTCACTTTTTACATCTTCAGTAGCGAGCGAAGGAAAAACATTTTGTGCTGTAAACACCGGAATTATTTTAGCCAAATCGAAAAAGAAAGTAATACTAATAGACCTCGATTTGCATAAGCCTAAACAAGCCAATGCTTTCAATTTGCAAAACGATATTGGTGTTACCAGTTACATGGTGGGCAAGGCGAATTTAAAAAGTATCATTAAAGAAACATCGGTTCCAAATTTACATGTTATACTTTCGGGTCCACGCATCCCTAATGCTTCGGAACTTTTGCTCGATGTTACTTTAGAAGAAATGATTAACCAACTTAAAAAAGATTACGACTACATTATAATGGATACTGCACCGGTAGGTTTAATTTCCGATGCTTTGGAATTAATGAAATTTGCCGACCTTACTCTGTACGTACTCAAAGCAAACTATTCGAAAAAAGATTTTGTTGATGTAGTACATCATATAGCTGAGAAAAAAGATGTGAAAGGTATTGGTCTTGTTTTAAATGCTGTAAGTCAGAAAAATATTACTGCCGGTTATGGTGGTGGGTATTATAAGTAGTAAATTCGGTTTTTAGTTTAGGAATTTAGTTTTGAGTTTATTGTTTTTAGTTCTTAGTTCGTCATTGCGAATTGTCACAGTGAGTGTTGTCACCCTGAGCGCAGTCGAAGGGATTCCCGAACTGCGAAGCAATCTCTGCATAGTACTATACTTCCTTTGTTTTCATTCGCAAATCTTCGTTTTTGATTTAATCCGATTTCGTTTTGAAATATTTATTTAGCCGTGCCATACCAACACTTTGGTAAAAAGGAAAACTTTTTTTGTGCAAATAAATTTTGCCCACAACGGTCATTTAGCATTACCTTATTATTTGAACAAAATTTTCGTTTTGAAATAACTTATCTAAAGTAGAAATAAGTTTTGTTCTGAATGATTAGGTGGCTTTACTTCCTTCTCACCCTTTCCGAAATTTTCCACACTGCAACAGGGGCGAGTATGCCAATGGCCATGCCTGCAAGCACATCGCTTGGATAGTGCACACCAAGCTGCATACGCGAATACGCAACCGTTGCAGCCCATGCAAATGCTGGAACTGCTACTTCCCATTTTTTATAATGCAATGCCAATGTTGTGGCAGCGCAAAAAGATAAAGAAGTGTGACCCGATGGAAACGAGTATCCTCCAGCATGGGAGCGCTTGATAATTGTTGGATATGTTTGGAATGGTCGAGGGCGCTTTACGGTTGATTTAATTATTTGGGTTATGATTCCTGTACTAACAATTGCACCAACCGCATTCCATGTATCGGGCTTCGATTTGCTTTTGTGCTCATCATAAAAAATTGCAACCGGTGTTGCAAGTGAAATTGGCATCATACTTATCGAAAAGCCTTTCATCACATTGGTAAAATTTTATTGTCGTTTTTGTTTATGTTGAGTAATAAACGCATTTCAAAATTTTGCGCATTCAGTGCAACGAAAAATATTTGCTGCAATAAAAATAAAACGCCAATAGTATTTCAAAGCACTTTGAGGACCATAATTTATTTTTAAACTGTTTGTATAAAATATTTCACTAAAAACTACAACTTAGGTAAGGCAATTTCATCTTTCACAATGAAAGCAACATCAAAATTGTTTTTAACCTCTTCAAGAATTTTTGCTGCCTCCCACCGTGTTTTACAATCACCAATGCGCACTTTAAAATTTGGTGCCTGATAAGTTAAGTAGGCCGGAATATTGGGAAACATACTTTCGCATTCAGTTTTTATGTCCTGTGCTTTTTGCCTGGCATTACCAAAGTGAATTTGCACACGGTATCCCGGTGAACTTTTCTTGGCTTTATTATATGCAACATGCCTGTCGGCCAATTTTTTCAGTTGCGAATCAACGTTGACAGTTGGCTGGCCAAAAACATTGACAACAATTGAAAAAAGCAAAGCACACAAAAATATCTTTCTCATCGTTTAAATTAATTTTTCGCTAAATTACATTTCTATGTTATTGATTAATGCAAATTGTAAATTTATTTTTACCACTTTTGGCATTTGAATTAATAACTTCGTAAACCTCCAAAACAAATAACAATATGAGACTACACAAAGCCGTAGCAATTATTTTTTTAACAATAAATGTATTGAACGCCCAAAATGGCAGACCAGAACAAATGATGAGAAATGCTAACGTAAAAACAGGTGAACGGCCTGTCGACAGAATGAAAGAACTGCTCACTGCCGAAAAACTTATGTCGCTAAAACGTGGCAGCGAACCACGCATTTCGCCCGATGGAAAATACATTATTTATAACGTACGCACCATGAACATTGCCGACAACAAAGGCAACAGCGACATTTACCGCATGGATGCCAATGGCCAAAATGTAATGGCAATTGCTAATGGTGTGAGTAACGAAACAGGAGCAAAATTTCGCAGCGATGGAAAAAAAATCGCCTACCTTGACGATGCCGGTGGCGATGCACAAATGTGGGAAATGAATATTGATGGTACCGGCAAAATGCCTGTTACAGGTATCAAAGGAGGTGTTACTAATTTTGGTTATTCACCGGCTATGAATTTTATTTGGTACACAGCCGATGTAAAACTCGATAAAAACCCTGCAGAAATTTATCCCGACTTACCAAAAGCTAAAGATGCCCGCATCATCGATAATCTTATGTATCGGCATTGGAATGTGTGGCATGATTATACTTATTCGCATTTATTTGTTTTAAAATATGCCGATGGTAAAACCATAGGCGAAGGTACCGATGTGATGCCGGGCGAAAGATGGGATACACCCATAAAACCCGATGGTGGCGAGGAACAAATTTCTTTTAACAACGATGGAACAAAAATAGCTTATGCATCGCGCAAACTGCATGGTACCGATTATGCAAAAAGCACCAACAGCGATATTTATGTGTATGATATTGCAACAGCAAAAACAGAAAATTATACCGATGGCATGCCCGGTTACGATATGGATCCAAGATTCTCGCTCGATGGCAAAAACATGATTTGGTTAAGTATGGAAAAAGCCGGTTACGAAGCCGACCGCAACCGCCTTATGATTATTGACTTGGCATCGAAACAAAAAAAAGAGCTACTCACAAATTTCGATTACAGTGTTACCAAGGCTGATTTCAATGCGCAGTCGAACAAAATTTATTTCTTAGCCGGTATGCGTGCCACATACCAATTGCTGGAGTTCGATTTAAATATTAAAGCAAAAAAAACCATGCGCAAAATTACCAATGTGCGTGGCGATATTCAGGATTTTTCTATTTCCGGTGATGCAAAAAATCCGACATGTATATTCAGCATGTGCAGCCATTCGCTTCCTACCGAAATTTTTAAACTTGATTTAACAACAGGCATTCCCAATCAGATTTCTAATATTAATACCGATATGCTTGCCGGAATAAAAGTAGGAGCAACCAAAGAGCGAACTGTAAAAACTATTGATGGTAAAGACATGCTTGTGTGGGTTATTTATCCTCCCGATTTCGATAGCACAAAAAAATATCCTGCGCTATTATATTGTCAGGGTGGGCCGCAAAGTACGGTGAGTCAATTTTATAGCTATCGTTGGAATTTTCAAATGATGGCAGCGCAAGGTTATATTGTGGTTGCTCCTAACAGGCGTGGCCTGCCTTCGTTTGGCGAAGAGTGGAACGATGCTATTGTAGGCGAACATGGCGGACTTCCTATACAGGATTTACTTAGTGCAATGGATGATGTGAGCAAAGAATCTTACGTAGATAAAAATAAATTGGGATGCGTGGGCGCAAGTTATGGAGGTTATAGTGTATACTATTTGGCAGGTATACACAAGCAACGCTTTAAAGCATTTATTGCGCATTGTGGAATTTATAATACCGAAAGCATGTACGGCCAAACCGAAGAAGTATGGTTTACCGATAACGATTACCAAGGGCCTTACTGGCAGAAACCACAACCAAAATCATACACCGTTTATAACCCAATGCGATACTTACAAAATTGGGATACACCAATTATGGTTATTCATAATGAAAAAGATTTTCGTGTTCCATTAGCACAAGGTATGGAGGCATTTAGTGCGGCACAATTGCGCAACATTCCATCACGGTTTTTATATTTTCCTGACGAAGGACATTGGGTATCGAAACCACAAAATGCTATACTTTGGCAACGTCAATTTTTCGAGTGGTTGAATACTTATTTGAAATAGATTGGTTTTGTGCCTGAAGTTGGCACAAGTTTGCTGTGAGTATTATTATACTTCTTTTGAAATAATGTGGTGCAATTGAGGAAGAAACCGAACAACTTCAACTGAACGTTTTTCCAAAACAAAAATTGCTGCGGTATAGTTTGCAACATTGATTCGGAAAAAGTATTGCGCATTATAGATGCCTTAGTGTGCATGCTCTATTTCGCGAAATTGAAATTCAATATGTAAATAGCGTCAAATTACTTTATAACTTTTAACAGCAAAAAATGTCTCGCAACGTATATGGTTATTGTTGCAAGAAAAATTCACAAAGAAAAATTCAAATTAGAAGATTAAATACAACTTACAGCTTTTCGGATTCTTGAAGGTATACCAGAAATTGCCAGTTTGTTGAAAAAAAATTGCTTACCCATTTAATGCCGAACAACTTCAAGTAAAATATTTTCCAAATCCCAAGTTGCTTCAGTATATAGATAAATGGGTCAATTATTATTACTAGTTGTTACACTTTTTGTAAACAACTAATGCAATAATATTTCCATCAGCTATTTTGGCCTATAGCCTTTAAAATTTTAGCAGCCTCTTCCGCTTTTTTCCAACTTTTGAATTGCGATGTCGATATCAAATCAACTTTAGCTGCATCAAAATTTTTATTTTTAATATGCGCCAAGGCTCTTAACCAAACTGCATCTTTTTGTAAAGCACCGTTGGTAAAGTTTGCGACCGGAGTAAAATTTATTATTGCATCGTTGAAATTATTTTGTTTCAATTCAACAACGCCTTTATAAAAATAAATATTCATTAAGGCATTGGTATCGGTTACAGCGGTTGCAGTAAGGGCAGCATCTAAATTATTTTCGGCAACTGCCCATTGCGAGGTGTTAAACGCTTTTTGAAATTCTGCCAAATTTTGATCGGTGGATGAACTCCGGTAAGAAAAGTTGTAATCGTCAACAACTGTGCATAAAGAATTATCGGCAAGTTGTTGTGGATTGGGCTGAAGTATATTTACATAAATAAAAAATGATGCAGTTGCAATTAACAAAACTGCTGCAGCCATCCACCATTTGGTTGATTGCATTTTAAAATCATGCTTAATAACTTTTGTGTGGCGATGAATACCATTTTTTTGCAACATAGCCTCAACCTTTTCGGTTTCTAATAATTCTAATGCTTTATAAAGGTGGCGCTCTTCGCGCTTGTCATCCGGGAATTGATTTTCCATTTTTTTCTTTTTTTATAATCAGCTTAATAAACGTTTTAACTTTTTTCTGCACTCTGCAACCTTTGATTTTACAGCTGCTTCATTTATAAATTTTTCATCACCCCGTTGCAACCGTTTTTCTGCAATGGCTCTTAAAGGCATTCCTAGGTAATAATGACTGTTTAATAATTCGAAACAATCATTTCCAATTGTTGTGAGGGCACGCTTAAGATTGTTTACTAAATCCATATCTAACTTTGGTTCATCGTCATCCAGTATATGAAGGCCATGCGTTTCAACGGAAACGTGCTCGTACTTGTTTTCCTTTTCATTATGACGCAAATATGTATTTCGTGCATCGATGGTGAACAGTGCTGCCATGTTTCCATATTTTATTTTACCTAATAGGAGATTTTTTCTAAACTTAATAAGTGTTTCCAAAGTGATGTCATAAGCTACATCACTATCGGCACTTAATTTTCTTATCAAAAACGTTCTACATTTTTCGAAATGTGTTTTAAAAATAATTTCAAACAAGGATTCATCTCCAACTTGCAGTTTATTAAGCAGCGCTTCAAACTCAACTGCATTTAACCCAAAATTCTGTCCTGTGTTATTTCGTTCGTCTGTCGTAAAATTCATATCAATATACAAGGTAAGCCAAACTACAAAACTATATTTTTTGTATCAATAAATTCTGTAGAAATTAGCTACTAAGCCACTTTGGTTTATAATACATGAAACTTCTATAGGTAAGGACTAAGCCGATGAAATAAAAAATTTACTTTTTAATTTGTTGCTGGTCAATGCAATATGAATAAAGTAGAAAATTATTTTTCAAATGTTCCTTACCAGGAAGCAAATAAGTTATTATATGTACAACCGGTTAAAAAGCATTTCAAATTATTAAAAATTAATTTATCAATTAAAAAACAAAAAAATGAAAAAAGTAAAAAATTTCTTCGCATCATCTATTCGAACTGTACTATTATTTACAGTTATCGCATGCCTGTCAGTATTTAATACTGCATCGGCACAATGCTCTCAGCCATCAAATCTTAATGCCGACAATTTAACGCCTACTAGTGTTGAGTTGAGCTGGTCTGCAAGTTCGGGAGCTAATAATTATCGTTTGCAATACAGGGCTAATGGCACTGCAACATGGACTAATGTTACTGCTTTTCAAGGTACATCTTACACTGTTTCGGGTTTAAATCAAAGTACTGTTTACCGTTGGAGAGTAAAAGCAAATTGCTCTACCTATTCAAGTATAGCAGTTTTCAATTCAGGTGGTGGAGGCAATAATACCGCATGCTCACAGCCTTCTAACTTAAATGCTACCATTACCTCTAATACGAGTGCAGATTTAAGTTGGTCAGCAAGTCCCGGTGCATTCAGTTACACTGTTCAGTACAGAGTGCAGGGCGTAGGAGCTTTCACAACTATATCTTTGGTTCAAGGCCTTAGCGTTTCCTTAACAGGATTGCAACAAGGTGCTACTTATGAGTTCAAGGTAAAATCAAGCTGCTCAGTTTATTCAAGTATCGCATTATTTACAGCAGGCTCAACCAGTGGAGGCGGAGGAACAACTTGTTCAGCACCATCCAATACCAATACCATTTCGGTAACAGCTACATCAGCTATGGTAGAGTGGGAAGCAGTTAATGTTGCAGCTAATTATTTAGTTGAATACCGTTTAGAGAATGCATTAACTTACACTACTGTAGGTACTTTTACAACAGCATTTGCAACTATTAACGGCTTAACACCTGGTCAGCAATATGTTTGGAGAGTAAAAGCAAATTGTTCGCCTTATGGTTCAGATGTTCAGTTTTCAACGCCTGCAAATAAAATGGCACAATGCTCACAGCCATCAAATCTTAATGCCAACAATTTAACACCTACAAGCGTTGAGCTAAGCTGGTCTGCCAGTTCAGGAGCTAACAACTATCGTTTGCAATACAGAGCCAACGGTACTACTACATGGACTAATGTAACAGGTATTCAAGGTACTTCTTACACCGTTACCGGTTTAAATCAAAGCACTGTTTATCGTTGGAGAGTAAAAGCAAATTGTTCTTCTTATTCAAGTATAGCAGTTTTCAATTCAGGTGGTGGTGGCAACAATACCGCTTGCTCACAGCCATCAAATTTAAATGCAGTTAGCACTTCAAATACCAGTGCAGATTTAAGCTGGTCAGCGAGTTCAGGTGCATTCAGTTACACAGTGCAGTACAGAGTGCAGGGCGTAGGAGCTTTTACAACTATATCTTTGGTTCAAGGCCTTAGCGTTTCCTTAACAGGATTGCAACAAGGTGCTACTTATGAGTTCAAGGTAAAATCAAGCTGCTCAGTTTATTCAAGTATCGCATTGTTTACTGTAGGTTCTAATAGCGGAGGTGGAGGAACATCTTGCTCAGCACCATCAAACACCAACACCATTTCGGTAACAGCTACTTCAGCTATGGTAGAGTGGGAAGCAGTTAATGTTGCAGCTAATTATTTAGTTGAATACCGTTTAGAGATGCATTAACTTACACTACTGTAGGTACTTTTACAACAGCATTTGCAACTATTAACGGCTTAACACCTGGTCAGCAATATGTTTGGAGAGTAAAAGCAAATTGTTCGCCTTATGGTTCAGATGTTCAGTTTACAACGCCTGCAAATAAATTGGCAAATGATAATGCTGCTTTAGCGAATAAACTTGGCGCTGTTTATCAAAGTTCAATTAAGTTTACAGCTACTCCAAATCCTGCAAACAATGGATTTATTGAAATTAACACCGACAACTCAGCAGGAATTATAAATATTAAAGATATAACTGGAAAAACCATATTAGAAAAAGTGTTTTCGTTGCAATCCAATAGAATAGATGTAACCTCATTAAAAAATGGCATTTACTTTATTTACTTATCGTATGCAAATGAAGTTAGTGCTGTTCAAAAAATTGTAATCGCTAACTAAATTTTGTTAACAGTAGCAGTAGCTTGGCTTATCCACCAAATTACCGGAAACTTTTCTGGTAATTTGGTGTTTACAAGAGTTGAGCAAATCAGTTTCTTGCCTCATTATTAAGGACTACTAAAAGCCCATAAAAAGCTTAATCAAAAGACATCATGAAAAGATTAATATATATACTAAGTTTCATTCTATTTCAAATAGTAATTGGACCTGTAAGTTTACAAGCACAATCTGACTTTTTGGAGTATGCAGATAGCACTCAAATTTTATTGGTGTTTGATGATGAGCAAGATACCGCTGCTATTAATGAGCTAAAGCAAGAGTTGCAGGCAGTAGAATTGGCAACCACGCCATTCACAAGAATTCACTTATGGCAAATTCCATTGGATACCATTGCCGCTTACGGAGGCGTTTCAGGAATTTTGAATCATGCCATTGGTAAACCCCGCATAAAAGGCGGTTCTATGAATTATTCAGCTCCATTAATGTTAAATATAGATGACAATGATGACGACCCGGGTGTTCCGCAGGCACCATTGTGTTACAACGATTCCTTGTTTGATTGTATTGCTGGAACAACCGCTGTAAATATGTCTTTTATGGATACCGGTTTTGATGGCGAACCAACAGGAACGCGTGCAGTTTGGTTGCCCAATCATCCGATTTTTATAAACCGGCCTTTTCAAAATGCAGGGGTGTCTGGCAAATCTTTAAATATCGATAACGATAAAAACGGTTTTACAGATGATGTTAGGGGTTGGGATTTTCATAACAATGATAATATGCCTTTAGATGATAACGGCCACGGTTCGCATACTGCAGGATTAGCTGCACTAAAACAAAGTGAAAACAATGATATGAAACGCAATAAAATTATGATGTTGAAAACACATAATCAAGAGGGCGTAGGTTCAATTTGGCAAGTGGTGCAGGCAATTGATTATGCATTACGCTTCGATATCAAAATTGTAAATATGAGTTTTGCTTATTTGTCTCCGGTTAATGCAAACGGTAAGCCCACCATTGTGGAGTATCTAATGGACTTTGGAAAAACCTACAAAGGGACGCTATTTATAGCAGCAGCAGGTAATGACTCTATCAATATTGACCTACCAATAATTTTAAATAATGGTATGGCAGTGAAATACTGTCCTGCTGCACTGCCCAATCCTAATATAATAGTGGTAGCAGCAGGCACCTGCGAAAATGAGCTTGCATCATTTTCAAATTATGGCCACAACTGTTGACATAGCAGCACCGGGAATTGAAATATACAGTGCATTGCTTGATGGAACTTACGGATATTTAACCGGTACTTCTATGGCAGCGCCTCACGTTACAGCGGCCGCTGCATTAGCTGCATCAAAGGATAGTGTATTTAACTGGAAGAAAATAAAATATGATTTATTAAACAGAAGTACACCTTCAGTTGATCTTGTAAATTATGTTTCATCAGGACGGATGCTAACTTTTTGTGATAACTATTTGCCGTCTGCCAATCCACTTATGGTAACTGCAAAGGCAAATAAAGTTTTGTGTATTGGAGGCAATGCTACTTTAACTGCATCGGCAACAGGTGGTCAAAGTCCTTATTCATTTGTATGGAGTAATGGAAGCACCGGCAAAAACAGAAACATTACAGTTGCCGGTACCTATACCGTAACTGTTACAGATGGCGCAGGCAGCACGGCATCCGAAACGCTGAATGTTTTTGGCGCATCAGCCCCGCTTGCGCAAACCATTTTGCAACCTGTTAGTTGTAGTGATGACTGCACCATTCTCGAAATAAGTAATGCTGTAGCAGGTGCAAATTATTTATGGAATACCGGATTAAAAACTACTTCTATTAATGTTTGTCCTGACATTACGAATACCTATTCAGTTACTACTACAACTCCTAACGGATGCAGCAGTGTTACGCAAATAACGTTAGCCAGTTTACATGTAGAAGTAGCACCACTTAGCGACACTGTTATTTGTCCTTGCACACCAACAACATTAACAGCTACTGCACAAGGTGGTATTGGTCCGTTAAATTATTTATGGTCACCCGGTGATGCGACCACAGCAGATGTTACGGTATCACTAAACAGTGGCAGTGTAGCTTATTCGGTTTCTGTTTCTGATAGCCGGGGTTGTACTGCCTCTGCATCAGCATTGATATCTACTTCCTGCTTTGCTCCTGTTGCACTCTCTGCAACATATAATTCTCAAAACCTAAAGACCACTTTTAGCTGGGCAAAAGGCCCCTGCAAAATTAACAGAACGCAATTGAGATGGCGTTGCAATTCATCATCATCATGGAATACTGTTACAATTAATGACACTTCCGTAAATTCATACTCACTCACTCTTCCGGCACTTTGCTCACCACTATGGCAAATAAGGAACCGTTGCTGTAATAATGTAAACTCACCATGGAAATCGCCTGCAATTGCTCGCTTGGAAAATGATAATTCAAACATTTTGGAATTACCAATTTCTATGAATCTATATCCGAATCCTGCAGGTGGTTTTATTCATTTAAATTGGGAAGGCGCCACAAGTGAAGAGCGAATTTACATCTATAACTCTCAAGGAAAACTTATGATGGTTCACGGTATTAATGATGGAATAAAAACAACCACCATTGATATAAAAAACTTATCAACCGGATTGTATTTTTTAAGATTTGATGGAGTTTCTAAATCCTTTTCTAAACAGTAATAGCAACTGATGAAATAGTTGAATTTTGCTTATAAATAGTACCTGAAAATTGACTTAACTTGCGCCAATTTATTGAAGCATGGTCAAGTTTTTAAAGGTAACTATTTTCGCTGTTTTATTTTTGTTAATCGTGTTTGCCGACAATGAAACCGGTCAAAAAAATCTTCCTTTAACCAAAGCAGATTCTGCTACAGCAGCATCATGCCGCGCTGAAATTGAAAAGATTATTGATACCGCCATGGCATTAGGCGATTATCGCGGCATCGCATTAATTACCGATGCGGCAAATAATTATAATACTTGCTTATCTCCTCATGACAGTTCGATTGGTAACTTATATCATAAAGCCGGAGTGCTTTACTACATTAATAATTCTTATAACGATGCAATAGATTGGTTTAACAAAGCGCTTCAGCTAAGAGAAAAAAATCAGGGTAAATATTTAGAGCCGTTAATAAACACCTTAAACGGACTTACACAATCGCATTTGCAGTTATTTCATTATGATACTGCTGAACAATTAATTGAACGTCAGCTTTCGCTGATTGAAAAAACCGAACATACCTACGATGAAACTAAAGCAGATTTGTATCTCGCTGATGCACAGTTGGCATTTGTTATTGAAGACTATACTCGGTGCTTAGAAAAACTAACCATTGCATCCAATCAATACGAAAGTGTAAACACCAATGCTTTTAATCATGGCGTAGCACTTAATATGTTAGGTGCCACCACTGATCTTTTAAATCAACCTGCAAAAGCAATAACTTATTACCATCGTGCAATTCAAATTTTTAATTTGAACAAGGAGACCTACTTTAAAGCATTGTCATTTCACAATATGGGCATGGCTTATGCCAAACTGAACAGTTTAGATTCGGCAGTGATTTATTTAAATCTTTCGTTTGAAATCCATAATGCAAATAGCGACACCATAGAACTTGGACGGCATTATATTGAAGTGGCAAAAGTAGCCTCAGCAGAAAATCAATTTGAAAAAGCGAAACATTTTGCACAAATAAGTCTTAAATTTCGAAAACAAAAGTTGCCCGCGTGGCATTCCGATGTCATTGAATCGCAACTTGCTTTAGGAAATATATATGTGCAAGAGGCGAAACAAAACGCGAACCAACAAAAAGAAATGAATAATTTGGCAATGGCATTATTTGACGATGCACTTATTGCTGCGCTGAAATCGCCACGCAGCGAAAGAGCTTTAGAACCGTTATCAAATAAGGCAATACTATGCTCATATCAAGGCAAACAAGATTTGCAGCTGGCTGAAAATGCTCATAATTTGTTTCAGCAAGCCGATTCAATAATTCAACTTTCACGATTGCAATACCGACATCAGGAATCGAAAATTGAGTTTACACGGAAAATACGTAACACTTATGAGCATGCCATAAAAAATGCCTTGTGGCTATACCAATTTACACAAAATAAAAAATACTTTGAAGACGCACTTGTTTTTTGTGAAAAAAGCAAAGCCACTGCCATAAGAGATAAATTACACAAACAAGCTGTACAAGTTAATGCTGGCATTCCTGATTCGCTGTTGAAACAAGAAAGGCAACTTAGCTTACAGTTAGGTGCTGCGACACAAACGCTACTTTCAATTTCCGATAAATCTGACCCGACTTACAATGAAACTTTAAAGACGCTTGAATCTGTAAAACACCGCATGGAGGAGTTTGACGATAGACTTGAAAAAGATTTTCCACGATATTTTTATTGGCTCACAGTACCTGAACAAAAAGCTTCGATTGACGATATTCAGCAAGTACTAAAACCGGGAAGCATTCTTGTGGAATATTTTTTAGGTAGCCAGCAGATTTTTGTTTTCGGGGTTTCTAAAAAACAATATCAAAATTGGATCATAGCCAGCAATGATTCAACACTCACAGCAATAACTAATTTTATACAACATGTAGAAGGTGGCGCCAATTTTTCCACAACAGCCACTTTTGAAAATGCTTACAGCGTTTATCAATTATTGCTGGAGCAACCATTGAATTACTTTGCTGCAATAGATGATGTAAGCAATTTAAAGATTGTGCCCGATGGCATCATAGGAAGTATTCCGTTTGATGCTTTGATGACCAACGCAAATGAAAGTAATTCATTGGATGTACCGTACCTGATAAAAAAATACAGTCATAGTTTTTTGTTTAGCAATCGCTTGCTGCTCGAAAAAGCTCCGTTGAAGCAGTGGTTTGGAAATAAAACCTGTGCAATTTTTGGCATTGCTATAAGAGTAACCAACAATTATATGGCGACTCCATTTATCCAAGTTTACCATTTATTGAAGAAGAAGTATTAAATGTGCAACAACTAAATAGTGGCAATTTATATTTAAACGAAAAAGCAACCCGTGAGCAATTAGAAAATAATTTACAGAAAGTAGAAATTTTACACATAGCTGTACATGGCTCCTTTAACGAAGAAAATCCGGGAAGTTCAGGCTTGATATTTTCAAAAAAAGATGCAACCGATAAGCGCGACAATAACTTGTCGCTTGCTGCAATTTACGGTTTGCGCACAAGCGCACAATTTATTTATCTCTCCGCTTGTTTTAGCGGCAAGGGAACACTTGCAGCTAGTGAAGGGGTAATGAGTGTGTCGCGCGCTTTTACTTATGCAGGTGCCAAAGGCCAGGTCATTACGCTATGGGAAGTTTCTGATCGCGCCTCGGCCATCATTGCAAAATATTTTTATATGCATTTAAAAAATGGTGAATCAAAAGATGATGCACTGCGACTTGCCAAACTAAAATATATGGAAGAGTCGTCAACGGCCATTGGTCAAATTCCATTTTTTTGGGCAGGTTCAGTTGTAGTAGGTAATGCCGAACCTTTATATGGTAATCCGATAATTACCTGGTTGCTGGCAATTCTCTCAATGCTATCACTTTTTCTTTATTGGTTTTGGAAAAAAACTGCCTTAAAAAAAATAACATAGCGCTACTTTGCCCAACAAATTTAAAATAATAAACAGCTTACAGGTAATACACAACACAATTGCATGTAATAATGTAATGCCGTTTTGCAGATATGAAAATTTGAATTTTATCTGTAAATTTCTGATGGCCATAATTACAAACGTATACTGTCACCGTTACAACTCTCCATCCAAACTAAGAGCAAACGCCAAAGCATAAAATTTCAACAACAGTCTTGCGAACAATTCGAGTTACACACTACAAGCACCACCAAAGAGTGAGTGAAATATAGGCTTCATGGTTGGTGCTTCGCACCCAACGAAGTTTTGCTGTGTTCACAAAAATGTGACGTTTCAATCTTTCAATAACTTCCCTCGATTGCAGAAACGCTTACCGCATCGCACTTCGTAAAGAAATATTCCTTTCATAAATTCTTCTGTGTTTAATTATATAGTGTGTAAATTTTGCAAGTCAACTATAAAATAATTAAGAAGATTCGTTAAATCATAACGTTACACTTTGAACTAAGATTGCAGTTTAGGCGTTTTGTTATTGTGTTGGTTAACATGCGCAAAAGTGACAAAGTAAAAAACACCAATAAAAAACAAATTAGCCAATTTTTTATTGCTTGAACAAATGTAATACTCCAATATGGATTTTTCAATATCAAAAGTGGAAAAGGTGTTGACATTTCCTTGCATTTTTGATTCAACTATTACTTCAATAGCATTCTGAATTTGTTCAAAAACTGATAAATGAATTAATGTATTATTATTTCTATAAAAACGCATACAGTCACCGTTACATCCTAAACCCCTTCTTCTTTCCAATATTTTAAACACTCGCAATACTCTTCGAAGCGGCAGCCTTCCGGATTGCCACTGCAAAAATCAAACGTTATAAAACCACTATTTACTATCGTTGTTTTTTCGTCAAGCATGCTTGTGAGTAATGTATAGTGCCTGTTAATTGGAAATTTTTCTGGTATGGATGCTCCCAAATTCAAGTATGCAACAAATGATAAAACGCATTTATAATTTGTTGCATTTGAATTTCCGTAAGCCGTTCGGCAGGGGGAAATTGCTCCTTTTGCAATCCACAAAAATGACTGAATGTTTGAGCAGGGTCACTTTCCATCCAACGTTCTAAATCTTCAAAATCCTCATCCATCGCATCCGATTCTAGCGAATCTATGTCTAGCGAATCTGCGTGATCCACTAAATTTTCTGCCAATGTATTTTGTGTTTCCCTTTCGGCTTTAATAATATCTTCTAATAGTTGATTGATGTACCTTTGCATCATTGTATTTTTTTAAAACTTGATTCGCATTAATATGTTATTAGTTGATTTGGTTTCATGGCAACTTTTTTTTGTGGGTGCTCAATTATTTTTTCAAATAAATTATAAAGCCAAACCAATTCCGATTAGCAATATAATTCATATCGGCCTCGTTTGCATAAGCCTCACGCTCGAAACAAATGTTGCGGTATGCTTTATGGTGATTGCGATACAACAATAAATTTATACTATAGTGCAAAATATAAATTAAAAAAAATGGCACAATGAGCAATTCCAATTGTTGGCGTATGTGTATCAACTCGTGATTGAGCAAGGTTTTATTTTCGGCATGGTCGCGATGAAGAAAAATAAATGGCCACAACGCCATTCCCGCAAAATTGAGATTTGAACGAAGAATTATTTTCGGTTTTAGCATTTAGAAAAAAGGAAATAAATTTTCGTCAATATTTTTTTACGAATAAAGCACTTTATTTTTTCGTACAACAAATCGCTGCTAACCGAATTTACTATCATCTGTTCGAAATCTAATGCAGCTTTTTTATAGGTATTAAAAATGGCGCCAAGTTCTCCGGTTGGGTTTCCTTCAAATTCGGTACGCAGCACTTCTACTAATTTATCCGACTCTTCAAGAATAATATCTGTGATAAGCCGGTTATTTATTTTTTCGCCACCGTCAAGCACCACACCTTTCTGGTACCATTGCACCACCTGTGTTTTTATAAGTTCGAAGGTCGAAACATCTTCTAATCGATTGTCGAGAATGATACTTGCATAACCTTCTTTGTATGCCTGTAAAAATGTGATAGCAGTGCGAATGTTATCGCGCAAACCTTCCATAGTTACCGGCTGCATGGCAACGTTCAACATATCGGGAGTATCGTAAAAACCATCGGGAATAATTTGTAACTGATTTAAAGTATTAAATATTTCCATTGCAAATGCAATATGATCAGGATGCGACACCCAACAGCCATCGAATCCTAATTGCTGTTGTGTTTTAATGTCATCATTATTTTTCAAAACTTTTGCATCTACAACATCATCAATCTTACCCGATGCATTGAGAGTGAGCCCGCCCAAAGCGAGTGCTCCATGCTTATGACACACTGCAATAACATGTTGTGCAAAGTCGGCAATGTATGGATTCTGCATATCGAGATGTATGCGCTCGGGTAAAACAAAATCTACTTTCTTGGTTACTATACGTAAGTCGCTGGTAATTTTATCGCGGTAACCGGCACACATACCCAAGGTGCGGGTGAGGGTTTCGTGCAATATTGCTTCTACCTGATAAGCAGCCGGTAATGTTTCAATAATAAAAAGTGTTTTGAAATAATTTTCAGGAAGTCCCGCAAAATTTTCGAGCAACAACAATATTTCGTTCCACCAACGCGCTTCCATATAATGCTCGCATTGCGGAATGTAATAAGTAATTGAGGCCTTATTAAAAATTTCGGTTGCCAAACAAAAACTCATCACTAAATCGAACAACCCTGCACAAACAGGCTCATTATTTATAAGTACTTTTTCTTCAGAGTCGGCAAGACTGCGTATTCTAAAACTAAGGCCCGGCAAAACTTGCACACCACTATAGGCTGGCGAAAGAATTGTTTGAATATTGCTCATTCCGTTTAGAAGGTTATCCCAATGATGTTTCATTGAGTCTTCGAAATCTACCACAATATTCAACCCATCACTTGCATGTACAGGATGTTGTAAAAGTCGCTTCAATAAAATATCGTTATCTGCTGCACAACATATATCTACCTTACGCATCAATGCTGAATTGGTATTGGCAATTTTCCAATTTTGTTTTACCTCATTGTTCAAGTCAACAAGTTTAGATACATGACCTGTTTCTAACTGGCGATAAAGAAAGAAGCGATCGTTCAACAAACGATTGCGTTCATGATTCATCTCTTCATGCAAAGCCGATAATAGTGCCAGGCTTTCGTAAGTAAATAAATGCGCATACTTTTTTGTGTTTTCACTTTCGGCTATTGTTATCTTAATTCCGTCTATTACGTGTTCCATTGTTGTGTATCGAATATTTTTAATTTTTGTTTATGGTGTTCGAAAAAATAATTGTGCTATATCAGTATCAAACAATTTATTGATGATTTGTTAACTCGGTGTGCTAAAAATATTTTTTCGTTAAAGTTTTACCATCGAAATATAATCTCTTGAATAATGTGTCAATTTGCATTAATAATTGGTTTTATTTGTTCAAAAAATATGAGAGTGAAAAATTACACTTATTTTCTATTGTTGTTGATTGTGTGTCCCTGCTTTTTATTAACAATGTGCAGTTCTAATAATAGTGGAGATTATGCCGGAGAAACTTTGATTAACAAAACGAAATCCGGAGACATATTTCCGCAAAAGATAATTTTAACAGAAATAGTAAAAGGGCTGAAATCGCCTGTGGCTATGGGTGTGGCGGGCGATGGCTCAAATAGAATTTTTATTTGCGAGCAACAAGGCATCATACGAATTTTAGAAAATGGCAAATTACTGCCATTGCCATTTCTCGATATTTCGAAAAAAATTGACAATCTAAATTTTGCATACAGTGAAAAAGGATTGCTTGGAATTGCATTTCATCCTCAATACAAGTTAAACGGGCGATTTTTTGTTTACTACAGCGCTCCAAGTAAAATTAATGACAGTAACCACAAAAGTATAGTGGCAGAATACAAAGTATCGAAAGAAAACAAAAACCTTGCAGACATAAACGAAAGAATAATAATGGAAATAGAACAACCCGAAAGCAATCATAATGGAGGAATGCTGGCATTTGGCAAAGATGGTTATTTATACATCGGTTCGGGCGATGGTGGCGGTGGTGGCGATCAGCATGGCGAAAGAGGCAACGGTCAAAACCTTAATACACTTTTAGGAAAAATACTATGCATCGATATTGACAAAAGCATTCCTTATTCCATCCCTCCTACAAATCCATTTGTAAACAAGAAAGCGAAGCCCGAAATTTATGCATATGGCCTGCGCAATCCGTGGCGATTTTCGTTCGATAAAAAAACAGGGCAACTCTTTTGTGGCGATGTAGGGCAAAATAAATATGAGGAAGTTGATATAATAGAAAAAGGCAAAAACTATGGCTGGCGCATTACCGAAGGCAGTCATTGCTACAATACAGATAAATGTGACAGGGTGGGTCTTGAGTATCCCATTGACGAATATCCGCACTCGGTGGGTATAAGTGTTTGCGGTGGGTACGTATATAGAGGTAGTTATACTCCTACTGTGGGTCATTATATTTATGGCGATTTCAATGGAAGCCTGTTTGTGCTGAGTAAAAAAGAAAACGAATGGGTAAATTCTGATTTGTATATCGAAAATGAAAATACCAATGACATAGGTTTTGCGCTTAACAGCTTTGGTGAGGATGAAAAAGGTGAGTTATATATTTTGGGACAACATGGACCGGGTCCAAAAAACAATAAAGGTGTATTGTGTAAAATTTCGTGGGTCAAATAATAAAATAACAACTGCAAATACTACAAACCCTAAGATAAAATAATGTACGGATGAAAGAACAGATACAGGAGGCAGTAGATTATATAAAAAAACAAGGAGTAAAAAGTTGCCATGCCGGAATAGTCCTTGGAACTGGGCTTTCGGGACTGGCAAAAGAAATTGATGTTATTTGCGAAATACAATACGATACTATTCCGCACTTTGTAACTTCAACTGTTGAATCTCATACCGGCAAATTAATTTATGGTCACTTAGCTGATAAAAAAGTGATTGCCATGCAGGGACGATTCCACTTTTACGAAGGATATACCATGCAACAAATTACTTTCCCCATCAGGGTTATGGCGCAGCTTGGTATACAGTATATGTTACTATCAAACGCTGCCGGAGCCATCAATCCCAATTTTAAAAAAGGCCAACTCATGTTACTTACCGATCACATAAATTTATTCCCTCACAATCCACTCATTGGAAAAAATGACGATGCCTTAGGAACACGTTTTCCCGATATGAGTTGTCCATATTCTAAATATATTTCAAGCAGTATAAAAAAAATAGCAACGCAAAACAATATTTCTTTAGTAGAAGGAATATATGCCGGGGTTACAGGGCCTAATCTGGAAACCCGTGCCGAATATCGCTTTTTACGCACAATAGGTGCCGATGCAGTAGGCATGTCCACCATACCCGAAGTAATAGTTTGCAATCATGCAGGCATTCCATGTGCCGTGGTATCGGTACTTACCGATGAATGCGACCCGGACAATTTGCATGCTGTAAATATTGAAGATATAATTAACGTTGCTATGAAAGCCGAACCGAATCTTACATTACTATTCAAAAATATCATTGCTAATATATAACAGTCAATGAGCGATAATCATCTTATTGTTTTTGTAAAGCAGCCCATTGGGGGTAAAGTAAAAACACGAATTGCTCATTCTAAAGGCAATGAGATTGCTCTTGAAGTTTATATTAACCTACTAGAAAATGAAACAGATAATCGAAGAAAAAGCAAACTGCCATATACTTTATTTGTGGAGGGCGAATTCTTTTTTATTAACTGGACTTTCAATACAATACATAAACAACAAGGCTCAAATCTTGGCGAAAGAATGAGGTTTGCTTTTGAAACTGTTTTCAACCTATTTCCAAACTCAAATTGCATAATCATTGGCAGCGATTGTTATGAATTAACTTCATCGATGATTGATGAAGCCTTTGTAAAACTCGACAAAAACAATTTTGTAATTGGCCCGGCCAATGATGGTGGCTACTACCTGTTAGGAATGAAAATACTTTTACCTGCATTGTTCCAAAACATAAACTGGAGTACAAACAAAGTGTACGATCAAACTATTGCAAAAGTTGATCATGCAGCCACCCTGCCTGCCTTGAACGATATTGATTTATGGGAAGACGTTCTTAACAATCCTTCACTTTTGCAAAAAATAAAATGATGAATTGCCAGATAAAAATATTTCTAACCGCAACCATATACGTTGTGCTTTCTTTGCATTTTGCATTTAGCCAAAAAATAAATGGTGTCAGCTTTGTTGCTCCAGTAAGTGAGTTGGATAAAAATAAAATATCAACTGTAAATGAAGTAAATGCAAATTATGTTGCTTTAAATCCTTATGGTTTTAGCAAAATGGGAAAGCCCATGGTATTTTTCAACACCAACCATCAATGGTGGGGCGAAACAACCCAAGGCACCGAGCAATGTATAAAGCTGGCGCGTAAATCTAACTTAAAAATATTATTGAAGCCTCACATTTGGACCGATGAGCATGGATGGCCTGCACTGTACGACCTCAAAGACGAAGCAACCTGGTTGAAGTGGGAAGCTAATTATCGAAAATTTATAATGGCATTTGCTCATGTTGCAATTAAAAACAATGTGGAAATATTCTGCATTGGAACAGAATTTAAGAATGCTGCATTAAAGCGCGAAACATTTTGGCGGCAACTTATTTTCGATTTAAGAAAAACATACAAAGGTAAAATCACTTATGCTGCCAATTGGGACGACTATCAGGAAATTCCTTTTTGGGATGCATTGGATTATATTGGTGTGGATGCCTACTTCCCATTGACTGACGAATCAACACCCTCATTCGGGTCATTAGCGAAAGGTTGGTTGCCACATATAAATGCACTAAAACTTTATTCACAAAATAAAGGCAAGGATGTTCTTTTTACCGAATTTGGCTATAGGAGTATTGATAAATGTGCCGGTAAACAGTGGTTGTTACAGGACGATTATTCATACGATGGAAATGCAAATTGCCAGGCACAATTAAATGCATATGCGGTTTTATTTGAAATGTGCTGGAAACAAGAATGGATAGCAGGCGGGTTTTTGTGGAAGTGGTACGAAGACTCGAAAGCTGGAGGAATAAACAATAACGACTACACACCACAAAACAAGCCTGCATCGCTTTTGATCAAGAAAATTTATTCACAATATAAGTGATGTTCAAATTGTATTAATAATTTTGAAACCTAATTATAAAAGTGATGATACAAAAAAGCACCATCGATTTTTTAAAAAAATTGAAGAAAAATAATAATCGTGAATGGTTCGATAAAAACAAACATTTATACGAAGCAGCAAAAGAGGATGTAACACAATTTGTACAAAAAATAATAGAAGAGTTTTCGAAAAACGATCCGTCCTTAAAAGGAACAGATGCAAAAAAATGCATGTTCAGGATTTATCGCGATGTGCGGTTTTCGAAAAATAAAGACCCTTACAAAACCAATATGGGCGCATGGCTCAACTCCAATGGGAAGAACGCGAAAACGGCAGGGTTCTATTTTCATATCGAGCCCGAAAAATCATTTATTGCCGGAGGAATTTATATGCCCGAAGCACCGGAGTTAAAAAAAATAAGACAGGAAATTGATTATAACGCTGCAGCTTTCAAAAAGATAATTTCTAATACGGCTTTTAAAAAAACATGGGGGCAATTAGAAGGAATGAAACTTGTAAATCCTCCTAAGGTTATGATAAAACTCATCCCGAAGTTGAGTTGTTAAAACATACTTCGTTTGTAGTTAGCCATCAATTGAATGAAAGCGAACTTTACGAAAAAGGATTAATAAAAACTATTAGTGCAGCACACAAAGCGATGATGCCCTTTAAGCAATTTTTAGATGCCGCTGTTAGCTGATTTATTTTCCGGTTTATCCTTTATCAAAACACATAAAACATTATGCAAGGCAATAATGTATTTGTGGTGTATGATGTTCCTTATTAATATCAATTTACAGGCACAATTTTATAAAAGTAAACCAACACTTATTTTCACTTTCGAAAAACGAAATTCCTTTGTGCAAGATGCCACAGCCGATTTGAATGGAATAAAAGCCGGTTTGGATTTCGACAACACTGTAAAATTTACTTTCGCCCGTTACAAACTTATTGCTGACATTGTAGAAACAAAACTGTGACATCTGCATTTGGCACCGATACAACAGTACGGGCAAATCTTCAGGTTTTATATTTTGCTCCGGGAGTTGAATATGTTTTGTATAAAGACGATCCGTGGCAAATAAGTGTGCCTGTTGAAATAGGTTTCGGCAAATCGTATTTCGAATATTTTGCATCGCGGCCGGCAGAGGGCTTTCGATAAAGGCATTATTCTTATTGAGCCCGGAATAAACGGACATTACAAACTTGTAAAATGGATAGGGATAGGGTTTGGTGCCGGTTACCGCATTATGCTGAAAAATAATCCTGAGGTAGACACCCGCATGAGCAACTTTACTTTTTCGATTGGAGTAAAAATATTTTTTAGCGAAGTGTATAAATCTGTTTTTCCTAAGGGAATAAAATTGTAGAATATTCCCCACGAAACATCTTTATACTCACACAAAACCCGCAAGGTTTTTGAAACCTTGCGGGTTTGAATTTTATCGAAATAAATTTTTATCAGCCTGAAAATTTTAGTGCTAATAAAAATCTACTCCACCAATTTCATTTCTTTAATTAAATTGGTAGCACCTTGCAAACTTATCTATTATAAACAAAGTATAACGCACATCGAGCGAAATGTTTCGGCATAGGTTTACATCATAATGCATATCACTCATAATGCCTTCCCACTCTCTATCGTAATTTGTACCTATAAGTTCGCCATTGGCATTGAGTACAGGACTTCCGCTGTTGCCGCCTGTTGTATGGTTGGTAGCAATAAACGCAACGGGTAGTTCACCATTTTCGGCATATGTTCCATAGTCCTTACTATCAATGAGTGAAATTAATTTTGTCGGAGTTGCGTAGTCTTCATCGGCCGGATTATATTTTTCGCGAATGCCGGCTGCTGTTGTTGAACTCAAATATATTACTCCATTTCGTGGATTGTAGGGTTTTACATTTCCATAGGTAATTCTCAAAGTAGAATTTGCATCAGGGTAAAACATTTTGTTCACATCATATTCCCGCAATGCTTTCATATACGTACGCATTGTTTTATTTATCTCCACCTGTAGTGCTGCAATTTCTCGATTGTATGCAACATAATTATTGTTAATCTCAGCAAACAAAGCAAAAGCCTCATCGTTTCGGAGCTTTACAATTTTCTTTTTATTTCCTGTGACAAGCAAGTCAAGTAATTTTTGCTGCGATGCAAAAGCTGATTTCTTAAATAATCTATCTGCGTATACAGTTATAGTTGTTCGGTTATCCCATTGTTTCACTTTGCCGGGCAAGTTGTCGGGTGCTATGCTATCACGATACAGGCACATCATTTCTATAAACACATTCTTGTCGACACGCGTATCGTAGTTTTTAAAAAATCCTTTCACTCCTTCGGCACGCGCTTTACAGGCTGCAAGCCATGTCGCTTCACTGGTTGTATCATTTTCGGCAAGCATAATTAAATTATTAAACGAACCTGCCAGGCCCAATACTTCAATAGCATTTGCAGCCTCATTGGTATAATCCTGTACCTTTGCATATGGTTTATACTTTGCATATAATGCATCAAAATCTTTAAGCAGCATTCCGTATTTTTTAATTCGCTCGGGATTTTCTTTTACCCAAATGGAAAATTTTTTTTCGTATACCCGCTTGGCTTCCATGGCATTAGATTTATTTATTCCAATCATTTCACCTTTCCACTTTTTGTATGCATTAGCCAGACTACGTGCCTTTGCCGAATATTGCAATCTGGTAGTATCATTACTCTGCATGCCATAGTTAATTTGTTCGAGTCGCTTATCACGAATATTTACGCGTGTGGGGTTTACCTGATTCACAATAAAATCCAGGGCTATTGAAGGAATATATTCCTGTGCGACCCGGAAATCCATATACCATTGTAAAGTCGCCATCCTTTATTCCTTTGGTTGAAATGGGGAAAAAATACCTGGACTTAAAAGGTACATTATCGGGTGAATACTTTGCCGGTTTATTATCGGCATTGGCATAAATTCGAAACATAGAAAAATCGGCAGTGTGCCGCGGCCACACCCAGTTGTCGGTTTCGCCACCAAAGTTGCCCATCGATGCGGGAGGTGCGCCTACAAATCTTACATCATTAAATGTTTCGGTTACAAAAAGATAAAATTCGTTACCATAATAAAATGGCCGCACCGAGCCTTCGTAATGTGTGCCCTTCACCGCTTCTTCTATCAATGGTTTTGTCAATTGCGAAATCATTTTATCGCGATTAGCCTCACTCAAGGTGTCATTTAAAAAAGGAACTATTTTGGAAGTCACATCTTCTATACGGATAATAAATGTAACACTCAATCCGGGAAAGGGCAATTCTTTATCCATGCTGTAAGCCCAAAAACCTTTGTCGAGCATATTATTTTCCATGGTACTCAACGCTTGAATGTTGCTGTACCCACAGTGGTGATTTGTAATCAACAATCCCTGCGCGCTCACCAACTCTCCGGTACAGCCCGCACCAAAAAGTAAAACGGCATCTTTCATACTTGTTTTATTCACGCTGTAAATATCATCGGCTGTGAGTTTGAACCCTTTATTTTGCATATCGGTTTGGTTCCATTGTTTGAGCAACATAGGCATCCACATACCTTCTTCTGCAAAGCCCATATAAGCAATCATAAAGCAGGTAACAGTCAATTTCAATTTTCTCATTTGCTTTTTTTTAGGAATAATTTTTGCCAAATCTATAAGTTAAACCCAATATATAAAAACGCTATTGTGTTATACATTTTATAATAGTTGATATAATACTGACACTTACAAAAGAACGACCGTTAAATTGGTATAGAGACGT
Organism: Bacteroidota bacterium; assembly: GCA_016717325.1. GTDB lineage: Bacteria > Bacteroidota > Bacteroidia > AKYH767-A > OLB10 > JADKFV01. The sequence goes on along the minus strand of JADKFV010000003.1, from coordinate 135,597 downwards.
AAGGGAGCGAAGTGCTAAAATAATTTGCACCCAAAATTCAAGGGGCTTTATAAACCAATGGGCTTTATATTCGTAAAATATTTTCTAAAATTAAAAAAGAAATACTTTTGCAAAAAAAACACAATGACAAAAAAATTATTTTCAATTAAGGCATTATTAGCAAGTATAACTTTCTGTTTTGCTTTCACAACTTTTGCGTTCTCGCAAACATGGACAGTGGGTGTACCGGTAAGTATGAACTTGTCAACATTAGGACATGCCGTAGGTGGTTGCTTTCCCGCTGCCGATTTTATTTTTACTATTCCCGGAAGTAAAGTTACAAGTGTAAATCACTATGCCGTGGTAACTGCTATACCGGCCAATAGTGTTTACATAACACCCGGCAACGATACTTTGGCGTTTGGCGATTCTATTTTGTTGCCATCAAATACAAATACGATTTCTGTTTATTGCTTTGGTGGCAGTGGCTTTTGCAACTTCGATTTTTATGCTGTTGGAACACCAACCACTGCCGGGCAAACTTACCCTTGTGCTGCCAATACATTTTGGATGTCGAATCTTTTGCTTTGCGAAGAAGGGTTATCACTTAATCTGCCTCCCAACTGTTCGGTACTGCCCGGATCATCATCAATTGACGAAAACAATCTTGCTTCATTCAATATTTCTTTTGCCTTCTGCAAGCAATAATTACTTGCTGAGTATAGCAAATACAGTTGACATTGCTTCTGCTTCTATCACAGGAATGAAAGGTGAAAAAATTGTTTTCATTAATGTGCAACAAGGTGGAACAAAAACATTGAAATGCGATGAAATAAAAAATGGATTTTATTTTTTAAACATTGTTACAAAAAACAATGCTACATACTCAAAGAAATTTTTCCTCAACAAAGAATAATTTTTTTTGAACATATAACTATAACGTGAATAAATAATTTCGATTATTTTAAAAACTAAAAAGCCTGCATCATGAATGCAGGCATTTTAGATTTAAGAAATGCTGAGACTAAAAAACTATCTTCTTACGTGAAATATTATTGTTATTGCTTACAGTTAAAATATATGTACCCGATGGGAGGTTTGCTATATCAATATTTTTATTTCCTGTTTGGCTTATCACTATTGCTCCTTTAGCATCGCACAATTGCACTTGTGATGCAGCATCAACACTACTCATATTAATAGAATTACCGTTTACAAATATTGCATCCGTAAAATTACTGTTCTCCACAAGCGAAGTATTGCCGGTCGATTTCAAACTATACGCTTCGAGCAATACACTCGAATCGAAAATACCATCGGCTACATCGGCCACGGCAATTTTTACATGATATGTTAAACCCGGAGTGATTGCATGCTGTGCTGTAAGTACAGTTGTTAAACCGTCCATACAAAAAATAGTATCGTTTGCATTGCTAATATAATAGGAACAGTTGAAACAAGGGCCGGCATTATTTGGCCCGTTGTTTACACTATTTATGGCAACCGGTAAAGTGGTTCCGGGAATAATAGCAAGATTTACAGGAGTATTAATACCGGGGCCCGAAAGAAATAGTGCAAAAATATCGTTGAAAGAAGCACCCACAAATTCATCATATTCTTCGGATGCAAACGAATAATGAAACTCGAATTGTGTGCCTGATGCAACAAAGTCAAATTCAAGCGAGGCGGCATCGTATGTTGGAGAACCATTTGACAACGCATCTAAATCAGGGTCACCAGGCATGCTTAAATATCCTGAAACGGTGTTGCTTGCAGGAAGACCTAATGTTGAATCAACGTTCCCGCTTTAAGAATCAAACCCATAGGCATAGGATAATTGGTACCACTACTGAATGAACCTATAGATAATGGCCCTCCAGTAAATGTTACATTAGAGATAGCGATGTTGCTACCAACAAAATTTTGTATTAATTGTTGAATCGGCAAACTGGTGTTTACACTAAATTGGGCATGTGCAACATTCAATACTATGAATAACGCGAAGAGAAAACTGTAGATTTTTTTCATTTGTTTAATTTTTATGATTACGTTTTTTTGAAAGATGTATCAAAAGTAAATAAAAAAAATAAAAAAACAAAATAAACTTTGTTTGTTAAAATAGTTTCCATAGTTTCGGCCCCGCAAATAAAAAACCAGTGTCCATCACTACCGAAGAAAAAATAAAGCACCAGGCGCGAACTATGTTTTACAAGCATGGTATAAAGCGTATTACCATGGATGAAATAGCCCGTCAATCGGGCATTTCGAAAAAAACCATCTATGAAAGCTTTGCAGAAAAAGACGAGCTTATTTCGGCAATTTTAAAAGAGGACACACTCAATCATCAAAAAACAATTAACAATATTGCTCTCGAATCGAAAAACGCTATTGACGAAATAGTGAAAACAATGCAATATATGGCAGGTTTTTTTTCGGACATGAACCCCCAAATGTTTTACGATTTACAAAAGTATCATTACCATTGCTGGAGCCAGTTTAATCGCTTCAAAGAAGGATTTATAAATGACTGTATTGAGAAAAACCTCAAGCGGGGAGTTGAAGAAGAATACTATCGCCATGGGCTCAATACCAGATTGTTCGCCCGCTTGCGTGTTGCCGAAATGGACATGTGTTTTGGCGGTGAAGTATTTCCTCCAAAGCATTTTAATTTTGTAGAAGTGCAGGTAGAAATTATGAAACATTTCTTATTTGGCATTGCTACTTTGAAAGGCCATAAACTTATAACCAAACTATTGAAATAATATATGAAAGATAATAATCCCCTAAAGAATATGAAGTATATAAAAGTACTTGCTTGCATAATTGGTCTTGCAAGCATGGCAGAACTAAAAGCACAACAAACCGGCAGTGCTCCACAGCAATATAGTTTTAGTGTGCAACAGGCTGTTGATTTTGCATTACAAAACAATGTGGGTGTAAAAAATGCGCTACTCGACATAAGTATTGCCAAACAAAAGACTAATGAGATGCTTGGTGCCGGATTGCCACAATTAAACGCGAGTGGCGATTTGAAATATTATGCTAAAGCACCAGTAATAAACTTTCCAAATTTTGGTAATGTGGTTTATTCTATATTAGAGTCAGAGCAATTACTCAATAACCCTAAACCCAATTTACCGGCAACTATACCGGCATCGCTTTTTACTAAGTTTGTTGCAACAGGAAGTGTTGATGCCTCGCAACTTATATTTGATGGCGGATATATTATTGGTGTAAAGGCCTCGAAAAAATATAATGAGCTTACAAAACAAAATGCCGAGCAAATAAAAATAGAAACATCGGCAAACATTCGCAAGTCATATTATAATGTGCTTGTTGGTAACGAAAGGCTAGAAATATTGAATACAAATGTTACCCGGTTAGAAAAATTATTGAATGATACCAAAGCATTACTCGAAAATGGATTTGTAGAAAAAATAGATGCCGATCGGTTAGAAGTTTCGCTCAATAATTTAAAAACCGAACGCGATAATATTGTACGACTGTTGAGCCTGGGCAGTTATGTTTTGAAATTTCAATTAGGAATGAATGCCGATGATCAACTTACCCTTACCGATAAACTTGAAGATGTGGATGTAAAATCCTTTGCACTCATTCAGTCGCCAACCGATGCAGGAAAACGAATTGAATACAGCGTGCTACAAACTACGCAAACATTGCAACAGTTAAACATTAAACGTTATCAATATGGTTACTTACCAAGTGTAGTAGCTTATGGAAGTGTGCAGGCACAGGCATTGCGCAACGAGTTCGATATTTTCGATACTAAAAAAGGATGGTTTCCTGTTGGGCTTATTGGTGGCACTATAAAAATTCCAATTTTTGATGGCTTACAAAAAAGCGCCAAAATAAAGCAGGAAAGATTTACGCTCATAAAATTGCAAAATGGAATGGAGCAATTGAAAAATGCCATTGCACTTGAAACAACTACCGCAAATATTAATCTTGAAAATGCACTGGCATCGTTAGAAACCCAATCGCGAAATAAAAAACTTGCCGAAGAAATTATGCGTGTATCGAAAATAAAATATGACGAAGGCGTGGGTAGTAATATCGAAGTAGTAAATGCTGAATCATCGCTTCGCGAATCGGTGAGCAATTATTACAATGCATTGTACAATGCCATAGTTGCAAAAATCGATTTAGATAAAGCTACCGGCAACATCAAATAAATAATAACCAATAAAAAAAACCTTAATAATGAAATTAAAAGCAGCTAAAAATAAATCATCATTCAATATGATACAAGTAAATATAAAATCTATAATTGGCATCAGCGCTATTCTGTTAGTAGTTGCATGTGGCAAAAAGCAAACTGATAAAAAAGCAGAACTTGATGCATTGATAAAAGAGCAAGTTGCCCTCAACGAAAAAATAAAAACCCTGCGTGCCGAACTTGAAAAGAAAGGCGATATTGATAGCAAAACAAAACGTGTGGAGGTACTCGATATGAGCACTACACCATTTGTACACTATATTGAAGTGCAAGCAAAAGTTGATGGTGATCAAAATGTGAATGTAGCACCACAAATGGGCGGCACAGTAAAATCGATATTGGTAAAGCAAGGACAAGCAGTTGTAAAAGGCCAGTTGCTGGCACATCTTGACGATGCTATATTAATACAAGGCATAAACGAATTAAAAAGTCAGGTCGATTTTGCTACTAATCTTTACAACAAACAAGAAAATCTATGGAAACAAAAAATAGGAAGCGAATTACAATATCTGTCAGCAAAAAATAATAAAGAGTCGCTCGAAAATAAAATGAGAACTTTGGTTGAGCAGCGTAACATGACAGATATAAAATCGCCCATCAATGGTACCGTAGATAATATTGCAATAAAAGAAGGGCAGGCCATTGCACCTGGATTACCTTGCATTAATGTAGTAAATCTATCGAGCCTTAAAGTAAAAGGGGAGTTGAGTGAAGCCTACATCGACAAAGTAAAAACCGGTGACGAAGTGATTATAAAATTTCCTGATGGCAGCAAAAATATCACTGCACGCACAACCTATGTATCGAAAGTAGTAAATCCTATGACACGCACTTTTACAGTTGAAGTGCAGTTAGAAAAAGTGCCGGCAGAATTACGCCCGGGTATGGTGGCGATATTAAAAGTAGTTGATTATAAAACGCCAAGTGCTTATGTAGTGCCGGTAAATAATATTCAAACTGATGAGAATGGTAATTATGTTTTGATAGCAATGAATAATAGTGGAAAAGCAATCGTTGCTAAAAAGGCAGTACAAACCGGTGCAACTTATGGTGGAATGGTTGAAATAAAAAGCGGTCTCGAAGCCGGTGATAAATTAATAAGCAAAGGGTATCAGGGATTGAATGAAGGAGAAGAGGTGCTGTTTTAGTTCTTAGTTTTTAGTTCATAGTTTTTAGTTGAATGCGGATGCAGTTTGTAGTTTATAGTTTTTAGTTGAATGCAAATACAGTTTTTAGTTGAATGCGAATGCGGTTTATAGTTATTAGTTGAATGTGAATTCAGTTTATAGTTTATAGTTCTTAGTTATTAGTTGAATGTGAATTCAGTTTGTAGTTTATAGTTCTTAGTTTTTAGTTGAAAGCGAATACAGTTATTGGTTTTTATTAACTGACTATTGACCATTGACTACTGACCATTGACTATTGACTATTGATTATTGACCATTGACTACTGACCATTGACTACTGACACTGACAATTGACAATTGACTATTGACCATTGACTACTGACCATTGACTACTGAAGTTAAAAGAAAATAACATTTCGAAATAAATAGTTTTATGATAGATAAATTAAAAGAGTTTAAACCATCGAGTTGGTGCATAGATAATAAAACGAGCATTTATGTTCTTACAATAATTATCACACTGGGTGGTATATTATCATACCAGTCGTTGCCTAAGGAGCAGTTTCCCGATATTGTAATTCCTACAATATTTGTAACTACTTTTTACAATGGCACATCGCCACTCGACATGGAAAATCTGGTAACTAAACAATTGGAAAAACAATTGAAGAGTATATCGGGAGTAAATAAAATGACGAGTAATTCGTTGCAGGATTTTAGCAATGTAGTAGTTGAATTTCGTACGGATATTCCTGTGGCCATTGCCAAGCAAAAAGTAAAAGACGCTATAGATAAAGCACAACGCGATTTGCCAAACGACCTTACTTCGGGACCTACGGCAATTGAGGTGGACTTTAGCGAATTTCCTATGATGCAGGTAAACGTAAGTGGTGCATTCAGCCTCGATGCATTGGAAGGATATTCCGATGACCTTAAAGATAAAATAGAAGGCCTCAAAGAAATTACACGTGTAGATATGGGTGGTGCACTTGAGCGCGAAATGCAGATAAATGTCGACATGTTTAAAGCACAGGCAGCGCAACTTTCTATTGGCGATATTGCCCGTGCGCTTCAGTTCGAAAACATGACCATCACCGGTGGCCTTGCCGAAATGAATGGAATGAAACGCACCTTGCAAATAAATGGTGAATTTAAAACGGCCGAACAAATCAAAGAAATTACCATCAACACCATTAATGGTGCGCCAATATATTTGAAAGATATTGCCGAAGTAAAATTTGCCGCCAAGGAAGCAGAAAGCTACGCAAGGTTGAATGGAAAAAATGTAATCACATTAAATGTAATTCGTAAAACAGGCGAAAATCTTATTGATGCATCCGACAAGATACATGCTGTGATAGATGAAATGAAAAAGATAAATTTCCAAAGAATCTGGAAATTGTTGTCACTGGAGACCAAAGTACAAACACACGTATAACCCTTCACGATTTAATCAACACCATTATTATTGGTTTCATATTGGTAACACTTGTGTTGATGTTTTTTATGGGTGCTACCAATGCATTGTTTGTGGCCATGAGTGTTCCGCTTTCTATGTTCATTGCGTTTCTTCTTTTACCATCGCTGGGATTTACTTTAAACATGATAGTATTGTTTTCATTTTTACTTGCATTAGGAATTGTAGTGGACGATGCCATTGTGGTAATTGAAAATACCCATCGAATATTCGACAATGGAAAAGTGCCCATTAAGCAAGCAGCTAAGATGGCCACAGGCGAAGTATTTTTACCCGTACTATCGGGCACATTAACTACGCTTGCACCATTTATTCCATTAGCATTCTGGCAAGGTATAATAGGTAAGTTCATGTATTTCTTACCGGTAACAATGATAGTGAGTTTGTTGGCATCCTTATTTGTAGCCTATGTTATCAATCCTGTTTTTGCGGTGCAATTTATGAAACCACATAAAGAAGAAGATGCAAATGCACCTCGCAAACCCTTTGCCGGAAAGAGTTTTAAAACTACAGCTATCATACTTTCAAGTGTAGCTGTTCTATCATACATTTATGGGTTAAGCAAACATGTTAGTGGTGCAATTGGCATAGGCAATTTTGCAGTTACACTTTTGTTGTTTTATATTTTTTATCGTTTGGTGCTTAAAGGATGGATAAAAACTTTCCAAACAAAAACATGGCCGGCCTTTCAAAACCGTTATGAGCGTGTATTGAAATGGGCGCTGCATAAGCCGGCATTGATGTTGATAAGCACTGTTTTATTATTTATATTTTCAATAGTATTGTTGGGACTACGCAAACCCAATGTGGTATTTTTCCCGCAGTCGGAGCCAAACTTTGTATACACATACATAAGTTTACCTACAGGCACAAGTACTGCGTATACAGATAGCGTTACACGCATAGTGGAAGGACGCATTATGAAAGTACTGGGGCCTGATAACAAAGATGTATCATCTGTAATATCCAATGTAGCTGTGTCGGCAGGCGACCCTCGTGAAAATGACCGCGCTACTTATTCGCACCGTGCAAAAGTTACTGTAGCATTTGTAGAATTTGCAAAGCGAATAAACACACACACTTCGGTTTATATAGATGAAATACGCAAAGCGGTGAAAGGCATACCGGGCGCAGAGATTGCTGTGGATCGCGAACAAGGCGGACCACCCACTTCGAAACCTATACAAGTTGAAATAAGTGGCGATGATTTTGGACAACTATCTATTGTGTCGAATGATATACAGCGATATTTAGATTCGGTGCAGGTGCCTGGTGTTGAAGAATTGCGCACTAACTTGCAGGATAAAAAACCACAAATAACTTTTAGCATCGATAGAGAACGTGCCAATCGCGAAGGAATTTCTACAGCACAAATTGGCATGGAATTGCGCAGTGCTGTGTACGGTACCGAAGCTACTAAAGTAAAAGATGGCAACGAAGATTATCCTGTAATGGTGCGTTACATGCCCGAACAACGAAATAATATTGATGCATTGAACAATGCCAAAATAACTTATCGCGACATGGCTATGGGCGGTATGGTTCGTCAGGTGCCTATTTCATCGTTCACTACTGTAAAATATACAAATACTTATGATGGCATTGCACGCAAAAATCAAAAACGTACCGTAACACTTTCGTCCAATGTATTGACAGATTATAATCCAAACGAAACCGTAGCAAAAGTAGAAGCAGCATTAAAAAACTATAGCATACCCGTAGGCATCACGGTAATAATGGGTGGCGAACTCGAACAACAAAAAGAAACGATGTCATTCTTAGGAAATGCGTTAATGATTTCCTTGTTGTTGATTTTATTAATTCTCGTAACTCAATTCAATTCTGTAAGCAAGCCTTTGATTATTCTTACCGAAATTATTTTCAGTATGATAGGTGTGTTCTTAGGTGTGGCAATTTTCGGGATGGATTTCGTAATTGTAATGACAGGAATTGGCATAGTAGCACTTGCAGGAATTGTAGTGCGAAATGGAATATTGATCGTGGAGTTTACCGATTTATTGCGCGAGCAAGGTATGCCACTTTTCGAAGCAATAGTTGAAGGGGGCAAAACACGACTCACTCCGGTACTGCTCACCGCTACCGCAACCATACTGGGTTTGGTGCCATTGGCAATAGGTCTCAATATCGATTTTGTAACTTTGTTTACCGATTTTAATCCGCACTTTTTTCTTGGTGGTGATAGCGTAGCATTTTGGGGACCACTCGCATGGACTATGATTTTTGGTTTATCATTCGCAACTTTAATTACACTTATTGTAGTACCGGTTATGTATTTAATAACCGAAAGAATAAAGTTGAAAATGAAAAATAAAAAAGCACCAGCCGCTGAAATGTTGTAACGGATTTTTGATTTATCAGCGGAGTTAAAGCCAAATATTTGTTTACATAATTTACCTTATGTATTTGATTATTTGTACCCGAATAAATACAAATCATTTTTCTTAGATTCTGAGTCCATATTCTCGTTTTTTTTTATTTGCATAAGAGACTCTGAATCTAAGAAAATCAATACAAAAGTAAAGCCTGTATAAAACTGTGCGGAAGGCTCCCCTTCAGGGGCCGGGGGTGAGCGATAGCCAAAAGCCACTTAAGAAAAGCAATCCCATAAATAAAACTTTCTTAATTCCCGCTACTTCCGCCATTGCGAAGTAGGACCAACCTAATACACGTCATTGCGAGTGCAACGAAGCAATCCCAGCATCGAACGGACTTTGCACTTTAGAGATTGCTTCGCTACACTTACAATGACGGAAGAAAAAAAAAGAAACCGATTTCGTTTAGTTTTGAAGCATTCGGTTTCGAACCTAAAAATTACTCATTCAACTGTTTTCGCTTGCAGCAATAATGCAAGGCCATGTATCTTTGTATAGTAATAAAAAAAACATGGCGCTTAAATCTTTTGAGAATGATATTCATCTTAAAAAAATGAACGTTGATGTTTAATGCTAAAAAATGTCCTATTGATTACTATTGAGTTTAAAGTGAGGCTTTGAAGATTCATCAAAGAAATCAGAAATGAAAAAACTTGTAACATACATTTTGCTTTTTACTTTTATAGGTGCAACACTGCACATAGATGAGGTGGCAAGGTTGCATTATTTGATGGTTCATTTTAAAGAGCACAAGATTCTACATCCGAACGATACCTTTTGTACTTTTATCGAAAAGCATTATACCTCGAACGAAAAGGTTGATTCAGCAAATGATAAAAAAAGAGATGCGCAACTGCCTTATAAATCATCACAAAATTTCCATTCGAATTTCACGCCATTTATTTTCGAAAACATACACACACCTTTATTCAATAATTTGTGCAATGGCGAAATAATGTTTGCTTTTGTTCCTTCCTCAATAACAAAAGCCTTTATCGCTATTTGGCAACCACCGCAACTCAGCTAATTTTTTTTCTGTGTTCACAATCGGTTGAGCACTATACAGTATTTCATTTTTTATTAAATCTCTAAAAAAATATATTTATGGATGGTACTCATGTTCATTTGCTATTAAATCACTTTCCCATTATTGGAACATTGATAGGAACGCTGTTGTTGATTTACAGCTTCCTGAAAAAAGAAATCAAAATTCAACAAATATCGCTGGCAATAATTTTTGTAATGGCAGCTCTGGCGATACCGGTTTTTTTAACCGGAGAAACTGCTGAAGAAGCCGTAGAAAATCTTCCCGGTGTAATGGAGACGGTAATTCACGAACACGAAGAGGCATCGGAAGTTGCCTTCTGGGTAATGATGGCAACAGGTTTGCTCGCCCTTATAAGCATTGGGATGCAAATGCTGGAAACAGGTTTTGCAAAAACACTCATAATTATAACACTGATACTTAGCATTGTATCTTCCGGCTTAATGGCGCGTGCCGGATATTTGGGTGGGCAAATAAGGCATACAGAAATCACGGGGAATCAAACAGCAGTTCAAAATACAGAACAAGGCGGTGAAGAAGATAACGATTAAAAAAAAACTAGAAAATCAAACAAAAAATCACATTAACAATTAAAAAAAAGAAAATATGAAATCAAAAATAATAAATATAAAAAGAGATTTAGCCTTACGATTAATGGAGGGAATACTAATAGCGTTCGCATTAGTAGTAACCGGAAATGCAAATGCACAAACGTGGTCACCGGTTGGAAGCGGTGGTATGACAGACTGGGTTTACGCAAGTACTGTTTACAATGGTGATTTAATAGTAGGCGGAAAATTTACTGCAGCCGGAGGCATAAATGCAGACCATATAGCACGCTGGGATGGAACAACCTGGCACCCGCTTGGCTTAGGTGTCAATGGTAAAGTAAACGACATGATTGTATTTAATGGTGAGTTAATAGTGGGAGGCGAATTTACTGAAGCTGGTGGAGTGCCGATGCTATTCATTTCAAAATGGAATGGCACGCAGTGGCTTACTGATTTAGGTGATATGGGAAGTATAGTAACCTCTTTTGCAATTTACAACAACAAGTTAATTGTTGGTGGATATTTTACCGAAGCAGATGGTGTTCCTGTTAACTACATTACGCAATATACTAATGCCGGGTAGGCTCCTATTGGAAGTGGTGTGTTTGGAACGCAGGGGCAGGTAATGGATTTGGAGGTTTATAATAATGAGTTGATTGCAGGCGGATTTTTTACTTCTGCAGGTGGTGTGAGTGCTAATCATGTTGCAAAATGGAATGGAACAAACTGGTCTGCATTGGGCGGTGGAATTTCTAACATTGTTTATACGTTTACTAACTATAAAGGCAACCTCATTGCCGGTGGTTTGTTTTTAAGTGCAGGCGGAGTGCCCGCAAATCACATTGCATCATGGAACGGAAGTTCATGGTCGGCAATGGGTGGAGGTATGAGCGGCACTTTTTATCAATATGTATTTGCCCTTAAAGAATATAATGGAAATTTAATTGCCGGTGGTTATTTCACACACTCTGATGGTATTCAAACCAATGGTATTGCAAAATGGAACGGCTCGTCATGGAGTGCAATGGGATGCGGAATGTTTTATCCTGCCAATGTTTATGGGTCACATACTTTTTGTGTTTATGGTACTGATTTAATTGTTGGTGGATTATTTACAAGTGCCGGCTGTGTTGGAGCAGCGCATCTTGCAAGTTATTATGAACCTCCGGCTAATCTCACTTTAAGCGTTACCGGAACCAAAACAAACTGTCTTACCAATAACACTGGAACAATTAATTTAACTGCAGTAGGGGGAACTCTACCATATACATACCTATGGAGTAACGGAGCAATTACTCAGGATATTTCAGGACTTGCCAAAGGAACATATACGGTAACTGTTACAGATGCAACATCGGCTATAGCATTAATATCTTATACTGTTGGTGCTAACGTATTACCAATGCCAGCCAAACCCGCTTCAATAACCGGTACAGCGAAAGTTTGTATTGGAAGCACTTATACATACACATCAACAACAGTTGCTAATGCCGGAAGTTACAACTGGACCGTACCTGCTAATGCAAGTATAGTTAGTGGTCAGGGTACTATCTCAGTTCAGGTTAGTTTTAACACAGGTTATACATCAGGAAATGTTGCAGTTACAGCTTCCAATTGTACAGGCACAAGTGCTCCACGAACATTTAGTGCATCACTATTGGTTAAGCCGGCTGTTCCGGGTTTAATTACAGGTATAGCTACTGTATGCCCCGGAAATTATACTTACTCCATTGCAGCAGTTACTAATGCAACTTCGTATTCATGGTCACTGCCTACCAATGCAAGTATTGTAAGTGGACAAGGGTCAACTTTAATAACGGTTTCCTTCACTGGTAATTTTGTATCGGGCAATATTGGTGTGACAGCATCTAACTGTGCAGGTGCAAGTGCAGCTAAAACTTTAGCAATAACAAAAACACCAAAAGCACCGGCAGCTATCACCGGACCGATATACGATATCTGCACAGCCACAACAGGAATTTCATATTCAATTGCTGCCATACCCGGTGTTACAAGTTACACATGGGTTGTAACAGGAGGAACTATTGTTTCGGGTCAGGGGACAACTGCAATAACAGTTGATTTTCCCGGAACATTTACTTCAGCTACCGTAAAAGTTGCTGCAAATTCTGCTTGTGCAAATGGTGCATTTAAAACATTAAAAGTTTATCAGGCACCTAACAAGCCGGCTTCAATTACAGGAAACACATTGGTTTGCCCGGGGGTTAATTATACTTATAATGCCGCAACAGTTGCAGGAATAAGTGCTTATACCTGGACCGTACCAACTGGCTGGACTATCGTTAGCGGACAGGGAACCAATTCAATAATTGTTACAACAGGCCCTGCAGCGGGAATACTTAAGGTGGTAGCAAACAATGCCTGCAAGGCAAGTGCAGTAAAATCACTTTCAATAGGGTTGAATCCCGGTTGCCGGTTGGGTGAGCAAATTGCTACAGATAACAACAATGGTGTGTTTGGCACAGAAATTTACCCGAATCCAACGGAAGGCTCTTCAATACTTGTTTTTACTTCTGAAACAGAAATTCCGTATAACATTGAAGTTACAAATGCACTTGGACAAGTAATCATGCAACAAAATGGAATTACAGCAATTGGAGAAAATACAATACAAATTAATCTGGATAATTACAAGGCTGAGCTGTTTTTTGTAAATCTCAAAATAGGACAAGATCATTTGAAAAGATTGAAACTGATAAAACGGTAAAATCATTATTATAAAAAAACATAAAATAAATTCTAAAAAATAAAAAAGATGAGATATTTTAAATTAATAATAGTTGCGCTCACACTATATACAAGTGCAGCATCAGCACAATGGAGCATCGATTCATTATCGACTCCCTACAACGGATTGACAGTAACACAAAATGGAAGCAAAGCTATTTTTGCCAATGCAACTAAGTATGAATTATATGATTTTACAAATAACGCATGGACTACATACAACATGGCCGTACCACGCTCTAATGTAAAAGCGGCAACAGCAAACGGTAAAAGTTATTTTGGCGGTGGTGGTTTTATTGGTCTTTACTCGTATAACTTTTTTAACAATGTAGAAATTTATAATGCTTCGGGCAGCACATGGACAACGGCCAAGCTTTCCACCGCAAGAATTGTAGGCAATGCGGTTGCAATTGGCAATAAAGTAATGTTTGCAGGTGGTCGTCAGATTTTAAATTATTCTAACCGTGTTGATATTTTTGATGTAACAACAGGTGTGCGCACAACGCACAATTTATCGCGACCGCGAACCAATATGGCAGTGGCAGTGGTAGGAACAAAAATAATTTTTGCCGGAGGCGAAACAGGAAATATTCCAAATGGGGTTTATACATCGAGTAACAAAGTTGATATTTATGATGATGCAACCGGCATATGGAGCACAGCATTAATATCAGTAAAGCGCGAACAAATAGCTGTGGCAGTGGCAGGCAATAAAGTTTTATTTGCCGGGGGAATTACACCAAGTGGATTGTACTCGAACCGTATTGATATTTATGATGCAGCTGCAAACACATGGAGCACAAAGAATATGTCGCAAACAAAATACGGCATTGCAACGGCAACCGCAGGCGATAAAATTTATCTTGCCGGAGGCACCATAAACAACAGTGGTGCATTATCGAATCGGGTTGAAATTTACAATGCCACAACCAATACATTGAGTTATGTAACACTATCATCGCCACGCATGAGTATGGCTGTTGCACAAACTGCAAAACGAATAATGTTTGCGGGTGGAGTAGTAACATGGGGCAATGTTGGAACGGATAGAATTGAGGTGCTTGACCTTGCAACAAATGTGTGGAGTGTGGAATATTTATCGCGCCCGCGTTTAAATCTTGCCTCTGCTTCGTATGGCAACAAAGCCATGTTTGCCGGTGGTGCCGAAGTATTGAGTGGCTATCCACAATACACTATTCTTTCGAAGCGGGTGGATATATGGACTGATTTACAGCCACGCTTTTTATCACATGCGGCATCCACTCCAAGTAATGAAAGCAGCATTACTGTTTATCCCAATCCTGCAATTGGCAATTTTATAAATGTTGAATTGAAACAGTTTGAAGATGACGAAGTGTATATTCAAATTACAAATATGAATGGCGATATTTTGCAAAACCAAACAATAAATAATTTTTCAAAAAGCTTAACGCAAATAGATATTGCTAATATAAATGCAGGATTATATCAGGTAACAGCAATAAGTAAAAGTAAAAAAGTTAGCAGCAGTTTTGTTGTACAACATTAAAGCTAAAAAAAATGGCTTCGGTGTGATAAAAAATCCGAAGCTATTTTTATAAAGTATGAAGCAGCAAGTATGTAGAAAATATTTTCACCCAATTGGTGATCAAACATGACAAAAGTCATAATCTTTTTGTAGCGAATTTCAGAATTTTACTCCGTTAAATCTCAAGATGAAATCTTCAAAAATATTTTCAATTTATCTAAAATAAAAAATATGAAAAAGTTAAGCACACTATTATTTTGTTTGCTGGTATTGGCCGCAAATGCATACGCCACCTACTCTACCGATTGGGTGAAGCCCGCAAATAGTTACTTAAAAACAGGCGTCATGATAGCGCGCGACAAATCGGACAATGTGGTAGTTACCGGCTATATTTCTAATCAAAATATATACACCCGCAAGTACGATAAGTTTGGAAATTTGTTGTGGGAAAAAACAGACTCATCAGGAGTGCACAGCAATTACGAAAAACCACGGTGGGTAAACTGCGATAAAAATAAAAATGTTTTTGTGGCCGGGTATAGATATACGATAGGTTCCAATTGGGAATACCCAAATGCGATAGTAGTGATAAAATACAATGATGCCGGTGCATTGCTATGGCGGCAGGTAATTCCATTATTTTATACAGTGGGCAGTTCATCGGGTTTTAGTTTTAATATGAAAAGTGAGGTTGATAATAATGGCAACATTTATATAGGCACTGCGGGTACAAGTCCATCGGGTTTTGTAATGATGAAATTAAATGCGGCCGGTAGCATTTTGGTAAATTCTACAATAAATCTTGCATCGGGATTTCATGGGTTTGGCTCCATGCGATTGAAAGGAAATAAAGTAATCGTTTGTGGTCGATCATCGGTGAGTAATTCCAATGCATCAGCAGTAGCTTGGGACACATCGGGCAATTTTTATGGAGCAAAACTCTTGTTGGCACGTTTGGCAACGATGTAGAAATTGATGCAAGTGGAAATGCATATTTTCTTACTTCGTATACAAACCAGGTTACAAATACAAGCGGCTATGATATTGTAGTATATAAATTGAATAGCACAGGCAATC
This sequence comes from Bacteroidota bacterium, assembly GCA_016717325.1. Taxonomy (GTDB): domain Bacteria; phylum Bacteroidota; class Bacteroidia; order AKYH767-A; family OLB10; genus JADKFV01. Next base: position 119,456 of record JADKFV010000003.1, on the reverse strand, counting down.
AAATATGGAAAAAGAATTTTGATTTTGGCGGACAAGACTTGGCAAACCGTTTCACTTTTGTTTCGAATAAATTGAGTGTGATTGCCTATGGCACTTCGTCAAATTCTCTTTATACCGATTGGATAACATTTCAAATTAATACTGCCGGCACAAAACTTTGGGATGCCCGTTACAACTGCACAACATATAATGATGAGCGTTCGTATTTTATTTCGGCAAAAGCCAACGGTGAAGTTTTTGTAACCGGTGTTGGAGGGCCTACACCAGTGCCCGGACAACTTTCGTGGTTGCGCATGGTAACCATAAAATACAGCAACACAGGCACAGTACAATGGCTCGACACCTTGATTGCAAATAATGGCGGAACAGGAATAGCCTGCACACTTGCAAGCGACAGCAGCTTGTTTCTTTTAAGTTCATCATATATGACTGCTTATCACTATCTCGATTTTAACGGTACAGGTTCGTGCGGAATTACTACATCAATCAATGCAACAAATATTACTGATACAAGTGCTACATTTTCATGGTCGGCAGTACCTGGTGCATACCTTTATCACCTGCGATACAAAACTTCAACTGCCGCAGGATGGACAACAATTTCGACCAATACGATTTCGAAAACAATAAAGACACTTGCAAAAGGTACTCAGTATAATTATGCAGTAGAAGCCGTTTGCAGCAATGGCCTTTCGGGATATACTGCTACACAAAATTTTACCACCACTGGCAACAGCATTTGCAGCACCGGTGGGCAAAGCACTGCTTTAGAATTTTTGAATCTTGTATGGATAGGCTCGTTGCAAAATAGTACCGGCAACAATAATGGCTATGCCGATTTTACAAACCTTAGTGCAACTTTTAATCAGTCATCGTTGGTAAGTGGTTATTTGCGTGGAACTTTGGCCGGTGCATTTACAGAGTATTACAGCGTTTGGATTGATTATAATCACAATAATAGTTTTACCGATCCGGGTGAACTGGTGGCAAATATTTCTTCGTCATCGATAGGTTACAATGCAATAAGTTTTACCGTGCCTGCGAATGCTATGCTTGGCACCACACGCATGCGTGTAACTATGCAATATGGAAGCGCACCTTTGCCATGTGGCGTTTATGCGCGGGGCGAAACCGAAGATTATACTCTGATAATAGCAACACCACTTACAGGCAATGGAGGCTCGCGGTTGCAAAGCGAAACACAACAGAGTGATTTTAAAATTTCCCCAAATCCTGTTTCATCAATCGCGACAATTTCATTCGATGCGATGAGCAATGAAAATATTTCTATTTCAATAATGGATGCAACGGGTCGAATAATAAAAAATATTGCCAACGAAAATATTCTTACAGGAAAAAATGAAATCGATATTGATGTATCGGATATGAAATGTGGTATTTATTTCTGTAAGATTTTTTCTTCTCAAAAAATGGAAACCCTGCGATTAATAAAAAACTAAACAGATACTTTATGAATGCTCAAAAATTGATATCTCTTGTGACTGTAATGCTTTTACATTTCACATCTATTAATTTTTGCAAAGCACAAGCGCCAACTTATGTGTGGGCAAAAACAAATATCGGCAATGTAGAAACAATACAAAGGGCAACAGTAGTTGATGCCTTGGGCAATGTTTTTATAACGGGTGTTTTTTTTGGCACGGTCGATTTCGATCCCGGTGCGGGAGTAGCCAACATAACACCATCGCCCTATGGCTGCAATATTTATATTGCCAAGTACGATGCAAATGGAAATTACTTGTGGGCAAAAAATATTCCTATCACTGCATCGTACGGAGGCAATCAAATTGCAATTGATGCAAGCAGCAATCTTTACATCACCGGATACTTTCAAGGTACAAATATTGATTTCGATCCAAATGGCGGCACAGCATTTTTATCATCGGCAGTAGGCAGCAACTATATTTATTTTGCCAAGTATGATAGCAACGGAAATTATTTGTGGGCAAAACAAATGGGATCGAATGGCGATGACAGAGGCAATGAAATACTTTGCGATGCAACAGGCAATGTTTTTTTAACAGGCAATTTTTCACTTACTGTCGACTTTGATCCCGGTGCCGGGGTTAGCAATTTAACTGCCTTTGGCACAACAGATATTTTTTTGGCAAAGTTCAGTTCAGCAGGCGTGTATCAATGGGTAAAACAAATTGGTGGTGCGCTGGGCGATGATGTTCGCGATATTGATTTTGATAACGCAGGCAATATTTATCTTACCGGAAATTTTGCTGGCACTGCCGATTTCGATCCTTCGGTTTCTGTTGCCAACCTTACATCGGCCGGAGGCAACGATATTTTTATTGCAAGGTATAATGCTTCAGGAAATTATTTATGGGCAAACAGATTTGGCAGTACCGGAACTGATGGAGGTTCGGCACTCAAAGCTGACGTGGCAGGAAATATTAACGTTATAGGAATTTTTGCTTCTACTGTCGATTTCGATCCCGGTGCAGGTGTTACAAGTCTTACAACAGCAAGCAGTGCAACTTTTTTTGGCAAGTATGATATAAATGGAAATTTAGTATGGATGAAACAATTGCCGATTAATTTTTACAGTCAGGATATTGCGCGCGAGCCATCGGGCAATATTTTTATTTCAGGATATTATGGAAATGGGTACGGTTCGCCCATTGATATGAATCCGGGTGCGGGTGTTGCTAATTTGAATGTGCCTTCCAACTTACCTCCGCCTACGTATAATATTTTAGGCCGGTACGATGCTTTGGGAAATTATTTATGGGCGGGAGTTTTTGGGCGTCAATGCTATTGCAGTGTGATGGCTTATAAATCATCCTTGTGTATAGATGCAACGGGTTATTTATACTACTCAGGAATTTTTAACGGTCCCTTTGGTACAGGTACAGTCGATTTCGATCCGGGTATTGGTGTGGCAATTCTTACTGCACCATCATCGGTCGACAATGTTTTTTTTGGAAAATATTTTACTTCTGCAGGTCCATTGCCGGTGGAATTAATTTCGTTTGAAGGCTTCAATAAAAATAATAAAAACATTTTGGAGTGGACAACAGCAAGCGAAATAAACAACGATTACTTTTTGATCGAAAAGCATTCGAAATCTGCAACTGATGAGTGGACAGCAATTGGCAAAATAAAAAGCAAAGGCGACAACACCCAAATTCAAAATTATTCTTGCACTGATGAAAATCCTTTGGAAGGAATAAATTACTACAGGCTTAAGCAAGTTGATTTAAATAGTGGTTTCAAATACTCACAAATTATTTTTGTAATAAAAAACCAAAATTCAAACATCAACATATTCCCTAACCCGGCTACTGATGAAATAAATATTACCGGACTTAATTTAAATGCAGGGGATAAAATGGTGACATCGAATTTTGCCGGAAAATTATTTTTTCAAAAATCAATTTCCGAAACCGTTGCCAATATCAACATCGAAATCAAAAATTTTGAACCCGGAATTTATTTTGCTAAAATAATTTCAGGAAGTAAAATTGAAACCATTAAATTGATAAAAAACTAATGCCCATTAATCGTGAAAAATAAAAAAATTATAGCTGCTTTTTTTGCTGCATAGCAGATGCGAATCACATGAAAAAAATAATATTCCACATATTGATTTTTGTAACCGGCTTGCAGGCAAACTTTTCTATTGCACAAACCATCACCTCCTTTGTACCAACCTGGGGACCTGTAGGATCAGCCGTTACAATTTCAGGAACCGGGTTTAATACTATTCCGGCTAACAACATTGTTTTCTTTGGTGCTACAAGGGCAACTGTAACTGCAGCAACTACAACCACGCTTAATGTTATAGTACCTTCCGGTGCCAACTTCCTGTATATTACCGTTACCAATCTCAGTACGCATTTAACTGCTTATTCAGCAAAGCCATTTAATGTAGCTAACAGCTGCAGCCATACTCCAACTTTTGGTGCCGAGTTAATTGTTCAGGGCGGATCGCATAATGTCGAAATCTGCGATATTGATGGTGATGGAAAAGCAGATCTTATTATAGCAGATTATTTTAATAACACATTTACTGTAACCCGAAACACCAGTACACCCGGGAATATTTCATTTGCAACAAAAGTTGCCTTCCCATGGGCTGCAGGTGGACAGCCCAATGAGGTTTCGATTGGTGATTTTGATGGTGATGGAAAACCCGATGTGGCAGTTGGCGGAAATGGTGGCGGTACTTTTGTTTCGGCATATAGAAACACAAGTACACCCGGAAATATTTCTTTTGCTGCACGGCAGGATTTTGCTGCCTCGTCAGGACAAGGAAATGGTAATAAAATAATTGATATTGACCTGGACGGAAAACCTGATCTTGTTTCTGTGCATTGGTCGGGCAATTGCATGTGGGTATTGCGAAATACCAGCACTGGGCCTGGAGTAATTTCTTTTGCCACAGGGGTTAGCTTTGCAACTACATCACAACCACACAAAATTGATGTGGGCGACCTCGATGGAGACAATAAACCCGATGTAGTAATTACATGCTTTACAAGTAACACACTTTCGTTATTTAGAAACACCAGCACACCCGGCATAATTTCTTTTGCTTCACGTCAGGATTTTGCACCGGGTGCCGTTCCTTATTATTTGCATATAGGTGATTTAGACGGTGACGGCAAAGCTGACATTGCTTTAGCAAACAGAGATGTTGCCACACTTGCAGTATACCGAAATACCAGCACACCAGGGAATATAAGTTTAGCAGCAAGAAAAGATTTTGCAACCCCAGCAGGTACAATGACACATTATGGTATTGCCTATGGCGATTTGGATGGAGACGGAAGACCGGACATTACCGTTGCTAATTATAACCTGCATAACACCAGCATATTTATAAACACCAGCGTGCCCGGGTTAATAACATTTGCGCCACGAGTTGATCTATTTGTTTCATTGGCATCTATGGATGTTGGGATAGATGATCTTGACGGAGACGGCAGACCTGATCTTGCTATAACAAAAGGTGGTTCTACTGTTTCAATTTTTGGAAATCTGTGCACATTAATTCCGCTTCCCATCGAACTCATTTCATTTTCTGCCGAAAATAAAAACAACATCAATCATCTTACCTGGACAACCACCAGCGAAACCGACAACGATTATTTTGAAGTAGAACGAAGTGCCGATGGAATTAATTTCGAAACCATTGGAAAAGTAAATGGCGCTGGCAGCACAGTACAGGTTAAGCATTATTCTTTCGATGATAAAAAAAATATTTACGGTGTAATTTATTATCGCCTCAAACAAGTTGATTTCAACGGCAACAATAAATACTCCAACATAATAAGTATCGAAAATAAAAGACAAGATATTTTTTGCAGCGTCAACCCAACAGATGTAAATGGGATATTCATTTTACACTGTAGCGAATTAAATTCAGCGTCAATAAAATTACTTGATACAGAAGGAAAAGAAATTGCCGAAAAAAGAAATGTGTTGACAAGCGAGTTAGTTATCGATTTAAGTTCATACAAAAAGGGCCTTTATTTTTTACGAGTATTTTCGTCAGAAAAAAATCAAACCATTAAAATCGTAAATCTATAATCTATCTGTTGCCATGAAACGTAAATTTATTTTGCCATTCGTTTTTGCGTTTCTCATTTACAAATGTGACGCTCAAAATTTAATTGCCAATAGTGGATTCGAAACTTATAATGCATTGCCCACCGGACCCGGTGAGTGGTGGAAGGTAAACGGATGGAACAATGTGAATAACTATCCTGCTTTTGCATGGCCTTATGCAAGCCCCGATTATTTGTCGACAAACGGTGCAGGACAAGCACACTTACCAAATTCCATTTATGGCAATGTTAATCCTTTTGCCGGCAATGCCATCATGGGTTTTGTTGCTTATTACAATCAGGGCGTAGTGGATTTTCGCGAGTATATTTCGCGGCCATTAAGTTCTCCATTGATAGTGGGTAAGAAGTATGATGTTTCGTTTATGATGACTAATGGTATCAGCAACCAATATTGTGGATCGGGTTGCAATCACATTGGTGTTTGTTTTTCCATCAATCCATTGGTGCAATTTCAGCACGAAGTAATAAACGCAACTCCACAATGCGAAATTAATACAGTGTGGTGGAATACAAACTGGCAACTTGTTACTTTTTCGTTTACAGCCACAGCACCTTTTCAACATATTACCATTGGCAATTTTTATAATGATGCCGCTACTACGCATACTGTGTTCAACAATAGTTCGCCAAGTTCATTTGGTGCATACTATTTTATTGATCAATTGGTTACAGCACCTTCAGCACCATTGCCAATTAACTTATTATCGTTTACAGGTGAATTCAAAAACAATATCAATCATCTCACCTGGACAACAGATAATTCAACAGGCAATAATTATTTTGAAGTGGAAAAAAGTATGGATGCCATTCATTTCGAAACTATTGGAAAAACAAATGTTGCAGTAAACTATTTGCAAACAAAATATTATTCTTTCGATGATGTCTTTCCACATCAAGGCTCAAACTATTACAGAATAAAACTTTTAGAAAGCAATGGCGATTACACTTATTCTAACATTATCAATATTGAAAACAATATAGATGATTCATTTGCTATCACTTGTTCAACTTTAGCAAATGGAGTTTATGTATTGCATGGCAGCAATATGAAAAACACCTCAATACAAGTTGTTGATGCAAATGGAAAAACAGCCGGACAAATATTAAATAATAATTCCGATGCAGAAGTTACTATCGATTTGAGTAATTATGACAATGGAATTTTTTATGTTTTTATTTTCGAAAACCAAAAAAGTAAAAGTATTAAACTGATAAAATTATAAACTCACTTTTCTATTTAAGTACATTGTGAAAATATTTCAAGTTCAACAAATCTAAACGATAACATTTTGCATTAATGACAATACTACATGAAATAGAAAACCGGCTCAAGTATCTTGGCAACGACCTTGTTAAAGAAATTCTTGAATTTGGTATTGTCAAAATATTTCCTGCGAATACAGAACTTGTGCGCGAAGGGCAGTATGTAAAAGTAATTCCGATTGTGTTGAAGGGACTGATAAAAGTTTTTACCCGGTTCGAAGACAAGGAACTTCTGTTGTACTACATTCAGCCCGAACAAAGTTGTATAATGTCGTTCTCATCGGCAATACATCACGATAAGAGTAAAATTTTTGCAATCACCGAACATGAGTCGACTGTATTGCTTTTGCCATCGGATAAAGTAAACCTTTGGATAAAACAATATCCGGGTATCAATACATTGTTTTATAATCAGTATGATTTACGCTATGCAGAAATGATTGAAACCATCAACCATTTAATTTATCATAAACTTGATAAGCGTGTGCTGGATTATGTAAAAAATAAAGTAATGGTAACCGGAGAAAATCCCATAAAAATTTCACACAAAGAAATAGCAAATAATCTTGGCACCTCGCGCGAAGTAGTTACCAGAATTGTAAAGAAACTCGAAAACGAAAAACTTATAAAACAACATCACTCGAGTATAGAAATTTTTTCTCTGTAGTGACTTATGTCACTGCAAGCCTTATGAAAATGATATTGCTTTGCATTGCAAATGAATGATAAAAAAACAATATTGAAATTTATAATGATGTGCATAACATGTATAGTTTTAATATCACTAATTGTATTAATCTTTAACTAAAAAAAAATTTAAAAAAAAAGTATGATGAAAAAAAACATGGGTTCGGCCGACAGAATTATTAGATTAATAATCTCGGCAATTTTTGTTGCTCTCTATTTTAGCGGAATGGTAACCGGAATTGTTGGTACAGTTTTACTTGTACTTGCAGCAGTTTTTACGTTAACCAGTGTTATCAGTTTTTGTCCTTTGTACAGCATTTTTGGCATTTCCACTTGTCCTGCAAAATCTTAGTAACGGGCTTTAGACGAAAATAAACTTCTTAAAAATTTTAAAAAAAATGAAAAAACAAATTTTGATTTTACTCATGTTGTGCAGTGCATTTACAAAAGCACAGGTAACCGTTGATTGGTTTAATTATCCGGGCGGAGTAGCCGTTGCTACCGATGCTGCTAACAATGTATACACCGCCAACTGGGATTATAATCCTGCAGGGGATATCACTGTTACAAAACGAAATTCGGCAGGTGTAATTTTATGGGACACCGCATATGACAATACCGATAATACACGGCACGAAGTTGCTACATGGGTCGAAACCGATAATGCCGGAAACATTATTGTTTCGGGCACCATACGTTCAGGTTATTCCAATCCGGTAAATGCTGCAAGTGTGTTAATGAAGTTTAATTCTATGGGCACTATGTTATGGCGTGTAGTTTACGAAACCAATTTTGATGGTTCATCAACACGCAAATGTTTGATTGATGCAAATAATAACATTTATGTGTTGGGTATTGGAACAGGGCCAAACGGGCAAGTAACCAAAGTGAAAAAATTTAATTCCGCAGGCACCTCACTATGGAATTATTTTGATACGGGTGGTGGCGCTCCTGTTAATTTCAAATTCACTCCGGATAATAAAATCGTGTTGGTAAAAAGAGGCATAACAGGTAATATAAATTCCTTTTCCAAAATTGATTTGAATGGCAACTTGATTTGGAATACTGCCGGTATAAGTAGTGTTTCGATTGGCGATGCTGCCGGTGATGCTTTTGGTAATACTTATTTAATAAATGCATTTGGAGTAGGCAGCCAAATAAAAAAATTGAATTCCAATGCCGGTGTGTTATGGTTTCAAAATAATAATATGGCGGCAAACAAAGTAGAAGTTGGCAGCGATAATAATCCGGTAATAAGCGGATATCCGGGCGCAACATATGGTTGTGCGTTTATGAAATATAATAGTAATGGAAATATGTTGTGGCAAAACCTCGATGCCGATGGTCCCAATCTTTCACTGCTTGCACATGCACAACTAAAACTCGATGGTGCCAATGCTGCTTATCTTGCAGGAAGTACAATGTCGCAAATGGGATTGTGCAAAGTGAATAGTGATGGCACATCAGCCTGGGTGGCTACTACATCGAGTGGCTATCCTGTATGTTTCGATTTTGGCACCGACAATAGCGTTTACGTTACCGGAGGCACTACCGCGCGTTATACTCAGTCCACTCCTTGCAACACTCCTGTAGGATTATTCACTATAAACTTATCGCCTGTGCAGGCAAAATTTAATTGGACCAAAGTACCCGGTGCTGTGCAATATGAAATATGGCACAAAAAAGTTTCGGCATCGGTATGGAAAAAAAGATTTGTAAACGGAAGTGCAAAAGCGGTGGTGATAAATAACCTCACATGCAATACGCCATATGAATGGAAAATACGAACCCTATGCGATACTGTGGGCGTTGATGTGTCATCTGCATTTTCACCTGTGCAAAATTTTACTTCCGCATCTTGCCGAATGAATAGTGCAGATATAAGTACCAAAGAAATTTTATTCAACGTATATCCAACCATTGTTGACGATTTTTTCACTGTGGAAACAAATACAAATTCCGAAATTATGAATGCTCAAATTGTTATTGCTGATTTAACCGGACGAACTGTGTATAAAGAATCAATAAATATTGAAGGTACTTTCACAAAACAAATCAATGTGAGTAACCTGCCATCAGGATTATATTTTATAAAGCTGATAGCAGATAACGAAACATACACATCAAAAATAGTAATTGAATAAAGTGAAATTATATAACAGATATAAAATCGCAAAAACAATATTGAATATTGAAACTCAACAATAATATACATGCTGTTGCATATTAAAAAATATAGCTTGCTCAGCCTGATGGTGGAGAAAAACAATATTGACTAATTACATATTTTTCGCACTTTGGAAAGTGAAAACGAATGATGCTTCAATAGAATAAGCCTTTGCTTTGAAAAATTGAATTCATTCGTTTTCACTTTTAAGCTTATGTAACAAACGAAGTTATCAGACTAATTCCTAAAATAAACATTTGCAAACCCCAAGATATAATTAACGACAGTCATCGGCTTCCCAAAAAAGTTGTTGTTGCTTTTGTAAAAAAATATTGGAAATCAATTCACGCATTCGCGGCAATGATTTTTCATCGCACGATTATTGCCCTAAATCTTTTATATTTACCGGACTTTAAAAGAATGTTACCCTTTTTATTTTATGAAATATGAATCAACTAATTACAAAATTTCATTAACTTTGAATTATTAAAACAAACAATAATGAATGTAATAACAATCGATAAAAAGGAATATGTAGTTATTCCGAAAAGCGAATATGAGCAATTGAAAAAAAACTTGCAACCAGTAGGCGTGAAAAAATTGAGCCTTGCCGAAGGCAAAGAACATGCTTACAAATTGATAGATAAATGGGCCAAGGAAGGGAAGTAAACATAACGGATTATGCGGCATCCAAGATTGCCGAAGTGGCTTGGTTTATCGAAAATAAAGGCATGCCTATAACGACCAAAAAATTTATTGATGATGTTTTTGAATCAATTGAAAAGTTAAAAAATAAAACCATAAGGCATCGCATTTGTAGTTAAAGTGAATGGCGCGAGGTAGGTTACTTGTGTATCAATTTTAGAAAAAAGTATGTAATTGCATTTTACGATTGGGAGGATGAAATAGTTGTTTGCGATTTTAGCCATGTTGCATTTTTGAAATAATTAATTCAAAATATAGCTGAGAATAAACTCAACTGAATACAAATTCAATTTTCTTTCCGGCTTTGCGAAGGACGAACGCCTAAAGCAATCTCTACTTAGAAAAGATTTTTTGACTCAGAGATTGCTTTGCTACGCAATGATGGAAGGCAAAAACACCCGCACGATTATTGCCCTAAATCTTTTATATTTACCGGACTTTAAAAAAATATTACCGTTTTTAAATTGAAAGAATATGAAGTGTTCAAACATAAAAGTTGGAAAAAATCAATAAAAATAAGCATGTATAAAACCGCGAGGTTGCGCCCTTTAGGCACAGTGCCGGCCGTAGTGTCGGTAGTAACGGGTGTGCAAAGGCAATTACATTTTGGAAATTTTTGATGGGAACGAAGCGGTTAGTGAATATGGAATAGTAAATGCATAGCGAATACAAAATAACATGCGACAAATTATTTTTTTAAAAAAAATCTAATGACATTAAAGTGCTCTTAAACCTGTTAGGTTTTGAAAACCTAACAGGTTTCAATAGCGCAAAACCTATACAAATTATATTCATATGGAAATTCGAAAATTTGTTATATTTGCTTAAAAAAGAAATGGAAAGAATTATAAACCTACATATAGAAAAATTACCTGAGGGATTCTATCTCGCCACATCGGATAGTTTACAAGGATTGGTTGCCCAAGGACGTACAATAGCCGAAACCATTGAAATTGCCAGAGACATTGCCAAGAAGTTGATAGAGGCGCAAGACAATTTTCACGATATTATTTTTGAACCAATTACAGATAGCTTCGACCATCCAATTATTGTAGGTTTATAATGGGGCGCTTGTCGGGTTTTAGGTACCGCGATATTGTGCGCATATTGAAAAAATTTGGTTTTGATTTTTACAGACAAGCAGCAGGTAGTCACGAAATATGGTACAATATGGAAACAAAAAAATTTACAACCATACCAAATCATAATGGCGATATTCCAGAAGGAACATTGAGAGCAATTTTAAAGCAAGCGAATATTGAAGTGTAGTATTTTATTAAAATGAAATAAGAAAACACCATGAAGAATTTATTTTTACAATTTGCACTTTTCTTTTCCTTTTATGTTGCACCACACAAAACATAAAAGCCCAATACGTAACCATTCCCGACCCCAATTTTGTAACATGGCTAAATGCCAACGGCTACGCAGGTTGCATGAATGGAAATATGATGGATACTACTTGCGGGGCTGTTGTGAATGATACGAGTGTTGATTGTGGGAACCAAAATATAAGTGATTTAACTGGGATAAAATTTTTTGATAGTTTGAAATATTTGTATTGTAATGGCAATCAACTTACAAGCCTGCCGACATTGCCAGATTCATTGATTAGTTTAAATTGCAGTGACAACCCATTAACTAGCTTACCAAACTTACCAAGTTCATTGACTGGTTTGGGTTGCGGAGACAACCAATTAACAAGCCTGCCAACATTGCCAAATTCATTGCTAGAATTACAATGCCAAAATAATCTTTTAACAAGTCTTCCAGCCTTGCCAAATTCTTTGATATATTTAATTTGCTATGCCAATCAATTAATAAGCCTACCAGTATTACCAAATTCATTGAATTATTTAGAATGTAGTGACAACCAACTAATAAGCCTGCCGGCATTGCCAAATTCCTTGACTGATTTATCTTGTGCCCATAACCAATTAACGACCCTGCCGGCATTGCCAAATTCATTGAATTTTTTACATTGTGGTATCAACCAATTAACAAGTCTGCCGACATTACCAAATTCATTGACTAGTTTATATTGCAGCTATAACCAATTAACAAGCCTGCCAACATTGCCCAATTTTCTTTATGATTTTTTTTGTTCTGATAATCCCAAGCTATATTGTTTGCCAAAACTGAATACGGTTAAAAATTTTTATTTTATAAATAATAGTTTTAATTGTCTCCCAAATTATGGCAATGTTATCAATAGCAATCCACCACTTTCATCTTTACCACTTTGCAATATATTCAACTCCGATGGCTGCAAATCTTTTTGGAATATAAGCGGCAATGTATATTCTGATACAAACAATAATTGCGTGTCAAATAATACTGAGCCAAAATATTCAAATATCAAATTGAATTTATATTATGATGGATTTATTCAACAAAGTACATATACGAATTTTGAAGGAGATTATTCGTTTGAAACTGATACCGGACTATACACAATTATAGTTGACACTACAAATCTTGCATTAACAGTAATGTGCCCGACAACATTTTCTGATACGGCATACCTTGCAAATAATGATACTTTGCGCGACAATAAAAATTTCGCATTAGGATGTAAGCCAGGCTTTGATGTGGGAACTTCAACAGTTGTGCGCGATTCTGGCATATTCCGCCCTGCCAACTTTGCTAATGTAAAAATATTTGCCGGAGATATAAGCAATCATTACGGCCTGCATTGTGCCGCAGGCACAAGTGGCGCTGTGCAAGTAATTATCACCGGCCCGGCAGCGTATATTAGCACCGTTAATGGCGCTCTTACACCTTTAGTAAATGGCGATACACTCACATACACAATTGCAGATTTTGGTTTGGTTGATTTTGATAATGATTTTCAGATTCATGTGCAAACGGATACGCTTGCACAAATGGGCGACCAAGTTTGTTTTGATGTAAATGTAACACCAACAATAGGCGATAACAATCCTGCAAACAATACACTCACACATTGCTTTACAGTTGTAAATAGTTATGACCCAAATGATAAATCAGTTTCGCCTGTGAGTGGATTGAGCATCAATGATAAAAAATTAACTTACACCATACGCTTTCAAAATACCGGCAATGCACCTGCCCAACATATATATGTAATGGATACACTTGATGCTGCATTGAACGCATCTACATTTGAATTACTTGCATACAGCCACCAACCGCAAGTGCAGTTGATAGGAAATATTTTGCGTTTCAATTTCCCCAATATCAATTTGCCCGATAGTGTGAATGACGAACCTAATAGTCATGGTTACATACAGTTTAGCATTAAGCTAAAAGATAGTTTGGCCCTTGGCACCATCATAAAAAACACGTCATATATTTATTTTGATTTTAATCCACCGGTGCAAACTAACACTACAAGCAATACGATAATTGGAACAGGATTTAATTACATAAACAGTAGTAGCGATATTTCGGTATACCCCAACCCTACATCAAATACAATCACCATAGCAACAAAAAATATTGGGAATAAAAGCATTGCAACATTGTACGATATGCAAGGCCGCGAATTGAAATCACAAAAACTAAACACACAACAAACACAAATAAATTTGCAAGGGTTGAGCGCAGGAAATTATTTATTGAAAATTTTTGATGGTGATATTTTGGTTGGGGTTAAGCGAGTGGTGAAAATGAAATAGAAAATAAAAAAGGCAAATTCAAAAAATCAATACAAAAGTAAAGCCTGTATAAAACCGCGCGGAAGGCTCCCCTTCAGGCACAGTGCCGACCGTAGTGTCGGTAGTAAGGGGTGAGCGCTGGCAAATAACTTCTTTTGAAAAGCAAGACACTAAATAGAACTTTCTTAATTTCCTCTACTTCATTCTTTGCAAAGGAGCACTAACTCACTATACGTCATTGCGAGTGGCGAACTCAAAACAGGATAACAAATAAATGATGACATTTGCTTTCGCATAATATCATCGCAGTAAACTACAAAACCTGTTACACACTTTGGTGCCACACGAGCCCGATTGCGAGTTTAGGACTGTTGTTTACTGAAAAAAATATTAGTGGTACCAGTACGATTAAACACTGTTGGTAACCCTGCTTGTAAGCTTAGTTATTTTAGAGAACAACGGAGTTCATTGCGATTAATATTTTGCATAAACCTTTAAAAAAAAAATTATGGAAAAGGAAAAACAAGAGAATGGCCGCTTTGGACTTATCTATCCAAACTCGGCAGCCGTTGATGTTGGCAGCATGGAAATGTACGTATCCATGCCCAATGCAGAAAGTACTTCAACTGTAAAAGTATTCAAAGCATTTACAGAGGATATTAACGGGCTTGTGCAAGAACTTAAGCAAGCACAGGTAACGCGTGTTGCCATGGAGGCTACCGGAGTTTATTGGATGGCAATATTTGAAATGCTCGAGCAAGCCGGTTTACAAGTAACACTTGTAAATGCCCACCACTTTAAAAACACAGACGCACAAAAAACAGATGTTAAGGATTGTCAATGGCTACATCAATTGCATGAGCATGGACTTTTACGAGCCTCACATGTTGCCTCAGAAAGCTATCGTCAATTGCGTACCTATCTGCACGAACGCAATGTGCTGCAAAAGCAAAAAAGCGATGGCTTAAATCGGATACAACGAGCACTTACACAAATGAATTTAAAAATACAACATTTGATAAGCGATATAGAAGGGGTATCGGGAATGAAAATTATTCGCGCCATAGCAAATGGAACACAGGATCCTATCAACTACTATCAGAAGTCAACGTTAAAGCACTCAAAGCCACAGAGGGTGATTTGATAAAATCATTAACCGGTAATTACAAAGAGCATCACGTGCAAGTTGTAAAAAGGCAATTAGCCATGTATGATTTTATTAAACAACAAATGCAAGAATATGAAAAACTAATTGAAGATTCGCTAAAGAAATTATTGCCAGTTGATGAACATGGAAACAAAACGGCAATACCAGAAAAAAAAAGTCCACACGGAAAAATCAATACAATTTTAACCTTAAAGGATATTTAAAAGAAATTGCCCAAGTAGACTTAACGGCCATAGATGGAGTAGATGAAATAACCATACTTACTGTGATATCAGTAGTGGGTCTCGATTTCAAAAAATGGCCAACAGCAGAACATTTTGTAAGTTGGTTAAATTTAGCTGCACGGCCAAAAGTATCTGGAGGTAAGGTGTTAGGTTATCAAAAACGTTACACAAATAATCCTGCGACTCAAGCATTAAGGTTGGCCGCTCAAAGTTTATGGAATAGCAAATCACCTTTGGGACAAATGTATAAGCGATTTGCAGCAACCAAAGGAATAAAAAAAGCAATCAAGGCAGTTGCAGCAAGAATTGCAAAAATCATTTATAAAATGATGATTAACAAAACAGAGTACAATCCAATGATAGTTGTAGAAAATCCAGAAGTAACAAAAGCAAAAAAAATAAAAAGACTCCAAAAGGAAGCAGCAAAATTTGGCTTGATTTTGTCACACGCAATTGCCTCATAATCTGTCTTTTACGAGGATGTCATTGTAAGTACAACGAAGCAATCCCTACATCGAACAGACTATTCACAGTAGAGATTGCTTCGAAAAAAAACCGTTAAGCAATTTTCAACCGATGCAAATCGCTTTTCGATATTTTGCTTTTGGCAAAACTTAAGGTGATGTTGAAATTCGAATCTTTGGTGGTAGGCTTTTGCGATGGCATTTCATACATAGCATCAAGCATAATAGTCTCGCAGAGCGAGCGCAAACCACGGGCGCCCAATTTAAATTCTATTGCTTTTTCTACAATGTAATCAAGTGCATCATTATCAAACTCGAGGTTCACTTTTTCCATTTGAAACAATTGCTTGTATTGTTTTGTCAATGCATTTTTTGGTTCGGTGAGTATGTTGCGCAATGCTTCTTTATCGAGAGGTTCCAGTGCAGTAATAATTGGTAAGCGTCCTATGAGTTCGGGTATAAGTCCGTAATTTTTTAAATCGGAAGGGGCAACATATTTATATACATTTTCTTTGTCGTGTATTTCGGCTTCGTTGCTTTTATTAAATCCAAGCGCATTGGAGCGCAACCTGCGATTGATAATTTTATCGATACCCACAAACGCACCTCCGCATATGAATAAAATACTTTCGGTGTTTACCGAAATCATTTTTTGTTCAGGATGTTTTCGACCTCCATAGGGTGGCACATTCACTATCGAACTTTCGAGCAACTTGAGTAATCCTTGTTGCACACCTTCGCCACTTACATCGCGGGTAATGGATGGATTGTCGCTTTTACGGGCTATTTTATCTATTTCGTCAATGTATACAATTCCTTTTTCGGCAAGGGCAACATCATAATCGGCCGCTTGCAACAATCGCGATAGCACACTCTCCACATCTTCGCCTACGTAGCCGGCTTCGGTAATCACAGTAGCATCGGCAATGCAAAATGGCACGTTGAGTATGCGTGCAATGGTGCGTGCCAACAGTGTTTTGCCTGTACCTGTTTCACCAAGCATAATGATGTTCGATTTGTCGAGTTCTACATCATTCTTGGTTTTCATTTTATGGCTGAGTCGTTTATAGTGATTATACACTGCAACCGATAATACTTTTTTTGCATGCTCTTGCCCAATCACATATTGATCGAGGTAGGCCTTTATTTCCATTGGCTTCAACAAAGATGTGGGAGCGTTTTGCGGTTTTTTTCCAATTGCTACAGCCTCGTCTTTAAGCAGTCCATTGGCATGGCCTACACATTCGTCACATATATTTCCTGACTCACCGGCAATCAACAATCGCACATTGCTTTTATCGCGTCCGCAAAAGCTGCATTTGTCATCGTTCACTGTTTTGTTTTTCATTTGTTTGGAATATTACCCTTTAATGCATAGTTGCATAAAAGCAATTTGTTTTCTGTGTACAATATTTTTCGCAAAGAAAACCATTTTAAGCCGAATAGGAAAACAAATCGTGTTTTGGAATGAAACTGTGCTTTCAAAAATGAAATAAAATTAATTCCGGATCCATTTTAAGCTTTTCGAAACACGATTACATAAAAAGGAAATTTATTATCAAAAAATTAGTATGCTTATTTATGTAAATCCTATTTTAGCACCATTAAAAATTTGTAAAAAAAAATTAATAAAAACATTTATGAGAAAACTGACAATACAATTACTGCTACTTATGGCATTAGTGAGCAGTTATACATTTGCACAGCCGAATGTGGCATTTATGAAAAACCTTGGTGGTACTAAGGATGACGTTTGTACCGATATGGTAGAACTCAGCAGCGGTGCGGTGCTGGCATGTGGCTACACGGCATCGAACGATGTTATGGTTACAGGCAATCATGGTGGTAATGATGCATGGATTGTGAAACTATCATCGACCGGAACGGTGGTTTGGAAAAAAATATTTGGCGGCTCATTCGATGACAGATTTTATAGTGTATCGATAAACCCTGCTAACGGAAATATATTTTTGACAGGTTACGCCAGTTCACTAGATGGCGATGTGGTTGGCAATCATGGCAGTAACGATTTGTGGGTGGTAAAATTAAATTCGAGCGGAACTTTATTACAACAAAAATGTTTTGGTGGCACTCTATCGGACAGAGGTAATAGTATTGATTTTGAAAATAACAACACCATAATGTTGGCAGGGTATTGTGCATCATCTAATGGTGATGTTACTGTAAACTATGGAGGTCGCGATTTTTGGGTGTTGCGCATTGATCAGAATCTCAATTTAATTTGGCAACGATCATATGGAGGTTCTCTCTTTGAAGAAGCGCAAGAAGTAAGTTTCAAAATAAGTAATAACGAAAAAATAATTGTAGTAGCAGGTTGGACTAGTTCGAATGATGTAAACGTAACGGGAAATCATGGCGATAAAGATGCATGGGTGATTCGTATTGATGATTCGGGAAATTTATTGTGGCAAAAAACTATTGGTGGTACAGCAGCGGACGAGGCATTTGGGGTTACTACAAGTTATGATAATGTGTATTTAATAGGTGGCACAACTTCCAATGATGGAAACTTTACAGGCAATCATGGTGCCCGCGATGGTTTTATTTCTAAAATAAAAATCTACAATAGCACGCCTACATTTTCGATACTATATGGCGGAACGGGCAACGAAACTTTGTATGATTTAGAATATGCCGGAAATAATTTTATTATAAGTGGATCCACCACTAGTAATAATGGCGATGTGTCGGGCAATCATTCTCCGGGGATAAATGACATGTGGCTTTTAAAGGCCGATACGCAAGGTGTTTATGCCTGGAATAAATGTGTAGGAGGGGCAAACAACGATGATGGGTACGCATGTTTGTATGCTAACAATTTTGGTTATTTTATTGCTGGCCGTTCATCGTCTATCGATGGTGATATTACCGCACCGTTGGGCTTGTCCGATTTTGTTGTTGCAAAAACAGCACCCGATCCTCCGCCTGTTGCGATATATGCAAGCATTAATTTTATCGGAACAGTTTGCCCCGGTTTAAACTTTAATGTGTCTTGCAGTGTTATTGGCACAGTTGTAAACGGGAATATTTATCGTGCTTATTTATCGGATTCGGCAGGGAGTTTTACCACCGAAACATTAATAGGTTCTTTGACAAGTAATTTATCGAGTGCCATCATTCCTTGCGTAATTCCAAAAACAGCTAAGGGCACAAATTATTTAATACGAATAAAAAGCAGCAATACTCCATACACTACAAATCCTACTTCAACTCCATTTGCCGTAGCATGTAAAGCACCAGGCAATCTGGTAGCGGTGAATGTAACTGCAACAGATGCATACCTGGAATGGGACGATGCCTCACTGTGTACTGCCGAATATCAAATATATAGTAGAGTGTTTGGTACAACTGCGTGGTATGTTGCCAATATCCCTTTTAGCGATGTAGTATTGACTGGTTTACTCAGCTCCACAAAATATCAATGGAAAGTAAGGGCAAGGTGTGCTACCAGCCCAAATGTTTTTTCACCATTCACAGCAACAAAAACTTTCACCACATTTTCTCCACGTCAATCCAATGAAGAAACTATTGAAAATGAAAACACAGAAATAATAAATGTATCGCCCAAAGTGTTCATGATAAACTTTTCGGATAAAACCGAAGCTGTAAATATTGATGTGTTAGATTTAAATGGTAGGCTTGTGATGCATTCAACAACTAATGAAAATTCAACACATATAGATTTAAATAATCTCAACATAGGCATGTACATAGTAAGATGCTATTCGAATAATTATTTGTTTACCGGAAAAATATTGGTAGAGTAATATGAGAATCAGTTGATATGATAAAATAAAAAAGCCCTGCAAGTAATATTCTTTTGCAGGGCTTTTATTTAGAAAAAAAATCACTATTTATTTTTCATAGGATATGGCGGTGGCGGTGGTAGTTTCTTTCCTTGTGTTTTGAGGTCTTCTAATATTTGTTGAATGGCTCGCTCAAGTTGTTGATCGGTGCCGGCAAATTCTGTAGCAGGATCATTATCTACCACAATATCAGGATCTACGCCATAACCCTCTATAATCCATTGCTTGCCTTCGATATCGTAAGGGCCGAATTCGGGACGATTGAGGTAACCACCATCAACAAAAAACATGGTGCCACGAATTCCAACTACACCTCCCCAACTGCGTTTGCCTATTACTTTTCCCATATTATATTTTTTAAAACGATAAGGAAACAAATCGCCATCGCTTGCACTGTATTCATTTATCAAAACTACTTTGGGGCCATTCACCATTTGAAACGGATTGGTGTATGGTGCGGTGTTTCGTGCAACATTTATCATGGCCAACTCGCGGTTCAATCGTTCTATAATCATTGGCGATACATTGCCACCACCATTGCCGCGGTCGTCAATTATCAGTGCTTCTTTGTTTAATTGCGGATAGAAATATTTTGCAAATTCGTTAAGGCCTTCTACACCCATATTAGGAATATGTAAGTAACCAACCTTGCCATCGGTAGCAGCACTTACACGGTCAATATTTTTTTGCACCCATGTATAATATTCCAACGGTGCTTGCGTGCTAATGGGCGTTACCAGTACTTTGCGAGCTCCCGTAGCCGATGCTTGCGAATTTATTTGCAGCTCAACCTGCTTGCCAACTGTATTTACAAATGCCACATTTATATCGTTCAGGGTATTTGTTGGCATGCCATTTACAGCAACAATGTAGTCGCCTTCTTTTGCATTCACACCAATATCGGTAAGCGGGCAGCGCAGATTGCCGGTCCAGTTTTCGCCTTTCAATATTTTTGCAATGCGATAATATCCATTTGCTTCGCGCACCAAATCGGCACCCAACAACCCTAGCTGTATACGTTCGGCCTTTGGCAAATCGCCACCGCCAACATATGCATGCCCAATGCTGAGCTCGCCAATCATTTCGCCAATGATATAAGATAAATCGGCACGATGATTTACATATGGCAGCAATACTTCGTACTTAGCTTTCATGGCAGGCCAGTCAACACCATGCATGTTGCTATCGTAAAAGAAGTAGCGCATTTGTCGCCAGCTTTCATCAAATATTTGTTTCCACTCTGCCTTGCGATCTACAAGCACTTTTACATCACTCGTATTTATCGATTCTTTTAAATCCAGTTTGCCTTTTGGCAAGTCGATTACGTAATAACCTTTGGCTTTACGTACCAACATTTTTTTGTTGTTGTTACCTATTTCATAACCATCTACTTCGCCAAGGTCTGTTTCCTTTTTATCTTTAAGGTCAAATAATTTTAACGCAGTTGCCTCATCTCCATTTCCGCGTTTCATGTAATAAACGCTATTGTCTATAATTGACAATCCAAAATAACCTGAAGCAGAAATTGGTAATACACCAATGCGGTTTTGAATTCCATCGAGGTCAATTTTTACATCTTTGCTTGCGGCAACCTTAGGTTCATCTTTCTTTTTTGCATCCTTAGTTTTGTCGTCTGTTGCCGGCTTGCTCTCTTCAGAATTTGTAATTGCTACTGCATCGTTCACCGGTGCAAACGGGCTTGTGGTATTTGCAGCAAGTGTTACAAAATATATTTTACTCATATCGCTGTACGAGTGATTCCATTCGGTGTTGCTATATGTAGGATTGAAATCGCGATCGGAGATAAAGAATAAATATTTGCCATCGCTCGAAAAGCTTGGCGAATAACTATCGTACCACTGCGTAGTTATGGGAGTAATTTTTGCAGTTGCCATTTCGTACAAATACAAAATGTTTTTTTGCCCAACTTTACTGTCGCTATAGCTTACCCATTTGCTATCGCTACTCCATGTAAAATCATTTATTTCTCCTGTAACACTTTTGGCAATTACCATCATATTTCCTGTCACCACATCTAAGCAGTTCAACCGCTTTTGTTGATCGTTCCACAATATTTTTTTGCTATCGGGCGACCAAATAAATCCATACTTATACGTGTCGGCATTTTTTGTAAGTTGCTTGGCCGCCTCAGTAGCATCAGCTTTTTGAATATATATTTCGTCTTCGCCAGTCATATCCGAAATGTATGAAATCCATTTTCCATCAGGCGACCACGATGCACTGCGTTCATGACTATTGCTGCTTTTGCTGTAGTTATAGGTAATTCCGGTTTTTGCAGGAATAGAAAAAACATCGCCTCGTGCATTCATCAGCATACGCATGCCATCGGGCGACAGGCTTGTGCTTTGCACATTCTTAGTTCCATCAACCCACTCGTTGCGGCCTGTTACCAAATCATCGGCTATGGTTATATTTATTTTTTGAATCTGTTCTGTTTTAAGATCGAGTGTGTAAAGCCAACCACCATTTTCATATATTATAGCATCATCACCCAACGAAGGAAACTTAACATCATACTGTGTATACGAAGTTACTTTTCTTGTTTGTTTTGTTATAAGGTCGTAGCAAAAAATATTCATAGTGCGTTCGCGATCGCTGCAGAAATAAATTTTGTTATCGGTCCACATTGGAAAAATATCCTGTGAAACATTGTTGGTTATATTTTTGATTTTCTTTGAATCGAAATCGTATATCCATATATCATCAGCCATGCCTCCTTTATAATATTTCCATGTGCGATATTCGCGCATTATTCTGTTGTAAGCCATTCGCTTTTTATCGGGCGAAAAACTACAATTGCCACCAGCAGGTAAAGGCATTTGTACAGACAACCCACCATTGATATTGGCTAAATATAATTGGCCCATAAAATCGTTAAACGATTTCATCCGTGAGCGATAAACTAATGTTTCGTTATCGCGCCATGTCATCAAAATATTTGATGGCCCCATGCGGTCACTCACTTCATCGCGGTTCAATGTTGCGGTATAAGTGAGGCGAACCGGTACTCCGCCATCGGCAGGCATTTTATATAACTCTGTGTTGCCGTCATACTGTGCACAAAAGGCAAGCGTGTTGCCATCGGGCGAATAGCGTGAATACATTTCCATACCGGCATCGGCTGTAAGCTTGCGGGCAATACCACCGGTGCGGGCTACGGTGTACAAATCACCTGCATAAGTAAATGCTACTTTGTTTCCATGCAGCGCAGGAAAACGCAGCAAACGCGCATCATTGAGTTGGGCCAATGTTAAATAATGCGCAAATAAAATTGTCAAAAGAGTGAAGAAGTGTTTTTTCATAAGGATAAAATAA
This sequence comes from Bacteroidota bacterium, assembly GCA_016717325.1. Lineage (GTDB taxonomy): Bacteria > Bacteroidota > Bacteroidia > AKYH767-A > OLB10 > JADKFV01. The sequence continues at coordinate 96,374 of JADKFV010000003.1, read as the reverse complement.
ATTTATTGAAGGATTAAGAAACAACGATGAGGATTGCAAAGAAAACACAATTTTATTTGCATGAGGTAATAGTAAATAGTGTTGACGATAAATTAACAAGTATCAAATTTTAACTTTTGCAAAATGATTAACGGGTTATGTTGTATATCACACATGCCAGTAAAGAGAGAAATAAAATTTCGGGAAGGATTGTTTTTTTTGTTGCAACAAAGTAGTAAGAAATTATTACAGATACAGGTGCACAAATAAAATAATAACGAATGAAAGATACATTGCCAGCGAATAATGCCGATAAAATTGTTGTAAGCAAAAGTATAAATACCACCTGCTGCATATTTCGTGTACGTATTACATTTTTATAAAAATTTGCCGACAATTTCATGAGTGATAAAATGACAAGAAAAACCAATACGCCAATAGTAATCCATAAAGTATAATTTACAGAGGCCGACTGTGGAATGCGAAAAGCAATTTGAGATGAACCATTCTCTAACAAAGGAGGTAATGGAATGCGCATTAAGAATAATATACCATAAAGAATAAAAAAAGGTGTGCAGAAACCAAGCAAGGATATTAACGAATCGCGCCAATGAAAAGGCTTGAGAATAAATAATCCAACAAAAAAAGTGAGGAATATAAAAATGGAATTTAAATAAATAAGAGTGGCAACTCCTATAAGCATACCCGTATCGAAATCGAGGGCTTTGGTTTCAGGGTTTTTGTACAAACGAAATATTTTTTCGAGAATGAAAATGAAAATACTTTGCACTAAAAGTAAAGGGTGAAGGCATAGGAAAGGAGTAAATGCGGCAGCAACCATAACATAAATTATAGAAGGAAGCCATGTATTTACAAATAAAACTTCGTGACGATTGAGAATATAATTGAGATGCAACGCCTGCAGAATAAATAAAGTTATGCATCCGGCCGCCACATATTTTTGTGGGTAATGGCTGAGGTACTTTACCAATTGCGAATACACAAATCCCTGATACTGAGAATCTATATGAAAAAAATGGCCAAAAGCCAACAACCACAACAGTATTGCCATCAAAGGCATAAATATTAAAGGTAATGCAGGCGATGCCTTTAATAATTTTAGCATAAGAGATAATGTTGCACTGTATTAAATAATGTTTATTTTCGCAGCCAAAATTAATTTAAAATATTATGTATTCAGCATTTTGGAACGGAATAGGTGCCGCTTTTGAATTTTTATTCAGAATAGTTGTTCCTATTGGAGGGGCAATCGATTTGATTTTTTGCCTCACCATTGCAGCAGGATTAGCTTACTGGCTTATGTATGGTGCGCGCATGGAAAAAGGCGGTCACAATTATCTGTCGGAAAACAAGTAATATTTATTTGTCTGCTATTATCTGAGCATTCAGCCTTATTTTAAGGTAAATTTCGAACAGGAAGCAATCCGCGGTTCAAAAGATAGTAATAGTTTAAATATTTTTACTTCAAATTAGTTTCTGCAATGTTCATTCACTAACTTTTCGAAGCTTTTGCATTAAATTAAAATCGACTAAGCAATTTCGTGTTTTTTTCAAAATAACCTGATTTATTCTTTGGAAAATAATTTATAAAAGAATGATTGCACATCATTCGGCATTTCTTTTTATTATTTGTTGATACATTCCTTTTACACTTGCATTACTTCGCTGAAAGGCCATCGCTAAAAAATCCAAATCATTAGTTTGTTCTATTGCTTTTTTATAAATCAAAATTTCTTTATCGCTCCAGGGTTCGTGCGAACGGGCATATTTTTTTCGTAATTCCTGTATATTTTCGCTCAACGTTTCGGTAAGCTTTTCGATTGGCAAACTATTTATTGCAGCTAATAAACTCTGTTGAGAATTTTCGTTTAAATTATTGTAAAAAGGCTCGGCAAAAAAATTCTCCACTTGCTTTTCTATTACAGAGTAAAAATGTTTTTCGAAATAAGGTGCAAGTACCGCTCTAATTTCTGTAAACTTTGCTACGCCATCCAGCGTGCCATAAAATGGAAGGGTTTGCTCAACCTCACTAATATTAGCAGTGTCGGAGCCTGATAAAATTTTTGCTAAAGCATGGTGCGACATTGGTAGTTGTTTGGTTTTCATTTCATCGCAATAATTTTTGATCTTTTCATCATGCAAAAACTGATTCAAATCTATTTTTGGTTTAATAACATTTGTATTGGTGTGTGCTTGAATAGTTTTTAAAAAATCGAATCCATATCGTTTCATTTTACCCTCCGACACTCCGGAAATATTTAGCATTTCGTTTTCAGTTGATGGCAAACGTTCAACCATTGCTGCTAAAGTTGCATCGCTAAAAACTATAAATGGCGCCATAGATAAGCTGTCGGCAATTTGCTTGCGCAACACACGCAACTCTTCGAAAAGTGAATTTTGTTTTGCTTCTTCTTTGTTTACGAAAGTGTTTTTTTGTGTCTTTATTTTACGCTCATAAATTTCGGGGTGTGCAACAAATATTTTCGAACTTCCACTCAACACCATTTTGCCAAATGGTGTTACTTTCAATGTATAGTTTTCATCATAAGCCAATTCTATCAATCCCAACTGCAACATTTGCATTAAGTAGGCCTGCCAGTATTCATAGCTCAGTTCGGTGCCCTGTCCGTATGTTTTTATTTTGTCATATTCGTTGGCCAGCAATTCCGAATTTCGCGAACCTCGCAAAATATTTATAAGCATATTAAATCCTATTTTTTCTCCGGTACGAATCATAGCCGATAATGCTTTTTGTGCAAATACAGAACCATCAATAAATTTTGGTGGATTTTTGCAAACATCACAATTGCCACAATCTGCCGTCATGGTTTCGCTAAAATAATTTAACAATATTTTTCTGCGACATATCCGCGCTTCGGCAAGTTCCTGCATCTGTCTGAATTTTTCTAAATTCAATTCGGGTTTACCGCTTTCACTGGCAAACTTTCGCAGCGTAATAATATCGCCAACCGAAAAATAAAGCACCGTTTCGCTTGGCAATCCATCGCGTCCGGCACGTCCTATTTCCTGATAATAGCTCTCTATATTTTTTGGCAAATTATGATGCACTACAAATCGTACATTCGATTTATCTATTCCCATTCCGAATGCAACCGTAGCTATTATAACTTTTATATCATCTCTGGTAAATGCCGATTGAACGCGCGACCGTTCATCCGAACTCATACCCGCATGATAGTAAGCACAATTGATTCCAACGGCTTTTAATTTTTCAGATACACTTTCTGTTGATTTGCGTGATAAGCAATAAATGACTCCTGAATCATTTTTGTACTTAGTAATAAGGTTAACTATTTCGATAATTTTTTTTGCTTCAGGTATTCCACGTCTGACATTTAAGCTAAGGTTCTTTCTATCGAAAGATGAAATGAAAATATTGGGGTCACGAAGATTCATTTGAGTGATAATATCTTTTCGTGTAACCTTGTCGGCAGTTGCAGTAAGGCCAATGAATGGAACAGCAGAAAACTTATCACGCAAAAATGAAAGCTTTAAATACTCAGGGCGAAAGTCGTGGCCCCAACTGCTTATACAATGCGCCTCATCGATGGCTACCAACGAAACCGTAATTTCATTTAAAAACGAATCGTGTAACTGCATTATAGTTTCGGGAGCCATATAAAGCAATTTAGTTTTTCCACTTCGGCACTTTTCTTTTACATTACTTATTTCATTGTTGCTCAGCGATGAGTTAATAAACTCTGCCTCAATTCCATTAGCACGTAATGCTTCTACTTGATCTTTCATTAACGCAATTAATGGCGATACTACAAGTGCTGTTCCTTCTTTCATCATTGCAGGCAATTGAAAGCATAATGATTTCCCGCCACCGGTGGGCATCAAGAGCAGAACATCTTTGTTTTCAATTAAAGCATTCAAAGCATCTTCCTGTAATGGTCGAAAGCTTTCGTAACCAAAATATCTTTTTAATATCTGTAACGGGGTCTCTGTCATTTTGTAAAATTATAAGAGTTATACTGCTCGAAAGGTAAATCTTTTTGTCAGGTAAATAATATTGATTGTTCTAAAATCGAATTTCATTTTACATATCGCTTAATTGTTTTAAATAATTTACAAGTTTAGCAGCAACTTAATTGAATAAAATCACCCATGTTTCAAAAATAATATTGCAATAAAACGAAAGAAATAAACCAATCCTAAAAATAAATTCAATACAAATACGGATTCTGACTCCATATTTGTATGTAATTACAAGTCAATATTTTTCCAGTTTATAAATCTAAAACCCTTAATAGGCTCGTGCTCCAACTTTCCGGCATACACAACTGCTCCTTCGTTAGTATTGCTTAGTTTATTCCAATATCTAATCCCATCTAAATATTTGTCACTAGCAGTATGCGATGATTTTAGCTCTATCGGAAATAATTTTCCAGCTCTGTCAATAATAACATCCACCTCGTGTCCTGCGTTGTCTCTCCAGAAATACAAATTCATAGGCATCCCTGCATTATAACGTTGCTTTATCATTTCTCCTATCACCATGGTTTCGAACAATTGGCCTCTGTGTGAATTAATTTCAAGCTCCTTGTGGTTTTGTATCCCCAAAAGGAAACAAGCAAGACCGGTATCATAAAAATATAATTTTGGCCGTTTTACCAGTCGTTTGCTAAAATTTTTGAAGTGTGGCCGTAACAGAAAAATAATGTAACTATTTTCTAAAATACCAATCCACGATTGTATTGTTTTTACATCCACTCCAGCTTCGTTTGCAAGATCGCTCATATTTAGCTCCTGACCTGTACGTGCAGCACACAGTCGCATAAATCTTTCGAAACTATAAAGCAATCCTATGTTTTTCAACTGCCGCACATCGCGTTCAACATAGGTGCGCAAATAACTTCCATACCAATCAATGGGGATATGCTTTTCATCATACACAGCAGGATATCCTCCATGCAGCATGTATTTATTTTCATCGAATGTTTTGTAGCGGGTTGTAGCCAGTTCCTTAAAGCATAGGGGTAACAAGTTGAGAAAGCCCATTCGGCCGGCCAGGGTTTGCGAAATGCTTTCTTGTAATGTAAAATTATTGCTGCCGGTTAATATAAATTGTCCTCTTTTTTTAGAATCATCTAAAATTTCCTGTAAGTATGAAAACAAGTGTGGTACGCGTTGTACTTCATCGAGTATTGCACCATCAGGATATTGAGCCAAAAACCTTCGCGGGTCTTGTTCAGCAAACGCTCTTATGTCGGGGTTTTCGAGCGATGTGTAGGGCTTGCCTTTAAACAACTTTTTTGCCAAAGTAGTTTTGCCCGACTGCCTGGGGCCGATAATTGCAAGTGCTTTAAATTTCGAAGCCAATTGCAATGCTTTTGCTTCTGCGGTTCGTATTATCATTTTGCAAATATATGAAACATTCCATACAAATTTGGAGTCAGACTCCAAATTTGTATGGAAAAGATTAATTCGAACTTGCATGTTATAGCAAATGCCTCAAATAGCTGATAGGCATAATTTAAAATGCTACTGTGGCATATCACAATCGGAAACAAAAACTTGCAATGAATTAAAATGAATCGCCTAATTAATTTTCTCATAACATAAATTTGATTGACTGAAGTTGTACAATATTTATTTAATAATGTAGCATTGCAGATACGTGCAAAAAATTGAACGTATCATTTTCGTTTATCGAATTCGAAATATTCAGAATGAAATACTTTACAAAAAATTACGCTAGAAAATATTGTCGTACATTTTTAACTAGCCATTCAATTGCTTTTCAATATTAAAAGAATTTATTGGGCGAATGTTTCCAAAATCCTTTCTATTGAATTGAATTCCCCTTTTATTTGAGGCACCTTTAATAGTATTTCATTAAGTGTTGGTTTTTTGTGCATGCTGAATATTTTTTGCAGTTGGTTATAAATTATGCTACATAAAAAAATTATCATCGCTCAAATTTATCTTAGATTTCGCACATTGTAAATAAATTAATCTTTTAAAAAAATAAAGCATATGAAAAAAATCTTCCTTTTAATTTTTGTTGCCTTTGGTGTTTGGCAAGTATCAAAATCACAGTGCACACAACCCACACCAGCGCAGGTAAGTTTGGGAGCAAACATTAATGGCCTGGCAGATTGGAATGCCGACAGACCATTTAATGATGTGTTCAAAATGAACAGAGGAATGAGCAAAAACACAAACGCACCGTGGAATGATATTGCTCCGTTGAAAGACGCCAATGGCTGGCCACTCGAGGACTTTGGTGTAATAGTAATGGCAGATATGGATAGCAGCATGTTTGGAACATATAAAATTAAATTCAATGGCCAGGCAAATATTACTCCTGTTGCGAGCGGGTTTACGGTAACAAACAAAATATATAATTCTGTCACCAACGCTACTACAGCTAATTTGGTTTTTGGCAATTACAATGGCAACAATGGGCAAATGATTATTGCATTTACTAATACGCTATTCGGCCCGGGAGTTGGGGGCATAAAAAATATTAGAATTATGCAACCCGGTGTTGCCTTCAATGCGCCAACATTTTCGCAACGATTCTTAAATCATATGAGTCGCTTTAGTGTATTGCGATTTATGGATTGGCATTCCACCAATGGGAACATCGATTCTTTATGGGTTAATCGCACCAAAAAAACATCAACAACTCAAACCGGCAGTCGAGGAGTGGCATGGGAGTATTGCGTAGAATTGGCAAACACGCTCAATAAAGATTTGTGGATAAATATTCCTCATAAGGCTAACAATTACTATATACGTTCTTTATCAAATTTAATTAAAAACTCTTTAAACCCAAACTTAAATGTTTATGTGGAATACAGTAATGAAGTGTGGAATTGGAGCTTTGAGCAATCGGGTTGGAATTTGAATCAAAGTATTATTGACGCCAATAAACCGGGTAGCCCATTAAATTATGATAATGTGAACGACCAATATACCTGGTGCCAACGCAGAATAGGGCTGCAAGCAAAAACAATAAGCGATATTTTTAAATCGACCTGGGGTGCTGCGGCAATTAATAACCGTGTGAGGGTAGTGTATGGAGTACAATATGGCTGGTATGATTTTACAAGAAAAGGAATTGAATTTATAGATGATTATTATGGTTCACCTTCAAACTATTTTTATGCAATTGCCATTGCGCCATATTTTAATACAGCGGGCATAGACACAAGTAACAATGCTACTAAACAACAGGTATTAACAGCAATGCTAAACGATGTGACAAATACATTTGATGCTTATGAGAATAGTGTTGATGTATGGGCTGCCTTTTCGCATTTCTACAATATAAAATTATTTTGTTACGAAGGAGGCCCCGATACTTTTGGACCAAATAATATTCAAGCAAAAAAAGAAGCCTCGCGCGACAATCAAATGAAAATTATTTGCGAAGATTATTTAACCAAATGGTATACATATGGTGCCGATGGATTGTTCAACTGGTTTACAGCTGGTGCCGGTAATTGGAATACTCCGTATGGAACATGGTCGCTTACCGAGAATTACGAAAACTCCGCAAAGCTGCAAGCCATTAACAATATTTTGGCAACTACGCCTGTGGCAATATCTGCAGGGCAAAATATTTCTGTGGATGTAGATGCAAGAAAAGTTGCAGGTTACCAAAGTAATTTCAATAATAATCCCGATTTAAATGCGAGTACATGGATGCCTTACCATCAATACTTAATAAGAGTGCCAAATGGCCAAGCCGGAGATTATTCTCTGCAGGCAAATACACGTTGCAATGCTGCCAATCAGCAAATGCGTTTGCTTATCGACAATATTGATTACGGCATTATAAATATTCCAAATAATAATGGAACAGGATATGCAACTACTGTTGCCGTAAACATTCCTAACCTTGGCGAAGGCCTGCATGGCATGCGATTTATGCCTGTTACTTCGGGTTACTATGTGCGCGATTTTGTTTTTACAAATGTTGGGCCGTGCAACGCTAAGTTAAGTAAATCTGAAACCGCTGCAGAAGAAATTTCAATTTATCCTAATCCAGCATTCGATATAATAAACGTGAAAAATAATGGCAACAATGTTTTTTCCAAAATAGTTATAACAGACAATGTGGGAAACGAAATTATTATAACACCTTATGAAACTTCAATTAACATAAAGCGCCTTGATAAGGGTATTTATTTTATTAAAATATTAGATACTAATAATGTAATAGTATACAATGGTAAATTTGTGAAAAATTAATTTTACAAAAAGTATTTGCCATTTTCCGGTTGGTTATGAAAGGGCCTTAAAAACTAAATCTTCGATGAAGATGGCAGAATACTCGTCTTTGTTTTTAACCTGCACATCGGTAAGTTTTGGAAGATATTTCGAAAAAAATTGCTGATGATGTGAAGTTTCAATCAAAGTTGTGCCAAGCGATTTCGGATATTTATATTTAGGATTGTATTCCAGAATTATTTCTGCAATGGCAGCACATAAATCTTTATAGGGTTTAAATACTTCATTCTTATTTATTTCATCCACATCTTTAACCAGGTAAACTTTACTGCTTTCGTTAATCACTATTTGGGTCAGGTTTTCCTTGTTGTATTCATGGCTTCCTTTGCTATGTGGCAGTTCATGAGTAAACAAACGAACAACAGCTTTTATTTTTTGTTTGGGGTCTTTCATATTCTGCACCTGAAATGCCACTAAAAATTCCATATACGACCAATACCAATTAAGAATATACAATAACAAACGGTGTTTGCTTTCGAAGTAACGATATACAGTTGCCTCTGTAGTTTGGATTTCTGTTGCCAGTTTTTTAAAGGTAAAATTTTCGAACCCCAATTCATAAATAAGGTCGATGGCACTTTTTACAATACGCTTCCCAAGTTCACTACCTTCGGGATCGCGCAAATAAACTTTCTCATTTACTTTAAACTTGACCTGAAAATCCATACAAATATTTTTTTGCAAATATAGATACATTTACAATAGTTTAACTTCGCATCATGAAAAAATAATTAATATAAATAATAGTATTACTATTATGAAATTAAGTACTAAATTTGCACCCGTTAATTAATTATGGAAAAGAAAAGTCCTTTTTACAGGCTTTGGTTGTTGCTCGCAGCAGATAAGCAAGATGTAAAATCAATTTATTTTTATGCTATTGTTAGTGGATTAGTTCAACTTACTGTGCCTATAGGCGTGCAAGCTATAATTGGTTTTGTGCTTGGCGCTAATATGGTAACATCCATTTACATACTCATTCTTCTTGTAGTAACTGGAGTGTTGCTTGTTGGTGTTTTTCAAATAAACCAAATGCGAATTATTGAGAAAATACAACAAAGTATTTTTACCCGTTATGCTTTTGAATTTACAGAACGCATTCCCCGGTTCGATTTGCAAAAGGTGGACAATATGTATTTGCCTGAACTGATAAACAGATTTTTCGACACACAAAACCTTCAAAAAGGATTGGCGAAAATTTTAATTGATTTGCCACTTGCTACTATTCAAATACTTTTCGGACTTGTGCTGTTGTCGTTGTATCATCCGTTTTTTATAGGCTTTGGCTTATTGCTTGTAACCATTATATTTTTCATGTTAAGAATGACCGCAAACAAAGGCATAGAAACAAGTTTTAAAGAAAGCTCGTATAAATATGAAGTAGTTGCATGGCTTGAGGAAATGGCAAGGGTTATTAAGTCGTTTAAATTTACGCAGGGAACAAATTTAAATTTATTAAAAACAGATGCCAATTTAGTAAATTACCTTAAATCAAGAACATTGCATTTTAAAATTCTGGTGTTTCAATATAGTATGTTGGTGTTTTTCAAAGTAGCGGTTACCGCATCGATGCTTTTACTGGGAACTTATTTATTAATAAATCAGCAGCTTAATATTGGAGAATTTATTGCTGCCGAAATTGTAATACTAACTGTGATAAGTGCAGTAGAAAAACTTATTGGCAATCTTGATTCTGTTTATGATGTGGTAACGAGTTTAGAAAAATTGTCTTCGGTAACAGAAGGAGCCTTAGAATCAGAAGGACAACATGAATTAAATATTTCGAAGGGTATACAAATTGATCTGAAAGATTTTGAATTTTCGTATAGTGATGGCAAAAAGGCAATCAGCAATTTAAGTGTCGAGATACCTGCAAATAGTTCGGTATGCATATCAGGGCATGAAGGTGCGGGCAAGACCACATTACTAAAAATATTAAGCGGTAGTTATAAAGACAATAAAGGCACTGTATTGTTCAATAAAATCCCTTTGAACAATTATCGGTTAGAATCGCTACGTTCATCTACCGGTATTTATTTAAGTCAACAGGATTTATTTATTGGCACTGTATGGGAAAACATTACCATGGGCAGACATGATATTGATGCCGATAAAATAATATCCATGGCAAATAAATTGAGTATTGAGAATTTCTTAGACTTTATGCCTAACGGATTCGAAACCAAAATTGACCCGGCAGGAAAAAGGTTGAGTAGTAGTGTAGCAAAAAAAATATTATTGCTCCGTGCAATGGCTAACAGTCCCAAATTATTGTTATTAGATGAGCCCTGGCTTGGACTTGATAGCAATGAAAAAAACAAAATGATAAATTATTTATTAAATGAAAATGTTAATACCACTTCAATAATAGTGTCTAACGATTCTGATTTTGCCAAAATGTGCGATTATCATATTGTTATGGGAATTGGCTCTGCCAGAGTGTATAAAAATAAAGCATAATGGAATATCATAAATATAACATTCCCTTAAAAGCTTTTGCTACAATTTACCGAAGCGAAAAGTTTAGCAAAATTATTAATTGGTTTTGGGCAATGGCTATTTTTATTGTAGTTATATTCTTTTTGCCATGGACACAAAACATAAGAGGCAGAGGAATAGTGACAACAATTAGGCAAGAGCAACGACCTCAAGAACTGAATACCGTTATAGGTGGCAAAATTGCAAAGTGGTGGGTTAAAGAAGGTGATTTAGTAAAGAAGGGCGATACCATTATGCTTTTGTCGGAGATAAAGGCCGAATACCTTGACCCCAAACTTGTAAGCCGTACACAAGATCAAGTAAATGCAAAAAAAGAAATTATAAATTTTTACGAGAGTAAAGTTTTATCGGCAAGTGAACAAATATGGGCGTTGCAAAATGCCAAAAATACAAAATAGAACAACTTAAAAACAAGTTGTTGCAAATGGATAATAAAATTCAAGGCGAGCAGGCAGATGTTGTTGCTTTGACAAACGAATGCGATTTACTGAAAGACCAATATGAGCGCCAACAAAAAATGTTTGATGATGGATTGGTATCACAAACACAATTGCAACAACGCAACGCTGCATATCAAAATGCTTTGGCAAAAAAAACAAGTGCCATAAATAAACTTGCACAATCGAAACAAGAACTAATCAACATAAACATAGAACAGAATGGTGTTGAACAAGAATATGCCGAAAAAATAAGTAAAACTCAGGCCGACAGGTTTCAAAGTATGGGTCAGATTGCAGACGGCCAAGGAGACTTAGCAAAACTGGAAAATCAAACCGCCAACTATACCATACGAAATGATATGTACGTAATACTTGCACCTCAAGATGGGCAGATAGTACAAGCCAATAAAACCGGTATAGGCGAAATATTAAAAGAGGGAGAAAAAATTGCTGTAATTGTTCCGCAACAAATTGACTTTGCCGTGGAAATGTTTGTACGCCCGGTTGATTTACCTTTGATAAAAGTTAATCAAAAAGTGCGATTTATGTTTGATGGTTTTCCGGCACTTGTTTTTAGTGGATGGCCTAATAATAGTTACGGTACTTTTGGCGGCAAAGTATATGCAATTGAAAATACAGTAAGTACTTCCGGCTATTTTCGTGTGCTGGTAATCGAAGACTCCACCGACAAAAAATGGCCACCAACTTTAAAAAATGGTGTGGGCGCACAAGGAATTGCCTTACTTAAAGATGTACCTATCTGGTATGAATTGTGGCGAAATATTAATGGCTTCCCACCCGATTATTACATTGTGAATGATGACGAGTCGAAAACAAAAAAGTAAAAAGTTTTGATGCCAACAAATACAATAAAAGCTTTCACTTTATTTTTACTTCTGCATTTGTCACTTTATGCCAATGCACAAGACAGCTTAAAAACATTAAGCATTGATCAGTTTTTGAACATTGTGAGAACGTTTCATCCCATTGTAAAGCAATCAGCTTTTAATGTTCTGATTGCAAAAAATGAAGTCACCACCGCCAGAAGCAACTTCGACCCAATTGCCAGTGGCTATGCATCGCGCAAAACATTTGATGGTATAAATTACTACGACCATTCTCTTGCCGAACTTAAACTACCAACATGGTTCGGCATGGAAGTGTATACAGGTTTCGAAAATTTAACTGGCAATAGAAATAGTCCTGAACAAACTTTAGGCAGAGTAAATTATACCGGCATCAGCATTCCTCTCGCAAAAGATTTACTGATGGATAAACGAAGGGCCATTTTGCAACAGGCAAAAGTATTAAATCAAATGTCGTATCAGGAGCAACGACTGATGATAAATGATTTAATAAAAAATGCCATGGATGCTTACTGGAATTGGGTAAAGGCGTTTCAAACGTATACAATACTCAACCAAAATGTTTCCATCAACGAAAAAAGATTCGACCTTATAAAAAAATCTTTTATCAATGGAGAACGTGCTGCAATCGACACTGTGGAAGCATTGGTGCAGTTGCAGGAAATGCAGTTAAGACAAAATGTATCACTGTTACAATTTCAAAATACGAGTCTTGAACTCAGCAATTATATTTGGCAAAATAACGATACTCCTTTTTTGCTACCTCGCGACATTGTTCCTCAGGATGGATGGGATAATAATGACATTTTCAACAGCAACAATATTAATTTAAATTCTCTGTTGGCTTTAGCGCAAGATAATCATCCCGATTTACTTTTATACAAATCCAAATTAGAAGTGCTCGATATTGAAAAACAATATAAGTTTCAATCGCTGTTGCCTAAAATAAATTTAATGTACAATCATTTAGGAAAAGGATATGGTTATAATTTTTCTGAAGCAGGGCAACAATTTTTGACCAACAATTTCAAGTACGGAATAAAATTCGAATTGCCATTACGATTATCGCAAGGCCGGGGTGATTATAAAATAGCAAAACTAAAAATAAACAATAACCGCCTCGAGCAGTCGCAAAAGCAATTGCAAATTGAGGTAAAAATAAAAAGCTATTTCAATGATTTTATGGCACTTCAAAATCAGGTGGTTTTGCAAAACAATCATTACAACAATTGCATAAAATTATTGCGTGCCGAAGAATCACGTTTGTTGAATGGCGAAAGTTCTTTGTTTGTAATAAATGCCCGCGAAAACAAAGCCTTCGATTCATTCGAAAAACTTATCGATTTGAAAACGAAATATTTTAAAACATTTTACAACTTGCAGTGGAGTGCAGGTGCATTAAAATAATTTTGTTTAGCTATTCCATTTGCAACAACTTATTGTGCTTTCAAACCACTTTAGAAAAAATCTAAATTGCCCTTTTCTGTAAAACCAATGTTATTGAAAATATTCAGAATTTTGATGTTTGGTATAGTATCGATAATGATTTTTAAAAAACCAAGCCACTTCTGAATTAGATTCGAAAAGGCTTTGCCCCTATTCCATCGCATGTACATTTAACAATCCAACATAAAATGTGTTATCCTTTATAAAATTGGACAAAATATAATTTAACACCCTTGTAACGTTTTGCAAATGGTAGTGTCCTATTGAAGAATGAAAATATCTTACTTTTAACGCCAAATAAATTTTTTGTGATTCGACTTTCAAATATTAATAAATCGTACACCATTGGTAACAACAGCATGCATGTGCTTAAAGGTATCGACATGTATATAAAGCCTGGTGAGTTGGTATCTATTATGGGATCGTCAGGCTCGGGCAAATCTACGCTGCTCAACATTTTGGGCTTACTCGATAGTTACGATAAGGGCGAATATTATTTGAACGATTTGCTTATGAGCAATTTATCGCAAACCAAAGCGGCACAACTGCGCAATAAATTTTTAGGCTTTGTTTTTCAATCCTTCAATTTACTGGCTTTTAAAAATGCTATGGAAAATGTTGCCTTGCCATTATATTATCAGAAAGTAGGCCGTAGAGAACGCAACAAAATAGCCATGGAATATTTAGATAAGGTGGGGCTAAAAGAATGGGCCAATCATTTGCCAAGCGAGATGAGTGGAGGTCAAAAACAACGTGTTGCAATTGCGCGTGCATTGATAGGCAAGCCCAAGGTAATATTTGCCGATGAACCTACCGGTGCGCTCGACTCTACAAATTCGCTCGAAGTAATGCAGCTATTTAAAGATGTAAATGCACAAGGTATAACTGTGGTGATAGTAACCCACGAAAACGACATCAGTAAAATGACCGATCGTATTATTCGCCTTAGCGATGGGTTAATTATAGAACAATAATTTTTTGTAGCAATGAATCAATAACCTAACCTAAAACAAAAAAAGAATGTTCGACCAGGATAAATGGCAAGAAATAATGGCTACCATCAGCAAGAATAAGTTACGTACTTTTCTTACCGCATTTAGTGTGGCATGGGGTATTTTTATTCTTGTAGTATTGTTAGGTGCCGGCAATGGATTGCGTAATGGTGTACAACATCAGTTTATGAGCGATGCCGTTAACAGTATCAATATACGTGGTGGTGAAACCAGCATTGCTTACAAAGGATTAAAACCCGGTCGAAACATACAACTCACCAACGATGACTATTACGAAATAAGAAATAAGATACAACATATAGAACATAGCAGTGCCACTTATGCCGGCTGGAATTCGAAACCGATGACATATAAAAACCGGCATGCTTCCTTTACTGTTCGCTCTTGCATGCCCGACCACGATTATCTTGAAAATGCTACCATTATTAAAGGTCGGTTTATAAACGATATTGATATCAAAGACTTTCGCAAAGTTTGTTGCATAGGCGAACCCGTGCGCGATGAGCTTTTTAAAAACGAAGACCCTATCGATAAATTTATTGATGTGGAAGGCACACCATTCAAAGTGGTAGGCATTTTTACCGACCCCGGCAATGGCGACCTCAATCGTATATATGTACCGTTAACAACTATGCAACGCACTTTCAATGGCCAAAACAAAGTAAACAATATTTGGACAAGTATAGACAAAGAAGGATTTGACAACAGTGCCGAAATGGTAACCCAAATAAGAAACATGATGGCATCGAAACATAAATTTGACCCGGCCGATGTAGATGCTGTGCGCATAGAAAACTGGACCGAAGAGTACACACGCATTATGAATATGATGACAGGCATTAAAATATTTGTGTGGATAATAGGCATTTGTACTTTGATAGCCGGAGTGGTTGGTGTGAGCAATATCATGATGATAATAGTAAAGGAACGTACTAAAGAAATTGGAGTGCGAAAGGCCCTGGGTGCTACTCCATCGTCCATAGTAATGCTGATAGTACAGGAAGCAATTTTCATAACTGCCGTTGCTGGATATGTAGGCTTATTAGGAGGCATAGCTTTACTAGAATTGATGGGCTCAAAAATTGAAAGCGATTTTTTTCGCAATCCCGAAGTAGATTTTACTGTGGCCGTTTCAGCCACATTATTAATTATTTTAGTAGGTGGCTTGGCGGGTTTGTTTCCTGCAATACAGGCATCGCAGGTTGAACCCGTAGTTGCTTTACGTGACGAATAAAAATTTATATCATGTTTGATAAAGATAACTGGCAAGAAATATTTGCAACAATTAAAAAAAATAAGTTGCGCACTTTTCTTACATCGCTTGGTGTAGGCTGGGGAATTTTTATGCTTGTTATAATGTTAGGTGCCGGCAATGGATTAAAAAATGGCGTGTTAAAAGATTTTGACGGTACTGCTACCAATAGTTTTTTTATGTGGACACAGCGTACCACCAAACCTTACAAAGGCATGAAACCCGGGCGCGATTTCGATTTCAACAATGGCGATGCAATGGCACTAAGGCAATTAAAAGAACTTGCTGTGGTATCGCCTCAAAATCAACTCGGTGGTTATCAGGGTGGCAATAACGTGATACGTGGTTTAAAATCGGGCAACTATGAAGTAGCGGGCGTATATCCAAACATAGCGCAAATATCGGCAGTAAAAATTACACAAGGTCGTTTCCTGAATGAAAATGATATTACTTTTAAACGCAAAGTTTGTGTGATTGGCAGAGCCGTGAAAGAAAATCTTTTTAAACCCGAAGAAAAAACTTTGGGTGATTATGTTTCTATCAATGGAGTGTACTTTATGGTTGTAGGCGTATCAGTACCTATGGGCAGTGGCGGACAAGCAGAGCAAGAAGCATCGCGAGTGGTGGTTCCGTTTACAACTTTTCAAAATGCTTTTAACTATGGCGATCAGGTTGGATGGTTTGCCATATCATCTCAACCAAATATTTCGGCAGCCGTGGCCGAAGAAAAAGTAATAGCGCTAATGAAAGAGCGACATAAAATTGCACCCGAAGATGAGCAGGCAATTGGTCACTGGAATATGGAAGTGCAGTTTAAAAAAATGTCGGGATTGTTTGCCGGTATCAATATGCTAATTTGGGTGGTAGGTATAGGCACTTTAATAGCAGGCATTATTGGCATCAGCAATATTATGCTCATTGTCGTGAAAGAAAGAACAAAGGAGATAGGCGTGAAACGTGCACTGGGCGCCACTCCTGTGAGTGTTATGTTTCAAATAATACTGGAGTCGGTTTTTCTTACTGCCGTAGCCGGATACTTTGGCTTGGTAATAGGCGTGGGTTTGCTCGAATTAATAAATATGGCATTGGGTGCCGATGTTCCTATGTTTAGCAATCCAACAGTGGATATAAATGTTGCCATTGTTTCACTTTCTGTGTTGATAGGTTGTGGGGCACTTGCAGGATTGATACCTGCACAGCGTGCTGTATCGGTATTGCCGGTTGAAGCTTTGCGATCCGAATAAATTTTAAAAAGTTACAGATTTCAAATCATTGTTTTAGAAAAAATTGTATTGAAAAATATTTTATGGTAAAAAGAATTTTAAAAATCGTTTTAGTGGTTGCACTGTTAGGAATTTTTGTGTGGACACTTTATTTCCTTTACAAAAAATCGGAACAACCTCCGGTGGTGTTTGAAACATCAACTCCATTCGATACAACTATTATAAAAAAAACAGTAGCAGCCGGAAGCGTTATACCACGCAAAGAAGTGAGCATGAAATCTCAGGTATCGGGTATTGTAGAAAAAGTATTTGTGGTTGCCGGGCAGGAAATAAAATCGGGTGATGTAATTGCTAAGGTAAAAATCATTCCCAATATGATAAACCTCGCAAGTGCCGAAAACAGGGTGAATCAGGCACGCATTAATTTCGATAATGCAAAAGCAGAATATGACAGAAGCGAAACATTATTCAACCAACAAGTAGTTTCGAAAGCCGAATTTCAGCAAAATGAATTGCGATTGAAAACTGCAAAAGAAGAAATGAATGCGGCCGATAATAATTTGCAACTTATAAAAAACGGTGTGACCAAATCGGCTGGCAGTGCTACCAATACACTCATACGGAGTACTATAAATGGAATGGTGCTCGATGTGCCGATTAAAGAAGGAAGCAGTGTAATAGAAAGCAATACTTTTAACGAAGGTACTTCCATAGCATCGGTAGCCAATATGGGCGAAATGATTTTTGAAGGCAAGGTTGATGAAAGCGAAGTGGGCAAAATAAAATCGGGAATGGAATTGTTGTTGACCATTGGCGCAATAGATGCCGAACGCTTCAAGGCAACACTCGAATATATTGCGCCCAAGGGTGTTACGGAAAATGGCGCTATACAATTTCTTATTCGTGCTGCCTTAACTAAAGCACAAGGAGGTTCGTTTTTGCGCGCAGGTTATAGCGCCAATGCCGATATTATTTTGGATAGAAAAGATAATGTCTTTGCGGTTTCCGAATCGTTTTACAGTTTGAAAAAGATAAAACTTTTGTAGAGGTTGAAGTAGCACCAAATAAATTCGAAAAACGATTTATAAAAACCGGTTTATCGGACGGGGTAAATATTGAAGTGCTCGAAGGCATAACGAAAAAAGATAAAATAAAAATTCCTGATTTGAAAACACCGGTGGAGAAGAATTAAAAGTGTTATAATTAATTTTTTATTATCCAAAATGAGTGAAATAATAATTTATCAATCAAAAGATAATCAACCTCAAGTTTATGTTCAATTTGAAAACGAAACCTTTTGGCTTAGTAGACAACAACTTTCCATACTCTTTGATAGAGATATTAAAACTATTGGAAAGCATATAAATAATGTATTTTTAGAAGGTGAGTTGATTGAATCTTCAGTTGTCGCAAAATTTGCGACAACTGCGAGCGATGGAAAAACCTATAAAATGGAACATTACAATCTTGATGTAATAATTTCAGTAGGCTACCGTGTAAAATCTAAGCGAGGTACTCAATTTCGTCAATGGGCAACCCAAAGGCTCAAAGAACATTTACTTCAAGGTTATACCATAAATCAAAAAAGATTAGCAGAACTTGGACAGATGGTTCAGCTCGTTCAAAATGCAACGCAATTTGATACAATTCAGTTGCAGGAAGCAAAAGGATTGTTGGAAATATTAAGTAAATATACTAAGAGTTTTGTTTTGCTAAATCAATATGACAGAAACGCTATTTCGAATCAAAATCTAAGCGAAAATATAACTTATGAAATCCAATATGAAGAAGCAAAATATGCGATTTCGGAATTGAAACGCCAATTAATAATTAAGAACGAAGCCACAGAGTTATTTGGAAAAGAAAAAGATGAAGGCTTTAAAAGCTCTTTAATGAGCATAGTACAAACATTTGACAAACAATATTTATATCCAAGCATCGAAGAACAAGCGGCAAATTTGCTGTACTTTGTAATTAAAAACCATTCCTTTTCGGATGGAAATAAACGGATTGGCGCATTTTTATTTGTTTGGTTCTTAGAAAAAAACAAACATCATTTTAAAAAAAGTGGAGAACTAAAAATAAATGATAATGGATTAACCGCTTTAGCATTATTAGTAGCCCAAAGCAACCCAAGTGAAAAAGATTTGATGATAAAACTAATCATAAACTTAATAAACGATAGTAATTAAATTGCTCATCTATTACCTTTTGATAAAATCCTTAACTCAAGATGATTATTGACTGCAACTCACAAACGATATTAATTTAAAAAACGCTTTTTGCTAATTTTTAAATACAATGATGATATCCATTTGCCTTTAATAATACAACAAACCTCTACCAAAATTTTTATTCAAAATTAATTGCAATCATAAATTACATTCCCCCAACACTTTTTATATTTTTGTAAAAATAATTTCAAGCAAAAAAATAATTGATACCAAAGGCCACAGTTGAAAGCATAGTAGAAACTGCACGTATAGATGAAGTAGTTGGCGACTTTGTTAACTTGCGTAAGCGTGGCAGCACACTTGTGGGTTTGTGTCCTTTTCATAACGAACGCAGCCCATCGTTTGCTGTATCACCTTCGAAGGGAATTTACAAATGTTTTGGTTGTGGTAAGGCAGGCGATTCAGTAAACTTTGTAATGGAACATGAGCATTACACTTACCCCGAAGCATTGCGATATTTGGCAAATAAATATAATATTGAAATTGTTGAAGAAATAAAAACAGACGAGCAAAAAATTGCCGATCTCGAAAAAGAAAGTTTATATGCTATCAACGATTTTGCAGCAAAATTTTATCATCAGAATTTAGAAACAACCGAAGGGCAGGCAATAGGTAAAGCATATTTTTATGAGCGTGGATTTACTGATGCAACAATCGAAAAATTTCAACTTGGTTATTCTCCCGATGCGTGGAGCACCTTTACCGATGAAGCTACAAAGAATGCTTACAACATAAGTAATCTTGAAAAAGCCGGACTCACCATAATTAAAGAAGAGAAAAAGTATGACCGTTTTCGTGGCCGCGTTATGTTTCCTATTTACAATCTTACAGGACGCACCATCGCATTTGGGGCACGCATTCTTAAAACGGATCCACATCAACCAAAATATGTCAACTCGCCAGAGAGTGATATTTATAAAAAAAATAAATCACTTTACGGAATCAACTTTGCCAAAAAAAGTATAACCGTAAATGATACCTGTTATTTATGCGAAGGTTATACCGATGTAATTTCACTGCATCAGGCCGGTATCGAAAATTCTGTATCATCGAGCGGCACTTCGCTCACTGTTGATCAGATAAAATTAATTGCACGCTACACCCAACACATTACCGTTTTGTACGATGGCGATGCTGCAGGTATCAAAGCATCCATGCGTGGTATCGATATGATTTTGCAAGAGGGCCTTAATGTTCGCATAGTTCTTTTTCCAGATGGCGATGATCCTGACAGCTATTCGAAAAAAGTATCGACCGAGGAATTAAAATTATTTTTGACTGATAGTGCCCGCGATTTTATTTTATTCAAAACCGAACTTTTACTCAGTGAAGCCGGCAACGATCCTTTGCGCAAAGCTGCACTTATTAAAGACATTGTAGAAAGCATTTCGAAAATTCCTGATGCAATTATTCGCGCTACCTATACAAAACAGTGTGCCATTGCTATGGAAATTGATGAGCAGGTTTTGCTGATAGAGTTAAATAAATTACGCTCAAAAAGTGCACAACAAACCCATCGTGATAATGAAACTGCCATTGAAGAAACTCAGCAAATTCCCATTGCAGAAGAAATACCACAAACTGAAGATAATGCCTTTTATCAGGAACAGGAAGTTATGCGGCTTATACTTAACTATGGCGATCATAATATAGTGATAGGTGACGACAATATAGATATACAACCATACAAGGTGGTTGATTTTATTGTGAGCGAATTAATGGGTGATGAAATAAGTTTTGACGATGAATTACTCGCGCAGATGTTGAATTTGTGTCACGAAATTTATGCCAGCAAAAAAACATTTCATGTTGATTTGTTTACTAAGCAGCAAGACGATATGGCCTTGCGCGAAAAAGCCATTGGACTTATTACAACGCAATATACACTAAGCGAAGGCTGGGAGCAACGCGGAATTTTTACCCGCACCGAAGACAAACATTTGCGCCATGCTGTATTGAGCGCGCTGTATACTTTGAAAATGAAAAAGGTAATGCAAATGCTAAAAGAAACCGGCCTCGAACTGAAAACTGCTTTTGACGATGGAAACGAATACGATGATATAATGCTTAAATACCAACAACTGGAAAGTATAAAAATGGAGCTGAGTAAATATTTAAGTATTGTAATTGTAAAGTAATGTATAGCAATTTATAAAACTTCGCAGGCTATAAAAATAACTTGCTATATTTACCAATAATTTTTTTGTGATGCAAAAATTCGAACTTAAAACCGAAATAGAAATATACAACTCCGTTGATGAACTTAATGCGAGCGATGCATTATTAATGCAAAAAGCAATTGAAGCTACGCGCACTGCTTATGCACCATATTCAAACTTTAATGTTGGTGCTGCGGTGTTGTTAGAAAATGGCGAAATCGTATCAGGAAGCAACCAGGAAAATGCTGCTTATCCTTCGGGTTTGTGCGCTGAACGCGTTGCCGTTTTTTATAGTGGTGCGCATTATCCAAACGTAAAAATAAAAGCCATAGCGGTTACTGCTTTCATAGGCACACAACCTACACCTACACCAGTTAGTCCATGTGGCGATTGCCGACAGGTAATGGCAGAGTGCGAACATCGCTATCAATCAGAAATACGTTTTATAATGGTGGGCGATGGAGCAAAAATATTCGTGTTCAATAGTGTAAAACTTTTACTTCCATTTATGTTTAATGCCGATAGCATGAAATAATATTTTTGCCATCCTGCTCTTCTTAAGGATGTAAATTTATGCCGGATATTTTTTGCCACAGAATACACGAAAAATGCAAAAATATTTTTTGCAACAAAAAGCATGGAGTTTTTTTTCTGTTTTTCAATCACTTTAAAAAATGAATTCTCAACTTTTTTAAGGTTTGATGGCAACAATTATATTTTTCTGTTTTGTGATTGAACTGTCACATTATTTGTTGTCAAAAAAATATTTGACGAAAAATAAACTTGCAATTCCCAATTTATACATACATTGGCTTGCTCCAAAATCAAATTTTAACTTCTAAAAAAAATCAAATGCTTATGAAAAAAATTATCGTTTTCGTTTTATGCTTATTCTGTTTGAATAACATGATGTACAGTCAGTGTACCCCCGACAATGGCATTACCGATCCGGGTATATACCCCGATACTATCGAAAATTTGCCGGTAGCATTTCAAAATGCCTTTTACTCTACAACCATGCAACTCAAAGTGCTAACCGACACTGTGGTGCCCGGCCTGGGATTAGTAGTTGTAACAAACATTCAGGTATTAAGTGTTGTAGGGATGCCTCCGGGTATCAATTACCAATGCTACCAAAACAATTGCACTTTTCCTGGTGGCAGTAACAGATGTGTTCAAATATCGGGAACGGCAACTACAGCAGGGGTTTACCCAATAGTAGTAAATGTTAAGCTGAATGGCATTTATGGTGGCTTTATACCGGTATCGCAAAACTCCACAGTTACGGGCTATACTATAGTTGTGTTGGCTGCACCTGTTGCCAACTTTAGCGCTACACCCACAATTATTTGCCCCGATGGTGCGGTTACTTTTGCAGATGCAAGTAGCAATATGGCATCTAGCTGGAACTGGACTTTCACCGGAGGTACACCTGCAACTTCTACCGAACAAAATCCTGTGATTACATATAGCGCTGCCGGCCAATACGCTGTTACACACAGTGCCACCAATCCTGCCGGAACAAATTCAATAACCAAAACAAATTATATAACAGTAAATGCAGCGCCACCGGGTAATATCCAAATGATATCGAACGATAGTGTATGCCGTGGCGACACTTTGAAATTGATGGCTAACTCAAGCCCCGGTGCAACTTATCAATGGTACAAAAGCCTGACTATTATTCCCGGTGCATCGTCACCCTATTTTAGCTCTACTACAAGCGGTTATTTCAGATGTATCGTAACCGCCACCAATGGTTGTACTAAAGCCATAGGGCCAAAAATTACGAAAATAGTAAACCTGCCAATTGCAACCATTGCTGCTGCCGGGCCTACAACATTTTGTCAGGGCCAAAGTGTGGTGCTAAACGCTAATACAGATATTGGCTTAACATATCAATGGAAAAAATTCAGTACCGATATAGCTAATGCGACATTGCCATCTTATACCGCAACTCAGGCAGGGGTTTACAAGGTTATAACCCGCAATGCATTTGGTTGTGGCCGAACATCAAACACCATACAAGTTACCATAAATTGTCGCGAAGGAATTTTTGCTGCAGGAAACAATTTGCAATTGTATCCCAATCCGGCTCAGGATTTTACCACGTTAGAATTTTTTACTACTGCTGATAACGCCACAATAAGTATATATGAAATTACCGGCAAACTAGTAGATACTTTTAATGCTTCAACATTGCCAAACACTATAGCTTCTTTAAATATACCAACAGCTCACTTGCCTGGAGGGGTTTACAAGATACAAGTGGACGATGGTAATAATAAACGTACTGTGCGTTTGATGGTGAGGTAATGTTTGCTTGTAAGGTTGATTTAACGGTTAATAATTATTATTTTGTTAGTAAGAAAATAACATTCGGTCATAAAAGCAGGCAGTAAAACTTTCATCCAATTTGCATATTTACTTTTATGGAAAAAATACTATTTTCGCAGCCTCATTTAAAAAAAAAGTAAAAAAACAAAATGAACAAATTATCAATAACAATGTTGGCTTTAGTTGTACTTTTTACAACTGCCGCAAAATCGCAAACTATGGAATTTAAAACAAAAGAAGACTCAATGAGCTATGCGCTTGGTGTATCAATTGCAGGTAATCTAAAACAAAGCAACCTCGACAAAGGTTTAAATGTAGATTTGCTTGCTGCCGGCATGAAAGCATTTCTTACCGGAGGACAGTGCAAAATCGATCCCGCTGCTTCCAACAAAATGATAAGCGAACACATGCAAGCTGAACAAGCAAAGCAAGCAGCCGAAAAAGCAGCAAAAGCTGGTGAAAACAAAGCTAAGGGTGAAGCATTTTTAGCAACAAATAAATCCAAAGCCGGTGTAACCACAACTGCCAGCGGTTTGCAATACGAAGTCATTAAAATGGGAACAGGGCCAAAACCTACCGCCACCGATAAGGTGACAACACATTATCATGGCACATTGATAGATGGTACTGTGTTCGACAGTTCGGTGCAACGTGGTCAACCTGCACAGTTTGGCGTTAATCAGGTTATTCCGGGATGGACAGAAGCTTTACAACTAATGCCTACAGGGTCAAAATTTAAATTGTTTTTACCTGCAAATATTGCTTACGGTGACCAAGGTGCTGGTGGAATGATAGGCCCAGGTGAAGCGCTTGTTTTCGAGGTAGAATTAATTTCCATCGACAAATAAAAAACAGATCCTCACAATGAAATCCTCGCTTTATGCGGGGATTTTTTTTGCCTTCTATATTATTTTATAAACAATGCAGTACTTGAGTGTCATATTAATTCAATAAAAAAGGGCGCCAAAAATAAAAACGACAACTCACTAAATTAATAACGCAACTCTATCTATTTTTATTAATCTTGTAATCGATATTTGAGCTAAACTTGTGCGCATAAAAACAATATCAAAATAAATATGTCTGTTCTGCTGTTTAATCCTCGTAGCAATTTATATAAACCCCGAATTCCTAATTCGATATTGCAAGTTGCGGCAAGCATTGATGGCATATATGAATGGATAATAGTTGATGGCAATTTGGAAGTCGATCCCGCACAAAAAATCGAGCAATTAATTGCCGAAAAAAACATTAAATATTGCGGCTTTACAGTAATGCCGGGGCCACAATTAAAGCAAGCTATACCCATAAGCATTGATTTGAAAAAGAAATTTCCCCGCTTGAAAATGATATGGGGTGGTTACTTTGCTACCAATCAACACAAAACTGTTTTGCAAAGTGGTGTTATCGATTTTGTAATTGATGGTATGGGCGATAAAGCATTTCCTGCACTAATAAATCACCTCGAAAACGGAACAGATTTAAATGATGTGCCTAATTTAATCTATTTAAAAAATGGAGAGATTATAAAAAACCGCAAGGATGGAATTTATGACTTAGATACCCTGCAACCATTACCATATACGAAGCTCAATGACTTATACCCGATGAAAAAATATTTGGGTAAAACATATCTTGGCACTAAGACAATTGCGTACCATAGTAGCTTCGGGTGTCCATTCACTTGCGGGTTTTGTGCTGTGGTTCCTATTTATAATGCTCGCTGGAAAGGCAAATCGGCACAATTGGTTTACGATGACATTATGCTGCTCTGCAAGAATTATGGTGGCAATGCGATAGAGTTTCACGACAATAATTTTTTTGTATCGGAAAAGCGTACTGTAGAATTTGCACAGCTTATAAAAAACGAAAACATGGTTTGGTGGGGCGAGGGTCGAATCGATACCATTGATAAATACAGTGACGAATCGCTGACAATAATTCGTGAAGCGGGGTGCAAGATGATTTTTTTTGGTGCTGAAACCGGCAATGATGAAGTGCTGAAAATGATGGACAAAGGAGGTACACAAACCGGAGCACAAATAAAAAAGTTTGCCGCACGAATGAAAGCCTTCGATATTGTGCCCGAATATTCATTTGTACTTGGCGCACCGGCACCCACCGAAAAACAAGTATGGAAACAAATTTATGAAGACATAGAATTTATTAAAACAGTAAAGCAAATAAACCCCGATGTAGAAATAATAATTTATGTGTACAGCCCGGTGCCAAGTGAAGGAAGTGAAATGTTCGAAAAAGTAAAAGCATCGGGTTTCAAATTTCCTGCAACATTAGAAGAATGGATATCGCCCCAATGGGAAAATTTTGATTTGCGTAAAAACCCTCTTACACCATGGCTTACAGCCGATATGGTTGACTATATCCGAAACTTCGAAACGGTGCTGAACGGATATTACCCCACCGTGTCGGACTACAAATTAAAAAACTGGCAGCGCTCGGCATTAAAACTTACCAGCAATATCCGCTACAACAAAAAATTGTATAGCAAGCCATACGAAATTAAAGCCTTACAAAAATTATTTAAATACCGTCAACCCGAAAAAGAAGGATTTTAATTATGATAAACGATGAAAGCAAACATTCAGAAATGACAAATGATACAAATTTGGTTTGGCAACTGTTGGTGAAAAAGCGAAAATTTGTTTTGCTTGCAACATTACTTATTACCATAACTGTATACGTATTTACTTCGCCTTGGGTAATAAAACCAAAATACAAATCGGAAATTATTGTTTACCCACCCGGCACCAACAGCGCAAAAATATTTATTGAGCGCGACCCACGATTTGGGGCCGATAAAGAAATTGACGAGCACATTCAAATTTTCGAATCGGTAAAATTGCGCGATTCTATCATTCATAAATACGACCTTGTAACGCATTACAATATTGATACAGCAGGCCCCACAAAAGCATACCAACTGCATGCTGAATATAACGACAATATTAAAATAGATCGCACACGATACAATTCAATTATGGTAACGGTTTACGATACAGACCCTGTATTGGCTGCCGCCATTGCTAATGATATTATTACAATTGGCGACAAGGTGAAAAACGAAATTATACATACCAACCTTATGCAGATATTTTATTCTATCGAACGTGAATTTAAACTAAAGTCCAATGCACTGGATGAGATGGCGTTGAAAGTAAATGCAGCTACAAAAAGCACCATTGCCGAAGGAGCAAAAATTGCGACACTCAACACCACCGATATAATAAGGCAGCAGGCGAATATTCAATCTTATATAAAAGTATATACCGAGCAACAAAAAAATGACCTCGCGAGATTATTGCAGCAATATCTTAATTTAATGGAAAGTTATTTTTTGTTGCAACAAAATTACCTGCAAGCCTTTACTAATGCCAACAGCGATGTTCCATCGTGTTATATTATTTCTCCTGCCGAAGTATCATACAAAAAAGCATTTCCGCCACGTTTGCTATTGACACTGGCTGGAGGAGCTTTCGGCTTTTTTACAGCATGGTTTATTGTCATTGTTATCAACAAATTTAATCAACCTTAGTATTCATGCCGGGTCATTTGATTATTCAAAATAAGACAGCGTGGATAGTCCAATATTTACTGGCTTTTCTTATGTTGATAGCCGTTGTTTATACGAGCATGCATAGCTTAACTTTACTTGTTTGGTTGTTGATAGCCGGTAGTTTCTTCACTTTGGCTTATATTGCAAGTTATACAACATTATTGTCAATGTATATTGTCACCGTTGTTAGTATGCTATTTTCTGTCGAAATGCAAATTCCAAATACAGCGGCTATACTTCGCTTACCATCCGAACCACTTCTTATAATTATGGCGATGGCTTTCTTTTTGAAACAGTTGCGGGTCTACTCATTCTCTTCTAATGAATTTAATAAAGCAGATAATATTTTTATCCTTCTTTTTATTTTGGTGATGTGTATCACTTGCTATACTTCATCAATGCTTTCCGTTTCAATAAAGGCATCTATGGTAAAAATCCTTTACCTTTTCAATTTCTATTTTGTAGTAAAATATTTTGTTGCACTGGATAAAATTATCATCACAAAATGGTTCAATCTGATTTCTGTTTTAAGTGTTCCACTAATAATTTATTATTTATGGAAACATTCATCATATGATTTCTCGAAGGGCGCTGCAGGTGACATTGTAAAACCTTTATTCAACGACCACACGATTTATAGTTGCTTTTTAGCTTTTTTTGCGCCATACAATTTTTTGAAAACACTATTTACACCCATAACAGAAAAGCCCTTTACTAAACTTTTCCATGGATTTTTATTCTTGCTCATAATGATAGCCGTAACTGCTTCGGGTTGCCGTGCTGCATGGCTTAGTATTATTGCTGTGTTAATTGCCGGCATTATTTTCAAGTTCAAAATTAATTACAAATGGATTATAGCTTCTGTTGTAGCGGTAAGTATATACGTAGCCTTTAATTTTGATAACTATGTAGCCGAAAGCAAACGCAATCGTCACGACTCAAGTGCAGCAAATGCTGACATCACAACTCAGGCACAATCTGTAACCAACATTTCATCGGACAATAGCAATCTGGAACGCCTCAATCGATGGAGTTGTGCATGGCGAATGTTTCTCGACAAACCTTTAACCGGCTTTGGCCCCGGCACATATCAGTTTCAATATTTAGACTATCAGCTTAAGGAAGAAATGACTCCTATAAGCGTTACTTCGCCATATAATATTCGACAGGGTCATGGTGGCACCGCTCATCAGGAATATTTATTGGTACTTTCCGAAATGGGTATTTTCGGATTTCTATTTTTTATTTGGCTCATTATTCTAACATGGAAACGTACTTGCAATATGTTAACCGCTAAAATAAATACTGAAGAAAAAGTAATTATTGCAGCAATGTTCTTTGCAATGCTTACATATGTGGTTCATGCTTTTTTTAATAATTTTTTGGACACCGACAAAACAGCATTTTTGTTTTTAGGGTCTATGGCTTTTATCAATCAGATTTATGCTTCAAAAAAAATTGTTTTGTAGCTATGGATCATAAAAACATTATTTCGTTTGAGGGCAAATTACAATATCAAATATTGTTAGTCTTTTTAATTGCATTCCATTCATATTTTGGAATTTACAAAGGCATCAATAATGTAAAAAGCGATTTCCCAAATTACTATGTTTCGGCACACTTGCTACAAACGGGCGATTTAGCTGTGGCTTACAACGATAGCCTTTTCCAAATCGAAGCACAAAAAAAAGACTCAAACATTCATGCCCGGTTTTCTTTGTATCCTCCTACCAATGCCCTTCTGTTGTTTCCACTAAATACTTTTTCCATTTATGCAGCAAAAAATATTTGGCTGGCAGTGTCAGTTGCATGCACATTCTTGAGCATCTTTTTTTTCTCACGTATATCACTTTTAAATATTAGCTCAAGTGCGGTTATTGTTTTGCTGAGCGGCTTCAATTTGTGTAACGATTTTTATCTCGGTCAAATTTATTCTTTCTTGCTTATGCTAACCTTATGCGGATTATATTACATGACCCGAAAGCCATTTCTTTCTGCCATCTTTATTTCATTGGTGGCATCGTTAAAATTAATCACTTTGGGATTTTTGCTTTTATTAGTTCGCAAAAAATATATTCCATCTGCTATTTTATTTGCAATCATTCTTACTGGCATTACTTTTCTTTCGGCTTACATGGGCGGTTTTCAGGTTTTTGCAAACTATGTTTCACAAAGACTTATTCCACTTTCTTTTGGCAATATTTTTAATGAGCTACCATTTTCTGTTCAATATCAATCGGTAATTTCTTTGCTTTCAAATTGTTTCGTTTACAATGCTGAATACAATCCCAATCCGGTATTTCCTGATTACAATAATTTATTTTTGCCTTGTAAATATTTGTTTTACGGCATAATGGTTTGCGTTCTTGGTCTAAACTTGCGGTGGTTTATTTCAAAAAAAATTGATGGCCCTGTTTTTATATCGCTTAGCATTTTGATTTTACTTTTATTAGAGTCAGGCTCGGCAACTTACCATCTATTGTTCCTACTTCCTGTTCTTTCTATGGTTTTGGCTGATGTTAATTTCATTGCTTCCCAAAAAATGACACTTATAGTTCTGCTTGCTACAATTGGTTTTGCTCCTACAATGATTAATTCCGTTTTTGATTTATCTTATTTGCCATTCATCTTAAAATACCCTCGCCTACTATTGATGATTACTTATTTTTGCTTTGTGCAATATTTGTACTTTCAACGCAACAAAAAATCTATCATTATTTAGTGTATGAAAACATCCTTGAAAATTTGTATTCTATTTGGTTCAATTATTATATTTCTTTCATCGTACCGCGAAGATGACACAACCATAAAATTAAAATGGAACAAAGCATATGCAGGTGAAACAAGGGATACAGTCACTACCGGATTATTGTGGTCACTTTCTCTGCTAGGCGCTGATTTACCTTTGGGTTGCAAAGACGATGGCATCGAATGGAATGAATCAAATTTAATAACACTGCATTTACATAAAATGGGATTTGCCGAAACGAACTTAAAATTCTTGAAAGTGCTTTGCGATTCGATAAAAATATCGGATGAATATAAATTAACTGGCGGCATCGATATTGGCAGATGGATAGTGCTTACATTGCACAGCCCGTGGCACTATTATAAAATTACCGGGACCGCACCAACTTTGCAGGAATTTTATAATCGCCATTCAATCGATTCAAATATTTTCTTTGTGGTGTGTAACTCGGGTGTGGCAAAAAAACCACGAAGAATAAAAATGGAAGTTGGAAGTAAAATAAATGATTTGTGTTTTGTTGCTGAACAATCAAACGATAGTAATTGCAATGTAAACTTTACCGCTATAGAATATGAAACATTTGATGTGATGCCGAACTCTCAATTACGTTTTGCTATTTACGATCGAAATGGCAATCTGAAAGATGCATCGGACACCACAAACTCACATGCAGGCAAGCCCGGAAAATGTATGTGGTGCCACGAAAGCAAAGTGCAGCCATTATTTTTTCGAACAGAAGAAACCAATTCGAATTTAACTTTGAAAGACTTTACCAAAATGGTAGATTCGGCAAATGCAATTATTGATACATACAGAAAATAATTTGTGCGAGATTAATTTTGATAATAAACAGGACCATACTTTGCACGAATTACTTTATATTTCCTTTATGGAACCTTCTGCTGAAAGAACTTCGTTGGAGTGGTTGAATTTTAATTCAGATAAAAATCTGCAATCCCTTGCAAACACTCAAAACCATATATATGAGGAATTTCCATTCTTAGGCAAATTATATTGGCGCAGCACTATTGATAGTATATCCCCGTTTAAAGTTATGGCTCCTCCAATCTCAGTTCGCGAACCATCGGTGTATGAGCCAAACTATTTCAAAAATTATTAAATTTAAAAATGAAATATCATGTTTTACATATTGCCCGATGGTATCCCAATTTGACTGATAAGCAGATTGGAAGCTTTGTAAAAAAACACATCGAGGCTATAAGCCTTAAAAATAAAAGCACTTTAATTTATGTTCAACGCGATCCATTATTGCAAACAGCTTTTAAAATAGAGAAGCAACAACAAGAAAATTTTATTTCATACATCTTATATTTTCGCAAAACCAATTTTTCAATTTTAAACTTGATACGCTATTTTTTTTATCACTTTAAGCTGTTGAAAATTGTTATAAAAGAGCAAGGCAAGCCTAACTTAGTTCACTTACATGCAATGTATGGCATGTCGCTTATAACTTATCTTTTATCACAAAAATTGCACGTGCCGTTTTTCATTACCGAACACTGGAACGGATTTACAAACGACAAGTTTTCAAAGAAGGATTTCGTATTCCGTTGGGTAACAAAGTATGTGAGTAAAAAAGCAAAAGGAATTTCTGCGGTGTCATCTTTTTTACAAAAGGGATTAAAAGAAAATAATATCTCCGAAAGCATAGTTGTAATTCCCAATGTTGTCGAAAAATTCGAAGGCGCGCCCAAATTGAAATTTGACAACACAAAAATAAACATTCTCACTATTGCTGATTTAGACGATGATGTAAAAAATATTTCGGCAATCATAACAGCATTTAGCAGCATTAAAAAAGAAATGACAAACAATTTTGTTTACCACATTGTTGGCCATGGTAAAGACGAACAGAAATTAAAAAATTTGGTAGCCGAATATAAAATGGAACGACAAATTATATTCTATGGTTTGAAAGAAAATAATGAAGTGCTTGAGTTTATTGCCTCATGCGATTTTGTAATAATAAATTCACGTGTAGAAACTTTTTCGGTAGTGCTTGCTGAAGCCTTTATGAGTGGTAAGCCCGCTATTGTAACCGCATGCGGAGGCACGCAGGAAATATTTCGTCCCGAAAATGGTATAATGATAAGTATTGATGACAATGAAGGTTTACAAAATGCCATTGAAACTATGCTTATCAAATATAATGATTACAATGCAGAAACAATTATGCAAACTGTTGGAAATAAATATCAGAAAGACGCCATTTCGAATCAATTCCAAATGTTGTATGATGATGCATTATTACAATCGAATCCCAATAAATGATATTCCATATTCTTCGCATTTTTGTTACACGACTTGGCGCTTCGGTTCTGAGTTTTTTACTCGTCATACTTTCGGCCAGATGGCTGGGTGCTGATGGTCGTGGAATTATCAGTCTTATAATTTTAAATATTACCGTGTGTGGTTTAGTACATCAAGTTTTTGGTGGTAATTCGCTCATCTATTTCACAAAAAAAATAAAATCGACACAACTCATTCTTGTTTCTTATGTGTGGGCTTTAATATGTTGTGTAGCTATCAATTCCATTTTTTATTTTGCAAACATTATTCCTGACCAATACATTTTTCTCACCTTTTTATTATCGATGGCTCAATGTTTTTTTGTTACCAACAACAGCATACTTATGGGCACCGAAAAAGTGGCAAAACAAAATATGCTTAATTTATTTCAAATATTATTACACCTGTTGTTCTTTATTTTCGCATTTCAATTACTGCGAATATCCGGGGTTTCGGCATTCATTGGTGCAGCGCTATGCGCAAATATGATGGTGTGGATTTGGAGTTTTTTCTTCTTGAGAAATGAGAATAACGCCTCTCTAAATACTTTAAAAATTGCGGAACTTATTAAGGTAGTGTGGCAGTATGGCAAGGTAATTCAAAGCACAAATCTTATTCAATTTTTAAATTATCGGTTTACGTATTATCTGATTGAATTGTATTGTGGCACAGCAACGTTGGGCATATATTCTACTGCAATGTCCATTGCCGAGTCGGTATGGATTTTTACCCGAAGTTTGTCAAATATTCTTTATCCCAAAATTGTAAATGCCATTGATCAAGTAGAAATACGAAACACTACATTGCTTTTCTTAAAGGCATCGTTTTCAATCACGCTATTGGGAACATTGGGCTTAATATGTATGCCTGCCGGTTTCTATTCCCTGATTTTTGGAGACCAGTTTATCCAAATAAAAGATATAATTCTATTTAGTGCCCCTGGGCTGGTTTTTATGGGGGTAGTAAATATTATTGCTCATTATTTTTCAGGAATTTCAAAAGTCCACATTAATTTAAAGTCCGCCATTATTGGAATATTTTGCACCTTTATAATTGGTGCTTTTTTGATAAAAAATCATTGCTACTATGGTGCCATTGCAACCACTAACATAGCCTATGGCAGCATATTTCTTTTTCTTTTTTACTGTTTCGTCAAGGATTTAAAACTACAACTGAGCGACCTTAAAATTTCAGCACGTGATTTGCGGAGTTTATGGGGTAGAATAAATAATTCTTCTCAGTAAAAAATCCTTTGTTTTTTAATATGAAATGTTATTACTTTACGATAAATTATATATTATCATTATGAAAGCTATGAAAAATTACATTTTTGGGCTATTTATTTTCCTTTGTGGAGTGCAAGATACGGTCGCGCAAACTGTACAGGACTGCCCCTGTGCCATACCTATTTGCCAAAACATTTACAATGAGTTGAATGCTTACAGTGGGCAAGGCACTTTGCCGAATGAAATAAACAAAACTATTTCCTGTCTTGGTCAAGGTGAAAAGAATGACGTATGGTACATTTTTACTGTGCAATCGAGCGGTCTTCTTAACTTCTCCATTACCCCAAATGTATTAACTGATGATTATGATTGGGCAGTTTATAATTTATCAAGTGCCAATTGCTCCGATATTTTTTCTAACCCTAGCCTTGAAGTAGCTTGCAATTTTGCTGGAACTCCTGGTGTAACAGGACCTAATGGATTACCAGGTGCACAAAATGAACCTCCCATTCCTGTATTGATAGGCGAACCCTATGTTATCACTGTAAGTCAGTTTACTGTGTCGCCTAATGGTTACACTATTAGCTTCTGGCTTTCAACGGCAAGTATTTTGCATATCACGCCTCCCGCAATCGACAGTGTAAATACAAACTTTGTTTGTGGTCAGGACTCCTTTCAAGTAACATTTACTGAAAACATCCAATGTTCTTCGGTTCAGATTTCCGATTTCGTTTTGACTGATCCACAAGGAAACCCTATGACAATTACAAGTGTTACATCTCCTAATTGCGGTTCGGTTTGTGGCTATGCCCGTACATTCATTTTTAAATTTACTCCGGGAGCAAATTTCCTTGGAGCATACACACTCGATATTATTAGCAACATTGATGATGTGTGTTCCAATTCGTGCTTGATTCCTACTAGTATCATATTTAATATTGGCTCATATGTTTATAATAATGTCGTCACGAATGTTACTTGCCCGGGTGGTGCCGATGGTGCCATAAATGTTTCTGTAACTTCTCCGCCAGGTCCATACACTTACTTATGGTCGAATGGCAATACCACCGCAAACCCAACAGGATTATCAGCCGGCACGTATACCGTTACAGTTTCGAAAGGTGGAGGTTGCCCCGATATTAAAACATTTATCATTACTGCCCCTACTGCCTGGGCTTATGTTACTGCCTCCACCACTTCTGCATGTGGAGCAACCACAGGTTCGGCAAGCGTTACAGTTAATGCTGGGGGAACTGGCCCTTATACTTATTTATGGTCATCGGCTGCTACTACTTCAAATGCTACCGGCCTTGGCGCTGGCACGTATACAGTTACAGTTAAGGATGCCAACAACTGTACAGTCACTGCAACTGTGGCGGTGAATCAAACAGCAGGTGTGGTAGCTTCAATACCTGCTAATGTAAATGTCAATTGCTTTGGAGCCTCCACAGGTACAGCAACCGGCAGTGGAGCCAATGGTTCCGGAGGATACACTTATCTGTGGTCTAATGCACAAACCAATGCAACGGCAGTAGGTTTGGCTGCTGGTACCTATACAGTAACTGTAACCGACAATGTGGGTGGATGTACTTCAACTGCCACTGTAGTTATTACGCAACCAGCTACAGCAGTAACTGCTGTAACAAATACACAAACCACCACCTGTGGATTGAATAATGGCCTGGCCTATGTCACAGGAGGCGGTGGAACAGGCCCTTATACATATTTATGGTCAAATGCAAACAGTAACGACACTATTTCTCCCGTAGCTTCTGGTACGTATACTATTACTGTAACAGATAGTAAAGGCTGTACTAAAACTGCAACGGCAGTTGTTGGTGCATCTTCTTCGGTAACAGCAAGTATACCCAATAGCGTAAACGTTTCGTGCAATGGCGGTACAAATGGTACAGCTACAGCAGGTTGCGCCAATTGTACCGGTGCTATGACTTATTTGTGGAGCAATGCTCAAACCATTCAAACTGCAACAGGGCTTGCCTCGGGCACATATACCGTCACTGTAACCGATGCCAACAATTGCACTTCAACAGTTTCGGTTAACATCACTCAACCAACAGTTCTGTCAATTATTAATGCATTAAATGACACCATTTGCCTAAGCCAGTTTTCGAGCATTACACCTGCCGGAAGTGGAGGAACAGGGCCTTACATTTATTCGTGGAGTAATGGAAATACGAATGCATTACTAAGCGTAAGCCCGGCAGTTACTACATCGTATACAGTTACTGTTACCGATAATAAAGGTTGCACAAAAACACAATCGGTTACTGTCTATGTTTCACCTGCGCTCACTGTTACCGCATCAAACGACACTACTATTTGTTCGGGCAGTGCTGTAAATGTGAGTTGCCTAGCAGGTGGAGGTAATACAACCTACACCTACAACTGGAATGGAGGGCTCAATATCACATCCGGTTTTATTGTTAACCCAACAAAAGATACAACCTTAATTATAAAGCTTACAGATAACTGTGGCACGCCTGCGGTGTACGATACAGTTCACATTTATGTTATTACTCCCATGGTATTAAATTTCCCAACTGTGGTAAATGTATCATGCAATGGTGGAAGCAATGGTTCAGCAACCGTGGCTATTGTTGGTGGAGTTCCGGTTTTTGTTTATGCATGGAGCAATGGTCAAACCAATGCTACATCAACTGGCTTAGCAAGTGGCACATACACTGTTACTATAACAGACGGGAACACCTGTTCAATGTCTTCATCTGTAGTAATAACACAACCAACAGCATTGGCTATAACTGGTATGCCTAATGCCACAATTTGCTTGTCACAAAATGCAACTATTACCCCTGTAGTGAATGGTGGTACTCCTACTTATACTTACATATGGAGTTCTGCGCAAACAACTAGTACCATAACAGTAAGCCCCACAACTGCCACAACGTATACTGTAACAGTTACCGATTCGAAGGGTTGTACCAAAACCCAATCGGTTACAATAACCGTTAATCCTGCATTAACTGTTACCGCTCCTAAGGATACCATTATTTGCAGTGGCGCAGGTGTTACAGTTACAGCTTCTCCGGGCGGAGGAAATGGCGCATTTATTTATAGTTGGAATGGGGGATTAAATTCAACAAACTCGTTTACAAT
This sequence comes from Bacteroidota bacterium, assembly GCA_016717325.1. Lineage (GTDB taxonomy): Bacteria > Bacteroidota > Bacteroidia > AKYH767-A > OLB10 > JADKFV01. The sequence continues at coordinate 59,643 of JADKFV010000003.1, read as the reverse complement.
TAATCCAACAGCTGATACAACTTTGATTATAAAGTTAACCGATAACTGTGGTAGTCCTGCGGTTTACGATACTATGCACATTACTGTTGTTACTCCCATGATATTAACTTTTCCGATTGTAGTTAATGTTTCTTGCAATGGCGGAAATAATGGTTCGGCACAAGTAAGCATAAATGGTGGTATACCGGCATACGCCTACCTTTGGAGCAATGGACAAACCACAAATACTGCTACAGGACTTGCGGCAGGAAATTATACGGTAACCTTAACCGATGGCAATAATTGTACTATGAGTGCTACAGTTAATATCACTCAACCTACTGCACTTACCATTACAGGTATGGCCAACGTGACCATTTGCTTATCACAAAACACTACTATCACTCCGGTGTATGGTGGTGGTACTCCTGCATATTCATATTCATGGAGCTCGGGCTCCACTGCTGCAAGTATTACAGTTACTCCCAATAGCACTACATCGTATACGGTAACTGTTACCGATGCTAAAGGATGTACGTTAACCCAAAGTGTAACAGTTACTGTGAACCCTGCCCTAAGCATTGTTGCAAGTAACGATACTACAGTTTGTACAGGTGACAACGTTGTTATTGTCGCAAATGCCGGAGGCGGAAATGGAGTTTATAATTACATCTGGAATAACGGGGCGGGCAATGGAACTCCGTTGAACTTTATTCCTGCAGGTGATACTACTTTGGTTGTTCAGCTTACTGATAATTGTGGAAGCCCTGCCGTTTACGATACAGTAAACATTGTTGTTGTTCCACAATTGGTATTGAATATGATTAACATTAAAAATGTTTCCTGCTTTGGAGGCAACGATGGTGCTGCCACTGTTAGTGTTGCAGGAGGAGCTTCTCCTTTTGGTTACTTATGGTCGGATGGCAACACAAATGCAACCAACAATCAATTAAGTGCCATAACGTATACCATTACAGTTACAGATTCGAAAGGATGCTCGGCCACAATTACCGTTTCCATTACCGAGCCTCCGCAACTCACTACGCTTGCAATTCCAAACGATACAATATGCATTGGCGAATCTTCAACATTTGCTGTTGTGCCTTCCGGTGGGACTTTACCTTACAAATATGTTTGGAGCACAGGTGGCACTAATGCCGGATTAACTGTTTCGCCAGTAACAACAACATCGTATACTGTTACCGTTACCGATGCTAAGAATTGTTCTACTACTGCTGTGGCAACAGTAATAGTTCGTCCACCATTAACTATCACTTCCATTTCTCCGGATGCCACTATTTGCAAGGGCAAACCCATTACTTTAAGCATTACGGTGGCTGGTGGCAATGCTATATATTCATACAGTTACAATAATGGGCCATTTATTGCTTCATCTTCTATCACTTTTACCGTGAACAGCGACACAGTTATTGTAATTACTGCTAAGGATGGTTGTACTACTCCCCGTGTTACTGATAGCATAATTGTAAAAGCTATAGAAGCGCCTCGTGTTGCATTCACGTGGACTCCGGATAGCGGCTGCCAACCACTCACTGTAGCATTCTTCGATAGTACAAAAACTGTAAATGGTTCTACATGGCTGTGGCAATTTGGTGATGGTAATTCATCCACGCTTTTAAACCCGGTGCACGTTTACAAAGACTATGGCGTATTTGATGTAACTCTTACAGTAACTACACCACAGGGTTGTGAAACGCGTTTAATAAAACCTGCAATAATTGAAGTATTTGAAAAGCCTGTAGCGTACTTCGACTTTTCACCAAAGAAACCTACATTGTATTACTCTACGGTACAATTCTATGATGAAAGTTCGGGCAACCCTAATCAATGGGTTTGGACATTTGGTGATAATGGATTGGGTTCGTTTTTGCAAAATCCATCACACGAGTATGCAGATACCGGTAAATATATAGTTTCGCTGATAGTAACAAATGAACATGGCTGCACCGATTCTATTTACTACATTGTTGAAGTGATGGATGAGTTTGCGTTTTATATTCCAAGCGCATTTACACCAAATGGCGATGGCAAGAACGACCAGTTTGCAATCATGGGAATTAACTATAAAAATTTCGTACAGAAAATATTTACACGGTGGGGGCAACCTGTTTTCGAATCGGTAAATCGTAATTTTTGGGATGGCACCGACTGGAATGGAAATAAAGCCCCTGCTGGAAATTATGTTTATCAAATTGAAGTGTTTGAAAACACAGGTAAAAAGCATGTATTCAATGGCAATGTAAATTTGATAAGATAACGCTTTACAACAGATACTAAAAAAGCCCTGCGAAGTAAAATTCGCAGGGCTTTTTTTATGATATGCAACAAACGATTATGAAGCCAATAGTTCTTTAATAATTTGTGATATCATTTTATTGTCGGCTTTGCCTGCAAGCTGTTTCGAGGCTACACCCATCATTTTACCCATGTCTGCCGGTGACGATGCGCCTGTTTGTTCTTTAATAATTACCAATGCACTGCGAACTTCTGCTTCGCTCATCATTTGAGGTAAATATTTTTGAATAACAGCAACTTCCTCTATTTCACTTACAGCCAGGTCTTCGCGATTTTGTTGCTTATAGATGTCGATAGAATCTTGCCGTTGCTTTACCAATTTTTGCAACATTTTTACTTCATCGGCTTCCGACATCGAAGCACCACCACTGGTATTTGAAATTAATATTGCTGCCTTAATTGCACGCAATGCCCTTAACGATACAGCATCTTTACTTAACATTGCTGTTTTTATATCGTTATTAATTTTTTCCGCTAAATCCATACTTGTTTATTTTTGTGCGAATATATAAAATTTCGAACTTTCAATTTATTGGTATTGATATAACCGCTTTTAGAAATCGGATTCTATAGTGTTTCAAAATATAGCCTTTTTGCATTGTTTAAAAAAACTGAATGAATGGTGCACGAGTAAGGTGCGGCAAACTTGATATAAATCGCTTTGAAGATATTTTTTATAACACCAAAATATTCTTATAAAACCGTCAAAAAAAATCATGAAAATTATTGATTAAAATAAATTACGTTTGTCCTACTCACAACACAAATAATTTTATGAGCGAAAGAATATTAATACTTGGTTCATCGGGACAAATTGGTACCGATTTGGTTCAGTTTCTACGTACAAAATATGGCAACGAAAACGTGGTTGCTGCTGACTTAAAAGCTCAACCTATACTGATTGGTTGTGAGGGGCCATTTGAATTTATTGATGTGCTTGATGGACAAAAAGTATTTGATACTATTAAAAAATATAAAATAACTCAGGTGTATTTGCTTGCCGCTTTATTATCTGCAACTGCCGAACAGAAAGTAAAATCGGCATGGCGATTGAATATGGAAGGCTTATTCAATATACTTGATATCGCCAAAGAAAATCCAGCGTTAAAAATCTTCTGGCCAAGCAGCATTGCTGTTTTCGGCCCAACTACACCTCGTATACAAACTCCACAATATACTATTATGGAGCCTTCAACAGTTTATGGAATTTCGAAACTTGCCGGTGAAAGATGGTGTGAGTATTATAATGCAAAATATAATGTTGATGTTCGTAGTATACGGTATCCCGGTTTAATAAGTTATAAAACCGATCCGGGTGGTGGCACTACAGATTATGCTGTGGCAATTTATCATGAGGCATTGAATAAAAAATCATATAATTGTTATCTACGCGAAGATACCCGTTTACCAATGATGTACATGCCCGATGCCATTCGTGCTACAACAAGCTTGATGGAAGCCGAATCGTCTAGAATAAAAATACGCTCCGCTTATAATTTATCGGCCGTTGATTTTACACCCATCGAAATAGCCTCGAGTATACGTGCGCATATTCCGGAATTTGAAATGACGTGTGTACCCGATTCGCGACAAGCAATTGCCGATAGTTGGCCTCAAAGCATTGATGATAGTTCGGCACGCGAACATTGGGGTTGGAAGCATGATTATGATTTAGATAAAATGACGGAAGATATGCTTATGCATTTGAAAGTTGTTTCTAATAAAGCTTTATAGTTTTTTCCATTTTGTATTTAGCAGCTTAGTAAAACGCTTCTTATTAGTGGTTGTTCGTATTATCATCATCAAAATATTCATGCATCATTAATTGCGAATTATTGCCAGCCAATATTTTAGCGCTTATATTCGCAACTCAAAATAAATCATTTATTATTATGGAGCATCCACTCTACATTACCAATTCGCTAACACGCACCAAGGAGCAGTTTATACCTATCAATTCGCCTTTTGTAGGAATGTATGTATGTGGACCAACGGTATACGGATCGCCACATTTGGGACATGCACGTCCCTATACAACTTTCGATATTTTGTCACGATATTTAAGGCATCTTGGATACAAAGTGCGTTACGTGCGGAATATAACCGATGTGGGTCATCTGGAAAATGATGCCGATGAGGGCGAAGATAAGATTGCAAAAAAAGCACGGCTCGAACAATTAGAACCTATGGAAATTGTTGAGCTGTATACTTCTCAGTTTCATGATGCAATGCGAGCACTCAATAATAATCATGTGAGTATAGAACCACGTGCATCGGGTCATATTATTGAGCAGGTTGAAATGATAAAAAAAATTATCGCCAATGGTTATGCTTATGAAAGTAATGGCTCAGTTTATCTTGATGTAGTAAAATACAATGTTGATTATCCATATGGCGAGTTATCGGGCCGGGTGGTAGAAGAGTTATTGGCCGGTGCCGGTAATGAAAAGCGTGAGTTAGAAGGGCAGGAAGAAAAACGTAATGCTCCCGATTTTGCTTTATGGAAAAAAGCTTCGCTCGAACATATTATGCGATGGCCTTCGCCCTGGAGCGATGGTTTTCCGGGATGGCATATTGAGTGCAGTGCAATGAGTGCGAAATATCTTGGTACCACTTTCGATATTCATGGTGGCGGTATGGATTTACTTTTTCCACATCACGAAGGTGAGATTGCGCAATCGAAAAGTTGCAATGGTGTAAGTCCGGTAAAATACTGGATGCATAATAATATGATAACCATCAACGGACAAAAGATGGGTAAAAGCCTTGGCAACTTTATTAACCTCGAGCAATTTTTTGACGGTTCGCATCCCTTGCTTCTGCAAGCATACAATGGCATGACGATTCGTTTCTTTTTGATGCAGGCACATTATCGCAGCCCGTTAGATTTTAGCAACGAAGGTTTACAAGCTGCCGAAAAGGCATTGCAACGAATTATGAACTCAGTTGATTTGATTGAAAAACTGAAGCCTGCTGATAGTTCAACGGTGGATGTTTCAAGTATCAGCAATGCATGCTATGCCGCCATGAATGACGATATGAACACGGCTATAGTAATTTCGCATTTGTTCGAAATGGTGCGTATTGTAAATTCGGCTTATGCCGGAACCGAAAAAGTAACGAGTGACGATATCGAAAGCTTACGTAAATTATCCAATACATTTGTTTTCGAAATTCTCGGGTTACAAAATGAAAAAGAACAGTCATCGGCAAGTGAAACAGATGGGCTTATGCAACTTATTATATCGATGAGGGCTACAGCCCGCAACAATAAAGACTTTGCCACGTCCGATAAAATTCGTGATGAATTGTTGAAGTTAAATATCCGTTTGAAAGATGAGAAGGACACTGTAACCTGGGTAAAGGAATAATTATAGACACGCAATATTCATTAAATAAAAATCATTAAGGCACAGTAGTTGCCTGTCATCTTACAAAATAAAAAAAATAAAAATATGAAATTTAAAATCTTAGCATTTGCAGTTTTAATGGCATGTAGTTTCATGTCATTTGCACAAAAAACCGTTGTAAGCGAAGCCGATGAAAATATTGGTGGTGCTATTAATCCAACCTTTACAGTTTTTATTGAAGGGGCCGAATATAAAACAGTAATGAAGGCCTGGAAAAAATATTTAGAAGACCAAAAAGGTAAAATTGTGGTCGACAAAAATGATATCACCGTTTCAAATGCGATGTTTCCATCGTTGAGTGCAACACCTATGGCTGTTTTTTCACGATTGATGGACGACAAGGCCGGAGTGCGCATTACAGCTGCATTTGTGAAAGACGGACAATACATCAATACTGCACGAATGGAAACCGAAGCCGTTGCAGTAAAGAAAATTATTTATGACTTTGCTATTGGTATAAAAAAGAAAATGGTGGAAGAAAAATTGAAAGATGCCACTAAAGAGCTTGAGAAACGTAACGATAAATCGCAAGATTTGGTTGACCGTAAATCGCGTTTAGAAAAAGACATTGCAAACTATAAAGAGAAAATAAAGGATGCTGAGCGCGATATAGAAGACAACATAAAACAACAGTCCGAAGCAAAAGCAAAGGCGGAAGAGCAAATGAAAATAGTACAAGAAATAAAAGACACATTGAACAATGTGGATTAAAAAAAATATTTCCAAAAAAAATCCCGCTTTATGCGGGATTTTTTTTGCCTATAACTTTTTAATTACAACGCAGTTTGCGACAGCACATATAAAATAGTTTGCCCTACTTGCTTCAATGTTTTGGCATCGATATTTTGCATTGTATCCGATTGGCGATGATGCCAAAATGCGTAACCTGATTTTGAAATATCGTAATGAACTATATCAACTGTTGGAATTCCTGCAATGGTATTGATGTATAAATGGTCGTCAATGGTGGGATTGGTTTGTGCATATGTAAAATTAGAAAAGCCTAAAGAATTTGCAGCATCCCATATTGTACGCTGCTGCGATGGAGCATATTGCAACGAAGTCCCTTCCAATGGAAAAACGGCATTTTGCCCGCCAACCATATCGAGTAAAATTCCGTACCGGGCATTGTATGGTTTTACATGAGGATTGCGTGCCCAGTATTGTGAACCCATACACCATGTGTTTTCCTGTTGCGGATAACGTGTATCATCCTGTTCCTGGCCATAATCTTCCATATCAAGCAGAATAATATCTACTCCGAGTTGCGTGTTTTGTTTTTGCAATTGACGGGCAACTTCAATAAGTACGGCTGCTCCAGTGGGGCCATCATCGGCACTCATAAAGGGTTTGTACTTATCGGTTTCTTCACCATCGGCCCACGGGCGCGTATCGAAATGTGCACACAACAAAACTCTGTTTGTGTTTGACGGATTGAACGATGCAATAATATTTTGCATAGTGAATGCTTTGCCATCAAAAGTTTTTACCGGTGCTTTTTGAATTATAACTGTATCAGTATACGTTTTCAATTTACCGGATAAAAATGTCACTGCATCGGCATGCGCCTTGGTGCCGGGTATGCGCGGGCCAAAATCACATTGCGCCTTTACCCACATATAAGCGCTATCGGCATCAAACTCAGGCAGGACAATTTTTGCCACCTCAGTTTTAGTGTTGGTATCATCGTTAGATTCTTTTGGGTTGTTACCACAAGCTGCAAAAAAAATTGCAAGTGTGGCGCCCAAAAAATACTTTGTTTGCATATTTTTCATTTTTGTACAAATATATAAAGGTGTTTTAGTTTGAAATTTATTTTCTGATTTTATCGATTGTGTCATTATCAATTTAAAAATTAATTGCCTTCAATTGCTATCCATAGTTAATCAAAAAAAGAAGTAGTACAACCAACTAACAACCCAACAAACAAAAACCCATTTCTTTAATAACACAATACCTTAATAACAGAATAACTTATTAACTTAAAAACCAAATAACAAAATAACCCAATAACTAATGAACATCAATTTCATCCACAAATAGCCATGCAGGCTCGCCCGGACTTAAATGCCACGGTGGTAATTTTCCATAATCAGGTGCTACCACTTTTATGTAGCGAGTGTAAATAGAAACATCAACTTTCATCTTTACCAATGTGGGCGTTGTGGTTGTGTCGCTGATATTATTGGTAGCCGATGCAACCACATCAAAATGAACACCATCATTCGATTGATAAACGGTCATTTCGCGGGGAGCAAAAATCCATGGACTTTGATCGTGTAAAAAAGTTGCAGCAACTTTGTGCACACTATCTGTTTTTCCTAAATCGACTATAGCTTCGAGGCCCACCCCGGAGTAGCCTTGCCAACTGCCTTTACGAAATTCCTTATCGCCATGTATGCCATCAATCAATGCCAGGTCGCCACCACCATCATACTGTGGGTCGTATTTGGTAAGGGTTTTTATGTTCCGTCCTTTTATCATTTCGAAAACATCGCTTTGCACCGCAGCCGAAAACGGGCCTTTTTTCGATTTCGCAAATGCCTTTATAAAGCACGTAGTGTCAACATAAAAAGGGGCAGTGTACAAACGTGCTTTGCGATACTGAGGTTTATTGGTGTGCATCACATAAATTTCGGCATCCTTGTCGGGATGTTCCACAGTGATTAATAAGCTATCGAAAAATGTGCGCGAACTAAACTTAATAACCGGCACTTCAATAAATCTATCATACACCACTTCGGTGTGTGGTGGGGTAAAATCTTTTGCCTGAGAGGCTGCTTTGAGCGAATCGCAAAATGTAAAATTTATTTTTGCTCCATTCTTTAAATCATTATATTCGAAATAACTGTTACTATATACTTTCTTGTTCAATTTTATTTTATCGATATAAACTTTCTCTCTGCCGGCAGCTTTTATTTCTATGCTCTTACCATTTTCTAAATAAATAACAGCTTCATCTACTTGTGGTGTACCAATTGAATATTGGTTGTTGCCCGGGCACACTTCGTACAATCCCAATGCACTCAATACATACCAGGCCGACATTTGTCCACAATCTTCGTTGCCACACAATCCATCGGGAGTAGTGTTATACATTTCGGTACACATTCTGTTTACATAATATTGTGTTTTGTATGGCTGGTCACAATAGTCATATAAATAAGCAATTTGATGGCTTGGTTCGTTGCCATGTGCATACTGGCCCACAAGCCCTGTAATGTCAGCCTGTTGCCTGCCGTTTAATAAAGTTGGTGCGGTAAATAGCTGATCTAACTTTGAAGCAAACGCATCTTTACCACCATACAAATTCATAAAATTTGTCATATCGTGTGGAACATAAAAATTATACTGCCACGCATTGGCCTCAGTGTAATAATTATTCACTTCGCGAGGATTGAATGGTGCATACCATGTACCATTGGTGCGGCCACGAATAAATTTGGTTTCGTTATCAAACAAATTTCGATACGACAACGATCGCTTGGTGTATCTATCCATATCGCCTAATTCATTTACAACTTTTGCCATTTGCGATACACACCAATCGTCATAAGCATACTCCAGATTTTTGCTTACGCTTTCATGCTCCACATCGTTGGTGAGGTATAAATTACCTTTATAAAAATCGAGGCCGTACAGTGAAGTATCACCACTTTTACGCATTGCCTTGTAAGCATCATTCACATCGAAAGAACGAACATCCTTCATCCATGCATCGGTAATAACTGGAGCGGCATGGTAGCCAATCATACAAAAAGTTTCGTTGGCACTTAGCTCCCATACCGGCAACAATTTGCCTTCTTTATATTGGTCGATAAATGTATTTACAAAATCGCCAGTACGCTTTTTATCGATTAGTGCAAGCAGAGGATTTAGCGCCCTGTAAGTATCCCACAACGAAAAAACGGTGTAACGTGTATATGCATTTGTAGTATGAATTTTATCATCGCGACCGCGGTATTGCCCATCGATGTCGCTATATATATTGGGAGCTATCATACAATGGAAAAGTGACGTATAAAACAACTGCATCGTTTTTGGCACTGCTTCAATCTGTATTTTGCTTAACTCTTTATTCCAAGCTTGACGGGCATTTTTTGCCACATCGTCAAAATTCCATTTTTGGTTTTCGGCCTGCAAATTCTTTAATGCACCATCGCAACTTACCGATGAAATGCCCACTTTTATCAGCAAAGTTTTCGCATTAAGATTATCGAAAAACAAAGCTGCTTTTATTTTTTTTCCTTCGGCATACTTTTGCGAATGAATGGTATCGTTATTATTGAGCGAATGCTTTGAAATTAGCTGATTAAAAATAGCATAGAAATAAAGTTGCTGATTTGTAGCCCATGCTTTCGAACTCCGGTAGCCACGTATACAGGTATCGTTAACAACCTCTATCCATGAGTTTAATACCTCATCGCGATGAGTAAGGTCTATCAGCAATCCATTATTTTCTTTTGTTGCAAATTCGTAACGGTGCATTCCGGTGCGTGCAGTTACCGCAAGCGCCACATCAATATTCGATTTATTGAGATGCACTTTATATAATCCCGGAATAGCCTGCTCACTATTGTGATTAAAGTAATCAGCATATTCCGAATTTTTCCATGCTACCTTACCGGTAAATGGCATAAATAAAAAATCGCCATAATCGCTACATCCCGTTCCGCTAAGATGTGTATGCGAAAAACCATAAACAATAGAATCGCTGAAGTGATATCCACTGCAACCATCCCAACCCTCGAGGCGTGTATCGGGCGAAAGTTGCATCATGCCAAACGGAAATGCAGCACCGGGAAACGTATGACCATGTCCGCCCGTGCCAATCATTGGATTTACGTATGCAGAATAATCTTTTATTTTATAATTTGCTGCTTGCGAATTTGCTGCTTGCAAAGAAATTATTAATAGTGAACAAACTAAAAGCAGTTTACGTATACACATATAGTTGATATATTATTTAATTGAGAAATGATTTATTATTTTGGTTGCCAGCACATCGGCAATTTTAAAATTCGATTGATGCGTCCACCCCGCTATGTGAGGAGTGATTATAACCTGAGGGTGGCTTTGCAAATATTTAAATGAAGGAGGCAATTGGTCGAAATTCATTTGCTCGAAAGTTACAGGTTCAAATTCTAAAACATCGAGGCATGCCCCTGCAACTTTGCCGCTTTCTATACCTTTTGTCAATGCATCGGTATCCACATTTTTGCCACGTGCCGTATTTATTAAAACTATCGCCTTAGCAAATCTGCGTATATAGTCATCGTTTATTAAGTGTGTGGTTTCGGCAGTGAGCGGTGTGTGCAGGCTTACTATATCGGCATGTTCAAATACTTCCCCCATTTCAACTTGTGTTACAAAAGGAAACAAATTATTGTCGATAGTAATGTAAGGATCGTAGGCAATAATTTTGCAGCTGAGCGATTGAAGTTTTTTTGCAAATGTGCTTCCCATATTTCCAAAACCGATAAGCGCCATAGTTTTGTCGCCCAGCTCATTTCCCCAATTCGATTTGCGATTCCAAATATTGTGTTGCACTTCGGCTCGGGCTATATTTAATTTATGCAATAACATCAGCAACATTCCCAAAGCATGTTCGGCCACCGAATCGCGATTGCCTTCGGGAGAATTGAAGTAAACAATATTTTTTGACTTAGCATACTGAGTGTCGATGTTCTCGAGACCCGCACCGGCCCGTGCTATAAATTTCAATTTTGTTGCAGCATCTATTTCTTCTCGCGTAATTTTAAAACGGCTGCGCAATGCTAACCCTTCATATTCGTGCAATTGATTCATGATTTCTTCTTTTGTCCAAATAGAAGCATCCACACAAGCGAAACCTGCTGACAACAACCGCGTTGCAAACACTTCGTGCAATGTATCAATCATGAGTACTTTTTGCTGCATGGCACAAAAGTAAAAAAGGCAGAGAGTAATCCCTGCCTTTTATTTATAAGAAACAAAATAGTTGTTTTATATTTTTCCGGTTTTTAGAAAATTGTCAATCATTTCGCGATTGAGATTTGAAGGGTGACCGCGCCAGATAACTATTCCTTTGGCATCAATAATAACTATGTGCGGTATACCCGAAATGCCCCATGCAGCGCTGGTTTCGCGGTTAAAATCGGTTACTACATACGATTCGAAAGTGGTGGTTTTTAAAAATGGATCGACCTTAGCACGATCTTCGGCTGTTAGTGAAAGAAAATCCATTTTGCCTTTAAATTCTTTTGCCAATTCATTCATGTGTGGTATAGCGGCACGACATGGGCCACACCATGTTGCCCAAAAATCGATAAGCATGGGCTTCTCTTGCAACTTTACAGCCTTGTCGGTATTGAGCCATTCTTTAATTTTAATGAGCGGTGCTGCTTCGCCAGGCTGCCCTGCCGGCCCTTGACGCATAGGTTGTGCTTGCATGGTTAACGTTGCCAATCCTAACATGGCACAAAAAATTAATCCTTTCATTCTACTGTTTTTTAAAATTTGAACGTCAAATGTAAAAAATACTTTTTACCATACAACGCGCATTACTGAATAAAAAATGAATCCACTTTTGATTGCTAAAACTTTCAGGGCCAATATCGCCAATATTAAATGTTAGTGTAGTTAAAAAATTAATGCAGTAAAATTTTACTTTTGCGCACATTAATAAAAGCAAAAAATGTAAATCGTACTTATGTCGAACATGGCCGAAAATACTACCCACAACCAACTTATGGCCATGCTGCAAGCTAACGATGTACCCAAAATAAAACTTGCTTTGGAGGATGCCAGTGTGCATGAATTGGTGGATATGTTGCCCGAATTATCGCCACAACAACAGTCGCTTTTGTTCCGGCACATGGATCGTGAAAGTGCTTACCAGTGTTTCGAAAATCTTGAACTCAATTTGCAGGAAGAACTGCTCGACCTTTTGCCAAACAGGCAATTGCAATTGATAGTAAACGACATGTCGCCCGATAAGCGCACTGCCTTGCTCGAAGAATTGCCAAACGATTATATAAACCGCCTTCTTACTTTACTTACTCCAAAAGAGCGTGTGGTAGCATTATCACTTTTGGGTTATCCCGAAAATTCGATAGGGCGATTGATGACACCCGATTATATTGCCATACACCCCGACTGGACAGTGCAGCAAGTGCTCGATCACATTCGCGAAAATGGGGAGGATAAAGAAACGCTCAATGTTCTATATATTGTAGATGATAAAGGAAAATTGATTGATGATATACGGGTGCGCGAAATTTTGCTTAACGATGTTACTACACGCATAGATGAAATAAGCGATGGAAAATTTGTTGCACTAAATGTAACCGATGACGAGGAAACCACCATCACCGAATTTAAACAACACAACCGTGTGGCACTGCCCGTGGTGGACCTCGCAGGGCGTTTGCTTGGCATAGTTACCATTGACGATGTACTGCAACTTGCCGAACAGGAAGATACCGAAGATATACAAAAAATAGGTGCCGTAGAAGCATTAGAAGAGCCATACATGGATACTCCATTGCCACTCATGATTCGTAAGCGTGCTGTGTGGTTGATAGTTTTATTTGCGGGCGAATTGCTCACTGCATCGGCCATGAGTTATTACGAAGACGAAATTTCGAAGGCGCTTGTGTTGATGTTATTTGTGCCACTCATTGTGTCGAGCGGAGGTAACAGCGGTTCGCAGGCATCAACATTAATAATACGTGCAATGGCACTTGGCGAAGTCACCATTTCCGACTGGTTGAAAATAATGAGACGCGAAATTATTTCGGGTTTAGTACTTGGTTTTATTTTGGGTACGCTTGGCTTTATGCGCATATTTATTTTCCAGCAAATATCACACATTTATGGCCCTCATTGGTATCTCATTGGTTTCACAGTTGCATTCGCTGTTGTTGGTGTAGTAACATGGGGAACAGTAATGGGCTCAATGCTTCCACTTTTATTAAAACGATTTGGCTTTGACCCTGCTACATCCTCTACGCCATTTGTTGCAACGTTAGTAGATGTAACAGGATTGATAATTTATTTTACCATTGCTATGTTGTTGCTTAGGGGAACTTTGTTGTAGGAAACGGTTTTGTGAATTTTTTTCTGAATTGTAATCCGAAAACCCAGCCGAGAATAGGCAAGCCCCTAAGGAAACTGTCCCAACCAACGTGTCGGGAGATTTTTGGTTAGGTTACGCAAAATGGAAAAATTGTTATCTTACATTAGAGTATTCATATTGTAAATCAAATTCATACAATTGCAATGGTACATCAGAATTCAGTTGGAGAAAAGTCTAACTGAGGCAAAAGTTGGAGAAAACTCCAACTGAGGCAAGAAGTAACGACAAGTGTATACGTTGGCGACAAATAATAATTTACAAAACGCTACAACTGCTGCCCCGAAAACTGTCTTAAAAATCTAACATCGTTTTCCGAAAAAATGCGGAGGTCTTTTACTGCATATTTGAGCATAGTGATTCGTTCTATTCCCATGCCGAATGCATAGCCCGAATATTTTGTGCTATCGATGCCGCAGTTGTCGAGCACTTGTGGGTCTACCATGCCGCAGCCCATAATTTCGACCCAGCCGCTGTATTTGCACACGTTGCATCCTTTGCCATTGCAGAGGAAACAAGTTACATCCATTTCGGCACTGGGTTCGGTAAAGGGAAAGTATGATGGGCGCAAACGTATTTCGGTATTGGCACCAAACATTTCGCGGGCAAAATAAAGTAAGGTTTGTTTCATATCGGCAAACGATACATCTTCGTCAATATACAAACCTTCTACCTGATGAAAGAAACAATGTGCACGTGCAGAAATTGCTTCGTTGCGATATACACGTCCAGGTGAAATGGTGCGAATGGGAGGTTGCGAATTTTCCATCACGCGTACTTGCACCGATGATGTATGTGTGCGGAGTGCAATTTTATTTTCGTTGTTGATGAAAAATGTATCCTGCATATCGCGGGCGGGATGCTCTTCGGGAAAGTTGAGTGCCGAAAAATTATGCCAGTCGTCTTCTATCTCGGGGCCTTCGCTGATTGTAAAACCAATGCGCGAAAATATATCGGTAATTTGCTGACGCACTAAACTTATGGGATGATGACTTCCAAGTTGTAATGGTTCGGCTGGCAAAGATAGATCGAGCGAGGAATCAACATCATCGGTGTTTTCAAACTGTTGGCGAAACGCAAGCAGCTTTTCTTCGATGGCATTTTTCAAAACGTTCACTTGTTGTCCAAAGGCACGCTTTTGGTCGTTGGGCAGCGTTTTCATGGTATTGAAAAAATCGTTCAACACGCCTTTTTTGCCGGCATATTGTATACGGAAATCTTCGAGCTGCTGTTTATCGGCCGGCACAAATCCGTTGATGTTGGCAAGTAAGGTTTCGATATTGTGTTCCATTTGTATAATGCTTATGGTAAATTTATTTTATCACAACCTTCGTATATGGTTATGGTTAATTATGTAATGTTGAAAAAGAAATTGTTTTGTCTGGAAATTGAATTGTAAGGAAATCGATTTGATATTCTTTATTTGATTATAGAATTGAGTTCGATTTTTGGAATAACGAAACGTTGAAAGAGGAAAGACCATTGTAAATAGCCCCGATGGGAGCCGGCATCCTCCCCGTGCCTAAAGCACGGGGAGATACAGGCGTACAGCGGGACCCGACTGTACCACAAAGGATTTGCTAATGTGCTCCTTTGCAATATTAAATTACAATACGCGTACTTTCATTTTTACATCGCTTACCGGGCGATCGCCTGGGGCAGTTTTTACGGCACATATTTTATCAATTACTTCCATTCCTTCTACAACTTCGCCATATACGGTATAGTCTTGATCAAGAAATGGAACACCGCCTTGCTTTTTATAAATAGCGCGTTGCTCCGGTGTGTATTTAAATCCTTTTTGTTGTTCAATTTGATTTAGCTCCTCATCGGTACATGGTTTACCTTGTGCTATATAAAACTGGCAACCGCTTGAAGCTTTGGCCGGATTGCCGGTGCGTGCAGCACATAATGCGCCCTTTTTATGTATCAATTTTTTGTTGAATTCGGCAGGAATGGTATAGCCATTATCGCCCGCACCAAGTTGTGCAGTAGCTGCAGCACCTTTCGAAGTAGGGTCGCCACCTTGCATCATAAATCCTTTTATAACGCGATGAAAAAGCAAATCGTTGTAAAAACCTGCTTTGGCAAGTTTTATAAAATTGTCGCGATGGCCGGGCGTTTCGTCATACAATTTAATTTTAATTTTTCCATAGTCGGTAGTTATTTCTACCATGGTTCCTGTACTTGGTTTTGTGCTGGCAGCACGTGGTTTTTGTGCATCGGCCTGATACATGCTTATTGCAACAAATGCAAACAATACTGCAAAAATTCTTAATTTCATATTTGTGTTTTTTAATTTTTAAGGATGCAATAATAAAAAAAACTTAAGGCAAATTGGTTTGTATATGATGAAATTTATACCTTAGCATTCTATTAATAAAAAGAAAAATGAAAAGTAGCGTTTATGTGGTGGCAATTTTGGCAATAATGTCGTTTGCTATAATGAGTGTTGGGTGCAAAAAAACTTCGCCCGCCAATGCAGATATTACTGTTGTAGATTCGCTGGGGCGTGCACTACCGGGGGTTACGGTGGTGCTAAGGCAAGATAGTGTTATAAATCCTACAACAAATGTAAAGGCAGATATTTACGATTCGAAGGTGAGCGACATAAATGGCCACACGTATCATTCGTTTGAATGGGAGGCGGTATTAAATGTGGAATTGCAAAAGGGAAATAAGAAGTCGAAAGATTATATTACACTAAAGCAAAGCGAAACAGTATCGAAAACGGTAACATTACGATAGTATATTTGAATCAGGTTTTGACCTCAGCGAATAACGAATCTTTACGAATTTACGAAAGAAGTGAATTCGTATTTTCTTTAAATTCTATATTGACTGATATCATCTATAAATAAAATCCCTAACAATTATAACTTATAAATATTCAATACAAATTTTAATTAGATACCGTGAAAGTCCCGTAGGGACGGCATTTTGGTAGAAAGAATGAAATCATAAAGAAAAGTCCCGTAGGGAAAATATTTCAATCAAGAAATTTGACGGCAACAAAAATTTCGCCCCTATGGGACTTGGGCTCAGATGGGTTTTTATTATTACCAAAATGCCGTCCCGGAGTAAAAAATATTAGCAAAAATTTGATTAGTTGTTTAAGCACTTATATTTCGTAAATCCCTTCGTCACGAAAATATTCTATCACACAATTTTTGAGCAGAATGTCTTGCTCTTTTAAAGAAAGTGGAGGCATTTTTTTTACAAGTTCCCATACAGGCCAGCCTTGTTGGTCTATTCCACGAAGTTCATACAGCCCATAGTAACTGAGCAGTTTGCAAGTAGCAATGTGCATGAGGTCTTGCTTTTCGTCTTTCGAAAATTTTTGAGCACCACGCCCAAGTTCCTGTACTCCTATCAGGAAAATAATTCCCTGCAAATCGAGTTCGCTGTCGAATTGGACGTTGAGTTTTTCGACCAATTTGTTCCAATCGGCTTTTAATATTTCAAAATCATGTTTATCGGGCATGGGGCGAAATTAGTTATTTTGTTTATAACTCTGGTCAATGGTCATTATAAGGATTGTCATCTGTTAATTCTGTCATTGGTCATTATCGTCATTGCGAGTGGCGAACTCAAAACAGGATAACAAATAAATGATGACATTTGCTTTCGCATAATATCATCGCAGTAAACTACAAAACCTGTTACACACTTTGGTGCCACACGAGCCCGATTGCGAGTTTAGGACTGTTGTTTACTGAAAAAAATATTAGTGGTACCAGTACGATTAAACACTGTTGGTAACCCTGCTTGTAAGCTTAGTTATTTTAGAGAACAACGGAGTTCATTGCGATTAATATTTTGCATAAACCTTTAAAAAAAAAATTATGGAAAAGGAAAAACAAGAGAATGGCCGCTTTGGACTTATCTATCCAAACTCGGCAGCCGTTGATGTTGGCAGCATGGAAATGTACGTATCCATGCCCAATGCAGAAGGTACTTCAACTGTAAAAGTATTCAAAGCATTTACAGAGGATATTAACGGGCTTGTGCAAGAACTTAGCAAGCACAGGTAACGCGTGTTGCCATGGAGGCTACCGGAGTTTATTGGATGGCAATATTTGAAATGCTCGAGCAAGCCGGTTTACAAGTAACACTTGTAAATGCCCACCCCTTTACAAACACAGACGCACAAAAACAGATGTTAAGGATTGTCAATGGCTACATCAATTGCATGAGCATGGACTTTTACGAGCCTCACATGTTGCCTCAGAAAGCTATCGTCAATTGCGTACCTATCTGCACGAACGCAATGTGCTGCAAAAGCAAAAAAGCGATGGCTTAAATCGGATACAACGAGCACTTACACAAATGAATTTAAAAATACAACATTTGATAAGCGATATAGAAGGGGTATCGGGAATGAAAATTATTCGCGCCATAGCAAATGGAACACAGGATCCTTATCAACTACTATCAGAAGTCAACGTTAAAGCACTCAAAGCCACAGAGGGTGATTTGATAAAATCATTAACCGGTAATTACAAAGAGCATCACGTGCAAGTTGTAAAAGGCAATTAGCCATGTATGATTTTATTAAACAACAAATGCAAGAATATGAAAAACTAATTGAAGATTCGCTAAAGAAATTATTGCCAGTTGATGAACATGGAAACAAAACGGCAATACCAGAAAAAAAAAGTCCACACGGAAAAATCAATACAATTTTAACCTTAAAGGATATTTAAAAAGAAATTGCCCAAGTAGACTTAACGGCCATAGATGGAGTAGATGAAATAACCATACTTACTGTGATATCAGTAGTGGGTCTCGATTTCAAAAATGGCCAACAGCAGAACATTTTGTAAGTTGGTTAAATTTAGCTGCACGGCCAAAAGTATCTGGAGGTAAGGTGTTAGGTTATCAAAACGTTACACAAATAATCCTGCGACTCAAGCATTAAGGTTGGCCGCTCAAAGTTTATGGAATAGCAAATCACCTTTGGGACAAATGTATAAGCGATTTGCAGCAACCAAAGGAATAAAAAAAGCAATCAAGGCAGTTGCAGCAAGAATTGCAAAAATCATTTATAAAATGATGATTAACAAAACAGAGTACAATCCAATGATAGTTGTAGAAAATCCAGAAGTAACAAAAGCAAAAAAAATAAAAAGACTCCAAAAGGAAGCAGCAAAATTTGGCTTGATTTTGTCACACGCAATTGCCTCATAATCTGTCTTTTACGAGGATGTCATTGTAAAGGACGTACTACTGAAGCAATCTAAGCATTGAGAGGACATTGAGCAGCAGAGATTGCATCGTGCCTCACAATAACAAGGAGTGAAAATGTTTTGATATTCGATTCAGAGTCTTCATCTCTTTTGTTGTTTTTTTGGCATGAGAAACTCTGATGCGAAGACAACGCTCCTAAGCTCAAAACTAACAAACCCAATACTAAATACTAACTACTCAATACCCAATACTAACTACTCAATACCCAATACTAACTACTCAATACCCAATAACCACCCCCCAACCACAACCCTAATTCCTCCGGTTACAAGATTAAAACCTCCCGTTACAAGAACCCGCTTTCAATGCCTTGCTGTGCACTGTACGTTTGAACCGTTAATTCAAATACAAACAATTTAAAAATCAGCAAAATGAACAAGTTTAACTTAACACAAAACAAAATCGCTCAATGCGAAAACAATTTGATGTGGCTCAAAAGAGATGGCTACACTCAAAACAAAACCGAAGTTGAATCTTTTAATTTAAAAGAAAGGAGACCAAGGTTCAATAATGAAGAATCATTATCATGGCTAAAACGAGATGATGGTGATTTGTTGCAAAACGTTTCGAATTATTTTCACGAAGCGGCAAAAACAATTACTTCCTTTAAGGCATTGGCCGTTTGCATAGTATTGATTGTACTTTCTTTGTTTATAAATACAAATGCATCGGCACAAAATTTAACTTTAACTGCAAGTACAACAAATGTATCGTGCAACGGTGGTAGCAATGGTTCTATTGATATGACTGGCGTAGGCAATCCACCTATTTTTTGGATATGGAACAATGGAAGCACCACTGAAGACCTTTCGGGATTAAGTGCAGGTACGTATACAGTTACCGCTACCGATGGTAACGGGCAAACGGCAACATCTTCCAGCACCATTACAGAGCCAACGGTATTAAATATCACTTCTACCACACCATCTACCACTTGCCAAGGCAGTAGTAATGGTGTTGCATCTCTAACAGCTGGTGGTGGCAGCCCTCCATATAGTTACTTGTGGAGCAACTCACAAACAACAGCAACAGCCACCGGCCTTGCAGCAGGCAATTATACAGCTACAGTTACAGATAATAACGGATGCACCACAACCACAAGTGTTGTTATATCACAAAGCGCTCCTATAATTATTTTAGATTCTATCATTAGTGTGAGTTGCAATGGAGGCAATAATGGTTCTATATATTTGATCGATGTCGAAATTCCTTGGGAATATTTATGGAGCAACGGACAAACAACATCAAGCATTACAGGATTAACGGCAGGAACTTATACAGTAACTGTTACCAATACAAGTGGATGCACTGCAAGTAAAACTATGACAGTAGCAGAACCTGCAGCATTGGGTGTAACTCAATCCTATTTCTCGTTGCCTTGCACAGGATTAACAAATGTAACTGCAACAGTAAGTGGTCCAAACTCTACATACAGTTATGATTGGGGCAATGGCAATACCAACAACACTATTACTGTTACCACAACAGGTACTTATCCTGTTACGGTAACTGATCCATTAGGTTGCACAGCAACTTCAACAATTTATGTCCCGGTTTTTCCTTTGCTTAGTGTGTCGCTTAATTATTCCGGTTGTTGTCTTTATCCAACAGTATTAAACGGCTTACCATCATACTCGTATAATTGGGTAGGTCCAAATGGTTTTATTTCAACACTTGAAAGCCCATGCAATTTAGCCGGAGGAACGTATACAGTAACTGTTACCGATGCGAATGGCTGTACAGGCACAGCAGCTATTTCTATTACAGGATGTTGTGTAGGAAACCTTGTATTAAACGGTGGCTTTACAAATGGCGTTACAATTACGTATAATAACAGTATAGGCCAAGGGGCAACAGTTGCCAACTGGACCGCAGCTTATGCATCGCCACAGGTTTCTCAATTGCCAGGTTGTGATGATAATGGTTACGTTTATATGTGGGGCAATAAAGTAGTAGGCGAAGCAATTCAACAAACTTTAACATCAAATATTTTAAATGGACATAACTACCAAGTTTCTTTTTGTGCAAGATGGAATTCAACTTTAACACCTACCACTGCCGATCAATTTGTTCGCTTTTTGTTCCGTGCATCCAATGCTACTTTGGGTCCTGGTGTTAATACCTCTGATGTAAACAACCCACCTGTATTGTCTGTTATAGGCACATCGGTAAATATTACAAACACGGGTACATGGCTAACATATACAATGCCTATTTGGATTGCTGATGACAATTATTCAATGCTTACAATAAGCCCAACAAATAGTAGCAGTGTAAATGATGGTGCATATATTTCTTGGGGCGATATTGACAATATTTGTATTACAGAAATTCTCGATCCTTTGGTTGTCCACTTCAGCGATGAATGCGACAGCAGCCTTTGTGCTTTTGCAACAGGTGGCACACCACCATATTCTTATCAATGGAATACAAATCCTGTTCAAACTACACCTTGCATCAATAACGTTGCCCCTTGCACCAATGTAACGGTAACAGTAACCGATGCTAATGGCAGTGCTGTAACTGTCACACACAAAAAAGCACTTATGACGGCCGTGGTAACAGATGTAACATGCAATAACAACAACGGTGCTATTAATTTCAGTATCGATTGTATTGACATAAACTGCCAGCCGCTTACTTACCTTTGGAGTAATAGTGCTACTACCCAAGATATTTTTGGCTTATCGGCCGGAACATATTGTGTAACCGTAACCGATAATTGTGGCAATACATACCATTGCTGCTATGTGGTAAAATGTGCTTGCGTTTGGAATGGTTGTATAAAGTATACTGCTAATCCTGCATCGCTAACAGCAATAGCATTAACTACACCTGCACCAGGCTGCACGTTTACATACTATTGGACAACTAATACCAATGTAAAATTTACAGGCAAAACCTGGAACAATCCTCCTTCATTTAGTTCTGTAACTTTAAAAGTAGTGAGCTGCTGTGGTGATACAGTTACAAAAACATACAGTCAATTTATTTGGACAAACCTCACTAAGACGGATCCATGTTGCAATCCAAATGATGGTACTGTAACACTATTCGCCTTTGGTGGTGGAAGTCAACCTTGCGCATATACTTACACATGGCAAAAGGCAAACTTGCAAACAGGACCCTGGCTCAATGTTGCAGGCACTACAAATGTTTTATCAAACGCAAGTGCAGGATTTTGGTATCGTGTAACTGTTTCCGATTGCTGTGGCAACTCGTTTACTACTGCGCCAATTAAAATGGGATTATATCTTTCTTTTACAGTAACGAATGTTATTTCTACGCCTTCAGAGTGTCTCCTTTTTAACGGCAATGTAAGTTTTAAAGTGAACAGTACCTGTGCGGCAATTACTTATAGCTATTCTTACTATCCATTTCCTAATTGCACATGTTTGCCACCTGCACACAGCGTTGGTCAACAGTCATTAAACCTCACGGGCAATACTGCAAGCATTTCTGGTTTGGCTCCTGGTATGTATACTTTTTTTGTAATCAGATGCGGTGTAATGTATACTGTGAATGCAGTGGTACATTTCAAAGCACCAACACTAAAATTGCGATATACAAATTGCGGCACTAATGTTTGTATTGAAACAAATACATGCTGCAATCCAACAACGTACAATTGGAAACTTGGCGGTGTTAATTATGGTGTGCAAACGCAATGCAGAAGTATAGGCAGCCCGTTTAATTTGTTGCATGTTGGCTCAACGTATACAGTAAGAGTTACAGATTGCGAAGGTCAATTTGTGCAACGTAATATTACCATACCAACTGTAACAGCATCTATTAAGAAAGCATGTGGCACATCGAGCGATGGTAAAATAACCATTAGTGTATCTAATTTTGGTTCTCCTTTACAGTACTCCTGGGATGGTGGTTTAACCTGGTCAACATCAAATTTATTGAACAATAAACCCGCTGGAACATATTGCGTACAAATCAGAAATTCGTTTGGCGATATTTGGGAATGCTGTTACACGATACAAGCTGCTCCCGGAGTATCATTTGTATTTACAAATAATGGTTGCAGAGGCAAATGTGTAAACGTGCAAACCGGTTTAGCTCCATTCAACATTACATGGAGCCCATGCGGACAACAGATAAGCGTATACAATGGAAGTTGCTATGACCAATGCGGATGCTATGATGTTTGGGTTACCGATGCCAATGGTTGCACTTCATCGCAACAGGTAACCATTGCAGGCGTAAAAATAAATGACAACGGCAATTGCGGTATGTGTGCAGATATGTGCGGTGGTTGTGCTCCTTACAATTATGTGTGGAGCAATGGTGCCAGTTCACAATGCATTACTTGTCTCAGCACCGGCACGTATACAGTTACAGTTACCGATTGTAATGGAGCCACTTATACTTGCAGTAAGTCTATTGTTGTAAATCCACTGACGGCACAATTAATTGGCCCGCAACCAGGTACAAATGCAATTGACATTGTAGTGCAAGGTGGATGCCTTCCATTTACTTGCACATACGATATCAATAGCGGAGCACAACAAAGCCTTCCACAAAGTCTCAATCCGATAACCACATTTAAGATTCCTAACTATGTATCGAACGATTTTTATCGTGTTTACATAAGTGATTATTGTGGAAACATAATTCCAACATTCCAGTTTTTTGCCCGCGAAGGAGTTAATGGTGCCGTTCAAAGCAATATGCCGACTCCGGTGTTGATGCCTAATCCTAATAATGGAATATTCAACATTGTGTTTAACGAACAATGGCTCAATACAAAAGTGGAGATAAAAATACTTGATATGACAGGCAAAACTGTTTATAGCGAAAACAAAATTGTAGAAAATAGTTTGTCACTTCAAATGGACATGAGTAATTTATCGAAAGGCGTGTATATGATTTCGTACAAGTCGAACAATCAAAATCTAAATGCTAAATTTATTGTTCAATAAAGGGGAATTGAATAGTAGTATGTTAGTATTGAAAAACCGGGACATCTGTTCCGGTTTTTTTTGGTTAATATTTTCGTAACCGATTTATTTCAAACCAATTCCGAAAGCACTTTACGGTGCAGAGATTGATTAGTTGCACTCGCAATGACGGGAGAGAAAAAGCCCAACTCAATAGCCAATCCTAAAAGAAATATCTCGTATTCATCCGAGTATTGGTGGCAATATTTTTTTAAAAAACACACCTGCATGTTTAAGTCCCAATTTACATTTCTTATTGCAATAGAGCCTTATTCACTGATCAATAAAAACAAAAAAATCGATTAGATATAGAACATAAATTTTTTACTTTGCGCCTATAACAATTAAAAAAATAAAGCTATGCCAATAAGAATGGTGCAAGACGAGGACAACAGTCAAACTCCCGATAATTATCCCGGTGGTGGAGGTGGCGAGCGTAATAATCCCGGTGGCGGTGGTGGTGGCGGAGGAATATTTTCGTTGTTATTGATGTTTTTATTTCGCAAACCCAAGCTGCTGATTTTGTTACTGGCAATTGCTGGTGCTATGTATTTTTTTGGCGGTGGCAAATTATTTTCGGGCATGGCCGAGGCCGCGTTTAGCAAAGGTGCTACACTCGATAAAAGTGTTTATTCCAAAGCCGAAGTATTTGAACCACTTGCCGACAATGCAAAAAACCCTTTGCCAAATAAATATTCGCTCGAGCAATATTGCCCGCCACGTTTGAATCAAGGCAGTCAGGGATCGTGTGTAGCATGGAGCAGTGCCTATGCTGCGCGTTCTATTTTATATGCAAGGCAAGCTCCGGCAGGCAGCAAAATAGAGCCTTTCAGCCCATCATACTTATATAACCAAATTAAACTTCCAAATTGTCAGGGGTCTTATATTAAACGTGCTACAGATGCAATGATGCAAAACGGTGCATTGCCATTTTCGCAATTTGCATACGATGAAAATAGTTGCAGTAAAGAACCAACGCAAAGTGAAAAGCAACGTGGGGCACAGTTCAACATTAAAGGATATCAACGCTTATCGCGCAGCGATGACGACTTGCGTACCGATATGCTGGCGATAAAACAAAATGTTTCGCAAGGTGCACCTGTATTGATAGGCATGCTTGTTGGCGGCAGTTTTATGCAGAATATGCTTGGTCAGGAAATGTGGATACCCACAGCCGAAGACTATCAACAACAAGGCTTTGGCGGACATTGCATGTGTGTTATTGGATATGACGATTACAAGTTTGGCAACGAAGGAGGCTTTCAAATTATGAATAGTTGGGGACCCGAATGGGGTAAAAACGGAATAGGTTGGGTGCGTTACAAGGACTTCGATTATTTTGTGCAGGAAGCGTATGGACTTTATCCAATGGGAAGTGGTGTGCAATTCAACGAAAATAAATTAAAAGTAGCATTAGGAATTATCAGCAACGATACTAAAGCAAATATTCCACTCATACCAAAAGAGAATAATGTTTTTGCTACGAAAACACCGATAAAAAAAATGTCGAAGTTTAAATTGGAAGTAACCAATAATATTGAATGCTACACTTACATATTAGGACAAGAAACCGATGGTAGCAGTTATGTGTTGTTTCCTTATACGCCAAAGCACTCGCCTTATTGCGGCATTACGGGTACGCGTGTTTTCCCAAAAGACTATAGTATGCAAGCCGATAATATTGGCAACAAAGATTTTGTAGCCATCATTGTTACAAAAAAACCTGTCGATTTTAATGTGCTTAATACAGCTGTAAATGCAAGTAAGCAAACAACATTTGCCGGTAAAGTAAACGAGGCACTTGCTTCGCAATTAGTGGGTAATGTAAATTTTGTTGCGGGAAATAATGTGCAATTTGAGTGCGACTTGAATGGTAAAAATGCTGTTGTTTCTATATTGGAAATTGATAAAAATTAAGTGTAACGCTCTTTTTGTTTTATGTGCAAATATTTGTTGAGAAGTAAAAAAATCATGGTCCATAAATCAATTGGTATTTTGCAATCTTCGCACAACCTATAATAATTTTAAATGGCAGTAGAAATAAAAAAGCTTTCGATAGTTATTCCTTGTTATAACGAAGAGCGTACAGTACATCTTATTCTCGATAAAGTACTCAATGTAAAATTAGTAAACGATATTGAAAAGGAACTCATCATTGTAAACGATTGTTCTAAGGACAATACAATAGGTGCTATTGAAAAATATTTTGCTGCCCATCCAAATGTGAATTATACTTTATATAGTCACGAAGTAAATAAAGGAAAGGGTGCAGCATTGCACACCGGTATAAAAATGGCTACAGGCGATTATGTTATTATTCAGGATGCCGACTTGGAGTACGATCCACGGGAGTATAATTTATTGCTTGCCCCTGTACTCGAAGGGTTTGCCGATGTAGTATATGGTTCGCGTTTTTTAGGTGGCAATCCGCATCGCATATTATTTTTTTGGCATAGTTTGGGAAATCAGGTATTGACTTTCGCCTCGAATATGTTTTCTAATCTCAACCTTACCGATATGGAAACATGTTACAAACTTTTTAGACGCGATATGATTCAAGGCTTGGTGTTGAAAGAAAATCGTTTTGGATTTGAACCCGAAGTTACAGCAAAAATATCGCGCGTACCCGATGTAAGAATATACGAAGTAGGCATCTCTTATTACGGACGCACCTATGCCGAAGGAAAAAAGATAAACTGGAAAGATGGTTTCAGAGCCATTTATTGCATTTTGAAATACAACCTTTTCAAGTAACAGGGATGTTACAAAAACGGAGTGAGGTCGTTGAGCTTTTCAATTTTGTGAAAATTCTTTGGCAGTTCAATTCTGTGATCTTTTAATATACCTCCCGAAATAAGTATTGGAATTTTAATATCGGGTAACGACAATTTATCAATTACTCTGCGTAAGGTTTTTAAATGCAGCGATGTAGTAACCGAAGTGAAAATTTTGTCGGGATTGTATGTATTTAATACGCTCACCACATCGCTATCGGGCAAGTCGGCACCAAGGTACATGGTATGATGTCCTTTACTCCTGAAAATATAATTTGCGAATAGAAGGCCAAGTTCATGTGTTTCTTTTGCAGGCAAAAACAATAATATTTTTTGGCCCGGGTTTTCAAGTTTATTGTAATTCAGGTATCCAATTGCATCGGTTGCTACAATAAGTTTTGTGCGTATTAGATTGGTTACAAAATGTTCATACGCAGGATTTACCGACCCCGATTGCCACATAACTCCAACCTGATGTAAAAAAGGAAATATCAATTCGGTAACTGACCTTTCGAGCCCTATCATTGTAATTGCTGAAGAGATGATTTTTTCAAATCCTACTTCATCAAGATGCAACATACACACAATCATCTTATGCATTTGCAGCGAATTATCCTCCGAACCATCGTGGTAATCCATTATGATGGTTTCCATTTCGGAACCGCTTAATTTGGCAATTTTCGAAATCTTAACTCCTCGCTTGTTTAATAGCGAAACATTGAGCAAAAGTTTCAAATCATCATCGTTATAATACCGAATATTGGTTGATGTACGCTGAGGACTAATGATACTATAGCGCTGCTCCCATATCCTTATAGTGTGGGACTTGATGCCTGTAAGGGTTTCTATATCTTTTATCGAAAACTGCTTCACTTTGTATTTTTATACTAATACAACAAAACATTTTGCAATTTTGTTTTACCTTTTGTGTTTTTGCCTAAACGTTTTCTAATAATAGCCAACCAAATGTGTTTTAATGCTACTGATTAATTTTTTTATCCCCGATCAATTTCAATATACACCTCAAAAGTGGTTTACACCAGCTCTTGCATATCGCATAATCGTTTATATAAAGCATTATTCAGCAATAGCTTTTGATGAGTTCCTTGCTCCTCTATTTGCCCATCTTTGAGAACGATAATTTCATCGGCATGTTGAACGGTGCTAAGCCTGTGTGCAATAATTAGAGAGGTACGGTGCTTCATCAAATTGTCTAAAGCTATTTGAACGGCCTTTTCACTTTCGGTATCGAGTGCCGATGTAGCCTCATCGAGAATAAGTATTGGCGCATTTTTGAGCACTGCACGCGCAATAGAAAGGCGTTGCTTTTGCCCTCCTGATAGTTTGTTGCCTTTATCGCCAATATTGGTTTCATAGCCCTCACTAAGTTGCATAATAAATTCATGGGCATTGGCTACCCTTGCCGCATTTTCTATTTCGGAGATTGTAGCATTCTCATTTCCAAAACTAATGTTTGCTGCCACCGAATCGTTAAACAAAACAGTTTCCTGAGGTACATAAGCTATCAATTTTCGCAACGATTGCAAGCTGATATTTTTTACATCGATGCCATCTATTTTTACACTGCCGGCATTGCATTCATAAAAGCGTGAGAGCAAATCGACAATGGTACTTTTGCCACCGCCCGAAGGCCCTACCAATGCTATTGTCTGACCTTTGATAATTGTAAAATTAATTTTTGTCAGCACCGCTTTTTCTTTATAAGCAAAATCAACATTTTCGAAAACAATCTCTTTGTCAAATCCGCTTTTTAACACCGCATTATTTTTGTCGGAAATGGTTTCTTCGGCCAATAGTATTTGATTTATTCGGTCGGTAGAAGCAATCCCTTTTTGGATGTTGTAATATGCTGTTGTGATGGCTTTAGCCGGAGGAATAATTTGTGAAAATAATGCTATGTATCCAATTAAATCGGAACCCGATAAATTGCCTTCGCCAGTCAATACCATTTTGCCACCGTAAAACATTACCAATACAACAGCTATGGTTCCTAAAAATTCGGACAGGGGAGCAGAAAGGTCGGTGCGCCTGTATACTTTATTCATCACTCTGGTATATGCATCATTGGTGGCAAAGAATCGTTTTGTAACATATGGCCCCGCTGTAAAAGACTTTAATACCTTCAACCCACCAAGTACTTCTTCCACATTCGATATTAATTGGCCAAGCATGTTTTTTGCCTTTGCCGAATTGCGCCTTAAACTGCGCCCGGCAATTCCAATAAATAATGCAGCTACGGGTATAACTATAAATACTGTGAGCGTAAGTTTTAAACTTATAAGCGATAAGGTGACTAATGAAAGAATGATTGCAAGTGGTTCGCGAAACAAAACTTCGAGGGTGCTCATTACACTCCATTCTATTTCTGTAACATCATTGGTAATGCGTGACATAATATCACCTTTACGTTCGTCAGAATAAAAGCTTAAGGGAAGGCGAAGCATTTTTTCAAAAATATTATTGCGCAGGTCTTTAATCACCCCATTACGAATGCCGGCAAGAAAATACATAGCCATATATCGAAACAGGTTTTTCAAAAAAACCGCAACCAACGCCATTCCACAAATTAGAATAAGGGCATGCATGCGTCCGCTACCGGGTTCGGTTATTTCCCATTGCGAAATATAGGTTTGTATATAACCATAAAACTGACTTTTAATCGAAACAAAAAAACCTTCGTTAATGGTAACATTTGGTGTTTCCACATTTTTTTGATTGAAAAGATAATCTAAAAATGGCACAACCATAGTTATAGAGCCAAGCGAAAAAATTACTGATAAAATATTGAAAACAATATTCAAAACAGCAAAGCCTTTATAGCCTTTTACATACTTGAGGGTATAGAATAATTTATTCAAACTTTGTAATTTATATCAGAAGTAACTATAACCATATACGAAATAATAAAATGTAAAGCAACAAAAAAAGCCTTGCTTTGCAGCAAGGCTTAATATTTATTTTTGATATAATTATTTTACGTCAGACGCTACAAACCTCGCCTGTATTAGCTTATCGTTGTGCTTAAACGTAACAACATAATAAATTATGGGAGCATCGGCTTTGGTAGGAA
The DNA here is from genome assembly GCA_016717325.1 of Bacteroidota bacterium. Lineage (GTDB taxonomy): Bacteria > Bacteroidota > Bacteroidia > AKYH767-A > OLB10 > JADKFV01. The sequence continues at coordinate 29,758 of JADKFV010000003.1, read as the reverse complement.
AAGTAAACTCGTTGCCATTTGTATTTTGAACATTGATGGTAACCGGTGCAGCATTTTCGAAGCCCATTATAATTTCAGCATCAATTGGCCCGTCCGATTTATACTCAGCATCATTTTTATCCAATAGAAATAAAGACATTCCCGAAGGTGTTTTCTTGATTTCTACATTAGCGATTGGATTAGCAGTAAATACCAAACCTGTGTGAGGTCCATTTTGCTTGTATGCTCTTCCCGTTTGAGCTTGTACGCCATAAGCACTTAGAAACACTGTGATAATTATTAGTAATTTTTTCATCTTGATATTTTTTTATTGGTTCAAATTTAAGAATTAATTTTAATATCCACCATTATTGTACCAAAAATTTTTGGGCCACATTTATTTTTTCGCCCGCTGCACGAATGATATAAGTGCCCGTTGCTAAATCTTTTGTGTTCAATTGCACTTGCCCATTTTGCAAAGCCTTATTCAGCAGTAGTTTGCCGGTAACATCTGTTATAGAAACCACAACGTCATTCTCTGCTTGCTGATTCAGAATTGTGATTAATATGTTACCGTTGTTGTCTAAATTGTGAATAAAAAATTGACCTTGTGTCGATAATTCCTGGTTTGATAAAGTGCCTAATGAAACCTCACCAATAAAAAATGAAGCTGCTGCCGGAGATGTCAACACATTTCCCGAAAATGTTGTGCTACCTTCAACCATACCTGCATAAGTAAATTTGTTCACCCCTACCGATTTTACAAATCCTCCACGTTGAAATCCTAATCCGGCAGCACCCAAACCGTAAATCGCATTTCCTACAAGGTCAAAGCCAAATGCATATACTTCTGTGTAAGAAGTTTGCGGTACACTTACACTGCCAAATGCTATACTCGAATTGTTTGAACCCACTATAGTGCAATAGCCATCGGCTTCAGCAGCTATGTACGACACTTCATCAGCAAAGCCTGTACTACCGCCTTTCTTGGCCCATTGCTTTAGTCCGGTACTATCGAAACAAGCAACGAAAATATCGGCACCACTGTTTCCTGGTAGCGCTTGGCCACCAATATTGATGCTGGTAGTATACACTCCGCACATAAATAATTTGTTGCCACCCGCTGCTAAATTTTTAACAGAAGGGCTTGGGCTTTGTGCTGCTTTTTGAACATAAATGTTATTACCGGCATCATCATATTTTGCTAAAAATACTCCATAATCGTTATTTGTTATACTTACCGAATTTGTACCAAACATTACGTTCGAACCTTTGAAAGTTCCGTTGATGTATGGCAAATCATTTATAAGAGCAATACCTGTAGCGGCATCACCATTTGTGCCACCGCCTTTGTGTGCCCATTGCACAGTTCCTGCTGCATCTAACTTTGATATGAAAGCATCGCTGGCACCTGCGCTTGTAAGAGAAACAGTGCCAAACATGGAGGTACCACTAAAATAACCTGTCATGTATAAATCGCCATTGGTATTGGCAACCATTCCTGCCACGTTATCATCCTGAGGTCCTCCGTATGTAGATAGTGCGGCAAAATTTCCAGCACCATCGAGTACCAATAAAAATATATCGTATCCTCCTGCTGAGTTAATTGTTACCGGACCAACGGTCATAAAATATGTGTAGTTACCTACAATGTACATAAAACCATTTTGTTGAACAACGTCCACCACATCGCACGATGATGATGAACCTCCAAAAGCCTGTGCCCATGATATTGTGCCATTATCAATTTTTGCTGCAAACCCTGCATTATTGCCAGTGCATGTTAGCGGAAAAGCACCAAAGTTATAGGTGCCATCAAATGATCCGGCTACATATGTTGTTGTTGGGCCATCATCGGCAAACCTGATTGTGGTACCGGCAGAATTTGCTCCGCCAAACAAGCTAACGTTGCTCCATACATACTGCGACATTGCAACGTATTGGATAGTGAAGAACAAAACAAACAGAACAGTAATTTTCTTTGTCATTGATTTATTTTTGAAATTGATTTTTAGAAAGGAATAATGTGAGCACAAATAGAATAAAAAAAACCCACACAAGCAAAACAAGTGTGGGTTTCTAAAGTTTATTTTTTTTGAAAATTACTTCACAAAGGTCTGCGCATCGCGGTTGTTATCGTTGCTTAATGCTATTGTATAAACACCTTTAGCAACTGCTGCAGGAATCTGTAAAGTGTTTTTGCCTGTTGGCGTAGTCCCTAAATACTTAGCATAAACTACACGTCCATACATATCTACTACATTAATTGTCAAAGGCATTTCACTGTTGTTTACAAACTCAATATTTACTCCTCCTGTTGCATCGTTTGCAATTACCGATGTTAAGCCAAACACCTTTATCTTATAGTCTACCTGAACTAAGTTGCTTAATTTTTCTTCACCGGTATTATCCACCGATTTCAAACGATAATATTGTGTGCCCTGTACAGGATTATTATCCCACAATTCATAATTTGACAAACCGCCAACTGCAGGGCCTGTTGGTTTTTTAGCTCCTATAAAATCAAAGGTGTTTTTATCCAACGTTTTGTACACTTCATATTTGTCCATATTGTTTTCGTTGGCTACTGTCCAGTATACTTTTACTTTATCGTTCATCAATTTAGCATCGAAGTTTACAAGTTGTAATGGCAATGGGCTTTCGATAACTGAAGCAGCCCAAGGCGAGAAAGCAGAAACTCCATTTGCAGTTACCGAAAGATAACCTACATTACTTGTTGATTGTGATGTAGCAGTTTGACTTAAGTCCGGTTGGATTACTCCATCGCCCCGTTGGCACTCCGCAAGCTTTCGCAGCCCAGCATCATACCGTTGTGCAACGATTGAGGTGTAAGGTTTACCTGTTGTGTTTTCCGATGCCGTGTAACCAAATGTGACATTAGCAGCAATTACTCCACCTGTACTACGGTCTATTTGCCAAAAGCGGTCAACAGTATTTGCGCTATTATCTACACAAGTGCTATTAAATAAATTGTTAACTCCTATTGGCAATGTAGGTACTGGTGTGTTGGCTGCTGTGGTTCTGTAAGTTGACACTGTAACATTACCTAAATCACCAGCAGTACCGGCAATTGTAAATGGTACATAATCGGCTGGGGCTGTTGTTACTCCAAACGGAATTAAATGTGCTCCAGGAGTGGTATTTATTTTCCACTCCACTTTATTAAAGTTGCTGGTGTTTTCACTTAAAATTGTACCTGCAGTGCGAGATATTCCAACAGCAGTTGGCCCAACAGTAATGTTAGGATTATTAATAAATATTCTGTGTTGATTCAAATCCAATTGGCCACTGGTCAAAACCAATGATGAGTCACACGTTATTCCAAGGTTTCCGTTATTAATACCCTGTACTCTCATCTGGAAACCGTTGGCATCATTTAATTCCAACTCATTAAATATTGTAGCCGAACCACCTCCTATAGTATCCATGTCATTATTTGGATGGAGAACTGCAACATAATTATTCAACATACTTACTCTGCTCCAACCAGCCTGAAAACCTGCTGCGCCCGAGCTGTTATTGTTTATCCAGTTACTACCCACTTCAATTGGGTATCTTGAGTATCGCTTTGTAACTCCTATTTTTGATGTAGGACTAAAAACATACGTAGCACCTTTAATGTATGCATAAGGGGCTGAACCGTCCGCCATTAACAAAGGTTCCATTATTTAATATTCCATTATTGATTGACAACAGTTCCCAGGTGCGGTCCCCGATCCGGTAATAAGCGAAGCGTTTGAGTTTGCCGAAATGCTATTATTAGCATTAAATAGAACTAAACAATTGCGTAATAAAGAGCTTTCGTATAAAACAGGATAAGCCACTCCAGCAGTAAATGCAATGTCGCGCGTAATTTCTATACATAAATATTTAGAGGTATTTACTAAATATCTGTTGGTGAAATTAATGGTAATTGGAGTTGTTACATTTGCTGCAATAGCAGGAATATCAAAACACAGCCGTCCAAAACAAGTTGTTGGCAAAACAGCTCCGGTAGAAGGCATAATTGTAGGAGCAACATTGTTAACGGCCACCTCGGTATTAGGTAACAAAATAGCAGGGAAAGTATAAATATTATCTATTTGCCAAATTTTAACTGTAAAATTTCCTAAATTACCTGCAGCTAAAGCTGTAGTGGAGCGTATATAAAAAGTAATGCTATTTAATAAATCGCCCGATTTTAATCCCATTACTGTTTGCTCAGTAGGGGAATAAATAAACTGAATTTTATGATCTTGTTTATCGTTTCGGAAAGGAGAAATAACAGCATTACCGGAAGCGGATGGTAATCCCGTAAATACAGAATCAACATAACTGCTTGTCACTTTCAATTGTGCAGATGTGCTTAATGCTTCACCAATTTCTACATTGTGGTATGCTTTTAATTTTCCGATGTTAGCACCCAAACCTAACAGGCCCAATGTATCGGCTGCATCTACTGTAACTTTAGCACCAGAGAAAATGCGTAAAGTAGCACATACAGGATTTTGGTTCGATGTTATTATTGGATAATTGCCATCACCATTTGGAGAAATAAGAGCCGTATCATATTGTGTAGGAATACTGGGGCACCAGTTAGCAGCTGTCATCCAATCTGTAGGATTTGGTCCTCCACTTATCCACTTACAATATTTTGACCCGGGTGCAGGGCAATTATCAACCAAAGCAACATCATAGTCTTCGGTCTCGCCATACGTATGGCCCGAATATGGTGTAAACGTACCCGTGGCCCATACTTCACGTACTCGCATACGCACCGAGCCTAACTTAGTTGCCGGACCGGCAGAAAGGCCAATTACTTGTGGCAATTCGCCCAAGTTTGGTACTTGTATATTCCATTGATTCCAATCATCGCCAAGTTTACCTGGTGGAAATTGTCCTGCAGTAGTAAATAGTCCATTAATACCTTGATTATCGCTCAATGGATATGCGTTGGGAACATTTATCGATTCGTAAATTATTCCGCCAAATCCATTATATTGATCATCGAAGTCACCATCGCCATTAAAATCAATACAGGCGCGAACATAATTTGCGCTAAACCAAGTTCCGGCAGCAATAGAAATAACATCGGCTACAGTTCCGGTGCGAACACCCTGACCAAATTTCAAATTAAGCGATCTGTCTTTAGATACACCAAGATTTACAGGAGCAAAAAGTGTATAATCGGGTGGATGTGGTGAATGCCTGTTACAGTTTTGTCCTGCAGTGCCAGTGCAACCAGCCCAACTGGTAATATCATGCTCGAGGTTAAAAAGTGGATTTCCCGCTGCACTGGTAACGGCAACACTAGCAATAAAATCATTGATGGTGTAACCAGCATAACTTGTACCCACACTGTAAGTTGCATAAGAATAACTAATTCCTATTAAACGACCACCGGGCAACGATTGTGGTGTGCCATAAGAAATACTGCCTCCGGGTAGACAAGTGCCATGTAATACAATTTTAAGAAAATCGGCATCTACAATATCGCCAGGTGTAGCACCCAGCCCTGTCGTTTTAATATCATATGTTAACCAAAAATAGTTGTCGCCAGTTGTAAGATTAAAGGGTGCAGCACAATTACCAAACCCCAGAGAATTGTTTGCCGCCACATTATTAATAGGAGCATTAACCGTAGTAAAAACTTGCTGAGCAGTTGAGAATGCAGGATTGTTGCCTGTGTAAAAAAGTTTTGCATTAGCAACATCGGCTAATATGTTTGTTCCTGTGGGATTAAATAAAATTGAGTCCAATTGCTTGGGGGTTGTTGATCCACAAATGTTTATATTAACACTTACAATTTGGTTGTTGACAGAACCTGCTCCTACATTTAGCGTATTTTGATTTCCTAAAGTTGCTGATTGAACCATTTGAGCTGTAGGAAATCTATCTACATATATATTATCTACATAAATGTTTCGATAACTTGGTCCATGTTTTAGCTACAAACATTACTACAACATTAGTTGCATCCATTAAATTGCTGCATAATTTGGAATATTGCCATAGTGTGTTGCATCCAGCCTGCACCATAACCTGTTGGGTCGGCATATATTGTACCTAAATGTTGTGGAACCAGTTAATTGGTTTGAGCTGGATGCATAAACCGCAATAGTATCAGCCGTTGCAATAGCATAAACTTCGTGCCACATGTAAAAACTGACATTGGCAGCGGCTCCCAGACGACCCGAAAAGTCAAGTTGCAAAGGTGTGGCAATATATGCGCAGCCCATAGAGATGGCACCTGCCGGTGCCAGTCCGCCATTGCGGGCGTTAAATTTTATCATACCTGGGGCAGAGAAAGGGAGAGGAGAAGCCGGAATAGTAGCATAAGTACCTCCATTGGACCACCAAAACCATTGGTTGGCAAACACACCTCCGACCGAAGGAGTTATTGGCAAAACGTCATACATTACATTACTTTGCCATGAACTCCATGCATTGCCGCTGGTCAATAATGGCCCGTTAAAGTTGTCAGTATAAGGTTGTGCATTGCTTTTTGAGTTTGCCAGCACGAGCGTCAAAGCCAATATGAATAAGGCTTTGAGTAATTTACTACCTGATAAAAACTTGTAGAATTTTTCCATCGTATACAGTTATTGTTAATTGAGATTAGATTAATTAATTGCTTTAGTTTATTATGTATAGTCAAACACACTAATTTAGAACGCCAAATGTAATAAAAAAGTTTTTTTTATCAAACACATTTAGTTGACATTTTTTCATTTTTGGTCTAAGCCTTACGGGTTAACTAACAAAATTCAATCCATTCCATAGATTTAAGTTGATTTTTTTACCAACAGCAATTTTGCAAATAGTTAGTAAATTTTTCGTGACGTGCCATTATAAATTTTATTAAAAATGTTTGACAGGCCTGAAATTATGTTGCCAAGAAATTAACATTTTTTTTTCTGCCGAGATTGTAACATTCCCTTTGATGTATGCATCCTACTCATGTAAATCAATTAAATCATTTATTAATTTTTAAAAACAAAAGCCATGAGTAGAATAATTTTAAAATCGTTCGCTGTTGCAATTTTTGCGATAGCAACCATGAGTGTTCAAGTGAATGCTGCATCAACAAAGACACAAGGAGAAAAAAACCTTGAATCTATGATTACTAAAAACATTGTAAATCAACATCGCGATTTCAAAAACGAAACCGAAGCAATAGTGCGTGTTACGTTCACGGTAAATAAAGAGGGAAAAATTCAGATAATGGAATACAATAGCAGCAATACTGCGTTGTTCGATTATGTGCAAAAACAACTTCAACGCGAAAACATTTATAATGCCGAAGAACTTGAAAACAAAGTGTTTTGCTACGAATTCAAATTCATAGCGGAGTAAAAGCATGAAATAGGCATTGCCGTAACAATGCCTTTATTGGAAGTAGGAGGACTCCAACCAAAAAAAAGCAAATAAGGTGGTTTGAATATTTTTTGTTCAATTATCCCGTCAGCAATGGCGGGATTTTTTTTGCTGCCAATGTTTATCTTTACACAATGAAAATAAATTTGCAATTCTTGATTTTGCTTTCTACTGCTTTTTGCTTCTGTAACTATGCATGGTCACAAAATATAAATATCATTCAAACCGAAATATCGTTACCGGTTTCAGCATCGATAAGAGCGATGCATGTATTGAATGATAGCACGGTTTGGATAGGCGCGGCTCGCGGAATATTTGCTCTTACACAAAATGGTGGCAAAACCTGGTATGTTGACAGCATAAAAAATGACAGTGCCGTTTTTGATTTCAGAAGTATTCATGCTATTGATGGTAACAATTGTTTATTGCTAAATGCCGGCAGCCCAGCCTTCATTTTCAAAGTAATAATTCCTGACAAAACCGATTCGGCAACTAAGAGTGAGCATGTATTGCAATATCAAAACACGGAAAAGGAAATATTTTTTGATGCCATGCAATTTAAAAATTCTACCATCGGGTATGCTATTGGAGACCCGATAAATAAAAAATTTGTTTTGCTGAAAACCGAAGATGGTGGCAATACATGGAAAAATATCAGTGATAATATTTCGTACACTGCTGCTGAGGGTGAAGCTTTATTTGCAGCGAGTAACTCAACCTTGACAGTGCAAAATAATTTTATTGCATTTGCTACAGGCGGATCGCAATCAAGAATTATTTATTCGATTAACGAAGGCAAAAGCTGGAGTGCAATTTCAACCAAATTGATTCAGGGGGCGGTTATGCAGGGGGCATTTTCAATGGATATGCATGATAATTTGTTGGTTGTGGCCGGTGGCGATTATGACCATAAAGATTCGGTTTGCCAGAATTTGGTTTTGTTCGAAGTACAAAAGCAATTTAAAAATATTACTTTGAACAGCACTTTGCACAAAATGATTTCGTGCATACAATTTCATCCCCACAATAAAAACATTTTACTTGCTGCATGTTTACCCGGCATATATTTATCCCAAAATTTATGTAATGATTGGATATTGATAAACAACCAAAGTTATAATACACTAAGATGGAGCCCGACCGGCAAAGTAGCTTATGCAGCAGGTGCCGATGGTAAGGTTTTGAAACTTGAATTTTAAGGCTGAGAATTTTTCGTTTTGTATTGTTAAAATTCGTTTGTTGCGTTAGGAATAAAAACTCCGAAAGTGATGAATGAAGACTTGCCAAAAAAAATAAATTTATACGGCCTTACCATGATCGCCATAGGATCATGTATTGGGTCGGCAATTTTTCGTACGCCCAGCGAAGTGGCATTGCTACTGCCTTCGCAAGGGTATACACTTGTGGCATGGTTTCTTGGTGGCGTAATTGCATTGACAGGGGCACTCACTTTTGCCGAACTCGGTTCCCGGTTTAATGGCAGTGGAGGAATTTACATTTTTTTGCGTGAGGCATATGGAAATCTTCCGGCATTTTTATTCGGGTGGGCTTATCTTACCGTTGTTACTCCGGGTGCATTGGCTGCATTATCACTGGTGTTTGCCGACTATGCCGGAAAATTATTTTTTCTTCCAGATATTCAAAAAACATTGTTGGCTCTTGCTACTATTATTTCGCTCTCGGTGATTAATGGATTAGGAGTTCATATTTCAAATTCGGTAGCTTCAATAATTACAACATTAAAAATTGCAGGCATACTCACAGTTATTTTTATTGGGGTGTACGGTGGACAATATTTTCATTTCGATTTTAATGTACTGCCTCAAGCCAAGGCATTCGATTTGCAAAGCGCTATGGCTTTGGCACTTATAGGTGTAATGTTTTCGTATGGAGGATTTCAACATGCCTCATTCGTTTCGGGCGAAATAGAAAATGCCAATAAAAATTTACCTCGTGCATTAATAATTGGCACAAGCATCGTCTGTTTTTGTTATCTTACCATAAATTATGCATATATGAATTTGTTGCCATTGCAAACTTTTATGAATTCGAAAAGTGTAGCCGCTGATGCCATTTCAACAGTGTGGAGTAGCGGTGCATTATTTGCAACAGTTTTAATTTCTGTTTCGGTGCTTGGCACTATCAGCATATATACAATGTCGTCTCCACGCATATATTTTGCCATGGCCAACGATGGATTATTTTTTCAAAAGCTTGCTTATATTCATCCGAAATATAAAACGCCACTTTATAGCATAATGACTCAATGCATTATCGCCTGTGTTATTTTATTGTTTTGGAAAACCTTTGCCGATGTAACAACCTATGTAGTTTTTGTCGATTTCCTTTTCCTTATACTTGCTGCCTCGGCATTATTTATTACCAGGCGAAAAAATACCGAAGCAGGAGTTTTTAAATCACCATTGTATCCACTTACACCAATTGTTTTTATTGCGATTTCAACCTACATGCTTTTTTATACGTTAACCAAAAGAAAAGAAAATGCCATGGCCGGGTTGATTTTATTGGCATTGGGTTGTGTGGCATATTATTTTTATAAAAAATATTCCGGTTCAAAAGTGCGTTGATTTTTTTGCTCCAAGACAAATCTGATATAACCATTATACTTCGTCTGTCCAATCAGTGGTTTTTTTTATGAACTAAAATTCAATATAATTTTACGACAAAAAAATGCCCCAAAAAAGCGCAAAAATGTATGTAACTTAATTCTTGCACTCGAAACATATTTCTATTTTTGCGCCTTAATTTTTTTTAAGATTTGTTATGATGACGGCTAATGAAATCAGGAAAGCATTTTTAGATTTTTTCGAAAGCAAGCAACATGTTATAGTTCCGAGTTCGCCCATGGTGGTGAAGAATGACCCAACGCTAATGTTTATCAATAGTGGCATGGCGCCTTTCAAAGACATATTTTTGGGAAATCAGCCAATAAAATATCCACGTGTGGCCGATACACAAAAGTGCCTGCGTGTAAGTGGTAAGCACAATGACCTGGAAGAAGTAGGGGTGGATACTTACCACCATACCATGTTCGAAATGCTTGGTAACTGGAGCTTTGGCGATTATTTTAAAAAAGAAGCCATTGCATGGAGTTGGGAATTGCTCACCGAAGTTTATAATTTACCAAAGGACAGATTGTATGTTACTGTATTCGAAGGTGATGAAAAAGAAAACATTCCTCAATCGAAAATTGCGCTGGAATGCTGGCAGAAAATAGTGCCGCAAAACCATATTATTTTTGGAAATAAAAAGGATAACTTTTGGGAAATGGGCGAAACAGGACCATGTGGCCCATGCAGCGAAATACATTTCGATTCGCGAAGTGATGAAGAGCGCGCAAAAATAGATGGCGCTACATTGGTAAATAAAGATCACCCGGAGGTGATAGAAATTTGGAACAACGTGTTTATGCAATATAGCCGCCTCAAAGATGGATCGCTCGAGTTGCTGCCCAAAGCACATGTTGATACAGGTATGGGTTTCGAAAGATTGGTGCGTGTGATTCAAGGCAAAAAATCGAATTACGATACCGATGTTTTTCAGCCTTTGATACAATATATTTCGGGCTACTGTAAAATACCTTACGGACAAAATGAAAAATCGGATATTGCTATGCGTGTAATGGCCGATCATATTCGGGCTATTTCATTTTGCATAGCCGATGGACAGTTGCCTTCCAATGTAAAAGCCGGTTATGTTATTCGTAGAATTTTGCGCAGAGCGGTTAGATATGCTTACACATTTTTAAATATTAACGAGCCGTTTTTGCATAAACTGGTGCCTATCCTTGCACAGCAATTTCAAAATGTTTTCAATGAATTGTACTTGCAGCAACAGTTTGTTATGAAGGTGGTAATGGAAGAAGAAACCAGCTTTTTGCGTACACTCGAAGCTGGCATCAAAAAATTCGAAAACTATGGCAACAAAAATCTTGAAGGTGCATTTGCCTTTGAACTTTACGACACTTATGGTTTTCCAAAGGACCTCACTCAACTGATGGCACACGAAAATGGTCTCAAGGTAGATATGGTGGAATTTGACCAATGTTTGCAGGCACAAAAAGCACGCTCACGTAACGCTGCCGCAGTAGATACCGATGATTGGGTTATAGTATCGGAAGGCGAAACAGTAGAATTTGTTGGTTACGATGAGTTGTCGTGCGAATGTGAAATAATAAAATACCGCAAAGTAAAATCCCAAAACAAACAACAGTTTCATATAGTGCTCAACCACACGCCATTCTATGCAGAAAGTGGTGGACAAGTGGGCGACTCAGGGTATATTGAATGCGAGGATGAAAAAATATTTATTGTTGACACCAAAAAGGAAAATAACCTCAACATTCAAATTACAAATTCATTACCAAAGAATTTAACAGCAACGTATACAGCTATAGTTGATAAAGAAAAACGCCAGGCCACATCGAGCAATCATACTGCTACGCATTTAATGCACTCGGCATTACGCAACACATTGGGCACACATGTTGCACAAAAAGGTTCGCTTGTAAATAGCAATTATACGAGGTTCGATTTTTCGCATTTCCAAAAAGTAGGCGATGATGAGTTGCAAAAAATTGAAGAAATGGTAAACGAAAAAATTCGTGAAAACATTCACCTCAACGAACAGCGCAATGTTCCAATTAAAGAAGCTATGGAACTTGGTGCTATGGCATTGTTTGGCGAAAAATATGGCGACTTTGTAAGGGTAATAACTTTCGACAGGAAATATTCTGTAGAACTTTGCGGAGGCACACATGTGCAGGCAACAGGCGAAATAGGTTCATTCAAAATATTGAGCGAAAGCTCGGTAGCGGCCGGTGTGCGCAGAATTGAAGCTGTAACAGCATCTAATGCTTTACAATATTTCAATTCGAAAATGAATGAGTTAAACCAGGTAAATATTTTATTGAAATCGCCTAAAGATATTACCAAAGGTGTACAATCGCTTATTGATGAAAATCAAAAACTTAAACAACAAATCGACAGCCTTATTCATGCACATGCACAGGAAATAAAAAGGAAATTATTGCAGAGTAAAACCATGCACGGTAGCTTCCATTTTATTTGCGAATTAATTGAACTCAACTCAGCCGATGCTATAAAAACCATTTCGTTCGAAATAAAAAACAGCGAACAAAATATTGTTGTATTGCTTGGTGCAATTGTAGATGATAAACCTCATTTATCTTTGATTGCTTCAGAGAATCTTGTGGAAGAAAAAAAGTTGAATGCTACCAATATTATGCGCGAAATTGCTAAAGAAATTCAAGGTGGTGGTGGTGGACAACCGTTTTATGCAACAGCCGGAGGAAAAAATGTAGCCGGATTGCAAAGCGCATTAAAAAAGGGAAAAGATATTTTAACAGCATTATAAAAATTTATTACAACAAAGCATTAATTTTAACAACATGAATTGGTTAGATATTGTAATTGCTATTCCATTATTGTACGGTTTCTATATGGGATTCACTAAAGGAATTGTGCATCAAATTGCCATGATTATTGGTTTGATTGTAGGGTTATTTCTTGCCTTCAAATTGTCGTCACTTGTCAATGCTGCATTGTCAACTTATTTAAAAAGCAATAGCCCCGTATTGCCCTTTGTTTCATTTGTATTGGTGATAGCAGCGGTGGTTTTAATATTGGTATTCTTTGCAAAGTTTGTCGAAAATATTTTAAAAATAACAGGCCTCAACACTTTTAATAAAATAGCAGGTGGAATGCTTGGAATGCTCAAATGGGGATTGATAGTAAGTGTGTTTCTCAACATGATCAGCAACCTTGAACCTACAGTGCAACTAATTTCGCCACAAATAAAAGATGAAAGTTATTTGCACTCGCCTACCATTGTGCTTGCCAGTAAACTTACTCCCGCGTTCGATTATGTGAAGCAAGAGTTTAAAGACAATTTGCCGGGGAATAAATGAGGTTGTTTTTTTTATTCAAAAAATGTTTTTTGTTTTCCGAATTTATCACCACCAAATAATATTTTGCAATCAATATAAAAACTTATATTTGACCTAATAAAAACTTATGAATTATGAATACAATTAAACTCTTAAAACTAACCTCATTTATATTTGCCTTTTTTCTATTGGCAACAACTTTTTCGTTTGCGCAGGATATGATTTATCAAACCAATGGCGATGTTATTAAAGCAAAAATTATTGAAATAAAAGAATACGAAATTTCTTACAAGGAATTCGATTATCAGGATGGCCCTATTATCAATATTAAAACCCGTGACATAAGAAAAATAATTTTCAATAACGGTCGCAAAATGACTTTTAACGATGACCCTTACGAAGTGGGAGTGCAGGAAATGAAAAACCGTGAAATGCAGCAAGCGATAAAAATAGATATAATGTCGCCACTTACCGGTAACCTCACTTTGGGATACGAGCGAGTTATAAAAGTTGGTTTGAATGTTGAAGGTTCCATTGGAATAATCGGTGCAGGGGTACACTCCCCTAAAAAGCAAAATTTATTTGGTGGATTTTTGCGAATGGGCCCCAAATTATTGAGCACATCAAACTTGCTTACTACCGGCACCAAACGGCTTCACGCCCTGGGCGGAACATACATGAAACCAACAATTACTATTGGTTCATACCATTACGACCGCGATGTGTATTATGCTTATTATGATGCCAACTTTGATTATGTATCAGACTCTACACTCGAACGTGTAACACGCAACTATGCGACTATTGATATTATTTTTGGAGGGCAGGGAGTTACTGCCGGAAGGTTTGTAATTGATTATTATTTTGGAATAGGATATGGTTTTGTAAAAACAAAATACAAATTGAAAAAGGACATTGGTGCAGGCAGTATTGATAATTCATTTGGTGAAATTGCAATTTCCGATGATGTACTTGCCAACTTATATAGCGACATATACGTGAGCAAAACTATACCACTTACTTTTACTTGCGGGCTTCAAATAGGATATATCTTTAAATAAAGTTTTAATTTTTGTTGGAAAGCGAAAAAGCCAATTTGTATGCACAAACATGCAAATTGGTTTTTTTTATTTTTCAATTAATCTTCCATAATCATCTTCACACCCGGCAACTCTTTGCCTTCGATATATTCGAGCAAAGCACCTCCACCTGTGGATACATAACTTACTTTGTCGCCCCAGCCAAATTGATTGATGGCTGCTGCGCTATCTCCTCCGCCAATAAGTGAATACGCGCCTGCAGTGGTTGCTACAACAATTGCCTTTGCTATTGCACGTGTACCACGTTCAAAAGTGGGCATTTCGAAAACGCCCATAGGCCCATTCCACAATATAGTTTTCGATTGGCTAACTATAGTTGTATACGTTGCAATTGTTAATGGTCCAATATCGAGCCCCATGTATCCGTCACTAACTTTACCTATTGGTGTTTCTTCCAGTTTGGCATCGTTGGCAAAACTGTCACCATTGAGCGAATCTACCGGTAAGTGCAATTGTACTCCTTTTGCTTTTGCCTTTGCTATTAAGTCGAGCGCTAAATCCAGTTTATCGTCTTCGCACAAACTATTTCCTATATTTCCTCCTTGTGCTTTTGCAAATGTGTATGCCATGGCACCACCAATTATAAGATGATCAACCTTGTTGAGCAATTGTTCTATTATCAAAATTTTATCCGAAACCTTGGCTCCGCCCATAATAGCAGTAAAAGGCCGTTCGGCATTGTTCAATATTTTATTTGCATTGTTAAGTTCATTGGCCATCACATAGCCAAACATTTTTGCACCGGCAAAAAATTTTGCAATCACTGCCGTTGAAGCATGTGCCCTGTGGGCAGTACCAAAAGCATCGTTCACATAAACATCGCCAAGTGTGGCCAGCTTTTGTGCAAACCCTTCATCGCCTTTTTCTTCCTCTTTATAAAATCGCAAATTTTCCAGCAGCAATATTTCTCCGGCTTTCAAATCCTTCGCCATTTGTTGCGCACTGTCTCCTATGCAATCATCAGCAAATTTTACCTGCACTCCCATTAGTTCGGTGGTGGTATCTACTACATGTTGTAATGTAAATTTATTACGATCGATGCTGCCGTCTTCTTTCAGTTTTTTTAACGGCCGCCCCAAATGACTCATCAGCACTACGCTGCCACCATCGTTCAATATTTTTTTTATTGTTGGCACAGCAGCACGTATACGCGCATCATCGGTAACGGCCAATGTGGTTTTGTCTAACGGCACATTAAAATCTACCCGCACCAAAGCACGCTTGCCTGCGAAATTATAATTATCAACGGTATTCATATTTTTATAGTTTTATATTTTTTCTTGGTGCTGCAATATTAATTTATTTTGGGTTTGGTTTTTAGCATTTTTGACTTTTCGTTTTTAATCATAAGATGGTTTAAAAGCAACAAAAATTTAAAATTACTACTATCCAAGAGACAGTTAACGAAACAGCCATTGATAATCTAATAATGACCAATGACAATCCTAATAATGACCAATCACTAGAATGCCGACACTTTGTTCGGCATCCCGACCGAAGTGTCGAGAATTAAAAAATGACCAATGAGCGGCAGAGATGCTTCGCAGTTCGAGAATACTCACTGTGACATTTCGCAATGACGATAATGACCAATGACAGAATTAACAGATTGTCTCGTCCTGAAATAGGTTTACGCTTATTAAAGGAAAAAAAATGATAAGTAAACAAAAGACAAATGAAGAAAAAGAGGCTATCATAGCCGAGTATTTATTAGGTGAAAAGACATTTCGGCAAATGCAATCACTGCATGGAGTTGATTATAGAATAATACATTCGTGGGTTACAAAATTTAAAGGCCATCATGTGCAGAAATTAAAAACACCAACAGAAACCATTCAATTCTATGAGCAACAGGATGCGATGTAAAAGCTTTGCGAGAAGAACTTCGCAAAGCAAAACTGTACAACGAGTTGCTTAATACGATGATAGACATTGCCGAAGATCAATTAAAAATTGATATCAGAAAAAAGTCTGGCACCAAGCGGTAGAAACATTAGAGCAAAGGAGTCCGCGTTGTGTAACAGACCTTTGTTTGCTTCTTGGTAATAGTAGGCAAGCTTACTATCAGGGCATTAAGTACGTACAGCAAAAAAGCGTATGAATCGCATTTAATAATCGAAGAAGTGTTGCGACTTCGGAAGTTTCAGAAGCGATTAGGCACACGAAAATTATTGCACGAAATGCAAGATTTTTTGTCGGCCCACAGTTTTCAAATTGGCAGGGATGGGCTTTTTTGATTTGCTTGCGGAGCCTGGCATGTTAGTGACCAAGCGCAAGCGCAGAGGCTGTGTTACAACATTATCAAAACATCGTTATAAGAAGTATCCAAATCTTATTAAAGAATTCATTCCACTTGCTCCAAACCAGCTATGGGTAAGCGACATCACATATATCCATTTGCAAAAAGGTTTCGCCTATTTGAGTTTGATTACAGATGCATATAGTCATAAAATTGTTGGCTTCTATTTGCATTGTGACCTTTCCGCACAAGGTCCTTTTGATGGCATTGAAAATGGCATTGAAGGCTAATACTACTATTGAAAATTTAATTCACCACAGCGATAGAGGTGTTCAATATTGTTGTGATGTATATGTGAACCTATTAAAGCACAATGGCGTAAAAATAAGCATGACACAGAATGGCGACCCAAGGAAAATGCCGTGGCCGAACGTGTAAATGGAATATTGAAAACAGAACTTTTGGAAGATAAATTTGCAGATTTGGCAAAGCCAAAACTGCAATTGCAAAGGCATGTAGCACTTACAATTATTTACGGCCACACAATAGTATTGAAAATTTGAAGCCAGTGGAGGCTCATCAAAAAGAAGGTACATTAAAAAAACTATGGAAGAATTATTGCAAATTAAAAAAGGAAAAGGAGGTAATTATGGAATAGGTTTTTTTAGGCATTGGGTGTTCTGAATATATCTCTCGCACAAAAGCCAAGCTGTTACGCTTGGCCTTATAGAACGATATACTTCGTCACACACTGGTTTATTTCCTGGTAGGTTGCACCTCTGCAGAGCCTACTTCCGCTTTTGCCAGTGATGCAAATATAGAATGTAAACGGTATTCAGGATTATTTTAAATGTGTAAACTTGCACACGGATTTTAAACAAAATGTGTAAACTTTTTTCAGGACTAGACAGATGGCAATCCTTAAAATGACCAAAATTAAAAATGACCAATGACAATCCTTTTAATGTCCAATGACCAAAATTAAAAATGACCAGAATTAAAAATGACCAATGACATTCCCTCATGAGTGGAAGAGATTGCTTCGCAGTTCGAGAATACTCACTGTGACATTTACAATGACATCCTCGTAAAAGACAGATTATGAGGCAATTGCGTGTGACAAAATCAAGCCAAATTTTGCTGCTTCCTTTTGGAGTCTTTTTATTTTTTTTGCTTTTGTTACTTCTGGATTTTCTACAACTATCATTGGATTGTACTCTGTTTTGTTAATCATCATTTTATAAATGATTTTGCAATTCTTGCTGCAACTGCCTTGATTGCTTTTTTTTTCCTTTGGTTGCTGCAAATCGCTTATACATTTGTCCCAAAGGTGATTTGCTATTCCATAAACTTTGAGCGGCCAACCTTAATGCTTGAGTCGCAGGATTATTTGTGTAACGTTTTTGATAACCTAACACCTTACCTCCAGATACTTTTGGCCGTGCAGCTAAATTTAACCAACTTACAAAATGTTCTGCTGTTGGCCATTTTTGAAATCGAGACCCACTACTGATATCACAGTAAGTATGGTTATTTCATCTACTCCATCTATGGCCGTTAAGTCTACTTGGGCAATTTCTTTTAAATATCCTTTAAGGTTAAAATTGTATTGATTTTTCCGTGTGGACTTTTTTTTTCTGGTATTGCCGTTTTGTTTCCATGTTCATCAACTGGCAATAATTTCTTTAGCGAATCTTCAATTAGTTTTTCATATTCTTGCATTTGTTGTTTAATAAAATCATACATGGCTAATTGCCTTTTTACAACTTGCACGTGATGCTCTTTGTAATTACCGGTTAATGATTTTATCAAATCACCCTCTGTGGCTTTGAGTGCTTTAACGTTGACTTCTGATAGTAGTTGATAAGGATCCTGTGTTCCATTTGCTATGGCGCGAATAATTTTCATTCCCGATACCCCTTCTATATCGCTTATCAAATGTTGTATTTTTAAATTCATTTGTGTAAGTGCTCGTTGTATCCGATTTAAGCCATCGCTTTTTGCTTTTGCAGCACATTGCGTTCGTGCAGATAGGTACGCAATTGACGATAGCTTTCTGAGGCAACATGTGAGGCTCGTAAAAGTCCATGCTCATGCAATTGATGTAGCCATTGACAATCCTTAACATCTGTTTTTTGTGCGTCTGTGTTTTTAAAGTGGTGGGCATTTACAAGTGTTACTTGTAAACCGGCTTGCTCGAGCATTTCAAATATTGCCATCCAATAAACTCCGGTAGCCTCCATGGCAACACGTTACCTGTGCTTGCTTAAGTTCTTGCACAAGCCCGTTAATATCCTCTGTAAATGCTTTGAATACTTTTACAGTTGAAGTACCTTCTGCATTGGGCATGGATACGTACATTTCCATGCTGCCAACATCAACGGCTGCCGAGTTTGGATAGATAAGTCCAAAGCGGCCATTCTCTTGTTTTTCCTTTTCCATAATTTTTTTTTTAAAGGTTTATGCAAAATATTAATCGCAATGAACTCCGTTGTTCTCTAAAATAACTAAGCTTACAAGCAGGGTTACCAACAGTGTTTAATCGTACTGGTACCACTAATATTTTTTTCAGTAAACAACAGTCCTAAACTCGCAATCGGGCTCGTGTGGCACCAAAGTGTGTAACAGGTTTTGTAGTTTACTGCGATGATATTATGCGAAAGCAAATGTCATCATTTATTTGTTATCCTGTTTTGAGTTCGCCACTCGCAATGACGGGAAGAATAAAATTCAAAAACAAAAGAGAATGTGGATACTCCTATTATTTTTTCGAAAATTTTGAATGATAAATTTTTACCGATGTTTGCAATTCCAATAAGTAAACACCGGGTTGCAATGGCGGTAAATAAATTTTATTGCCTGTTGTAAGATTTGATAATGTATAAATCTTCTTGCCCAGTAAATCATAAAAATTGGCGACAATAATTTTTTCGTTGCTGATGTTTACATATAGTAACGTTTCGGCTGGATTGGGATAAACCGTAATGGATGTATTTGTGCCACTGGCCTCCAAAACATTTGTATTGCAAATTGAAGATGTATCGATTTGTGGGGCAAAAAACTGCGCCATATGAAGTGTACGCAAATTGTAATCATCTATGGAATGACCTACCGTTGATGAATTTAAAAATTGTGTATAACAATCGGCATTATTCAAAGTAGAATCGAAAAACACCTGAGGCACCACAACACCGTTAGTACTTAAATTATTTATCATATTACGAATTCCATAACTACCATAAGCATATGGAAGGTTTACAATGCTTTGACAGAAAGTAGGAAACTGGGTAAAACAATTAGATACACCACCTTCAATTTTACCATAATCATAATTCACCACCAAATCGTTGGGTTGATGATACATATACAATACAGGTGCTTTGGTGTAGGTGTGCAGCGTAAAAATATCAGAAACAATAGCGCCATAAAATGAACCTACTCCTTTTATTGTATAAGGAACAAAGGAAGGATTAAGGTCACCATCGATGTTGCCTAAATCGGGGCGGGTAAGTTGCATGGAGGCAATTGAAGTATCGAAACCACCAGTCAAAATACAGGGACCTTCGTATAATGCATTAGGTGCAGCCACATTATTTAACACTCCAGCCTGAGAATATTTTTCTGTTGCATCATCAAGGAAAGCAACTTGTAAAGCGGTGATACCACCGGCACTTTCCCCTACCAAAAAAACATTGCGGGGTCTATATTATACAACGCAGCATTGTTTAACAAAATCGCAAAGCGCCTTTGGCATCTTGCATTGCGCGATAGGCGCCTCGGTACCATTCAGCCGTATCCTGCATATTGAGGCAATCCCAGTTGGCTACATTACAATGAATGTACGAATCGGTATGGAACATTCCTAAGCGATAATTGATAGATGCACAAGTATAACCACGCCTGGCAAAATCCTTTATCCAGTTTGGTGGTGCATCACTGTCTTTATTGCCGGCAAGAAAAGCCCCACCATGAATAGCCAAAAGCAACGGTCGTCCGCAAACAGGCGCTGTATCGTTTACAGGCACCGTTACATTTAATAAATGAGTGCGAATGTTACCAGCAAAATCATAGTTGGTGCCATAAGGAATATCATTAATTTGTTGAAAGTTGTAAAGTGTATCTACCCACTTCTGTGCATTGGAAATTTGCAACAATCCAAATAATAAAATTGCAATACATCTTGATGTTTTCATGTTGCAAAATTAATGCTTTTTGAACTAAAAGATGATAGCTTTATCAGAAAAATATTCTGTCAAATTTGTTAACCATATCTTTTGTTCGCAAAAACAGAAATGGAATTACTTAAAAACAATATCGCTCATAGGATGTATTTCCCACGATGATGATGGCTTATAAATTCCTGTGCCCACCAGTCCCGGAGGATGTCCAATATCGTAGAACAAACTGCCACTTACACTTATTTTTATTGGTGGAGTAAAAACAGAATATGCACCACTACATTTTTCTCCAAAATATGCTTCGACCTTAGTACGAACTTTTGTTAATGTATCTTTTGAAGTGTTGGCAGGATTGGGAATACCGGCAAGTTCCACATTTAATGATTTTGCTGCATTGTAAGGCAATGTATCACCTATTATCAAATGAAAATCATTATCGTTCTCGCGACTGATAGCATAAATAAATGCAGTTTTAATATTTACATTTCGTTTTTCTTGTATTACCCGCGGTGAATTTATAGCAGTAGTTATTGCAGGATTAAGGTTACGCATTATGGAGTCAGCAGCAAGTGTTACTTTCAATGCATTAACAGTATTGTAAAATTTAATGGTCTTTATTAAAAAAGTAGACTTTGCATTTTTACGTTCGGTACCCAGAAACAAATCGGTAATACAATATAAAGAGTCGGTAGTTTTTTCTACATACGATTGTGGTTTTACCAAATTACCGTTTTCATCGGCAAGTTCTACTTTATATACTTTTCCATCAGGAGCCCTAAAATATGCCACTGTATCTTTTTGATCTGCCAGAGAAGTAATCGTATCTAAAGGTGCAGCTTCAGCTTGCGAATCAGTCTTCATTCTTGAACTTGCTCCGGCTGTTGAATCAATAGGATTATTGCTATTGTTGGAAGGTGTGTTTTGGCAATTTACCAGCATCATAGAAAACATTACACATAATATGAGCTTATTAGTTTGTTTGGAATTTACAGTCATATGCTTCAAAGGTTAGTTTAATTCTTCAAATATAAACGATTCTTTTCTACTAATAAAAAACAACAAAATTATTGTTTTCTATCCAAATCCATAAAGATTAAACAAGAGTTTGATTATATTTAAAAGTTGGCCTTGCCCATTTTTAGTATAGGGTTAAATAATTACATTTGGGCAATAAATTTGCAAATCAATACATCATTATGAAAAAAACTACTTTGTTGTTTATGTTGCTAACGGTAAGCATATACGTTGGTGCCCAAAATTCAAAAAAAATAAATCAATGGCAGTTCCCTACAAGTTGTGGCCTCGATTTTAATTCGGGAAGTCCCGTATTTGTAACTGGCGGGCAGGTAAATACCACCGAAGGCAGTTCATCTATGGCCGACAATAACGGTGCCCTGCTGCTTTACTCGGATGGTGCCACCGTTTGGGATAAGAACCACAATGCAATGCCAAATGGCACCGGTTTGCTTGGGGCTTCCTCATCAAGTCAGGCAGCACTAATAGTGCAGCAACCGGGCAATGCAAATACTTATTTTGTATTTACTGTTGATCAGGAGGCGGGGCCAGATGGATTTCGATATTCGATTGTGGACATGACCTTTAACGGAGGCTTGGGTAATGTAACTACAAAAAATGTTTTATTGGTAACTCCTGTAAGCGAAAAAGTAACCGGCTGCCGACATGCCAATGGACAAGACATTTGGATAGTAACGCACAAATATAATAGCGCAGAATTTTATGCTTATTTACTCACCTCTGCCGGACTTGTTCTTACTCCTGTAATCACTACAGTAGGAACAGTACATACAGGTTTTGGCAATACGAATTCAATAGGATATATGAAAATATCGCCCGATGGTAATAAACTTGCCGTGGCAATATCGCGCTCCAATATGTTCGAGCTTTTCGATTTTGATAATGCTACCGGCATACCTTCAAATGCAATTCCGCTGGTAGTTCCCAACCTCACATACGGTGTAGAGTTTTCGCCAAACAGTAAAGTTTTATATGGTACCGAATTTGTAAATCCTATCTATCAATATGACCTTGATGCCGGTTCGCCTGCAGCAATACAAGCATCACAATTATTGGTAGCTACCAGCAGCAGCCCCGAACTGGGTGCTTTACAACTTGCTCCTGATGGAAAAATTTATTCCGCCCGTAAAACGTTGCCTTGGTTGGGTATTATTCAAAACCCCGATGTGGTGGGTTTGGGATGTGCATACATTGATAATGGTTTTTCGCTTGGTGGCAATACATGTTATTATGGACTACCCAATATGTTGCCGAGTTATTTCAACAGTGTAGGATTTCAAAATACTTGTTTTGGCGATCAAACACTTTTTACGGTGGCCGATTCCGGAGCATATGTTATTTGCTCATGGAATTTCGATGACCCAAGTTCGGGATTGCTAAACTCATCGCAGTACTATGAGGTTGGTCATGTTTTTACTGCACCGGGTACATATAATGTGCAGGTTATTTTAGTAAATCAAAGTGCCGTTACCGATACATTGTATTTACCGTTAACAATCAACGTTGCACCTTCGGTATCGCTTGGAAATGATACTACAGTTTGTATTGGCAGCACCTTTGTTATTGATGCATCGGCAAGCGGAGCAAGCTCATACACATGGCAAAATGGAAATACAAATAGTTCGATAAGTGTAAATACGAGTGGTGCATATTATGTAGTAGCAAGTGATAATGGATGCGATGGCACCGATACAATTAATGTTACCTTTAGTCCTTGTGCAGCACCGGTTGTACAGTTTTCATCGAGCGATTCATCGTGGTGCGAAAAGCAATCGGTAGACTTTTTTGATATTTCTACTAACAATCCTACAACATGGTCATGGACTTTTGCCGGTGCTTCTCCATCAACATCAACTGATCAAAACCCTGCAGGAATTTATTATCCCAGTTATGGAAGTTTTGATGTAACGCTTGTGGCATGTAATGCTGCCGGTTGCGATTCGGTAACCATTTCAAATTTTGTAACCGAACACCAAAATCCACCTGCACCTACTGTTAGCATAAGCAACGACACTTTATATTGTTCGAGTGCTGTAAGCTATGCGTGGTATAACACAAACAATACTTCTTTGGTATTATCAACCAATGCATATTTTTTCCCTACACAATTCGGAAGTTACTATGTTACCATTACCGATAGCAATGGTTGTAGTACACCATCGTCTACAGTTATAGTTAATAGCATTGTTGATGTATTTGGAAATGCCATTTATTTAAGTTGCCATCAAAATGATTTGACAGGAAACAGCTACATAGTCAATACCAATTTAGAAAACTATACATTGAGTATTTATGATGTAAATGCAAAATTAGTATATGTATCATCCAACAATATTTCGCATACTAGCGAAATAAATACAAGTGGCTTAGTTGATGGAATTTATTTTGTAACTGCATCAACCTCAAAAAATATTCTGACACAAAAAATGCTTGTTAATAAAAAATAAAAGCTGCCAAAAAAGATTATCATGAAAACAAAAACAACAATCAGTGGCCTAAAAACGATGGTTACCCTTTTGCTATTTGTAATAAATGTAAAAGTGAGTTTAAGCCAGAATTTAGTTACTAATGCCAGTTTCGAAAACTATACATCGTGCCCCGGCAATGTTGCACAATTGCCAAACGCCATTGGTTGGGATAATATAACCAATCAGGGGGGCAGTGCCGATTATTTTCACATATGCTCTACGGGTATCGTTTCGGTACCGGTAAGTTTTATTGGCAACGAAATGCCTGCAACCGGAAGTGGGTATGTTGGTATGGCATTGTTTTACACTGCTTCGCCTGAATTTCGCGAATACATACAAACACAATTAAGCAGCCCAATGATTGCCGGTGTGACTTATAATTTATCGATGCAATATTCACTTGCCGATGAATCGAAATATGCCACCGATGATTTTGGATGTCACTTTTCTGTTAATCCATTGGTGGGAAGTGGTAATTCTTTTTCATTGCCCTTTGTGCCACAGGCTAAATCTTCAATTTATTTAAATACCAAAACCGGATGGAATACATTAACGCTTT
Source organism: Bacteroidota bacterium (assembly GCA_016717325.1). GTDB lineage: Bacteria > Bacteroidota > Bacteroidia > AKYH767-A > OLB10 > JADKFV01. The sequence continues at coordinate 4,894 of JADKFV010000003.1, read as the reverse complement.
CTTATACCGCATTAGGTGGTGAGCAGTATCTTACATTTGGAAATTTCTTTGACGATGCTAATACTACTACAACACCTTTTCCGGGATCATTTCAGTATGACGTGTGCTATTTATTTATTGATGACGTTTCATTAGCACCGGCAAACCTTTATGTAACAGGCGATTCCACAATATGTTATGGCGATTCTACCATTTTAGCTGCTACCAATAGCGGATATTACTTTTGGGCTTTATCAACAAATCCCAACAATGTTTTTTCTACCGATTCCATTTTAACACTTAGCCCCGACTCAACAACCAGCTATATAATTTATGGCAGCAACGATACTTTAACCTATACCATATACGTTGATTATGCTCCAACATTAAATTTGGGTAACGATACTACGGTTTGTATTGGTAGCACTTTTATTATTGATGCATCATCGAGTGGTGCATCATCATATACATGGCAAAATGGAAACACAAACAGTTCAATTAGTGTAAGTACAAGCGGTGCATATTATGTTACAGCAAGCAGCAACGGTTGTATAGCCATCGACACCCTGAATGTTACTTTTAGTCCGTGTGCAGTGCCAGTGGTGCAAATTGCAGCCAGCGATTCATCGTGGTGCGAAAAACAAGCTATTGATTTTTTTGATTTTTCTACAAACAATCCTACATCATGGCAATGGACTTTTAATGGTGCAGCACCCAATACTTCTACCGATCAAAATCCTACAGGAATATATTATGCCAGCTATGGTAGTTTCGATGTTAAACTCCTTGCCTGTAATGCAGCAGGTTGCGATTCGCTTACGTTAACCAATTTTGTAACGGAACATCAAAGCCCGCCTGCTCCTTTAATTACAATTAGTAACGACACATTGTATTGTTCGCAAGCAATAACTTATGCGTGGTACAATACAAACAATACAACACTGGTGCTTTCCACAAATCAATATTTTTATCCTCCGGCTTTGTTACAAAGCTATTTTGTGATTATTACCGACAGCAATGGTTGCAGCACACCATCAGGCGTGCTTGTAAGTGGAGTACATGAATCATTTAATTCTATTTCGGGCCTAAGTGTGATTCAAAACGAAACAGAAATTGTTATCAATAATTTATTGCAAACAACTTTTGAGATTACAATAATAGATGCAATGGGGAAATTAGTTTTTGTCAAAAAAACCAACAACACATATTTTAATATTGACACTGCTATTTTTGCTAAGGGCGTTTATCATTTGCGTTGTGTTGCAAATGGAAAAGTGTTTGATAGAAAAATTTCTTTGCGTTGAAGAATTAGTTTTATAATTACTTTGGGTGTTGAACAGATTTATCTTCAAACCGTCATTCAGGAAGAAGCTTATTGTGACTTAGGAAATTTTGTTTTTAAACAAATTTATCTGAAGTAGAAATAAGGTTCCTACTGAATGACTAGAGGTGAGTAGTAAGTTTATTTCGAGATAGAGAAGTCTACTCTGCGGTTTAAGAAATCGCTGTTGTTATTCAAAGGTTGACGGTTACCTTTTGTTTCGGTAAGCACACGATTTTCTTCAATACCATATTGTTCAACTAAAATTTTGCGGCACTCTTCTGCACGCTTCAATCCCAGACGCTCGTTGAAATTTCCTGTACCACTATTGTCGGCACAACCTGTTAGCGTAACTTTCAAATCGGGATTCATTTTTAGTGCACGCGCAACAATAAGCAATCGCTCCTGATACATATCTTTTACAGAAGTGCTTCCAAAATCGAAAAATATAGATGGAAAATATGTGCCTGTAACATTGGTTGTGGAATAATTATTTACCGGCTCTATGTTATTGTTGTTGGTGGTAGTACTATCGATTGTTTTACCATTATTATTGCCATTACCTGTATTATTTGTATTGTTAGAGGTAGCTATGTTGTTAAGTACAATGGTCACTCCCTGAAAATTCACAAGCGCACCTTTTTCAGTTGTAGGTTCCATATCACGACTATCGGGCACACCATCACCATCGATATCAATTTCGCGACCTTCGGCATCTACCTTAGCACCACGTGCCGAAAAAGGATCCATATCTTTAAAATCAGGAATGCCATCATTATCGGTATCGAGCAAAGTTCCATCACTATATGTTTTTGCTCCTTTAGGTGTATTGTTATCTTTATCAAACATATCCGAAACACCATCACCGTCTGTATCCGTTGAAACACTATCCACCTTTTTATCCATACGGTTCAGGTCTTGATAAACAACATCCATAGGATTGATCCACTCCATTACTTTTTTCTTTTTCCCGAAAGTGAAAGTCAATGCAGCAGTGTAAGTTGAGTATGCATCGTTTTGTGAATTATCGCTTGATACTCCTTCAATTTTATCGGTAAAAGTTTTTCTAAAATCATATCCTAAAGCTATATCAGCATGACCCAAACGGTATTTAAAACCTACACCAAGTGGGATCATAAATTGCGACACTTTATTATCTTCAATTATAGCCTGCCCTTTTGGTAATTGTTTCACAGTAGCCTGATGCGAAAATATTCCCAAGCCGGCAGTAAGAAACATATGCACGCTTTGATTTCGTTTTAAAAAAGTGATGTTACCAAAATTATAAACCAAACTTAATGCTCCTTCGCGCACTGGGCTGTTGTAATCAACCAAATAAGAGCTCTTAAATTTTTTGATGTAAATGGAATCGATAGGTGTATCTTTAAATTCAGTTACCATTCCGCGAAAACGCAAACCTAGAGTGTAAGTCATTTGATAGCCAAACTGGAATCCGTAAATAGGATTAAAAACAAATTGTTTCAAACTATTATTGGCTGCTTTGGTATGTTTAATGTCTCCCTGCAATGTAGCGGCACCGGCAACCACACTAAAAGAAAAGCGATCGAATTGTTTAGGATTTGGCAGCCCAAAGCTATTATTGCCCTGACCAAAAATTGATGATGTTGCCAACACCAAAACACAACTCAATAATGTAGGATAAATTTTTGACTTCATATATCAATAGTTAGAAAGAGAGAAGAAATACCATTTTGACTGAGGAAGTTATTAACGCATGTTGATAACTTTTCGAATATGTGGCAATGATAATGTTTTTATTTTTAAAGGACAAACCTAAATATGGGGAAATAGTGTTTTTTGGTTATCAACGATAGCTTTTTCTAAGGCAATACGAATATTTGTGAAATCAACAGGGTTGTTAACAAAATCCAATTCATTTGATGGAATAACTATAATGTTCAATTCGGGATGATTTGATATAAACTGCCGATAACCACTTTCAATTTTTTCCAAATATTCGGGAGCTATGTTTTGCTCGTAATTGCGCCCGCGCTTTTTAATGTTTTGCTGTAAGCCTTCAATAGAGTTTGAAAGGTATAAAATAATGTCGGGCTTGGGCATGCTTTGATTTATAATGGAAAAAAAACTTTCGTACAACTGCCATTCATTTCCATTCAAAGTATTTGAAGCAAAAATCATCGACTTATCAAATAAATAATCGGAAACGATTTGAAAATTTTCTACATCAGATTGATTAAACATTTTTTTCATCTGATGAAACCTATCGGCAAGAAAACTCATTTCTAATGGGAACGCCCATCGCTCGGGTTGCTCATAAAATTTTGGCAAAAAAGAATTTTCAGCAAATTCCTCCAGCACCAGTTTGCAATTATAGTATTGCGAAAGCATTTGCGCGAGCGATGTTTTACCCGAGCCAATGTTGCCTTCTATCACAATATATTTTGCATTTATTTTATCTATCATAACCCACTTTGCTATTTCCGTGCATTTGCTTTAATTTTTCAAATGAAAATAAATTTGCAACAATACCTGCTATTTTATTTAATGATGTTATGAATAATTTTTCACAATGGAAGTATCGGGGCAATTTTTTAGCAAAGTAAAAATGCGCTTGTGCAAAACCGGATGAATAAAACCAGGTGATAATTCGGCCAGGCAAACCAAAGTAAATTTACGCTCGTGCAAATGCTGATGTGGTATTGTCAAATTTGGCTTTTTGAAAATGGTTTTTCCGTAAAATAAAATATCGATATCAATTAGTCGCTCGTGCCATTTTGCTGGGTTTACGGCCCATAGTCATTTCAATGTCTTTGATTTTTTTTCAATAAAACAGAGGACTCAAGCTTGTATGTCCTTGTAATGCAGTTAAGAAACCATGGTTGATGAGTATATCCCCACGGTTCGGATTGGTATACTGATGAAACTTTAACATCGGAAATGTTTAATGCGGATTTTAAATGCTCAATTGCAGTTTCTAAATTCTTTATCCGGTCACCAAGATTAGAACCAAGCAATAAATAAATTTTGTTTTCGGCCAATGATGATTCCTATAGAAATTCTTAAATTGAAAATCCCAAAGCCGATTGTAATTCCATACTTAATTGAGGTATGTTTCTTCGTGGTGTAAGAAAACTTGTAAGCTTGGAAACATCTTTAAAAATATAATGCTTTTGTAATGCGCCTTGCAAATAATCTTTGCCGGTGCTTCCTCCTGTTCCTACACGCGAACCTATCATACGATGCACCATATTTACATGACGGAACCGCCAGGTAGATAATTGCTCATCTATTTCGAGTAATAAATTTAGCAATTGATAAGGTTGTTGCAACAAAGGATAACCGCGATACAACATAATAAACAATGCAGCACGATTGGCTTTAGGTGAAAATGCATTATCTTCTTCGCCATCAAAAAACAATGTTTCGAACGATTGTAAATTTCCTTTTTCTACTTCTAATAATGTAGATGCATAAGTAGATTTGTATTCGCTCCAAAAAACATGTCGGCCATCTTCCTTTGCGTTTTTGGCATCGAAATTTTTCCACAGTTTTTCGTTTTCAAAATAAGGAAAACGTTCGAGCCATGAGTTTATCAATTGAATCAATGTAGGT
>JADKFV010000002.1 GCA_016717325.1 Bacteroidota bacterium | reverse complement strand
TGAATTGTATAAAGAGCGATTCAATAACAGCAGTGTTAAACATTTTTTTATTCCTCATCATATTTATGAAAACATGTATAACAACACTATTACTATAAAAGAAGCCCGCCAAAAATTAAATATACCTTTGGATAAGTTTGTTGTACTGACGTTTGGTGAATATAGAGATATGGAGGAAGCCGACATGGTTTTGTCAGAATTCGCCAAAGTAAAAATACAGAACAAACTGCTTTTTGCACCTAGGTTAATGAAGCTTTTGATTAAGCATACACCAAAAAATGTTTTTCTAAAATGGTTAGAAGCTAAGACACGTACTATGAGATTAAAATCACAGAAAATAAAAACCGGAATTGAATTTGTTAGTGATGATGTTTTGGCAAACTATTTTAGTGCTGTTGATGTGGTTTTAATTCAACGTAAGCATATTTTAAACTCAGGCAATGTTCCATTAGCATTCTATTTTAAAACCAGTAATCGGCCCCAATGTTGGCAATATCGGAGAGCTGTTAAAACATACTGGCAATGTATTATTTGACCCTTATAAAAAGGGTCGTTGTGTAAAGCTTTTCATGAAGCAGAAAAATTAGCTGCTACTAATTTGGGTCAAAATAATTATGATTATGCCGTTAAAAATATGAGCATAGCAGTTTGTCGCTCAACAATATTTAGATGTTTATAAAACTGTTTAGATGAATATTTTAGTTTTCGCACACGATGCCTTTTTGTATGGCGCTTCACAATCATTACTTACTGCCTTAAGAGGTATCAGGAAAAAGCTGACAGAAATATTTTAGTACTGCTTCCATTCAGTGGTGTTTTTGAAAAGAATTAATTGATGCAGAAATAAATTACAAAATAATTCCTTTTCCACGATGTGTTGATTTTAATTACGCAACTGCTTCACGTCTGAAAAGAATTCAAAATCAATATAGCTATTATTTAACTCGCATTTCAATTTTAAAAGAATTAATAAAAACAGCAAAAGATTTTGAGGCTGATGTGATTTATACCAACACATCAGTGGTTTCAATTGGTTACACTATTGCAAAAAAAATTAATGTGCCACATGTTTGGCATATCAGAGAGAATTTGGGGATTTGGGTTTTGGTTTTAAATATTATCCCAATAGAGAAAAAATTGCCAAATTAGTAAACAAATCAACCAAAAGTATTTTTGTTTCCGAAATATTAAAAAAACATTGGTGTGCTAAAAATTCGATCCGTCAATCTGTGGTTTATAATGGCATCGTTGCTAGCAATAAATTTACGGCCAATTTATTTAAAACATTTCCCATCCAAAATTTTAAAATAGGAATGATTGGGGCAGTATCGCCAGGTAAAGAACAGCATTTGGCAATTGAAGCATTTGCAGAATTAATTAAAGTAATTCCCAATTGTGAGCTTTATTTTTATGGAGGCGTAAATCAAAATTATTATAAAAGTTTACTGAAATTAATTGGTGCATTTCAACTTGAAGCCAAAGTCATATTTCAACCATTTACAAAGGACAAAAATCAGATTTATGAAAATTTGGATTTAGTAATAAGCTGTACAAAATTGGAGGCTTTTGGTAGAACAATAGTAGAAGCTATGGACTATGGGATACCTGTTATTGCTAATTCGGCCGGTGGTGTATTAGAAATTATTGACAACAACTTAAATGGATTGCTATATAATGGAACTGCAGAAGGTCTTAAAAACGAAATGGTGAAAGTGCTAACTGATAAAAACTTATATGAATCTTTGTCACTGAATGGCCTGCGTAAAGCCAAATTTTTTGGTGTGGAGACTTACGTTAATTCAATTGACACTATATTATATGAAGCATCTATAAACAAAAACAAGTTTGAAAACAAATAAGCGTTAATGAATGTCGGCAACATTAGAGCTATAGCTTTCTATCTTCCACAGTATCATCCGATACCTGAAAATGATATTTGGTGGGGTAAAGGTTTTACGGAGTGGACTAATGTAAGTAAAGCGAAAAAATATTTTCCGGGACATTATCAACCGCGCATTCCTGCCGATTTAGGGTACTATGATTTGCGGGTAGCTGAAACTCGCCAGGCACAGGCAGACATGGCAAAGAAGCATGCCATAGAAGGTTTTGCATATTGGCATTATTGGTTTGGTAACGGAAAGCAATTATTAGAAAGGCCATTTAAAGAAGTGCTAAAATCAGGCGAACCAAATTTTCCATTTTGCCTTAGTTGGGCTAATGAAACATGGAAAGGATTTCATCATGGATTAACTAATAGAAATGTTTTGATTGAACAATTATATCCTGGCGCAGAAGACATTGAAAAGCATTTTTATGAAGTGCTGCCTGCTTTTCTGGACAAGCGGTACATAACTGTACAGGGCAAGCCATTATTTACAATTTTGCAACCGCTACTAATTCCGGATGCAAAAACTTTCATTGAACAATGGCAAAATCTTGCTATAAAAATGGATTAAAAGGAATTTATTTTGTTGGGCAATCTAATAAGTTTGAAGACATCAATAAAATATTAGAAGCATCATTTGATGCCGTAAACATTAATAGGCTATTTGACTTTTGCGATTAAAAAATCGCTTCCATTCAATACAATTAATTTAGTCAAGAGTAAAATTTTTGGAGTACCTCATGTGTATGACTTCGGAAATGCAAGTAAATTTTTTACAGGGAAAGAAGAGTCAGATACGAAATGTATTCCAACTATTATTTCGGGTTGGGACCACTCACCTCGCAGTGGAAAAAATGGACTTGTGCTGCATAAAGCAACACCTGAGTTATTTGAACAACATGTGATTGATATTTTTCAAAAAGTAAAGCATAAACCAAGCGATGAACGCATTGTTTTTATTAAGTCTTGGAACGAATGGGCGGAAGGAAATTATATGGAACCAGATATGAAATATGGAACCCGATTTTTGGAAGCTTTTAAAAGAGCTGTTTTAAAAAGTTGATTCAAAAAGTGATCATTGCGAACCTCCTTCAAGGCTAAATAATCACTGCAAGAATTCCGCAATGCTTTCACTTAAAATATAACCCCGGTTTTGATTTCTTATAACAGAACTGAATTCTTGTTTAAAAAGCAAACATTTCTCTCTTTTTATAAACTTATTGCACACGCTGCCGTAATGCCCAAATGCGCGCTTATCAGCAATATGCGTTATGGTTTGCTTTAAGTTGTAATTGCTAAACTCGTAAATAACAGAAAAGAGATAGCAGTTAAAACCCAGGGATATTTTCTTCTCAAACTTTGCATACAAGTCATTACAAATAAAATCATCGCTATCCAAAAATTGTAACCATCGGCCAGTGGCAATTTTCAAACCCTGGTTGCGGGCATTTGCAGTACCGCCATTGTGTGTCAACTCGATAAGTTTAATGTGTGGATTATTTAATGCTTTTACAACCTTGCAGGAGCCATCGGTACTTACATCGTCAATTACAATAATTTCATAATTAAAATTATGTGCCTGCTGATTGATAACAGAAGCAATGGCGCGCGATATATACTGTTCGGCATTGTACATAGGTATGATAATACTAATGTCGATACTTTTTGTAATGGTATGATCTTGCTGCACCAATGTTTGATTATATTTTATTAACGTTAAGCTATGGTAGTATTTTTTACACAATTTCTTATACCATTACTATACACTGCAGGTAAAAAATAAAATAATTTGAAAATGGTTCTCATTGCAACACGCAAACTCATGAACAAGGGCATGACTTGTGAAAAGACAATACCAACAAAACTTTCAAGAATAAACATTGTGGTAAGTACATCACAATGATTAATGCGCCCATAAACATAATTATACATTTTCAAATATTCTTTTTCACTGAAGTTGGCCATTTTCGATGCATCATTTTTACGGTTAAGAATATAGTATGCATCTTTTATTAAATCCACTTTGAGGTTTTTAATATTCATCATGTCAACAATAAAACAAACGTCTTCGTTTTGCCTCGAAATATGATTGAACTCGGCACAAATTTCTTTTCTGATAAAAAAATTCCAAACGGCATAAAAATATCCTATGGCACGTTTGTCTTTTACTTGTACTATTTTGCGTTGTATAGTTTGATTATGTTCTTCGATAATGAGTGAAAAAACATAGCAATTAATTAAAGGCCGTTGCGCATCTTCAAACTTCGAATAGAGGTCGCTGCAAATGGCATCATCGCTGTCTACAAACTGCAGCCACTCGCCTCTTGCTGCAGCAATACCGGCATTGCGCGCATGTGAAGTACCGCCATTTTGTTTTAACTCAATCAGTCGAATATTATCATTATTCAAATCTTTAACCACCTGCCGCGATTGATCGGTGCTACAATCATCAACAATAATTATCTCATAAACCATTGAATGTTCTTGTTGATTTTGTATAGAAGCAATAGTATTGGCAATGTATTTTTCGGCATTATACATTGGGATAATTACAGATAAATTAACTCTACTTGCCATTACAATATTGGATAAAACAATTTTGGGAAATAATACGAAATATAAATAGCGGCCCGAATGTAAATAGGATCGTTTTTAAAGTATTTGTTTTTAGCATATTGAGGAAAGTACTGCAACAATGATTTACGCATAGTTATAAACTGTTCAAACTTTGCCTCTTGTTTAGAAGCTCGTAATCGCAACAGATTTGCAATCAACATATGCTTGGCAAACATATATTCTAACTCCTCGAAATAATAATTAAACTGCGACTTTGCTTTATAGTAATTACACACCGATTCAATAATGTTTATGTATTGACTAATAAAACCGGTGTTAAAATTTAATGTATTCGTCTTGATTATATAATTGTAAAGTTTGATTGGGCTCACGACTATTACTTTGGTGTTAATATACCATTTCAAACTTGCCTCAAGGTCCTCGGCCAAACTATTTGAAGAGAAGAATAAATTCTCATCTGCCAAAAACAATTCGCGCTTCACAATTCTCAACCAACAAGCCACCTCAATGTCGCAGAGCATTTGAGGCTTCGTCTTTATTTCGATTGGCTGATTATATAAATCAAAATTACTAAACTTATGAAATCTTTCGAGCAGGCTTTGCTTCCTGTTGTACATTCTATAGTAACTAATGATAACCATGTCGGCATCATGCTCATCAATATGTGTTTTTACAACATTAATGTAATTGGGTTCTATATAATCATCGCTATCAACAAAGGCTATGTAGATGCCATTGGCATTTTGTATTCCAAAATTACGGGTACTACCGGGTCCACTATTTTCCTGTATAAATGCTTTAACTATTGATGGATTCTCTAAAACATATTTATCAATAATAAGTTGAGAATTATCACCGGAGCCATCATTTAATAAAATAATTTCAAAAACTTTTTCGGGTTGAGCCAAAATGCTATCTATACATTTTGCCAATGTATTTTCGGCATTATAAACCGGTACAATAAAACTTAATAATATATTTGGTTGCATGTCATCAGGCTGTTAAATAAAAAATATTTGCCACTCGCAACCCCGTATAATTAGCTTGCATTATTTCTTTGGATAATTACTTATATCGTAACTCACGCCCGAAAGCAAAAGCTGAAACCCAAGTATAATTAATAGTGTTGGAATTATTACGGTACCTGTAGGTGCAGGCATACTTATACTCGTGTACTTTAAGTAGTTTTTAATTCCAAATGCAAGGCCATAACAAAACATAGGCAGGCCGGTAAGCAAATATATGGAGGCCACATTAAATTCGTATAAAAAATACTTGAGTAACAATCGCCTGATAAAGGCATACAACAACTTTGGGGGGAATTCAAAAAAAACTCTGGTACTCGATAAGCCCGAAATTTCTTCACCATAATTTGCATGCATAGGTATATCCTTTACAACTGCGCTGCGGTAGTATAACTCAATCAGCATTGAAGTTTCAAAATAATATCGTTTGTGAATTCTGTATAAATCCATCTCCATTAATGTTTCGTTTTTAATGGCAGTGAATCCGTTTGTAGGATCAAAAGTATTCCAATATCCCGATGAAGCTTTTATAATAAAACTTAGACCGGTGTTACCTAAGCGCCTGCTAATAGGCATTCGTTGCAATGCCCTCAAATTGTGAAATCGATTGCCCTTGGTAAAATCTGCCTTATCTTCCAACAGAGGTTTTATCAGGGCCGGAATATAGCTGGCATCCATTTGACCATCACCATCCATTTTCATTGAAATATCGGCTTTGAGTTCCATGGATTTTCTATACCCTGTTAGCATAGCAGCACCTACGCCTTGATTTTTTTCGTGTTGCAGATAAATTATCCTCTTACTATGCTTGGCGAGTTTAAGTAGAATATTTGCAGTATCATCTTTCGAACAATCGTTCACCGCTATTATCCAATCGATGTTATCTGGTATTTTTTCAACCACCGATTCAATATGAGCAGCAACATTGTAACAAGGAATTATTACAGCAATTTTCATAATTATTTTTTGTTGATGTGCCACAAAAGTATTTAAATCAACCTAAAAATAAATCAAACATTTGTGCATAGATTTTGCCAAAAGTTTCGCAAATATTAAAATATTGTCATTAGCTAACTTGCAATCGATTATTTACTACCTCGATTTGCAAGATACAGTGTAACAGCTGCCGTTTGCCAATATAATTTGCAGCGCTATCATAATATTATGCTCGATAGAACTACTTATTCCACATAAAAAATAAAAAAACAACTATGCATTTAATGGTAATATTGTAAGTTTGTTCCTCAATTTTTTTGCGGGCCGAAAATATTTATGTTGACGACTCAAAAATTTATCTCTTTATGTTGCACCTTTTCAGGCGCAACAACAATAATTAAAAATGAAAAAAAATAAAATAAAAACGGCTGTACCTGAAAAGAAAATCGGCAAACAAAATACTGAGCCAAAGGCACCTTCCTTAAAAAAATACTATTTTAATATTTTTGCCATTTCACTTATCATATTGTTGGGAGCAGTTATCTATTCCAATTCGTTCGATTGTAGTTTTCATGTCGATGATATTCCAAGTATCACCAACAATAATCAAATTCAAAAATTATCGGACATAAATGCTATTTGGAATTATAATCACAGCCGCTTTGTTTCTTATCTTTCTTTTGCAGTCAATTATCATTTTGGGAAAGAAAATGTATGGGGTTATCACCTTGTAAATATTATAATTCATATTCTTAATGCACTGTTGGTTTTTTGGATAACTACATTAATATTTACAACGAATGCCCTTAAAGAAACAGCTACCAACCACCATAAAAGGATATTTGCCTTGGTAGCAGCATTACTTTTTGTTTCACATCCGTTGGCAACTCAATCGGTAACATATATAGTACAACGATTAGCATCGTTAGTTACATTGTTCTATTTACTAACCATAACACTATACGTACAAGGGAGGGTAACACGAAACAATGTGACAAGATTTGCTTGCTTTGCCGGGGCTTTGTTGACAGCCATATTGGCAATGTTTACAAAAGAAAATGCTTTTACATTACCATTTGCCATTGTATTAGTTGAGCTATTTTTTCTTCAATCGCCTAAATTTACAATTAATCTTAGTCGATCACACATTGCCATATTTTTATTAACTTGTGTGGGCTTCATTTTTTTTGTAGCCAATAAGTTTTCGCTCAATGTTCTTAAACCTTTGCCGCCCGATGTTTACAATGATTTTACCGAAATATCATCTACAAACTATTTGTTCACTCAATTTTATGTACTGTTGAAATATATACAACTTTTGTTTTTACCCATCAACCAAAATTTCGATTATGACATCCGTTTATCTTCAGGTTTTTTCGAAATAAAAACCATCATTAGTTTTGTAGCGTTGGTAGCAATATTGGTTTGGGGAATATGGTTATTCAACAAAAATAGAATTATTTCTTTCGGTATATTTTGGTTTTTTCTTACCAATGTTATAGAGTCAAGTATTATTCCAATCTCAGATTTAATATTTGAGCACCGTACTTATATGCCATCAGTAGGTTTTTTTCTGGCCTTTGTTGCAGGCGTTTTTGCCTTGCTAAAAAATAAAAACATGAACATAGCTCTAGCCATTTTTGGAGTTATCATTTTGTTCAATTCTGCACTTACGTACCAACGCAACATTGTATGGAAAAGCGACTTTTCCTTGTGGTCCGACATTATAAAAAAATCACCCAACAAAGCTCGTGCTCATGTTAACAGAGGTAAAATTTATAATGAACTCCGACAATATGAAAATGCAATTGCTGACTTAACAAAAGCGGCTGAAGTTGACCCTCGGTATGCATTAGCGTATACCAACCGCGGTTTTGCATACAAGAGCCTTGGCAATTGGCAAAAAGGATTAGAGGACTATACTAAATCTATAGAGATAGAGGCAAAAAATTCTCTGGCTTATTCGAATCGGGGAAACATTTATGTAAACCTGAAACAATGGGATAAAGCGTTAGCTGATTATAATCAATCGATAAAAATCGATCCTGCTTTTCCGTTGGCATACCTAAATCGTGCTTTTGTATATAACTCTCTTGAACAGTGGGAAAAAGCATTAGAGGATTGCAACGTAGCTATAAAACTAAATCCAAAACATGGTGGAGCATATGCTTCACGTGGGCCTATATATGTAAAAGTGGGAAAAATAGATAGCGCAATCGCTGATTACAATAAGGCAATAGAACTCAATCCTACAACACCTCACTCCTATTTCAATCGTGGTTCTGTTTATCTTGATCGAAAAGAATGGGAAAAAGCCTATCGTGATTTTTCGATGGTGTTGCAGCTGGAACCCAATAACACCGGTGCCATTACTGCACGCGATTACGCATACAATCAATTGAATGCAAAAAAGAGCCCTTAGTTTTGAAAAGGGTAAACCATAAAATTATAAAAAATATAAATTGTTTTTAGGCTTCAATTTTTACGTTTCACTATTTTACATTCGAAATTAATGGCGATTCGTTTAAGCCTTTTACAATCGTAAATTACAAGAAATAATAGTGAATAATTTTGGAATGGGGATTTAATAATATGCTGTATCCTTAAATTTTGAGTGCTATACTCACATCGAATTGTCACCAATTCATTGCATCCAAATCTTGCAATCCTAAAAATCGAAATCAATATGCTGCTTAACTTTTTTCTCATAAAGTGATTTTAATAGGAGAGTGTTTCAATATAATTGATCTTTTTTTTGCTGAGATAAAAAATAGATTGAATAAATGGAAGAAGATAATTTTGAAAAACAGTAGCATTTATTATCAACCGTTTAAAATAAATATCCCTTTGCCATTCGATTGATATATCTATTTTTGCGCCACTTAAAAAAAAGGATTATGAATTTACACGAATATCAGGGAAAAGAAATACTAAAGAGTTTTGGTGTGGCTATACAAGAAGGTATAGTTGCCGATACTGTTGAAGGTGCAATTGCAGCAGCCGAGGAATTGACAAAACAAACGGGCACAAAGTATTGGGTAGTAAAATCTCAAATACATGCAGGTGGTCGTGGCAAAGGAAAAATTGCCGGCACCGAACAGCGTGGCGTTCAGGTTGCAAAATCGATGGATGATGTGCGCACCATTACAAAAATATTTTGGGCAATGTGTTGGTTACAATTCAAACGGGCGATGCAGGCAAAAAGTAAACAAAGTGCTCATTGCTCAGGATGTTTATTATCCAGGTCCAAACCCAACAAAAGAGTTTTATATGAGTGTGTTGCTTAACCGCAATACAGGACGTAACATAATTATGTACTCAACAGAAGGTGGTATGAATATAGAGGATGTTGCACATAACACACCTCATTTGATTTTCAAAGAAGAAGTTGACCCTTCTGTTGGCCTTCAATCATTTCAGGCACGTAATATTGCTTTCAACCTTGGCCTCAGCGGCAACGCTTTTAAGGAAATGGTAAAATTTGTGGTGGCACTTTACAATTGTTATGTGCAAACAGATTCTGCCATGTTCGAAATAAATCCTCTTTTCAAAACCAGTGACGATAAAATAATTGCAGTCGATGCTAAAGTTACGCTGGATGATAACGGATTATTTCGTCACCCAAGTTACGAAGCGCTGCGCGATAAAATGGAAGAAGACCCAACAGAAGTAGAAGCAAGCGAAAACGAACTGAACTATGTGAAGTTGGATGGTAATGTGGGCTGTATGGTAAATGGTGCCGGACTTGCCATGGCCACTATGGATATTATAAAACTTGCCGGTGGCGACCCTGCCAACTTTTTGGATGTTGGTGGTACTGCAAATGCAGCACGTGTAGAAAAAGCATTTCGTATTATTTTGAAAGACCCAAATGTAAAAGCCATTCTGGTTAATATTTTTGGTGGTATAGTTCGTTGCGACCGCGTGGCACAAGGCATAGTAGATGCATACAAAAACATTGGTGAAATAAAAGTTCCAATCATCATACGCCTTCAAGGAACAAATGCGGAAGAAGCAAAAAAAATAATTGATGAAAGCGGGCTCAAAGTTTACTCAGCAATTCAATTAAAAGAAGCAGCCGATTTGGTTGCAAAAGTGCTTGCATAATTTTTTTTTCAAAATTCATAATTTAAAAAAATGGCTGCTTTAAAATCACTATCGACCAAAGACAATTTTCTGGGCATTGAAGAAAAAAAATATTACGACTACTCATCATCTAAGTATGTAATACAACAAGTGCCTTACGAACATACATCCTCCTATTTGGCAGGCAGTGCTAAAGGACCGGGCGCAATGGTTAAGGCTTCGCAATTTGTAGAATTGTATGACGAGGAATTGGGCATCGAAACTTTTCGCAAATTTGTCATTTCAACTTTACCTCCATTGGATTTTAAAAATAAAGTAGATGCCAAAGCGGTAGATTATATTGAGCAGGAAACTACACGGTTGCTCAACGATAAAAAATATGTTGTGTCGTTAGGTGCCGAACATACAGTTACTTATGGTTTTGTAAAAGCTTATGCAGCAAAATATAAAAATCTTAGCGTGCTGCAAATAGATGCACACAGCGATTTGCGCGATACCTATCATAACAATAAGTTTTCACACGCAAGTGTAATGCATCGTGTTCACGATATGGGATTAAATCTTGTGCAGATAGGTATTAGGGCTCAGTGCATAGAAGAAGCAGAACTGATAAAAAAATCGAAAAACATTCATACCTATTACGCCCATGATGTGCGCAGCAATAAAAACTGGATGAAGAATGCAGTGAAAGATTTAACCGAAAATGTTTACCTTACAATTGATGCTGATGGCTTCGATCCTTCGATAATGCCGGCTGTTGGTACGGCAGAACCCCGCGGTTTGTTTTGGGAAGAAACTTTAACCTTTTTAAAGAAAGTTATAAAAACAAAAAATGTTGTCGGCTTCGATATTGTTGAATGCGCACCTATGAAAGGGACTATTTTGAGTGAATATACTTTAGCAAAATTGGCTTACAGACTTATAGGCTATTTGGAAACCAAATAAAAAAAGGCAACAAATAATTTGCTGCCTTTCTTTTTTTCTTCAATACTGAAATTTATTGTTTATCCATTTTTACAAACTTAATTGCTTTGTAAATTTCGTTGCCGGCACTTATCCTTATTTCATATACCCCACTTGCCAAATCACCTGCATCGATGTCAAAACCATTTTCGCCAGATTGAACAAACATATTTTCTTTCCAAACTTCTTGACCTTGCAAATTATAGATGCTTAGTAAAACATTTTGCTCATCAGTATTTGCAATAAATGATAATGTAGAAATGCCTTCGGTAGGATTTGGAACCAGAGAAATATTATCAAGGTCAAACATACCCGCTTCTCGACAATTGATTACTATGTTGTAGAATACTGTTCTGTTGACGCAATTATTCAATGTGTCGGTAACCCTGCAGTAATACTTACCGGCAGTTTTAATAGTTAGCTTGTTGGTTTCGCCATTCGGCACCCATACATTATCTTTTTTCCATTTGTATTTGAATGCGGGATTTGAAGTAACCGTTAATTTAACACTATCACCGTTACAAAAAGTAAGTGGCCCGCTTTGTGCAACAGTGAAAACAGGATTTACCGTTACTTGCCAATTTGGGCTTATCAAACTACATCCAAGAGGATCTATTACTTTTACCTTATATGTACCATTGGTTGTGGCTTTGTAATTACTCTTTGTTGTTCCATAACTGGAAATAATGGTGTTATTCTTATACCATTTGTATGCACAATCAAAACAGGGTGTTGATGCAAGTATTACACTATCATAATTGCAAAAAGTAAGAGGACCCGAAACGGAAAAAGTAACATCTGGCCTATTTGTAAATGTAAGCGTATTTGATGTAAGGTTATTTGTACAAATTCCATTGGCATTTACTTTAAGGTAATAACTACCTTTACTTTTAACGTAATAATTGCTATTGTTGGCGCCATTAATTGCTATTCCATTTTTATACCATTGATAAGTATATGCAGGGTTATTTACTGATGAAACCAAAGCGCTATCGACCGAAGTACATAAATATAAGGTATGGCTTGTAGCTATTGAAAGTGTTACCAAACTGCCATTATAAATTGTTTTCGAAAACGAAGAGGTACACCCATTAGTATTAGTAACTACCACTGTATACTTAGCAGCAGAGTCTACCAGCAAACTATCATCAAAAGCAGCAAATAAAGGTACCCCGTTTTTAAACCATTGAAATATCAGATTTGTGGTGGTGGTTATAGCTCTGATATAAAAACTTGTTGGCCCGCAAACTGTATCATTTCCATAATTTGTAATTCCGGTAATAGTTGGTAAGCTTTTTACCTTTATATAATTTAATCGAACCACAGAATCTTGCGTCAAATCATTTTTTGCCACCAGGTAAACCGGAAAAGTACCGGTTGAACTATAATTGACTAAAGGGCTTTGTGTTAAAGCCTGACTTGGATAGCCACCAGGGAAATACCACTTCCATGAAGTGGCATTTTTTGTAGTGTCCGTAAAAATAATATCTGTGTTGCGACATACGTCTTTCGAAGAAACAGTAAAACCTCCCAACAAGGTGCTTACCGGATTACAATCGGGATAAGCATAAACTTCAGCCTTACCGCATAAGCCCTGAGCATCGCAAACTGTTAGAGATATTGAATAATTGTATTGTTCACCATCGCAACCTAAGGGAGAAATATCAACCGTTGTTTCTTTATCTGTTTCATAAGGATCGGGATGATTATGATTGTTATGATACAATGTTGTTTGCCATTTGTAAATCAAGTCGGTGGTTGGCGTTTGAGCATCAAATACATTTGCACGTAAGTTTAAAATTGTAGAATTATTTACAGTATATAAAAAAGTATCCGGCAGCGTTATTATATCAACAATAGGAGGCGTATTATTGAGATAAACCCTGGTGGTATCAAATGAAGTCAATCCCAATGCATCAGTCACTTTCAATATTACTGTATAAGTGATAGGATTGTTGTTGGCCGAAGTAAAAATGTATGAAGGATTGCTGGCATTGGAGCTATCACCGTTTCCAAAATACCAGGTTCGCGACAATGGTTGACCATCGGGATCGTATGATAAAGAATCGCCAAAAGACACTGTGAGCGGAGAGGTTCCAAAAATTTTATCTGACTGTGCTTTGGCTAAGGGAGGATAATTTACAACTCCTGTGTAGCATATTTTTCTTATTTCGTTTTCGTAGTGAACATAGGTAAGGCAACCATTGTTTGGGTTTAATGTAAGATATACCACCGGACCCAAGTTAGCCGCAAAAGTATCTATGGAAATAATGTTGTTATTACCATCCAATTTCAAATTTTTTATCCATCCTTCGCCATAATCAGCATGAAAGTAAGTATTGAAATATTTAGCTGAAAGGCGAATATCACTGTTGTAAACTCCTCCTACAGATGCATTGCCAGAAAATTGTTGCCCTACAATTGGCGAAGATGGATCATCAATCTTCACAGTATTTGCCGTTCCATTTGTAAAAACAGGAACACGTGTTTCAACAGTATTATGCCTGTAATCGATCGCAGCTCTTGTATGTGTAAATGGATGTGATGACTTCGGAATTTGTTGATTAGCATCGCATGGGTGAGGAAAGATAGAATCGTTCGACAAAGTATCTTGTATCATTAAGTGCCGAAAACGATAAAAATCTAATCCGCAGTTAACTGTGTCTAAGATGGTATTGGGTTCATCTAAATTTTTTACCTGGCTTGAAAAATAACCCGTATGTGGTGTGAGCCCCTCATAAAATGGCCAGCCAAAATTCTCTCCACCATTTTTCGATACATTTATTTCTTCCCATACCTGCCAGCCTACTTCACCTATCATTAATACTCCCGGTTGGCCGGCAGTTATATCCGTACTTCCACTGCCACGTTTTACAGTAAAACGAAATGGATTGCGCAAACCAAGACACCATACTTTTGATTGAGGACCATCAGGACTATTGGGATCATAAAAAGGGTTAGAAGGTAATCCCATCCCTGTTGCAGGATCAACTCTTAAAATTTTTCCGTTATATGAATCCAACATTTGAGAGCGAAATGATCCCACATTTTCGGCAGGACGAATGATGGAATCTAACAAACCATTACTCCAATATGAAGAGGTTGCATTGCCTGTATCCACCTGATTGAAACTTGAACCATCACCGGTACTTATCAATAACGAACCATCGTCACCAAACACAAGTGAACCTCCACTGTGCGATGTATGCAGCAATGGAATTCCGTCCTTAATGGTTTTACCAATAAGCACTAATCTGGTAGATATAAGTGCTGTTTTAAAGTCATTGGCAGCATCGCAGGTATATCTTGTAACCCTTACAATTGTGGCTCTAAGGTATTCATTGGTGGTGGTACTATAGTTTAGTTTTCCTTTATTTTTTAATGCATAATAATCAACAGTATAATATAAATAAATGTATCCATTTGTATTGAAGTTTGGGTCTAATGCAAATCCATTTAACCCGTGATCGCGCCAATTACCTACTTCATCGCTTAAGTTTATTACCGGTGTGGTACTCTTTACTCCGTTGGCATCTACAAACCAAACTTTACCACTTTTTTCCCAAACGTACATACGGCCCAATGAGTCATATTGAAATCCAACAACTTGGTTCCATCCCGAACTCACCAGATTGTCGCTGAATAAAGGCGTTAAAACAGGAGACCCCTGGCCATAACATTTAGTGATGAGAAAAAATAGCACAAGAGCAGTAAAATAAGTTGCCTTTACATTTTTATAAAGCATGTTTCGATTTTTTTTATACATTAGATTTAGTATATAGATTAAGTTCCAACAACTGCATTTTTTTTTGACAAAATGTGTTTATTTTAAATTATAATTTTATAAACTTAGCCTTTACAAAGTTAGTACCAGTATTGATTTTTATGAAATAAAGACCGGAAGGCAAATGGTTTAGTTTCACACTCCAGGTTGAATTATTGTTAAACCCAAAAGTATAATTTTTTGGGCTAAATTCATCTCCATTAGATGTAAAGATTTGAACATCTTTTTTATTTACCGTTCTTATCTTCTCATCGAAAAATTTAATATCAAATTGGTCGTTTTCTATTGGGTTTGGAAACATTAGTATTTCTTTGTTCTGCTGAAACAACAAATTATTCAATCCAACATTACATAATGGCGGAATCCCCACAAAATCATATCCTTTTAAGCCTTGGGGGTCGGTAACGGTAAGTGAAACTTTGTACCATACAGTATCATTAGGCAGGCAAACTTCGGGCGGAAGAATACAATATGTAACAGGGTCGGTTTCATCGCACTCCGGATGGGTATGGCTATTGTGGTATTTTTCTACCTTCCAGCTATATGACAACTGAACATTTGGCGATTCCAAATCACTGACCTGTGCTGGCATATTGATAAGTGTAGGAATAGAAGTGCTGTAGGTGGTACCGATTAATGGAGAAGTAATATCAACTTTTGGTGGAGTGTTGTTAACATGAATAAGTAAATGCTTTGTGTTTTGCAACATTCCCGTATCGGTAACAGTTAAAGTTACATTATACAAAACTGGAAAACCGGGTCCGGGGCTAAACGTATGGCTGTCGATTGCATTGTTGCTCACTGCGCCATTGTCGGCAAAATCCCACTGATAAGTCAAAGGTCCAGTTTCAGGATCGAACGATGCCGTACCATCAAAATTAACGGTTAATGGTGATGGTCCATAAATAGTATCGGATGTTGGTAGCGAAACAGGAGGATTATTTACTAAGCCGGGATAGCATATTTTATAAATTTTATCTGGAAAACTTACATAGTAAATGCAAGCATCAATTTCGTTATATGTAAGGCAAACTATTGTTGATGCTGTGGTATCGAAGGAGAAAACTGAATCAATATTAAGGTTTGCATCAGCACGAATGTAATGAATCCAACCTTCGCCATAATCGCCAAAGAACACAGCATTTTGAAACTCTAAAGGCACTTTATTGGTTTGATAAACAAATCCTCCCACAGCAGCATTACCTTCAAACATTTCGCCTTTTATAGGAGAATTAGCCAAATTTATATTGATGGGAATTCCCTTTCCGGTTCCTCCGCTAAATATTCCGGTACGGGTTAATTTTTGATTGTGTCGCCATTCCAAGGTCGGCCTAAAATGATAAGACTGATGTTTCTGAGTCATGTTGATTGAACTGTCGCAGGGATTTGGGAATGGAGGATTCAAATTACTTTCCTGCTGCAATAAATCGCGAAACCGGAAATACTGAAAATCGCAAATGCCGGGAGAATATAATGGATTGGGTTCATCTTCGTTTACCTCATCCGAAATCTCAAAAAAAGGATTGGTTGCCAAGCCTTCAAAATAAGGCCAACCTGCATTTAATCCAGCTGTTTTTATAATATCTATTTCTTCCCACTTCGACCAACCCACATCGCCAAGTATAAGCGTTCCCGGATTGCCGGCAGTTATATCTGTATCACCGGTATTTTTTACAATAGAAAATCGAAATGGATTTCTGTACCCTAAGCTATATATGCGCGACTGTGGCGCCCGTGCATCGGTAGTATCATAAAAAGGGTTGCTGGGCAAACCATCGCCTGTTTGAGGATCGAGTCGCAATATTTTCCACTCAAAGTTGTAAGCATTTGAGCACGCCACGCTCCTACGTTATGTTTTGGTTCAATAACATTATCCACTAACCCTTGATTCCAATAAGTGAATGAATTAGAACCGGTATCAAGCGTTGTATAAGCTGCAGCATCGCCAACCGCGGCAAGCAGCGAACCATCATTACCAAAAACTAAATTTCCATTGCTGTGCGAAAAATATAAAACCGGCATGCCATTGTGAATGCTATCGCCAAGCAGTATAGTGCGGCTGCCGGGAACAATGGTTGTATAATTTGTACTTATGTCGGCCTTAAAGCGAGTGATGCGCCCAAACGACAAAGTATCGATAAACGATGAATCAGGATCATAACCTGGCAAACCAAAATAATCATAGTAATACCTGTCAACGGAGTATCCTGCATAAATATATCCGTTAGTTAAAAAATCAGGATCCAATGCAAATCCATTTAATCCATTGTCGCCAAAATTGGCAACCTCTTCTTTGATATCAAGTAATGGCGTTGTATTGAGCGTGCCGTTTGTTTCGAGTATAAAAACATACCCTCGTTTGTCCCAAATATACCCTCGTCCGTTTTTGTCGAATGTTAAACCTTCGGCAGCTTTCAAAGCAGGATTTTGATTTACAACTTCTACTTTATAAAAACCATTGCTGAGTAGCTGCGAAAGCGATTGAAATTTAAACAAAAACGAAAACAAAAACAGAAAGAAAAGTTTTTTATAATTCATGTTAAGGTCAATTTATTTAGCGCTTAATTTTAAAGTGCAAACATAAGGCTAAAAACCCCTAAAACCAACAAAAGTTTCTCGCAAAATCATAAATTTCTGTTGAAGACTTTTGTTTATAAATTGTTGATTATCTTAGCCGCATTAAAAAACAAAATATAAATTACTTTATGAAATATGATCTTATAGTATTGGGTAGTGGACCCGGAGGATATGTAGCTGCAATTCGCGCATCGCAATTGGGCTTAAAAACAGCTATTGTGGAGCGCGAATCGCTTGGAGGAGTGTGTTTAAATTGGGGTTGTATACCTACTAAAGCTTTGCTAAAAAGCGCTCAGGTATTCGAATATTTGCAGCATGCTGCAGATTATGGTATTACGGTAGAAGGCGGCAAAGCCGATTTCGAAAAGGTTGTAAAACGTAGCCGTGGCGTGGCCGATGGTATGAGTAAGGGTGTACAGTTTCTTATGAAAAAAAATAAGATTGACGTGATAATGGGGTCGGGTAAACTTAAGCCCGGCAAAAAACTTGAAGTAACCGATGCTGCCGGAGTTATACAAACACTTGAGGCCAATCATATTATTTTAGCTACCGGTGCACGCAGTCGTATTCTTCCCAATTTGCCTCAAGATGGCAAAAAAGTGATTGGCTATCGCGAAGCAATGACCTTACCACAACAACCTCAATCGATGGTAGTGGTGGGTTCGGGAGCTATAGGCAGTGAGTTTGCTTATTTTTATAATGCCATGGGAACAAAGGTTACCCTGATAGAATTTATGCCCGCCATAGTCCCAGTTGAAGACGAGGAAGTGTCGAAGCAATTGGAAAAGAGTTTCAAAAAATCGGGAATTTCCGTAATGACAGATTCATCGGTCGAGAGTGTGGATACATCGGGTGCACAATGCGTTGTAAAAGTAAAAACTAAAAAAGGCGAACAGGAAATTACCTGCGATATTGTTTTATCTGCAGTAGGTATTGCAACCAATATCGAAAATATTGGCTTGGAAGAAACTGGTGTGATTACCGATAAAGGCAAGGTGGTGGTAAACGATTTTTATCAAACAAACATACCCGGTGTATATGCCATAGGCGATATTGTTAAAGGACAAGCACTGGCACATGTAGCCTCGGCCGAAGGAATTATTTGTGTGGAAAAAATTGCCGGCCATCACCCCGAGCCATTAAATTATAACAACATACCCGGATGTACTTATACCTCGCCCGAAATTGCCAGTGTAGGCTATACCGAAAAAGGTGCAATAGCAGCAGGTTTCGAAATAAAGGTGGGTAAGTTTCCTTTCAGCGCATCGGGCAAGGCAAGTGCTGCCGGTGCTAAAGATGGTTTTGTAAAAGTTATTTACGATGCGCAGTATGGCGAGTTTTTGGGTTGCCATATGATAGGTGCTAACGTTACCGAAATAATTGCCGAAGCAGTAGTAGCCCGCAAACTCGAAACCACTGGCAACGAAATATTGAAAGCCGTACATCCCCACCCTACAATGAGCGAAGCCATGATGGAAGCTACCGCTGTTGCTTATGGCGAGGTGATTCATTTGTAAGCCTTTTTTATTTTTTGAAAACTTGGTTTTAAATAATTTAGTTTTTGAATATTATAGATTTGGGTTTAATGGGATTAGAATGATGATGAAAAAAGCACGCAAGGAAGCCAAGAAATTTATGGCAAACTACTGTTAACCATAACAGCGTTTACGTTATTGGCTTCTAAACAAAGCATAAAATTTAGCAACATGCCTCAATCAATTTAAGTTTTACAGAAGATCATTTTTTACAGACTCGCACAACAAAACAATAAAACGCCATCTTTACTTTTTGTATATGGATATAGATTTTTTTTCTACAGCAACGAGCATCTTTCTGCACACATACATGTTGAGAGTACCGGCAGGACTGCCAAATTCAATTTGGGTGTTGTTGAATTAGTAAAATCTTCGGACTTTAATTGAAAGGAATTAAAAGAAATACGTACTATTGTAGAAGGAAATAAAAACATATTTAATATAAAGTGGAATGAATACTTTAACAATAAATAAATCGAATAACGCTGTTGATGTAAAATTTACAGAAAACAAAATGATGCTGTTTATGGAAGATGGTAGAGAAATATCATTCCCACTTGAATGGTTTGTAAGTCTGCGAAATGCCACACAGGCACAATTGAATAATTGGCGTTTTATTGGAAAAGGTGAAGGCATACATTGGCAAGATTTGGATGAAGATATTTCCGTTGAATTGCTTTTGAAATAGCCGCTCGACAACTACACGAGTCTTCGGTTTTTTTACAAAGTCAAAAATAAAATACCTGCCGCGCTTGCGGCAGTTTTATTTGCGGTGGTATTAAATTGCCCCCGCTATAAAAAGCAACCGCCCTAGCGTATAAATTCAAAATATCCTTAATGAAAATGTTGCGTTGTATTTTAGTTCCGGCAGACATAAAAACAATCACAGCATGTAAAAAGAATTTGTACTTTCGAGGAGAAGAATTAATGGGGATAAATAATAAGTTTGAAGACGAGTGATGTTAGAATCAATCAGAGATTGATTAACGAAATGATGTGGTGAGAGATAGCGGCAATCGAATGAACTTTACAAGTCAATTTTCAAATTCCAAATAACCCAAATTATGGAAATGAATGAAAAGCGGCCAATGTAATAGTTGCGGAGTAAGCATTTGGGTATTTTTTTAGTGAAAAATAATTTTTTAAAAGTATGATAACAACGTCTACATGTTGCCAGAAATAGTTTCACAATAAATTTTGCGCAATACAAGTCAATGAAATTACCAAAGCCAATTGTCATCTGGGTTAAGCTTGCAATGTATCACATCAAGAATAAAAATAATTTGCTTTTCTTCATTAACAAAATAGTGAATCCTATCTTGAAATTTGGGTATCATTATGCAGCGAATATCATTGTATTGAATCTTGTAAAAAGGGTTCCTTTTCAATTTTTTTATCGCTGTCTTATAATTAGCAATAAATTTTTTTCCAAGGTTAGGCTTACAGTTATTGTAATAATTTTTGGCCGCGACAAGGCTGTCAATCGAGTCTTGAGATAATTTTACTGTGTAAGATTTCTGCATTATTAAGAATCAAGAAGTTTATCTAAAACTTCCTCATCAATAAAATCTTCCTCCCGATTACTCGATTTTATTTTTAATATCCGTGTTTGTTCTTCCATTGATATAACCTGGAAGTTCGATTTTTTGACTCCATATTCTATTACAGTTTGTATTGTAGATAGTAAATCTTTATCATCAATAAGTTGCAGTTGATCAATGATATTTTTTCTTTGAGCATTTATAGTCATAACCAAAATTTTTAAAAAAATCGTTTTTAATAATTCCTAAGCAAATGTAAATAATATTTTTATTTTACAATAATATATTTAGCCATCCATTTTTTTTCAAGGAGCAAATCAAATTATTTTGTTTACATAAGTAGAATTATTTCGGATAATTCGACATACTTATTTTGTTGCGAAATCGCATACCAATCTTTATTACTTTCACTCTAAAATATTTATTTAGTTTCTGTCAATTTAAAATGAATAGTGTTAGTTTAGAAATTTCAGGAAAAGAATATAAAAACGACAAACCGTAAATGTTTGAAGTAAAAAAAATAGTGCCATAAAATAATCACAGCATGTAAAAAGAATTTGTACTTTCGAAAAAATAAATTGATGCGCTTAAATAATAATTTTGAAGATAAGATTTGTAGTTACCAATCAGAGATTGGCAAACACGATTTCGCAGTTGAAGACTACGCCAAGCAGGGGCAGTTGAAGCCGACCCAACTTTAGATTAATTTTTTCAAAACGATAAATAGAAATGAAACAGTAATTAGGCTATGAACAAATATTTTCTTATCATTTTTTGCTATTTAATAATGCAATCCAGTAGCAAATCACAATCAAAAACTACACTGGTAGCAAGTAGTGTTGATACAATAAAAATGTTTGAAAACTGGAAACAAGATTCATTGGGATGCTTGAATTTTAGATGGGACAGTAAGAACTTCATTTACAAATTATTTACAAAAAATGTAATATTGATAAACAAACAAATTGTTATTGAAAAGCTTGGCTCGCCAAATGCTATTCGCAAATACGAAGTAAAAACAATAAGCAACTCCAAAGAAATTAGCAAGCCTATTAAAATAGTTGAATTAGAATACATAATCGAACAAAACTGCATTTACGGATTTCCAACAACCAAAGATAATAACAGTTTGAGATTCTTATTCACCGAAGACGGTATTAATTATGAATTGCAATTCCATCAATATTGAAATATTTGACCAACAAAAATATAGACATAGCCACTAAACAAAGCTAATTAAATAGTAGACCCCCGCTACCGCCAGCTTCCACACTTGACGTCTAAAATAAAAATTTGCGTAATGCAAATGTTGCGTTGTATTTTAGTTCATGCTGCCATAAAAATAACCACAGCATGTAAAAAGAATTTGTACTTTCGAGAAAATAAATTGATGCGCATAATTAAAATATTTGAAGATAAGATTTGTAGTTACTAATCGGAGATTGGTAAACACGATTTCGCAGTTGAAGACTACGCCAAGCAGGGGTCGAGTATTGCTGCCGGTTCTAAATAGTTGAACAAAATTATATGTAGGTAATTTAATTTATCTTTGAACAAAATCAAAACATGAATAAAATGAAAACAAAAAGCTCAATTTCTCAAAACTCAAATTATAAATTTGAAGAAAACAATTTATCTATCACGATTACTTCGATACTTGAAATTAAGAAGGCAAGTTCGTTTGTGCTACTATTTATTGTAGCAGTGGGTTGTATGAATGCTCAAACAATATACCGTAACAATTACTTCACCTTGAACAACACCTATCCTTACAAATATTTGGACAGTTTAAATATTGACAGTGCGAAAATTTTTGGAAATAATGTAACTTGGAATTTTCAATCTAATAAGGTATTAGTAAACAGCATTGCGACTGCAATCGATCCCGCTACTACAGTTTTTTACAACTCCCAAACCAATTATTATTTATCAGACTTATGCGTGAAGTGTCCTCTAGGCTCTTTCTTCTATATTGACAGTATGTATAATTATTTCATAACAGATAATAGCAAAGTATCATTCATTGGTAAGTGGGCAAATCATGGTTCGTATGAACAATGGAATTTTCACCTTACTGATTCCGAAACATATTTCGTATTTCCTTTTTCTGTCAACGATTCTGTTTACGATACTTTTTATGGTAGCTATTACGACATGTCCGGTTCGGGGTTTCATTATACAGGCGGTTGGCGCAGTATAGTGGCTGAGGGCAACGGCACCTTAATTTTGAATCAGGACACTTTTGTCAATTGTTTGAAATTTAAAAGTATAAGACACAGCAAGGACACTTTTCTAATGCCTCTTGAAGGTGAATTGGTAAGTTATACTTGGTTTAATCCAAATGTGAATGGACCTATTTTGGAAATCACCGGGCTTGATACATCACTCTCTGGCTATAATGTAGGTATTTATTATTATGCAAATCCGAGCATTATCGGGACCGAAGAATTATCAGTATTTCCTTACTTGAATATTTATCCCAATCCCATATTGGATTATTGCGAAATAAATGTTGGCGCTGCTCACATCATAGATGCTGATAAGCCCTTGCAATTAGAAATATTTACAATGGATGGAAAAAAAATAAAGGAACAAAGAGTTAGCAACAATAATACGCTTGTTAATTTTAAAAACGTTCAAAGTGGAATTTATTTACTAATTATTAAAGAGGAAAATCGATCAATTTTTTTCCAAAAAGTTATTCGCTTGTAAGGCTATGCAAAAAATTAGTAAAAACTTTTTGTAACCTTCTTTCATTGCGTCCATGTTCAGGGTATGTAGCAAAGTAAACCAACGTATATGGTCACCGTAACAAGACAAAAAAACTACAACAACATTCGCAACAGTTTTTTTTTGCGCAGCATTCAACTTCATCTTTTACCCATCCCAAGCAATAACCAACGTAGTTTTATTCCTTAATCAATTTGATAATTCTATTCGAAAACGAATTGGTGATAGAAAGGAAATAAATTCCTTTACAAAGATTTCTTATATCAATAGCAGCAGATTCCGGAGTCAAAATATATGTATCAATCTCTCGCATGTCAGCAGAATATAAAGTTGCGGTGGAATTATTATTTGATATTCCAATCACATTAAAAATATCTACAGCAGGGTTTGGATAAATGATGTATTCATTTTCATTTTTTGGAATAGTATTCAAGTTTGCAACAATGCAGCTTGTTGTATCGGAGCAGGTACCAACAGAAATTTCTACAGCAAAATTTCCGGGGTAGGGTTGTACAAACTGAAACAATTCAAAACCTTGTGATACTATAGAATCGTTTGCGCAATCGCGCCAGGTATATGTACTGCCTGCAATATAGTTTGCAGTATTAAGATTTCCATTTTTAGCTATGGCAGGTTTAATTTCTTTACAGGGAAAAAGCTTATAAGTGTCCATCCAGTATGAAGAACCATTGCCATTGCCGGTAATATAAATCCCACCATTATTATCTGTAGTTAATCCGTAAGCCTGGTCAGTAAAAAAACCGTTCGATGTATTCATCACATTACTCCATGAGCTATTGCCCAAACTGTCAAAGTACATTGTAACAATATCGGAGTTACATCCATTGCAAGGAGTAAAAGTTCCGGTCATAACTATTCCACCGTTGTATACTTTTGCATCTGCAATTTGCGCAGTCTTGGTTGCAAATGTGCTGTCAAAAATTACTGTACCATTCAAATCCATTTTTATAGCAAGGGAGGCTGTCAAACCAAAACCGATGTCGGCATTACCGGCCATATAAATATTATTGTTCTGTATTGACATAAATGATATTTGGGTTGGCGATAATGAAACCTCTTTGGCCCACTGCTTTGCTCCTGATGGGTTATACTTAATTAAAACATCGTGATTACCAAATATGTCTTTCGAAATCACATACACATTACCAAGCTGATCTGTCTCTACTTCGGTACCGTTATCTTCGGTAGTCCATTGCCCGCCAAAAGTTTGATAGTATCCAAATTTTCGCGACCATACGGTATCGCCATTACTGTTATATTTTACCAGGAGCATATCGTTGGTTGTACCATTTTCATCTACAAAACCTGTTGCGTATACACTATTGGTATCATGCACGGCTATATCTAATCCGTAGTATGGATCGAAACCATTTTTGGGAAAACTGTTTGTCCAAACAACAGCCCCGGCCGATGAAACTTTTGCCGTAAAAAATTTTCCAAAAAACTGATCGCCATCCCAACCTGTGAGATAAATATTGTTAAACTGATCGAATGTAAATGCTGATGCAAATTCTCTGTTTCCAGTTGGTGTGTTGATAGCAGTAGCCCAAATTTTATTTCCACTCGTATCAAATTTTTGAACTAAAATTCTGTAATCCTGCGCTGTTCCAAAATAAGTTCCTACAGTTACAATATTATCATTGCCATCAATATCTATGGCCTTGGCTTCATACAATATTGTATCGGTGTTATAAAAAACTGTATCGCCCGTATGATTATATTTCCTCAAACCACCATAGGCCCCAAGGGTGTATACATTTTCGTGCGAATCGGCAACAATGAAACGGCTTTCTTCGGGAGTATCGCCATAAAATTGCCATTGAAGCGAAACTTGTGAATAACTTACTGTAGATATTAGTAAGAATAAAATCAGCACCAAACGACTATTCATAAAAACTATTTTTGAGGCAAAGAAAATAAATTTCGATAAATACTAAACTTGTTAGTTGCTCGCCAATGCATAATCTTACGCTAAACAACAGCAGCACAAAAATCCAATACTTTTAATTATGTTTGGTGTGCTTAAGATTGGCGTGCACAAATCTAATAGATGTAACAATTTGCACGAATGAGAAAAGGTAATGTGTGTAATTATGTTTCCGAATTTTATTGCGTGAAATTACTTTCGATATTTTATTTTAAAACAAAACACAGATGATTCTGAAAATGAAACTTGTAATCATATTTTTGTTATTCATGAACATGATATGTCATGGGCAACAAAATAAAATCTCGTACCCCTCTTACGAAAATGTACTTAATAACTTTTTCGAAAAATATTCTGTGAAGGATTTGCCCGGGCGATATGGCATTACCGATGAATTAAAATTCGAAAAGAAATCCGATGGTTGGCATGTGGTGGTTTGCGATGCCATGAATAATAATGTTTTTAAAGATGAACTTTTTTGGTCTACTGAATCGGCATCATTTTTAAAAATAAATTTTGAATCTGCAGCAGACACAAAAGAAAATAAAACAAACCGCTATGCTTTTGATGACAATTGGAAAATACACAACTTCAACATTTGTCCATATTATGGATATATTGGTTGGGATTGGGATGTTATTGAAGATTTTAAAAATAGTAACAATTTATCGGATTCGGTTTTATTCGGATTAGGGCGAGCCTATTCAAGCTATGCAAGTAATTTACTCAACAATAATACGGGTTATGCATTAAAGAAAAATCAGTTTGTGTTGCCCAATACCCGAAATTGTATGTCGCCACAACAGTTAGAAACTTACCGTGAATATAGACATGCAGCAATCAATATTTATAAAAAATTGTTCGAAAGAAATCCTCAATTCGAAACCATAGTAGGTGAAATGGCAATAAAATATTCGAACGAGAATTTGGTTTCGTTTCTCGATTTAAAAATTTATCAAAACGAAGAAGAGGCGCGCAAAGAATTGAAGCCCGGTTTATATACACCCTTCTATATAAACGCGGCAAAAAATTATTTAAACTCGTGCGAACCCAATGCAATTCTTTTTACAAATGGTGATAACGACACCTACCCTCTACTCTATGTGCAAGCAATGTATGGCTTTCGCACGGATGTATTGGTTGTGAATTTGAGTTTGCTCAACACTGAACGATACATAAATTACATGAGGCATCCGTATGCAGGTGCAGTGCCGCTTTCATTTTCGTTTACCGAACAAGAACTTGAAAACAAAAATTTAGAATATGCACTTTTCGCTAAAAACGAAGAGTCCGAAATTTCGTTGAGCGATGTATTGAAAAAATTACATGAAGTTAATAATGACCAGGCAACAACGGAAAAAATAAAAAAGATAAGCAGCCGCAATTTCACTTTTCACACAGATGCATTTTTGTTGGACTGGAAATATTCAAAATCTTATCTCTCACTTTCCGACATTTTGGTATTGGATATAATTCACTCCCACATGGGCAAAAGGCCTATTTATTTTGCCGGCACCATTGGGGGAGAAAATTTCCTGGGGCTAAAGAATTATTTATCTCTTGAAGGGATCGTTTATAAATTGTCGACACAGAAATTTGAAAATTCTGACTATTATACAGGTGGCATAAATACCAATACACTCTTCAATATTGTGATAAATAATTTTGAATGGGCCGGCATGAACACAACCTCAAAATCGAAAACACTTATTTGTAAAACCCTTCGTCTTACTTTTTACCGTTTAGCATATGAGCTCATAAAGGAAAACAAGCTCGACTCTGCCAGACAAGTTTTGAATATGTGTTTCGAAACTATGCCCGATAATTACGAACCATTTGATTTTATTACCTTAAATTTAATAGAGTGCTTATATGCATTACATGATACAACAAAAGCAGTTGAAATTTCAAGGCTACTTTTGCAAAGCGCCATCAATGGCAGATTTGATGAAGTAAAATCAACAAGCAGTAGTTCTACTGATTATAAACAAGCCATCATGGGCGGTCTCCGAAAACTTGCCTATAATAATAACCAAACAAGTTTCGCAACGGAATTGGATCAAATAATTTATTATTGGCATTAGTGTTTTCGAAAACAAATGAAACTGCCATACGTCAGAAATTTAGAAAATATTTTTTCTTTCAATCCATTTATCAACCAACAATATTATTATATTTGAAGCACAATTCTTTACTCTAACTCCTTAAACAAATTCGATATGAAAAAAATCAGACTTATCCTAATGGTAACTATGAGTATATACGCTTGTAGTTTGAATGCACAATTTGTATGGACGCCACAAGTGAGCAATGTTACTGCCGAGTTGCGCGGTGTTTATTTCACAAACTCAAATCATGGTGTGGCAGTGGGTGCACCTACCGGTATCGGATTGCCAAGCACCATCATTCGCACAGATGATGCTGGTAACATATGGACTCCAATTATTACAGCATTTACCGACACGCTCCGGGCAGTGTGTTTTACAGATGACACCACAGGTTTTGCTTCCGGGGCAAATGGTAGAATATTGAAAACTACTGATGGTGGCACTATTTGGGATTCGGTATCGACCGGAGTGAATAGTCTTTTGCGCACTATCACTTTTCCTACACCGCTTGTTGGCTATGCTGCAGGTGGTGGAGGTGTAATGATAAAAACAATAGATGGCGGTGCCACATGGACCACGCTTACAAGTGGCGTTACTCAAGATTTAATCAACATGCGTTTTGCAAATGTTGATACCGGATTTGCAGTTTCGAGCAATGGTACTTTTACAAACGGATTCATTATTAAAACTACAGATGGTGGTGCCACATGGACATCGGTATACACCGACCCACAAGGATTACTGGGACTTGCAGTTGCCAATGCCGATACAATTTATGCCGGAGGAGGCTCACAAGTGATAGTGCAATCAATCGATGGCGGCACCACCTGGACCAATCAATATACAGGAAATACCGGTTCAAATATTCGTTCGGGATTTTTTGTAAACTCCACTCACGGATTTATGGTTGGCGATGTAGGCGCAATTTTCGAAACAAAGGATGCCGGAGCAACATGGGTAAATGTTGGCACACAAACAAATGGAAATTTAGGAATGCATTTTCCCACAGCCGATACGGGTTATGTTGCGGGCAATCTGGGAAATATGTTGCGCTACAATCCTACGTGCTTGCCTTTTTTAACTGCACCTGCACAAATATTTGGTGTTGATTCTATTTGCGGAAAAGATTCTGTTTCATTTTATATAAATGCAATGCCGGGTGCAAATTCGTATTACTGGAAAGTGCCGCCAGCAGCAACATTGTACAATCAAGGCGACACATTGGTGTGGGTAAAATTTAATAATATTGTAGGTAAAATTTCTGCTGCCGGAGTCAATCAATGTGGCCCTGGCGATTCGCTCGAAACCTCCGTATATCTATACCCACCTACTCCACCGGCACCGGTATCAAAAAACTTAGACACCCTATTTTCAAACGTAAATGCCATATCTTATCAATGGTATGTCAATGGCAACATTATTCCTAACGCAACATTGAGCTATTATGTATTTACAGCAAATGGAAATTATAGTGTGCTAATTACCGACTTAAATGGCTGCACTTCAATATCAATTCCTTATGCAGTTAATAATGTTGGCATCAGCGAAATATACGAAAACGAAATGTATGAGGTATTTCCAAATCCATTTACCAACTACATCGAAATAAATGTAAAAAACACTAAAGCTGTAAATGCAGAAATAAATGATTTGTTAGGTAAGGTATTAGTAAGTGTTCAATTATCGTCTTCTACAAAAAATATTATTTCGACAAATAATTTAGCTGGTGGAATATATTTAATGAAAATATTCGATACCAATAAAACTCAAATTGGCGTGGAAATGATATTGAAAAAATAATGTCTTTGATTTTGTTATTAATATTGAGGGCGAATTGGCGTCAAAAGTAAATTAATCTTCAGCGAGAATATTGATTACGCAATCGGGATAATCGCTGATGATGCCATCCACACCAAGGTGCTTCATCCTTCGTATATCCTCGGTGCTGTTTACTGTCCAGCATAAAATTTCCATGCCGAGTTTTTTAATTAAGGCAACTAGATCTTCGTTCAATAAAGTGTGCAGGCAACTAAAATAATGAGGAGTAAATCCCATCGACTCAATTGCAAGTTCCAAATTTATTTCATATTCGGAAAGCAACGATAGTTGTATACGCTGATCAATGTTTTTTAAATATATTAGATTGCGTTCATCGAACGACTGAAATATACAACGGTCAATAACATTTTGCTTTGCACAGCAATCGTAAACCAATTGTGTAAATATGTCAAAAGCAGGATGAAAGATTCCCTCGGTGATTTTAGAACACTTTGTTTCGATATTGTAAATGATGGGGTTGAGTCTGTTTAAGCGAGTGTAATTTTCAACAGCAATAATTACATCGTCAAGTAACGGTTTCTGTGCATGTAAAGGTTTTTGCTGCGGAAATTTAACATTGCCTCTTTTTCCACAATCGAACTCAGCAATTTGATTATAGTTCATTTTAAAAAGGTTGAGGCTTTTTTCCTCTTCCAGACCCACAAAAGTTCCTTCGGGTTTAGTACATATGGCATGATGCATCCATGGCTCGTGCGGAACCACTACTCTATTATCGGCACTTATGACCACATCCATTTCTATAGCGGTAGCACCCATGTCGATGGCGAGTAAAAAACTTTCTATAGTGTTTTCGGGCAAATAACCTCGTGCCCCGCGATGGCCATGGACTGTAATTTTGTGCATACTTAAATTAATTATGTGCAGTGATTTATTTTTGCAATTGAAAATAATTGGCAAAGTAAAAACTAAAAACAGAACGATAGTTGTTTTCGAAAAATGAAATAGTACTTTCGCGGTCGCAAAAAAAAATAAGCACAATGAGTAATATCACATTCACAATGTTAAAGCCCGATGCAGTGGGCAATGGTCATACCGGAGCAATTTTGGACCATATTATTAAATCCGGATTTGGCATAGTAGCCATGAAATATTTGCAACTCACACCTGAGCGTGCAGGCCAGTTTTATGAAGTGCATAAAGCGCGCCCGTTTTACAACGACCTTGTAAAATACATGTCATCGGGCCCCATAGTGGCTGTAATATTAACAAAGGACAATGCAGTTGAAGATTTCCGCAAAGTAATAGGTGCTACAGATCCTGCAAAAGCTGAACCGGGAACTATCCGCAATTTATTTGCAAAATCTATTGAAGCCAATGCAGTTCATGGCAGCGATAGTGATGAAAATGCTGCAATTGAAGCAGGATTTTTCTTCAACCGTTTCGAGCGTTTTTAGTTTCGAAAAGAAAATTTTATGAAATTAGTCCAGGTGCAGCAGTGCCTGGATTTTTTTTTGCCTGCGAAATGCTTCCTCACACATGTCAAAAATTTTCACAGATGTTGTAGATATTTTTCCATGCTCATCAGCGTTATCTATGAGAAAAAACAAATGGTAGATTTCCAAAAACTATTTTTAAGCAAATAAAAAATCTTTTGTTAGTTTTGCCTTATTCCCAAAAACAATAATTAAGATGATAAAAATGAAACTATGTTTGATTGCCCTGCTGGCTTGTACTATTATTTCGACAAACAAAATAATAGCACAGGACTCTGTAGTAGTGCAGACGTTCGACTTTAACAGCACCGTGCGCAAAGGCACTTTTGCTTTCCCTCCCGACACTTCTACATGGCAAAAAATATTGATGCAATATCGCATTCGTTGTAAGAAAGGGCAAGTATCAAGTTCGAATAATGCGTTGTATGGCTGCGGTGAATGGGACTACAGTTGCAATACATACATTACCGATTCGTCACTCACCGATTCGGTGAAGTCAAAACACAATAGTTACGATATCACCAATTTCAATGGTACCACATTTAGTTACACATACACTCCTGTGTATACATACTATCAGTACATTCAAAAAAACATGGTGTATAGTGTTATCAACGAAAATCTGGCTTCGGTGGGTAATGGTGCAACGCTGGTAAATCACCCACTTGCAAATGGTGTTACATCAGGAAAAACACAATACCTTTATACAGCAGCCGAGTTGATTGCAGCCGGTGTAGTAGCAGGCGATATCAATGGTATGGAACTCGATATACCACAGCTTGGTGCGCAAACTGATTTTTTGCGTATAAAAATTAAAGCCACTTCATTATCTCAACTTACTCAAATTGATAACACTCCGGGTTTCAATCAGGTTTATTTTCTAAATACTCCATTATCAAACGTAGGTTACAATCGTTTTCAATTTTACAGTCCTTTCAACTGGAATGGCACATCAAACATTATTGTTGAAATAAATTACAATGGCAAAAGTGCAAATTCAGGGCACACCGCAAATGCCGCAAGTACAGTTGATGCCGCAGTCACTTCCATGACCGATGATTACAATGTAAAATTAAATGGTAGTTCTTATGGCGATGCAGGTGACATTAATGAATTAGACTCGGTGCAGAAATTTACTTTACAAGCCTGGGTAAAAATAAATAAATGGAAAAACTGGGCCGGTATTTTTAATAAAGATGGCAAAACTACTATGGAACTTGGCGATGTACTCGACCGTGTATACTGCATAGTACGCAACCCCAACAATAGCTACGGTTACGCAAGTGGAGTGTTGCCATTAAATACATGGACTCACCTAACTATGGTTTATGATGGCACCAAAGTTAGCAATGGCAAGCGACTTAGGTTTTATGTTAATGGTGCTGAGGTGGCGTTAACATATAGTGGCAGTATTCCAAACAAAACAGCACAAAGCACGCAGGTACAAAAATTCCTTTCGGGTATTGATGGGCAAATAGACGATGTGCACATATGGAACGAAGCCCTCGACTCTGCAGCAATTGCCGGATGGATGTACAAAAAAATTGACACCTCACATCCATTTTATAGTTCGTTGCTGGCTAATTACGAAATGAACGAAGGTTTGGATAGTGTACTCACAGATGTTTCAACTTACAATAGAACAGGTTATTTACGAAATGGAATTGGCTGGGATAAATTTGATGGCAATAAAATTTTCAAAAATCTTGTTCCTATTACCACACGTCCAAACATAAATTTTGCGCAGGGGACATACACTTCTACTTTGCAAGATATTATCATCACCGATTCATTACTAAACAATGCGCAAACAGTAACTTCGTATACAGTTAACGGTACAAACCTCGATACTGTTTACTCTTTGCAGGCATGGCAGGCAGGTTATGGCTACGTGTACGATGAGGCGGGTGCTATTGTCGATAGTGTAATGTATGCAGCCGACAGTACTGTAACAATTTCGATACTTGATTATTATGCCAAGTGGCCTTCGCGTTTCGAAATTATGTCCTTTGTTACACCTTATGGAAACAATCTTGATTTAGGCTTGACAGGAAAGATGTATGAATTTGATGTCACCGATTTTGCGCCTGTGCTGAAAAATAACAAATATATTTCGATAGAGCGCGGTGGCGAATGGCAGGAAGAAATGGACATAAAATTTATTTTCATAAAAGGCACACCGCCTGCACCTGTGTTAAGTATACGACAGTTGTGGCCTGTAACATACGATAACTATACCAACATTTTGAATGACTATCGCTTTGAACCCCGCACTGTGACAATGAATGCTGCCGGTGCATATTTCAAACTGAAAAGTGCAATTACTGGACATGGTCAGGATGGTGAATTTACTTATCGAACACATTACATGAATGTTGATAGTGGTTTAAAAGATTTTCAATGGCTTGTAAAAAAGAATGTGCATTGAACCCTGTGTATCCTCAGGGAGGAACGTGGGTTTACGACCGCGCAGGTTGGTGCCCGGGCATGGCCACCGATGTAAAAGAATTTGATATTACTCCACTGGTAACACCTGGTCAGGATGCAACTTTTGATTATGGCATAAATGTAGTAACCGGTGCATCCAATTACATTGTAAATAATCAAATAGTAGAATATGGCGCTGCCAGCTTCACAGTTGATGCCTCGGTAATTGATATTGTAAAACCAAACGATAAGATAGAACATGGCCGTGGCAATCCTGTATGCATGAACCCAATTGTTCAAATAAAAAATACGGGCAGCACCACCATCACATCGCTCGATATTCATTATGGCATGGAAGGCAGCGCGCTAACAACGTTTACATGGAATGGCACCTTGCCATTTATGGATACCGCATTTGTACCTTTGAATATTGCCAACTGGAGTAACACCGCAGGTACGTTTATAGCCTATGTTAGCAATCCAAATGCAACTACCGATCAGTATGCACAAAATGATACTGTTCGTTCCAACTATGTTTTGCCGGTATTATATCCACCGGGAATTATTGTTGAAGTAAAAACAAATAATCAGGGAAGCGG
This sequence comes from Bacteroidota bacterium, assembly GCA_016717325.1. GTDB lineage: Bacteria > Bacteroidota > Bacteroidia > AKYH767-A > OLB10 > JADKFV01. The sequence goes on along the minus strand of JADKFV010000002.1, from coordinate 452,879 downwards.
TACAAAGTACAAATTGAAAAATGATGCTGGTACTGTACTTGTGAACAGACTAGGATTGTCAAACAATACCATCTATAGCGATACATTAATATTGCCACTTGGATGTTATGAATTTCAATTAACAGATGTTGGGAATGACGGACTATCGTGGTGGGCCAACACTGCACAGGGAACAGGTTACTGCCGCATCAAAAAAATTGATGGCACTTTGATAAAAGTTTTCAATCCCGATTTTGGTGCCGAAATTTATCAGCAGTTTGGCATAAATTTATTGTTGGGCGAGAGCGAAAACAATTCATCTTCAACTGCTCAGTTAAATGTATTTCCAAATCCGGCAATTGATAAAGCCGACATATTAATCGACTTTGCAAAAAGTAAAGATGCCGAGTTGCGCATTACAGATTTGCAGGGCAAAATAATAAATCAACATTCTTTTAAAAATATAATAAGTGAAAATTATTCGCTCGATTGTGCTACGTTATCAAAAGGGATTTATGCCATCACACTAATAACTGCCGATGAAGTGAAAACAGTGCGGCTGGTTATTCAATAATATTCGAAGGCGGCATTTTATTTTTTCTTTAAAATAAAATCTATAAAAAAAGCACTCACATCTATTTGTTGTGAGTGCTTTTTCGTTTTAGTGAAATATCTTTACAACTAAAATTTCACTACTGATATTTTTTTGCGACACATAACATTGTTTTGGTTGTCATAAATATTCATCATGTATACTTGTGGCGCAAGGGCACTTAAATCAATTGTTTTTTGAATGCTATGTGCAGCAATATTAGAATTGAAAACAATGCGTCCTTCCATATCGGCAATTAGCATCTGCAATTCTGTTTCGTTTTCGTTGCTCAACATGATATGCATTAAACCCTTTGTTGGATTAGGCATTACTTCTACATTCAAGCTAGTATTATCTAATGCTGTTGAATTATTTTCGGTAATTCTGTTGCAAGCATTTTCATCATCGAAAAAATGTGTTGGATACATTGTTTGGTACATTGCCCTGGCACGATAAACTGCTGTTCCGCCATTAACAGGGCATTGCGATGCAATAGAAAAAATAAAATCAATTTGAGGTTTTGTAAAACACTTTTGCTTTTGCATCATATATTTCAATTCCAAATCATTCAATGCCTGATCATTCACTTCGAATTTTTCGGTCGTGTTTATCGAAGAATTTGCAATCACAATTTTCTCAACATCACCATTATTTACCGAAGACAATTTTTGCATCATGCTTGTAATATCATGTAACTGTGCAGCAACAGTATATTTATTGCCTTCCTTGTTTTGCAAGGCATAAATATTTTTCTTCAACGAATATTGAATCACCGGCTCTTTTTCAAAAGCCAAAGCATCCATATTATTTCGAAGCAATTCTTTTACATCAACAAAATCATCAACGCTATTATCATCAGCATTATTCATATTTAATTTTGCTGTTTGCATGGTGCAATTCACATCACATGTCACAGGAGTGTTAAAAGTATAAAAAGGTGTCATCGCAGTACCCGTACCTGTCTTAGAATTTGGATAAGGCACTTGCACCGAATCGTTGGTTGATGTTAAGCCGTTCAATACAAGATAGCGTGTAAGATCAAATTTTCCTCCGGCAAGAATTGAATTAATTGCCAATGTAGCTGCAACTGAAAAATATCCCTTTTTATTTCCGGCACCGCTGGTGCGTGTATACTGGCCTGTAAATAAATTGTGTGTGGGTTTACCTGTTGCATTCACCGGCTGTGGGCCTATTATACCTGATGTAGTGCCGCTTTTACCAACAGCTAAACCAACCGCCAAATGCCGAAGCTCATTATTCTTAATAGTAGAATTATTGCAATTGCCCCAAAACTCCATTCCGGTATAACACTTATCTATAACATTGCATCTAAAATCGCTACCGGCACAAAACGATGCCGACAATCCTATACGTTTACTTAAAGTTGTATTGGTACTTCCAACAAAGTTGCAGTTTATTTTCGATGAGTCGCTATTCAACACATTGAGTGCGTATACACTCTCAGTTGTAGTACCCATTCTCATGTATACTTTATTTTCTTTAATAGATGGCTTGAAATTATTGGTAACCAGTATGCCATACTTGCCATAGTTTGTCACTACATTATTCCATATACTTACGTTGCTGGGGTATGTGGCATTATCGCTTACATTAATTGCTGCGACATTGGCTATTGGCGTTTTTAGTGTGGATGTTAAAATGGAATTATTAAGTATATCAATAGTTGAAAGTTTGGGTTCAATCAGGTTAACTCCTCTGCCTACACTCTCCATAACGTTGTAGGTAATTGAAATTTCTTTTTTTACACAACCAAGGCAAGAAATAGCATTATTTACATCATTGAAGTTGTTATAGTTTACTTTAAGTTTATGATTTATGGCATTAATACCATAAAAGCAATTATCAAAAGTATTGGCAGCTGTTGTGCTACCTGCCACAACCGACAACTCCTCCCAAATATGGTTTGGATTTGTAACATCTCCGTATCCATTGAGGTTATTAGCATATATGGCAGAACCTTCATTAACATCGCCATTATTTGTGTTCAGAATGTTTCTAAAATATTGTTGTACAAATACACATGTGCATTTTCAGCATAAATACCGTAACTACTATTCAAAAAAACATTAGAAGGATAACCCGCTTTACCTATAGTAATATCAATAATGTCGTTAAGTTTTATTCCTGCGAATGGTTTTTGATTTTCGTATGGCGGCAAAAGTGCAGAATAAATGAACGAATCGCCATAGATAACAGGGTTGAATGTAGACTCCATTGTTGCTATATCCAATCCAATATAATTATTGTTGAATACACAATTTGTAATTACAAGTTGCGCATTGAGGGTTGCCTTTATAGCAATCTTGGCATCAGAAATAGGTGTATTATTAAAAGTGAGCAATTCCGTCCAATCCGAAGAACTGAAACCATTCCACATTCGACCGAAGCATGCTTCTGCAGAAATTTTACAATTCTGAAAATTCAAATGTGCTCCTTCGCCCGGAAATAATACATCAGCATTTTCGCCAAATTTTATTTTACTGCAATTGGTAAATGTATAATCGCTGTCGACAATCAATTGCCCATTAATAACTATTTCTTTTGCGAGGCCATTTACACCATACAAAGTGGCGACACCGTTTGCGGTAGAGTCGCAATATTTTTTTATTCTTACTGCAATCTCACTCATCTTAATAATGGGACCAAATGTAAGCATAGATGCATCCTTACTTCCACAGCAAGTAATTGGAGTTATTGTTACAAAATCTGTATCCACACAATAAGAATCTATTGTGCTTTGCATTACCATCATGTAAGTAGTAATTGTATCGGGCGATACAAAAATATTTTTACCCGTACCCAACAGAACCCCGTTCTTATACCAGTTGTAAACGTATTTGTATTTATTCACTTTAGTACTCAATTTTAGTGGAAGGCTATCGCGACAAACCAGCCTGCTATCAGTTGCATCGGCATTATTAGAAACATTCACTTTCACACTATCAACCGATGACCAGCATTGCCCATCGGTAGCGTATACAGTGTATGTTGTTGTTTTTTTCGGATTCACATTCACTACATCCGAAAACGGATTATCAACTTCTGTTGATGGAAGCCATATAAAAGAATTAAAGTTCGATGTGTTGCCTCCGGTAAATGTGGCGGCAAGTTTTACCGGAAGGTTTTTGCAAGTATTGGATAATGTTGCTGTGGCATTCAATTTTGGCTTAGGGTATACAGTTATAGTTACAGATGATGTAATTCCATTCAGAGCTGTTACTGTTACAGTATAAACTGTGGTATTAGTTACAGTAGCGGTAAATTGCATAACACTGTTATCAGGTTTCAACGAAATAAGGTTTGCCATGGGTGTCCAGCTAAAATTACCTGTGCCTTGTGCAACCAATGATGTAGTGGTGCCACTACAAATGGTATTATCAACAACCTTCATTAAGAGTCCGGTCTTAAGTTTTACTAATCTGAACACTGAATATGGTTTTAAAACAATTGTTTGTCCAACAAAGTTATTGAACCCCGAAGTCTCAACATCATTTACACCCGGTGTCTTAGTTGCATTACCTGTTATTAACGCCAAAGGCCTCCGGGCCCTACACTTATTTGTTCAAATTTATAGCCTGATAAGTCCCAATCGGCCTGGTTTATTACAACCGTTCTATTAGTGCCGGATAAATTCAAAAATATTCCCTGTGTTGCTATTGGTCCGTCAAATTGCCATCCATGTATTGAATTATAAACATCATATAAAACCGGATTATTTGTCAATGAAATTTTGCGAACCGAAGTACTTCCTTTAAGTGCCTGACCTACCAGCAACATAGCGTTACCACAACCTGAACGCTGTTGAGGTTTTGCTTGAGGAGGATTTGTGGTACATGTAACACCATTATAAAATGTACTTATATCAAGGTCAGAAGAATCTTTAAAAATACTGCCCCATACACCATCAGCAACCATCGAATGGAAATTGATAAGTTTGATAGTTGAATCATTTAAAAATGAAAGAGTCATACTTGCGGCCATAAGCCCCTGTGCCCAAGTGCTGTGTATACAGTGTTTTTTGTCGAAAACGTTATACTCCGTTATCCAGGCTTCTTTTCCTGCGGTACGCAGTTGCGCTAATTCAACATTCGACAAGTCATCCATACGTTTGAATGGTGTAGATAATACTTGTGGTAAATTACTCAAGGATAAAGCAACATCTTCATCAAGCCCTGTACCGATGTAACAATGTAAGGTTATAGCATCAATATCAGCACTGATATTTGATGTTATTATTGACGTCCATGTGTTGCGTCTGCTTTCGGCAGGTTCCAATCCTAAACGGTTGACAGCACCAACAGCAGCAATTTTAAATTCATTGTTGCCCGGGAAGCTACGTAATACTGATGCAAAATTATTCATATCATCAATATAATCGTTTGCAGTAGGCCACTTTTGCAAATACTGCGGGTATTCGTCATCGTATAGCTCATTGCCAAACTCAATATACTTAACCGGTAAATTTATACCCCGCGAATAATATAATCTTGCGGTTTCATAATACGGGTCGCTGCACAATACGTTTATGTTTTGTAAAGGAGTAAGGCCAAGCAAATCTACCATGGACTTATACATGTCCAAAGTATTAGTTTTAAAAACATAACCATCATATTCCCTTGGCAGCAAGATTCCTCCGGGAGGATTTTGATATAATGTACCTTTTTGCCAATCCCAAAATCCACTTGGCACACCGGCAGGATACCTTATAATTTCAGGGCCAAACAAACCTATACTATCTATAAGCCAGGGAGTATTGTATGAAGGGTTTCCGGCCCTGACAACATTAGCACCATTGAAACCAAAATAGTTTGGAGGTATAGTTATTTGGGAACCAAGAGTTCCCTGCAAATTTTGGCTGAAAAAAGGCAAAGAGATGCTTGAAAAAATAATCAATGCTAAAAGTCTTCTAAAAATAAGCTTGAACATTTAAAATAAATTAAAAAAATTGAACTAAAAAATATCAATTATTAAAAGTCCGGTAGAAAAAATAGTCCGGATTTAATAGTTTGCGAAAATAGTGATAATGTCAATGTATCGGTTTTGAATAAATAGCTTTCACCCAAAATGTATACGATAAAACACGCCTTATTGATTTTTCTCCATATATTTGATATTGATATGGTTGAGAAACATATTGAAAATCTTCATTAACAAAATATCAAGTGGAAGATAAAATGAAAATTTTTGCTTCAAAAATATTTCCCTGTTTAATCGCATTGTGTCTGTCAATTTCTTTGGCTTGCTGCAGCTGCAATAAAACATCAAACCTGGAGATTTCTAATTTGAATCACACTTCATCAACCCTCCAAAACCAACTCTCTTCCAATTACACTGTTCTTGTTTTTTTATCGCCCGAGTGTCCCATTTGTCAGGGGTATTCTACTACACTCAATAATTTAAATTTAGAATACTCGAAGAGTGGAATTAAATTTATTGGTCTTGTTCCGGGCGATGGATTTAGCAGTGACACTATAAAATACTATCAGGCTTTTTACAAAATAAATTTCGATTTGTTTATTGATAACCAAAAATTAGCAACCAATAAATTCCATGCACTCACAACTCCACATTGCTTTTTGATAAACAATAAAATGGAAATTATATACGAAGGGCTGATAGATAATTATGCTGCCGATGTAGGTGTGAAGCGGCAAGTGGTGACCCAACATTTTTTGCATGATGCTATTGAGGCCGTATTGCAACAAAAAGAAATAGCAGTAAAAAAAACAAAACCCATTGGATGCTTTATCGAATAAAGATTATTATTGCAAAAAGCATTTCTGTTTTGGGATGACTCATACTTTGATTTCTACAATCGCAATTTTGATACTTGGGTTATCGTCTTGTAGCAAACGAGTACCAACTTTTGTAGAGGTAGCGCCTATCATTTATAAAAATTGCAGCGGTTGTCATCGCCCGGGGCAGGCGGGCACCATGTCACTTCTCACCTACTCCGACTGTAAAAAATATGCACATACCATTTTATATACCACACAGTCGCGGTTTATGCCTCCATGGCCTGCCGACCATAATTATGTTCACTTTATTGATGAAAAATATCTTACCGAAGAGGAGATAAAAATTATTGCAGATTGGGCCGAAGGTGGTGCACCCATGGGCGATTCGGCAGCCATACCGCCAGTTCCCGATTTTCCCAAAGGCAGTGAACTGGCAAATCCCGATATGGTTATTGCCTGCCCACCCTTCAAAATAAAAGGTGATAACCGCGAAAAGTTTATAATGGTAAAAGTGCCCTTTGAGTTGCCTAACGATACCTTTATACGTAGTATTGAATTTGTACCGGGAAATAAAAAATTGTTGCACCACATGAACGGGCATATGATAGTGTTCGACAATAATAAGAGTTCGAAAGATTTGTACCGCCAACCATTTATTATCGATCGCGATACTGCTTACGAAATTAGTGAGTCGGCACACAACTTAAATTTATTGTACGATGACGGCACCACTCCTTTATTTATTGGCAGCGTGGCAAATTATTTACCCGGAAGCAGCGGAATTATTTATCCCGAAAATATTGGTGGATATACTGCCCATAAGCGGAATGCTTTGTTGCTGCGCGATATTCATTATGGTGCAACCACTGTTGAACAATGGGATTCATCGTACTTCAATATTTTTTTTACCGATAAAAAACCCCTGCGCCCCACCCGCGAAATTCAACTTGGTACCCTGGGCATTTCGCCAATTGTGCCGCCACTTGTTATTCCACCCGGAAAGATAAGCACATACAAAACCAATGCTGTGGTACCTGTCGATATTTCTTTGCTCACAATAAACCCCCACATGCACTTGCTGGGCAAATCGTTTTGGGCTTATGCCATTGCTCCTAACGGTGACAGTATACGAATAGTAAAAATTCCTAAGTGGGATTTCCGCTGGCAATATAATTACACATACCCTAAGCCATTGATTATTCCTGCAGGTTCCACTATTTATGTTGAAGGCGTGTTTGATAATACCGACAAAAATCCCAACAATCCATTTTTTCCGCCACGCACTGTGCGTGAACCCATAGGCGGCAATATGAAAACCACCGATGAAATGTTTCAATTGATTATGACTTACCTGCCTTATAAGAAAGGTGATGAAAACATAGACTTGGCTAAAAACAAATAACCTGTTGCTATAAATTTGATTTGTGTGCAACTAAAATTAATTTCGCAAAAAAAATATTGATGAATCATACAGCAAACGAAGAGCATGAAAAGCTCAACTTTATAGAACAACTTGTAGAAGAAGATTTAAAAACGAAAAAACATTACGGGCGCTTGCTAACCCGCTTTCCACCTGAGCCTAACGGATATCTGCACATTGGCCATGCAAAATCTATCTGTTTAAATTTTGGACTTGCGCTAAAGTATGGCGGCAAAACAAACCTGCGCTTTGATGATACCAATCCAGAAAAAGAGGAAACAGAATATGTAGAATCTATAAAGCATGATATAAAATGGTTGGGCTTCGAATGGAGTGAGGAATTATACACCTCCGATTATTTTGAGCAGTTGTATGATTTTGCTGTGATACTCATTAAAAAAGGATTGGCTTATGTAGATGATCAAACTGCGGAGCAAATGGCAGCGCACAAAGGCACTCCTACCGAACCGGGTACGCTAAGCCCATATACAAGCAGAACAGTGGAAGAGAATTTGGATTTGTTTACACGCATGCGAGCAGGAGAATTTGCCGAGGGCGAAAAAACTTTGCGTGCCCGTATCGATATGACATCGCCCAATATGCACCTGCGCGATCCGCTTATGTACCGTATAAAAAAAGACCACCATCACCGCACAGGCGATAAATGGTGCATCTATCCTATGTACGATTTTGCCCACGGACAAAGTGATAGCATCGAAAAAATTACCCATTCCATTTGCACACTCGAGTTTGAAGTACATCGTCCATTGTATGATTGGTATATAAAACAATTGGAAATTTATCCTTCGCAACAAACAGAATTTGCGCGACTCAATCTTAATTACACCGTAATGAGCAAACGCAAATTGCTAAAGCTCGTGCAGGATCGATATGTTAGTGGTTGGGACGATCCGCGTATGCCAACCATTTCGGCTATGCGCAGGCGCGGATTTACGCCCGAAGCCATTCGCAATTTTTGCGACACCATAGGCGTTGCCAGGCGCGAAAATGTTATAGATTTTGGCTTGCTTGAATTTTGTGTGCGCGAGCATTTAAATAAAATTGCTTTACGCAGAATGGCCGTTATCGATCCATTAAAAATTATTATTGCCAATTTCGAGGAAGGGAAAAATGAAATTCTATCAGCGGAAAATAATCCTGAAGACCCTGAAGCTGGCAATCGTGAAATGATTTTTACAAGAGAAATATTTATTGAGCACGAAGATTTTATGGAGAACCCACCGAAGAAATTTTTTCGCCTTGCACCCGGTGGTTATGTGCGATTAAAAAATGCTTTTATTATTAAATGTGATGAAGTAATAAAGGATGATGCCGGTAAAGTTACTCAGCTCAATTGCACGTATGTACCCGAAAGCCGCAGTGGACATGACACTTCAGGCATTAGTGTTAAAGGTGTTTTACATTGGGTAAGCGCTACCGAAAACATTACTGCCGAAGTACGTTTATATGATAGGTTATTCACGGTTGAAAATCCTGACAATCAGGAAAAGGAATTTTTGCACTATGTAAATCCCGATTCTTTAAAAATACTAAATAAAGCATACATCGAAAAGCATTTTGCACTTGATTCCATTGATTCAAAGTTTCAATTCTTACGCTTGGGTTATTTTTGCTTTGATAAAGATTCTACTCCACAACATTTAGTTTTCAATAAAACTGTAGGCCTAAAAGATAGTTGGGCGAAGATTAGTTCTTGATTTATTGGTTATTGGGTTAATTAGTTATTGGTTATTTGGTTGTTGGGTTATTTGTTATTGAGTTATTGGTTGATTGGTTATTGGGTTGCTGAATTTTTCATGCTGAGGTACGAAGCATCTCTGCTGGTTATTGGTCATTCAGGAATGTCATTGGTCATTGGGGATTGTCATTGGTCATTGTCACCCTGAGCGAAGACGAAGGGGTCATTGCGAATTGTCACAATGAGTATTCTCAAACTGCGAAGCTATCACTGCCAGACATTGGTCATGATCCTTTGGTTGCTTAAGTTGACATGCTGAGTTACGAAGCATCTCTGCCAGATATTGGAAATTATCATGATGGTGGATAGTCGTTGGTTTTGTTTGTCATTGATATTACTTTCTGCAAGGAATAACTTTTTATCACAATAACTTAATACCCAAATTCAGTTGCAATTGTCTTAATGGTATCTTGTTCCAAATGATGAAAAGAAAGAAGGTATTCATTCATGTGATGCAGCATTGCGAGCCTGCAAAATAAATTCGCAATTCATTCACATTTTGTATACGCAAAAAAACTACAACTCATTTATTATTTCCATTGTCAGTTCTTGCATTGAATGAATAATTTTATCGGCAATAATAAATTTAGCATGGTGATGGTTGTGGGCTTCGGGAATGGCAATCACTTTCATAAGTGCAGCCTTTGCCGAAATTAATCCATTGAGCGAATCTTCGATGGCAATACAATTTCGGAGCGGTGTGTTTAATAAATTTGCTGTATGTATATATACATCGGGATGAGGCTTTCCATACTTTTCAAATTCGGCAGAATGTATCGCATCGAAGTACTCTTTAATTTCTAACTTTTCTATCACTGCTTTTATCAATACCATAGAACTCGATGAAGCCAAACCAATTTTACAGTTTGCAGAATGTAACATTTTTAAAGTCTCATACACCCCTGGCATTGCCTCGCCTTCAATGTTTATGAGTCTTATCATTTCATCAATTACATCCATTGCAAGTTGGTGTGGAGTCACATTTGGCCATGGAAATAAGTTGTACCAATGTTGTGTTACTTCATCTATTCGAAGACCGGTTGTTTGCATACAACGATCATCATCGAAAGGTAAACCCACAGCATTGAATTTTGCAATCATGGCTTTGCGCCACAGAGGCTCACTGTCGATAAGTACACCATCCATGTCGAATATTATTGCTTTCATTTCTTTTAGTTCTTAGTTTCGTTTGCGGAGAGGATTGTTCTTCGTTCTTCGTTTCGTTTGCGGAGAGCCATGTTCTTCGTTCTTCGTTTCGTTTGCGGAGAGGATTGTTCTTCGTTCTTCGTTTCGTTTGCGGAGAGGATTGTTCTTCGTTCTTAGTTTCGTTTGGGGAGAGCCTTGTTCTTCGTTTGAATTAATTTCAGTGTCTCTCATGCCATATAGAACTTTTGAACCTTGAACTTTAAACCCTTGAACTTTTTTGAACTATTAAACTTTGAACTATTAAACTCTTGAACTATTGAACCACTAAACTATTGAACCTTTAAACCTTTCACTATCGTAACAAACTCATGCATTATCATAGCTGTGGCGCCCCATATAATATTGTTTTGAATATTGAATGCCTGTACATTTTTTTTTACACCCTGTTGTAATATAACTTCGGTTTCTATGCGATTGTTATCATTATAAAAATCAGCAAGGGGAAGTATGTGAATGCTTGTGACTTCGTTTACATCGGGCACTAAATTGGGCATACCATGTTGCCACGATACAAAAGGATAAACCGTAAATCTACTCACGGGAATATGCAACACAGATAGTGCACCAATAAAATTTATTTGGTGTGCATGCAGTTGAACCTCTTCATATGCTTCGCGCATTGCTGTATTTTGAAATGTGCCATCGCTGTCGTCATACTTGCCACCGGGAAAAGCCATCTGTGCTGAATGTACACCGTCATAAGTACTGCGTTGGATAAAAATAACTTTCCATTCATCATTATCAAAACACAAATGAATAAGCACCGCACCTTTTCTATATTCTTCAATTTGATTTTGAAGTTGTTCATAAGCCACACGACCAACCGGCACCATTTCTTTATGCGCTTCTATCCCGGGTAATGGAAAAGTTAAAGCATGTTGTAGCTTTATAATAAAATCGGGAACAGGGAGCGTCATAAAATATTAAAAACAATATTTGCCGTTGTCGGTCAATGCCTTTGCTACTGCACGTCTTCCATCGCGGGTGTTTACCAAATTCACTTTTGTAAATCGCTTAAGGCCAAGCATCATCATGCGCATTTCATCGCCCTCGGCAAATGATTGTATGGCATTTTTTCCTGCAATATTTATTCTATCGGCCGTGTCATTCATCAGCACCTGCAACATTTGCGTATGAACAGTTACAGCATCGTTTCCCTTGAGTTGTAACAGTCTGTGTATACGTAGCAATGTAGATTCGGCCACAAATAAATTGATAGCCATATCGGCAACATTCATCAGTATCTCCTGTTCCTTAGCAAGCTGCATCATAAATTTTTGTACTGCCGCACCGGCAACCATCAATGTAGCTTTTTTGAAATTTGCAATTGCTTTGTACTCAGCAAAGAAAGGCTGCGAGGCATCGCCTTCAGACGTATCAGGAATTTCCATCAATTCTTTTTGCACATTCATGGCTGGAGTCATAAGGTCGAGTTGGCCTTTCATGGCGCGCTTCAACAACATATCGACAGTAAGCAAGCGATTAATTTCGTTGGTGCCTTCAAATATCCGGTTGATGCGCGAATCACGGTAAGCACGGTCCATAGGATAGTCGGCACTGAAACCATAACCGCCAAAAATTTGTACCCCTTCGTCCACTACATAATCCAGCGTTTCGCTGCCATACACTTTTAGCATTGCACATTCCACAGCATATTCTTCGGCAGCACCAAGCAAAGCCTGCGAAAAATTTTTCCCTTCGGCAATCAATGCCTTTTCTTTTTCATCAATATAATCGCTAATGCGAAACATGGCACTTTCACAAGCAAAAACACGAATGGCTTGTTCGGCAAGTTTATAACGTATGGCACCAAATTTTGCAATAGGGATTTTGAATTGCTCGCGACCAAGAGCATAGGCAATAGATGTAGAGCAAACTTTTTTTGATGCGCCAAGTGCCGCAGCAGCAAGCTTTGCACGACCAATGTTTAAAATATTAAAAGCAATGAGATGACCTTTGCCAATTTCGCCCAGCACATTTTCGGCAGGTACTTTACAATCACTAAAAAACACTTGCCGTGTTGACGAGCCTTTTATTCCCATCTTATGTTCTTCGTTGCCTAACGATAAACCAACGGCATTTTTCTCAACAATAAAGCCTGTAAATTTATCGCCATCAATTTGTGCAAACACAATAAACAAATCGGCAAAGCCCGCATTGGTAATCCACATTTTTTGTCCATTGAGCACATAATTTTTTCCATCGCTTTCTAATATTGCTTTTGTTTTTGCGGCCAGTGCATCACTCCCCGAACCGGGTTCGGTAAGGCAATACGAGGCTTTCCATTCACCTGTTGCAAGCTTGGGCAAATATTTTTTCTTCTGTGCATCGGTACCATAATATAAAATGGGCAAGGTGCCAATACCTGTATGTGCAGCCATAGCAACCGAAAACGAATGACCTGCACCAAGCGCTTCGGTAATCAACATACCCGTTGTAAAATCCTTACCAAGGCCTCCATATTCCTCAGGCAACGATACACTTAGTAAACCCAGTGCTCCGGCCTTGTCCAATATACTTTGCATGAGGCCTTCTTCTTGCGCATCTATACGGTCGAGGTAGGGAGTAACTTCTTTATCCAAAAAATCATTCGCCATATCGGCCATCATACGGTGCTCTTCATTCATTTCCTCGGGAATAAACAAATCCTCGGCACGGCTATCCTTAATCAAAAACTCTCCACCTTTCATATTTATATTGTTTTTTTTTGTTGCGATCAATTTTGCAAATTTAGAATTTTGTTTTTGGTTTCACATGTTATAGATTTTATTGTTGTCTATTTTTATTGTTGAATTTTATACTGAAATTTTAAAATTATAAAAATTGATATGGAATATTTATTTTCAAAAACTGTTTAATATGTCAATCCTTCTGTTTACTTTGGCATTCGAATTATCCAGCACACCAAATTGAAACGTTGAGGTGTATATTGAGTATTCACGAACCACGAAGCATCTCTGCCGCGAATAAACTTTGAATAGGAATGCTGAGTTTCATGATTAACTTCATGTTGAGCGTGTCACAGCAACAATAATGGTGAGCATTTCACATTGAGTATTCTTGAACTGCGAACCATACGAACTGCGAACATCCTATTCCACGAATACCTGTGAGTGTTGGGTTTTGAATTTATTGTTGGGATGCCAATTTTAAATTTCCGCATTATTCATTGATTTGAAAAAATACAGCCCATGCTGTTTCGATTTATATTTTAAACAATTTAATAAATAATACTATGAGAAAATCTATCGCCTTATTCGTTTTTTTTATTGGGCAATTTTTGGGAATAAATAAAATTGCTAACTGCGCTGGCGCCCCCCCCCGCAACAAATTAATTGCACACCTTCAGGCACTATCGGAATTTGCAATGCAGGTGGTAGAGTACTTGAAGTTACAATTGCTGCAGGAGAAACAACTTGGAGTTTAGATTTGTCAATAACAGATGGAACCAATATTATTTTCCCCAATGGGAGCCAATTTCCCGAATGTACAGGTGGAAACAATTCTTCAACACAACTGCCTTTTGATATTACTGTTTTAACTGCAAATGTGGGAATGACACATATAAGCAATAAATATTATTTTACACAAGCAGCCACAAGTCAAATTACATTTCAAGTTTTGCTACGTTTAGATTGTGCACTATCAAATTATATTAGAAACAATGGAGGAAACTTTTTTGTGAATCATGAATGGTTTGATGATAATCTTAACTCTTTGAGTTTGGTGGGGTGCATGGCAATAGAACAAACACAAATAAAATATAGTCAAAACCTATTTCCTACATCAATTAACATTGGCTATAAGGAAACTCAAACTTTAATTTTTAATTACGATTACGTTGCAGGTCCAGCAGGTGCTGATATTGCCCTTAATTGGAATATTGTAAATAATTGTAGTTCAACATTATTCACCATTACAACACTTGAGTATTTTTTAAATAATGGAAGCGCAAACATTTTACAACTAAATACGGTAACGCCTATTGCTCTCTCTGGAACATCAACCGGAACATTAAGAATAGAAGCAACCATTGTAATGAATGAATGTGCCGGCAGTTGTGCAAACACAGATATTGCTGCCACACTTGCATACGGTTGCGATGCATCAACTTATAGTCCTATAATTTTTTGTACTCAGTGCGATGAAATTATTACCACATATATAAATTTTGAAAATGTGGAGCCAACTATTCTGTACACACGAATTTCGCCAATGGATGAAAACTCTACAATTAATTGGGCAAACTTTCTACCTGAAAAAGCCCTTTACGAGCAACCTTATGATGTTAGTTGCCCCAGTAACTCTTTACATTGGGAATATAAAATAACAAATCCCACCAATAGTAAAATTACTGCGAAACATTTGCGTATAATAATTAATGAAGGCAGTGCAGATAACCTAACCCTGATGGATGGCAAAGGAGGATTAGATCCCGATTTTATTACGACCACTAACACCAATTTACATGATTTTAAAACCTTTACTTATAATGGCCTCCACACTGCATGTAAAGACCAATTATTTCCAACAAATGCAATTTCGGGTTTCGAATTTCAAATAGAAGATTTAGCACCTGGAGAAACCATTAATATTAAATTTGAAACGCGAAAATGCTGTACAGGTGACTTTAGCCAGTTCGATTATTTGTTTGGCATACCCAAAAATTACAACCGCTTTTATTTGGACATTCAGCCGCAAGGAATATGCTCGCCAAATCAAAATATTGCGCTAAAAGCTGTAGATGCAAATGGTGCGCCCGATAATATTATTTTTCCCGGTATAAGCACACATTGGAATAATAATGGAGTGCCACCCGACATTGAAATGAAAACCACATTTATGCCCACATTGAGTAATATTATTGTGTTTCCCGATAATGAATATACTAGCACAAATTGTTCTTCAGTTACTGCTCTATCAATTCCAAATGTCATAACTGTAAACGATTTGATAGGTAACATTACAACTGTTGATGAATATGATTTGCAAGCGCTTGGATACCAAGGCTTGTTAGACGGAAGCAAAAAACCTGACTATATCAACAGCCCATTGCTGCAAAATGCCTACATACGTGTTGCTATTAATTGCGAATCTGGCTTGCAAATGGATTTATTAAACCAGTTTTCTGCTTATGACCCTAAATACGATTTTACACCTTATTTTATAAGTGGAAATATTAAGTGGGCGCCACAATTCAAGATAGCACTTCAAAATAATTTGAATTGTGATGAAGAGCACACCTATTTATTTTTTTATAGACTTGGCGATTTAATGGCCGACCTAAATTTTTTGGCAGGCACTAAAAACCCAATCGACTTTATTGATAATTGTGCTTTTAAGTTTAACATGTTTCCGTGTTGTGAACTACCATTATCACATTATGTAAACGGATCTAATTCAGGTGGATACAAAATTCAATTTAGTTTGTTAGGTAATTGTGGTACAGGAAACAATCCAACTGCATTTAATTCAGGCAATTATACTGACCCTTCATTGTGTTGGCTGCCTTTAAAAAAAGTAGAGGATGATATATTAATTAACTGTCCAGGATGTTACGGTGTAGGATTGATAACTAAAGCATATTATATTAGAAAAAAAACTATGGGGTATAAGGACGCAAACAATAATCAATTGGCAGATTTAAACTCTTCGAATGCAACAGAATTAATAAAGTATGAGCCTACAATTGCAAAAGGCAAAGCAAATTACCCAAACTACGATTTGATGACACACAGCATAGCCGCTCATGGCGATGAATTGGAAGATCATTTTGTGTCTTTTTTGCAAGATGGTGATCCCACAAAAGGGGGCTACAAATACGATGAAATGATATGTAAACAATCTTTTCTTAGATGCCTACAAATACTGCGTAAAATACCTAATGCTGGAGGAGGAATGATGGACGTAAACGTTACAGGATTTGATTTTTACATTGATGATAAAAATATTGCAAATACCGATTGTGCAGATTGCGACAATTTTGAAAATTATGTGGGCTATACAACAAAATTCGAAATGCATGTGAATGATATTACAGCAAATGGAATCAGCAGTTTATTTGAATGGGATGGCACTACCACTAATGATGCAAGCCGCAACTATTTATTTTCGATAAATGATTTTGATATAGCATCTGGGAAAACCAATCCAAATCAATTTTTCGCACAAGCAAATGGTAATAGCACCACCTATCATAACTCGTTTTCTAATCCTTATAAATATGATGTCGATGAACGATACCGATTGGTAGTTCGCTACCGTGTTTGTGGCAATATTGTTACGGATGCAAACGGCTCCAATGTTATTACAACAGCGGCCATAGAAAACGATGCGTACATGATAGGCACTAAACTTACTTTTGCCGATGCATTAGACCCTTCCAACTATCCTAAAATGCCAAATACCAAAACAGAATCATGTTGGAGTCCTTTTAATTGGGCTTGGACTAGCGCTTGTACCTTCAATAGTGTATGTAGTAATACCAGTGCACTTCCAATAGGTCAAAAATTTTGCCAATGCCTACAAATTCAAATGTGAAGTATATGGCAGCAAATTATATTTTATATCGAGTGGTGTTCATGCTAGCACAGAATACTTTAACAATGGATGTAACCCCTATTTAACAACCACAACAGAATGTACCCTTGGCGATTTCACCAACGACTGCTTTGGCTTTGAAGTAAGGCCTCCAAACTTCGAGGAATCTGTTTGGGATTTTACTCTGCCAGCCTTGGCCGCGGATTATAATTTTACATCAGCCCAATTTAGAGCTTTTGTCCCCATTGGTAATTATTCAAATGCTATAGCTGCCAAATGCAGCGTAACAACCAATACTATACAAATAACCAAAGCAAATAATTTGGGCACAAATGATTTTTTTGCGAAATATAAAATTGCAGCAGAAGGGGCAAATTTCAGCGACCCATACGTTACAGACCAACGCAGCACAATCATTACTGATGTGTTTTTTGCACAAAAGGCTTGTACAATGACAAATCCTGTTTATAACTATAATGATGCTGATGTAAACGTTAATTTTGTTGAAAGCAATCCCACTACTTTGTGCATTCTAAACTATGACAATAACAATATCACCTCAATTGACAAAAATCACTGGAATGCTGTAAATCCAAATGTAGTTTTAAATATACTTCCTCCCATAATAAATATAAATACCAAAAAAGTAACATGGACATTTACAATAACCAATGCTCAAAATCCGCAGAATAATATTTCCAATGCAGACCTTGTTTTTTTGACCATGCCATTAACAATGACTACGCATTTTAACAATATTGTTTTAACTCAATTGTATTATGATAACATAGCTTTGACAGTATTTCCAACACTCGGTATTAACAATGAATTTAATTTAGGGTTTTTAGAAACGAATAAAAGTTTTACTGGAACTTTCGAAGCAGATTATGCACCTTGTTTTACATCGTCCAGTTTAGTAATCCCTTTTAGTGCAAGGTGGGCTTGTGTTACGACACCAAACACAGTTTGTGCCAGTCCTTCTACAAGTATTTGTACACTGCACAATGTTAGCACACAAATATTAGTCACACTACATAATCCAAACAGCACCTTTACTTTATGTAGCACAAACAATATCTTGGCGGCTGATTTCACAAATTTATCGGCCAACAATGCAGTGTTTCCGCAAGATATAGTACTCAATACACTAAACGGCACTTTTAATATCACAGGGTGTACTATTACCGATTGTAGCGGTGGCTCCTCACAGTCGGTAACACCTGTAAATAATATTATTTCGACCACTGATGTAAATGCCGCCTTAACTAATTTGGGATTAATTGACCAAACCGGATTATACTTAATAAATGGCGCATGCTTTAGTGTAAACTTAGTATACGAAATTAATTGCAACAGTATATCGCCACTTGCACCACCAAATATTACTTTTAATTACCTTAATTACTGTGGCGACCCTAAAGATGCTAAGGCTAACTTTTTGCCAGTGCCACGAGATATTGATGTGCCCAGCCTCTGCACCGATTGCTACACTATTGTAAAATCTGCAAACCCAGGCAGTGCAGTTATCAATCAAGAAACTGTAACGTATACAATAACAGTTACAAGCTTTAATGGCTCAACTACCACTGGTACCGTTACTATAAACGACCCACTTTTGGTTAATCCTTTTCAAACTGTAACTGGTAATCCTTTTCCACTAACGATAAATAATTCTCTTTTTGGTGGTTTTGGCCAACCATTAACCTGGACAGTTGGAGTGTTATATACTACTGGCACACAATTAGGCAATATTATGAATACTGCGACATTAAGTACAGGCCAAAGCGATACTGCAAATGTTTTGCTGCTGACAGATTGCGATGCAACTGGAATTGGTGTTATAGGCACCAATGTGCAATCGGTATCATACATGAGCAATGCTGCGGTGGCGGCCGCACTGAATAATAATACTGTACTCATAAGAGGAACTTTATATTTAGATAATCCTGTAAACAATTTTTCGTTTGCCAATAAAACTTTTATTATGGGTGCTGGTGCCGAAATAATATTGCCGGAATATAAAATCTTAACCATGAAAAATTGTACTTTGAGTGCTTGCAATAAAATGTGGAAAGGTATTACACAAACGTACAATGCCAACAATACAGGCTGCATGCTAAGTATGACAAATTGCATAGTTGAAGATGCGCAATATGGCATCACATTAAATGACTATTGCTTTGGCATGTTTCAACAATGCAATTTCAACAATAATTTTGTAAGCATTTATATTCCAGTGCCAGTATCAGCACAAGTAGATGCAATGAACCAAAACCTATTGATAGTAGATAATTGTATTTTTAAATCCACAGCACCATTAGCTACAAACTATGCTAGTCAAACACCAGCAGCACTTGTAAAACCGCTTGCAGGCATACTCATCAACTCGGCCGATTTCCAACTTTGCACCTTCAATGGTTTCGATGGTTTGAGCAATGGAATAATTTCCTATCGCAGTAATTTAAATCCTCGCGATTGCTGGTTTCACAATATTGCTCCATACAGCAATCAATATAGCAGCTTTACCAAAGGATTTTTTAATGTAGACTATAACGGAAGTGGCATCTATTGCCAAAGCGGCCATACCTATTCTCAATTACAACAAACCGGACTTGGCAAACAAGGCAATTTCAGTTTTGAAAACTGCATTTATGCAATATTTGCAGATAGAATGAATATAGAATCTTCGCAAAATAATATGACAAATGTTGCAAAAGGATACCGAATTACAGCTGGGCAAGGCTGCAATATGCAGGTGTACGACAACACTATTGATGCGCAGCACGATGGCATGCAACTATTGCAAAATGATGGCGCATCAAAGCTTGCTGTGCATAACAACACCATCACGTTTGGCGATAATTATTGGGCACAATATGCAGGAGTGCGTGTTTATGAAGCCAATGGCAAAGGAGCAAATACTTTATCATACATTACAGATAATAATATCACACACAGATTAGGTGCAAACTCTGCATACAATGGTATAGACATGATGTCTGCAAACAGATGGAGTATTGCAAATAATTACATTACGCTTACCGATAACAATACAAACAAAAATGGAATATTGGTAAAAGATGGCGAGTCTGCAACTATAGGCTGTAACCATATAGAAGGCAATGCTGTGTATGGCAACATCGACCAAAGTGCTATCACTTCTTTTATGTGCAACGGTGTAACCATAGCTTGCAACTACACCGACAAAACCGAAAATGGTGTTCTTGTTATGGCATCTCCAAATAGCACACAATACAAAGCGGAAATAAAAACTAACGAATTTAACCATCATTCTTATGGCTTGCATTATACCTTGCATGCACTTATAGGTAACCAAATAGAAACCGGTAACAAATGGATGCTACCTGCAAATAGTTATATAAAACAGACTTTACATGATGACCCTGCGTTAAATATTTTCGTTCATTTCAACACAACGCATTTTACTTTACTGCCGGATTGTTCGCCTCCTAACTGGTTCAAGCCTGTTTTTGGTGTAAATAATGATAGTGCATGTAACCCAAATGCCCAAAACAATATGGTTGATTATTGTATGGATAACTTTGTTTTCGCAAAAATAAGTAATGAGTTAGATGAAATAGACGATGTTTACTTGAAAGGTGAGTATGTTGGGGCGGCATATAGTGATGAATTAGCTTGGATGATTAAAAACAGTATATTCCGCAAAGCCGAAAATAATGCAGCCTTGCTTGCCGATAGCTTGGTACAAGCAATATACAACGAAGCAACAGCAGGATATATGGGCAGTTTATATACCCTGGATAATGAAAAGAATGATTGGTATAAAACGGATAGCATTGCAAATTGGGAGCTTACTTATAACGACAGCCTGGCTAAAAACATAAGCAAGGATATAGCTATTAAACTTACCGAAATTGGCAACAAATTGGATAGCAACTTAAACGTAACAACTGTATTGAGCTACCTGCAACTATTGCAAATGCAACGAATGATGAAACAAGTTTATATGGACAGCATAACAGCTTATGAGAATAATATAAAGTATGCAAAAGGCGAAGATATAGCCGACATGGCCGATGCACTTAGTGCACAAAATGAAATAGAGACAAACGAAAAACTGTATGAAGAAATATATGCAGGCACAATTTTGCAAGGCAATTACCAATTTACTCAAGACCAAATTAACACGTTGATATATATCGCGAATCAATGCCCTTTAGCAGGTGGTGCAGTTGTTTTTCGTGCAAGGTCATTGTTATTTATGGTAGATGAAACGTACACCTACAACGACCGCGAAATATGCAATGCCGTGGGCATCACATTGCGCCAAGGCCAGCAAGCGCAAGTAGAAAATATTGATGCAAGCAGGTTTATTGTATTTCCTAATCCTGCCAACGATGCCATTAATATAGCTTATCCTTATACATCAGATTGTACAATGTTATTTACACTGTATGACGGTTATGGCCGTGAAATTACCTCATGGTTTCTAGACAATAAAAATGGTTTACTTACACTGCCAACAAAAGAAATAAACTGTGGTGTTTATGCTTATAAAATAAGCTGTAATGACATTGTAAAAACCAATGGCAAACTTGTAATAGTACATTAATGATGAGAGCAATATTATTTGCATTCTTATTGCTTTGCAGCAATACATTGAAGGCGCAAGGAATAAATAATTTATGGATTGGGGGCTATTATTCATATATAGGTAAACCACACGGAATAAATTTAATCGATTTTAGTAGTGGCATACCAAGTTGTGCTTATGATAGTTTACCAATGAATTTCAATCATACAAATGCCTCAATATGTGATAATAGTGGGAATATGTTATTTTACACTAATGGATTATATATTGCAGATGCATCCAATGATACAATGGTTAATGGAGATAACATAAATCCCGGTGCCTATCACACTTTTGCTATTGGAGCTGGTGGTTTTTTAATTCCGCAGGCAGCATTAGCGATTCAGAAACCAGGTTCAGATTCGTTATATTATTTATTCCATTCAACAGTTGATAATCCACCTGACTTTACAGAATCCCATTTTCTTTATTACTCAGTAATTGATATTTCAACTAATAATGGTTTGGGTGAGGTTATATCTAAAAACAATATTGCTATTACAGACATTATGAATGGGGGTAAAATAGCAGCAACCAAACATGGTAATGGTCGCGATTGGTGGATAATTGTGCATAAAGCATATACCAATACGTTTATAAAAATATTGGTTACACCTTATGGTATTGATGGCCCATTTTACCAATCGATAGGAAGCATAAGAGATTGGGATGCAGGCCAAGCAAAATTTTCTCCTGATGGTACTCGATATGCGTACTACCACTATCGCAATAATACAGATTTAGATGTATTTGATTTTGACCGCTGTAGCGGACTATTAAGTAATTGGCGTAACGATACCGTTCCGTTTATTGTTGGTAATGTAGGTGTAGAATTTTCACCAAATTCACAATTTGTGTATGTATGTAATATAACAGATATATTCCAGTATGATTGTAATATAACTAATTTACAAAGTAGTAAAATTACGGTTGCATCTTATGATGGTTTTTGGGATACTGTTCCAGGATTAGGCACGTATCTATGTTACCCACAACTTGCCCCTGATGGTAAAATATATATTACCACAGGCAACGGCACCCGTTACTATCACATCATAGACCAGCCGGATAGCCCCGGGCTTGCATGTAATGTAATACAACATGGTTTGATGGTACCTTCGTTTTATTTCAATACCATTCCCAATCATCCTAACTTTTTTTTGGGGGCAAATGGGTTGTGCAATAACTTGGGTTATGAAAGTTTAGAAAGTGGGAAGGTTAAGAAAGTTACAGTGTTTGGTAATCCTACGCATGATAAATTTACATTGTGGTTTCCACCTGATAAAGATGTGGGTTGGTTGGAGATATATGATGTTAACGGTGAGTGTATACGTAGGGAGCGGGTTAGTCAGTGGAGTCAGTATAAGACGGTGGATATTTCTACTCTTAGTGCAGGGGTTTACTTTTGTAAGATGAGGTGGCGGAGTGGTGAGGGGAGTGTGAAAGTGGTTAAGTTGGAGTAGCCGGTAAGTCGCAAAACCCCTAAATCCCCACTTAGGGCCTTGCCCATTCGCATCTTTAAAGTTTTTAGAAAAATAAATTGAACAGCTTTGTAAAAAACAAAAACCAAATGACACCAAAAGCCCAGCGCAGTGCAGGTAAGTCTCTTGTAGGCCTGCACCGACCGTAGTGTCGGTGGGTTTGGGGTGTATTCTTAGATGTTAACGGTGAGTGTATACGTAGCGAGTAAATAAAAAAGAGCGTAAATGAAACAAGGATATTGGATACTCAGTTAAAGATTACTCCCCATATTTCAAATGCATCACTTTTGTTGGCTGCCTTTTTTGAACAACTACAACAAATAAATTATCGAACTCATCTAGAGGTATTTCGTGATAAGGCATGGTGCCACCAAGGTTACGAATCATTGCAGGAATATTATCGCTGTGGCCTACTACCATTACATTTTTTGCTTCGTAATCTTCGCTCAATATTTTTGCCATGTACAATGTATCGTGATAATTGTACACAACACTGTCAATATTATTTAAAAGTCGCAGAGGCTCAGCAGTGCTTGCTGCACGAGGTACATTGGTGGAATAAATTTTTTGCAAATTTTACATTTTGTAATGTGTGTGCTAATTGTTGTGCCCGTAATCGCCCTTTAGCATTAAGGTCAGCATTTGGCATGGCAGACTCCTTCTCGCAATGGCGAACAAAAAAAATGGTAGTAGATGGCGCACACGACTGAAACATTGCAGCAAGTATAAGCATGAAAATTAATTTACACATAGCGTTTGTCAAAATATTTTTTTTGTTTTAGAATTATTGTTTGGCAATATAAATATTATACGTACTTTTCAACTCGAAAAACTATTAAACAAAAATCATATGAGAAAAAAACTACTAATTCTGTCTTTATTCTGTTTGGCTTTATTCAGTTTAAAAGCCCAAACTAATGGTGGCCCCGATGCATACGGCTACACCTGGCGCGATAGTAACGACCCAAATGGTCAGCCATATAATTGGATTGATATTACAAATTTACCATTTGTAAATTCTGTAAAATTGTTGGCAGATGATAATGTGGTGGGTCCGTTTCCCATGGGCTTCAATTTTCATTATTATTGGTATGATGTTGATGAGTTTCGTATTGGGTCCAATGGCTACATTTCTTTTAACAATGGAAATATGGCTGTTCCATTTCCTCCTATTCCACAGCCGAGTAAGCTAAATAATTATATTGCTGCTTTTGGCAGCGATTTAAGTTTTGCCGATGCCGGTAATCCCGGTGAATGCTATTTTTGGAAAAGCCCGGGCAACGATACATTAATTGTATCATATATAAATGTTCCATTTTGGGATGCCAGTCTTTTGTATGATGGCTCGAATACATTTCAGATTATTTTGAGTGCGTTAGATAGTTCTATCACATTTCAATATCAAGACCAACAAGGAGTATACAATGGCCTTTTTGCCGATTTTTTAACAGTTGGCATCGAGAACAATTCAGGCAATATAGGGCTTATGCATTCGCATGATATTTATCCGGTAGCAAGTTATTCTATAAAGTTTTATCCTCCATCAACAGTAACGTATACAGCTATAGATGCTACATGCGATTGGGTTGATAATGTTTCTTCGGGCGGAAGATTTTTAACAAAGAATGGAACACCATATGAAATGAAATCGAACATCCGAAATTATGGCAATACCGTACTTGCCCCTTTCAGTGTTTTATCAGAAATAAAATCAGGATTCTCACAAGTGGTTGCCGGTACTGCCACTACCGATACTTTAATTCCGGGTCAAAGTCAAATATTAACTTATCCCAATAATACTTGGAATCACAATACAACAGGTACTTTCAGTATGATTACCAATACACAATTAGCAAACGATTTGGTACCATCAAATAATAAAGATACCTGCGAATTTGTAGTCATTGATTCCACCACTGCAAGCCAATGGTTATCGTTTGACGATGGCTCTGTAGGTGGCGTAGGGTTAAGTTGGAATGGCGGTGGCCCCGGTGAAGGCGTTGGTATGCAATTTCCCTTGCCATATTTTCCTATCCAGATAGATGAGATACGTGCATTAGTAGTTGCCAATCCAACTCCTGAGGGTATGGCATTAAAAATAATTGACGATGATGGCGTTGGTGGAACACCACTCACTCAACTCGATTCGGTGTGGGTTGATCCTTTTAGTGTGCAGGTTGGCACATATACAACAGTACAGTTAACCAATCCAATAATAAAAACTTCGGGTTCGGTTTATGTAATGTGGGAAATGGGTGGTAATGGAATTTCAATTGGACAAAATGTAACACGCCCAATTTCGAATCGTTCATTCGAAGTACTTGGTGGTTCGTGGTCTATTTATCGTAGTCGCGAAGACGAAGATTTTATCATCAACATAAAGGTTTCGGACCCGACAGTTGGCATTGCAGAACAAAATCCTTTGGCCACAGTTTTTGGAAATATGTTTCCTAACCCGGCACAAAATTTTGTGAATATAAATTACAACACCTCAACAATCATCAACAATATTACTTTGGAAATTTGCGATATGCAAGGCCGCATAGTTCAAACAAAAAATATTGCCAGTTTGTATGGCGAAGGCAGCATGAAAGTAAGTGTTGCCGAATTGCCTGCCGGTATGTATATTTGTAAAATGAGCGTTAACGATAAATCGATAAACAAGAGATTCACAATTGTGCGATAAAGATTTCTGCCCCTTAATAGTAGCCCTGCGCGATGAATAATCTGCAGGGCTTTTTTTGTGTTAATAAAATGCGAGAATATTAACATTCGTTTTACCGAAAACTTTAAATTTGCGCAACAATGAATTAATGTATCCATCAATATTTTTTATATGGAATTACCTAAGGGCAAACTTATTTCTATTGGGGGGGCAGAAGATAAAGGCACCGAAGCAGAGCCGAATTTTACATTAAAAAACAATTTGAATTTTTTCGAGTTGCAGATACTTCAGCGTATTGTACTTGAAACAGGCGGTGGCGAAAAACACATTGAAGTGATAACCACAGCATCGTCTATTCCCGAAGAAGTTGGTGAAGGCTATTTGAAAGCGTTTGGCAAATTGGGATGCAAAAATGTTCAAATAATGCATATCAAAAAACGTGAGGACACCCAAAATCCTGAATTTATAGAACGCATAAAGACATGTGATACTGTTATGCTTACCGGTGGAAATCAATTGCGTTTATCAACAATAATTGGAGGAACCGAGATTCATAAAATACTGATGCATCGCTACATGGAAGAAGAAAAAATGTTGATTGCCGGTACAAGTGCCGGTGCCATGGCCATGAGTAATACAATGATATATCAGGGCAGCAGCAGCGAAGCACTTTTGAAAGGAGAAGTAAAACTTACAACAGGTTTGGGCTTGATTAAGGATGTAATAATCGATACACATTTTGTAAAGCGCGGCCGGTTTGGTCGATTGGCCGAAGCTGTTGCCAGCAATCCATCGTGCATCGGAATTGGCTTGGGCGAAGATACGGGACTGCTCATTACAGAAGGAACATTGATGGAGGCCATTGGTTCGGGGTTGGTAATAATCATTGATGGTCACAATATTAAGTACACCAATATTGCCGATGTACAATATGGTTCACCTATAAGCATCGAAAATCTTGTGGTGCATGTAATGGCCAAAGGCAACCATTTCGATTTAAAACAGCACCGTTTTTTCGAAGACGTGATAAATGTATCGAAATAATTTCGCGACCACTTTTATATCACTTCTGCCACAACAAAAGTGCTGCCACCAATAAAAATAAAATCTTGTTGCGATGCACTTTTTCTCGCAGCATTGTAAGCTAATTTTACTGTTCGATAAGCTTTACCTTTCAAATTAAATGCTTGCGCTTTTATTAGCAATTGCTCTGCATCAAGGCCCCGGGGAATATTGGGTTTGCAAAAATAATAGGTTGCATTTGGGGGCATTATTTTCAGAATAGATGCTATATCTTTATCGTTGACCATGCCAATCACTATATGCAATTGTTTGAATTTGTTTTGTTCAATTTGTTTCAATATCATCACAATGCCGGCAACATTATGAGCTGTATCGCAAACAGTCATTGGCTTGCCGGCAATCACTTGCCATCGGCCCTGCAAGCCTGTTGAAGCAGAAACACTTTTAAGTCCTGCATAAATATCGCGAGGCTTTATTTTGAAAAACTCTTGCAGCACTTCAACACTTTGCAAAACAGTGCATACATTTTTCAATTGATAATCACCGGTGAGATCGAGCTGCAACTTTTCATACAATTTTTTCTTTCCTTTATTCACATCAAGCTTCAGCGTAGTTCCGCTTTTTATTTTTGTAATGGATTTACGGACCGTAAAATTTTGTGATGCAAAAACAATTGGAGCCTTATTTTTTCTGGCAAACTGTTCGAATATTTTCGCTGTAGCTTCGTCATGTTCACCTATTACAACAGGAACACCGGGTTTAATAATTCCGGCTTTTTCGCGTGCGATTTTTGCAACGGTATTGCCAAGCAAATTTATATGGTCTAAAGAAATATTTGTGATCACCGATAAAACGGGCGTTATCACATTAGTAGAATCTAACCTGCCACCAAGCCCGGTTTCGATAATAGCGATATCGACATTTTTATCTTTAAAATATTGGAATGCCAAACCAACAGTCCATTCAAAAAATGATGGCTTTATGGTTTCTAACTCTTGTTTATTTTTTTGCACGAAATCGGTTACGTATTTTTTGTCAATCATTTTTCCATCGATACGAATACGCTCGCGAAAATCTTTTAAGTGGGGCGAAGTATACAATCCTGTTTTATAACCCGCCTGTTGCAATATGGAAGCAAGGCTATGCGACACGCTGCCTTTGCCATTTGTACCGGCAATGTGTACAGTTAAAAAATTTTGATGTGGGTGCTGCAACACTTCCATTATACGTTGCGTGTTATCGAGGTTGGCTTTGTATGCAGCCTCGCCTATTCTGTGGTACATAGGAAGTTGAGCAAAAAGATATTCTAAAGTGCTATTAAATGATGACATAAAAAAGTTTTAAGTAAAGGTGCTGCAAATAAAAGGAAAATGTTGATTGATAATATCTTTCAGAATTATAAATATTCTAATAGGTGACACTAGAAGAAGTTGAAAACCACATTCATGGTATTATAAAATTGCACGATTGGCATTCGAGGTAAAAAAACAGCATTTGAACTTTAAAAAACTAAAAAAAAACACTTCAGTAACAATGACCCTATACGTTTCAAAAAGGTAAAAATTTGAAACCTAATTCATTCAAAATAAAGCCTGACCCTACTTCTTATATTTATAAACAAAAGTAATAGTGCCTTTCTGTAATTCGCTGCCATCGGGACTGGCGTTGAACTTATATTCTTTGGCTTTTAGTTTCGATAGCTCGTATAAATGTTTTGATGTGGTGGTAGAACCTTGTCCACCTGGACTTGCACTTACCACATTGCCATTTTTATCTACAGTAATATCTACTACCACAGTTCCTGTTTCCTGCGAATTGTCGGACACCTGTGGACGAGATCGTACTTCACGATTTGTGAGATTTACTTTTATTCCATTACCACCTCCACCGGGACCGGTGCCGTTTCCGGTGCCATCGCCTATTCCATCGCCTTTGCCGCCACCATTGCCACCGCCACTTCCATCGCCTTTGCCATAACCACCAAAAGGATTTCCGCCCGGTGTACCTTGATCGCCTTTGCCTGTATTGGCGGTTCCCTGCGATGTGCTGCTGTTACTTTTACCCGGATACAATGCATTGGGGTCGGGCTTGCGCTCGGGCACTTTTTTTACTACTACTTTTTCGGGCACAACTGTTTTTACCGGTTCTATTTTCTTTACTACCGGTTTCTCGGTTTCTTTCTTTGGTTTGGGTATCTCTTCAATTTTTGCCGACTCCTCATTCTCTTGAGTCATAATTTCTTCGGGAGTTGCGGGAGTTGGCTTTGCCGTTTCCTCCACAGGGTTGGGCGTTGTGGTAGTTTCTTCGCTCATAGGTTGTATGTTGCCGCTTGCAAGTTCTACATATCCAAGGTTACCTCCGCCTCCACCTCCGCCACCAAACGGTGGTATCTCCGTGTACAGTTTTAGTATAAATAGCAATAGTATAAGTATACCATAAACAATGGCTGTCGAAATATAAGTGCGAGTTCTTATTTGTGCTTCCATAACTTTTTTGTTTTATGATGATATGAAAACATGATTTCCATAAAATCAATCGTCAGCATTCTAATTTTGTTTTGGTTTGCTGGTAGCCAACACCATTTTTATTTTCAACCTGTTGCCAATGTCAAGAATATCGACAAGGCTTTGCACCTGAATATTTTTATCCACTTTTAATATAGCAGTAGGATCTACCTGACCTGCTATGGCATTTGCAATAGTTGCTTCAAGTTGCTCAACCGGCACTATCTGGCTATTTACGGCATATTGCAAATCTTCGGATATAGCAATAGTTACAGGATGCTTCACTTGTTGCGAACTTGTCTTACTGTTTGGCAACAACATTTTCAACACATTGGGTGTGGCCATAGTTGCAGCAATAAGAAAAAACAATAACAGGAAAAACATGATATCGTTTAGTGAATGCGAGTATACTTCGGATGCAATGCGATTGCGCCTTTGTAATTTCATGATTATTTATTTTACAGGTTCTTCAAGCAAATCGATAAACTCTACAGCATTAATTTCCATTTTGTTTACCACACGATCAATAAGAATAATAAGGTAGTGATAAGCAGCATAAGCACAAATGCCTACCAGCAAACCGGCAGCACTCGTTATCATTTTAATGTACAGTCCGCCCGAGATGGTATTTATCTCCAAACTGTTTTGCAACGATATTTGATAGAAGATTTTTATTACACCGAATATGGTTCCTAGAAAACCAAACATGGGGGCAATACCCGCAATGGTACCAAGTATGCTGAGATTTTTTTCCATTTTATATATCTCGAGTTTGCCCACATTTTCGATGGCACCCTCTATATCGCGAATAGGCCTGCCTAAACGCATCACCCCTTTTTCAATCATGCGCGCAACAGGTGATTGGGTATTCTTGCAAAGGCTTTTTGCCGATTCTATATTTCCATTATGCACAAAATCGCGAATTTGATTCATAAAATTCATATCGATGTGTGATGATTTTCGGATAGTATAAAAACGCTCGAAGAATATATATATCGCCACAAGCAGCAATAGTGCAATAGGAATCATGATGGGCCCACCTTTCATTGCTACCTCTAAGTAAGGCATAGATGTTTCGGTAACGGGTGGCGGAGTGGTGCCCAACGAATCGCTGGCCACGGTGTTTTGCATTACTTGCAATAGAACTGTATTGATCATTATTAAAGTTATTTTAATTCAACAAAATTAGAAGTACGCGAGGGTAACTGTCTTTACTATAACTTTAGTTATTAACATGATTATGTTAGCCTAAACGACACATTGTTTTGAATGTTGTATGCTACCCGACAATGGCACAATTTAAAAGGCATTACATTTGCTTTACAATTTTAAAATCAAAGTAGATGAACCTTTATAAATCAGCGATAATGCTACTCTTAGTATGTATGTGCAATGTTGGAATGGCACAAACCCGTTTACAAAAGTTTAACAATCATGCACAAACATTCTTTGGCAAATACGTAGCAAATGGATTGGTAGACTATAAAACAGTGAAGCAAAATCCCGATGCATTAAACAATATTGTAACAGAAATAAAATTTGTGAGCATCAATAACTACAGCGCCACCAGGAAAAAATCTTTCTACATTAATGCTTATAATGTTGCCGTGATTTGGAATGTAATACAGCACTACCCTATTGCATCACCTATGGATGTGAAAGATTTTTTTGATGAAAAAATAATTACAATTGGTGGCGAAAATTTATCTCTTAACGATATTGAAAACAAAAAAATACGGCCGGTGTATCATGATGCGCGCATTCACTTTGCATTGGTATGTGCAGCAATGGGTTGCCCCAAAATTACTGATAATGCCATTATGTACACCACAATTGATGCGCAATTGAACATGCTTACAACATCAGCTATTAACGATGCTACTTTTATTCGCGTTGATAACGAAAAACAAACTGTACATATATCTGAAATATTTAAATGGTATGAAAAAGATTTTACTTCTAACGGTAACAATATACTCGCTTACATAAACCAATATCGAAACACGAAAATTCCGGAAGGTTACAAAATTGATTATTACAAATATGATTGGCAGTTAAATGAAAAAAGGTGAATCATAAATTTTATATCATAAAAAAAGCTGTCAGGTGACAGCTTTTTTTTAATTGATTAATCAAATAAATTACTTGAATTTAATGATAGCAAACTGGTCGGTTTTTTTATAATCGCCAATAAGTAATATTTCATCGTCATTTATTTGGTTTGAAACTACAGGCCTTGGCACTACACTTATATTTGCTGTTTCAAATAATTTTTCGCGCTTAACCGAACCATCAGCACTTACCGTTGCCATGGTCATGATTCCGTTTTTTCCGGTGAACTCTGCTTCGAGCACTCCATCTTTTTTGATGTCACGTCCATAGTTTTTCAAATTATCGTTGAACAATAAATATATTTTATCACCTTTTACCATAGAAACATAAGAAGTGTATCGACCTGGCTCTCGTTCATGTGCTGCTTTTGGAATTGCCGATACCCATTCGATGTTTCCTTTGGCTGTTATATTTACAATAAGTAAGTTGTTGTAATGATAAGTGTAGTAAGTAGATGTTCCCCCATTGGAATTGGTAGTTGTATGAGCAATCACATAATATTGTTCGCAAATCATTACTGCGCCACCATCATTTCGCAGCACAAGCTTGTCTAAATCATAGCTGGCAAAATTCAAATCTTTACCTCTGTTGTCTCTTCGCTTGGCGCGTTCTGCTTCCTTTTCGGTCATACCTACAGTTAGAATACTTATGTCGAAGTCCTTTACCGAAGAAACTAAAACTTCTTTAGTTTTAATATCAAGTTGCTGATAAAAGCAGCCATCGAAGCCGTAATTTTTGCGGTCGTTGGTATAAAAACCTGCCACAATTATTTTACTGCTCGCAGAGTCAATTTTATATGAAATATCAGTAATAAATTTGCGCGGCACATCGAGCACATAAGAAATTTTCTTCTCCCCATTTTCGGTAAAGGCAATAATGTTATAAGAGTAAGAAACCACTTCTTTCGAAAACCATCCATTTTTTTCGGTGTAGTTACGCGACAGGTTGTAAATATTTCCCTTGTCATCCAATCGGTAATAATATCCCAAATTCAAATTCGGATTATCGTTGGTAATCAATTTTTTCCATTGCAATTCCATATTTTCGTTATACATGTATACATATTGGTTGTCGCGATCATCTTTTTCGCGGCCAGGAATAGTGATACCTACAAGTATGCGTTGTTCATCGGGCGATGTATTAAAACTGTACTGATTGGCGCTACTGTTTTTATCGTAAGGAGTAGAAAACAATTTTTTGAAGGTCCCTAAAGGTGCAAGTGTTTTGCTATCAATCCATTTCCAATATAAAATATATTCTTTGTTTTTTTTATCGGTAACTGACGAAAATAAAATAAGTTTTTCATTCAAAAAATCGACCCTTTCAGTATAAAATTCTTCTCCTGCTTCTTTATATTCCTGCTCAACAAATGCGGTAGCAACCTGATTTAATTTATGGTCTATTTTCTTTATGGACAAACCACTTTTCTTGAACATGGCAAACTTTAAAGAAGATAGGTAATAGTAATCTTCATCCTCCCCTATCCATCCCGAAATGTTTTCACCACGTTCGGCTTCTATCTCAGGCCCCCATTTTACAGTACAGGCAGGGTTTTGTGCTGATACTAATTTTATGTTCAATAGAAAAGCAATAACAATGAAATGAAAGATACTTTTTGTCATATTAATTTTGTTTTAGATTAAATTT
Source organism: Bacteroidota bacterium (assembly GCA_016717325.1). Classification (GTDB taxonomy): domain Bacteria; phylum Bacteroidota; class Bacteroidia; order AKYH767-A; family OLB10; genus JADKFV01. The sequence goes on along the minus strand of JADKFV010000002.1, from coordinate 419,577 downwards.
TAAGGCTGCAAACATATCCTAATTGGCTTTAAAAAGAAGATAATTTTTACTTTATTTTAAAATGGTTTTCGCTTGTGAAATAACAATTGAAATTGCGGGAATTAAGAAAAAGAAAAACTACTGATTATAAAATGTCGAGAATAAATAATTTGATACACAAATGTAAAAGCACGCTATTATACCTTAACAATTTAGTTTTTGGAAAAAGCCAGTTATTGAAATTGTTCGGCATTTCTAAGAGTACATTATATTTTCATTAAAAAATCTAACTACTCTTAGTATAAAAAAAGACTTTGATAGAAAAATAAAAGCATCAAAGAGCGACTTCAAAATTATTTAAACTTAATAATAGCAAACTGATCAACTTGCTCATATTCGCCAATGAGAAACAATTCATCGTCACTTATTTGTTTAGAAACATAAGGCCGTGGTACTACACTTGAATTGACAGTTTTAGCAAGCGTTTCTCTTTTTACGATTCCATCGCCATTCACAGTTGCCAGTGTCAAAGCAGCATATTCGCCATGGAATTGAGCATCCAATACACCTTCTGTAACAATATTGCGGCTATTGTTTTTTATATTATCATTGAACAACAAATAAATTTTATCGCCCTTAACCATCGCTACATACGAGGCATACTGATGTGCAATTTGCTCATGCGAAGTTTTGGGAATTGCAGTCACCCATTCGATATTTCCTGCGGCACTAATATTCAGCAACAACAAATTATCGTAGTGATAGGTAGCATATGCGCCATAGCCACCTCTGCCATCTTCTGCTGAAATTGAAAGGGTATAACTGCATTCACTAATCAACACAACACTTCCATCGGCACGAACAATAATATTATTCAAATTGTAATTGGCAAAATATTGATCCTTTCTACTATTGTCCCTGCGTTTGGCATGTTCAATTTCCTTTTCGCTCATCCCTTCGGTAAGCATATTCAAATCGAATGCTTTAAAAGATGATACCAAAACCGTATTACTATTTATATCAAGTTGCTGATAAAAACAACCATCGTATCCATACTTATTTAGGTCGTTGGAATAAAATCCACATACAATAATTTTGCTGCCAGTAGGGTCAATTTTATATGAGATATCTTTTATAAATTTTTGCGGCACATCTATTAAAAACGAAATTTGTTTTTCGCCATTTTCAATAAAAGCAATTATAGTGTATGAGTACGAAACCACTTCTTTCGAATTCCATCCATTTTTTTCGGTGTAATTGCGCGCTTTGTTATATACGTTTCCTTTATCATCAATGCGATAAACATATCCTAATTTAATATTTGGGGAATCGTTGGTGATGAGTTTTTTCCATTGCAATTCCATGCTACCGTTGTATACAAATACAAATTGATTATCGCGCTCTGCTTTTTCGTTACCGGGCACAGTGATACTCACCAGCATTTTTTTGTTATCGGGCGATACTACAAAGCGATATCGATTTATGCGACCAGGTTTGTTATATGCAGTTGCAAACATTCTGTTGAAAGAACCGGTGGGTAAAAGCGTTGTACTGTCAATCCTTTTCCAAAACAGAATATATTCTTTCTTTTTTTTATCTACAAAGGATGAAAACAAAAAAAGATTCCCATCAAAAAAAAGAATCTTTTCGGTATGAAACTGAGCACCACTTTCTTTATAATCCTGTTTTATAAAACCCGATGTTACAAGGCTAAGTTTGTGGTCGATTTTTTTTATGTATGTGCCACTATTATTTAATGCAGATTCCTTTTCCGATGTAAGATAATAATGGTGCTCATCCTCACCTATCCATCCCGAAACGCTTTCGTAACGGCCAACATCCATCTCAGGTCCCCATTGAACAGTGCATGCATCGCTTTGTGCAAATACTGTTTTTATGCTGAGCACTAAAAATATTATTACTAACGGAATGATTTTTATTGTCATTTATTTTATGGTGTTATAAAAACATTATCACATAGCAAATACACAATTCGCTTTTTAGGACCAGGCCACTCCATTCGTATTTTGCTTTTGCAAAATTTTTTTCCAGTTAAAATATCCTACAACCGCCATTAATAAATAAACAATTGAGAGTGTAGAATACAATGGAAGATCTTTCATAAAAAACAAAATGCTGTAAATTACATTTACAGGAATCCAAATAAGCCAATTTTCGATTTTACGTTTTGCTATCATCCATTGTGCTACAAAACTTAGTGCAGTTCCTATGCTATCCCACAATGGATATGCAGCTTGTGTATACGATACTAAAATGACATAAAGTGCAGACGCGATTGCAATAAACATTATCACATATAAAACTACCTCTGTGGCATTTTTAATTTTTGCAATAAAAACTTCACTGGTTTGTTTGTGCCATTTAATCCATCCAATAACCAACAAAGCTGCGAACATAATTTGCTGCAATACATCGGCAAAAAGTTTTGCTTCGTATACAAGCCATGTTGTAATGATAACATTAATTAAACCAATGGGAAAGCACCATATATTTTTTTGAGCAGTAAGCCATACCCCTGCAATGCCGCTGCACACGCCAACAATTTCAAGGGCATTCATTTGCATCATAACGAATCGATAGCGGATTTTATTTTCCCGATAAGGGTAACATCGCTTTCTATGGCCGAACCCACCACCACAATATCGGCTCCGGCTGTGCATTGTTGCTTTGCAATTTCGGGTGTAGTAATTCCACCGCCAACAATTATTGGAATATCTATTTGCGAACGAACAGCTTTAATCATTTCGGAAGGAATAAATTGTTGCGCGCCACTTCCTGCATCCATGTATATGCATTGCATTCCTAACATTTGTGCAGCGAGTGCTGTGCCTGCAGCCAAATCATTTTTTTTGCGTGGTATAGGCATGCTGCCACTAAGATAATGTGCCGTAGTAATATTGCCGCTTTCTACAAGCATGTATCCGGTTGCAATAGGTTCTAACTCCGCCTGCTTTATAATAGGTGCCGCCAATACTTGTGTGCCTATAAGCAAATCGGCATTGCGCCCCGATATAAGTGAGAGAAATAATATAGCATCGGCATATTTCGAAATTTGCATGACCGAACCGGGAAAAATAATTACAGGTATAGTTGTATGTTTTTTAATTTCCAAAATGCAATTTTCAATATTGCCACTATTCATATAGCTACCACCCACAAATATCAAGTCGGCCTGTGCCTGGTTTGCATTATTACATACATTTATCAAATGTTCATTGCTCGCTTTGTCGGGGTCTATTAAAATAGCAAGTTGCTTTTTGCTTTGCAAAACTTTTGCATTTATTTCAAAAAACACTTTTTGTGCAATTGCCATAATTAATTTTTGTGATGATTGTAGCAGGCAAATAAACAGCAATTTCTGTTCCGCGAAAATTTTAAAACAAAAATAAACTATCGGTTATTTAACTTGTTAGTAACGCATGCTGAATTTAAAGGCAATTTGAATTAATTATTCAATTGATTATCTTTGCGAAAAATAAAATTTTAATTTATAATAATATGATAAAGACTCAAGAAACAAAGTATGTGAGTTTCAAAGTAAAAGATATTTCGCTGGCCGAATGGGGCCGTAAAGAAATACAACTTGCCGAGGCTGAAATGCCGGGTTTAATGATTCTGCGTGAAGAATATGCAGCCACACAGCCGCTGAAAGGCGCACGTATTGCAGGTTGCCTTCACATGACCATTCAAACAGCCGTGCTTATCGAAACCCTTAAAGCTTTAGGTGCTGAGGTAACATGGTCATCTTGCAATATATTTTCGACACAGGACCATGCTGCTGCTGCTATTGCTGCTGCCGGCATTCCGGTTTATGCATGGAAAGGCATGAACAACGAAGAATTTGACTGGTGTATAGAGCAAACATTGTTTTTTGGCGAAGACCGCAAACCCCTCAATATGATACTTGACGATGGTGGCGACCTTACCAATATGGTGCTCGATAAATTTCCTGAACTTGTTGCTGGAATAAAAGGCATTAGCGAAGAAACTACAACAGGTGTGCTTCGCTTACATGAGCGAGTAAAAGCAGGCACATTGCTTATGCCGGCCATCAACATTAACGATAGCGTTACCAAATCGAAATTCGATAATAAGTATGGCTGCCGCGAAAGTTTGGTAGATGCTATCCGTAGAGCTACCGACCTTATGCTTGCCGGTAAAATTGCCGTAGTTGCAGGGTTTGGCGATGTTGGTAAAGGCAGTGCCGAAAGCTTGCGCGATGCCAAAGTTCGTACTATCGTTACCGAAATAGACCCAATATGCGCACTACAAGCAGCTATGGAAGGGTATGAAGTGAAAAAGATGATTGATGCTGTGAAAGAAGCTGATATAGTGGTGACCGCAACAGGTAACTTCAACATCATTACCGAGAAGCATTTCCGCGCTATGAAACACAATGCTGTGGTTTGCAACATTGGTCACTTCGATACCGAAATTGATATGGCATGGCTAAATAATAACTATGGAAAAACTAAAGTTGAAATTAAGCCACAGGTAGATAAATATACTATTGATACCTCGACTCCGCTCGGTACAAGTTCTAAAGACATTATCATACTTGCCGAAGGTCGTTTGGTAAATCTTGGTTGCGCAATGGGTCACCCATCTTTTGTAATGAGTAATTCATTTACCAATCAAACAATTGCACAGCTTGAGTTATGGATGAACCACGATAAGTACGAAAACAAAGTTTATACATTGCCAAAACATCTTGACGAAAAAGTTGCCCGCCTTCATTTGAAAAAAGTAGGAGTGGAAATAGATGAGCTTTCACCTGATCAAGCATCGTACATTGGCGTAGCAGTAAATGGTCCATACAAAACCGATCATTACCGCTATTAGTATTTTGTAATAAATGTAAATGAGAGCCCTGCAAATTTTTGTGGGGCTTTTTTTGGGAGAAATAATTTGTTCGCTAAAACCCGCGAGGTTTTCAAATTGGAATCGATCATAAACGTTATTCGTATTCTGAATTAAATTTAAACGGGCGTCTTGAAATATTTTGTGGGGCTTCTTTTGAGGCGTTAAATAATTTACCGTCTAAAACCCCGCGAGGTTTTAAAATTGGAATTGGTTATTAACGTTATTCGTATTCTTTATTAAATTTAAACGGGCGTCTTGAAATATTTTGTGGGGCTTCTTTTGAAGCGTGAAATAATTTATCGTCTAAAACCCGCGAGGTTTCCAAAACCTCGCGGGTTTAAAATCATAACCGCCTTGAGGTTTATGGCAAATGACAATGAAATTAATAATGAAGCTAAAAGCATATTGTAAGAATGAAATAATTTCAGTTTCAACACATGTGCAATCAAAAACAATAATGTATTTTTACACAACAAATATTATCACTATGCAGCATTTTTTTAAACTATCACTCCTTTTTTGTGCAGCAATATTAGTTAACACACAATGCAAAAAAGAAATAGAAGAAAAACAAGATTATGAATAAGTTTCTTAAAATAAAAAAAGTAAAAATCAATAAAAAAATGAGATTGTTTATGATTATAGTATTGCTAAACTTATTTTATCACTTTAAAGTAAATGCCGAAATTACAAAAGTGGATTCATTGCCAAAGACAAAATATATTGCAATCAAATTTGGACTGTTTAACCCTATACTTGGCAATTACACTTTTGAGTTTGAAAGATTAATGAAAGACAAAACAGCATACACATTTAAAGCAGGAGTTGGTTTACCAACAAAAATTAAAACATTAAATTATTATATTAAAACAGGAGTGAAATTTTATAAAAAAACAAATAAAATAAAACAATATGTACATCCATCCATTGAAACAGAAGTAATGTTTACAAAATTAAAAAACACCAGTTTACGAGTCAATTATGACATTTATTCGTATGGTTTTTCTGTTAATTTACACATCGAATATTTAATTTGCAAACGAATAATTGTTGACCCATATATAGGATTAGGATTAAATTACTATCAAGGAGTACATTGCTTTATTGACGATTCAGCGCCTAAAGGCTTTCCTATTGGCTTGGTTTGCCGCAATCCCAATAAAGTGCAAGGGGAGTATTTAAATTCGCATCAAGCCATTCACAATAACTTTTCTGGTACCCTAGGATTAAAAATTGGCTATCAATTTTACAAATAAAATTTAAAACATTAACAATATGAAAAAAAAACTTCTTTTTTTTATTTTATGTTTCGTAAACATAAATGTTCATTCACAAATTCGGTGTGCTACAGTTGACCCAACAGTTCAAAATGACATAGGTCATTTGAACAGAATTGCCTTGTTTTTTCAAGAGTTTCAATGCTCTGGATATTTTAATAAAATAAGCAGTTCAAAATTACAAGGCATAGGATGTATTACAATTCCAGTAGTTGTTCATATAATACATAACGGTGGAATTGAGAATATTTCGGATGCACAAATACAAAGTCAGATTGATGTATTAAACGAAGATTTTCTTAAAATGTCCGGCACAAATGGTGATGGCAATGGGGTGAATACAGATATAGGGTTTCAACTCGCTACTATTGATCCTAGCGGCAATCCTACTAATGGTATTGAAAGAATTCAAGATGCCTTAACTATTCATAATTCTGGCACACAAGAAACTGCCCTTAAAGGATTAAGCCAATGGAATCCAAACTTATATTTAAATATTTGGGTTGTGAAAGAATTGTTTAATGCTCAAGGTCCAGTATTGGGCTATTCTGTTTTTCCATGGAATTTAAATACAGCGCCAAATTTAGACGGAGTTGTAATTCAATACAATTATTTCGGCAAAATAGGTAGTGTTAGTGCTCCTTTTGATTTGGGTAGAACAGCAACCCACGAAATTGGTCATTGGCTAGGCCTATTTCATACGTTTCATGATGGGTGCGACAATGGTGATTGTAGTCAAGTAGGCGATAGGTGTTGTGATACTCCACCAATGGATATTGCAACGGGTCAGACAATAAATGGCGGTTGCAAAACTTCAAGGACAACTTGTAACGCCATAACAACTGAGTTACAGAATTATATGGACTATCCTTTTGATGTTTGTATGAATATGTTTACTGCCGATCAAGAGGAAATCATGGCCTTTACTTTGGTTACTTTAAGACCAAACGTAAGGGCAACCGGTTCAAATGCTTTGGCAGCTTTATTATCAATGGCTAATCCGCAATGCACAAGCAAAGGCTTTGAAATTAATGCCGTTAATATTAATTACTATAGCCTTAAAATGTTTATAATTGGAACAGGGCAATTGGTAGTAAATACTGGCGTTGTAAATTTTCCAAATATGCAATCAGGCATTTTTAGCCTAAATGCTTTAACTAATTTAGCCACAGCACAATATAATTTCGAATTGACATTAGGTGGCATTTGTAATGAAATAACCGCAACAGGTAACATTCAGTTTTATGATATTTGCAAGTTAGCACAACCCTTATCCAACGATCCCTCTTTATTGGTGTCTTTTGATTGTAAATGTCGCCCGTTTGTAATTCCTTCTTTAGATAATGCAAATTTCAATTTTGGTTTTAAGCCAATTCAAAGCTTAGGCAGCAATTTAAGTTTAATTAATAATGGCAACTTATTTGTTAATGCTAACATGCTTACAGGATTTGGGTTATTTGCATCGCCATCAATTGGTTCAACTTCGAATTTAGAAATTTGTGATGCTACTTTAACTATTGAAAATTCAACGTCATTTATTTTAGGTGATAACACTACTGGCAATAAGGCAAATGTTATTCTTAAAAATGGCAGCACATTGATAATACGCAATGGTGGCAAATTAAAAATAAATGATAACAGCAAATTAATTATAGAAAGTGGTGCAACCATTATTTACGAACCCGGAGCCGAAATACAACTCCTTGGCGATAATGCTGTATTAGATATTGCGGGCACACTTGACATAAAAGACAATGCCACATTTACATTTACACATCCGGGTGCAAACGGTGGCTATATACGTATGAGCAATACTACCACATGGCCAAGCAAAAACATAATTGCCGGCACCAATTGTAAAATGGAATTTACCGGAAGTGGCAAATTGGATAAAGTATTGGAGATAGCACAAGAGTCATTGTACGACCCACAAAATCATAATTTCGTACATGTTCACATTGTTAATGGCTTGGTAGATTTTACATACAACGATGCACGTATAGCCATGGATAGCAAAAAGTATTTTGCCAATAGCACCTTTATTGCAAACGGAGGAGCACAAGGCATTTCTCGTGGAATAGAATTTTATGGCAACGGCACCGACTATATACAAAATTGCGATTTTAAGGATTTAAACAATGGCATATCGGGTTCATTGTTTTATGGTGGGCATCCGCTTAGTGTTTCGCTTTGCAATTTTAGTAATTGCACCCAGCCAATAAAAATAGTTGGCGAAGCATTGTATGCACGCGATATAAATATGAATTTTTGTACCAAAGGCATTCAATTGGAGGCAACTACAAAGGCCAGCTATATTCATAATGTATTTTTCGAAAGCTCGGGCCAAAATGGTTATGGGTTTAAAATAAACAACAGCACTGGTGCACCGGTATATATCGACAATTCAACGGTGAATAATGGTTTGATTTGCGCTGGTGGTTCAGTGGGTATAGATGGTGTTCAACTGGAAGGTGGCGATTTAAATATAAAGTGCAGCGTTTTTTCAAATATGGATAATGGCATATCGGTTGGCAATGGTGGCTTTATAGACCTGAGCACACTATCAGAAAACGGTTATGTAAACTTAACTAATAATTATTTTGCCCTTAAATTCGATAAAGCTGAAGGGTTTCAATTTCAAAACGGGTTTAATAATTTTGCGTTTATGGATGATGCTTGCCAAGTTTCAACACAAGTAAATATTATTGGCAGCATATTGAAACCTTTGGCAGGCCCGGCTATAAATACTAATTGCGACAACAATGGCTGGTATGCACCCGATGGAAGTCAACTATTTGCCCCACCCATCAATTTAATAAATTACGATTTAGAATTATGCTCACAATCGCAAGGTCAATGCACTCCATTATTACTAACCGATGCTAGCCCGTCACCATATAGTGGATGCTCGCACGATGACCCATGTCCCAGTCCGCCTTGTGATATTGCGGCAAGGGTGAGTTTGAATAATGTGCGCAACATCACTACAGCATACTTCAACAATATTCCGTTGGACGAAGCAATAAATGATGCATTTGGTGCTACAGATACAACATTAGCCAGTGTTATGAATGCTATGAATTTGCTTAGCGAAATAATAGATGTGAATATGGCAAACCCTACAATTGATGAACAATTTGCAGATGGTTTTGCATACCGCGGTATGCAGCAAACATTATCATTGATGACATCACTAAAGCAAAAGTTTGGCCTTACTACTAATTTGCAAACATATTTTTCGAATTTGCTCACCAAAATAGATTCAAAAATAAATGACGCAGTAGCTTTAGGAGATAGTGACCGCTTTACCTTTTACACACTCGACAAAGCCCAAGTGTATATGCTGAAAAATGATTTTGATGCTGCATTGTTAGTTCTTAACAATTTGAAAAATAATAGCATTGTGACTAACATAGAATACATCAATTATTGGCACTGTATAGCATCTTTGCAAAACCAAGTATTGCTTGGCACTTTAGACAAAACAGAATTTTTTGCTTCACTTATAGCTTGTGTACCTCCACAGTACGCTCGTTACCAAGGCATAGCAAATAATGCTGCACCAAGCAATAGCAACTTTGATATGAATTTGAATGTTACTTCAAATGAAGGTACAATCAATCTAACTTACAAAAGTTCAATAAGTGAAAATGTAACCATTACCCTATACGATGCATTGGGCAATACATTGATAAACAAAACCGAAAAGGTTCAAACAGGAATAAACAAATTCGAATACAAAAATTTGAATTTGAACCAAGCAATTTACTTTATGCAATGCACGACTGCTACAGCAAAACAGAGTCGTAAATTTTTGGTGCATTAAGCACTTAAAACATTAACATTTAATAAAGCCTCACATTTTGTGAGGCCTTTTTTTAACAGGTATTTTAACCATGTTGCCTGTGGTTGGTGGTTTCAACAATTTTTAATTGGTTTTTTGCACAGGGTTGGCGTTTTGGCCAATTCACAACTAGCATTTTCGTCAACCATTTTTCAATGTATTGTATTCTGTCTAAGCTTAAAAACAGAGCCCCGCAAATTTTTGTGGGCCTTTTTTTGGAGAAATAGTTTGTTCGCTAAAACCCGCGAGGTTTCCAAAACCTCGCGGGTTTAAAATCAGAACCGCAATGAGGTTTATGGCCAATGACAATGAAATTAAAAATGAAGCAAGAGATTGTTTGTGAGGACACAAACAATGGCTGGCGCGCAATGGCCAATGACAATGAAATTAAAAATGAAATTAAAGTTTGTTTGTGAGGACACAAACAATGGTTGGCGCACAGTGAAATTAAAAATTACGAATTAAAAATGATGCAAGAAATTGCTTGTGAGGAATTGCTGGTGCACAATTGCCAATAACTGTAAGAGATTGCTTCATACATCGCAATGACGATTATTACTATTGGCAAGAATTCCAAATAAACCAAAACAATAAACAAACAACTAAAAACTCCAAACCAAAAACTATAAACTCCATACCAAAACTACTTAACAACAAGCACAGGAATTTTTACAGAATGCCGCACAGCCTCTATAGTAGTACCAAAGAAAATATCCATTAGCCCTTTGTGGCCATGTGAGCCAAGCACAAGCAAATCGGCATTGAACGAAATAGTAAGCCGGGCAATTTCTTTTTTGGGATTACCATAACCAATTGCTTTAGAAGCTTTGTAGCCTAGATTGCGCAAATTGGTTACATAATTATCCAGCACTTTATTGTCTTCATCGGTTTCGAAGTCGGCTGTTTCTTTACCATGCAAAAATGCTCCTGCAGACTCGACCGTGTGCATTATTAAATATTCGGCATTGGTGCCGCCTAACATTAAGGCATGACGTAGTGCTTTATTGTCGGCTGTGGAGAAATCTACAGCTACAGCAATGCGTTTATAATTTTGCATTTTCAGGTTTACGAAATCGCCATCAGCCTGATGCGGCAATTTTATTTTCTGGTCGATGGCTTTAACAAGAACAGGCTTTAACGTAATAATTAAAAGCATGATGAAAGCAAAAAAAGCAAAAGCCATAGCAATATAAACCAAGGTTAAATTTGCATCGGGCATATTGTACCAATTTTCTAATTGGGACCACACCAGGCGAATGTTGAGAATAATAATGATTGAAGCCGAAATCCATGCTAATATTTTTACCCAGGGTTTTATAGTAAATGTTCCCATCTTTTGTTTATCGCTTACAAAATGTATGAGCGGTACCACAGCAAAACCCAATTGCATGCTAAGAATAACCTGGCTAAAAATAAGGAGTTTTCCCGTAGCCGCTTCACCCATTGTTTGTATTACAATAAATGCGGGAATCACCGCCAGCGAACGTGTAATTATTCTGCGTATCCAAGGTGCAATACGCAGGTTAAGATAACCTTCCATAATTATTTGCCCGGCAAGTGTACCCGTAATAGTACTGCTTTGCCCCGAAGCAATTAGTGCAACAGCAAATAGTATGGCGGCCCATTTTGTACCAAGCATAGGGGCAAGCAGTTTATGGGCGTCTTGTATTTCGGCTACCTCATACAATCCATTTTTAAAAAAAACTGTGGCAGCTAAAATCAAAATCGCAGCATTTACAAAAAAGGCAAGATTGAGGGCAATGGTTGTATCAATGAAATTAAATTTCAACGCAGTACGTATATCGTTATCGTTACGGTCCATTTTGCGCGACTGCACCAATGCGGAATGTAAATACAAATTGTGTGGCATTACAGTTGCACCTATAATTCCTATAGCAATGTACAACGCATCTTCGGTAGGGATTGAAGGCACAAATCCACTCAGAATTCCACTAATGGAAGGTTTGGCATAAAACATTTCGATAAAAAATGCGCCTCCAATTACTGCAACCAAAGCAATAATGAATGCCTCCATTTTGCGCACACCATAGTTTAGCAAAAACAATAAAATAAAAGTATCAAATACGCATAGTACTACACCATACAACAAAGGAATATCGAAAAGCAATTGTAAGCCTATTGCCATTCCAAGTACTTCGGCAAGGTCGCACGCGGCTATGGCAATTTCGGCAAGAACGTAGAGGAAGCCATTCGTAAATTTATCGTACGACTCGCGCGAGGCTTGTGCCAAATCGCGACCACGTACAATTCCCAATCGTGCGCTAAGGCTTTGCAACAGCAGCGCCATAAGGTTCGACATAAGCAGAACCCAAATCAATGCATAACCGTATTTACTTCCACCAGCGAGGTCCGTAGCCCAGTTGCCCGGATCCATATAGCCTACACTAACAAGATAAGCAGGGCCGGCAAATGCAAAAAGTTTCTTGAAAAAACCTCCCGGCACTTTTGTTTCAACCGTACTATGTACTTCCGATAATGAATGAGTAATTTTATTTTTATCCATTGCCTATTTTATTTTTGTTATCATTAAATTGTTGGCAACATCCTGTGTTATAAATAATTCTTTGCCTTTGCTCAATTTTATTTTTAATGATTTATCATAATCCGATTTCGAAATAATTTTCAGATTGTCGCCAAGTTGAATGCCTAACAATACAAGGTGATTGAGGTAAGCAGCGCTGTGGTCCTGCACGCCTGTAACAGTGCCGCTATATCCGGCCTCACAACTTGCAAGCGATGTCGAGTTTCGTAATGGCAATCGCCCTTTACTGTCAGGAATGGGATCGCCATGTGGATCATATTTAGGATAGCCTAAAAATTTATCAATTCGATTTATTAATTCGTCCGATTCGATGTGTTCCATTTGCTCGGCTATATTATGCACTTCGTCCCATTTAAAATGCAATGTGCTCGTAAGAAATAATTCCCAAAGGCGGTGTTTGCGAATAATTTGCATGGCCGTTTTTTTTCCTTGCTCGGTAAGTGTAACACCTTTGTAAGGTATGTGCTTTATAAACTTACGATTGGCAAGCTTCTTCATCATATCCGTTACAGAAGCAGCTTTCATTTCCATGGCGGCCGCTAATTTATTTGTTGTTACCGATGTTTTGCCGAATTCGCTGAGGTTACATATCACCTTCAAATAATTTTCTACCGATTGGGTATTGGCCATGAGTAAAATAATTTTTTGACAAATATAAAATATAATTTAGATAAGACTAAAAATAAATAAATTATTTGTAATTGTTGAGGAATAAAGTCAAAACTTTAAATGCAAACATCCCTATCATAAATTATGCAGTTAGTGATAAGATCATTGTTTTGCCCAGCCCTGAAATTTAATAGCACTTATTCAGGCAGATTAGTTCAGTCAAACACTAAATGACACTTAATTGGTGATGTCCTTGGTTTGTGGGGACACAAGTTGGTTTGTGGGAGCTGAACTTGGTTTGTGGGGACACAAACCAAGGGCGAGGGACAGGCGATGCAATACATGTGTGGGTATTATTTAATAATTTAATTAGGTTTGCGGGCACAAAAAATAATCAAAGTTGTATCGCCAAATCATCAAGCCTTTATTGTTTAGCATGGATGCCGAAAAGGCACATCATTTATCTTTTGCTGCACTAAAAGCATTTTCGCATTTGCCATTTTCAAACAATATTTTAAAATCAGTATTCGACTACGAATCTCCTTTGTTGCATCGCAACTTAATGGGTTTACAATTCAGTAATCCGATAGGCATGGCGGCTGGTCTCGATAAAAATGCGCTGTTGTTTAACGAGTTTTCGAGCATGGGATTTGGTTTCATAGAAATTGGTACCGTTACTCCTTTGCCTCAAGCCGGTAACGAAAAACCACGTTTATTTCGTTTGCCAAAAGACAATGCACTCATAAACCGCATGGGATTTAATAATGATGGTGCCGACATTATTTTGCAGCGATTGAAAAACAAAAAATCCGGAGTGATAGTGGGAGTAAATATTGGCAAGAATAAAATTACACCCAATGAAAATGCTGTTGATGATTATTTAATTTGTTATAAAAAATTTGTCGATGTTGCCGATTATTTTGTGGTAAATGTATCGTCACCAAACACACCCGGGCTTCGGAGTTTGCAGGACAAGGAACCACTTACTAAACTGTTACAGCAATTACAAATCGCAAATAAAGAACATGAAAAACCCATCTTATTGAAAATTGCTCCCGATTTAACCTGGTCGCAGCTTGACGATGTGATGCAAATAATATTCGATACAAAACTTGCCGGCATAGTAGCCACCAACACAACATTAAGCCGCGAAGGCTTGAAGTCGGGCAATGAAATAATAGCTCAAGCGGGAGGATTAAGCGGTGCGCCCTTATGCCAGAGGGCTCACGAAGTATTGCAATACATTGCTACAAAAAGTAATAAACAATTTTGCCTCGTTGGAGCCGGAGGAATTTTTAATGCCGATGAAGCCAGACAACGCATGGATGCAGGTGCCGACCTCATTCAACTCTACACAGGATACATTTATCAGGGCCATGGAATTGTTAAAGAAATTAATAAAAAGTTAACCCGTTCTTAAACGGAATTTTCATACTTTCGTAATTATAAAATCAGTAATTTTAAAATTAAAAAAAATGAAGAAAATTATTTTTATCATGGCAATTGCCACTGCTATTTATTCTTGTGGAAACAATACCGAAGAGAAAACACCTGATGCCGGTAAAATTGATTCTACAGCCACTGCAGAATTCATAGGAGCAAAATTTGAAATCGGCAAACCCCTTGCCATGGCCGATTTGGTACAAAAAGTAGCAACCGATAAAGGTGCAAGTGGCATAGTGATAGAAGGTAAAATTACCGAAGTATGTCAAAAGAAAGGCTGCTGGATGAATATTGAAAAAGGTGATGGTACAACTATGATGGTTCGTTTTAAAGACTATGGTTTTTTTATGCCTTTCGATTGTTCAGGCAAAACTGCAATAATGCATGGCAATGCATACATGGATACAGTAAGTGTTGAAGACTTACGCCACTATGCTGAAGATGCAGGAAAAACCGAAGAAGAAATTGCAAAAATTACAGAATCGAAATTAGAATTAGCATTTGAAGCCGATGGCGTTGTGTTGAAATAAATTTCGGAAAACGCGTTATTAAAATAAAACATTGAAGAAGCATTTGTGATAAACAAGTGCTTTTCTTTTTGATAATAAAAATGGAAGCTTCGCAAATAACATTAGTTGAATGTCCTCGCGATGCAATGCAAGGCTGGGAGCATTTTATTCCTACATCAAAAAAAATTGAATACCTCAATCAATTGTTGCATGTAGGTTTCGATGTGCTCGACTTTGGCAGCTTTGTTTCGCCTAAGGCTATTCCACAACTGGCAGACACTGCCGAAGTTTTATCGCAGCTCGATTTATCGGAAACAAAAACCAAATTGCTGGCTATAGTTGCCAATATGAAAGGAGCGCAGGCAGCAGTATCATTTTCGCAGATAGATTTTTTAGGGTATCCATTTTCTATTTCATCATCATTTCAAATGCGAAACACTAATGCAACCATGGAACAATCGTGGGACAACGTTTTGCAAATGCGCGACCTTTGCTCACAACATAATCGTAAATTGGTAGTTTATTTATCGATGGGTTTTGGCAATCCATATGGCGATGACTGGTCACCGCAAATGGTATTAGAGTGGACAAAAAAAATGGATGAGGCCGGCATAGCTGTTATATCATTGGCCGATACTGTAGGCATGGCAAAAGTAAATGACATTGGAGCGATTTTTAACAGTTTACAAAACGAAAAAATAAATGCCGAGTATGGAATTCATCTGCACACTACACCATATAACTGGCAAGAAAAAGTAGATGCTGCATTTAATAATGGATGCAAAAGATTTGATGCTGCATTAAAAGGTTATGGTGGTTGCCCATTTGCCGAAGATGATTTGGTAGGGAATTTAGCAACAGAAAATTTGATGATGTATTTAGAAGAAAAAAAAATAAATTTAAACATAGATAAAAATCAATTTGCAAAAGCATTAGATTTGGCTACTTTCACTTTCAATTAATTTGAAAAAAAACAATTTGCACAGTTATTGAATTCAAAAAAAAACAAACATTAAAAAACAATATGCGCTTAATAAAAATCACATCATTTAGTTTCCTCTTTTTCCTGGTTTCCGGTTATCATTTACATGCACAAAAATCTGGTAATCTTGAATTGCTTGGAAGTATTTTGCTCGATGGCAAAGGAACCGAAGGTGCCGAAATAGTTGTTCTTAAAGGCAATGAACAAGTAGATAAACTTATTACATCATCGGGCGGAAAATTTATCCTCACGCTTGACTTAAACAATGTTTACAATATAAAATTTTCGCAAACGGGCTCGATTGTCAAGAATATGACAGTGGATACAAAGGTGCCCGAAGAGGAAAAATCTACTCTGTTCTCATTTAAATTTAAGGTTGATTTATTCACCAAAGTTGAAGGGCTTGATTCCATTGCAAATTTCAGACTCAATAAACCTGTTGCGAAATTGAAATACGATGATAGCTATGATGACTTTAATTACGATGAAGCATATTCGAAACAACGCAAGGCTGAATTGGATGTTGTAAAAAATGATATGGAAACTTTGAAGGCTTTGCGTGATAAAGAAGCAGCCGATTTGCTTGCCAAACAAATGGCTGATTCCGTTGCAAATTATAAAGTTGATTTAGAAGCAAAAAACAAATTAGCAGCACAACAAAAAGCAGAAGCCGATAGCCTTGCGAAACTGAATACCGAAAAAAGTAAAGCCGAAATAGAAGCTGCCGCTGCTGCCGCTGCCGCAAAAGCTAAAGAGGATGAAGAAGCGCGCTTAAAACAATTAGAACAAGATAAGTTAAATGCTATAGCCGAAGCAAAGGCCAAAAAGATTCGCTCGAAAATTTAAAGTTGATGAACAAGCCCGCCTCGAATCGGAAGCTAAAGCCCGCAAAGATTCTCTCGCACAAGCTGAGGCTGAAGCAAAAGCAAAAGCAGCTGCCGATGAAGAGGCTCGACTAAAAAGTATAGCAGAAGAAAAAGCAAAAAAAGAAGCCGAGGCTTTAGCAAAAAAAGAAGCTGAACAAAAAGAAAAAGAACGTATAGCTGCAGATGCACTTGCAAAAAAAGAAGCCGATGCAAAAGCCAAAGCCGATGCAGACTCAACAGCAGCTTTTAATAAAGCCGAAGCAAAACGTATAGCCGAAGAGGGAAAAGCAAAAGCTGAAGCAGATGCAAAAGCAAAAGCCGATGCCGAAAAAGCTGAACGTGAAAGAATAGCAGCCGAAGAACTTGCAAAAAAAGAAGCCGAAGCCAAAGCAAAAGCCGATGCAGATTCAACCGCAGCATTTAATAAAGCCGAAGCAAAACGTATAGCCGAAGAGGGAAAAGCAAAAGCTGAAGCAGATGCAAAAGCAAAAGCCGATGCCGAAAAAGCTGAACGTGAAAGAATAGCAGCCGAAGAACTTGCAAAAAAAGAGGCAGCAGCTAAAGCTAAAGCCGATGCAGATTCAACTGCGGCATTCAACGCTGCTGAAGCTAAGCGTAAAGTAGAAGAAGAAAAAGCAAAAGCCATTGCCGATGCAAAAGCAAAAGCTGATGCTGATAAAGCAGAACGCGAAAGAATTGCTGCCGAAGAACTTGCTAAAAAAGAAGCCGATGCCAAAGCAAAAGCAGAAGCAGATTCAACTGCAGCATTTAACAAAGCTGAAGCAAAACGAAAAGCCGAAGAAGAAAAAGTGAAGGCCATTGCCGATGCAAAAGCAAAAGCTTATGCTGATAAAGCAGAACGCGAAAGAATTGCTGCCGAAGAACTTGCTAAAAAAGAAGCCGATGCCAAAGCTAAAGCAGAAGCAGATTCTACAGCAGCATTCAACACTGCAGAAACAAAACGAAAAGTAGAAGAAGAAAAAGCAAAAGCCATTGCCGATGCAAAAGCGAAAGCAGATGCCGAAAAAGCAGAACGCGAAAGAATTGCTGCCGAAGCAAAAGCAAAACAGGAGGAAATTGCCAAGGCCGATTCGCTTGCAAAATTTAATGTTGCTGAAGCAAAACGCAAAGCTGATGAAGACAAAATAAAAAAAGATGCTGAAGCCAAAGCTGCAATGGAAGCAGAACGTAAGCGAATAGAAGAAGAGAAAAAAGCCAAAATAGAAGCAGATGCAATGGCTAAAGTCACTGCCGATAGTTTAAAAGCATTTAATATTGCCGAAACAAAACGCCTTGCTGAAGAAGCACGGTTAAAAAAAGCTGCCGATGAAAAAGCACGGGTACAGGCCATAGAAGATGCAAAAGCAAAAGCCATTGCGGATGCCAAAGCAAAAGCCGAAGAGGAAGAAAGATTAAAAGCCGAGGAAGCCGCAAAAATACAGGCAGCACAAGAAGCAGCTGAACTTGCACGTATAGAAAAAGAAGAGGCGGCACGTGCCGAATCGTTGCGTATATTTAATGAGAAAAAAGCAGCACAGGCAAAAATAGATGCGGAGAAAAATAAAAATGTCGACCCAAAAATATTAGCAGAACGTGCAGCCAAAGCCAAAGCTGATAGTCTGGCACTAATAGAAAATGAAATAAATTCAATAAACGATAAAGAGAATAAAAACAAAGCACTTACCGCTGCCGAAGTAAAGCGTATGCAGGAGTTGCAAACTTTGCGTGATGCTATGACAAGTGCCTCGGCCCTGAAAAAAGAATATGCCGAAGGAATAACTGAAGAAAAAATTGACGAAGCAAAATTGACTACTTATAAAACCATTGTAAAAAGAAAAAGCAGTCAAGAGGTATACAAGAAAGTGGTGTATAATTGGGGAGGTGTTTTCTATTTCAAAAACGATCAATCTATTTCTGAACTGTCTTATAATTTGTTAATCAACAATGCAAAAAAAGAATTGAAGAAATAGTTTTTCGAAAAAAAAATTTATCATCATACAAAGCCGGCAACATCAAAATTTGTTGCCGGCTTTTTTTATTACATCTTTGCCGCAATGGAAAATCAACAAAAAAATGTTACACGCATTTTGATATTAATGGCCATAATGCAATTCACAAATGCCATGGATTTTATGATAATAATGCCACTGAGTGTACACCTCATTCCAAAGTTTAACATCAACTCATCGCAATTTAGTATGCTTGTGGCTATTTATGCTTTCAGCGCATTTGCTTCAAGTGTATCAGCATCATTCTATGCCGATAAATTCGACCGCAAAAAAGTTTTGTTAGCAGCCTATGTTGGTCTTGTTGCAGGCACACTTTTTTGTGGATTGGCAAACAGCTTTTCCACTATGCTTTTGGCGCGGTGTTTTACAGGAATTTTTGGTGGACTCATAGGTGCACAAACGTTGGCAATTGCCGGTGATATTGTTCCTTTTGAAAGACGCGGTAAAGCAGTAGGTATACTTATGAGTGGGTTTTCGCTCGCATCGGTTGCAGGTGTGCCAGTAGGCATTTACCTTGCAAACACATTTAGCTGGCACATTCCTTTTATAGCCATTGCAACTATTGGATTTTTGCTCATCCCATTTTGCATTAGCATTATTCCTTCGGTTACAGCGCATATAAAATCGAACGATAACGGGCAAAACTTCGAAGTGTATAAAAGTATTGTAGCCGATAAAAAACAGCAAGGCGCCTTGCTAATGATGTTTACGCTAACTGTTTCGCATTTCAGCATCATTCCATTCATTGCACCTTATATGGAATCGAATGTTGGTTTTACAAAAAATCAGCTCGCTTTAATATATTTGGTGGGTGGCGCAGTCACATTAGTTTCCTCTCCATTAATAGGCAAACTTGCCGACAAGCATGGAAAGTTTAAAACATTTTTTGTGTTGATTTTATTCTCGTTCATTCCTGTTATACTCATTACCAATATGCCGGCCATACCTATTTATCAAGCCTTGATTGTTACTGCGTTCTTTTTTATTTTTGGCTCGGGGCGAATGATACCTTCTCAAGCAATAGCAACATCGGTAGTTGGAAATAAATTGCGTGGAAGTTTCATGAATATCAATTCATCGGTAATGCAGCTTGCTACCGGCATTGCATCGCTTATTGCCGGATTAATAGTAACGCGAAGCAACAGCGGTACAATATTTAATTATCAATGGGTGGGATTATTTTCGGTGGCGATGTGTATAATATGCATCGTTGTTGCATTTAGATTACAAAAACAAATAAATTTAAAATAAAATTTTCTTTTCATAATGAAAAAAATGATGAAATATTTTGTGCTGATTATTCTATTGGCTGTGGTTGCTGTAGGATTCTTTGCATACAACTATTTATATAAACGAAACACAGGTTTTGATGAAAAATCGAAACTGATATACATTCATACAGGCGCTAATTTTAGCGATGTAGTGAATGAATTGAAAAGCGAAAATATTATTAAAGATGTAACTGCATTTGAATGGCTAAGCAAGAAAAAAAAATACACCAGCAAAGTGCGCCCCGGTTGTTACAGAATTACAAAAGGCATGACCAACGAAGCCATTGTGAATTTATTGCGATCAGGTATTCAACAACCTGTAGAAGTAAAGTTTAATAATCTACGTATACCGTCACAGTTAGCTGGTGCTATTGCAGGGCAAATAGAAGCCGATAGTTTGTCGTTGTACAAAATGCTTGTAGACGAAAATGTGGCGAAGTCATACGGCTTTAATGGTAATAGTTTTATTGCCATGTATGTGCCAAACACTTATGAGTTTTACTGGAATACCAGTGCCGAAGGATTTGTAAAGCGTATGGCAAAAGAATACAAATCGTTTTGGAACATATCGCGCAAAGCAAAAGCAAAAAAATGGAACCTTACCGAAAGTGAAATTACCACACTGGCATCTATTGTACAGGAAGAAACAAATATGGCCACCGACAAACCAATTGTTGCAGGAGTATATCTTAATCGTTTGAAAAAAAATATCCCTCTCGAAGCGGACCCAACTTTAAAATTTGCTTTACAAGATTTTACAATTAAAAGAATTTTAAATGTGGATAAAGACGTAATTTCGCCTTACAACACTTATAAAAATCAAGGTTTACCACCCGGGCCCATTTGTATACCCGATGTTTCAACAATTGATGCAGTGCTAAATGCTACCGAACACGATTACATATTTTTTTGTGCTAAGGAAGATTTTTCGGGCTATTCGAATTTTGCAGTTACAAATGCCGAGCATGAAATAAATGCAAAAAAATACCAACAAGCATTGAACAAAATGAATATAAAACGATAACATGCATTACAAAATTTTTTCGCAATCGCCTCATACACATTTTATTAATATAGAATGCACTATTGATAATATTGATAAAGATGAGTTGATATTGAAGTTGCCTGTATGGCGACCGGGCCGTTATGAACGTGTGAACTTTGCAAAAAATATTGGTTCCTTTAATATTGTTGATTCACATGGACATGATGTACCGTTTTACAAAAAAGAAAGTTCCATTTGGGTTGTTGATACAAAGACTGCCTCATCGTTAAAAATAATTTACACCTACTTTGCCAATCAGCCCGATGCAGGTGCATGCTTTTGCAACAACGAAATATTATACATCAATCCTATACATTGCTGTGTGTACTTAGATGAACGTATGCCTATGCAGCACACCATGGATTTTATAACGAATGATGACTGGCAAACTGCAACATCGTTATCGAAAGACACCAACAACTTTTATGTTGCCAACGATTTTCATGAACTTGTTGATAGCCCCATTATTGCTGCAAAGCAAATGCAGCACCACTCCTACTCTACGCACAATACGCTATTTCATATTTGGATTCAGGGCGAATTTGAAAACGATATCGAAAAATTAATTGCCGATTTTAAACTGTTTTCAGATTTGCAACTGAAAGTAATGCGCGATATTCCTGTGAGCGAATATCACTTTCTGATTATTATAACTCCGCATAAATTTTATCATGGCGTAGAACATTTAAAGAGCACTGTGCTGGCAATAGGTAATGCAGAAGAATTATTGAAAGACGAATGGTACAATGAATTGATTGGTGTAGCATCGCACGAATTGTTTCATGTATGGAATGTAAAAACCATACGCCCTGCCGAAATGTTGCCATATAAATATGATACTGAAAATTATGCTGCAACAGGGTATGTATACGAAGGCATTACAACCTACTATGGCGATTTATTCCTTGCCCGTTGCGAATATTTAAATCATCATCAATATTTAGAAGAAATAAACACGCGGCTCAATAAGCACTATCACAACGAAGGGCGGTTAAACTATTCGGTAATGCAATCATCGTTCGATACATGGCTAGATGGATATGTGCCGGGGGTACCGGGTCGTAAAACTTCGATATACGATGAAGGTTCGCTTATAGCTTTAATACTCGATTTACATATTATACATTATAGCAACGCCACCAAAAGTCTCGATGATGTGATGCGGGTGTTATACAACGATTTTGGAAAAAATAATTTAGGATACAAACATCATGATATACAACGGGTGTGCGAAAATATTGCCGGGCAATCGTTTGCCAATATTTTTAACAACCTTATCGAAAAAAATATCAGCTATGAAACCGCACTCGATCAGGCGTTAAATTTTGTAGGTTGTAAAATTACGTTAGTGCAATCGAAAAATAGTTGCGAAAAAAACTATGGCATGAAACTGATTGATGAACATAAAAACGAAAGATGGCGCGTTACTGCAGTACAGAAAAATTCTCCGGCTGATATAGGCGGCATTGCCGTGAACGATGTGCTTACCAATGCCTGCTATAGCATTATCTGCGATAACAATATCAATCATATTTTTGACCATGACAAATGTGAAGTATATTTTGATTCTTATATCAAACAGCGATACACAGAATTGCATGCAAATGGAAAAACATTTTTTGATATGTTGAAAGTAGAATCGATAGAAACCAAAACAGAACAGCAAACCAAACTTTATAATTATTGGTTAGGAGAAAGAATTTAATACAAAAAAAAGGCTGCCAAAAATTGACAGCCTTTCTTTTAAGTTTAATAAAACAACAAAATCAATTTACCTTAGAAAAGCGTTTGGTTGCTATACCCGCTTTTGTTTCTATACGCATAAAGTAAATTCCATTGTTAAGATTACTTGTATCGAAGTTCAGTCTATACACTCCTGCTTTCATATCACTTTGATTCATGAGTACATTCATTTGTTTTCCATCAATACCTACAACAGATATTTTCAATGGACTATCATCGTTCAATGTATAGGATACATTTACAGTGTTACGCACTGGTACAGGATACAATTCGAAGTCATCGATCTTGAATGATTGATTTTGAGCTTGCAGAATATCTTCAACTTTATCGTCCATAGGTCCAGCATAGGAACCGCTCAATTTTTGAATTGGAAATGGATTCGATGTACCGGTGCAACCATCAATGTAGGCATGAAGTAAACTACCATCGGTTATTTCAAAACCATCAACCAAATCAATATAACTGCCGGCATTGTAATTACAATCCGTGCCTTCACCACCATAAAGATGCATACTAGAAGAAATACTACTACTGGCTTCGAAATAAAAATATCCTTGATCTTGGTAATTTGAAGTTGAAAGTGAATATCCAGAAGGGCAACCTGAATAAGTATCCGATTTCCAGAATCCACGACCATAAGTTGCAGCAACCAGTTGATTAGTTGAAGTATGGATTTCTAATTCCTTCACAATTACATTCGGCAAACCATTCATAAACGGAATCCATGTTCCCAATGCATCGTCACGATAATAAACACCTACATCGGTACCAACATAAATACCATCGGCCGAGCCATTATGATACAGTATGCAATTAACAGGAATATTTGGCAATCCTGTCGATATGTTTGTCCATGTAACCCCTCCGTCAATTGTTTTAAACACTTTATTAGCAGCACTAAATCCACTAAAAGATACGAATGCATTTAATGAGTTTGTATTGTCAACTGTGATGCTAGTAATAGATGCAGATGCTACCGGTAATGTGCCTGTAACATTTGTAAAAGTAGGAGCAGCAGCGGTACAATTATCGCTGCGCCATACCTTACTTGATGTAGCATAATAAAGTCTTGACGAATTGCTTGGGCAGGCTGTTAAGTCAACTCCCGTTCCCAAAGCACCACCTATTTGCGTCCATGATGTACCACTATTCGTACTGCGATAGCATTTATCGTAACCAATATACATTCGTGCATCATTGGCAGGATCAATTATATATGGCGTGTCCCATCCTCCACCCGTTGCTCCTGGAGGAACTATACTCGTAAAAGTAGAACCGCTATTTGTAGAACGTCTTATACCACCACTTTGCGACTCAATGAAAAGGGTTGTAGGAGTTGATTCTCTATAAGCAACCTCAAAACCATCGGCCCCATAAAAATGTGTAAATGTGGCACCATTCAATTGATTGCAACCATTGTCCTGTGCACCACCAAGTATTTTTGCAGAGTTTGATTGCAACAATCCTAAATTATAAAATTGCGTAATGCCTAAACCTGTAGAACGATCAGCCCAAACAACTCCTTTATCCAATGAACGGTAAATACCACCATCGCTTCCACAATAAAGGGAAGTACCAAAATACTCAAAGCGTGAATATCGGCATGAGTATATTGCGCTGGTGTAGCATCTTCTACCCAATATGAAGAGTTAGTCCATGTAGCTCCAAAGTCAGTGGAACGCCATGTATTAATGCCTCCAATAATAACATTAGCAACATTTGATGGATCAACGGCAATTGCCAGATCGTACGAAGATTGTGATTCAAAATCCCCACCTGCAATATCATAACCAAGAATGTTTGGAGTACTTGATTTTAAACCAAAGTTTAAACCACTATCGAAGGAACGATACAACCCCATGAATCCGGTACTTTTTCCATAAAGCAAATAAACATAAGCTGTATTATTTGCCGAAACACCAATTGCAATTCTATTAGAACCACTCGTAGGCAAACCTACTGCACCGGTCGCCCATGTAGCACCTGCATCGGTCGATAAATAAAATGTTGTAGTGCTCACTAAATAAAGTGTGGCAGGTGTTCCCGGTTTAAATTCGCAATCGCGAAACGAGCCGGATTTTACCAACGTCCACGATGTACCTGCATTTGTAGTTTTATATAATCCATTTGTAGTTACAGCATATAGTATGGAACTGTTGGTAGGATCTACCATAAGTTTATACCCTTTCACATAATCGGTAGGAGTGAACGATAAGCCTGTTTTTTTCCATGTAACTCCTCCATTGGTAGTTTTTAAAACACCTACAGAATATGTATCACTACCATCTCCATCACCGGTTAGGATATATATTGTATTGGTACTGATGACCACAATGCCCGATACCCCAAGGCGTGGAATACCGTCCGACAGTGATGTCCAGGCATTGCCGCTTGTAGTACTTTTCCAAATTCCACCTGAAGGAGTACCCACAAAAATATTACTTGCAAGTGTTGGATGTACAGCAATGCAATTTACACGGCCAACTCCACCATTATAACCGCTGTTACCTTTTACGTGTGTGGTAGGCCCAACAAATGACCAATACCCAGAGTGTGTAAAAGTTGTATTGGGATCACCTTTTTTAGCATTGTCTTCGTAAGCAAAATATTCCTCCCATACTTTGGCTTCAATGTTCATTATTTTTCCTGATGGATATACGCGAGGAGCCATATAATCCTCCCAGCGCTTGTATTGCTTATAGCCACTGCCTTGCCCGGTTGCATGTTCTGCATAATAATCATTCAACTCTTTTTGAATGGTATAAAAATTATCACCGGCTTTAATTTCTTCAAACTTTTCGCGGAACCTGTTTTGCGCGAAGTTTATACCAGGCAGCAACCATGCTCCCAGTAAAATAGTAAATATTATTTTCTTCATTGCTCTGTTTTTTTTATTTGTTTAACTTAATGTGATATCGATAAACCACGAGCAACAATTATTTTTTTGCGGCTTCTAACGCTTCTACTTTTTGTTGAAGTAATTTGTTTTCTTTATTAAGTTGAATAACATACAATGTAAGTTCTTCAATTTTTTGTACTACATTTTGTTGCATTGCTCCAAGGTCAAAACCGCACTCATTTTCTATTTGTTGTGCCGATGGAATTCCAGGCAAATGCTTTTCGGTTTTAATGTGTTGTTCTAATTGCTCCAAAGGCATCAGATTATATGATGATTGAAAAACAAAATCGGGCCAGGTAGTACTGTTTGCTACACGAATTTCTTCGGCAATTATTTTTCCATCAACCGACAATGCATAGCCTGTTGCAGCCAGTGTGTTTCCTACGGACAAATTATTGGCATAAACTTTACCGGGGAAATATCCTGCCCAATTTGTGGTAGCACCCGATGCAAAACCATAAACACCAAAATTTGATGTACCTGCTCCCGAGGCTGTACCATAAGCGCCATAGTGTGATCCTGCTGTACCACCGCTGTTGCTAAAATAGCCACCATAACTTGCTCCGGTATATGTGGTAGGTGTTACATCACCGCGCACACCCATGAAACCACCTGTGCCTGCTACTCCAATACCATAGCCAGGGTTTGAAACCGAAAAACCATCAATAGCACGCACATCAGTTGCGCCAACATAATTCGATTTTGAATAAACAATGTTTGCGGTGCTTGTTGCAACGCCATTTACATGAAGCAAATTTGCAGGAGCAGCTGTTCCAATACCTACCAATCCGGCAGCACTCACAGTCATTCGCTGCACATTTGTAGTTACAATATTTAGGGTAGAGCATTGGTAGTGCCCAACTTATTGGCGGCTACTATTGCATTACCTGCAAGAGCCCATTGTGCATTCACATTTGTGTGCACATTCATAAACATTGCTGCAGCTATGGCAGCAGGAATAATTTTTTTAAACATAATTTAATTTATTAAAGAGTTAATTAAAAAGACACTAATTCAAAATTTATACTAAAAACCACTAAGAAAATTTGTATCCCATCCGTTTCTTTTTCGGCAGAAAATAATTTACAATATTTGATTATTAAAGGACAAGAAATGAGACAAGGAGTACTAAATGATCAATCAATAGTAATATACGAAAAAGCAATTGTCAAGCATTATTTTTCAATGCTTTGAAATTCAATAACTTAAATTTAGTTGTGCGGATAAAGTATATTGGTTAACTCTACAAACTGCGCAACAGAAAGTTCTTCGGCACGTTGGCTTTTGTAAGGAATATTTATAGCGGCATTATTAATGGGTTTCAAAGCATTGTGCAATGTTTTTCTTCGTTGATTGAATGCGGTTTTACCACCAATTTAAATTTAAATTCATCACAATCGAGTTGATTTACTTTGTTACGAGTAATTATTATTACGCCCGATTTCACTTTTGGTGGTGGATGAAAAACATGTTCGTCAACAGTAAACAAATATTCGCAATTGTAAAAAGCTTGTGTTAGTACACTAAGTATTCCGTATTCTTTGTTGCCTGGCGATGCGCAAATGCGCAACGCTACTTCGCGCTGAAACATGCCTGCACAGCAACTTACAAGGTGCCGGTTTTCTATTACTTTAAAAATTATCTGCGATGAAATATTGTAAGGATAATTACCAATGATAGCAATTTTTTCGGCATTAAAAAAAGTTAAATCCATTTGCAAAAAATCATCATTGATAATGTGGTTTTTCAACTGAGGAAAATTTTGCTGCAGGTATATTATCGATTCATCGTCTATTTCGATAACTGTAAGTTTTTCTAAATGATTGGGAATAAGAAATTGTGTAAGCATTCCTTTACCGGGGCCTACTTCTATTATTCTATCGAATGATTCATCGTTACAGGAATTTGCTATTCGTTCGGCAATAGCGGGTTGGGTAAGGAAGTGCTGTCCTAAACTTTTTTTGGGTCTAACTATCATTGTATACGATGGAGGTACATCTTAATCTATTGTTTGTAATAATGTGCGAATGCCATTAATTTTTCGCCATACTTTGCCTGCGTTTTTTGTTGCAAAGCCGGGGCAAAATTATCGCGGTAATTGATATAAGCATCCATATCGGCACAGGTGTATTGAATGGCAAAGGTAATGCCTCCTTCGTCATCATCGGTAAGAACACGCACCATGCGGTGTTCGGTGAAAATTCCACATTGCATCACTTCGGGAATATGAGTTGCTTTCATCCATTGCAGCCACTCATCACTTACATCGGTATCAACATTTACTGTTACATTATAAATTATCATATCAATATTTTTTTAGAAGGAATTATGATTTTTATGTTGCTGAGGTTAAAAAAAATCTTCGAAATATTTTATTTAAAAAATCAATCTGTTTGCTTCTTTATTCCTGAGTATGATTTTTTAGATACTTAACGAATATTCTAACTACTAATTTATTTTATCGCCACGCAAAGCACGAAATCTTTTGCGTGCTTCCATTATAAATAAACTGCCGGGATAGTGCTGCAACATCAATTCGTAGGCGGCCATTGCTGCGGGTTTATCCTTCTTTATGTTTTCAAGAATATCGGCAATACGAAACTGTGAATCATCGGCAAGCACATCATCGCCATAATGCAATGTCACCTCATTGTACAATTTCAAAGCATTATCGTAATCGCTACGCTTAGCATATATTTCAGCTTTTTTAAAATACAAATCATCGCTGAGCGAGTGCCCCGGAAATTCCTTTGCCAAACTATCGAGCAATACAATTGCTTCATCACCTTTATTTTGAAATGCCAACAAATCGGCCTTCGAATAAATTAATAATGGAATAGGATTGGTATCTACTGTTATGTTATCCTGTATCAATAATGCTAGCGACATGGCATCGTTACTAATAAGTTGAGTGGTGGCAGCTTTCAATACATTTAACTGACCGCTTGCCCAATCAAATTGTCCTTCGTAATAGTAGACACGTGCCACACGAAATTTTGCTTCGCGCCCAAGTTCATCGTGCTTAAAATCTTTATCTACCTGACCGTAATAAAGCAAGGCATCCCACACTTCGTTTTTTAAAACGAGTATATCGCCCAACTCTAATTTTATTTGTGCAAGGTCTTCGGGCGTAATGCCTGGTATGGTAATCAACACTTCGAGCAACGAATCGGCTTCGTCTATCTGATGCAAATAAAATGCTTTGAGATGCGCTCGTCCCCGCATTAAATCGGCAGTGGTAGCATTTGTACCCAATTCAGAAATAGCTTCATCATAGGCATTGCTTAATTTGGTAAGGTCGGCAGGGGTATAATTATTTTGCGATGTAATGCGCATATCGAGCGCATAAATTTGTTGCTGACGAGCGTGAGTATATATGCCTCTGTTCTCTTTATAATTATCTATCAAATATTGAAAACAATCTTCGGCAGTGGAGTAAATTTGATTGCTGATACAAAGCGTACCAAGCGACATTATCCTCTGCCCATTACGATCGAATCTTTTATCAAGCGCTTTGGCTTGCATGAGTGCCGTATCAAAATCTTTTTCCTGCACCAACAGCCAGTACAATAAATTATTGAGTGTAGGTTCATCGGGATTTTGCTGTATCTTTTTTAATAGTCCAGAGCGGAGTTTATCGGCAAGTGCCCCTTCGAAATCGGTATTGAGTTTATTTTGCAAAATGGTTTGAAGGTTTGGAATATACTCCGGTGCCACTTCTGGAATACTCAAATATTCTTCAATCATTTTATCACTTTCTTGCAACTGACCATAAGCATCGGCAAGTTCAAAAATAAATGGATAGGCACCTTTCATGTTCTTTCGGCCTGATTGGTAGGTTGAAACCGCTTTATCTACATGTCCTTTTTCTATAAACTTTTGTGCAAGGGTGATGTACGAATTTTGGTCGTTACGCAATTCTTTTATGGCTTTATCATAATACTCTTTGGCTTTGGCATCGTCCAATTGTATTTCGTAAAGCGAACCCCAATCAACATAAAGTGGGGCATCGTTATCGCTTTTTTTAATATGCTTTTTTATTAATTTTTCGGCCTCACTATATTGGCGCAAAGCAATAAAGCATTTTAAATAGCCTTCGTACGAACCCATAGGATCGAAATCGTAACGCTTTTCGAAATATACCAATGCTTTTTCATACTCACCAGCATTAAAATATTGGTTGGCAAGCATCCAGTCGTTTGCAGGTTGTGCCATGAGAATGTTGCCCAACAGAAGACATAAAACAACGGCAAAACCTTTCTTTAAAATATTCATTTTTTGTTTGATGATAAAATGCAATGCAAGGTTATCAAAAATTTTACAATAATATATGATGTTGGGTGGCATTTAAGGGGAAATTAAGGAATGAAGCCGCGGGGAAATTGAGAATTGAAAATTGAGGATTGAAAATTAAGAATTGAAAATTTGAAATTGAGTAATGACCTGAAATTCAAAATAATTTGTTCAGAATTGAAAATTAGCAACAAATAAGAAATTGAAACAGGAACTTTAAAAATGAAACTTAGGGGCAATTGCAAAGCTGAAAAGAAAAATTGAAAATTGAAAATCAGGAATTAATACAAAAGAAAATGAAAGCTATTGTTAACTAATTTACTTCTGATTTTTAAGCATTTTGGCTCATTAAATTTCGGGACTTTTTTTATCATTATCGAGAGGTAATCTTCGGCTTAAGGCCTGCATTTTTTTTGGCGAAAATCATTAATCACTTAGAATTTGGTTTGGCATAACGGGCTTGGATTTAGATTCATTGCCTTAGTTTTATTCACAGCGAAAATGAAATAGTTGGGGAGCCAACATTAATTTGTCAAAAAAATGTATATAAAAGTATCGATTACAACAATATCATTATGGTATTGATTTATAATTATTTATAAAAAATATTAAAACACAAAATTGAAATTATTATTTACACCTGAAGCCGTCTTAAAAATCAAAAAGATACTATGCATTCTCCTTCAAATACAATTTTTTGAACGACTGCATTACCTTGCTTGCGAAAATAAAACCGTGAAGTTCCTTGTTATCGCTATTCATAATTTCGGTAAAAGTACCCTCCCACCATTTGGCACCTTTGTGCAAAAATACGATGTGCTCGCCCGACTCGGCAACGCTATTCATATCGTGAGTATTTATTACCGTGGTGATATTAAACTCGAGTGTAATTTCGTGAATGAGTTCGTCTATTACCAACGATGTATATGGGTCGAGGCCGGAGTTGGGTTCATCGCAAAAAAGATACTTTGGATTGGTAGCAATGGCACGTGCAATGGACACACGTTTTTTCATTCCTCCACTAATTTCGGCAGGAAAAAGTTTGTGGGCGTTTTCTAAGTTCACCCGCTTCAAACAAAAATTAACCCGGTCGCGTTTTTCGGCCAGCGACATATCGGTTAGCATAGAAAGGGGAAACATTACATTCTCTTCAACCGTAAGTGAGTCGAATAATGCACCACCCTGAAACACCATACCTATATCTTGCCGTAAATCTTTGCGGCCATCTCTATCGAGCTGTATAAAATCGCGGCCATCATAAATAATCGTGCCGCTATCGGGGGCAAACAATCCTATCAGGGTTTTCATCAATACCGTTTTGCCCGAACCACTGGTGCCAATAATGAGGTTTATTTTGCCCGGTTCAAACTTGCAGCTTATGTCAAACAATACTTGCTTGGTGGAGAATGTTTTAGAAATATTTTTAACCTCGATCATGCCAGGAATAATTGTGTAAGTATGTAATCGAACAATAAAATAAGGATGTTGCTATACACCACCGCCTTGGTTGACGACTTGCCCACTTCGAGCGAACCGCCTTCGGTAAAGTAACCATGGTAAGACGAAACCGTGATGATGATATAAGAGAACACCAAAGTTTTTATCATGGCAAAATAAACGTTGAACGCTAAAAACTGGTCTTGCAATCCTTTAAGGTAATCGGCCGAAGGGCATGCACCCGTGGCATCGCCAGCTATCCACCCACCAAAAATGCCAAGAAACATACTTATGATAACTACAAATGGAAGTATGAAAAGTGATGCAATGAGTTTTGGCAAAACCAAATAAGTGCTGCTGTTGATGCCCATTATCTCAAGCGCATCTATTTGTTCTGTTACACGCATGGTTCCAATTTCCGATGCTATGGCACTTCCAATTTTGCCGGCAAGTACCATCATCATTACCGTTGGCGCAAATTCTATAATGATACTGTCGCGGGTTACTATGCCTATTGCACTTAATGGCACCATGGGGTTTACAATGTTATATGCACTCTGAATGGTAATTACTGCGCCCATAAACACCGAATTAATAGCAACTATCGGCAACGAGCCGAAGCCCATGCTTTCCATTTCACGCAAAATTTGTGTCCAATACATCCGCCATTTTTCGGGCGTGTGCATCAGGTTTTTCATGAATATCCAGTAGCGTCCTATTTCAAATATGTGATTCACTTTTAGTTTTTTGTTCTTTGTTACGTTTGCTGTGAGCCTTGTTCTTAGTTCTTAGTTCTTAGTTCTTAGTTCTTAGTTTCGGAATTCAGTTTTTGGTTTTTAGTTTAAAAATTCGTTCAGTTTTTAGTTTAAAATTTCGTTTAGTTTTTAGATTCGAATTTGATGAGCATTGCATTGTTCCGTCATTGCGAATTGTCACAGTGAGTGTTGTCACCCTGAGCGCAGTCGAAGGGATTCTCGAACTGAGAAGCAATCTCTGCGTAGTTCTCATTTTTTAGTTTTGTTTTGGTGCCATTTTAGATTTTGAATTTTGACTCAATCCTTTTGATTTATTTTTTGAAATACACCCCAAACACTGACACTTCGGTCGGTGCAGGCCCTACAAGGGGCTTTAATATAATTCAAAGAAAATTTCAAATTTCAGTAGCCCTTGAACTTTATAAACCTTCTCAACTTTCTAAACTTTCATAACTCTTGAACTCTTAAACCATTAAACTATTGAACCCTTAAACTCTTGAACTACTCTATCGTTTCGAAGCCTGTATACTTATGCAACACTTTTGGCAGATTAATTCCTGTTGGAGTTTGATTGTTTTCTAATAATGCGGCAACTATGCGGGGCAATGCCAATGCACTTCCGTTTAAGGTGTGTACCAGTTTTGTTTTGCCATCGGCATCTTTAAAACGGCACTTCATACGGTTGGCCTGAAAGCTTTCGAAATTTGAAACCGAGCTAACTTCTAACCAACGTTGTTGAGCGGCACTATAAACTTCCAAATCGTAAGTGAGTGCAGAAGAGAAACTCATATCACCACCACAAAGTTTTAAAACCCGATAAGGCAATTCTAACTCTGTTAATAAACCAATAACATAATCGCGCATGGTTTCAAGCGTTTCATACGATTTATTGGGATGCTGTATTTGCACTATTTCTACTTTATCAAATTGATGCAAGCGATTTAATCCCCGTACATCTTTACCATACGAACCTGCCTCGCGCCTAAAGCATGGTGTGTACGCAGTTAGTTTTTGTGGCAAATCGCTCTCTTTTAAAATCACATCGCGATAAATATTTGTAACAGGAACTTCGGCAGTAGGTATCAAAAACAAATCGTCTATTTGGCAATGGTACATTTGCCCTTCTTTATCGGGCAGGTTGCCGGTACCAAATCCCGAATCGCTGTTAATTAAAATGGGTGGTTGTATTTCGGTATAGCCTGCTGCTGTGGCTTTATCAAGAAAAAAATTGATAAGTGCACGTTGCAGCCTCGCACCTTTGCCTTTGTAAACCGGAAACCCTGCACCGGCAATTTTATTGCCCAATTCGAAATCTATAATATCGTATTTGGTAGTAAGTTCCCAATGCGGAACGCTGCCTTCTGCCATAACGGGCAACTCCTTTACATTGGTGGATACTACTTCGTTTTCTTCGGGTGTTTTGCCTATGGGCACTGCCATACTTGGTGCATTTGGTATGGTTACCATCAATGCATAAATATCAGTCTCGGTTTGCGTAAGTTTGGTTTTTATTTCTTCGGCAGCCGCTTTTAGTGTGGCTACTTCGGCTTTTGCACCTGCGGCTTCGTCTTTGTTGCCGGCTTTAAACAAATCGCCAATTTTATTTGCCAATACATTTTGCTGCGAAAGGTTATCGTCATTTTGTTTTTGAAATGCCTTGCGCGAATTATCCATCTCCAGCACTTGCAAAATAATTGCCCGGGCATCTTTAAAATTTTTGCGCTCGAGGCGACTTATAATTTCTTCCGTTTGTTCGCGGATTACCAAAAGACTTAACATATACTCAGTTTTAAAAAAAATCGAACGCCAAAGGTAGTTTTTTCGATTTTATAATTGCATGAGTTAAAGACTAAAATTATTTTGTGTCTTGATGTTAAAGGAATTTTTCCAATGAATGCCGATATTTTTTCGATATCCCTTTGGTTGGTTTCTTTCTACAAAAAAATGATTCAGAAAAAATTACAAAACTTTTCCTTGCCCACTTCATATTCCTTTATACATTTACATACCAATATTTTTTTTGGCATCCCGACCGAAGTGTCGGGAGAATCAAAAAAAATACAACATGGCTTTTCGAAAAATGAAAATCTTTTCACATTTGTTGTAAAATAAATTTTGTTCATTAATAAAAGTATTCATAGTATTTTTAACTTTAAAAAAAATTAAATTTATGCAAAATCAAATTAACTCGAAACTCGAATCTTCAAACTTCAAACTTCAAACTCAAACTTCAAACTCGAAACTTCAAACTCAACAGAAACTTCTCCTTTTCTTTTTAATCTTTAGCAGCATGGCAAATGCACAAAGCTGGACACAGATGGGAATGGGTAATGGCGGGCAAGTAAGGGCAGTTTATTTTCGAGAAAATACACAGCCTCCAAATACTGGCACATTATACATTGGTAGCGATGTGGCTGGTGTATGGCGTTCTAACGACTTTAATATAACAACTCCTTTGGGAACACCCAAACTGCATTACGATTATATCAGCAATCATGAGATAATGCGATTTATGAATAAATTTGTTTTACCGCCATTTACACCTCGTTATTTATTAGCATGCGATAGTGGTGGCATTCATTTAATAGATATGGACGACCAAACTGTGCCTATGAAAAAAATATTTCGTATTGATGCCGGACCTGCTTCAACACAACACCTTTGGGTGAGCGATGTTTTTATTGGCATGGAAATATCTCATGTTGGAACACTTTATACTTATCCAATGTATTTTACTACAGGAAATACGCGCGTAAGTGATAAAGAAGTGCCAAACGTAAAAGGCACTGATGTGGATGATATTTATTACTGCACCATTACGTACGATGCAAATACTAGTGCAACAAATCCAATTACTATTTCGCAACCTACAAGTTCAATTAAAGTTGATGGAGATAAAAACGATGTATTTTCATTATATGTTGATGATGGTGGAACACCTGCACTTGCTGATGACAAAATATTTTTTGGTTCCGAAGAAGGAATGTACCGATTAAGCTGTAATGCGGCTGGCACAGCTTTTACAATAGTACAGGCTATAACTAACGACACTGTCACCGATATTATCCAATACGATAATAACAATTTGATTTATTTAACCCATGAATATTATACATCCGATTTAGGGTAACAAATGATGCGGGTTTGTTCAAATATGAAATTAGTACTAGTACCAAATCAAAAATAAATTGCAGTTTTGAGGATGGCAATAATAACATTATACCTTATGTAAACGATTTCATTTCACTAAATAAAGTACCCGGCTCCTCAAGTTATTTGCTCACTACCGAAAATATTGTGACAGGTGTTAATAGCAACCAACCATGCGGCACTTATAAAGGAACTTTTTTTATTGACAATTTTAATATAAATGGCACCAACGCTTTTAAAGCTTTAAAAATTGACCAACTAAACGGCAACGATTGGGGTTGGAACGCAGCAGGCAAACCTGTTGCAAACCCTAATACAGTAACATTTACAAATGATGCACATTTAATAATTGGCAAATCGGGCACAACATTTAGTACTACTTCGCCCATCACCGCAACAACATTCAATTGGCAACAGCTTTACACCGAAAGCAAAAATAATACTGCACCATGTTCTTATACATCCTACAAAAATCTTGGCTTTGTAAATTCGGTGTCCAAATGCATTTATCCCCAGGATATTGGTGGTGGTAATTTCCGATTGTGGAAAGGCGAATTCGACAGAGGCATGTTTATTTCGAACGATAATGGCGAAAGTTTTTCGCAGGTGAGCATTACAAGTACAATGTGTGAATCTATTTTGGATTGGCACATATTTGCAGGTAATACAAATTGCCACACAGATAAACCATTTTCCGATTGTTCGTTTATCACAAACAATAACAACAGTAGTACAGATTTGAGTTTGTATGCAGGAATAAGCAAGGGATTTAGCACAAGTACAGGCGAAGGAAATATAGCAGTTTTAGATATTAATGGAACGACCCAGGAATGGAATCAGTTAGGCGATACAAAATGTGGTGACCCATTAAAAACACTGTTTGCCCCTGTTAATTTGTCTGCACAAAATAAATATGTGATATGGAATATAGAAAATACAAACCTATCACAACCTTATCCGCGACAAGCCCATTTGTATTATCTTACTGGTGGAAATACTTGGGATGAATTAAACTTATTTAATCAACCAATCATTGATTACAAAATTGCAGATGCTTTTATTGCTCCTTTTTTGGATGGAACCAATAATGAGGTGCTTTATGTACTCGTTAAAGAAGCAACTACTGGCGTTAATGTGGGCATTTATAAATTTGTTGGCAGCGGAGCTACATGGACATTTAGCACATCCGATGCGTTGACATATAATAATGGAAATAACTTTCGCGGTCAAAAATTGGATTACATAGGTAATGGCTCAAGCAATTTAAAAATAATGATAGCCGGATACAGAACCAATACCAATCAACCAAACAAAAGCGACTTACTCACTATAGATGGTGATTGTACTAACAATAGCCTCATTCAAATAAACAACGGCTTTACTACCGATTTTCAAAACCTTGACGATGAAGGCATAAAGGCAATAAATGTAAATGCTGCAACTAATTCGCTTTTCATTACTTTGGTAAAAGGCGGTAAAGTGTTTTTTTACAAAGGGTTTCTTAATGGTACTGGCACTGCTATACTACCATATTGGATAGACATTACCGACAATTTTCCAAACAAGCAAAGTGTGTTTTTAAACTCGCTGGCAAGTTGTGGCAATTGCTTGTTTGCATGTACACGAGGAATGAGCAGTTGGAAGTGCAATGTGTGCGCGCTAAGTGTGAGTGCACAAAGCACGAATGTACTTTGCTATGGAGCAGCAACCGGCACCATTACTGCCACTGCTGTTTGTGGAGCAGGTAGTTTGCATTACCAGTTGAATGGTGGTACGGCACAGCCATCTGGCAACTTTAATAATTTAATTGCCGGTACGTATACGGTAACAGCTACCGATGGTAATGGAACTACCGCAACATTTACTGCTACCATCACCGAACCTGCACTGGCTTTATCCTGCTCAGCTACCAAAACAGATATTACGTGCTATAGCCTTAACAACGGCAATGCTACTGTTACAGCGGCAGGTGGTACTACACCATATACATACTTGTGGAGCACAAATGCAATAACATCAACAACAACTAGTTTACAACCTGGTACGTATACGGTTACTGTTACTGATGATAATGGTTGCATAGCAACAAGCTCTGTAATAATAGCACAGCCTGCACAACTAACAATTTCATTTACACAAACAAACTTACCAGGTTGCATCGGGTCAAATTTTGGCGTGAATACTTTTGTTACTGGTGGAACACAACCCTTTACTTTCAATTGGAGCAACGGTACAAACACAGCTAACTTAACTAACTTAGATCCTAATATATCAAATTATACTTTGATTGTTAATGATGCTAACGGATGTAGTATGTTAGAGCCTTTTACATTACAAAATGATAATACTTGCTGCGGAATATTTACAAATAATTTTACATCAACAAGTGGAATCTTTAACCTGTTAAGCGAAAACCTAAATGCTGATTTAGTTGTGAATGGTACCTTAACGCTTACAAACTCCACATTAGATATTTACAGTGGTGTATCAATAATTTTAGATGATGCCACCGATGTACTCACCCTCGATGCATGCCATTTATACGCTTGTAGCAATATGTGGCAAGGCATTATTAATAATGGTGGTACAGTAAATATTATTAATGGCACCATATTAGAAGATGCACAAGAGGCATTGAGAACATCAAACAATGGTATTGCAAATGTTACCGAAAGTATTTTTAACCACAACTTTAAAAATTTAATTTTTAAAAATGGTGATTATAGCAACGCTACAATATGGGGCAACACTTTCCAATGTACCGGTGCATACACTGGTCTCAAAGCTCCACATGTAGGCGAGCGCACCAGCAATTACATTGAACTAAATAACGTAACTAACATAAAAATAGGTGACGAAACTCAAACGCCAAATACCTTTAATACCGCTGCAAGTTTTGGGGCCGATAGAGGCGTTACAGGCAAAATAAGTACTGCAATAATTTACAACAATGTGTTTAATAGTTTTGATACCGATGCCGACCAAACTAATACAAAAGGCCAGGCAATTTATATGGATGGGGACGATGGCATAACATATTCTATACCAACCAACATTGCTGTTATTGGCAATATAAATATTGCCAACAGTGGTAACACATTTGCCGATTGCAAAGTAGGTATAGACCTAAAAAAGCAGAATGCCACAGTAGAAGAAAATACCATAACAAATACCCCACAACCCTTGACCACCATGCCTTTTGTACAAGGTGTGTACGTGCACGATGGATTTAAATTCAATGTAACTATAAGGCACAACAAAATTATTAATAGTGACAAAGGCGTATGCATAGATGCCTTGAATAATGTATATGGCACTGTAAACATTGTAGACGATAACCACCTCGATTGCAAACCAACCACCACCAATGTATATAGTGCCGCAGTGCGCATAGCTGATGTAAATGCTACACACAGCGAAAGTGCCGGTTATCTTATTGCCAATAATAAAAATGATGCATTGGACGAAATCGACCAAGGGATTCATAGTACAGGTATGTATGGTATAAACATCATGAATGTATTTACAACAATAAAAGAAAACATTGTTTACTTAGATGCTTCAAATTATACAAAAATGAAAACCGGAATAAAAACAGAAAATGGGCTGATGCCTACAATTTTATGCAACCAAATAAAAGGATATGATGTAAATGATATTACCATGCGTACGGCCATTAGCACGGAGTTTAGTGCAATGACAACCCTTGAATGTAATATTACACACCGTACTGAAATAGGAATTGATTTTGTGAGTGATTGTAACTTTAGCGTGATAAAAGGAAATAGTATGTTTTATCATACTATTGGTTTTCAGTTGGGTGCAAAATTTAATGGGGGCAACTCGTGGAGTACAGGCATAATAGGTGACCAAGCAACCTACCAAAACGGCAATAATACCTACACACTTGGCAATCGCTTTTATGGGACTAATGGTAATGGTGCTTTTGGATTTTCGAGTATGCATAGTATAAACTCGAATGCAAGTGCAAACCAATGGATTTTTGTAAACAATCTTTCTCATAAACCACCACTGCCACCATACACTTTACAAGTTGTCGGCAATTATTTAGGTTCGGTTTTGCCTTTTTCACCATTTTGGGATCCGCAAATAATTTATTCATATACATGTGATAATACATGTGTTGTAACGCACCCCGACCCTCACCGCACACAATTAGAAAATGAAATTAATGGAATAATATATGGCGACACAACAAATAGTGTAAGCGATGTGTTATTATATTACAGCCGTGCCGAGAATGTAATAGGAGAAACAAACCGCGATTCTTCTTTGGCTGATAGTAGTACAATAATTGCCGATTTTATTGCAGCCCAGCAAAGCACTTTCCTAGGTAAAATGTTGAAAGCCGAAGAAATTCTAAATTTATTGCTGAGTAATAATGGGAATGCAACAAGCCTAAAAACATTAGCGCTCGATTTGCTTGACGATGTGCCTCCCCAATATATTTTTGAGCAAAATGCTTTGGATTTAGTAATACTAATTCTTAATCATAATGGCATAATTGATGGCAAATTTCTCAACCAAGGAGAAAGACAAATAGTTGAAAGCATAGCAAGCCAATGCCCATTTAAAGGTGGCAAAGCAGTGTACCGTGCCCGTGCCATAGTATGGACGTATAACCCCGCAATGATTTTTGATAATGATGATTTGTGTAACGATGGTGCTTATTTTAGAAATGGAATTATGCCAAGCAATTATGCTTTTTATGTGGCACCCAATCCTACAAATGAAAACACAATATTTTATTATCAACTGCAAGCTTATGACAATGTTAATTTGCAAATAGTAGATGTGGATGGAAAGGTGATTTCTACTGTTGATTTAGAGACGAAAAAAGCACAGGCAAACTTAGATGTTGTAAATTTTGCAAATGGAATTTATACAATTAAAATACTGGCCAGAGGTAGTTTGATTGGATGCGCAAGACTTGTTATTATAAAATAATTTTTAACTAAGCCTTGTAAATTTTTACATGGTTTTTTTCAATTATAATGATGAAAAAAGTAACAAGTTTTACGGTCTGTTTATTAGTTGTTTTTCAAAGTGTCGTTTGCCAAAAGCGGAATAATATTTGGCCTGTAGGTGTAGGCTTAACTTTTCAAGCCTATCCACGCCCCTTCATAAGTTTCAATACAGCAACAGCCGATACATTTTCCTTGGCGCGCCAAATGGGTTTTTTTATAACAAACACAAGCATCTCCGACACTGCAGGTAATTTATTATTTTACACAAATGGCAATTACATTGCAAATGCAAATCATGATACCTTGCAAAATAGTGAGAATTATAATCCAGGGTATGCATCTATTATTAATTCTAATCAATTGAATATAGTACAAGGAGCACTTATTTTACCTATGCCGGGCAATGATAGTTTATATTATGTTTTTCATGTTAGCGGTGAGCAATTTACTGCCTATAATCAATTGCAACAGCAGCCTTTACAATTGAGTTATTCTATAGTGAATATGAAACTCGATAGCATGAGAGGTGGTATAATTGCAGGGCAAAAAAATATCGCAATATTAAATGATACCTTAACCAACGGAATGATAACTGCTTGCAAGCATGGCAATGGTAGAGATTGGTGGATTCTGGTGCCACGATTT
Source organism: Bacteroidota bacterium (assembly GCA_016717325.1). Taxonomy (GTDB): domain Bacteria; phylum Bacteroidota; class Bacteroidia; order AKYH767-A; family OLB10; genus JADKFV01. Next base: position 378,386 of record JADKFV010000002.1, on the reverse strand, counting down.
TATAGCAACAAATATTATAAATTTCTCTTATCTGATACTGGGTTGTTAGGTCCCTTTATGCAAAGCATAGGAAATATGATTACTTATGATGCACTTTGCCAATCTGCTTTTTCACCCACAGGGGATAAATATGCACAAGTTAGTTACGATAATACATTAAATATTTTTAAGTTTGATAGATGCACAGGATGGTTTTATGATAATACATTTATACAAATACCAAACCCTACTTTCGGCTTACCTGATAACGAAGCTTTTGGCTTGGCTTTTTCACCGAGTGGGCAATATTTATATATTGTACTATATACCAAAATAGTGCAATATGATACATGGGCAAGTAATATTGCGTCAACACAAACTTATGTTGCCGATTGGGATACAGCATATAATCCATTTGCAACATATTTTTTACTGGCGCAGTTAGCACCCGATGGTAAAATATACATAGGTACTTATGGTAGTTGCTATACATTGCATTATATAGACCAACCCGATGTTGGTGGTGTGGCTTGTAATGTGGTACAAAATAGTTTTCCACTGCCTGCGTCTACCAATACTGGAATACCAACATTCCCCAATTATGAATTGGGTGCGTGGGTTGGTAGTCCTTGTGATACTTTAACTCTCCTCACTCCGTCCCTCTCCAAAGGAGAGGGAGCAATACGACTTGCGCCCAATCCTGCCAATAATTCTTTTTATATAAAGTATGATATTCCCACAAATGAAAATTTACTTTTTGTGTTGTATGATAGTTATGGCAAAGAAGTGCTGCGCAAAAATTTGTATGGTACTTTTAAAAATTTGTTGGTGCATACAGAGCAACTAAATAATGGTATTTATTTTTGGCGGGCGGTTGAAGACTATAACCTCAAAACCCATCCGAGCATTGGCAAGCCCCTTGTAGGGGTTGGGGTGTATTCTGCAAGTGGAAAAATTGTTATCCTACATTAGAGTATTCTTCTTCTAAATCAAAATTCAGACAATTGCATTCATGCATCACAAAGCAGTTGGAGAAAACTCCAACTGAGGCAAAAAATATTCTAGTTATCGTCAATCAGAGATTGACATACACCGTTACGTAGTCGGAGACTACGCCAAGCTGGGTTGGAATAAAAGGAAGCCATCATATTTTTTATAGTGATAGAATCGAAGAAAAAATCAATATTCAAGAACAGAATGGTAAATCGAAACAATACCAAATTAAACAAATAAGAGAAATAATTTTAAAATATAAGTTAGAAGTAAGTAAAGATGAAAAATATTAAATACGAAATAATTATTTATTGGAGCGAAAATGATAAATTATTTATTGCAGAAGTTCCCGAATTATCAGGCTGCAAAGCCGATGGAGTAACGTATAAAAAGGCACTAACAAATGTAGAAATTGTTATAAAAGAATGGATAGAAACAGCAAAAATTCTTAACCGACCAATCCCAGAACCACGCGGCAAACTTATGTATGCTTAAATAGTATTTTTAATTCCATAGTAATGGCAAGTGGCTGCGATTGCTTTGCTTACAATAACGTTGAAAATGCTTTTCAAATCCACCACAGTCTTGCAAATAATTCCTTCTACATAAAGTACGATATTCCTACAAATGAGAATTTACTTTTTGTGTTGTACGATAGCTATGGCAAAGAAGTATTGCGTAAAAATTTGTATGGTACTTTTAAAAATTTGTTGGTGCATACGGAGAAGTTGGGGAATGGTATTTATTTTTGGCGGGCTGTGCAAGACTAAAATACGAAAGCCCAGCTTAGTATAGGAAAGTCCCCTAAGGAGCCTGTCCCGACCAACGTGTCGGGAGATTTAGGGGTTGGCGCGCAAAGTGGAAAAATTATTATCCTACATTAGAGTATTCATTATGTAAATCAAAATTTAAACAATTGCAATGGTACACCACCAAGCAGTTGGAGAAAAGAGGGGAGGAAAAAAAATTTTTTTTTATAATTAAAAAAAAAAATAAAGAGGGAAAAAAATTAGGGGATTTATATTTTAAAAAAAAAAATTTTTAATTTAAAAAAATTTTTTAAAAAAAAAAAAAAAAAAAATTTTTTTTTTTATTTTTTTTTTTTTTTAAAAAAAAAAAAAAAAAAAAAAATTTTTTAAAAAATGAAAAAAGATTTTGCCTTTTGTTGTTAACTCCAACTGAGGCTGGTAAATCATACAGTAGTTATCGTCAATCAGAGATTGACATACACCGTGACGTAGTCGGAGACTACGCCAAGCTGGGGGCTTATACCGCGCTACTTGAAAGTTGGACGATTTTAATTTTGCACAAAAGAAAATCATGTTTAATCAAAAATTTACGAATGGAATCTTGCTCCCCTCTCCAAATGGAGAGGGGTCGGGGGTGAGGTTTTGCACGGGCGAGGTTTGCGCGTCAATAACAAAACAAAAAGGGCCGGAGGCGTAAATACAACTCCCCCGTGAGATGCGAGCGAGTGCTGAAGAAAAAAACTTTCAAAAGCTTTCCCACATTTTCTGTATAGTCATTCTCATCACCTTTCACTTTTTATCAACATTATTTTCATTTAGCATGCATATTAATTTCATTTGATGCTTGGTTGCCTCCTACTCTATTTTTGTTGATGTAATTCGAAAATAAAAACTCTTAAATTTGTATTGATTCGAAAATAAAATTATCACCAAAAAAGTAAGGGCACGTTCAACTAAAGAAAATATTTATACAAGAAGTCTACTCATGCCAACATTCAATCATTTACATGTACACACTCAATTCAGTTTGCTTGATGGTGCTGCCTCTATTGGCAAACTTTTAAAAAAAAGCTACGGGCGATAAAATGCGGGCCATTGCCATTACCGAATCATGGTAATATGTTTGGTGCATTCGAGTTTGTGGCCGAGGCAGCAAATATAACAAAGAAAACTACGATGTTATAAAACCCATAGTGGGTTGTGAATTTTATGTGGTGGACGATCGTACGCGCAAGCAATTTACCAAGGACGATAAAGATGTGCGTTACCATCAGTTGTTCTTAGCAAAAAATGCCGAGGGGTATAAAAACCTTGTAAAGCTTTGTTCGCTGGGCTACATCGAAGGCATGTATGGCAAATATCCTCGCATCGATAAAACACTTATACTGCAATATCACAAAGGATTGATAGCTACTACGTGTTGCCTTGGTGCCGAAATACCACGCACCATTTTGCGACATGGCGAAGACGAAGGCGAAAAACTTTTTAAGTGGTGGCTCGGTTTATTTGGCGAAGATTATTACATCGAAATTCAAAGGCATGGTATACCCGATCAAAATAAAGTGAACGAAGTTTTATTGAAGTGGAGTGTGAAGTATAATGTGAAAGTTATTTGCAGCAACGACTCTCATTACGTAAATCAGGAAGATGCCAATGCCCACGATATTTTGTTGTGCGTAAACACAGGCGAAAAACAAAGTACACCCAAGATGAAAGATTTTGGTGACGATGATACTTTTATAAAAGGTGCGCGCTTTGCATTTTACAACGATGAATTTTATTTCAAAACTACCGAGCAAATGTTACACACATTTAGCGACATACCATATGCCCTCGACAATACAGAACATATAGTTGATAAATGCGATATACTCAATCTTAAAAAAGATATTCTACTTCCCTTCTATCAAATTCCCGATGGATTTTTAACGCAAGATCAATACATACGTCATCTCACATTTGAAGGAGCAAAAAATCGTTATCATGAACTAACAACCGAAATAGAAGAGCGTCTCAATTTCGAATTGAGTGTAATAGAATCGATGGGGTTTGCGGGCTACTTTCTTATAGTTGCCGACTTCATAAAAGCAGGGCGCGATATGGGCGTGTTTGTAGGTCCGGGGCGCGGTAGTGCTGCCGGTAGTGCTGTGGCATATTGCATTGGCATTACCAATATCGACCCTATAAAATACGATTTACTGTTCGAGCGTTTTTTAAATCCCAAGCGAAAATCGATGCCCGATATCGATACGGATTTTGACGATGAAGGCCGGCAAAAAGTGATTGATTATGTGGTACAAAAATATGGACGTAATCAGGTGGCACAAATTATAACTTATGGTACAATGGCCGCACGAAGCAGTATAAAAGATGTGGCGCGTGTGTTAGATTTGCCTTTAAACGAATCGAACTTACTTGCCAAGATGGTACCCGAAAAACCCGGCACCGAACTCAACAGAATTTTGCTGGGGCCTATGGATGGTGAAAAAGGAATTAAAGAACACGATGGATTTAATTCGGAAGCACTGGAAGACATAAAAAAACTGCGCGATATAATGGCCGGTAACGATATACGTGCCGATGTATTGAAAGAGGCTGTAAAACTTGAAGGAAGTGTACGCAGCACCGGTGTGCATGCTGCAGGAATTATTATTGCTCCATGTGATCTTACCGATATTATTCCTGTGAGTGTTGCCAAAGATTCGGACCTGTGGGTATCGCAATTTGAAGGAACAAAAATTGAAGATGCCGGAGTTATTAAAATGGATTTTTTGGGATTGAAAACCCTTACCATTATTCGCGATGCTTTACAATTGATAAAACAAAATTATGGTATCGTTATCGATATCGACACCATTCCGCTCGATGATAAAGCAACTTTCGATTTGTATCAGCATGGCGATACCAATGGCACTTTTCAGTTTGAAAGTGTAGGCATGCAAAAATATTTGAAAGAGTTGAAACCCGATAAGCTCGAAGACCTTATTGCCATGAATGCACTCTATCGCCCGGGACCTATAGAATACATTCCAAGTTTTATCAGGCGCAAGCATAAGCAAGAACCTGTAACATACGACTTGCCCGAGATGCAGGAATACCTCGAAGAAACTTATGGCATTACTGTGTATCAGGAACAAGTGATGTTGCTTTCGCAAAAGTTGGGAGGGTTCGATAAAGGCGATGCCGATAATTTGCGAAAAGCAATGGGTAAGAAAAACATAAAGGACCTCAATAAAATGAAAGGTCAGTTTATGGAAGGAGCCGGTTTGCGTGGCCATAATTTAATAACATGCGAAAAAATATGGACCGACTGGGAAGCCTTTGCCAGCTATGCTTTCAACAAATCGCATTCAACATGTTATGCATTTGTGGCATACCAAACAGCTTATTTAAAAGCAAACTATGGCCCCGAGTACATGGCTGCAGTGCTTACTCACAACTTAAGCAATATCGAAAAAGTTACTTTCTTTATGGAAGAATGCAGGCGGATGAATATACAAGTACTGGGCCCCGATGTAAACGAAAGCTCGTTTAAGTTTACGGTAAATAAACAAAAGCAAATACGATTTGGATTGGGCGCAGTAAAAGGTGTTGGCGAAAATGCGGTAGACTCCATAATTGAAAATCGAAACAAAGGAGGAAATTATTTATCTATTTACGATTTGGCAAAACGGGTAAATCTGCGTAGTGTAAATAAACGCACACTCGAAGGGCTTGCAAAATCGGGCGCATTTGATAGTTTCAAGAATATTCATCGTGCACAATATCTTACTGCCGGCAAAGATGAACTTACCGGAATAGACTATGCAGTAAAATACGGACAACAACAACAGGAAGCTGAAAACGCTTCGCAGATAAGCCTCTTTGGCGATGTGGGCTCAAAGTCGGATAGCACCGAACCACGCTTACCCACAAGCGAGCCATGGAGCAAACTCGAACAACTGCATCACGAACGCGAAGTGATAGGATTTTATTTATCGGGCCACCCACTCGATTTATTTAAGTACGAAATGAAATTATTTTGCACACATAAGTGCAGCGATTTGCAACCCGATGAACTGAAAAATTTATACAAAAAAGATTTTTCGTTTGCGGGCATAATTACAAAAGCAAATCACCGTATAGGAAAAACCGGAAAACGTTTTGGTATTTTCACCATCGAAGATTTAACAAGCGCAGTGGAGTTTCCATTGTTCGATGAAAAAAATATCTCGAGTTCGAAAAATATTTGAAAGAACAAATGTTTGTATTTGTGCGTGCTACCGTTCAAAACAAATACAATAAGCCCGAAGAATTCGAATTGAAAATAAACAACATTCAATTGCTTGGCGATGTTGGCGACAGCAATTGCAGGGGTATAGTAGTGCATGGAAAGTCGCACGAAATAAACGGTGCATGGATAGATGACCTGTTGCAGAGTGTGATTGCCAAACCGGGAAAAGTTCCTTTACGTATTGCTGTAAAAGACGATGAGTCTACTTATTATGTTGATGCCACTTCACGTAAATATAAACTGGCATTCGACCGCGAGTTGTTCGAAGAATGGGAATACAAAGGTTACGATTTTAAAATTGAAAAAAGCGGTTGAGATTATTTTATTCCAAAGCAATAATACATTCAATAATCTTTGACCTCTGTGCTCAAAACATCAATGAAAATCTGTGAAGTCTGCGAGAAATAATTTCAGCAAAAAATCGGTGCCATCTGAGAGAAATATTTTTCGTAAAAATCACCTTTATCTGTAAACTACTTCTTTCGAAAAATTATTCAGCACTGCCGTTTATTTTATCACCAACATTTTGCTGAAAACTTATTTAGCATACAATCAAGTTTAATTATTCGATTTGAACTAAAAATATAAATTTGCATTTATATTTCAAAAGACGAATTTTTAAGATCAACAATGTTTATCATGTACAAAAATATTTCTGCAACAATTTTATTTATTTTCTTTACAATCATTTTTATTTTTCAAAGTGCAAAAACTTATGGCCAGGCATTGCCACAAAAGTGTGCAACCGAAATGTATATGCAGCAGTTGTATGCTAAAAATCCTCAACTTAAAAAATCACTAATCGATGCTGAAAATAATGAAACAAATATTCAACGTACTCAGGCTATTATTACTATTCCGGTTGTGGTGCATGTATTACATCGTGGCGAACCTATTGGCACCAATACACACATTACACCACAACAGATAGAATCGCAAATCACCATTTTGAACAATGATTTCCGTGCGCAGAATGATGATATTACAAACGTACCCATAGTGTTTCAATCTAAAATTGGCGATACAAAAATTCAATTTTGCCTTGCCACCCTCGACCCCGATAGCAACCCTACAAGCGGCATTATTTACAAGCAAACAAACCAGCCATATTTTTCGCTCGACAACAATGTGAAATTTGATACCAGTGGTGGCAGTAATGCATGGCCTGCCGATCAATATTTGAATATGTGGGTGTGCGATTTGCGAAATTTCAATGGCGATAATCTTTTGGGATTTGCGCAATTTCCAAACGGCCCTGCCGAAACCGATGGCATTGTAGTGCGCTACGAAGCCTTTGGTAATGTTGGCAATGTTAGTTTACCATATAACAAAGGGCGCACCACAACACACGAAGTAGGTCATTGGCTCAACCTTATACACATTTGGGGCGACAATGTTTGTGGTAACGATTTGGTAAGCGATACCCCAACACAAGAACAAGCCAACTTTGGCAATGTGGTAAATGGCGCATATTTATGTCCTGGTTTTCCACACGTTACGTGTAACAACGGACCCGATGGTGACATGTACATGAACTACATGGATTATACTTTCGATAAATGTATGCACATGTTTACCAAAGGTCAATCAAACAGAATGAACAAAGCCATTGTTGATTATCGTGCGTCATTTCTCACCACAAAAGATTTGTGTGTACCTCCCAATATTTCGCCCGATACCAATGTTGTAAATTTTGAACTCGTAAGTAATAATACTTTACTAAATAGCATCAACATCCTTATAATAGGCAACCTCTCTACCGATGTAGAGGTGGCAGTTTACAATACATTAGGGCAATCGGTACTTTCTGCAACTTATGCCAAATCAGAAACCGCTACCGCCATGAAAATAGATTTACCTAATTTGAAAACAGGCTTTTATTACATCAGTATTTTTGCAAACAGCAAACAAAGCAAATTGAAATTTTACAAACTTCAGTAGCGTTATCGTTTTGTAATTATTTTCTCCGCAAACTTTTTAAACTTTGCTCATTGGTAACATTTTGTCCTACAATGGAAATTTCATAACATGAAATTTCGACTAACAAAATTACCCATTACAAAAATAGTTATTGTGTAAATGTTCAATACTCCTAAAAAACATTTTTTGATTCTATGTTGTGCGATAGGATCAATAGATTAACTTTGTGTTGCAATTACACTAAGCACTCCTAATTTCCCCCTATGTGATTGCAGTTATTTTTTTTAGTTTTATTTATTAAATTGATTGAAGTTGGTTGCCCAAACTGCAAAGAGTTATTTTATTTTCTTGAAATTTTTTTCCGTGGCCATCATGTGCAACACGCAATTGATAAATACGAATCGAATTAACATTTCAACATTTTCTTCAAATTAACTATGACAGTAAACTATTTAATAAATGGAGCCAATTTTTTCTCCATCATTAATAAAATAATGCGACCGGGTTGTATTGTTGCAAATATATTTTACAAATATTTTTTTATTCTTCTTGTCACATCACTTTTTGCAAATACCAATTTACTTTCGCAAAATAAAACGGCCAAAATTGCCATCGACCGTATCGATCCTCCACATTGGTGGACAGGTTTTATAAATCAAAATTTACAACTATGCGTACATGGCAATAATATTTCAGCAACAACCCCTGCAATAAATTATTCCGGTGTTACTATCACAAATGTTATCCGCCCCGAAAATAAAAACTATCTTTTTATCGATTTAAAAATTGACGAGAGTGCTAAACCAGGTGTTATGAATGTTCAGTTTATCGGTGGCAAAAAAAATATCACTTTCCCTTACCTTATAAAACAGCGCATTATTTCAAGTGCCGGCAAAAAGGGGTTAAACACCTCCGATGCAATCTACTTACTCATGCCCGACAGATTTGCAAATGGTGATACAAAAAACGATGTGGTGCCAACAATGAACTGCAAAGATGTGAACCGCGATTCGCTCATTATGCGTCATGGGGGCGATTTGCAAGGCGTGATGCAACATTTGAATTATATAAAAAATTTAGGATTCAATGCACTATGGCTAAATCCCGTTGTCGAAAATAATCAGCCAACCGAATCGTATCATGGTTACGCCTTTACCGATCAATATAAAATTGATGCCCGCCTTGGCACAAATTCTTTATATAAACAACTTGTGGACACATGCCACAAACTTGGCATGAAAATGATTTACGACATTGTGCTCAACCATATAGGCAACCAACATTATTTAATAAAAGATTTACCGGCAAATGATTTTGTACATCAATGGAATTCGTTTACGCGCACAACTTATAAAGATGGTACACTCATGGATATTTATGCAGCCGATGCCGATAAAAAACAAATGACCGATGGATGGTTCGATGTGCACATGCCCGATTTGAATCAACAAAATCCTTTAGTAGAAAACTACCTCACACAAAATGCCATTTGGCTGATTGAAGAATTCGATATCGATGCTTTTCGGATTGATACTTACGCATACAGTGATTTGGATTTTGAAAGCCGGTGGGCACAAAAAATAAAAACTGAATACCCTCAATTTTTTATGTTTGCCGAAACATGGGTACACGGAATAACCAATCAAAGTTTTTTTACTAAAAACAATATCACATCATCGTTACATAAATCCAACATCGATGGTGTTACCGATTTTCAATTATACTATGCTACCAACGATGCCCTCAATCAACCCTTTGGCTGGACCGAAGGCGTAAACCGCTGGTACCATGCTTTGTGTGCCGATTACGTATATCAAAATCCCAACAACAACATTTTATTTGTCGACAATCATGATTTAAGCAGGTATTGGTCGGTGTGTGGAAAGTCGCTCGATAAATATAAAATGGGATTAATATTTATGGCCACTACCCGCGGTATTCCCAGTATGTATTATGGTACAGAAATATTGATGGAAAATTTTTCGAACGGCCCTTCGAGCAATGTTCGTAACGACTTTCCCGGAGGGTGGCCTGGCGATAAAATAAATTATTTCGAAACTAAAAACTTACCCGATACTATTAAGCAGGCACATGAATTTATTACAAAACTTTTCAATTTCAGAAAAAACAATCCTACCATTTATCAAGGTAATTTAAAACAGTTTGTACCCGTAGATGGCATTTATGTTTACTTCCGCTTCAATGACGATCAAACATTTATGATAGTTCATAATTCAAACAACAGTAAAAAAGAATTGAGCTTAAATCGTTTTGAAGAAATGATACCCGATACCGTTTATGCAAAAGATGTAATGACAGGAAAAGTAACACAACAACAAGGAAAAATAAGTTTAGAAAAAAATCAATCGGTGATATTTCAAATAATGAAAACAAAATAAAATCAGTAATGAATATAAACACATTAATATTTGACCTCGATGGCGTGATAGTAGACACCGCACGTTTTCATTTTTTAGCATGGAATAAACTTGCCAATACATGGAACCATACTATAACACACGAGCAGAACGAAGAACTTAAAGGCATTAACAGAATGCGCTCGCTTGACCTGATAGCCGGATGGTGCAATGTAAAATTGAACGATGATCAGAAAAAAGAATTTGCCGAACTTAAAAATAACTGGTACCTGGAACAAGTAAAACAGATGACAGAAAGCGATACACTACCGGGCGTAAAAAATCTATTGACGGAGGCTAAAAATAACAACATAAAAATTGCTGTGGCATCGGCCAGTAAAAATGCAAACGAAGTGCTACGGAATATTAATTTAATTCAGGAGTTCGACTATATAGCCGATGGCAATTCGGTAAAAGAATCGAAACCCAATCCGGCAGTGTTTTTAAACGTAGCACAACATTTAAAAGTAAACCCTGCACAGTGCATTGTATTTGAAGATGCCCCGGCAGGAGTTGAAGCTGCGCTTGCCGGAGGTTTTCATGTGGTGGGTATTGGCAATCAGCAATCGTTGCCCAATGCACATTTTATTTTGGCAGGGTTCGAAAATATTTCTTTGAATGATATTCTTAATTTTTTCAAATAAAATTTTTTATTATTTCTGTTATGAAGGATTATTTAAAACACCATGAGTGGAAAATTATTGAAGACAGCTTTCATGCATCTTACAATAAAATAAGCGAGAGTTTATTCAGTATTGGCAATGGACGCTTTGGGCAACGCGGTATGTTCGAAGAAAAATATTCGGGCCAAACCATGCAGGGCAGCTATGTGGCTGGAGTTTATTATCCCGACAAAACACGTGTGGGATGGTGGAAAAACGGCTACCCCGAATACTTTGCCAAAGTGCTCAATGCAGCTGATTGGAAAAGCATACATGTAAAAGTTAACGATGATGAAGTAGACATTGCCAATTGCGAATTACTTTTGTTTTGCCGCACACTCGATATGCAAACCGGTACACTCACACGTACTATGCAAATAAAAACTAAAAGTGGTGTTGTACTCGATATCGAATCGCAGAGATTTTGCAGTATTGCAAATGACGATACTGCTGCTATAAAATACAGCATCACTCCGGTGAACGATAATGTACGTATACAGGTATCGTTGTTCATTGATGGCAATGTACGCAATGCCGACTCAAACTATGAAGAAATGTTCTGGAACGAAGTTTCTCAAACTGCAAGCGGCAATCAGTTAATGGTAATTACCGAAACCCGCAAAACAAATTTCCGTGTTGCTACCGGATGCCAATGGATAGTTGCAGTTGATGAAAAAGAAGTTCCATGCAAAACAAATCATCATACTGCTTCTATGTATGCAGGGGCCAATATAGAGACTGCTATATTAAAAGGACAGATGTTAACAGCATGTAAATATGTAAGCATAGTAACATCGCAGAATTACGAAAACACAGAATTGCAAAATGCCTGTGTTAACTCTCTTATGTGGTCAGCTAACAAAGGATACTTCAATTTAATGAACGACAATGCCGAAGCATGGCAACATAAATGGGACGAAGCCGATATAAAAATTGAAGGCGATGTAGCAGCGCAGCAAGCTATACGTTTCAATATTTTCCAACTCAACCAAACTTACACCGGCAAAGATGCGCGACTTAATATTGGCCCTAAGGGATTTACCGGTGAAAAATATGGTGGCTCTACTTATTGGGATACAGAAGCATACTGTATTCCGTTTTATCTTTCAACTGCAAGCGAAACAGTTGCACGTAACTTACTTATGTATCGCTATAAACATTTACCAAAAGCAATAGAGAATGCTGCAAAATTAGGATTCAACAATGGTGCTGCACTCTACCCTATGGTTACTATGAATGGCGAAGAGTGTCACAATGAATGGGAAATAACATTCGAAGAAATACACCGTAATGGTGCAATTGCATATGCTATTTTTAATTACAGCAGGTATACCGGTGACAAAACTTACCTCTATGATTATGGTTTGGAAGTATTGATTGGTATAAGCAGATTCTGGTACCAAAGAGTGAACTGGAGCATTGAGAAAAACAAATATGTGATGCTGGGCGTAACAGGCCCAAATGAATACGAAAACAATGTAAACAATAACTGGTATACCAACTTACTGGCACAGTGGTGCTTCCAATATACTATCGATAGTTTGAATTCACTAAAGAAGATTGACATAGTTAAATTCAAATTTTTGTTAGAGAAAATATCATTGAACGAAACATTAGAAACCGACAAATGGAAAGACGTTATCGCAAATATATACTTACCTGAACACAACAAGTTAGGAATATTTTTGCAACAAGAAGGTTACATGGACAAGGAACAAATTTTGGTAAAGGATTTACCTGCCGAAAATAAGCCCTTAAATCAGAAATGGAGTTGGGATCGCATTTTACGATCGTGTTTCATAAAGCAAGCCGATGTTTTACAGGGCATTTATTTTTTCGAAAGCAACTTTACCAAAGAAGAAATAAAACGCAATTTCGATTTCTACGAACCCCGCACAGTGCACGAAAGTTCTTTATCGCCATGTATACATGCTATTATAGCAGCACACATTGGCGATACCGATAAGGCATACGAAATGTATTTGCGCACCGCCCGCTTAGATTTAAATGACTATAACAATGATACCGAAGACGGTTGCCACACCACATCCATGGCCGGCACGTGGATGAGCATTGTAGAAGGCTTTGGCGGTATGCGGGTTAAAGACGACAAGTTACATTTCAATCCTGTGCTTCCTTTACAATGGCAAGGTTTTTCTTTCAAAGTGCGTTTTCGTCAACACATTATTCAATTGACAATAAATAAAAATCAAATTATATTAGATAACATCACCGGAGAAAACATTTCGGTGTTTATTCAAAATAAATTAGTTACCCTGAAACAGGACGAAAGCACCATACTTAATTTAAAACGTAAAGTACTTGAACAGTAAAATTGAAATGATAAGAAAAATAAATTCGCAGCGAATAATATTTGCCATTAGCATTACACTTGTTGTAACATTATTAAATGCCTGTGGAAATAGCGTTTCGAAAAATGAAATAAAAAATATGACACCACTTCTCGATAGCAATTGCACCGATGAAAAAATCACAAACAACAAACTTGTTATTTATCAATTGATGACCCGGTTGTTTGGCAACACTAATTCATCAAATGTTTTTATGGCACCCGTGCGCAAAATGGTTGTGGCAAATTTGATGATATAAATCAAAAAGCACTTTCCGAACTTAAAAAATTTGGTGTAAGTCATGTATGGTTTACCGGTGCATTGGAACATGCCACCATGAGCGATTACAGCGAGTATGGCATATCACAGGATGATGCCGATGTGGTGAAAGGTCGTGCCGGATCACCTTATGCTATAAAAGATTATTATGATGTAAATCCCGATTTGGCAAACGATGTTAAAAATCGCATGGCAGAATTCGAAGCTTTGTTAAAACGCACTCACGATGCAGGTTTAAAATCCATCATCGATTTTGTTCCCAACCACGTTGCACGAAGTTATGGTAGCGATGCAAAACCAAATGGAGTTAAAGATTTGGGCGAAAACGATAATAAAGGACATGCCTTTAACCCGGCCAACAATTTCTATTATTTACTCAATCAAAAATTTATTGTGCCTGCAGATTATAATCCGATGGGTACCGAAAAAGGATTGAATGAAAATCAGGTTTACGATGAGTATCCCGCCAAAGCTACAGGCAACAATGTTTTTAGCCCCACTCCCAGTAAAGATGATTGGTTCGAAACTGCAAAGCTTAATTATGGTGTTGATATTCAGGGCAACCAAACAAAATATTTCGATCCCATTCCCGACACCTGGAATAAAATGACCGATATACTTTTGTATTGGGCAGCAAAAGGTGTGGATGGTTTCCGCTGCGACATGGCCGAGATGGTGCCTGTTGAATTTTGGAATTATGCTATTGGCAAAGTGCAGCAAAAATATCCCGCAGTAATATTTGTTGCTGAAATTTATAATCCTGCCGAATACAGAAATTATATTAACCAGGGCAAGTTCAATTATATATACGATAAGGTAGGAATGTACGATGCTTTGCGCAGATTGATAGAAGACAAAGGCAAAGTAAACGATATAACACACTGCTGGAAATATGAAACTAATGGCATAAGCAATCATCTGGTGAGGTTTCTCGAAAATCATGATGAGCAACGTATAGCGTCACCGTTATTTGGCAAAGCAGCAAAAAATGCTTTTGGTGCCATGGCGGTGTCTGCCACTTTGGGAAGCGGGCCGCTGCTGATATACTTTGGTCAGGAAGTTGGTGAAGCCGGTGCCGGTGCCGAAGGTTTTGGCGGTGATGATGGCCGCACTTCTATTTTCGATTACTGGGGAGTACCGGCACATCAGGCATGGATGAATAATCATAAATATGATGGCGCATTGCTGAATGATGAACAACGCAGTACAAGAAATTTTTATAATAGAATATTGCGTTTATGTCAAAAATCTTCGGCCATACAAAGTGGATATTTTTACGACCTGCAAGAAGCTAATGCAGAAAAATACACCAACAATCTTGTATACAGTTATATACGTTACGATGCCAACGAAGCCTTTTTGATATCGGTAAATTTTTCTACAAACGCATATCAGGGAAATATTTTTATTCCTGAAAATGTGATAAAACAAATTTCGTTGCCTCAGGAAACTAAAGAATTGAATGACGAGCTGACTAAAGATATGGTGGTATACAATCCAAACGAAGGAGTGAAACTTAATATACAACCAAAGCAGGCTGCAATAGTGCGTTTGCGTTAGTACAACTTTCAAATTTTCTTTCTATAAAATCGTTTCCATAAAATTATGGTATCACCTTCGGACAAAGAATATGCATCGACAAAGTTGATTATGAAAGGTGAGGCCAAAATGGAAATTGATTTTATGCCTCTGGCCGATTATATCGATAGAAAATACAACGTAAATACGCTGAATATTATTTACAATGTAATTGACAGTAATACACGACCAAGACTAAATATTATTTTCGAAAAATTTGAGGAAGCAGAAAAGTTTAAAAAAAAGTTTGGCTTTGATGAAGTTAAGCAACGAGAGATTGCAACGCAATTTAAAATGACTTTAATTAATCAAGGACTGGCAATTAAAAAAAGTATCTGGAATTATTTTTCACCACACAATTCGGATAAGTACAAAACAGAAAACATCTGGATCATATTTAGTGCGTTTGAACCCATCGCAAAAATGAAGTGGAGCAGTTTCTCCTTTACCTACAAAAAATAATTACTAAATTACAAAAGAAGAAATCCAAAACCTTAAATCACAATTAAATATGGAAGACCTTTGGGAAATCCATCAAGGTGAATATGGTACACCTACTTTCTTTTTTTATAAAGACATACAAGCAACGCAGTACGCTAACAATGAAGCAAGATTATTATTCACCGAAAAATATTTTGCGCTATTAAAAAAATACGATGAAATGAATTATTTCAAAAGGGGAAGAATTCTTCATTCATATAGACAGCAAAGAAAACTTTGAGCGCAATTATGAAGGTAATTGGTTTAATTACGATAGAAGATAAAATATGCTGAATCCGGTAAAGGTGCCATCCACTTTATCTACTTAATGATTGATGAAATTGTATCAATACAAATAGTAGCTTTGTCACATTCCATTTTCTAATTTCTTAATAAATGAAAGTGTCGGTACAAAAAATAATTTCCAGCTTTTATGAGCGATGGAAAAATAATGTGCTACTTTCACTTTGCATAATTCTTGTACTACACTATCAGGTATTAAGTGGACAGCAAACCGAAGTTGATTCCTTAAAATCCTTACTTGTAAATGCAAAAAACGATAATCATAAACTTGATATTTTAAATCAGCTTATCGAGCTTATTGAAGAAGATTCTATTTGGCTTCCATATAACTTAGAAATGGGGCAACTATCATCATCATTACTAAAGAAAACTAATAATGTTGCAGAAAAAAAAGAACTGCAAAAATATTTTGCCACACATTTATATTTCAATGGCATCTATTATTACGATCAGGCACAACTGCCAAAGGCGTTAAATTTTCACCTTCAAAGTTTATCCTATTTCGAAAAGCTAAATTTAATAAATAAAATAGCCGAAGCACAAAACGAAATTGGTACGGTTTACAATCAATTGGGCGACTATAACAATGCCTTAAAATATTTACAACTTAGTTACAACTCGCAACTAAAAAAATAATGACTCTACTGCTATAGCACAAGTGCTAAATAACTTGGGAGCCGTGTATAACATGCTTAATAAAAAGGATGAAGCCTTATTCAATTTTATACAAAGTGAAAAATTATTTCGCGCCATTGGCGACAGCCGTCAACAAGCAGTTCTGTTAAGCAATATAGGAGGTACATATGAAAAAATGCACGAAATAGCAAACGCTTTGGAATATTATAAAAGCAGCTATGCTATTTTTTCTCAGTTGAACGATGCCGAAGGGTTGTATACTGTAAATATTGAATTTGGTAATCTGGCAATGGAAGATAAGAAGTATGCCGATGCTGAAATGTATTTTACACAAGCGCAAAAAAATGCTGACTTTCTGGGAACTTTAACTGCACGATTGGGAGTGGCAAAATATCTGCATCAACTATATTCTTTGCAAGGCAGATACAAAGAGGCATACGAAATGCAATCGCTATACAGAGTGCTTACCGATAGTTTGCGTAATGATGAAAACCGCCTTTCTATTATGCGATTGCAAGCGGGTTACGAGTTCGATAAAAAAGAAGAACAACTTAAACTGGAACAAGTAAAAAAGGAAGCACAGGCGCAAGCAGAAATACAACGACAAAAAGTAATTCGTAATTCCATTTTGGGCGGTGCATCGTTACTTACTATTTCTGCCATTATAAGTTTTTTGTTTTATAAACGCAGGCGCGAGGCCGAAACCCAAAGTAAAATTATGCATCTCCGCATGCAGGCAATCAATGCACAAATGAATCCGCATTTTATTTTCAATTGCATTCATTCTATACAAAATTTTATTTCCACAGCCGATATGCAAAAGGCCGATGATTATCTTTTAGTATTTGCAAAATTGATACGCAAGGTGCTCGACAATTCTACAGGAAACAGTGACACTCGAAGATGATTTGGAAGTACTGAAGGATTATGTGGCTTTAGAAAAACTGCGCCTCAATTTTCGTTTGGAATTTAAAATTAATGTTGATGAAAATATTTCTGTCGATCAAATTTATATTCCACCCTTGCTTATACAACCCATAGTTGAAAACGCTATTATTCACGGCATAAAACCATTGCATAAAAACGGGAGTATTTTTATAAACATTGCAAAAGGTGACAAAGAAATAAAGATACAAGTGCAAGACAACGGTATTGGCCGGCCAAAAGAAAAAACTGCAACAACAAATAGAAAATCGTATGGCATTCCGCTCACAAAGGAACGGTTGCAACACCTTAGTAAGGCGGCACGGCAAAAGTCTGATTACACCACCGAAGATATATACAACAATGCAAATGAAAGCGAAGGCACACGGGTAACTATAACTATTCCATTTGTTGGTGAAGATTAATACGGATATTGGTTATTTGATAATAAGATATTGTGTTTTGCTATCAGGCCAATAGTTTTTGTTTTTGCAAAAATTATTTTCTCGAAGCTATGCCATTATAATTCCTTACATTTACAGTCAACCATTTCTTCAATATGATAAAATGTATTATAGTTGATGATGAAATAGCCCATATAGATTATTTCAAAAAAGCCATCACCTCACTCAAAGGAGAAGTGGAACTTATAGGATTTGCATCATCGGTAATAGAAGGAATACAACTTGTAAACCAAACCGCTTTCGATATTCTTTTTTTGGATGTGCAAATGCCGCCCCTCACCGGTTTCGATTTATTGAAAGCTGTGGCGAATAAAAATTTCGAAGTTGTTTTTACAACCTCTTTCGATAAGTATGCATTGGATGCCATAAAATTTTCTGCATTAGATTACCTGTTAAAGCCCTATAGCAAGGATGACCTTTTCGCTTCGTTCGAAAAGTACAAACAACATGCACAAAAAAATCAAACACCACTAAAAGTGGAAAATCTTTTGCACAATATAAACCCAAACAATACGCGCAAAAAAATTGGACTCAGCGATAAAAACGGCATAGAATTTTTTGACCTCAACGATATTATTTATTGCAAAGCCGAAAACGTATACACCACTTTCTATTTCGAAAATAAAAAAGAAATAGTAACATCGAAACCACTTAAAGACTACGAACGCGAGTTAGAGCATTTTTCTTTTTTTCGTATTCACAACAGTTACCTGATTAATATGATGAAGGTGAGTAAATATATTCGTGGCGATGGTGGGCAAGTGAAAATGACTGATGGTACTGTACTGGATGTAGCACGAAACAAAAAAGAAAGTTTTATACAACACTTGCAGGAAATTTAATATCGGCTTTTGTTTCCTTCGAGGTTTATCACTTTTTTTTAAACATTCCATTACTTACTACAAGGCAAATGTGGCTAACTACAAGGTAAAACCTACCTGATACAAGAATGCGATTGCTTTGTACTTATGCTGTGAATACTTTTGAAACTTAAATTCAAAAATATAATTCGTTACTAAATAAAAATTTTAAAAAAAGCAAAATGAAAAAAACTAATTCAAAACAAACGCAACTCAATGTTAATTTATCTTGTATCAGGTCAATTATTATTTGCTGCTGTTTTATTATGGCAGTTACCTTCAATGCATTTTCGGGTAATGCACTGAAAGACAACGCTGCAAGTCCTAACTGTGAAAATTACCATTCACCGAATTGTGACAATGGCACGGTCACCACAAACTTAATGGCTCCTAATTTTTTTGTGGTGGTTAACGGTACCAATGTACTTTGCAATGGTGGTGCTACTGGTACCGCAACTGCCGTTACAAACGGTGCCGCTCCACCGCTAACTTATGTATGGAGTAATGGAGCAAACAGCGCTAGTGTAGGCTCATTAACAGCAGGAGTTTATACGGTTATTGTTACAGATTCCAATGGCGATACAGGTAGTGCTTCGGTAACTATAACAGAGAATACAGCTTTAACTATTACCGAAACCCATTTAAATCCATCATCAACAATTGCGCTAAATGGCAGCATTACCTTAAGTGTGAATGGCGGCACCGGAGGTTATACCTTTAGCTGGAATAACGGAAGCACGAATCAAAACCTTAGCGGCTTAGGAGCAGGTACGTATAATGTTACCGTTACCGACAATGTTGGATGTACATCATCGCTATCCATAATACTGGCGCCATCATCGGTGATGACTGTAAATTTTACAACAAGTAGTTGTGGCGATTTTCAATGTGCCAATGTTGTTGGCGGTACTCCTCCTTACACCTATTTATGGTGCAATGGCACCACATTGCCTTGCATCAATTTATCGAGCATACAACCATGCACACCTATGTGCTTAACCGTAACGGATGCAGGCGGCTTCTCTATATTTTTAAATGTGATTCGGCCTAATGTAACATTCACCGCCATACCACCTTCATCGTGCAACTCATGCGATGGCAGCATAACGGTAAACACAACTTGCTTATGCAGTCCCTCGTATGCATGGAGTGTAAGCCCTTTACAAATAGGACCTACAGCTACAGGTTTATGTGCCGGTACGTATTGTGTTGATATTACCGATTGCAATGGCACGGTATACCAGTGTTGCACAACCATTGTAGCATCTACGTGTGTTATGAACATTGGCTTTACTTATGGTGGTTGTGGCAATTCTATTCTTGCTAACGTTAGCGGCTGTTCAGGCCTTTATACTTACTTATGGTCCACGGGAGCTACTACAAATACCATAACAGGAACAATACCTTGCAGTAAGTATACGGTTACCGTTACCGATTTAAATGGTTGCACTGCCAGTCGCGAGGCACTGGTGCCATCGGTAGTGTTTAAAGAAGTTTGTGGTGGACTTTGTATTGATACATTATGCTTCCAATGTGGGCCTGTAAGTATTTTCTGGACTCCATCGTTACCATGTGCTACATCCAATACATTATGCTGCAATACACTTACCTCTGCAACTTATGTTGTGTGCATCACTAATAGTTGTGGTGATATTATTTGTTGCAGCTACAACTATATAGCACCACCACCTATCTTGATTAATTTTTCGGCCACTTGCAACACCACTTTATGTGCAAGTGCTTCGGGAGGGTTTGGGCCTTATAGTTATCAATGGCAGGAAAAAGGCTCCACTCCTATTATTGGCACTGCACCATGCTTACCAACTTTTAAACCATGCTCAACGTATGTGGTTACCGTTACAGACTTCAAGGGATGCACCCAATCGGCAGAATTTACAGCACCATCTATAACAGCAAAAACATGCTTCACTCCGGGCAATGTGCCTAATGGTACAATTGATTTAACGGTCAATTGTTTTAACCAATGCCGCACATATTTATGGAGCAACGGTGCTACCACCGAGGACTTAAGCGGCTTGTCGGCAGGTACGTATTGTGTTACTGTAACCGATTGTGATGGCAATACTGTATCGTGCTGTTTTACCGTTTTGCTTTGCCCTGTATGGACTGGTTGCATTGGTTTTACCACATCTACATTTACCAATGGTGTTTATAATGCGGTGCCCAATCCTTTACCACCGCCCGGATGCGTTTATACTTATGAGTGGTGTGATATTAATGGAAATGTTATTGGTACAAACCGATCCTATGTTGTTTACCTTACTTGTTTGGGATGTCCGCCTGTTCCTCTACCTACATCGTTAAAGGTTACAAATGGATGCGGTGTTGTTACAACTATTAATTACGTGCCAATAACTGCAACCATAGCACAAACCAAACTTGCATGCTGCAATGGTGATGGGCAATTAACATTGAATGCATCGGGAGGATGCGCACCATTGGTGATTTCGTGGGAACGCAGGCCGGCATCAGGCGGACTTTTTGTATCAATTAGTAATAATACTTCTACCGTAAATAATGCCGATACGAATTATTTCTATCGTGCAAAAGTTACCGACTGTTGTGGCAATGTTAAGTACAGCAATTTTTTAAAACCCAAAGGGCCTAACAAGAAGAGTAATCCAACATGCACCTTTTCTATCAACTATATTTCGTCAACTCAACAGATACTAATTGCTAATGTTGCCGGAGGATGTGGGCCATACTCTTATGTGTGGAATGTACCTTGTTCCAAAATAATATATGCCACCACTGCAAATTCGCAATCGGTATATAAATGTGCCGGCAGTGCTCCAAAATTTTATGCAGTTGCAATAACAGACGCCTGTGGCAGAATTACTACTTGCAGCACTTTCTTTCGCGAAGGAAGCAATGGTGAATTGATTGAAGCATCAAGTGCTGCAATAGCATATCCAAATCCTGCAACAGAATTAACCAATGTGCAATTCATAAATGAAAAAGCCGAACCGGTATTGATTCAAATATTTAATATGACAGGAAAACTTGCCATGGAACAAACCTTTCAGGCTCAGGAAGGCAATAACGAAGCAATACTTGATATAAAATCGTTAAGCAAGGGCTTGTATATTTTACAACTAAACAGAAACGGTCAAAAAGAAACCATTAAGCTGGCAAAAAATTAAAATCATTTTTCGCTCTTTATATGGAGTGACTTTGTGGTCACTCCATTTTTTTTGTTTTCAAATTCACAATCCAGTGACTCTTGGTATCGAAAAATAAAATGCTCGCTTTACAAAATAGTTTTTATCTTTATTGCGAATAAGAAACCTTGGCCTTATCATTCCCAAAATAATCTATCATTATGAAAAAAATTCTTGTATTTATTTTTGCAACGCTGCTTGCAAACTATTCTCGTTCACAATGCAACGATAATGTTGATTCACTTATAAAAACGGCAAGTCGCGATAATGTGATAACGTATAGAATGAAACACGATTTTAAATTGACAACGGATAACATTATTTCTCCGAAGATATTTACTCTTGCCTTTAATCATGCATGGACCAAGGAATCGGGATGCAGCGATTCTGTAGTTGATCGTCCTGACCAATATCCTAATTTCAACCATTTCGGTTTAAATGTTTTAGATATTGACAGTAATATAACAAACTATGGAAATCCTGTAAAGTGGGAGAGTTATCAAATTGAAAACCCCGATACAATATATGAGGCACATGTTGATGCAGGAAGTTGCCATTCACACAGCCATGCCAATTCATGTGTGGCAATAGGCTCGGCCGAATTTGCAAGTGGTTGTTCAGGAGTGATTCAAAACTATGGTTTAGCGCAAGCCATTTCCGATAGCACGTGCCGTGCCGAAGCATACTCATTCAGTGTTGCCGGTGTAACTGTGGTTGACGATAAAGATTTACTCAAAGGAAATATTGACTGGGAAGCATTTTTTGAATGTGGCAAAAAGGTAAAGGACACACTATCATTCAGAAATCCGGTTCGAACGATCCTATTAATTTTTATATCAAAGATTCTATCACCGGTAAAGATACATTGGGCACTTTGCTGAGTATACATTTTTCTTTTTACACAGGATTGGATACGTTATCTCAACTAAATTATTGGCGCAGCGATACTGTACATATTGAATCCGATTCGTCCGAATTCAAAATAATTTATCCTTCCAATTTGACATCATTAAACGGTTCGTTAATAATAAACGTGAATGGTTGCATGGTTAGCAGTATTGTAAAAACAGGTAATTACAGCACCTTTAATCAAGTGCTGGTAGGTCAGTTTTTACCATTGCATTTTTATTTAAACGACTCGCTACATTTTCAT
This sequence comes from Bacteroidota bacterium, assembly GCA_016717325.1. Lineage (GTDB taxonomy): Bacteria > Bacteroidota > Bacteroidia > AKYH767-A > OLB10 > JADKFV01. The sequence goes on along the minus strand of JADKFV010000002.1, from coordinate 355,183 downwards.
TACAATTTAGATTCGATGCAACTTCTAAATACCATGGGTATTACCAATCAAGATAGCCTGCATGTTCGATTATTTATGTTTGGTAATTGCGAAAATAATTATGCCATGGATACTACTCTGATAAATTTGGTCCCTGTGGTTGTGAATGCAACATGTGCAAATGTTGCCAACGGGGTTATATCTGTAACTGCAACCCTTGGGCATGCCCCGTATACTTATGCATGGAGTAATGGCGCCACTACTGCAACTGCCACAGGTTTAGCAGAAGGTACGTATACAGTTATAGTAACTGATGTTACTGGATGCACTGCTTCATCAGTTAATATAATAACCGCACCTAATGCTCTTACAGCAACATGCACTTCAACAAATGTCACTTGCAATATCGCTAATAATGGTACAGCATCGGTAAGTTCATCCGGAGGCAGTGGCAATAGCAGTTACTCATGGAGCAATGGAAGCACAGGCACTTTTGTTTCGGGTTTATCGCAAGGTACGTATACTGTTACCGTAACAGATGCAAATGGCTGCACCAATACATGCACCTCCGTAATAACTTCAACCGGAACAACCCCCGCACCACCGGGATTAATTACAGGTACTACCGCCTTGTGTCGCAATACTATCGGCAATACTTTTTCTATTCTTCCAGTTGCAGGGGCAACAAGCTATACATGGACTTTGGGTGCAGGAGCAATTATTACTCAGGGGCAAGGAGGCACTGTTATAACTTTCAGCCTCACAGGTAGTGCACTACCGGGCATGGTGAGTGTAACAGCTTCAAATGTATGTGGCACAAGTACTTCAAGCAATTTAAACTATACGGTTAATAGTATTCCAGGTGCGCCTTCAACTATATTGGGACAAACTTCGGGCGTGTGCAACAAGCCCAATGTGCCATATAGTACTGCTACGGTTTCGAGTGCCACATCGTATTTCTGGACGGTACCAACAGGCTCTTCCATTGTAAGTGGGCAAGGCAGCAATGCCGTGGTGGTTTCTTTCAGTAATTCGTTTACTGGAACAGGAAATATTACCGTAAAAGCAGTGAATACTTGTGGCATGAGTGCGGCAAGAACTTTGGCATTGAATGCAAAACCACAATCTCCCATTATAAGCGGACTTAACTATGCATGCAAAAACCAACCTGGTTTGCATTATACCGTTTTACCTGTTGCCGGTGCCACTTCGTATACATGGACCGTTGTACCGGGCAGCACAATCGTAAGCGGACAAAGTACTCCACACATTGTGGTTAATTGGGGAAATATTAACGGACTTATATCTTGTAAAGCAAATAACAATTGCGGATCAAGTGTTGCAAGTAATTTGGCGGTTGCGTTTACATGCAAAAATGAAAACGAAACAATTGATCCTAATTCAATTTCGCTTTATCCCAACCCCGGCAAGGGACGCATAACATTGCAGTATGAATCGTATACCGATGGGGAAATGGAAATGAGTCTGTATGAATTGACATGTAAAATCATTTTCAATAAAAAACTTGTAAGCGCTTACGGCAATAACAAACATGAAATAGATTTTGCCAATTTATCATCAGGCATTTATTTAGTGCAATTGAAAGTGGATGGAACTAACAAGTGGATGAAACTTATAATTAACGATTAAAAAAAGCAAACCATATAAGCCGAATAAGATTCATTTAAGGTTTTTAGAAAGAGTTTAAACATTGAGAATTTATTCGTCATTCATTCGTTCCATTCCCCGAAAATCGGGGCAGGCGTGGCAAAAAATAATTCTATGCTTTGACAAGAAAAACTATTGTGCCTGTTATTTAAAAGGAGAATCTTTTTCTTTCGCTACAAAACGGTAAATAATTTTGTCCATCCATGCAGGAAAAAATTTATTGAGCCAAATGGTAAATTTTCCTTTTGTAGTTAAAACCAAATCGCGCTTACGTTCCATTGTGGCCATATATATTTCTGTTGCAACTTCATCGGCCGTCATCAATTTATTTTCATCGAGTGGTGTATCCATTTGCTGTTCACCCTTTTCATTTAGTGCGGCATTGCGAATATTAGAAGCTGTATATCCGGGGCATGCTACCAATACATGCAAATCGTTTTTCAAATTTTCGATACGCAAAGTATTGAGGAATCCTTCGAGGGCGAACTTACTTGCGCTGTAACCTGTACGGGCCGGCAATCCAACTTTTCCTGCAATGGATGAAACACCAATTATACTGCCTTTACTTTGCAATAAAAATGGCAATGCATGTTTGCAACAATTTACGGCACCCCAAAAATTTACGTCCATCAATTTATGCAACACCTCCAGGCCCACATCATTAAACATAGCACGCATCGACATGCCTGCATTACAAATTAATACGTCAATGCTTCCAAACTCGGCAATTGCCTTTTCCATGAGCAGTTTGCAACCGTTCTCGTTCGACACATCGGTTACCACCGCAATACTTTTATTTTGCAAACTATTTTTAACAGCCATCAATTTAGCTTCGTCACGCGCAGCCAATACTATATTACTACCCATGGCGTCAAATTTTTTTGCCAGGGCCTCCCCTATTCCACTCGAGGCTCCGGTTATTACTACAACTTTATTTTTCACAATTACATTTTTTACAAACCTAAAAATTAATTTTGCTCACCACACATTTTACTTATGCAAATAATAGAAGTTACTACAAAAGAGCAGGCACAGCAATTTTTACAATTGCCATTGCAGCTTTACAAGAATGATAAAAACTGGGCGCAACCACTCGACAAAGATATCGATGAAGTATTTGACAAAGAAAAAAACAAATTTTTTCGTCATGGCATTTGTGCTCGATGGCTGCTTGCAGATAACGGAAAAACGATAGGCCGTGTTGCGGCATTTGTGAATCATAAACTGGCAAAGAAAAATGATCAACCTACGGGAGGCATGGGTTTTTTTGAATGTATCAACGACCAAAAGGCGGCCAATATTTTGTTTGATACTTGCGCTGCATGGCTCAAGGAACAAGGCATGGAAGCAATGGATGGGCCCATAAATTTTGGTGAGCGCGAATCGTGGTGGGGTTTAATTATTGATGGATTTAATCCTCCGCAATATAAAATGAACTACAATTTACCATACTATCAAACGCTTTTCGAAACGTATGGGTTTAAAGATTATTTTCAACAACATTGTTATGCAATTGAACAACTAGAAGATTTGCCACAAAAATTTTATCAGCGACATGCAGAGATTTCAAAAATCCCTGAGTATTCGTTTCGTACTTTAAAGATGAATGAAATTGAAAAGTATGCCGAAGACTTTCGTTCTATTTATAATCAAGCTTGGGTGCAACATGGCAGTGGCCGCGATTTGGAGCAAAAACAAGTACAGGGATTTTTTAAAAAACTTAAACCTATTATCGATCCCGACATCATGGCCTTTGCTTATTACAAAAACGACCCGGTTGCTTTTGCCATTTGCCTGCCCGATATAAACCAACTTTTTCGCAAACTGAATGGTAAATTTGGATTGTGGCAAAAGATAAAATTTTTTGTAATGCTGAAGATGCACGTATGCACAAAAATGATTGGAACTGTGTTCGGAATTATTCCGGCACATCAAGGCAAGGGATTGGATGCATACATTTTTGTAGAAATGGAAAAAATAGTAAAACGTAAAAAATCATACGATGAATTCGAAATGCAATGGGTGGGCGATTTCAATCCACGCATGTTGAATATTGCAAAAGAATTTTGCCCCGTGCGCTCACGTGTGTTAGTTACATATCGTTTTCTGTTCGACCGTACAAAAGAGTTTGTAAGACATCCTGTTATAAGAGGATAGTTTGTAGATGCACTTTTTATTGGAGATGATTTCAATACTAAGCAGAAAATATTTCAATCAGGTAGCGCTGATTTTCGGGGATTGAATACCGCAGATTTTTTTTAAAACTGACCTTTGCATTTGGCAAACGAAATTTATCTGTGCTTATCTGCGACTGAATTTATCTGCGTTAATCAGCGGGAAAAACACTCTCCCGCAGATAGCGCTGTTATTCGTAGATTGAATACCGCAGATTTTTTTAAAAACAAAAAAGGTTGCCATTGCTGACAACCTTATTGTGATCCCGCTGGGACTCGAACCCAGGACCCATACATTAAAAGTGTATTGCTCTACCAACTGAGCTACGGAATCAATATTTTAAAACAACAAACTACTTTGCTGTGAATATATTTAAATATTGAATTTTAAAGAACGCTCCCAAAATTCTTGTAAGGCTTACTAATAAAGGCTTTTGAACAATATACCTCGTATTAATTACTCTATTCCTCTTTTTTCGGGGCTGCAAAAATAGAATTAATAAATAATTACCAAAAATTATTTTTTAATATTTTGCTTCAATAAACTTGTGACGGCCCGATTGCTACAAAAACAAAACGAACTTAAGCCAAAAATGCCTTTAAATAAAGGGTTTACAGCAATTCGAAAAAAAACAAGAGTGCGCATCAGTTTAATAATGTTGAAAACAAAAGATATTATTTGCGCTTTTCATCGGCTTCGACAACAGATAAGGCCTTGCCGCGAATTTCTTTTCCATTCATGGCTTCTATTGCTTTTTGTCCATCGGCCTTTTTCGTAAATTCTATAAAGCCATACCCCTTCGATTCCCATGTGATGCGGTCATAAATTATTTTGGTACTTTCTATTTCACCATACAATGCAAACAAACTTTCGAGCACAGCTTCGTTTATCGAGCTTTCTATATTTTTAATAAATAACTTCATTTAATTTTGATTGAGAATTATTTTCCAAAAGTAATATTTCAACTATTACAAAAATTGATTGAATCCAATTATTTTTACGGGACAATTTTTTCTGCAAATTGCTGACATAATAAAAAACACAAAAAGCAAAACCACAAATAGAGAAATCGGAAATGAGAAAATTAGCGAGTATTCAAAAAATAAAAAACCTCGAACCAATTGAAGGTGCTGATGCAATAGAAAAAGCAACTGTGCTTGGCTGGCATTTGGTGGTAAAAAAAAATGAATTTCAAATTGGTGATTTGTGTGTGTACTGCGAAATAGATTCGTTGATGCCCAACAAGCCGGAATTCGAATTTTTGAAAGTGCGCGGTATGCGTATACGCACCATCAGATTGCGTGGGCAAGTTTCGCAGGGCATTTGTTTTCCCCTCAGCATTCTTGATGCCTCGGTAAAAGTGGAAGAAGATGTCGATGTGACCGAAGTTTTGGGAATTACAAAGTACGAGCCTCCTATACCTGCATGCCTTGCAGGAATTATGAAAGGAAAGTTTCCATCGTTCATCCCAAAAACGGACGAAACACGAGTGCAGATTTTACAAAATGTTTTGGATCGTTACAAAGGCACAAAATGTTATATCACCGAAAAATTGGATGGCAGCTCGGCAACGTATTTTGTAAAAGATAATATTTTTGGCGTGTGCAGTCGCAATATGGAATTGGAAGAAGACAATGCAAATAGTTTTTGGAAAGTAGCGCGCGAAAATGATTTAGAAAATAAAATGAAATTGCTCAATATCAATATTGCATTGCAAGGCGAGTTGGTTGGCGAAGGCATTCAGAATAATAAATGTAAAATACGTGGTCACAAAGTTTTTTTCTTCACGGCATTCGACATCGACAATTTTCGATATTACAATTTCGAGGAGCTGGAAAATATTTTGCAAAAACTTGAACTACCTATGGTGCCTGTAATAAACAGAGACTACATACTCGAAAATGATATTGAAGCTATTATAAAACTCGCCACCATAAAAAGCACAATGGATGCACAAGCCTGGGCCGAAGGAATCGTAATACGACCCTATGACGATAAAGTAGATGCAGAATTATCGAATACATTTAGCAATGGAAGAATTACTTTTAAAGCCATCAATCCGGAATTTTTATTGAAGCATGGGGAGTGAGATTTGTTTGAAGTTTTTAGTTTGAAGTTTTTAGTTTGAAGTTTGAAGTTGTTGGTTTAAGAAAAAGCTTTATGTCAAAAATGAAAAGTAAAATTGCAGAAAAAATAACCTTCCATATAATTTTGAAATATGTTGCTTGATAAAAAAAAGATTTTTGTTTTAGGCTTAACGATGCTTGTGAGCCTGCATGTTTTTTCTCAAAGCGAAAACAATATCGGCAGGCAAAAGCCGAGACGGCCTGCCATGAAATTGCTCGAGCAAAAGAAAAACAAATTGGATTCGTTGGCAACTTTTAAACGAAATGAACGCATTCGATTAGAAAATGAAAATGCTAACCTTGAAAAAGAAATTGAGCAACAAAAGCAATTATATACAACAGAATTAAGCCAGGCCGATAATGAATTACAAAAACAAAAAGAGAATATCAATCGCATGAGTGCTGAGCAAGCGCGTATGCAACTCACATTGAACGTACAAAAAATGCTGGCCGATTCGCTTGCGTATGCTTCGCGAATAGATTCGCTTTTAATAAAAGGACAAACAGCTAAAATTACGCAACAAACCATTGCATTGGAAAATGCAAATACCAAAGAGGCATTGCAAAAATCGCAACGGAATTTATTTTTTGTGGTTGCCACACTTGGACTTTTACTGGCCGCAGCAATGTATTATCGCTATGCGAGTGCAAATAAATTCAATAAGCAATTATTGGTGGAGCAGGAAAAATCGGAAAACTTACTGTTGAATATTTTACCGAAAAATGTTGCTAACGAGCTCAAGCAAACCGGCAAAGCACAGGCACAAAATATTCCACAAGCCACCGTGATGTTTACGGATTTTGTTGATTTTACCAAGGTTGCCGAAACCCTCACCCCAACTCAATTGATAAATGAACTTGATTATTGCTACCGAAAGTTTGATGCTATAATGACAAAGTATACTATCGAAAAAATAAAAACTATTGGCGATGCATATATGGCAGTGGCCGGTTTAGATAACGATAACCAATCGCATATCAGAATTGTAAATGCTGCCATAGAAATTATAGATGCAATGATTGCGCATCAGCACGATTGCGAAAAACTGGGAAAACCATTTTTTAAAATTCGCATTGGATTGCACACAGGCCCGCTTGTAGCAGGCGTTGTGGGAGAGAAAAAGTTTTCGTACGATGTGTATGGCGATACCGTGAATATAGCCGCCCGCATGGAAAGTAGCAGCGAAGAAGGGAAAATAAATATTTCGAACACTACATATAATTTGGTGCACAACAATTTTGCATGCACCCCACGCGGAAAAATTTCAGCAAAAAATAAAGGTGAAATGGAAATGTATTTTGTGGAGAAAATAGAGTAATGGTATACTGCAATTAATTCTTTGCTATCAAACTTTAACTTTTCAAATTATGTTTTTTAAAACTCATTTTCAATTGTTCTTTTTGAAGGACACAATAACCAATTTGAATAAATTGCCAACAACGTAAAACTAATTTTAAATAAACCGAAGGTCGTATTGAACTTCTACTCATGCTTTATAAACGCACCATCATAAGAAATTGTTAACGACATTTGCACATCAACATTACGACCTCTATGCATACCCGGTATCCAATTTGGCATGTTCGAAATAATCTTCTTCACAGGAATTGAAATATTATTGATTCCGAAACCTCCTAGAACATTAATGTCTCGAATACTGCCTGTTTTTGTAACAATAAACTCAACAAATGCCATTCCATCAAAATTAAATTTTGCCTCCTTTTGAATAAAACTTATTAGTGAATCTTTACCTCCGGGAAATTGCGGCATTATATCCACTATGGTATAAACAAATGGCAAAGTATCATTTTCATTCTCAAAAATAATATCTTCATCTACCCGATTAAAATTTGAGCAACATTTTTGTATCGCTTTATCACCAAGTGTACTGCCGTTCCTTTGCGATTTTATAAATGAAGCACATGCTTTAGCCGTATCACCAAGTTTCAAATAACAAACGCCCAAATTAAATAAAGCTTGCTCATCGTAAGTATTTAGCATTACTGCATTTCGAAAATAGCTGACAGCTTCCATTATTTTTTTTTCATTTAACAATATGGTACCATCATTATAAAAATGATTAGCCACAAATTGATAACCAATTTTCATTCGGGTTGTACCTCGTTTGCGAATACCACTATCATGATAAGTGTAATACAAGTATATATCCACAATGCTTTTTACGGGCTCGCCTTTATAGGTTGCAGCTTTCCAGTACTTGCTACTTTCAATCAATGCTGCATAAATATCACCACCGAAAGTTTTTCTTGGTGTCACTTTATATATTTCATCAAACTCAAGTTCTCCATCTTTTAATAAATTGAAAGAAAAAGTAAGATGAATTCCTCCAGGATGATCGTATGTGTCTTTTCCTTTCGAAATCAGAAACTGTTGAATGTAATTTTCAATACCATCAGGATGTGAGAACTTTGCTTTAGTGAAAAATGCAGAAATAGTATCTTGACAAAACAATGCTTGACAAAAAACTGTACATAAAATAGTCGCCAACAAACATTTCATATTTTTATTCATTTGTAATTAGTTATCATTTTTAACCTCTCAAGTTACACTTCACAGGCAAAGTAAATTGCACATCCACAGGCTTTCCATTTTGGGTGCCGGGTTTCCATCGGGGCATGCATTTCACCATGCGTATACTTTCGCGTTCGAGTCCCAAGCCGTCCTTTATGCCACGTTTAATTCTTATGTGGGTTATATTACCATCTTTCTTTACTACAAAACTTACATATACCGTTCCTTCAATATTTGCTTCACGCTCTTTTTCGGGATAATGAAATGTTTTAATTATAAAGTTAACCAACTCTACTTGTCCACCGGGAAATTCGGGCATTACTTCGTCCACCGTTTTTATTTCGGTATTCGGTTTGTTTTCATCAGCATTCTTTTTTGCAATAGCACCACAATATTTTGCAATCTGCTCATCGGCAATTTTTATGTCACGGGCATTTATTTTTTTCCAAATCTCGCACGCTTCTGCTGTATCACCAATATTCATTTTACAATTTCCCAATTGTAATTTTATATCCATATCGCCCGGGCTTAAATCACTTGCTGTTTCAATATAAGGCAAAGCATTTTTATACTCGCTTGCTTTCAGTTTTGTTAGCGCCTCATCCATATAATTTTCGGCAAGTTTATTTTTATCGAATCGCAAATTAATATCGGCACTTACTGTTTTTTCTTTTTTGTTATAGTGTACATTCATGTTCATATCGCAATCGGTAACAATAACAGCATTATCGAGCGTGGCCGCTTTCCAATACGAGCGCCCTTGTTGCAAAATATTATATACTTCCACTTCAAACATATTATTTGTGTCGGGCATACTGCGCATATCAAACTCTATCATGCCATTGCGGGTTATCATAAAATTCATCACCCAATCCATTCCTTCGGGATATTTTTTATTTAGCTCCTTCGAGTATTCGAGTTTACTATTGATGTATGCTTTAATGCCACCCTCATAATCAAAAACAGGAGGTTGATATTTTATGCTATCTGCTTGTTGCGCGTTTAAATCAACTTGCATAAACAACAACATCAAAACAAACAACAAATTCGATTTCAATTTCATTAGCATAAATATTTGGTTTAGGTGAAGCGAATGTAGGGAAATCTCCAAATGAAAAAATAATTCATTTCAAACATCTCCAAATTGTCACTCAACTTCAAAATAATTGAAAGAGAAGGATTTAATTTTGTTTTATTTTGGTCTTAATTTTCAAGAGGATTTTTTTGCCATCGCTCACCCCCGACCCCTGAAGGGGAGCCTTCCGCAAGGTTTTGTACAGACTTCGTTCTTGTTTTGCTTTTAATAGATTCAGAGTCTCGCATGCAAATAAAAAAACAAAAGAGAATGAGGACTCTGAATCGGTTTCTTTTCTCTTACCGTTATTGCAAATTATCACTGTGACAATTCGCAATGACGATAATGACCAATGACAATCCACCATTTTTGGCAGAGATGCTTCGTTCCTCAGCATGACAATTGCGACAACAACAATGACCAATAACAAGAATTCAAAAAATGACAATCCCCCCTACCCCGCATATCTCGGATCCGCCTGCAATTCCATCTTGGCCATTTTTTCTACTTCAATCATGCAGAAGCCAAACTCCTCTACCACTTTGCCCAGTAACATATAAATGCCATAGCCATTGAAGGGATGGTTTTTTAACTGATCGGGAAAGTGTACCGTATCGAAAAAATTTCCTTCGGCATCTATCATCGTAGCAAAGTTCATATACTCACGCTTTACGGTAGTTACATGTTTTATGGCAACGAGGTCGCCCACCAGCCGCACTTTTTTACCTATGTGTTGGGGCATGGCTGCGGCACTTATATCGCCACGAAAGTTAGTCTTCAACAAATCGAAGCGGGTGCATGTAACCGGAAAACCGAGCAACTCTGTTTCTTCATAGGCATCGTCAAGGCGGTGATGTTCGAGTGTGGGCAGAGGATATGTTTTTGTTTCGGGAATAAACATCGGCATGGTTTCCATTGTTACTTTTCCTTTGTTTAGCAACAGGTGCGCCTGCCACAATAATTCTTTTTTGCCAATACCGGTAAACCTAAAAGCACCAAGGCGAATGAGCAACATCACCTGGTCTAACGATATGTGTATACGTAGTACAAAATCTTCGAGCGAAGTAAATGCACCACCTCTGTTGCGCTCCACTGCTATGCGCTCGGCATACTGCTGCTCCATATTTTCGATGTGTATAAAGCCGAGATAAATAATGCGCCCTCGTATACTCGTAAGATATGTGCTCGTATTTACACAAGGGCATTCGATTTGCGCACCAGCCATGCGTGCTTCGTGCACATACACCCACGTGCGGTAAAAGCCACCAAAATTATTTATCACCGCCACCATAAATTCCATGGGGAAATAGGTTTTCAAAAACAAACTCTGATAACTCTCCACCGCATAACTTGCCGAGTGCGCCTTCGAAAACGAGTAGCCCGAAAAACTTTCTATCTGCCGCCACACTTCTTTACTAAGTTCATCGTTATAGCCACGTTCGCGACAATTGGCAAAAAACTTTTCTACTATTTTATCCAACTCCTTGCGAGAGCGAAACTTACCACTCATGGCCCTTCGCAACACATCGGCTTCGGTAAGGTCGAGGCCGGCAAAGTGATGCGCCACCTTTATTACATCTTCCTGGTACACCATTACGCCATACGTTTCTTTGAGCAACTCCTCCATCACGGGGTGCAGGTACACCACCGACTCCGGCTTATGAAACCGTTGTATATAAGCGCGCATCATACCACTCTTGGCCACACCCGGGCGTATAATACTGCTGGCCGCCACCAATGTAATATAATCGCCACAACGCAATTTTTTTAGCAACCCCCGCATGGCAGGGCTTTCCACATAAAAGCATCCTATGGCATCGCCCTTGCGCAATTGTGCATTTACCTTTTCATCGGTTTTAAATGTTTTTACATCATGTACATCCACCCGCACTTTGCGGTTTTGCTCTATTATTTTTACGCTGTCCTGTATATGACCTATGCCACGTTGGCTAAGTATATCAAGCTTTTCGAAGCCTATACTCTCGGCCACATACATATCAAATTGTGTAACGGCAAAATCCTTGGGCGGCAAATCCAAAGCCGTATAGTGAAATATAGGCAGGTCGCTAATAAGCACACCGCCTGAGTGTATGCTGCGCTGATTGGGAAAATCGGCAATGCTGTTGCCATAGTTTATAATGCGCTTGCATAGCATGGTATCGTTGGCGGCATCCAATGGTTTATTTACCAGTACATCTATTTCGCCTTTGGGCATGCCGAATACTTTGCCCAACTCACGCAATATGCTGCGCCCTTTAAATGTGCTTATAGTACCCATGAGGGCAGTGTGCTTGCTGCCATAGCGCTTAAATATATAATCGATTACGGCATCGCGGTCGCGCCAGCTGTAGTCAATATCAAAATCGGGCGGGCTTGTACGCGCAGCATTTATAAACCGTTCAAAATACAAATCCAGTTCTATAGGATCCACATCCGTTATGCGCAGGCAATAAGCCGCAATGCTATTGGCACCACTACCCCGCCCCACATGATAAAACCCACGGCTCATGCTATACCGTATAGTATCCCACGTTATCAGAAAGTAACTTGTAAAGCCCAGCTTATCTATCACATCAAGTTCGCTGTACACCCTGCGCCTGGCTTCTCTGTTATTTTTTCCATAGCGATATTCCAACCCATCGAGCAGCAATTTTTCGAGCAACAATTTATCATCGTAACGGTTGCCGGTAAACGTGCTGCGGTTTTTTATAGTGCCATAGTCGAAGTCGAACGAGCATGTATCTATCAGCTTTTCGGTATTGTGCAACAGTTGCGGATACTGTGCATACACACTACGTATATAGTCTACGTTAGTAAAGTGCTCATCGCGCGGTGCTACATGGTGCGGTTCGAGTTTTGTTACCAGTGTATTATGTTCCACCGCGCGCAACAGACAATGTATATCGTACTCGTGCTCATCGGTGTAGGTTATGGGTTGCATCACCACGCACTTATTGTACACGCTGCTATCGGCACGCACCAGGCGGTTTATGCGCGATATACGCACGCCTATCCACTCATAGTCGCGCAACTTTGGGCCACGGTCGGTGCTTTCGGCAGGGGCTTCTACCGCACGTACTATACGCATTGTTGCAGCCATGCCACCATCGGTGCCGGGCAGGGGTGTGCGCATCGGCTCGTTGTTAACTGTACTTGTATACGTCCCCTTGTGCCCGGTGCCAAGCCAGCTCTCATAAGTATCGAGCGTGTATATCACATGTACATAATTAAAACCGTAAGGGCGCAGCGGATAATCGGCATGGCGCAAATTATAACCCGTCATAAATTCGTTAATCTCGGCAAAGCCATGATTGTTTTGCGCTATCAACGTATATAAATGTGTATCGCCATTGCGCACCTCCACACCCGCTATGGGCTTTATACCCTGTGCGCGGCACTCCTTCACAAAATCGAACACCCCCGTTACGTTATTAATATCGGTAAGGCACAGCGCCTCGGCACCATGCTGCTTACCCAGTTCTACAAGGCGCTCCACCGGCAATGTGCCGTAGCGCAAACTATAATATGAATGACAATTTAAAAACATAACCCCCAATATTTAAGCACCAAACATACTAAATAATTTATTATACTAAATATTTTAGCAATTTATTTTTATAAATATTTTTCCGCATGCCGATAATTTGGAGCACAACGTGTAGCGTTCTATCAACGGCTTGGTCCTGCTGCTTGCCTGTATCTTTGCGCCTTGAGGGCCGCAAAGGATGCCGGCAGCATCAGGGCTAATAACATGGGTTAGCTTTCTTTTGTTTGTGCGTGTGTAATAATGGATGGTGTGGTGCGCTGGTGCATGCATAATGGGATGGATTGAAATCCATCCCTACAAAATGGAGTCGAGCCTACGGCTCTATTGCTTACGCACAATTACTTACACACACAGGTACACACAGCAAAAGTTCCGTAGGAACGGGGCATATTGTAACCATGGATTTTAATCCATGGTATTTCGTGATGGTATCGTTTTATGGTCGGAGAAAACACCGGCCGTATGCAAGAGAAAAACGGCATCGTCATGATGGTTTGTGGGGACACAAACCTTGGCTGACGCGCAAATGTGGTGTCGAGTTGATTGCCAGTAAAAACAATGGCCGTGTGCAAAACAATTAGTGCATCATGGCTGATAAGGTTGTTGGAGAAAACAGGCTGACCGAGAATACTCATTTTTCGATTTTTCAAAAATAATTCAAGTCTGGAAAAGCTTACGCAGCTTGACTTTCGTCATACGACTTTTTAATTTTCAAAATATTGTTTGCCAAACATACTAAGCTAAATTCTCCGTTTACTTTTTCTTTTCCTCTCAAACTGAACATTAAAAATTTTCTATTAAACTTGATATTGCCCCATGTTGGCTCTATTGTGCTCATTCGCTGTTGGTAGATTACTTTGCCTTGCTCTTTATCTAACCGGTTGCGAGCCTCTTGTTTGAGGTATTCACGATCCTCTCGATGTATGGTTCGATATTTACCGTTAGTACATTGTTCTCTAAATGGACATTCCTGACAGTCTTTACATTGATAAATTTTTGCTTTTTGTTTATATGTTTTATTACTGTATTCTCTTTTAAAGGTTAGCTTTTTTCCTTGTGGGCATACATAATAATCGTTCTCGATATCATATAAGAAATTTATGCAATCAAAAGGAGTTGTTTTTTCAGGATGCCTTTTGTTATGTTCATATTCCTGATCGGGCATGTATGCTACTATTCCCTTTTCATTTATTTTTTCATAACTGTCATACGAAGCATAACCGCAGTCTGCTAAAACATTCTCAGGTTTTGCTTGCATGTTTTGTTCAACTAATTCTACCATGGGTATAAGTTGTTCTTTGTCTGATGGTGATGTGGATGCATATTGTCCCACTAACACACCGTCCATATTTACACTTCCCTGGCAATTATAGTTGGGCTGTATGCGACCGCTGCCTAACATCATGTTGGCATCTGCATCAGTTAAATTTATTTTTTGTTTGGCATCTAATTCCTCTTCTTCATATCTTTTTAAAATCTTTTCAATTTTGTGTTTGAGTTGGGTCTTGTTGCCAATTTTTTTAGATAGTTTATCTCCACGTTTACTTCCCAATCGCTCATCTTCTTCGGCATTGATTTTATCAGCTTTCTCATGAAGTGTCTGTAAAGTTTTTTCAATGTTTGCTTTCCATTTTTCATATCCTGCTTTGTCCTTGGTTCTGCTACTTGCAGCATTGGCTCTGATTTTGGTACCATCTATTGCTATGGTGCCTATATGAGTTAATCCTAAATCGCTGCTTATTTTGAGTACCTCTATAAAAACTTTGTGAAAAAATTCAATATTATCTTTTCTGAAATCGTTTATGGTTCTGAAGTCTGGTCGATACATGCAGGCTAAATAAAAATATGCCAGATCTGTTTCACATTTTGATTCAATCTTTCTTCCCGAATAAATTCCAATGCTGTAACTGTATATCCATAGTTTTAGTAATAATTGTGGGGAATAACTCTTTTGTCCAAGTTCACTATATTGTTCTTCTATTTCACTGCAATCTAACTCATTTACTATTCCATCAATTAATCGGGCCAAATGATTCTCGGGAACAAACTCTTCAACACTTGGGGGCAACAAAAACATTTGTTCTTTGTGCTCCGGTTTAAATTTAAGTACGCTCATTTTTAATATTTAATTAGTACATAAATGTACTGAAACACTTTATAATAAAGCGTTTAGTGGCGGTTTAGTTACTAACAAATTGACCGGTATTCTCGGTCAGCCTGAAAACTCCAACAAAGGCTGTCGCACGAAACGTGGTGGTGGCATGTGGGGATACAAACCATGGACACAAACCGTTCCTAGCGCGCAGCCCAAATTCATAATTTTTAATTCTTAATTTCCTTAACAATTCTTCCTTGAGCAATTATTTTTTCATTGGTCATAATACGGTAACCGTATACGCTGGTGGCAAAGTGAGCAATGTTGATTGTGTTTGTATTGTTGTCAATCATTTCATGCAAAATAATTCTGCCTTGCATATCGTAAATTTCGAAAATGATATTTTTATTGTTAGCAATTGCGGGTTTACAAATAATACTTCGTTAGCAGGATTTGGCCATACGGCATTTGATATTTCATGGTTGTCATTTTCAAAAAAACTGGTGTACAAAATCACATTCGATGTTGATTCGCAACCATCTGTATCTTTTGTTATGCAATAATAATTACCCACAGTTAATGGCACATAATAATTTTGTGTTGCATTGGCAATAAGCCCTGTGCCTACTTCGTACCATTGGTAACTGTATGCAGGTAAGGCAAACAAAGTATCGTTAGTAAACCAAATACTATCCAACGGTGTGATGTATGATGTGATGAAATTATTTTTTGTTATTGTATCACAACCGAATTGATTGCATGCAACCAAAGTTACATCAAAACTGCCATAATTATTATAACAAATATTTGTTGGGTTTTGGTCTGTAGAAGTTGAAGGCGAAGCGCCATTAAATGTCCATTGCCAAGAGGTTGGATTGTTTTGCGAAATGTCTGTAAAATCAATACATTGCTTTTCGCAGAAGAGGGAATCGGAGGAGGAGAAATTGGGGACAGGTAGAAGATTATTTATACAGTTAAAGCTAATGCAATTTGTGTCAGGATCAAAGACCCACATATCGCAATACTGACCATATCCCCCGAACATGTAAAATTTATTATTATCACTCCACCACGCCACAGCACCCATTCTGCTGGGAGGAATATTGCCCAAAGAAGGCATACCCAATACACCATAGTTACCAGCTTGATTTACCAAATTATTACCACTCAATAAAGCCCATTTCAATTGTTGAGAATCGAAAACCCATAGGTCATTAAACGTACCACTATTGATGTAACCTCCGTACAGCCAAAATCGGCCACAATTATCTGTAACGGAAGAGCGCTGTTCACCTCTTGATTTTGGCAAACCAATTGAGTCGAATATGCAAGTTGCAATATAATTGCCAAAACCATTGGCGATGCTATCACCATTAACCCAAACCCATTCGTTTATAGCCGGTTGAAATCTCCATACATCATTTTTAAACCCACCTATTTCAGATCCACCAAAAATTCCAAAATTTCCACTTTTTTCTATCCATTTGTTGTAGGTACTTCGTCCTCCAGGGTTGTTGGTTGAATTGGAAACACCTTTAATGCCATAATTTACTTTTTCATTTATCGTAGAGTCACCGGACATCCATGCCCATTCATTATTGGTTATATCATATTTCCACAAATCATTTAATAAGCCAGTACTTGAGTTTGCTTCACCAAATCCTCCAAATAGCCAAAGATTATTCAAGGCATCAGTCCAGCCAGAACAAGTTTCGAGTCTACTGCCTGGATTATTCATCGCACTGGGAATACCTTTAATCCCATATACACCATTAACGAATGTATTTGTGCTGCCACTAACCCAAGTCCATATGTTACTATTGACTTCATATTTCCACAAAGCATTTGATGATTTTTCACCACCGAACAACCAGAAATTACCAGCAGTATCTACCCAAGTTACGGCAGTATACTCCCTCACACCAGGTGAATTCAAAATATTGCCAACGCCTTTTGTACCATATACAGGTTGTTGGCCTGGTATTCCATTTCCTTTAACCCAAGTCCATTCTAAAGTAGTCGGGTTAAATTTCCATAAATCAGAATATGAATTATAAAGACCACTATAAATCCAAAAATTCCCTTGTTTGTCTTTCCATTCGCATGGTTCATAAACTGCTGGTGGATGGTTGTTTACAGATGGCACTCCTTGCACTCCATAAACGCCCGCAGCATTCGCATTGCTACTGCCACTTATCCAAGTCCAAGTGCCTCCTTGTGCGTATATGGTTATAGTTACAATATTTTGAAGGAGGAATAAAAGTAAAATAGTGAGTTGCTTTTTCATGGTGATGTAGATTTAATTTTCGGTTTTGCATGTTTGATTGGTTTTGTAAATGTAAAGGAAAACTTTTATTAGTGATGGTAAATTTATTTCGCTATTCCCCTGTGTCTACTTCGTTTGGTTGGTGTTCCCTAACCAACCAAAGAAGTTGTGTGAATTTATTTTTTTTAGTTGGTGTAAACTTCGACCCTACGCATTCGTTTTTATAGTCGGTGAAAACAACGGCCATTGGCAAGAGAAAAACGGCATCGGATGATGGTTTGTGGGGACACAAACCATGGCTGAAAATATTTTCATGAGAAAAAGAAATAAAATGGTGAGTTCTTTTTTCATGGCGTATCAAATTTTATTTTTGGTTTTCGTATAATTCATCGGTTTTGTAAATATAAGAAAATATTTTGATTAGTCATGATAAGTTTTTTTGCTACTTGCTTGTGTCTACTGCCTTTGGTTGGTGTTCCCTAACCAACCAAAGGAGTTGTGTGAATTTATTTTTTTAGTTGGTGTAAACTTCGACCTTAAGCATTCGTGCTGGTGGTCGGTGAAAACAACGGCCATGTGCAAGAGAAAAACGGCATAGGATGATGGTTTGTGGGGACACAAACCATGGCTGACGTGCAGGACACAAACCATGGCTGACGCTGCGAGGCCACAAATCATGGCTGATGTGTGACACTAAATCAAAGGCTGACGCGACTTGGCTGACGGGCTCGGCTAATTCAATTTAATTGCTTTCAAACATTGATTAAAGTTGGCACCATTTATTTGCACGAAATAAATTCCCGATGTGAGTTCAGCATCGATGTTGATTTTGTTTTCGCCCTGAAAAATATTCTTATGCAAACTTGATATAATGGCTCCTTGTGCATTTATCAAACGGATAAATAAATCTGTGTTTTTTTCTGCGTGTATAGTCAATTCAAATTTATGAGTAGCGGGATTAGTAAACAATTGCACTTGCGAAATATTTGTTTGCTCTGTGACAGAAGTATTTGCAGGTGGCGATAAAATCCAATTTACAATGGCCGTATCGAATGGTAAAGTATTAGAAGGATAATGTGCAACCCAATGTCCGTTTTCGTCAATACAGAACTTATTAAAATTCCATGTTACCTGTGCATCGGCAACACCATTCAGATATTGCCATTGCAGCCATTTGTACCAGGGTGCAGTATCGGGCAAGGCAATGCCCACCTTACTCATCATTTGAAATTTTACACCATATAAACCGGTA
Source organism: Bacteroidota bacterium (assembly GCA_016717325.1). Classification (GTDB taxonomy): domain Bacteria; phylum Bacteroidota; class Bacteroidia; order AKYH767-A; family OLB10; genus JADKFV01. The sequence goes on along the minus strand of JADKFV010000002.1, from coordinate 336,467 downwards.
CAAAAATTATTGATTACACTATCCTCACCGGGATCCTGTGCGCCAAAATCGTTGCATGGAAAACCAATTACTGCAAAATTGTTAGCTTGATATATAGAATCTAAAGCTTGCAAATCGGTAAATTGCGGTGTGTATCCACAAAAGGAGGCTGTATTAACAATCAATAATTTTTTGCCCGCCCATTGCGAAAACGAAACAGTATCGCCAAGTATAGTTGTACCGGTAAAACTGTGAAAAGTTTGAAGCCCTTGTGCATTGCAAAATTGCACGGCAATACTGAGTATTGAAAACAAAAATATTTTTTTAAGCATGGTCCAATTTTTTAATAGGGCTAAAGTAAGAAAACTAAATGACAGAAAATAATGATTTCAAATGTAGAAAGCTAATCATAGCGGTTATGAGTGTTGAAAACATCGGCAATGTGCAGAAGGATTATTGGAGAAGGCTGTAACTTTGTGTTTTAACCACCAATACTTATCATACTGCGGTTCAAAATATTTTCGCTATTAACCTTGTGCAAATCGGAAGTGAACTGCCCGCCTAACGCTTTTTCTTTTTGATGCACGCATTGTTTTATGATGGAGATAAAATCTTCGCCAGCGCGATAAGCCGAAAGTATATCGGCTTCGCCTTTGCTGAATAAACAGTTTTTCATTTTGCCATCTGCTGTTAACCGGAGGCGATTACAACCCTCACAAAAAGGAGCGCTCATAGTACTTATCACTGCAAAGGTACCGGCATGGTTCAGCACTTTATACTTTTTTGTGGTGTCGTGCTTTCCATCTTTTAGTTTTATGAATGTGTATTTTGCTGCAATAACATCAAGCATTTGTTGATACGAAAATACTTTTGTATCGTTCCATTTATTACCGGTAAAAGGCATAAACTCTATAAAGCGAACATGAACAGGAAGTTGTTGTGTGAGAGCAACAAAATCATTCAATTCTGTTTCGTTTATGCCGTTCATTATTACAGCATTTATTTTTACATGGAAATTATTTTCTACCAACAAATTTATATTGCTCCATACTTTATCAAAAGAATTTCGTTGGGCAATGGTGTGGAATTTTTCTTTGTTCAATGTATCGAGGCTAACATTTATCGACTTAATATTTGCACGCTTAAACACATCAATAAATTCATCCACACGCACTGCATTCGTGCTAATGGTAAGTTCAACAGGCAGTTTCGAAAGTTGCAAAATAATATCTGCCGCATCCTTGCGCACAAGGGGCTCACCACCTGTAAGCCGAATTTTTGTAACGCCTAATTTTACAAACTCCGTGGCTATGTCTATTATCTCATTAGCCTGCATCAACTTTGTAGGTGGCATAAATTGCATGTCCTCCGCTGGCATGCAATACACACAGCGAAAATTACACACATCGGTAAGCGATATGCGTAAGTAATCATGTTTACGGCCAAACGAATCTTGAAGCATTGTAGTGCGTTATTTTTTTTGTAGTGCAATGATAGTGAAAATTGGTGGAAAGGTTGGTGTGGATTGACAATGGTCATTTTAAACCATGACACTTCGGTCGGGATGCCAACTAAAGTGTCGGCATTTTTGTAATTAGTCATTAACGTCATTGCAATTTGTCACAGTGAGTGTTGTCACCCTGAGCGCAGTCGAAGGGATTCTCGAACTGTAAAGCAAACTCTGCAACGATCTCAGTATTCGTAATTGTTATAATGATTTCCAGCAGAAGAAGGAATCTCTGTTAATCCAGAAACTCAGAAAATTAACTTCCATGGTCCAATACATAAAAAAACCCCACTAATATTTTACAACCTTGCATGCTATCTTTTCTTTTTCGGTTTTTAGTTCTATTAAATAAAGTCCTGCGGGCCAATTTGCGGCATTTATGTTTTGGGTAAAGTAGCCACCCACTGCCTTCAAATTTTCAACTCTCAACTTCAAACTTCCCAATCCATCGTATACACTCATGGTAACTATGTTGCCTTTTATGTTTTGGGCATTTACAAATATAGTTTGCCAATCGTGGTGATAGTATGCGCTCACAGTTCCTAAAGCCCCTCCTTGGGAGGGGTTGGGGAGGCTCAGCGTATCGCACCCACTGCCCACAAGTGGGCCAAGGTTATAATCGGGCAGGTTGCTTGTGCCTGTGTAGGTGCGGGCATTGGGGCCAAGGTAAAAACTATAAGGCTGAAAATCGCAACTCACTGCCGGGCTGTCTGGCTCATTTATTACTCCAAGGTGGGTGTTTTCGTTATTGAATAATGTATCGGGGTATGGGTACCAATAAAACTGATAGGGGTAATCTTTAAACGCATGCGAAACATATATTTTTTTATCGGGGCCTAGTCTTAAAAAAATTCCTTTATATGGGGATGTAGACCAAATTATCTTTCTATTTAACCATGGGTCTAGCAAGCTCAAATCCAATTGATAAATATAAGAACTATCTTTTACAACTATATCTTGTGTCATGTAAACATATCTGTTACTTGATGAGTATGCTATTCCCCAATAATAAGGAAAATTCATGGTTACCGGATAGTGCAAAATTCTGTTGCTCGTAATTGTACCGTTACATCTATCAAAATTAAATTCTTCTATAATGCCCGATGCTGATACTTCTATAAATTGTGTGCCATCGCTATTAAAAGATACATGATGAAACCCATCTAAGGCGCTAATGCCGGCATTTTGTGCATACACATTACCAATTCCATTAGGGTCAACCAGCCAAACAAAAAATGTATCATTAGGAATCACGCCACCAAGCCTTGTAATTATCCACCAATCGCGACCATTTCCATGTTTTACTGCTTGTATGCAATCGGACATTATATTATTTAATAACACATTGTTCTTTGAAAGTACTATTCCACTATCGCTAACACTTTTCTTCAGTATAATGCAATTTGTAACACCGCCCGATGTTGGCAAGGTTGAAAACAAATAATAAATAGAATCATTTGAAGGTAAAGGAATTATTATGTCAGTATTGTACCATTTGTCTGCATAAATGGAATCACCATTAACCATAACAGAATAATCATTGTCATAAATATTTGCTTCAGGTTGTGGTAACACAGCTACACCATAAACATAAAACAACAAATTTCCACTTGTATCGCTCATTGTGGCAGTCTCTCCTTTGCTCACACAATTAGTTTTAAAAATTGTTGGCACATTCAATCCATTGAAGTGAATACCGGCACTATCGCCAAATACCCAATTGGCATTGCGGCCTTGGCTGTGGGCATTGGTTGCAATTATTACAATGTAAAATAATGTGATGTAATATTTCAATGTAGGCAAGGTTTAAATAATATGGTGTCTTTTGGATTTTTTACAAAATACAATGAATCTATATCGCGCTCCGATATTGAATATTGAATTAAATTTTGTCCAGCCAATGTATTGGTTGGATGAGGCTTAGTATAATCAATGAGTGTTGGCACAAAAAGTTGCGAATCCCTTGGACGCAATCTTGTATAGCCATTTCCGTCAACGAATATTTCTCGCGCTACCGGTTGCGGCATGCTATCTAAATAATTATTAATAAAATTTGCATAAGGAAGGTGCTGCCATTTGCGATATTGTGTAAGCGAGTCACATTGCGCTTTACCGCCAAGGCTGAGCAAGCATAATGCTACTAATATTTTACAACCTTGCATGCTATTTTTTCTTTTTCTGTTTTTAATTTAATTAAATAAAGGCCTGCTGGCCAATTTGTGGCATTTATGTTTTGTGTAAAGTAGCCACCCACCGACTTCAAACTTTCAACTTCAAACTTCAAGCTCCCTTGCCCATCGTATACACTTATAGTTACATTTTGCCCTTTTAGGTTTTGTGCATTTACAAAAATCGTTTGCCACTCTTGGTGTATATATGCGCTCACAGTTCCTAAAGCCCCTCCTTGGGAGGGGTTGGGGAGGCTCAGCGTATCGCACCCACTACCCACAAGCGGGCCAAGATTATAATCGGGTAAGTTGCTGGTGCCTGTGTAGGTGCGGGTATTGGGGCCAAGGTAAAAACTATAAGGTTGAAAATCGCAACTCACTGCCGGGCTGTCTGGCTCATTTATTACTCCAAGGTGGGTATTTTCAATATTGAATAAAGTATCAGGGTAAGGGTAAAACCAACCAACATAAGGGTAATGTATGAAAGCATGCGAGACATAAATTTTTTTATTGGGAGCTAATCGTAAAAATACAAATTCGTAAGGTGATTTAGCCCACACAATTTTCTTGTTTAACCAAGGGTCTTGCAGTGTCATATCCAATTGGAAAATGTATGTGCTATCTAAAACATTTTTGAATTGGGTAACATAAACGTACCTATCATTAGGCGAATAAGACACACTAAAAAAGTAAGGAAAATTTATTGTAACCGGATAATGCAAAATTCTATTGCTTGTTATTGTTCCATTGCATCTATCAAAATTAAATTCTTCTATAATACCTGATCCTGAAACTTCTATAAATTGTGTGCCATCGCTGTTGACAGAAATATGATGTGTGCCATCCAAAGCACTGATACCTGCTTTACTGGTAAAAGGGCCGCTAATTCCATTAGGGTCAACAAGCCAAACAAAAAAAGTATCGTTTGGTATTGTGTAGCCCAACCTTGGTTATTATCCACCAATCGCGGCCGTTTCCATGTTTTACAGCCTGGGTGCAATCCGACATTGCACTGTATTTCAAAAGTTGATTTTTTTGAAGGACAACCCCAGGACTAGTTTTATCCAGTTTACTAATAACATTATAATAGGCAACATCTGTTGTCGAAAAATGATAATAAATGGAATCAGATAAAGGCTTTGGAATTATTATATCGGAATTATACCACGTGTCACCAATAACAGAATCTCCGTTTATCATTACTTTAAAATCATTATCATATACTTTAAGTGTTGGATCCGGAATGGTTGCTTTTCCATTTACATAAAACATCAAATTTCCATTAGTATCACTTATCGTTGCGGTTTCGCCATTACTTTTACAAACAGTTTTAAATAATGTTGGAGTATTTAACCCATTGAAATGAATACCGGCACTATCCCCAAACACCCAATTGGCGTTGCGGCCTTGACCATAACTATTACTGTATACGAACAATATAATAAGGAAGAAAGAAATTTTCATAATGTACAACTATTGAAGCCAGTCGAGCCTTTACATTCTCGACTGGCTCATTTATTAAAATTAATGTTTCATTTTAAAATTGTTATGACTATATTATTGATGCAAGAATTATTGCCAACGCTCACCCCTTGCCCTAAAGAGTGCACCCTCACAAATTGCATTCTAACATTTCATAGTTTAAATTAAATCGTTTAAATGTTACAAATGCGAAATACTTAATGAGTAACCACAACAGTATAATATTTCACTTGTGTGGCAAATACTACTTTAACATAAAACACACCATTATCCATAGCCGATAAATCGAGCTCCATGTTTTTATCGTCCATCAATAATTGTGGTGCTGATACTTCTTGTTGCTTGCTATTGTATAATGCAACATAATTTATGGGCAGGCTTGCATTTAATATTACTTTGCCATTGGTAGGGTTGGGCATAAGTTTTACTATGGCATTCAGGTTATCGTTATACACAGCAGTTTGCGTGGTACGTAGGTAAGAGGTGAGTAAATCTTCGAACTCTACGCCCAGTATTTCGCGTGCCCAAAATGTAGCTTCACCACCAGCCAGGCTTAATAATGTTGCTATACCCATTAGTGTAATTTTATCTCCTGCTTCTAAAGGTTTGCCTACTGCAATGGTACGCAGGTAAATTTCATTTACTATTTTTTTATTCAATGCCACCATGCGTGTATCGTTTATTTGTGCATTGATGTTATAAGCAGTGGCATAATCTTCGTTCTCAATAGCCTGTTGCACTTCATAAAACTTGCCTATGGTTCCGGCATCCATTGCATACCGAAACTGATAGGCCAAAACACTATCGATAGTGGCGGCAAGTGCACTGTCTTTATGCAATCTATTGTATGCAAAATCAACTGCGGCATACCCGTTTTCTTCGGTAAAGCTTTCGTAAATAATGCTATCTTTTATGATTCTTTCAACTGTATTTGCCAACCCTACATCAGGAATATTAGAGCAATCAACCGAAGTTGAAACTTGTGTTGGAACAACAAAGGGTGTACCCGGATTAGGCGCAGTATTCGCATTATTGGGATAATAAAACCACTTAAATTTTGAACAACTCCCATCAATATTATACTGCCCAATATTATTATTCCATGCATTGGCGTTGGCTTCGCCATTTACATTTGGCTTTATCATATCGGGCAGAGTGGCACCGGTGAGGTAAAAACCATTGTAGCAATCGTTATTATCGTTGCAGGTAAATTCTAATTGAGGGCAATTGAAAATGGCCTCGAACCCGGCACCACACCAATGGGTATGGTTAAATGATACACTGCCACCTCCGCATGTGTTAAACTGTAAGCCTTTCACTTTCGTAGCGTAATTAATCATGTCATTTGTTGAAGTAGGATGTGTAAGCCAATTTATGGTATTGGAAACAGCATCGGCTGTGGTGATGTTTTGCCCGCGTATGCCTACATGCTCGGCAATATATACATTTGGATTTTGATTTGGTAACACAGTAATATTTATTGTGTTGTTGTTTATGCGTGCACGTGCAGTATTCAAAACATTTATTCCATATCGGCACGATGCTATGGCGTTGTCGTATATTTCGCAATCCAAAAACCTATCGAGCGAAGAACCAAGTCTTATACCTACAAAGCCCGATGCAAAATTTTGATACAAATTATTATTGTATACTTTACAATAATTTGCCGTTACCATATCGCCACCAAAAATGCCGGCATAAAAATTTTGCATTGTATTATTATTTATTTCATTTTCATGTTCCTATGACTCGATATAAATATCCCATAGCCAATACCAGTGCTTATATTGAATTGAATATGTTGTTCGGTAAAAAATTTTGTGCGCACACCACACCACACATTTGTAAACGTATTAGCACCTATGCCATTTTGCCCACATTAATATTTGACGGCTTTATTTTATTTCCTGTTGCACATATTCCAATTCCATTTTCGAGACCTTTGTCCAAAGGGTCGTTTAATGTAGCATCAATAAAAGTGTTATTATAAATATCGGCCTGACTATTTATAACTACAATACCGGTATCTTGATTGCGAAAATAATTTTTATTGTTCAAATTAAATTCATCGCCTATGGTCATGCTCAAAATATTGTTTGCTTTTACACCGGCATAGCTGCGTTTACCAAAATATGGCCGTAAGCAAGTTTGTGGGGTAAGCGTATTCCAATCGTTGCATTGTATTTTGCAATTGGTAATGGTGCTGTTGTTTGCCAAGTTGCCATTTGGTGTAACATGCATACTCACATTGTTTTTATTAAACAACACATTGTTTACCGTAAACTTAGCATTGTTATCGGCACGGATTGCTTGCTTGGCATCTTCTATGTATACTGGCGATAATATAAATTGCAATGCATTGTTGTTTGCAGTTGAGCCTTCTAAAATAATACCTTGCCACATGTAATCATCACAGCCATGAAAGTAGTTGCAAGGTTGTGGCGGTGCTGTAGGGTCGAAATTATTTTTTAGAGTAAATCCATTCTTCACTACAATTTCCGAATTTGGCCCCATGACTATTTCCATACCCGCTATCTCAAGATTTTTATCTATAATTAATCTTCCATTTATTGCCAACATTCCCGGGTCACTCATTGTATTGCAATTCATGTTACTATACATGGTAGCATCCGCGGTGCTATTGTCTAAAAATGGGTAATTTGAACTAGAAAGTGAACTCAGTAAAACATATGGCCCATCAATTCTATAAGTGCCTTCGCAACACTTATACACTTGTTGTGTGGCGGTGGCAGTGTATCCACATTGGTAGGTAACTGTAACAGTATACGTACCGGCTAAGTTTACATTTATGGCTGATGTGGCGGCACCGGTATTCCAGGCATAACTAAGTGGTGGGCATGTTGTATTTGCTGTAAGCGTTGCTGTGTTATATTGGTCGGCACACAGCGGCACATCGGGGTTTGGGTTATGGTGGGTTTGCTCACAACAATGCCTTTGGTATCGTAATTTTCTCCATCTTGTTGGTCGGGGAGAATTCCAATATCCCTGTAACCGGTTGGGAAAGCAAAATTTATTGCAGGTACTGCATTCAAAGTCCAGTTATTGCTAGTTGGATTTTCGGGAGTATTGAAAGTTGTAAGTAATAAGTTGCCGGGTGCATTTCGCACAAAATACAACCTCCCATCTTTAGCCATTTCAATTTGTGAATGTGCATAATCCGTTTGATTTATACCATTTACTGGCATTGCATTCACAGTACCTGCATTTATATCAAAGTAATTTATAGTATTTCCATTTTCACAAGTAAAATATAAATAATTACCAGACGGAGAAAACTCAAATCCAACAGGTTTGAAAAGTCCGTTCACAAATACATTTGAGAGATGTTGTTGAGAGATGATATTAATGCCATCTGCTTGAAAATGATAAATATTTAAAAAAGTTGAATTGCCAGAATAACTGTAAAATGCAAGTAATATAGTACCATCGCTTTTTATGATAGTTTCCATTTCGCTTTTGAACTGTGCAGAAGGATAATTGTAGTTAATTGTTGATGGAATAGATAAAGCGTTTGTAATACCTGCATTATTTGCAATGCTATAATACAACTGTAGTCCGTTAAATATATACACAATGCGATTTCCATTATTATTGCAAATTCTTCGTGTTACTGCATAGTTTAATGTTTGTAAATGATTTTGTCCAGCAATGGTCCATAAAGGTCCATTAATTGATGTACCAGTAGCTTGAATAACATTGCCTGAATAGGTCAAACCTTGGATAATTTGAGCAAAAGCATCATAAATAAAAAATACAGGTGTTATTCCACCGCCTACATTCACTGAGTTTATATTTTCAGTATTCAAACCACCCATAAGTATGTAGTATGTGTTACAATTTGGCAATGAATTGGTAGGAAAAATTGATACTTCAGGAAAGCCATAACAAAAGCGTGAAGCATTTGAGTTAGTATTAAAAATTGGGTTCATTAATTCGGCAATACATGTGCCATTATTATCATACAAAGCTGAATCAACGACATAAAACAATAAATTTCCATTATCATCCTGTATGGCGTTGTAATTATTTATCGTTGTTAATGGTACTCCACCATTTATTGCTGATACTATTGGAAGTGCATTGTTCGTCATTCTTAATTGCATATTCGGAAATGTCCAAATTCCATTTTGTGCCATCATTTGAAACATGGTAAGTAAAAATGCGACAGTCATAAAAGGAATTTTTAATTCTGATTTTCGGTTGTTAGATTCATTTAAATTGACCCTTCGTTTTCGGGGGGGGGGAGGGGCAAAACGAATTTTTAAATTCAAAAACAAATTTTCTTAAATAATTTCCACTCGCTTCCGAATGAATTTCAAGGTCAAATTTTACATTTGTCATAACTTTAAATTTTTAAAATAAAACATAAAAACATTATTGCCAAAGATTAGCAATGAAATTGGATGGTGCAAGAAAAGATTTGTCATTTTTTGAATTCTTGTCATTGGGGATGGTTATGTTGTTATTCTGTTAATGGTTATTGGGGATAGTTATTATTTTATGAGATACTTATCATTTAACTGAAAGCCGGGTATTGCACATTTTTAAAATTCTTGTAATTCGTTATTTATAAATACTATTTTCGCACCTCGAAAAAATAAACAGTTTCAATACTATGAAACTAAAAGTTTCAGCACTAAAAATCTCAATACTAAAAAAAATAAATAACAAAAAAAACAATAACTAAATAACTAAAAAATGAGTGGAGAAAAAATAAGCATCGCAAATGGAAAATTGACTGTACCTAATAACCCGGTAATACCATTTATAGAAGGTGATGGCACAGGTCGCGATATATGGCGTGCCAGTGTGCGTGTAATAGATGCCGCAGTAAATAAGGCATACAACGGCACACGCAAAATAGTATGGCTCGAAGTGCTTGCCGGACAAAAAGCATTTGACCAAACAAACAATTGGTTGCCCGATGCAACATTAGATACAATTCGCGAATATTTGGTAGCAATAAAAGGGCCGCTTACTACACCAGTTGGTGGTGGAATTACTTCGTTGAATGTAGCTTTGCGCCAAATTTTAGATTTATATGTTTGTCTTCGCCCGGTACAATATTTTACCGGTGTGCCTTCGCCTGTAAAGCATCCCGAAAAAGTGGATATGACTATATTTCGTGAAAACACCGAAGACATTTATGCCGGTATAGAATACGCAGGTGGCAGTGAAAATAATACGAACTTTTTAACATGGTTTCAAGAGGCATACCCAAAGGATTTTAAAAAAATTCGATTTGGTACGCAACAAAGTATCGATGAATGGATGGCAGTATCGGGCGATAAATCGAGTAGCAATAAAGTTACTGTGGGTATTGGTATAAAGGCTGTTTCGCAACATGGCACAGCTCGATTGGTGCGTGCGGCAATTCAATTTGCCATTGATGAAAAACGCAAGAGTGTCACTATAGTTCACAAAGGCAATATTATGAAATATACCGAAGGCGGGTTTTTGAACTGGGGATACGAAGTTGCCGAAAAAGAATTCGGTGATAAAGTTTACACATGGTCGCAATGGGAACGTACCAAAAAAGCAAGTGGCGAAGCGGCTGCCAATTCCGAACAAGATGCTGCAAAAGCTGCCGGTAAAATAATTATAAAAGATTCGATAGCTGATATTACATTGCAACAAGTGCTTACCCGTCCCGAAGATTTTGATGTAATTGCCACCCTAAATTTGAATGGCGATTATTTGAGCGATGCATTGGCAGCACAGGTAGGTGGAATAGGTATTGCACCTGGAGCAAATATAAATTACGTTACAGGTCACGCCATTTTTGAAGCCACACATGGCACCGCCCCAAAGTATGCAGATCAGGACAAAGTTAATCCGGGCTCAGTAATACTTAGTGCCGAAATGATGTTACGTTACATGGGTTGGAAGGAAGCCGCAGACTTAATTATTAAAGGCCTGAATAATGCAATTGCAAACAAACATGTTACGTATGATTTTCACCGCCAAATGGATGGCGCTACACTCGTAAAGTGTTCGGAGTTTGGCGATGAGATTATAAAGGGAATGTAGGGGAAAGTTCAAGAGTTCAAGAGTTTAAGAGTTCAAGAGTTTAAGAGTTCAAGAGTTTAAGAGTTTAAGAGTTTAAGAGTTTAATAGTCCCGACACTAAGGTCGGGATGCCGACCGAAGTGTCGGCATTCAAGAGTTTAACGGTATATAGAATTATTTTTAATTATAGCTACTTGCGTTGGTTAGGGCTTATTTTCTATTGTTCGAAAGTGTAAAAATCCAAGATTTAAGAATTTTGCGCTTCACATTAATTCTGCTGTAATGCCATGCAAAGAGACGACATTTTGCAAGTTGATTTTTTGACACTACTCCGAAAAGTCTAATGAAATAATAGGCCACTAAAACACCAAATCCCACGAAGCATTGAAAATGATTAGCTTACGACTTAGTGAAATTTTGAGCCTTTGTGTTTTTGTGGCAAAATAACTTTTCGGAGAGGACTCTTTTTTTTAATCCATTAACATCAAATTTATTTGCACTTAAATTTATGTTTCAGAAATTGATTTTAAACAAACAATTTGTTAACTTTGAGAGATGGAAAATAGCCCGGCACTAAAAGCACTCATCCGCAAAAACGCACATTTGTTTTGGTATACAAAAGACAGCGAAAAGGAAAATTTGCCCTTGCCAGTTGTGTTAGAATTCTTTATCAATTATGCTGATAAAGAAAGCATAAAAGAATTGTTTGAAATAGTGGGGATAAAAAATGCGGCAAAAGTTTTTTTTGAGCAAGTAAAAACACAAGCCAATCGCAGTAATTACTTCCCGGAATTTAAAAATTTTTTTAAATTATATTTTGAAAAATATGCATTTTGAAATTTTAAACCCCGACCAACAAAAACTTTTATCTCTACTCTCTAATTTCAACAAAGATTTTACTAGGTTGGAGGGACTGCAATTGCTTTTCATAAAGGACATAGGCTTTCTATAGATTATGATATGTTTAAGAATGGAGCTATCAATCCCAAAAAAATAATTTCGGTCTTTGATAAAGCTGATGAAAAATACAAAATAACGTTGAACAGGCAGGGGCAGTTGAATTTGATTTGCCGTGATGTAAAGTTTACTTTTTTCGATTTTAATTATGATATTCCACACAAGGAAGTGTTGCAAAAATTTATTTCTTTCCCTTCGCTATTAGACTTAGCTGCAATGAAAGCGTTCGCTTTAGGAATGAGAAGCAAGTGGAAGGATTATCTGGATTTATATTTTATTATTAAAGATAATTATTCTATTAAAGAAATAAGTGATCGCAGCGCCACTCTATTTACAAACCTATTCAGCGAAAAATTATTTAGAAGCCAACTTAGTTATTTTGAAGGTATCAGTTTCGAAGAGCAAGTAGAATTTATGCCGGGGTTCGAAGTAGAGATTGAGGAAGTAAAATCTTTTTTAGTGGAGGCTGCATTAGAAGGTTTTTAGTTTTTGGCACAGTGAATATTATTTGCGCAATTACATGCAAAATGTGGCAATGCCCATTTCAAAATGGAATCCAAAACCACAACATGTAACCCACCAATTGAAGGAATATTTAATACATTTGTGCATCCCAAAAAAAAATAAGTGGCAATATTAGGTAGCATTATAAAAAAAGGAATAGAATTGCGCGGATTGCTGAAGCAAGACGAATTGAATACTCCTATCCATTACCAACGCAGGGTGTTGAAAAAACTTTTGCGTAAATCGCAATACACTTTATTCGGACAAACATATGTGTTCACTAATATTTTACGTAGTCGTCATTTTGTAAATTCGTTTCGCGAGTTAGTTCCCATACACGATTACACTTCCATATTTGCAAAGTGGTGGAACAAAAGTTTGCACGAGGAAGATGTATGCTGGCCCGGCAAGGTGCGTTATTTTGCTTTAAGCAGCGGCACCAGCGACTCATCGAGCAAGCATATACCGGTGACGCGCGATATGGTAAAAAGCATTCAAAAACAAAGCATACGACAAATTTTTACACTGCGCAATTACAATGTATCGGAAGATACTTTTCAAAAAGGAATATTAATGCTTGGTGGCAGCACCCACCTCAATCGCAACGGCAGTTATTTTGAAGGCGACCTTAGTGGTATAACTGCGAGTAAACTACCATTTTGGTTTCAACATTTTTATAAACCCGGCAGACGTATATCCAAAGAAACCGATTGGGCCACAAAGCTCGAAGAGATTACTGAAATGGCACCTAACTGGGATATAGGAATTATAGTAGGAGTGCCTGCGTGGATACAATTATTGCTCGAAAAAATAATTGCTCGATATAAGCTAAAAACCATTCACGATATGTGGCCCAATCTTTCGTTGTATGTGCATGGTGGTGTAAGTTTCGAACCATATAAAAAAAGTTTCGAGCATTTGCTTGCACATCCTATTAAGTACATCGAAACATACCTGGCATCGGAAGGATTTATTGCTATGCAGGAAGCACCCGATGCCGAAATGCGCCTCAACCTAAACAATGGATTATTTTTTGAATTTATACCCTACAACGAAAAGAATTTTACCAGCGATGGAGAAATAATTGGCAAGCCTCAAACCTTATTGATAAATGAAGTAAAAGAAGGCGAAGAGTATGCATTATTATTAAGCAGTAACGCGGGAGCCTGGCGTTATTTAATTGGCGATGTGATAAAATTTGTAAACAAAAAAAATTGCGAAATAGTAATTATTGGTCGCACAAAACATTACCTGAGTTTGTGTGGCGAACATTTATCTGTCGACAATATGAATAAGGCCATTGAGATGGTAAGTGATGAATTAAACATTTCTATTTTGGAATATACAGTTGCGGGCATTCCGGATGGAGGTATGTTCGCGCATCACTGGTGGATAGGCACACACGACAAAGCCGATGCAGAAGTATTGAAGTTACGATTAGATGAAAAATTAAAAATACTCAACGATGATTACAGAGTAGAACGTACATCGGCTTTGCGCGAAATTTATGTGGATGTAGTACCTGTGGAAGTTTTTTATAGTTGGATGGAAACCAAAGGCAAAGTGGGTGCACAAAATAAATTTCCCCGTGTGATGAAAAAGAAAATGCTCGAAGACTGGATAAATTACAACAAACAATACGTGACGCAATAAGATTTTTTTAGTGTATGGCAGAGGCGATTTGGCAAGGTATTATTTTGGGATTTGGCCTTGCCTTTTTAATTGGCCCGGTTTTTTTTCTCATACTTTTTACCAGTATAAATAAAGGTTTTAAACCCGCAGTGTCCATAGCAACAGGCGTAATGTTGAGCGATGCATTCTGTATTTTCTTAGCTCATATCAGCAACGGATTTATAAGTCAATATCCAATAGTACAAAAAGGAGCAGCAATTTTTGGGGGTGGATTATTATTAGTGTGGGGATTACAAAGCATACTTAAAAAAGCTGAACTAAAAACCCAGGCAGACTTAAAAAATGTTGTACCCACGCGTAATATTTTGCGCAATCTTTTCAGTGGTTTTATTACAAATACCCTCAATCCATTTGCACTTATTTTTTGGATTGGAGTAACGGGCGCAATTGCATCAAAAAATTTCGATGAATCGCAAAACATTGCATTCTATGTTTCCTGGCTTTGGCAATGGTACTTACAACAGATATTGCAAAATCATATTTAGCAGCATCTATTCAACATATACTCAATGTGAAAGTAATTCGGTGGATGAATGTTATATCGGGCGCAGCACTTATTATTTTTGGAATAAAAGTGCTGATGTCTATTTTTATGAAATAATGTTTATTGGCAATGTAGAATGAATGTTGCCTTTCATTTTAAATCGAATCCTTGTTGAGAATTTTATCATCATACATTTTAAAGCTACGATAATCCTTCTTCAAAATTTTTAGTGGAACGGGAATGTTGCCGATAAGAGTCAAAGTGTTTTTTCGCAACCATGGATTTAGTAATTTAAGCGTTTTATAATTTATTTTTTTCGACAAAGCGAATTCAGCAAGATTAGTAATGTTGCTATCGGTAGTGAGTATATCATATTCATAAGGAGTATAATAATCACTTTTCTTCAAATGAAATCCAAAAGTTTCGGAATTAACAATAACACTTTTTAGTGCGGCATTACGAAAAACATAGCGTGAAGTTTCTTCGTTTAATAATAAATCCTGATAGCGTTTTACTTGTTGCGTTTGCAAAGCAGTTTGTACGCCTTCGACACCCATATTATAAGAGGCGGCAGCCAATAACCAGGAGCCGAATTTCAATTTGGATTCTTTTAAATAATTGCAGGCCGCCACTGTTGCTTTCTCAACATGATAACGCTCATCAATTTCTTCGTTCACAATAAGTTTGTATTGACGTGCGGCATCGGGCATAAATTGCCAAAAACCAGCAGCACCACTTGGCGATACTACATTAGAAAAATTACTCTCGGCAACAGCAAGATATTTAAAATCATCGGGCACACCCTGTGCTTTCAAGATTGGTTCGATTGCAGGAAACCAGCGAGCA
The DNA here is from genome assembly GCA_016717325.1 of Bacteroidota bacterium. Taxonomy (GTDB): domain Bacteria; phylum Bacteroidota; class Bacteroidia; order AKYH767-A; family OLB10; genus JADKFV01. The sequence continues at coordinate 320,819 of JADKFV010000002.1, read as the reverse complement.
CATTTTTTTAGTGTAATAATGGTTTGCGATTGCCAATAAACATTAATATGCATTTCTCGATCGAAGCGTTCGGCAATTTCAGCATCGCTAAAATCCAGATCTTCTCCGGCAAACTGCAAATGATTAGGCAAGCTTAATGCAAAAGTATTATTGTGCTTTCTAAATTCCATTGCAGGATTATTTTCACCGCTAAAATTGTAGCAACAGATTACTAATGTCAAAATGAAAAATATGGCTAAAAGAAAGGCGATAATCTTGCGAGGTATAAACATATGTATCAATGAGGTGAGCTTACGAGGTTTTTCTCAATGATAGTTGAACTATATTGTTCAATTTTTTTTTCGGCAGCAATTTTCTTGTTAGTGGCAAAGAAAAAGAATCCTAAAATGACAAAAAAGTAAGAGGCAAATATGAGTTCATAAACTCCACTCCATTGCGAAATAAAATATTTAATAATCACAACCAGAAACATAGAATTTAAGCTCAACAATCCGAATGCTATAGCAACTTGCCTATCTGTAAGTCCTAAAAATGCAAGGCTGTGTGTAGTGTGGTCGCGCCCTCCTACAAATGGCGAACGACCTTGCCTGAGTCTGTTTATTACAACCACCGTGGTATCTACCAAAGGAAGCAAAAAGGCAATACCTACTGTTATAAACTTTTTTAACAAAGAGTAGTTCCCTGACAGATCAACATAGTAATCGTTCCAAAAATAAAGTATACCAAATGCCGAAAGGAACACACCCAGAAACTGACTACCGGTATCGCCCATGTACATTTTTGAAGGGTTCCAGTTGAAGAACAAAAACCAATTAAAGCGGCTAAAACTCCAATGCTGATAATAAGGTGCAAGTTGTTTAAATCCCTATTCAATAAAATTAAAATGATAACAGAGAGGATAATGAAAGAACTAACTGTGCTTGTAATGCCATCCATATTATCAAGCATATTGACACTGTTCATTATGCCCACTACCCAAAATATTGTGAGAATGGCATTGAGGTAAAAGTTGTCAAAAACTTTAATGTAAACTCCGGTTGCAATAAGAATGAAAGCACAAGCGAATTGTGCTGAAAATTTCAAAAATGGTTTTGTGTTATAGGCATCATCAGCAAGCCCTACCAAAAAGCCTACAGCCATCGATAAAAGTAATCCAATAAAAGTATTGCTGTAACTAACAGAGGAGCCAATATTAAAAAAAGCAAAATAGATAGAAACAGAAAGTAAAAATAAGATGTAAAATGAAAGACCTCCTAAAACAGGTTTTGCAGTACTACTCCATCTTACAACGGAACCATCACCATTATTTTTGGTACCAAGCGTGGAAGAAAATTTTAGAAATAACTTATTCAACAAAAACGAAAAAGTAAGCGAAAACAAAAAATAGCTTCCGTATATCAACAAAGAGTTATGTTTAATAATAGTTGAATTAATTTCTAACATAGCTAAAATATTTTTTCTGAAAGTTTCAATGCAGGAAGAACCAAATCTTTATCGCTCACAATAAAATTATCACCTGGCCAGGGAATTCCTATATCACTATCATTATAAATTATGCCCCGCTCACTGGCATTATTATATGGTGCTGTGCATTTATATCGAAAAATTGTGTTATCCTCCAATGCAAGAAATCCATGTGCAAAACCCGGAGGTATCCAAAACAACTGTTTTTTATCGGCACTTAAAGTTAACATTATATACTTTGTAAAGGTAGGCGATTCTTCGCGTATATCAATCACAATATCAATAACTGAACCAAACACAACATGCACCAGTTTGCCCTGTGCGTATGGCGGTGCTTGAAAATGCATGCCACGTAAAACATTTTTTTTCGACACCGATTCATTGTCCTGCACAAATTTATCGGTAATGCCGGCCTTTGCCAATTCAAGTTCATTATACGATTCAAAAAACAAACCCCTGTCATCGTAAAATACTTTTGGCTCCAATAATAGCGGCCCTTCAATATCAAATTTTGTTACTTTCATTTCTTATTCCTCCTTTTTTGCAAAAGGCAATGCGCGTTTAAACCGGGCAAATAAACTTTGGTCAATTTTATCTTCTTCGTAATATCCATAACCGTAACCATAACCGTATCCGTATCCGTATCCATATCCGTAACTGTAACCATATCCGTATCCATAACCGTATTTAAGTTTCGACATTTCAACTCCATTAAGAATGATGGATAAGTTTTTTATCTTGCTTTCATCCATCATTTTATTTATATTATGGATAAACATTTTGCGCGAATAATTTGCACGAAGTATATATAACGGATAATCGGCCTTTTGAATAATTGGCACCCCATCACTAACAATACCTACTGGTGGTGTATCAATGATGATAATATCGTAAATGGTTTTAAGATAGTCAACCATCTCATCCATGCGCTTGGATAAAATTAGCTCCGAAGGATTAGGAGGAATGGGTCCGGCAGTAATGAAGTCGAGATTTTCGAGCGAACTGCTTAATATGCAATTTGAAACCTTATCTTTTCCTATGAGTATTGTACTTATTCCTCTGGTATTTTCTGCATTGAAACCAAGGTGAATTTTTGGTTTACGCAAGTCAAGGTCGAGGATTATTACTTTTTTACCACTGAAGGCTATTACACCCGCCAGGTTGATAGCATTGAAGGTTTTTCCTTCGCCAGAAATTGTAGATGTAACGGCCATCACCTTGCTACCGGTTTCGGCATTTATAAATTGCAAATTGGTACGAATACTTCTAAACGCTTCCGAAATAATAGACTTAGGATTTTTGTCGACAAGCAATTGCGAAATGGGAATTTCGCGTTTGTACTTTGGTATAATTCCTAATAATGCTGCATCGGTATACTGACCTACTTCATCGAGCGATGAAATTAAATTGTGCATCAAATAACGAGAAACAATCAGGATAAAGCTGCTTAGCAAACCCAGCATAAGTGCCGAACTTAATATGAGAGGTCTTTTCGGTGATATGGGTGTTGTAGGCGCTATGGCTTGTTCAAGTAAAATATTTTCGGCAACATAACCAGCCCGTGTAATTGAAAACTCTGCCTTTTTTTCTAGTAATAAAGAATAAAATTTTTCATTAATGTTGAATAATCTTTCCAGCCTGCCATATCGGGCCTCCTGACCGGGTATGAGGCTGTATTTGTTTTCTAATTCTTTAAGTTGGCGGTCGCTTGCTGCCCTTTTTGTATTCAATGCATCTTGCTGATTATTAATCGATCGAATAATCATGTTGATAGTAGAGTTTATTTGCGACTCTATAATTCGGTATTGAGCATTTTCGGTAGTGGTTTGAATAAGTATTTTTTCCCGCTCATTCATTAACTGCATCAGGTTGGTAAGCATGCTGGTTATTCCTTGTTCATCGTTGGCGCCTGCAAGTGCTAATATGAGGTTGCCGGGATCTTTATTAGCTACCACATCTTTTTTCAAATTCTCGTACATGGTAAACTCCAGATCGAGTTGAAATTTCTTTTCCTGCAAGGCAATAATCTGTCCTGAAAGTATACCGGCACTGCTTGTAGGATTAAATACTTTTGTTTCTGATTTGAATCGTTCAAGTGAATCTTCACTGTTGCTGAGCAAGGATTCTACATTGAAAATTGTGGAATTAATAAATTCGATAATCTTGTTTGCAACGGCCGCATTTCGCTCTACATCATAAGAAATAAACTCGTTTGCAATTGCATTAACAACATCGGCAGCCTTGTTTGGCGAAAAATCCTGTATTTTTATCTGTACAGTTTTAGCTTCGGGATTGAGCACATTGACCTGAAGTTGAGAGGAAAAACTTTGTGCTACATTTTTTAAATCATTAATAACAAAGTAATAAGCCTTATTGGTTTTAACATCAGCTTGCTCGGTTTCAATTCTTTTAAAATCAAGTGGTAATACTTTTAATCTTATTCCAGGAACTTCTATCCATTTTACTGTAGGAAATTCTTTTGAAATTTTTGCTCCATTTGGTAAAACACAAAACAATTGAAAACTTAAAGCGTTAACAAACTCCAGTTCGAAACGAGTACCAACTATGGCCGAATCTAAAATTTCGTATTGAACCTGAAAGGGTGATGACCGATACATTTCAAAATCAAGAACAGTACCTCTTATAAAATAACTGATATCAAGAGGTAGTTTTGACAAAGCACGTTCCGAAATAATCTTTGATTTTATCAAAGTTATATCACTCGCCATTTGATTGCGCTGCTGTTCATTAAAATAATTTTTACTAATGTCGAGTACAGTATTAGCTTTGTTTTCGCTCGACAATTTTATCACAGAAGCGCTTTCATATATGGGCTGTGTGTAGCGCAGATATAATAAACCCAAAATCAAAGAAGTTCCAATAAAAACAACAACCCAAATAAAATTTTTTCGCGCAATAGTTGAAAAAAGTTTAAAATCGAAATCTTCATTAAAGGCTGTAATTTTCTTTTTGGCCATTATTTTGAAATTTGTTGAACAAAATTGTAAATTAATAATCCACTGGTGATAATGCTCACAATTGGAAGTATTTCGGCAAGTACCCCTTGGGAGATACGTGGAACCGGCTCAACGTAAATAATATCATTTGCTTGTAGAAGCAGGTTGCTTTGTTTCATTCCTTCTACAGTACTAAGGTCAATAAGCTGTACCTGAGGGTTACGGGTATCGCCTCGTATAAGTTTTATTTTACGGGCTTTGCCGGTGGTGGTAATACCACCTGCAAGTGCTAATGCTTCTATCAAAGTGGTGTTTTCATTTGTTAAATTAACCACACTGCCTAACCCACCCGAACCTGTAAAACTATTACCCTACGGTTTGTAACTCGTAGTATAGCAAAAGGTTTCTTTATAAATTGTGAATATTTTTCTTCAAGAAATTTCTCAGCATCCCGAATGGTCATATCCATCAATTTTGTTTTACCAAGTTGTGGCAACTTTACAAAACCTTCCATATCAACAGCATACTTAATACCAACTTCGGTTATGGGATTATTTCCTAATCCTGCAGCAGCGTTATTTGAATTTGCCGCCACCGATCTTTCGAGCAACTTTTCGCCATCGTTACTGTAAATGCTAAACTCTATTATATCATAAGGTGATATGCGATATTCTATATTTCCTATTGTTTGATCAACAGTATATGGAAAATCATCTGGAGTAATAAACATAATGCTTGGGTTGATGGTTTTGCTACACCCACTAAACAAAACAACTCCCGAAATAAACAAAGCTAAATATCGCAACATAAAATTTAATTTGATGGGCAAAGCTATAAAAAAAGTGCAGTTTATCGAAGCATTATTTTTTGCCGTTTCCCTTTCACCATTTCGTTTGTATATATGGGATGTTCAAATTTCTTACCATTTTGTTTATTTCGGGTATTGTTTGCTCAAAAACTTTCGATAGTCTGGTCAGTTGATTTTGTATTGACTTATCAAGGACATTATACAATTCCAGACTTTGAACTGAAGGTTTCGATTCGCTCTCCTCTGCTACCGACATAAGTCCAGCTAACTTATCGTTCAGTTTTATTGGAAAATTTATTGGATCCTGACTGCTCGATGATTTTGTCTGATATAGTTCCTCCTCTATTGAAATTAATTCTTTGAGCGCAATTTGAATACTGTCCTTGCATTCCTTTGAAAGCAAGGAGTCATTTTGTACCGTTAAATTATTCAATATTTTTTTTACCCCTCTTATGTCTGAAATGGCTTTGTGCACCTCGCTCAATTTATTGCGACATTTTATTAAAAAATCAAACTGTTGTTTAATGTCTAACTCTGTAGACTCCAAATTAGGTAAATGCTTTATTCTAAAATTTTGTGCTGAAGAATCATTTCCAAACTTTAATACAACGGTATAATTTCCGGGTGGCGCATAAGGTCCATTTGTACCTCCACTCCAAAGAATCATACCATCAAATTTTTCGGCATCAGGATATTGCATATTCCACGAGAAATGGTTCATGCCATTTTTTATTGTCAGCTTTTCATTTTCTGCTTTTGTATCCGATTTAAAAGACCGTATCAATTTCATTTCCGAATCGTAGAAAGATAATTCGGCAGGCTTCTTTTGATTTTTTTTATCGATGTAAAAATTAACTACCACACCTGGCAAGGGATTTTCACCTTCGGTGCTACTTGTAATTACGTACGAATTTAAACGCCATGTATCGCGCGGTTTTATGAGAAAGAACTCTTTATTAGTCTGTTCTTTATTTTGCAAAAAATAATGAATGCGGGTTAAGTCATCCAATATCCAAAAGCTTCTACCCTGAGTGGCAACAATGAGATCGTCATCTTTTATTGTTAAATCGGTAATTGGTACCTGAGGCAAATTCTGATTGAAGGGCTCCCATAATTTTCCATCATTAGTTGAAATGTACATGCCATTTTCGGTGCCGGCATATAATAGCCCTTGTATTTTTGTATCACAACATACAGCCCTTGTAAAATGATCCGGTGCAATACCACTTGTTATCTTTTTCCAGGTAACACCATAATGTTCAGTTTTAAAAATTAAAGGCTGAAAATCGTCACTCTTATATTTTGTTGCAGCAATATAACATCCTCCTTTATGAAATGGATCGGGTTCAATTTTATTTACCATACTCCATTCAGGCAAATCTTTTGGTGTAACATTTTTCCAATCACCGCCTCCATTGCGGGATATTTGAATGAGCCCATCATCGGCACCACACCAAAGCAAATCCTTTTCGTAAGGCGATTCGCAAGCGGCAAAAATGGTAGAGTAATATTCCACACTTGTATTGTCCTGAGTAATAATTCCTCCCGAAGATTTTTGTTTCGATTTATCGTTTCGTGTAAGGTCGGGCGAAATTACTTGCCAGCTATGGCCTTCATCGATAGTTGAAAACAATACATTGGCAGCGGCATATAATTTTTTGGGATTGTTGGGCGAAAAGAAGATTGGGAAATTCCATTGAAAGCGATATTTTAAACTATCAGCTCCCCATCCCATGGGATTGTCGGGCCATATGGTAATGTTTCTATTCTCTCCGGTTTTGTGATTATACCTTGTAAGATATCCACCATAACTGCCACCATATACGATGTCATCATTCAAAGGGTCGGCTACTATGTGCCCGCTTTCGCTACCGGCTGTTGGTTGCCAATCATCGCGGCCTATACTTCCTTTGGAAGATCGGTGCAGAATCCGCACCGATGAATTATCCTGCTGAGCACCATAAATGCGGTAAGGAAAATGGTTGTCGGTAGTAACGCGATAAAACTGTGCTGTTGGTTGATTTTGATATGTGGACCATGTAATTCCGCCATCATTTGATATTTGTGCTCCACCGTCATCACCTATAATCATGCGTTTGGCATCCTCAGGGTCTATCCACAGATCGTGGTGATCGCCATGTGGGGTATTAATTTGATTATTAAACGATTTGCCACCATCCGTTGACCGAAACATTTGAACATTAAGGGCAATAATTTTATTGGCATCTTTTGGTTCGGCATAAATTCGCGAAAAATACCACGCCCGTTGCCGTAACTTTCTATCCTGATTTACGGTAGTCCATGTTTCTCCTGCATCATCGCTGCGAAACAATCCGCCATTTTTTGCTTCTATCATTGCCCATACCCGGTCGGGATTGACAGGTGAAACCGTCACACATATGAGGCCCAACGTCTCGCTTGGTAATCCATCGTTATTCGTTATATTTCTCCATGTATTGCCACCGTCCACACTCTTCCAAATGGATGAATTTGGTCCACCACTTTCAAGTGAATATGGTGTTCGTTTAATATTCCACATGGTGGCGTAAATAGTTTCAAAATTCAAAGGATCTGTTACCAAATCGGCAGCGCCTGTTTGATTATCAATAAAGAGGATTTTTTTCCAGGTTTTGCCACCATCCAGGGTTTTATAAATTCCTCGTTCATCATTGCTGCCAAACAAATGTCCTAAAGCTGCAACGTAAACAATATCAGGGTTTTTGGGATGAATGCGTATACGGACAATGTGTCGGGTATCTTTAAGCCCGAGAAATTGCCATGTGCGTCCGCCATCTGTGGTTTTCCAAATTCCATTTCCTTCGCTCACATTACCACGAACAGTTTGCTCACCCTGTCCAACAAATATTATATCTCCATCGCTTTTACTTACTGCAATAGCACCAATGCTGCCGCCAAAATATTTATCGGAAATATTTTTCCAGTTATTACCTGCATCGGTTGTTTTCCAAACACCGCCACCAGTGCTGCCGAAATAAAATGTTTGTTTATTTTTTTCATCACCGGCAACAGCACAACTGCGTCCACCTCTGTATGGCCCTATACATCGCCATTGCAACGATTCCATAAATTTGGTTTCGGTTTCAAGTGGATTTTCTTTTTGCTGTGCAAGATTAGAGCATATGCAACAAAGGACAATTAATACAGTAGAAAAAAATTGCTTCATCACCGGTTTATTTAAAATATAAAAATGTTAACTATAATAGTATACGATTGCAAAGCCAAAGATAATAAAAAAGCCCGGCTGAAAATCAACCGGGCTTTTTTAAAAATTCAAAAATTGAAATTATTTGCTTATCAATAATTGTTTAGATTCTACTTGCTTGCCGGCAACATACAAGGTATAAGTATAAGTGCCATTAGCCAGATCTGCTGTATTCAATGTTGAGCTTAACAAACCATTCTTACCTGAAAGAACAACAGTGCGTACAATTTGTCCATTAGAATTAACTAATTGTATTTCGGCATTATTCATATCGGCAGGAACATTAGCGCTAAAAGCAACTAAGCCACTTGCAGGATTTGGTGTAGCATTATTCAATCCCAATGTTGATGAATTTGATTTGCGATCAGCGGTTTGCACCATCTGCTTTATTTCATTCATCTGTTGACGCAACTCTGCCATTTCATTTTTCAATTGAGCCATTTCAGCATTTTTATTTTCAATAATGGCTTGTTGTTCATTAACTGCACTTACAAGTACAGGTATCAAACTAATGTAGTTTACCGTTTTTACATCTTTGATAGTTTTATACGTTAATTTACCTCTTGAATCGCGTGTTGCACCTGCTGGCAAATCAGAATTTTTTACCATTTCAGGAAATACCTTTTCAAGTTGATCAGCCATAAAACCTATTTGTTTACCTCCCGGTAAAGCCATGCCTGGGTATTTTGCATGGTCGAAAGTGTAAGTAGAAGTATTTAACATTCCGATTTTTGACAATGCGCCTGCATAAGGCTGAATATTATTTTTTAAACGTGCATCGGATGGTGCAAATGCGCGCCAATAAAATAAATCGCCCAAACAAACTACGGCATAATCTGCAGCAGCAGTGTCTTGTTGATCACCATACAAACCATAATTATTTACGGCATTCGATGATGAACCATATACACCTACCGATACATCGCCACCATCCGCTATTCCTTGAACCCCAGTTAAATTAAGTGTTCCAGTTGTTTCAGACGTAAATCCAAAAACACCAACCGAACCACCTACTCCAACAACCCCAGTGGTACCACCAAAACCGCGTGCACCAATCCATCCACCTGCAGCTTCCACTCCAATGCCATATCCTGCGCTTGGTTCCGATATTGCATTTATTGCGGGCAAATCATACAGCCCTTTATAGCCGGTGGTTGCAGTGATAGCTGGTATAGTGTCTGCGGCACCGGTTCCAGACAATACATCTAAACGTGCAGCAGGATTATTTTGTCCTATTCCAATGTTATCTGTAGCACGTATTATTAGAGAATACTTATTTGTAAGCACATTACGAATACTGAAGTCGTTGTTACCCAAGCATCCACTATTCCAAATTGGGTTGCCAAGATATTTATATGCGAATGCAGCATTTGATGCAATAGTAGATTTGTCCATCGACATGGTAGCACCTCCGGTGCTTGATCTAATTCCAAAAGTTACGGCTCCGGTGCTAAATATATCAAGGTTATTTACCGGTGTAGTTGTTCCAATTCCCACTTTTCCATTTGCGGCTATCGTCATCCTATTTAAATTTCCGGTAAAGATGTTTACCGGTTGTGCATTTGTAGATCCGAGTTTTTCGGTACCAACAAGTACATTACCTGCGGTGCTCCATTGAGCATTTGCATTTTGTGCTGTGGCCATTATCGCCAATAAAGCAACATTGAACAGAATTTTTTTCTTCATAGTGAATAAATTTTAAAATGTTTTAATTGATTTTGAGATTCCAAATGTAAATTTAAAGGATCATGGAACAAATATTTTTTAATTAAAAATAAAAAAAAATGGTTTTAATAATTGCATAAATACTATTACTTTCGCGGCTCGTAATTATGGTGGTTGTAGCTCAGTTGGTTAGAGCATCAGATTGTGATTCTGAGGGTCGTGGGTTCGAGACCCATCTCCCACCCAAAAATAAATCTGTCGAAAGGCAGATTTTTTTTTGACTCATTTTATTTAACACCATTAATGATTTGTCCATCAACATTTGCGATGCTTTTTTTTATTTGATGATACAATAGCGTAAACTCATTTAAACCCATTGTCGATTTAATAACTGCTCATGAAATAAAATTTCCTGGCATTTATACACTTCCTTTATAAATAAATTAGAGGAGTTGAAGATTGAATGGATTCACTTATAACTGCAACGGTATACGAACCAGAATACAGATTTCGAAAAAAAAACGTTTTGTTATTGGCTAATTGTCGATAGAGGTAACAGTTATCTCCACACGGTTATTATCCTCGTGCTCTTCTTCAATACACACTTTACCATTTTTGCAATGATTTAAAATCACACTTTCTCCCATTCCTTTTGTGGCAATTCTGTTGCCATCAATACCCATTAATACAAGCGCATCTTTTAGCGAATTGGCTCTGCTAAGTGTGAGGGTCAAATTTGGTTTATCATCGCCTCGCGAATCGGTGTGCGAAACTATTTCAATCTTTATTTGCGGATTTTGTTTCATCACTAAGGCTAATTCCTGAAGGGCCGGTTGCGTTGTTTTTTTAAACACCGTGGTTTTTGTTTCAAATTTTAGCTTGTAGTATATTTTACTTTTCTTTAAAATAATATGATCCAGAGCAACAGGAATTTCCTGAATTTCGGAAGACTTCTTACCATAAGTTTGCACTTCAAATCCGGCAGCATAATATGCCTTATCCGAAACCAAAAATTTATAACTCTGATTAAGATCCAAACCGAATTTAAATTGTCCTTTTGAATCACCATCAATCACAGTATCTACATTATTTGTAGAAGTTATTTTCACTTTGCAATTTGGTATTAATTCGTTTTCAGGAAAATTGGTGACGGTGCCAATTATCGAAACCTGAGGTGGCGCTTTTTTGAAAGAATATATTCTGTCAGTTTTGCTGTTCCGGTTCGATGCGAAGTAACCCTTGTCGCCCCCTTTTTGAATTATCAATCCGAAGTCATCTGCCGAAGAGTTGACGGGACTTCCAAGGTTAACTGCATGCACCCATTTGTCATTTTCAATTTCGGCATCAAAAATGTCGTACCCACCAAAACCAAATTTACCATCCGAAGCAAAAAACAAAATACTATCGCCAACAATAAACGGGAATGCTTCGTTGCCCAAGGTGTTCACTTCAGGTCCTAAATTTTCGGGTTTCGACCAACGGCCATTAATAAACTTTACTCTGTAAATGTCTGTACCTCCATAACCCCAAGGCATATCAGAAGCAAAATACATCGATTGCCCTTGTTGCGCTATTGCAGGATGAAAAACCGAATAATTATTATTGTTGAAGGACAATTCTCCAATGGTTTTCCAGGTATTGTTGTCCAAAACCCCTTTATAAATTTTTAAATTATTCTCCAATTTGGCATTTACTGTTGGCTTGCCTCTATCAAGACTATTTCGTGTAAAGTAAATTATGTTGTTGTCTTTATTAAATATACATGGCCCTTCGTTGTATGGAGAATTTATGCCATCGGCAAAAGGTTGTGGCATCGACCAATTATCACCCTCGAGATTCTCAGTGTAAAACAGATCCACATATTTTTGGCCTGTCCATCCCGAGCGATAATTTTTGGATGTGGGTGCACTTCTATCACTCACAAATACTAACCCATCTTTAAAAAAAGCCGGGCTGTAACTCGAAACATTATTTGCATTGAACGGCATAAGTTGAATCACATACAATGCAGAATCTTTATACAATACTTTGAGCGAATCGCATGCCTTATATAGTTGTTGCGCACGGGTATCGTTTATGTTGGTGTTTTTAAGATATGAATCGAACCAATTTTTTGCATCCTTATATCGGCCGGCTTTCATGAGTGCTTCGGCATAATAAAATCGATCGATAGGTTTACAATTTTTTTGTACCACAATTCTTTGATAAACCGATAAAGCCTTGTTGTTATTTCCTGTAAGCCGATAGCAGTCGCCAAGTTTAAATATTACATCCTCATATTTACTCTTGTTGCCAATCATTTCATACTTTTTGGCGGCATCGGCATACAACAATTCGTCATAATATGCATTACCGGTGCGGTATCGAATATTAGCGCAGGAACTGAACAATATTGCCAGAAGAAATATTAAAATAAAGAATTTATTATTGTGTGCTGAGAGCATTTTACTTGTTATTCAGGGTTAAAAGTAACGAGGGTTTTTCATTTTCATAATATCATATCCAAAATCGTAACCAATACATATTTCGTGGCTTCCGGAAGTGGAATAACGCAGCCTCGAAATAGTATAATCATAAGCGTACCCAACACGCAACTTACGGGTGAGTTGATACTCTAAGTTAAGAGAAATAGCATCGCCTGAGCGGAAAGAAAGGCCAGCCCACACAATATTGTTGAACAACAGATTCAAATTAATATCGAATTGAATGGGTGCAGCTTTTACATATTTTATAAGTGCAGAAGGTTTTATTTTAATGTCGGATTTTGTTTCTATCATGTAGCCGCCAGTAACATAAAAATGAGCTTTTTGTCGGTGCACAGTAGTAGGGTCATCGCCTTGTTTCAACTGGCTGTAATAACTTAATACACGAGGCATCGAAATTCCGAAATAATAATTTTCGTTGTGATAATATGCCCCAGCACCAAAATTGGGATAGGTATTCGATATTGAATTCGCGGCATACACAGCATCACCCGCTTCCCAGATAACAGCATCCGACAAAAAACTACGATAAAAACTTAATCCACCACTCAGTCCGAAATTTAATTTCCCTTTTGGTAATGAAAGGTGATAACTATAGCTTCCGAATAAATCTGTTTGCCGTATAATTCCTGCTCTATCATTGTTTAATATTAATCCTAAACCGGCCTTCTTTGATTTCAATGGGCCATGCCAGGAGATAGCTTGAGTGCTGGGCGACTTGTCCATTCCAAACCATTGCTTGCGCGCTAAAACATTAAGTGTCATATAGGGATGCGATCCGGCATAAGCAGGATTAATAACAAGTCCATTAAAAATGTATTGAGAGAAAAGAGGATCCTGCTGTGCATACAACCCACTTTGCAAACAGGCACAAAAAAACAGAAATATAATTTTTTTCATCATCATGTTTTTATCTACGTAAGTCTATAAAACTATTTGCATACTTTGTATATCCTTTTATTTTTATGGTTACATAATAGGTACCCTCCGGTAAGTTTTCGCCATTATTATTTGTACCCTTCCATTCATTGGCATAACTTGTTTTTTGATAAACAATATTACCCCATCTGTTATAAACAATCAAAATATTATCAGGATAATCCAGTATTCCCTTCACCACATAATTATCATTGGTACCATCACCATTAGGAGAAAAACCTGTTGGCAAATCAATTGGTGTGAGACAGTCAAGAGAATCGAGGCGAATAATATTTACAAAATCCGAATCTTTACATCCGCCATTGTAAACAGTCCATTGAAAAACATTTGAACCAACATTGAGCAAAAATGCATTTGTAAGTGCTTGCGTAGTATCCTGAATTATTCCATTGCTGTTAAATGTGCTCCATAATCCAAAACCAAATTGAGGGGCAGTAGCAGACAACACTACCTGATTATCGCAAATCTCTCTATCGCTTCCGGCTATGGCATCTATTTGTTCAAGCATGTTTACTATTACCAATGAAGTATCTTTACAGGAGGAACTGTCGGCAACAATCCACATAAAAGTATTAACCCCAAACGACAAACCTGACACAAATGCCTGCGGTGATTTGTCATCATCGAATACTCCCGTTCCATTTAACACGGACCAAAATCCGTAACCATAAGTTGGTGCAGTTGCATTGAGGTGTACTGAATCCTCACCGCAAATTTCAATATCACTTCCACCAATCGACATCAATGGAGGTGGTTCTGTGAGTAAAAAGGTGTCTTTCTTTATACATCCATTTGCATCGGTAACCTGCACCTGGTACAAGGTTGCTGAGAGGTTGTAAATTGCCGATGTTGATGCACCGTTTGTCCATGAATAACTGTAAGGGAAAGCACCTCCTGTTACACTAAGAACAATGCTTCCATCACCGGCCCCATTACAACTGATATTAAATAGCGGTGGATTATTGATTGCTAAAACAGGGTTCAAATTAATCTCAGCAGGCTCCAGAAAATTGACAGAATAAAAATCTTTACAACCTATTATATCGGTAACTGCAAGATTATATGTGCCTGCCGTCAAATTCGAAATTGTGTTTGTTGTTCCTCCATTCGACCATAAAAATGTATAACCCGGATTGCCTCCTGAAACACTCACGGATATATAACCATTGGACCCGCCAAAACAAAGAATGTTTGATATACTGTCAATAGTAATAACAGGGCCCGAAATATTTCCAATGCTTGCAATTCCTGTCTTCGTACATCCTTTAGCATCAGTAACTGTTATAGTATACGTTCCGGCAAACACATTGCTTATAGTTGAAATAGTAACAGAATTGGACCATAAGAAAGTATAAGGGCCAACCCCACCAAATAAACCTGTTACTGTTGCGCTGCCATCATTTGTATTACAATTTGCATCCTGCACCTGAATGGAAAAAACAATATCAGAAGGTTCGCTTACAACAAATACCTGTAATGCAGTACAATTATGAATGTCGGTGACTGTTACTGTATACGTACCTGCAGAAAGAGTGGAACGATCTTCATTTGTATTGCCATCATTCCAAAGAAAAGAGAATGGTGGTGAGCCTCCGGATATAGTGATATCAATGAATCCATCACCTGATCCAAAACAAGTAAGGCCTGTTACTGAAGATGAACTTATGTATGGCGAAGAATAATTGGGTACAATTACATTACTTGAAAGACTGCAACCATGTGCATCGGTTACAGTGACTGTATAGATGCCAGCAAGCACTCCGTTTATAGATTGAGTTTGCGATCCATTGCTCCAGTTATACGTATATGGCGATGTGCCGCCAGAAACCACTAGACTGGCCGATCCGTTTGCAATATTACAACTGGCCGAATCCACTGTGAAAACAAATTGCAACGAATCAGGTTGCGTCACAGTATCCGAAAAAATTGTTATACACCCTAATATATCTGTCACAGTTACGGTGTAAATACCCTGAGCTAAGCCTGTAATATCTTCGTTTGTATTTCCATTATTCCATAAATAGTTGAATGGGGCAACACCTCCAATGGTCGATATATATATGGCACCATCGTTTAATCCAAAGCAGGATACACCTACAATGGAATCTGGAATGATGGATGCGGCATTTGAATTATTAACTATACCTGTTGCTGAGGTAGTACATCCATTACTATCTGTTACAACAACATCATAAGAACCCGGAAACAATGAAGCGATAGTGTCTTGACTGGAACCATTAAAAAGCCAGTTAATTGTATAAGGAGGAGTGCCACCGCTTGTAACTACATATGCAAATCCATTGTTAGAATTGCATCCGGCATTTTGCGTGAACACTTGAGCTTGCAAAACAGTATTTTCACTGATTGTGGCAGATAAAGAAAAGCTACAACCGTTTGCATCGGTAACGTTAACTGTATATGTACCACCGGCAACAGAGAGAAGATCTTCATCTGTGGCTCCATTGCTCCACAAATAGTTAAATGGCGAAGTGCCTCCGGTAGTAGTAATATAAATTGCTCCATTACCCGCCCCTCCGCATATAACATTGGTAACTGAATCAATTGAAAGTACAGGTGCCCCCGGAATGCTCAACAATAAAGAGTCCTGGATTGTACAACCATTTGCATCTGTAACTGTAACAGTATACCATGATGGCGATAAGTTGAATATAGAATCATCGGTTGCACCATTCGACCATAAGTAAGTATATAGCGGGGTACCGCCCGAAACAGAAACAGTGATGCTACCATTATTGGCAATACAACTTGGCGGAGTGGATGAAAAACCCAGGCTAAGCGCATTAGGCTCAAAAAGATTATACGAAACAGTATCGGCACAGCCAACACTATCTGTTACTATAACTGTATACGCACCTCCCGGTATATTAAGATTATCTTCGGAAGTTACACCATTACTCCAAATAAATGTGTACGGTAAAATGCCATTATTAACAGATATGTAAATGGCACCATCATTTCCACCAGCGCATTTTGGGTTATTCAACGAATCGGATGTAACAGTAATCTGTGAAGAAATTCCCACATATACTGAATCTGTCAAAGTACATCCCTTAACATCAGAAATGGTTACGCTCACATATCCCGAAAGTAAATTTACGGCTGTGTTCAAAGTGCTACCGCTCGACCATAAATATGTATAAGCGCCATTGCCCCCGGTTGGATTTACTGTTGCCGTACCATATGCAAGTGTGCAGCCTGCTGGGGTGGATGTAATATTTGAAATAATGGGAAGAGGTTGGCTTATTGTTAAGGTTGTATCAGCGAAACACCCATTTGGTCCGGTGATGGACAGTGTATAAATTCCTGCTGGAACATTTAATAAATTGGAGGTAGTAGCACCATTGGACCATTGATATGAGAACACAGAAGCATTTACTACATTCACATAAATTGCTCCGGTGCTGTCGCCATTACAATTAACATTTACCACCGAATCTACATTATACAAAATTTGATTTGATGCATTAACTACAACCGAAGCGGTATCTGAACAGCCGTTCTTGTCGGTAACTGTAACTGAATAAGTAGCAGCAACAAGGTTAGAAATGGTATCGGTTGTGGCGCCACCAGTCCATAAATAAGTATAAGGTGCAGTGCCCAATGAAACCTGTACAAAGGCATAACCATTGGCAACTCCACAGCTAGCACTTACTGCATTCATATTCAAGTTGAGAGGTAGCGTTGGGGCAATTGTAAAGTTAGCAGTTGTTACACATGAATTTGTATCAGTAACTGTAACAGTATACGAACCAGAAGCTACATTAATCAAATCCTGCAAAGTACTTCCACCAGTCCACAAATAAGTAAAGGGGCCATTACCACTTACCGAAATATAAATAGCACCATCAATTGAACTGCTGCATAATGTCTTTATTATAGAATCATTTGTAACAACTGGATTTGCAAGATTAATAATGGTTACACTTTTCGAATTGGAACATACACCGGTATCACTTACTAAAACTGTATATGTATTTGCAACCAAGCCAGTGGTAGTGGAGGTTGTTTGTCCATTAGACCATAAATAAGTGTAAACACCATTTCCACCTGCAGCAGTTACAGTTGCAGTTCCATTTCCTGCACCGCATGTCTCATTAGTAATTGAAGTGCTTAAAACTATTGGGAAGAAGCCTGTTACAATAAAACTATCAACCGAAGTACAACCAAACTCGTTTGTCACAGTAACGGTGTAAGTATTTGGCAATAAGGTATTAATGTCCTGAGTGGATGCACCATTCGACCACAGATATGTAAAAATTGTGCCACCACTTACTGCAATGTCAATAGAGCCGACCGGTAAACCACTGCATCCTATTCCTACAAGGTTATTAAGCGAAATTTGAGGGTCAGGAGCTTTAACCACTTGCCCCGATAATGTTGCAACACATCCTTTAATATCAATAACAGTAACAGTATACGTTCCTACATTTAAACCAAAAATAGAATCGGTAGTTGCACTATTACTCCATAAATAAGTGTAAGGTGCTGTTCCACCTAAAACATTACATTTTATGGCTCCGTCAATTGCCAAACATGACACAGGATAAGAATTCAGACTCAATTGCAATAAATCAGGTTCAGTAATCACAATGGAATCGATAACCGAGCATCCGCTGAAGTCTGTTACAGTAAGAATGTATAAGCCTGCTGTAAGCGTATCTATTTCCGCAGTTGTATTGCCATTCGACCATGAATAAACATATGGAGGCACTCCACCTGCAACTGTCACAGTAATAAGCCCATTATCTCCGCCTTTACAATTAACATTAATGATGTTTGACACAGTGATTACAGGCAACAAGGTTGAATTGATGGTTACGCTTTGAGTGGCTGTGCAATTATTTATGTCGGTAACAGTAACAGTATACGTACCGGGAGCTAAATTGAAAATAGAATCATTTGTGCTGGAATTAGACCAAACAAAGGTAAATGTTCCTGTTCCTCCGGTAGCATTACATACTGCATTTCCATTGTTACTATTGCAAGTCACATCGTTTTTTAGATATTGAAAGAACAATAGCGTTTGGTTCAGTAATAATTTGCGTAAAATTAGATTGGCATGAGTTTGTATCGGTAACAGTAACATTGTAAGTGCCTGCACCTACCCCATTTATATCCTGTGTTGAAAAACCATTAGACCACAAATAAACAAATGGTCCTGCACCCGCAACCGAAATGAAGATTCCTCCATCGAGGCTGTTTTTACATAAGGCATTTTTTACGCTGTCAAGTTGTATAACAGGGACGTTTACCTGCACTATATTAACGGAAGCAGTGGCAGTGCAAGAATTTGAATCAGTTACAGTTATTGTATATAAACCAGGAGCCAGATTATTAACGTTTTTTATGGTGGCGCTATTACTCCATAAATAGGAATACGGATTTACCCCGCCTGTTGTAACAGATTGAATTGTTCCATTATTGTTACCACAAATAGCATTTGTAAAAGTTAAACTTACTTCGAGCAGTGATGGCTCTGTTATGGTATGGCTTAAAGTTGCAGTACAACCATCATCATCGGTTACTGTGACTGTATAGGTACCAGAAGTAAGATTGATGTTATTAATTGTAGTATCACCATTCGACCATAAGATAGAGTAAGGTGGAGTTCCGCCCGAAATACCAATAGAAATAAATCCATTATTTCCTCCAAAACAACTGACATTACCCGATGTTATCAAATTGGCAACCGGAAAAGGCAATGCAATCAAAGTAGAAGATGCTGTTTTTGTGCAGTTGTTTTGATCAGTAACAGTTACCGTATACGTAATTGCAGATAAGCCATTGATTGTTGAGGTGGTTGCACCATTCGACCATAAATAAGTTAATGTACCTGTACCACCAGAAGCTGATGCTGCAATAGCACCATTTTGAAAACCACACGATAGATTTGTAATAGCCAATGTTACCTGAATCGCTGTTGGTTGAGTTATATCTTGCGAAATAGAATCGATACAACCAACAGAGTCAGTTAGTATCAAAGTGTAAGTTCCAGGAGCTAAATTCGAAATGGTAGATCCTGTAGTTGCACCATTACTCCAATTATAAGTAAACGGAGGATTACCATTCCCTATATTCACATTTATAACACCATTAGCAGCACCAAAACATAAAACGTTAGTAAAACTTCCTATACTCAATTGTGGGGGAGATAAAAACGGAACTACTACTACTTTGCTGACAGTACAAGCATTTTGGTCGGTGACGGTTACTGTGTATGTGCCCGAAACTAAATTTGAAATTGTTTGAGCTGTTGATCCGGTAGACCATAAAAAGCTTAATGAACCCACACCGCCAATTGCCGAAGCGGTTATAGTACCATTATTATCTGTACACTTAGTAGGCACAATGGCGGTAGTTATTTCTATAGAATCGGGTTGTGAAATTAATTGCGAGATAACCGAAAAACAGTTGTTATTATCCGTAACAGTAACAGTATACGTTCCTGCAGGAATATTATTCACAACAGAGTTTGTTGTTCCATTGCTCCATAAAATATCATATGGTGCAGTGCCTCCTGTAATACTTATTGAAATTGAACCCGTGTTTGAACCATAACATGACGCGTTGGTAAAACCTATTACAGAGGCAACAGGTCCGCCAGTATTTGCTACCGTGACTACTGCGGTTTTAGTGCAATTGGTAACATCGGTTACTGTAACAATATAAAATCCTGAACCAACAAGACCTGTGCTGTTTAATGTGCTGCCATTGGACCAAAGGTAGGTCAAGTTACCAACCCCGCCCGAAGCATTAGCTGTGGCACTTCCATTTTGTTGCCCGCAAATTGAATTTACACTTCCGGTAATTATAATTATTTCGGATGGTTGTGATATAATAGCACTGGAAGTAGCAGTACAGTTATTTGCATCTGTGACTGTAACCGTATACGTTCCGGCAATTAATGTAACAATGTTTTGATTCGTATTTGAATTACTCCACAAATAAGTATAAGGAACTGCACCGCCCGCTCCGAATGCACTCATCGAACCATTATTACCACCAAAGCACAGTACGTTCGAATTTACCTGAATGGTTGCATTTATACCCGATGTTGCATTTACAACCACTGTATCCGAAATGCTACAACCGCTGGCATCTGTAACTGTAAGAATATATGTTCCCGCAGGAATATTGGCCAAAGAGTCGTTTGTACTTCCATTCGACCACAGATATTGTAATGGGGAAGTTCCATTTAATATGTTGGTTGAAACACTTCCGTTTGATGCATTGCATTGTGCATCGTTTACCGTGAATTGAATTTGAAGAGGATTATTTATTCCTATTGTTATAGAAATAGATGCTGTGCAGGATGCCGCATCGGTAACAGTAACTGTATATGAGCCAGAGGGTACATTCAATAAATCTTCAGTGGTGATTCCATTGCTCCAGATAAATGTATACGGTGAAGCCCCGTTTGTGATACTGATATATCCAGCTCCATTGCCATTTGTACATAAAGCATCGGTAATAGAATCGACAATAATTGATGGTCCATTTTGGTTGAATAAATTTACTTCAGCAGTATCGGTACATCCGGTTGAATCTGTAACTGTAAGTGTATACGTACCCGAGGCCAAATTATTTATTGAATTCAATGTGATTCCATTTGACCACAAATAAAGATACGGAGGAGTACCGCCTAAAACAGTTGCGTTAATAAACCCACTATTAAGCCCACAAGAAGGTTGACCAGTTGTAAATTGAAAACTCAAGGAATCAGGTCCTAATATTGATTCATTAAAATTAGTAGTACATCCATTTACATCTGTAACTATAAGTGTATAAATTCCGACAATTAATCCGATCATGTTTTGATTTGTATTTCCATTGCTCCACAAATAAGAATAGGGAGGCTTACCTCCACCTATATTTGTGCTTAAAGTGCCGCTACTATCACCATAGCACAACACGTTTGCTTTCGAAGCTAAATTTGCGGACAAAATTAAAGGCTGGGTGATAATGGTATCAAATGTTGCTGAACAGTTATTAACATCAATAACTGTAATAGAGTATGAACCTGCACCAACATTATTCAAGTTTTGTGTGGTAGCACTATTTGACCACAAAAAACTGTAGGGCTGCACTCCACCACCAATTAACACTGTTATACCACCGGTATTGAGTCCATTACAATCAACATTGGTAACAGAATTAAAAATTAACCCCAGGTTGGATGGCTGAACAATAATAAAAGAATTAACACCAGAACATCCATTCGTATCCGTAACAGTAACGGTATAAACCCCAGATGTCACATTGTTAATATCTAAAAGGGTTGAGCCATTACTCCAAAGATAGCTGAATGGAGGGGTGCCTCCATTAACAATTACACTTAAATAGCCATTGCTATCCCCATTACATTTTACGTCTGAAATACTATCGGCCAATATAGTTAATGTGCCACCGTTGTTTATTGTAAAAGAAGCCGTTAAGGAGCAACCTGAAAAATCTGTAACAGTAATCGTGTAGGGTCCCGTTGTTAAGCCAACATTATTTAGATTGGTGTTGCCATTACTCCAATTATAAACGAAAGGCGAAGTGCCACCTGAAATAGAAATAAAAATGCTTCCGGTGCCAAAGCCACTACAATCTATTTGTAAAATACTATCTGTAATAATAGAGAGAGCTGCTGGTTGAGTTATTAGTTGAGACAACGTTGCTGTACATCCACTCGAATCGGTAACAGTTACAGTATACGTAAGAGCTGATAAATTTGTTATGTCTTGTGTAGTAGCTCCATTGCTCCATGCAAATGTGTATGGTTGTGTGCCTCCACTTACATTTATTGCAATTGCCCCTGTATTGGCTCCGTTGCAAGTTGTGTTTGTTACCGTACCTATATTTACACTCAATGTTCCGGGCTGGGTTATTAGCTGCGACAAAGTTGCAGTACATCCACTCGAATCAGTAACCGTAACAGTATACGTAAGAGCTGATAAATTTGTTATGTCTTGTGTTGTAGCTCCATTGCTCCATGCATAGGTGTATGGTTGTGTGCCTCCACTTACATTTATTGCAATTGCCCCTGTATTGGCTCCGTTGCAAGTTGCGTTTGTAACTGTACCTATTATTACACTCAATGTTCCGGGCTGGGTTACCAGTTGAGACAGTGTTGCTGTACATCCATTCGAATCGGCAACCGTAACAGTATACGTAAGAGCTGATAAATTTGTTATGTCTTGTGTTGTAGCTCCATTGCTCCATACAAAAGTGTATGGTTGCGTGCCTCCACTTACATTTATTGCAATTGCCCCTGTACTTGCTCCGTTACAAGTTGTGTTTGTTACCGTACCTATTATTACACTCAATGTTCCGGGCTGGGTTATTAGTTGAGAAAGTGTTGCAGTACATCCATTCGAATCGGTAACCGTAACAGTATACGTAAGAGCTGATAAGTTTGTTATGTCTTGTGTTGTAGCTCCATTGCTCCAGACAAAAGTGTATGGTTGCGTGCCTCCACTTACATTTATTGCAATTGCACCTGTGTTTGCTCCGTTACAAGTTGTGTTTGTTACCGTACCTATTGTTACATTCAATGTTCCGGGCTGGGTTATTAGCTGTGATAATGTTGCAGTACATCCACTCGAATCGGTAACCGTAACAGTATACGTAAGAGCTGATAAATTTGTTATGTTTTGTGTGGTTGCTCCATTGCTCCATGCATAGGTGTATGGTTGCGTGCCTCCACTTACATTTATTGCAATTGCACCTGTGTTTGCTCCGTTACAAGTTGTGTTTGTTACCGTACCTATTGTTACATTCAATGTTCCGGGCTGGGTTATTAGCTGTGATAATGTTGCAGTACATCCACTCGAATCGGTAACCGTAACAGTATACGTAAGAGCTGATAAATTTGTTATGTTTTGTGTGGTTGCTCCATTGCTCCATGCATAGGTGTATGGTTGTGTGCCTCCACTTACATTTATTGCAATTGCCCCTGTACTTGCTCCGTTACAAGTTGTGTTTGTTACCGTACCTATTATTACACTCAATGTTCCGGGCTGGGTTATTACTTGAGACAGTGTTGCAGTACATCCGCTCGAATCGGTAACCGTAACAGTATACGTAAGAGCTGATAAATTTGTTATGTCTTGTGTAGTAGCTCCATTGCTCCATACAAAAGAGTATGGTTGCGTGCCTCCACTTACATTTATTGCAATTGCCCCTGTATTGGCTCCGTTGCAAGTTGTGTTTGTAACTGTACCTATTGTTACAATCAATGTTCCGGGCTGGGTTATTAGCTGCGACAAAGTTGCAATACATCCACTCGAATCAGTAACTGTAACAGTATACGTAAGAGCTGATAAATTTGTTATGTCTTGTGTAGTAGCTCCATTGCTCCATGCATAGGTGTATGGTTGTGTGCCTCCACTTACATTTATTGCAATTGCCCCTGTATTGGCTCCGTTGCAAGTTGTGTTTGTAACTGTACCTATTATTACACTCAATGTTCCGGGCTGGGTTACCAGTTGAGACAGTGTTGCTGTACATCCATTCGAATCGGCAACCGTAACAGTATACGTAAGAGCTGATAAATTTGTTATGTCTTGTGTTGTAGCTCCATTGCTCCATACAAAAGTGTATGGTTGCGTGCCTCCACTTACATTTATTGCAATTGCCCCTGTGTTTGCTCCGTTACAAGTTGTGTTTGTTACCGTACCTATTGTTACATTCAATGTTCCGGGCTGGGTTATTAGCTGTGATAATGTTGCAGTACATCCACTGAATCGGTAACCGTAACAGTATACGTATTTGGAGAAAGGTTTGCTACATTCTGGGTAGTCGCTCCGTTGCTCCATGCATAAGTATATGGGGTTGTGCCGCCTGCAATATTTATGCTTATCGCTCCATTGTTGTTGCCATTGCAGTTTACATTTGTTACGGTGCCTATTGTCAAAGCCAATGAATTTGGTTGGGTGATGGATTGTGATAGTGTGGCTGTGCATCCATTCGCATCGGTAACAGTTACAGTATACGTATTGGGAGCAAGGTTGGTTATATTTTGAGTAGTTGCTCCGTTGCTCCATGTATAAATATAAGGTGTTGTACCACCGGCAATATTTATGTTTACCGCTCCATTGTTGTTGCCATTGCAATTTACATTTGTTACTGTGCCTATTGTCAATGCCAATGAATTTGGTTGGGTGATGGCTTGTGATAATGTCGCTGTGCATCCATTGGCATCGGTAACAGTTACAGTATACGTATTGGGAGAAAGGTTGGTTACATTTTGAGTGGTTGTTCCATTGCTCCAAGCATAGGAGTATGGTGTTGTTCCGCCTGCAATATTTATGTTTATCACTCCATTATTATTTCCATTGCAGTATACATTTGTTACAGTACCAATTGCCAAAGACACAGCATTTGGTTGGGTGATGGTTTGTGATAATGTCGTTGTGCATCCGTTAGCATCGGTAACAGTTACAGTATACGTATTGGGCGCAAGGTTGGTTATATTTTGTGTGGTTGCTCCGTTGCTCCATGTATATGTATAAGGTGTTGAGCCACCTGCAATATTTATGTTTATCGCTCCATTGTTGTTGCCATTGCAGTTTACATTTGTTACGGTGCCTATTGTCAATGCCAAGGCATTTGGTTGGGTGATGGCTTGTGATAGTGTCGCTGTACAACCATTAGCATCGGTAACAGTTATAGTATATGTATTGGGAGAAAGGTTGGATATATTTTGAGTGGTCGCTCCATTGCTCCATGTATAAGTATAAGGAGTTGTGCCGCCTGCAATATTTATGCTTATCGCACCATTGTTGCTGCCATTGCAGTTTACATTTGTTACAGTGCCAATTGTCAAAGCCAAGTGGTGGGTGTGGAGTGGGTGGCGGGTTGCCTCCCGCGGGCCCCCCTTTGTCATTTGCCCCAGCCAAGCAATTGGTTGGGTGATGGCTTGTGATAATGTCGTTGTGCATCCATTAGCATCGGTAACAGTTACAGTATACGTATTTGGCGAAAGGTTATTTACATTTTGGGTAGTCGCTCCATTGCTCCATATATATGTATAAGGAGCTATGCCGCCCACAATATTTATGTTTATCGCTCCATTGCTGTTGCCATTACAGTTTACATTTGTTACAGTACCAATTGCTAAAGATAAAGCATTTGGTTGGGTGATGGTTTGTGATAATGTCGTTGTGCATCCGTTAGCATCGGTAACAGTTACAGTATACGTATTTGGCGAAAGGTTATTTACATTTTGAGTGGTCGCTCCGTTGCTCCATGCATAAGTATAAGGAGTTGTGCCGCCTACAATATTTATATTTATCGCCCCATTGTTGTTGCCATTGCAGTTTACATTTGTTACAGTACCAATAGTTAATGCCAAGGCATTTGGTTGGGTGATGGCTTGTGATAATGTCGTTGTGCATCCATTAGCATCGGTAACAGTTACAGTATACGTATTGGGCGCAAGGTTTGCAACATTCTGGGTAGTCACTCCA
This sequence comes from Bacteroidota bacterium, assembly GCA_016717325.1. Classification (GTDB taxonomy): domain Bacteria; phylum Bacteroidota; class Bacteroidia; order AKYH767-A; family OLB10; genus JADKFV01. The sequence goes on along the minus strand of JADKFV010000002.1, from coordinate 294,804 downwards.
TTGCTCCATGCATATGTATAAGGAGTTGTGCCGCCTGCAATATTTATGCTTATCGCTCCATTGTTGTTGCCATTGCAGTTTACATTTGTTACGGTGCCTATTGTCAAAGTCAATGAATTTGGTTGGGTGATGGATTGTGATAGTGTCGTTGTGCATCCATTAGCATCGGTAACAGTTAAAGTATACGTGTTGGGAGCAAGGTTGGTTATATTTTGTGTGGTTGCTCCATTGCTCCATGCATAAGTATATGGGGTTGTGCCGCCTGCAATATTAATGCTTATCGCTCCATTGCTGTTGCCATTACAGTTTACATTTGTTACAGTGCCAATAGTTAATGCCAAAGCATTTGGTTGGGTGATGACTTGTGATAGTGTCGCTGTGCATCCGTTAGCATCTGTAACAGTTATAGTATATGTATTGGGAGAAAGGTTGGTTAAATTTTGAGTGGTCGCTCCATTGCTCCATGCATAAGTATATGGGGTTGTGCCGCCTGCAATATTTATGTTTATCGTTCCATTGTTGTTGCCATTGCAGTTTACATTTGTTACGGTGCCTATTGTCAAAGCCAATGAATTTGGTTGGGTGATGGATTGTGATAGTGTCGCTGTGCATCCGTTAGCATCGGTAACAGTTACAGTATACGTATTGGGAGAAAGGTTGGTTACATTTTGAGTGGTTGCTCCATTGCTCCAAGCATAGGAGTATGGTGTTGTTCCGCCTGCAATATTTATGTTTATCGCTCCATTATTATTTCCATTGCAGTTTACATTTGTTACAGTACCAATTGCCAAAGACACAGCATTTGGTTGGGTGATGGCTTGTGATAATGTCGTTGTGCATCCATTGGCATCGGTAACAGTTACAGTATACGTATTTGGCGAAAGGTTATTTACATTTTGCGTAGTCGCTCCGTTGCTCCATGCATATGCATAAGGAGTTGTGCCACCTGCAATATTTATGTTTATCGCTCCATTGCTGTTGCCATTACAGTTAACATTTGTTACAGTACCAATTGCTAAAGATAAAGCAATTGGTTGGGTGATGGCTTGTGATAATGTCGTTGTGCATCCATTAGCATCGGTAACAGTTACAGTATACGTATTGGGAGCAAGGTTGGTTATGTTTTGGGTGGTTGCTCCATTGCTCCATATATATGTATAAGGAGCTATGCCACCTGCAATATTTATGTTTATCGTTCCATTGTTGCTGCCATTGCAGTTAACATTTGTTACAGTACCAATAGTTAATGCCAAAGCATTTGGTTGGGTGATGGATTGTGATATTGTCGCTGTGCATCCGTTAGCATCTGTAACAGTTACAGTATACGTATTGGGAGCAAGGTTGGTTATATTTTGAGTAGTTGCTCCGTTGCTCCATGTATAAATATAAGGTGTTGTGCCACCTGCAACATTTATGTTTATCGCTCCATTGCTATTGCCATTGCAGCTTACATTTGTTACAGTGCCTATTGTCAAAGCCAATGAATTTGGTTGGGTGATGACTTGTGATAGTGTCGCTGTGCATCCATTCGCATCGGTAACAGTTACAGTATACGTATTGGGAGATAGGTTGGTTACATTTTGAGTGGTCGCTCCATTGCTCCATGCATATGTAAAAGGAGTTGTGCCTCCTGCAATATTGATGTTTATCGCTCCATTGCTGTTTCCATTGCAGTTTACATTTGTTACTGTGCCTATTGTCAATGCCAATGAATTTGGTTGGGTGATGACTTGTGATAGTGTCGCTGTGCATCCATTCGCATCGGTAACAGTTATAGTATATGTATTGGGAGAAAGGTTGGATATATTTTGAGTGGTCGCTCCATTGCTCCATGCATAAGTATAAGGAGTTGTGCCGCCTGCAATATTTATGCTTATCGCTCCATTGTTGTTGCCATTACAGTTTACATTTGTTACAGTGCCAATAGTTAATGTCAATGCATTTGGTTGGGTGATGGATTGCGATAGTGTCGCTGTGCAACCATTAGCATCGGTAACAGTTGCAGTATACGTATTGGGAGCAAGGTTTGCTACATTCTGGGTAGTCGCTCCATTGCTCCATGCATAAGTATAAGGAGTTGTGCCACCTGCAACATTTATGTTTATCGCTCCATTGTTGTTGCCATTGCAGTTTACATTTGTTAAAGTGCCAATTGTCAATGCCAAGGCATTTGGTTGGGTGATGGTTTGTGATAATGTTGTTGTGCATCCATTGGCATCGGTAACAGTTACAGTATACGTATTTGGGGCCAGATTCGTTATGTTTTGAGTGGTCGCTCCGTTGCTCCATGCATATGTGTATGGTGTTGTGCCGCCTGCAATATTGATGTTTATCACTCCATTGTTGTTTCCATTGCAGTTTACATTTGTTACAGTACCAATAGTTAATGCCAAGGCATTTGGTTGGGTGATGGCTTGTGATAATGTCGTTGTGCATCCATTGGCATCGGTAACAGTTACAGTATACGTATTGGGCGAAAGGTTATTTACATTTTGGGTAGTCGCTCCGTTGCTCCATGAATAAGCATAAGGAGTTGTGCCACCTGCAATATTTATATTTATCGCCCCATTGTTGTTGCCATTGCAGTTTACATTTGTTACAGTGCCTATTGTCAATGCCAAAGCATTTGGTTGGGTGATGGTTTGTGATAATGTCGCTGTGCAACCATTAGCATCGGTAACAGTTACAGTATACGTATTGGGCGCAAGGTTGGTTATATTTTGTGTGGTTGCTCCGTTGCTCCATGTATATGTATAAGGAGTTGTGCCGCCTACAATATTTATATTTATCGCCCCATTGTTGTTTCCATTGCAGTTTACATTTGTTACAGTACCAATTGCCAAAGATAAAGCATTTGGTTGGGTGATGGATTGTGATAGTGTCGCTGTGCATCCATTCGCATCGGTAACAGTTACAGTATAAGTATTGGGCGCAAGATTGGTAACATTTTGGGTGGTCGCTCCGTTGCTCCATGAATAAGCATAAGGAGTTGTGCCACCTGCAACATTTATGTTTATTGCTCCATTGTTGCTGCCATTGCAGTTTACATTTGTTACGGTGCCAATTGTCAATGCCAATGAATTTGGTTGGGTGATGGATTGTGATAGAGTCGCTGTGCATCCATTCACATCGGTAACAGTTACAGTATACGTATTGGGCGCAAGATTGGTAACATTTTGGGTAGTCACTCCATTGCTCCATGCATATGTATAAGGAGTTGTGCCACCTGCAACATTTATGTTTATTGCTCCATTGTTGCTGCCATTGCAGTTTACATTTGTTACGGTGCCAATTGTCAATGCCAATGAATTTGGTTGGGTGATGGATTGTGATAGAGTCGCTGTGCATCCATTCACATCGGTAACAGTTACAGTATACGTATTGGGCGCAAGGTTTGCAACATTCTGGGTAGTCACTCCATTGCTCCATGCATATGTATAAGGAGTTGTGCCGCCTGCAATATTTATGTTTATCGCTCCATTATTATTGCCATTACAGTTTACATTTGTTACGGCACCTATTGTCAATGCCAAAGCATTTGGTTGGGTGATGGCTTGTGATAGTGTCGCTGTGCATCCATTCGCATCGGTAACAGTTACAGTATAAGTATTGGGCGCAAGATTGGTAACATTTTGGGTAGTCGCTCCGTTGCTCCATGCATATGTATAAGGAGTTGTGCCACCTGCAACATTTATGTTTATCGCACCATTGTTGCTGCCATTGCAGTTTACATTTGTTACTGTGCCTATTGTCAATGCCAAAACATTTGGTTGGATGATGGATTGTGATAGTGTTGCTGTGCATCCATTAGCATCGGTAACAGTTACAGTATACGTATTGGGAGAAAGGTTGGTTACATTTTGAGTGGTCGCTCCATTGCTCCATGCATATGTAAAAGGAGTTGTGCCTCCTGCAACATTTATGTTTATCGCTCCATTGTTGTTGCCATTGCAGTTTACATTTGTTACGGTGCCTATTGTCAATGCCAAGGCATTTGGCTGGGTGATGGTTTGTGATAATGTCGCTGTGCATCCATTGGCATCGGTAACAGTTACAGTATACGTATTGGGAGAAAGGTTGGTTACATTTTGTGTGGTGGCTCCATTGCTCCAAGCATAGGAGTATGGTGTTGTTCCGCCTGCAATATTTATGTTTATCGCTCCATTATTATTTCCATTGCAGTTTACATTTGTTACAGTACCAATTGCCAAAGACACAGCATTTGGTTGGGTGATGGCTTGTGATAGTGTCGCTGTGCAACCATTAGCATCGGTAACAGTTATAGTATATGTATTGGGAGAAAGGTTGGTTATATTTTGAGTGGTCGCTCCATTGCTCCATGCATAAGTATAAGGTGTTGTTCCGCCTGCAATATTTATGTTTATCGCTCCATTGCTGTTTCCATTGCAGTTTACATTTGTTACTGTGCCTATTGTCAATGCCAAAGCATTTGGTTGGGTGATGGCTTGTGATAATGTCGTGTGCATCCATTGGCATCGGTAACAGTTACAGTATACGTATTTGGCGAAAGGTTGGTTACATTTTGAGTGGTTGCTCCATTGCTCCAACCATAGGAGTATGGTGTTGTTCCGCCTGCAATATTTATGTTTATCGCTCCATTATTATTTCCATTGCAGTTTACATTTGTTACGGTGCCTATTGTCAATGCCAAGGCATTTGGTTGGGTGATGGCTTGTGATAGTGTCGCTGTACAACCATTAGCATCGGTAACAGTTATAGTATATGTATTGGGAGAAAGGTTGGATATATTTTGAGTGGTCGCTCCATTGCTCCATGCATAAGTATAAGGAGTTGTGCCGCCTGCAATATTTATGCTTATCGCTCCATTGCTGTTGCCATTACAGTTTACATTTGTTACAGTGCCAATTGTCAAAGCCAAAGCAATTGGTTGGGTGATGGCTTGTGATAATGTCGTTGTGCATCCATTAGCATCGGTAACAGTTACAGTATACGTATTTGGCGAAAGGTTATTTACATTTTGGGTAGTCGCTCCGTTGCTCCATGAATAAGCATAAGGAGTTGTGCCACCTGCAATATTTATGTTTATCGCCCCATTGTTGTTGCCATTACAGTTTACATTTGTTACAGTACCAATTGCTAAAGATAAAGCATTTGGTTGGGTGATGGCTTGCGATAATGTCGCAGTGCATCCGTTAGCATCGGTAACAGTTACAGTATAAGTATTTGGGGCCAGATTCGTTATGTTTTGCGTGGTCGCTCCGTTGCTCCATGCATATGTATAAGGAGTTGTGCCTCCTGCAACATTTATGTTTATCGCTCCATTGTTGTTGCCATTGCAGTTTACATTTGTTACTGTGCCTATTGTCAATGCCAAAGCATTTGGTTGGGTGATGGCTTGTGATAATGTCTTGGTGCATCCGTTAGCATCGGTAACAGTTACAGTATACGTATTGGGCGCGAGGTTGGTTATATTTTGTGTGGTTGCTCCGTTGCTCCATGCATATGTATAAGGAGTTGTGCCACCTGCAACATTTATGTTTATCGCTCCATTGTTGTTGCCATAGCAGTTTACATTTGTTACGGTGCCTATTGTCAAAGTCAATGAATTTGGTTGGGTGATGGCTTGCGATAGTGTCGTTGTACATCCGTTAGCATCGGTAACAGTTATAGTATACGTATTTGGCGAAAGGTTATTTACATTTTGAGTGGTCGCTCCATTGCTCCATGCATATGTATAAGGAGTTGTGCCACCTGCAACATTTATGTTTATCGCTCCATTGTTGTTGCCATTGCAGTTTACATTTGTTACAGTACCAATAGTTAATGCCAAGGCATTTGGTTGGGTGATGGCTTGTGATAATGTCGTTGTGCATCCATTAGCATCGGTAACAGTTACAGTATACGTATTTGGCGAAAGGTTATTTACATTTTGGGTAGTCGCTCCATTGCTCCATGAATAAGCATAAGGAGTTGTGCCACCTGCAATATTTATGTTTATCGCCCCATTGTTGTTGCCATTACAGTTTACATTTGAAAAATTGCTAACATTAACAAGCAATTGATTGCTTTGAGTTACAACTTGAGATAAAGAAACGGAACAATTATTTACATCTGTAACCGTAACCGTATAAATAGTTGCGCTCAGGTTCGATATATTTTGAACTGTAGCACCATTACTCCATTGAAAAGAGTAAGGGCTGCTTCCACCGGAAATGTTAATTGAAATAGCGCCATTATTTAATCCATTGCAGCTTACATTGGTTACATTTGAGATGGTTGCAATTAGCTCATCGGGTTGAGTTATTAATTGTGAAAGCGTAGAAGTGCAACCATTAAAATCAGTAATGGTAACAACATAAGTATTCGGCAAGAGCGAATTAATATTTTGGTTTGTAACACCATTGCTCCACAAAAACGAATATGGTGGTGTGCCACCAGTGACATTAATAGAAACAAACCCGTTACCATTGCCAAAACAATCAATGTTTGCAAATCCGGTGATACTACTGCTTAATATTGAAGGCTCAGAAATGGACAGTCCATATCCGGCCGAACAGCCATTAGTATCGGTAAGAATTAAACTATAGTTACCAGGTCCAAGGTTCGATATATCCTGAGTGGTAGCACCATTACTCCAATTGTATTGAAACGGCAAAACACCACCCGTAACTTCAATATCTATTAATCCGTTATTCGCTCCGAAACAAGAAATGTCTTTGATAGTATCGGAAGTAATTACTAAAGCTGAAGGTTGTGTGATGGCTGATGAAACGGAAGCGGAGCAGCCGGTGAAATCTGTAACTGTAACTGTATACGATGTAGCTAAAAGATTGGCAATTGAAGATGTAGTCTTTCCGTTATTCCACAGAAAAGAAATATTTCCAACACCTCCGATAGCAGATGAATAAATAATACCGGTATTGGCGCCAAAGCAAGCAACATTCTTAACTGAATCGATAACTACCGACAACAGCGGAGGGTCAATTAAAGTAATTGAAGAATCAATAGTACAACCATTAGCATCAGTAATGGTGACAGTATAAGTGCCGGCAGGTTTTGAAGTAATAGAAGGTGTAAAATCGCCTGTGCTCCAAACGTATGAATAGCTACCAACTCCACCATTTCCAAAAACTTCAATTTTTCCATTACTAAACCCGTTACATGATGGGTTTGAAAAAGTTGTGATTATGACACCTAATATTGGAGGTTGAGTCATATTTACGGTAACACTATCAACGAAGCCGGTAAAGTCGGTAACTTGCAATTTATATATTCCGGCTGCGAGTCCAAAAATATCTTCAGTTGTTTGGCCATTACTCCAAATATAAGTGTAAGGTGCAACGCCTCCTATTATCGAAATGTTAATGCCACCATTGTTGCCACCATTGCAACTAACATTGAACCCATTAAAATTGGAAGTAAAAACAGAAATGGTAAAAGCTGCTGGCCAAGGTTCTAGTTCGATAGATGGGTGATTATCATGTCCTACTAATTCTATTGGAATTTGGATGGTTAACAAAAAGAGGAGTAAGGTTTTTAAAAAACAAACTTGAAAAAACTTATAACTCACTCTAAACCAACTCATAATGAACAAAAAAAAAGAAAAAAGGCTTAAAATCAAGAAGTTCGATTAGCACCTTTTTCGTACTTTCTTGCAATAATAATTAACTAAACCCAAAGAAACAAATCAAAACTAAATATTGTGCCAAACAAAAAAACTGGCAACTTATATTTCTATTTTCAAAAAAAAAATTCGTCCACTAAAAAAAATAAATAAAGTGCTTTCGAAACAAAAACAATTCTATTACGATGTGAAGCAAAAAAGAAAGAATACCATTTAAAATAGAAAAGGCAAACATTTATTGTTGCAAAAACCTAAATGAATAGTGTTGATCGGAAAACGAAACTGAAAACAAATATACGCCTGGTGAAAGATTAATATTACTCATAGAATTTACCAAATCAATATTTACAAACCCAGTGTTCACTATACTTCCCATATTGTTGTAAATATCAATTTTTGCTGATTGTCCTATAAAATGATTGCCTATCAAAATGCTTCCTATTGTATTATCATTTATATAAAAGATTGATTCTAAATTGGAATCACCTTTGCGAGTTACTGATACAATATTTGAAAAAGTTACTTTACCGGCATCGTTTATTATTTTTATACGATAATAATTTACGTTATTTATAGGATTATAATCCACTTTAGAATATATCGAAGGAAAACCGATAGCGCTAAGTTTTAAGATATCAAAAAAGTCAGCTCCATTTTGAGATCTTTCAATCACAAATTTTGAATTGGGTTCTTCTTCTAAAGTTTGCCACATAACATGAACATTGTTACCAATATAATTTGCTTCTAAATTGATTAATGTAATAGGCAAAGGAGTAGGTACTGTGGCAATAGTGAAAGGCGAAAAATTGTTGATGCCCGCAGCCGAAACTATCGTACCGGCAGGTAAGCCTCCTGTAATACCGCCATTGCCGCGGTTTTCCCACATACTGGCACCATCGCATCGCGATACTCTTAAATCATTGGTGGCAAATATTGCGCAACTTGTTGCACTCAACCACGAAAGGGTAACAGTGCGTGCGGTGCTACCTTGCTGACGGTCAATTTGCCAGTACTCACTACAACTGATTGCACTTAAACTGGGATCTAAATTATTTAAACATGGTGTTAATGTTTGCGGGTTTATTTGAAAATATTCGGCAGTAAAAATATCGGTGGGTGCCGATACAGACAACCTGACACTGTCCACAGCAAAAGAAGGATCGGCTGCATTGGTGCCCGAGTCGTCATTTACCCAACGAAAGCCAATCTTAACGTTAGGGTTATTATTCGCTGATGCCGGCAATGCAATAGAATATTGTGTCCATCGTCCCTGACCACCACCACAATTTATAGATTTAGGTATATCAACAAGTTGCGACCATACTGCTCCATCGTAATACCATAATGTTGCATTATCAAGTGTTAGTGTACCTTGTTCGAGATATCGGAATGAAATGGTAATGCTCGATTGCCCTGTACAATTTATTACTGGCGACTCAGCTCTGATATCTGTTTTTGTAGATGTACCACCAAATGCACCGCCCAGATCACCACAATATCCTCCTGCATCATAAGCGGCACCACAATCACCTGTTGGACAAAAAAATGGTGCACTGGGTGAATTGGGATCATTACCAACGTGCAAGGTTGCATCACTTCCGCAGCCTGTGCCACATAAGCCTGTGTTATTGCCATTCTCGGCACAACTTATATAAAAAATATTATCCCACACGGTGAGTCCACAGTCTGTGTTTGGCGAACTAATTGTAACGCTCCATGGTCCATTTGGGCCAACATAAGCAGATGCAAGACAAAGTTGATTACATCCATTATTGAAGTCCTCGCTCCAAAAAACAGTAGTGCCTCCTACTCCACCGGCACCCAAACTACATTGCCTGTAGTAATTAGATTTGCCAATAGGAAAAGTGAAAGCAGTATTACCAATTTTTCGACATGGTCCATGGACAAAACTTATGTTTGACGCTCCTGTTGCGGTTGCCAATGCAGATAAAATCATCAATCCATTTGGCGTATTATTGGTAAAAAATCTTCGCGATACAAAGTTCAAATTATTATCGATGGTAATATCTTTATTCACTGTAACATCGTTGGCGCCCTTGCGAATTTCGCAATTGTAAATGCTTATAGTACCTGCTGCGTTTTGAACTATCTGCGAATTGCTGCCAGTGAAAAATATTTTACGTTGTAGTGTTCCCGAATAATTTAATGTTCCATTTACTGTTAAGTCACCCTGCAAATGCAAACTATCACCTCGCATCACCAGTGTTCCATTTTGATTTATAATGGTATTGCCTTGAATGGTTAGCGAGTTTGAGTATATTGAATCATATGCCGTAATATTATTTAATGCAGACAATGCATTAATAAATAAATTTCCTTTTACAATACAAGGACTTGCGGCTACAAAGTTTGCCCCTACTGTGTTGGCATTATAAGCAACTCCCGAAACATTTTCCATTATAAAATTTGGATAATACATATTGGCGGTTGTCATAATGGGATTAATAGTGGTAGAAGTTTTTCGCAAAATCCAATTAGCTGTAGCAGGAATTGTAGAAATTCCTAAATCGTAGTTTGTTTGATAAGGTGAAGCTGCACTGTTGAGGGTTTTTATAAAAGTTGCATTGGCAGACATGTTCCACCGGCAAGCTCCTGTCCATGTACAATTTAAATAATGAGTGGTCGATGATGGAATGGAATCCATCAATGTTCCCGCAACTTGCAAATCGACACCGGCACCATCATTTATAAAAAGGTGACTGTATTTTAAATTCAGTTGTGCGCCTGCTTCTATCACAACTTCATCTATACGTAGGTTGCAGTTTCTTGTAAAATAATTTAGTGTATCAATATTTACAATGTGACCTGTTTTAATAGTAATGGTTTTACTACCATAGGTTGGTAAAGTATCTGCCGCTACCCAGGTTACATTATCAGCACTGTATTGCCATACGGTTTTATCTTTCCAACTTCCTGATTTTGTTGTCCTATAATATCCTGTCGAATTGCAATTTACCACCAACTCATCAATGCGTGATGTGCCTGCTGCTGCTACAACCCCTGCCGAAACACTTGTGTTGGAAGTCATTATCCATCGTAAATAAACAGAAGGCTGATTGTTGCAAACTGCCGGCAAAGAAACTTGATTTACAAAAGCAGTAGTAGCTGTAAAATTATCGGCAATTGTAACTGCTGTTGCTCCAACTAAATCGGTCCAGGCACCTAAGCCAATTTTATATTGCACTTTAAAATCGCGAGGTCCCGTTGCAGAACTTCTTTGTTTTGATGACACATCGAGATTGTATAAACCTAAAGTAGAAAACTCTATTTCCCACCATTTTAAACCACTGCCCGCTGCCCAACCGTTGCACCAAGCCGATTGAGTATAAGCCCCAACATTGGTTCCATAACCCACCGCACCGGTACCGCCAACAGTGATTAAAGTTTTGCCCACATTGTTTGGCATTGCAGAAGCTATGTTTGCCGCAGAGGTACCTAATCCGGGAAAATTCCATTCAACAACGGTGAGTTGCGAAAAGGTTTTTCCAAACAGAAAGGCAAAAAATAAAACGAAAACAATTTTTTTCATCGTACGACTAAAAAGACAATAAACTCAATCGACAGTAAATATATGAGTTATGAGTGATTATCACAAAATAAAAAAGCAAATTTCGTGCTAGAAAGATTAATGAATTATTCAAAAATTTCTAAACCAAACTGTGGAACGATTTTAAAAATTGATGCATAATATTTTTCAACAAGTACCATTACTCAAGAAAAAATAATGAGATTTGTTTCAAAATAAAATATGATGAAAAAAATAACATTGCTTGCAATTTCCATCCTGTTTGCTTCATGCATTATGGCACAATCGCTCAAAGAAAAAGAAGTGCCTGCCGCTGTAATTGAAGCCTTTAAGACCGATCACAATGATATTAAAAAGGCGCATTGGGAAAAATACCGTGGCAAATATCAGGTAACATATACCATCGAAAAGAAAGACCATGTTATGTTATTTGATAAAACAGGTAAGTTGGTAAGTTACAATAAGCAAGTTGATAAATCTGAATTGCCTTCTGAATGCGAAACATATATCAACGAAAAATTTGAAAAGCCCAAAATTGTTGATGTTATCAATATGAATATAAACGACTCGATAGTTTATTCAGTAGCAATGCGTTGTAAAAAAGGGACTATGAGCTGTTTTTGACAAAGACGGGAGTTTCTTAAAAAGAAAAGCCAGAACTAATTAAGCTCATCAGCAAAAATATTACTCATTTTTTTTTGAAATATTAAGCTATTAGAACTTATATTTTGTTATGTAATTTATAGAAATACTATATTTGCAAAAAGGCATTTAAAATGAAACTGTATACATTATCTGCGAAACCTTATCAGGAAGAAGACGAACTTCTACTCGAAGACCTGCTCGAACAAAATCATATTGTTTTATACAACGATGATGTAAATACTTTCGATTGGGTTATTGAGTGTCTTGTGCAAATTTGTAAACACGATCTGGTACAAGCCGAACAATGTGCGCATATCATACATTTCAATGGAAAGTGTTCGATTAAAGAAGGCAGTTATACTCAACTCGAACCCATTTGCACCGCCCTACTCGACCGTGGATTATCTGCTGTAATAGAGTAGGTAAAACGTTACAATACTTTCCAACCATTTCAAAAAACAAAACACATTTTATTTAAACAAACATGAAATTAAAATCGCTCTTTACTGTGGCCGATGCTGCAACATTGTTAAACATTACCTATGCAGGTAATGGCGAGCAAACTATAGAAGGCATAAACGAAATTCATTGCGTAGAAAAGGGCGACCTTACTTTTGTCGATCATCCCAAATATTATGACAAAGCATTACAATCGGCCGCTACAATTATTTTGATAAATAAGGAGGTAGAAGTACCTGCAGGAAAATCAATACTCATAAGCCCTGTTCCTTTTGATGACTATAATAAACTTACCCGGAAATTTATGCCTTTCCTTGCTTCATCAAAAATGATAAGCGATTCGGCAGTGATAGGCAGTGATACTTTCATTTTTCCCAGTGCTTTTGTTGGCAATAATGTTACCATAGGAAGTGGTTGCACCATTCATCCCGGAGTATGTTTATACGATAACAGCGTTATTGGAAATAATGTTACCATTCATGCAAATACCGTTATTGGTGCCGATGCATTTTATTTTAAGCGCAAACCCGAAGGCTACGATAAAATGCATAGTTGTGGTCGAGTAGTATTAGGCAATAATGTTGAAATTGGTGCAATGTGCACCATTGATAAAGGAGTAAGTGCCGATACAATAATTGGTGATGGAACAAAAATGGACGATCACGTTCATATTGGTCATGACACTTTTGTTGGTAACAATTGCTTATTTGCAGCTTTTGCGGCAGTTGCCGGTGTAACAAAAATAGAAGACAATGTTATTATTTGGGGACAGGTTGGCATTCAAAAAGATATAGTGATTGGCAAAGGCACGGAGATATTAGCACAGTCGGGAGTAGGAAAAAGCACCGCTCCGGGCAGTAAAGTATTTGGCAGCCCCGCAGTTGATGCACGCGAAAAAATGAAAGAACTTGTAATGATAAAACGCCTGCCCGATTTATTTAAAAATCAAAGCTGAGTAACAACCTCATTCTTTGGTTTGGTATGAAAAACATCGAGTGAAACAATGGCGGCAATGAAACCAAAAAATGGTACTGCCGCTTTTTCAGTATCAAGAAAATTATTTAAAAAACCATGCACCCAATAAGTTATTAACCCCAAAATTAGACCGGCAGCAATAATTTTTACATTACCATTGTTGCCGTAAATAAAAACACGAGATGCTGTAATCAAAGTTGCAAGCGCGAGCAACACAAACAACAAAGTACCCGGTACACCTTGTTCGGATAGTGGCCCAAGATATTCGCTGTGCGCATTTCCCCTGTTACCCGCAAGAGTACTTATTACAGTTTTTTCTTTTTGAAGTTGAAACGGCCCGTAAACAAATTGATAGGTGCCGGGGCCCCATCCGGTAATTGGCCGCTTAAGAAACATACGCCATGCACAACTCCATCGGTTTATGCGTTCCACATTCGAAGGGTCTGTTTTTATATTTGTAATAGATTGCAAATGAGCCCCAACATCGGTTGATGATTGCTCTCTGTTTGTTTCGAAATTGAGGATAATGGTATTTACATTCACCAGTAAAAATAATGCGGCTACAATAGCAGAAATAGAAATAAGTTGTGTGCTTATGCGAAAAATAAAAATCAAACTACAAGCTATTGCGGCAGCAATACCAACCCAGGCGGCACGGGTATATGAAAGTAACAATGCGGTTATTAAAAGCACCAATGCTACAAAACTCCATTGTCGCGAAATAATTGAAAACCCTTTTCCAATAATCATAACAATACAAACAGGAATAAACATTGCTACCAAAACGGCATAAGCTGTGTGGTCGTTGTAAAAAGGTGTCATAGAATTATGTGCGGCCTTTTCGGTAAAATGTGCCGCAGCATGATTCAACGTAGTGTAAATAATCACCACACAAAACAATATTAAATATGCGGCTACAAATTTTGTGATGTTTTTTAATTTGAAAAACAACTCCGATGCGAAATAAAAGAAGACCATGATAAATGTAAATCGCGCGAGAGTATACTTGAAAGATACTATGGGCAAATGGCTGGTAGCCGAAGTTAAAAACATCCACCCCAGGTAAAAAATAATGATGATACTCACCGGATGCTTAATAAACCTTTTATCCATGGTATTGTGCAACAAAAGCTTTATCACTATCAATAACATCAATCCAAAAATAATAGGTTCGCTGGGCATACTAAACCCAAATCCAAAATCGGTTTCACTCAGGTTTATGGAAAGTGGAATAATGGCCACACTTAAATAGAATAAAATATCTAACCGAAAAATACCAAGCACCGCAATGAGAACAACTGCCGGCAACAACAGGAAGTACCAATAACCAAGCGCAATGGCAACAGCACTAAGTGCCATAAATGTGGCAACAATAGAATAATAAATATTACGGCTTAAAGTGGTTATCAATTACAAATTGTTTAATTATTCAAGCGGGGCTTTATGTTGGTGTTATAGTTTTCAATAACCAGAATTACCAAAAAAGCTAAAAACAAAACTGCCAATAAAAGTGAAATCATAAATACAGTGCGCTTTGGTTTTGCCTTATTCTCAGCAGGCAAAGGTTTTGTTACATAATTAGAATAGGTAAGTACTTTTGCAAAATCGCTCTTGGCTTTTTCGAAAGAAGTTTTGTATTCATTGTATAATAACCGGGCAGCTTTTAATTTGCTATCAAGTGCCTCTGCCTCTACCCCCTTCAATTTTAAATTATTAAAATCATCGGCTACATTTTTATTTACAATTCCACCTTTATACATAGCTTGGAAATTTCTTTCGATTGCGTTTTAAAATCAAGTATACCGTAATTGGCGCGTATATCCATCAATCTTAATTCGAGAGAATCTATTTCGAGTTTTTTGGACTTTGTTTGATTTTCGAAAATGGTTAATACCTCTTTTGTTTTCAATCGTTGCAACGATCTTGCTTTCCAATCGAGGTAGGATACAATAGTATCGCACATGTGTGCTGCAACTTTGGGATCTTCGTCAAGCACCGAAATCTCTACCGACTCGAAGGCCGTACGTGTAATAAAAATTTGATCGTTAAGCAGGTTATACATTTTTGTGCGGGGAAACTTTGCCGTTGTATCTATTCGATAATGATTGTACAAATCGAAAGTATTAATGAGCCTGTCTTTTATATCATCGGACTCCAGTAACTGCAACATAGTTTCAGTAGGACTTTCGGTTGAATAAGGTATAAGGTTACTGGGGTAAAGTATCACCGTTGATTCGAATTGTGGTGGCATTATAAATGGCATAGTAATTACAAACCCTAATACAATGGCAACAATGCCAGTTATTAGCAAATGCTTTTTCCATTTGCGAAATATTTTTATTAATGCTACAAGGTCCAACCGTGTTGAATCTATCTGTTGCGAAGTATCCATCAAATATATTATTTTAAAAAATGAGGGGGGCAAAGGTAAAATTATTAATAAAACGAAATGTTTTCACCTTTATTGTTTTGAACCATGACCTTAATGCTCCTCAAACCTTATACTTTCACTACTTTGGTGCACTATATTTTCAACCCCGCAAACAAAAACTTTTTTAATTGCACTTTAAATATTCTAACCTGATTCCCCTTAAAACCCATCATTAACATCATGTCTATGCATGTTCATTCTATAATTGGAAATTTTACTCCACATCTTATAAAGCCAAATTTATTTTACATTTGCGTCAATAACCACTTAATAAAAATATAAATGAAGCACTCAGTAAAGTTTGGAATCATAGGTGGCCTTAGTGCCGTTGTTATCACTGTTTTATTTTATGTAACAGGTCTCAATTTATCGAGCATGTTGGGTGCAGCAATTTCGGGGTTGCTCATGATGGTTGTTTTTGGTGTGGTTGCTGTAATGTCGGTGAAAGAAGAACGTGCTGCAAATGGCGGTGCCATCACTTTGAAATCAGCTTTTGTAAATGGCTTTGTTTGCCTTTTTGTTGGTTTTTTTATCAGCAGCATTTATTCCTACATTCATTACAATTTTGTAGAGCCCGAATTTTTCGACAAGCTTGCTGAGATGTTGGCAACAAAGCTTGCGGAATATCAGGTTCCGGCCGATAAAATTGAACAACAGGTAAACGATATTTTAAAAAAGAAAGAATCAATCAGTACTTTCGATTATAAAAGCACTCTTGGGGGTTTAGCGTTTGCTGCTATATACTCACTCATAGTTGCTGCCATTTTGAAAAAAGAAAAAATGGACGATTACGCTCCCATAAGTTAATTGATTTGAAGGGTGTAATTTTCTCAAATGCCTTTTATGTTTAAACTTACACTTTCAACAAATAGCAATTGAAAACTTAAACCTGTGCTTGTTCAAATCCTTCAAAAAGTTTACACATTTGCCGGATGAAATTTTTCCCCTCATTCTATAAATTACTTTCAATATGTGCAGTTATTAATCTTAATCTGCAGTTTTGTTTTGCACAAACAAATATTTCGGGCATTGTAAATACTTATGTTGAGGCTACCAGTGTTACATGCAATACCATCACTGTAGCATCCACTGCGGGCTTTTTTCCTAACGACCGTGTACTTATTATACAAATGCAAGGTGCTATTATCGATACTACCCAAACAGCTAACTTTGGCAACATTACCAACATGGCCAATTGTGGAAACTACGAATTTGCAAATATTGCAATTGTAAATGGCAACAATATTTCACTCAAGCGATCATTAAAAAAACAGTACGATGCTGCGGGCAAAGTACAAATAATAAAGGTGCCACATTACACCAGTGCCAACGTTACCGGCCTTGTAACCAGTCCACCTTGGAATGGCGCAACCGGTGGTGTGGTAGTTTTTGAAGTAGACAATACGCTTTCGCTGGCTTCAAATATTGATGTAAGCGGTGCAGGTTTTCGTGGTGGAAGCGCAACCAATAATCCTGATAATAACTGTGGCACCGGCAGTAATTTATATGCATATGATGTTAACCAGGGAGGAGCAATATGGAACGAAGGCGGTGCCGAAAAAGGAGAAGGCATTGCCATATTACCAAACACACAAAATGCCGGGCGAGGTAAATCCGGAACTGGTGGTGGCGGTGGTAACAAGCACAATGCAGGTGGTGGCGGTGGCAGCAATTACACAGAAGGCGGTACAGGTGGAAACGATAATTGCGCCAATGCAGTAGGTGGAATTGGTGGTGCAAGTGTGGCAACAAATTTTTTTCAAAATAAAATATTTTTCGGTGGTGGCGGTGGTTGTGGCGATGCCAATGACGGTGCCGGAACTCCCGGTGCAAATGGTGGCGGAATCATCATAATTAAAGCTGCTGATATTTCCGGTAATGGCTTTGCCATAAAAGCAAATGGTGCCGATCAATTAACTTCTGCTGCCGGCCCTGGCGATGGTGGCGGTGGTGGTGGCGGTGCCGGCACTATTTTGCTCGATGTGCCTACGTATACATCTATAGTTGTTGTAGAAGCTAAAGGTGGAAAAGGTGGCGATGTTAACCCTTCAACTGCTGCATGCTTTGGCCCCGGTGGTGGTGGTGGCAGCGGGCTTATATGGATTGTACCCGGTTTTGTACCGCCCAATTTGTCGCCTAATACCAGTGCGGGTTTGCCCGGTAATGATCTGGCAGCTATTTCTCCATGCTTCAATACTACCAACAATGCAACAGCCGGAACAAACAATGCACAAAACAATTTTTTGAATAATCTATCGCTGCAAGAAAGCTTTGTAAACTATGCCGGCATTATCAATCTTGGTAACGATACTACACTTTGCAATGGCGATACAATTATTTTAAACGGTGGATTGAATGCTAATTTATTTCTATGGCAAGATGGTTCTACAAATATGACTTATACGGTTACTACACCGGGAATTTATATTTTGAATGTGGTAGATGGAAACTATTGTGCGGCCTCCGATACCATAGATATAGCAACCCCTAACAGTTTTATATACGACCTTGGTAACAATACAACATTATGCAACGGCCAAAGTTTGGTTTTCGATTTAACATCGCTTGCCGCAAATTACCAATGGAGCAATGGAAGTACAAATCCAATTTTTACTATTTCTACTGCCGGTTCGTATACGGTTACTGTTACCCAAAATGGATATTGCACACTTATCGATTCTATTAAAGTGATTTTTATAAATGGATTTAATGTTGATATAGGAAACGATACTACACTATGCAAAAATGAAACCCTCACACTCGATGCGGGCAACCCTGGACTAACCTACAACTGGAGCACGGGCGAGGCCACACAACAAATTACTATAACTGCAGCGGGAAATTATTTTGTAGAAGTAACCGATGCCAGTTGCCTTATTATTGATTCTATAAATATCAATTATCGTTTTCTTAATATCGAATTGGGTACCGATACTTTTGTGTGTAACGGTAGTAGTATACCCTTTGCTTTCGATACCACTTACAAATTCAAATGGAGCGATGGCAGCACAAAATCTACTTTCAACATCAATACAGCAGGCACTTATTGGGTAGTGGCAAAAGACAGCGCCTGTGCCGAAACCGATACCATACAAATAGAAGAATACTCGAGTACAGAAGTTTTTGTGCCCAATGCATTTACACCAAACGATGATGCCACCAACGAGTTATATAAACCGGCAACAGATTATTTAGAAAAATATTTGTTCCGTATTTTCGACCGTTATGGCCACATGGTTTTTGAAACTGCTGACCCGCTTGCAGGCTGGGATGGCACTTTCCTCGACCAACCCGCCCCCGAAGGAATGTATGCATACACCCTCACCTATTACTCTCCTTGCAGTCAAAAGAAAATTAAGACCTGTGAAATGTTTCGGTTGATGAGGTAGGTTGGTTTTTGGGTTGTTTGGTAATAACAAATTGCCGCCTTTGGTTAGTGTTGTCGCATCACAAAAAAGCACATGCAAATCAAGTTCAAAAATTTTTCTTGCTCAATCCATTTTCCTTTATACATTTACATGCCAATAATTTTTTTTGGCATCCCGACCGAAGTGTCGGGAGCACTAAAAAAATACAACATTGCTTTTCGAAAAATGTAACTCTTTATGCAATAGTTGTACAGAAAATTTTGTTCAGAAATAAAAGTAACTATAGTATTTGTAACATTAAAAAAAATTAAATTTATGAAAAATCAAATTAACGAAACAAACTTCAAACTTCAAACTTCAAACTTCAAACTTCAAACTTCAAACTTCAAACTTCAAACTTCAAACTTCAAACTCATCACAAACTCCTCCTTCTCTTTTTAATTATTAGCAACATGGCAAATGCACAATGGACACAACTGGGGCCGGGCGCAGGCGGCCAAGAGCGGGCAGTGTTCCTTTATAATAATCCGTATACAGGTCTCGAAGATTTATATGTAGGTTCCGATGTTAGCGGTGTATGGCGCGCTCCCAATATTAATGCAGCAGATATTAGTAACCCACTGCAATACGATTATACTTATATAAGTAATAATGAGCTTTTTCGGTTCGTAAATAAATTTGTGAATCAACCGTCATACCCTAATATTTTATTCGTAGGAAACAGAGGCGGTATTGATATTGTAGATATGGCCAACACCAATGCAAGCGTTCAAAAATTATGGGATATGCCCGATGCTTGGGTGAGCGACATTCATGTTATTGGGACTACACTTGGAGGTTCACATACAATATTTGCGACCACTGGTAGCACCAGAATACAAGATGAACCTAATAACAATAAAAACAATACTACCATTGCCGATTTGTACGAATTCACATGGAACGGGTCTGCAACAACCGTAACTACTGCAGGGTACCAATTGGATGGACTAAGTGGTGACCAAGATGTTTATTGTATGTTTGTTGATGAAAGTCCTGTATATGATATCTTTTTACTGGGTACTGAAACTGGTCTCTTTCAGTTTACTCAGACCCAAATAGCAAGTACAATTTATGGCGCACAAATAGCTGGTCCAAATAACGTAGGAACAAACTACAAAGTAACAAGTATAACACGTGAAGGAACGTCAGACTTCTATTTAGTAACACTATATGACCAAGGCTTGTGGGAGTACAATTCTTCAACTAAAGCTTGGACGAATAACCTGATAACACATTTAATTGGAGAAGATGAAAATAGTTCAAACACCGTTACTACAAAAGATTACGCAAACGATTATGCTTCATATTCTTTTACAAGACTATTGCAATTGAACGGAACTAATCCTGGTTGGGTTTTATTAAATGAAGAACAAACATATGACAATCATTATGTGGGAGTTTTTTATTCTGAAGACAATGGAAGTGGAGTGCCTACCGGAAACTGGCGCGTGCTTAATACTTATACAGGTAGTAACGATTGGGGATGGAATAACGCCAAACCTTGTGGTAACATAAACAGTGCTTTAATAACTACAGACAACAAACTATTGATAGGTAAATCGGGTAATATATTTATTACTAAAAACCCAATAACAAACATAACTCCACTAAATGTTGCTTGGCAACAAATATACTCGCGAAACGGAGTTGGAAACAATGGTGCTTGTGCCGACTCATATAAAAATATGGGTTATGTTAACTATGCAGCAAAAGCAGTTTATCATGATGCGGCCGGTGTCACTTGGATTGCACAAGCCGACAGGTTGATGTTCTATTCCAATCAAAATACAGATTTTTATCAACCGATTGATAAGGCAACAAATTCTTCCTGCAGCAATGTAGATTTATCAGGCAATTTCAGTTATCCAAACTGTGTAGGAACATTAGATAAAAATTTACCATTGAGCGATTGCTTTTTTATTACCGATGATCAATCCGGTGATATCTGGGCAGGAATGGGGAGTGGCTTTGCGAGCAAAAAAGGATATGGATTTGTTGTAAAACGTAACAACTCAAATGACTGGAAAAGGGAAGGCGATGCTATATGTGGCGACCCACAAAAAATATTTTTTGTAGGCACCGACAAATATCTATTAGTAAACGAACCTGCGGGTGGTAGTGCCCGTATACATAAACTTAATGGTACCTCTTGGGGTCCACCTATGGAATTTTGGAATGGGAACAATGAAGAATTACAAGATGCAGTTGTTGGTGTAAATGACAATATGTTGTATGTCATCAGAAAGAAAAATCCCAAATTTGAAATTGTTAGGATAGATTTGACTGGACCGTCTGTGAAAACTACTAATACAATATCAAACACTAATCAAGTGCCTTTAAGATTAGCCATAATGCCTTACAACACAAATGATTACAAAATAATAGTAGGATGCGGACCTAAAAGCAGCACTTCGATTACTAACATAGAAAATTTAAAAGAAACTTATTTTTATACTAACAGTAGTACAACTTACACATATAATGAAATAGATATTGTACCGGCAAATCTTTCTAATATTTTTAAGGATTTACACTTTGATGCGCTGGACAATGCCGATCATGGTATAACAGGTATATGTATCGATAAAGATTTAGGGACAATTTATGTTTCAACAGTAAAGAAGAAAACCAATTCCATTGCTGAAAGAAGTCACATTTACCGTGGTACATATAATACTTCTAATGGCAACATAGATAATAATTGGACTGAAATCACAGGACAACTGCCCAACAAGGCTATAAAGTTTATGACTTGCAAAGGAAATACGATATGTAACGAACAAATTTATTGTTGTGTACGTGGCCTTGGTGCCTGGCGGTGGAATGCCTCTGCACTAACTTTTACAGGGTTACAAATATAAGTTGCCCTGGCAATACCAATGGACAGGCCACTGCTGTGCCACCTGCAATATGGTCTGGAAACAATACCTATACGTGGAGCAATGGCGCTACTACAGCCGGAGTTGCTAACCTTGCAGCAGGTACGTATACTGTTACAGTTAACAATATCTTGTCTAGTTGTAGTTCAAGTGGTTCCATAACTATAACAACTCCGGTTCTTACTATAGCAGCCCCTGCTGCGGTTTGCAGCCTTGCCACAAATGGCACAGCCACCGCACTATTGTCACCGCCAAATACAAACTTAAATTACGCTTGGAGCAATTCGCAAACAACTGCATCTGCAACTGGACTAGGTGCGGGTACGTATACTGTAACTGTTAGTTCATTCGGTGGTGGCTGTATTAGTACAATTTCGGCCTCTGTAACCATTGCAAATTCGAACCCAACACTCAGCCTGGCCGTTTCTCAACCGGCATGCAATGGAACCACAGGCATCATCAATTGTACAGCTACAGGGTATGCGCCTTTCCAATTCATATGGGTGAATCAAGCCACAAACAGTGGGCCTTACCAAACATCGGGCTTGTTTAATAATTTAAGTAACGGCACATATGTTGTGACGGTTTCCGATTTTTATGGTTGTACCGCTTCCGGTACGAAAACTTTGACTGATGCACAGCAGCTTGCATCAACATACAATAACGGACTAACAATAGCTATTTCAGCTCCAACACGATGGGATTTAGGTGTAACAACTATCAGCAATAACACTACGCTCAACCTTACCGCCCTCAATTTATTTTGCCTTAATTCGTCATCAAGCATTATTGTGAACTCTGGATGTACGCTTAATATTACAAATTGTAATATAAGCGCCTGTGGCGATATGTGGCAAGGCATTATTAATAATGGTGGTACGGTAAATATTACTAACTCAACCATTGAAGATGCAATAGAAGCAGTACACAATAAAAATAACGGTATTATTGATATTACCAACAACACATTTAACGGCAACAATACCGATTTGTTTTTGGATGCAGGTAGCTATAGTACAAGCAAAATAACCGGCAATACATTTACAAATGCCGCTGGACCACTTACCAAAGCACCATACGCAGGCATTGCCCCTGCACACCACATACGATTGAATAATGTTACTGCCCTCGAAATTGGCGGACCAAATGCTACCGATAAAAACACATTTAACCGAAACTTGCTTGGTATAAATGCTGATGGTTCTACTTTTAATTGTTACAACAATACATTTACTAACATTGGCAAAACGCAATATGCAACCAATGCAATACCCTCATGGACAAAACTTTTAACATGTGCAGCAATTAATGCAACTGCGGGCAGTGCTTTACCCACAGTAAATATTGGTGACCTCACAAAATCCAACACCTTCTCCAATTGCGATAACGGCATTTTTGCCTCTGCGGGTAAATTAAGCCGCATCACTCTTGATGCCCTGTACAACAATTTTGATAATTGCATTACAAGTATATTTGCACTTAATGTAAACGGCACTACAACTGCCAACACGCTAAACATTAACAACAATTCTATTACAAAAACACCATTAGGTGGAATAGGCATTCGTGTAGATAATCTGCGAGATGCAACAACTGCAAAAATAATGAACAACAACATAAACCAAATGGATTGTTAGACCCTACAGCTTATGGTAGAAGTGGAATTGATGTGCAGAATTTTTTATCTAATCTTGTGACTATAAATGTTGAAGATAATTTAATACGCAATGTGCGTTATGCTATTAAGATGCGCAACCGAAAATTCTATTACTAATACTTTGGTAGAAAACAAAATTATAAATGGTGGTGCAGGCATTAATATGCAAGGCGATTGTCGTTTTACCAAACTATACTGCAATTTTATGAAACAATGCTACCATGGCACAAATATAGACCTCGCTCTTGCCAATACCCAAGTAAGCGACCAAGGTACTACAGACGAAAGTTGGAATAATAAATGGGAGGATATTAATCCTGGCTCGCCTTCTCATAGAGTTATTAATAATACACAATTTCCTATCATTTGGTATGTTGACCCTAATGTTAGTGCCGAGTTTACACCATGTCCAGCTACCATTAATTGTTTACCAAATGTTGTTTTAATTCTAAATGCTTCTGGAACAATTGATGGATGCATACCACCTGGAATTATTTTAGATGCCGCATTGCGATACGATGAATTTGGAAACACCGTAAACGATTCTACATACAACGACCCTGACTCTACCTATTTTAATTATCTTGATGACGAGGCATATTACCGTGCAGGCAATCGCGATAGTTGTATGCTTGAATTGGCTGATACCAGCGACCAAGCATATTTGGAATATCTCGCAATACTTGAAGCAAGTAACATAGGAAAATTTTATGAAATCAATAGTGCATTACTGATGCATAACCTAAGCGAAGCGGCCGCTAAATTGCAGTTATTGCAACATCAAAACCAAATAGAAGAATTTAAACACTTTGTGCTAAATTATTTCTTACTCTATATTGCCGATACTTTAATACCTGACGTAAGTCTTGTAGAACAGCTTACGCAAATAGCATACACTCATCCGTTTTACGGTGGTGAAGCTGTTTATTGGGCGCGCTCAATTTTACATTTAGATGTAATTGATATTTTGCCACCTTTGAGGAAAGTAAGACCGCTTAATGCGATTGGTGGCATCTTAACAAAACAAAATTCTGTGTATAAAATTTTTTCCGAATCCCACAAATGACTTTGTTTCCATAAAAAGCAATAATGATATATACATAATATATAATAAATATTTTGATGGAACAGGCAGGTTGCTTTTAACAAAGACTTTGCCTTGAAAAAAATATAAATCAATTTGAAAGATTTTTGTGGTGGCTTTTATCAAATCAAAATTTTTTGAAGGCGATGCAATTAAGCAAACAGAAAAATTAATTATAATCAAATAATTTTTTATATATAGAGGTATGATATTTTATCACTACCTCTTTTTTATAAACAATGAAATTTTATTTGATTATTTTAATTTCGCTTTCTTATAATATAATAAGGCACAAAAGCAAAACAATGTTTGGGTTTTTGGTGATTCGGCCGGAGTTGATTTTAATAATCAAATCATTGCTACTCCAATATTTTCAACTATGGATGGTAGAGGTAGTTGTTCAAGCATTGCCGATACAAATGGCAACTTAAAACTTTATTCATTTAACGTTATGGATGGCAATACTAATTCAACCTATGTTCTACAATTTCAATTTTGATACTATTAATAATGGGAACAATTTATTTGGTGTTGGTTTTTATAATCAAATAGTAATTGTTCCATCTCCAAAAATCGATTCTCAATATTATTTATTATATTCTGGTACAATTACGCCAAAAGGCTTTTATTATGCAATAATAGACATGGCTCAAAACAAGGGATGAGGAACAGTAATTATACGCGATCAACCATTAATTAATATAGAAATGGGAGATTGTACACAAGCTATTCAACATGGCAATGGTGAGATTGGTGGATAATAATAAAGCCATCAATTATGGTGACAAAAGCATAATCGTTTTTATGTGTTTAAATTAGATACAAGTGGGTTTTCTAACTACACAACTACTGATTTTAATAATGCAACTGATGGCACTTTTCAAAAAATAATTTTCAATAATAAAGGTGATAAAATGGTTCTTATAAATTATAATGGTTTTATGGCGGAGTATGATTTTGATAGATGTACAGGAATTTTTGGAAACGAAAAATTGATTTTTCCTGAACAAAGTACAAACATTGATAGATGGTTTTGGGAAGGGCTTACTCGCCAAATGATAGTTTGTTTTATGCAACAAAATTGTGGAATGTATTTCCAAAAGACACTTCACGTTTATTGCAATTTAATTTATTTGCCACAGATATTCCTGCAAGTTGCGATACTTTATATGAACAACGTAATCCTAATTTATTTGGCGCTTGCGTAAAGCACCTGACAATAAATATATATGGCAAGTTGGTATAATTGGGGCTTTCCTGCATACCCCTACCCTGATAGCGTACGCAATCAATACAACGAAAATTTAGGGGTAATAAATTATCCCGATAGTATTGGTAAGGCAGCAATTTTCAACCATTTAGTTTTAATCTTGGAGGAAAAAGGGTGTATGCTGACTTGCCCAATAATCCAAATTATAGTTTGGGGCGACTGATCAGTAGTCCTTGTGATACTTTGCAGTGGGTGGGCACGCCCGAAACCCCCCAACCCCTGCAAGGGGGATTAAATGCAGGGTTTATCGTCAAAACCAATCCGTTTTAAATTCTGTTACCATAAGCATTGTTGATTTTAAAAATGAAAACTGGGAGTTGAAAATATTTGATGTGATGGGTAAGGAGGTTTTGCAACAAAAAATAGTGAGAGAGAAAACAGACTTGGATTTGCGATATTTGAATAGGGGGATTTATTTTGTGATGGTGTATGATGGAAGGAGTATATTTACGGAGAAGGTAGTAAAGTTGTGAAAGTTGTAAAGTTGAGAAAGTTTTGAAGAGCTTGCAGTGAGTATTCTCGAACTGTTTTGAAAGTTCAAGGGTTCAAGAGTTTGGAAAATTGGGAGTTAAAAGGGTGCAAGATTATTTTGATATGACAAAGGTATTTTAAAGCCTATATTTGATGAAAAGAAAAATTTAAGTTTAACTCCAAAATGGCATTGCCCCAGTGGGGGTTGGGGATGCATGGCGCAGTGGCGGGCTGTTTCAGCATGTTCGCATTTAAGATTAATAAAATTTATTAAAACAAAATAATATGCTAAACAAATCGAAATCCATCAAAACAGGAAAAAGTCTTCTCCTCTTAATTCTCCTTTTTGTATCGCTACAAGCAACACAAAAAGCAAAAGCCCAAGCCTGCAATTTGCCCATTATGAATATGCACACCGTGTATATTTTCACAACAAAAACCAACCACACTATGGAAGATGTTATGGGTGCAAAATTAAATCCTATGCTTTTTAATTTTGTGTTTGTAAAAACAGAAGACAAACTTTTAGAAATAAAAAAATTAGCAACAGAAAATAAATTGCAGTCAACAGTGTTTGTTTTTTTTAGTAACGGTAAGGCTATTCGCTACTGCAATGTAGAGGAGTTTGAAAAGGCTGTTGAGAATAAAGTGGAGTTAAAAATAGAGGAGTAAAACAGTTATTTTTCCTGCAGATTTCCGCAGATAAAATTCACCGCTGATTCTCGCAGATAAATTCATAAGTTTAAAAAAAATCTGCGGTATTCCATCTGCGAAAATCTGTGTTATCTGCGGGAGAATATTTTTCTCCAAAGGTGATTGCAAAAAAATCAAGCTAAAATAAAAGGTCATTAATAACTTAACACATTAAACCACCTCCCCCACTCCATCGTCACTTTGCAAAGTATAAATGTTGCATTGCAAATCAAATTTTGCGTAAAACGCATTTTGCATTTCATCAATAAAGTTTTGCACAGCATCATTTTTTGCAATTGCAATCACACATCCGCCAAGGCCGCCACCGGTCATTTTTGCTCCGGCAATATTTTTATTCTGTTTGCATTGTTCGATTATAAAATTTAATTCGGGGCAGCTTATTTTATACAGTGAGTCAAGTTCGTGATGGGTTTGAAACATGCTTTTACCAAATGTGTCCAAATCATTTTGTTGGGCAGCATGCAGGCACATATCAAATCGATTCATTTCATTTATTATGTATTTTGCTCTGTTGAATGAAGCTTTATTAATCATATTTTCAACAGTATCGAGCTGTTCCATTTTTACATCACGCAAACTATTTGCAGGCGCAACATATTTATTCACCGCACTCGCAGCCTTGTAACAATCATCGTAGCACTCATTTAAATGTTGTGATTGTGCAAGATTGTGGCGCACCATACTATCGATAAGGAGAATCTTATAACCTTCAAAATTGAATGGAATATTTTGGGTTGAATAATCAAAGCAATCAAAAACAAGGAGGTGATTTTTTTTGGCAAACAAGCATGCCACCGGATCGAGCAAACCACATTTTACATTGGCAAAATCATGTTCTGTTTGCATGCACAATTTTGCCATTTGCAATAAATCTATTTTCAAATCGAAAACGGTATTCAAAGCAAAACCAATTCCGGAAGTTAATGCTGCCGATGACGACAAACCTGCACCCACAGGCAAAGCGCCATATATAGATAAATCGAAATTTGGAATTTCGGAATGGATAACACTTTGCATGGTGCTTATAATTCCTTTTACATAATTAGCCCAATGATTGGCTGTTGAAAATAACTCCGCATGCTCAATAGAAATCATTTCATCAAATTTCCTGCTATAAATGCGGCTACTATTTTTTCCATTGGGTGATATTGCAATAAGTAAATGATGATTTATGGCAATAGGTAAAACTTTGCCAAGATTGTAATCGGTATGTTCACCGGCAAGGTTTATGCGCCCGGGACTTTTAAAAAACCGCGGAGTTTTGCCATCATAAATTTCTGCAAAATGTGCTGCATATAATTTTATTTCTTCGCTCACAGGTTCACTTCTTTGTTCAAATCTTTATTAGATGCAGTAGAATTATTCAAAAAAATAATTGGATAATTACGCAAACATAAAAATTAAGTTTCAAATATAATGATGAGTTCAGTACCAAAAAATAAATATGGATTTATTGCAATTGTAGGCGGGTTGTTTTTTATTTTCGGATTTGTAACCTGGCTCAATGGCACATTGATACCTTATTTGCGCATGGCTTGCGAATTGAGCGAATTTCAATCTTACTTTGTAGCAACAGCATTTTACATATCATATTTTGTGATGGCATTGCCATCATCGTACATCCTCAAAAAAACAGGATTTAAAAATGGCATGTCGCTGGGCTTGTTTGTAATGGCCATTGGTTCTCTCCTTTTCATTCCCGCATCTAATGCCCGCAACTATTATTTATTTTTATTTGGATTATTTATTCAGGGTACCGGGTTAACCATTTTGCAAACTGCTTCTAATCCTTACATAACTATTCTTGGCCCTATAGAAAGTGCAGCCAAACGAATAAGCATAATGGGTATTTGCAATAAAGTAGCCGGAATATTAAGTCCTATTATTCTAGGTGCCATAGTACTTAAAGGAGCCGATAAATTGGAAAAAGAATTACTCACAATGGATCCTGTGCAAAAATCCAACCAGCTCGATATGCTTGCCGGCCGTGTAATATGGCCTTATGTGGTAATGGCTATTGTGCTTGTAATTTTAGCTTTGGTTATCAGGTATTCGCCTTTACCAAATATAGAAGAAGAGGAAGACGATAGTGCTTCTTCTAATAATCCTCTTGATAGAGCTTCGATTATAGAGTATCCACAAATAGTATTTGGTGTGATTGCCATTTTTCTTTATGTAGGAGCCGAAGTAATTGCAGGCGATACGATTGGAAATTACGGTAAGTCACTGGGTATATCGATGGACCAATCGCGCTTTTTTCCTTCGCTTACACTTACCTGCATGCTTGTAGGATATGTAATAGGAATATTAACCATACCAAAATATATAAAACAAGAAACAGCATTGAAGTGGAGTGCTATTATTGGAATAATTTTTAGCGTTGGTATTTTATTTACAAAAGGATACTACTCTGTTTTTTTAGTTGCATCGCTTGGTTTGGCAAATGCACTTATGTGGCCTGCTATATGGCCTTTGGCTATCAGTGGTTTAGGCCGTCATACAAAAACCGGATCGGCACTTTTGATAATGGGCATTGTAGGTGGTGCTATATTGCCACCGCTGTATGGTAAAATTGGTGAGCTTATTCATTCGTCTCAAATGGCATACCTCATTCTTATACCTTGTTATCTTTACATTTTGTGGTACGCAAAAGCACCATTTCACAAAAAGCTTATTCCAGGTTAAACCACAGTACTTCAAATTTTTCGCTGTTCCAGGGTAGTACTACTGTTCCATTCTTTACATTATCCGATGGCAATTGCTTTGTTTCACTGCCTGTTTTTACTTTTATAACTTCGGCATCGGTTCCTACAAAAATAAGTTTTGTAAATTTAAACTTCGATGCCATTTTTCCTTCTGCCTTTTCAAATACGAGTTGTCGCTTAGTACCTACAAAAGTCATATTGCGCAAATAATAATTTCCCTTTTCGTAATCGAATGTAACACCATCATCTTCATAATATTTTGTTGTGCCGATTTTAAAATCATAGTATATAGTGATGGTTAATGTATCGCCAGCACTTTGTGTGGTGTTCTGAATTACAGGTTGTGTTGCAATCATTTGCCCTCCTTTTGCAAACACAGGCAAATCCCATAGGGGTGCTTCAACAATGTGTGATTGGGCTCCTTCAAGTTTTTCATTCGTTCGGTATTTATACCATCTGCCTGAGGGCAAGTAAATTTTTGCAAAGCGATCTTTACTGCTTACGGGGCATATCAGCAAAGAATTGCCCAACATAAACTGGTTTTGATAATTCTCACTGTATACGTTGTTATCGTTCATATTATCCATACACAAACTGCGTACTACAGGTTTTCCATAAGTGTGCGATTCGTAAAAAGCGGTATAGATGTAAGGCAATAATTTATAACGTGTGTTGATGCACTCGCGTGCCATGCTTTCGGTTTCTTCGCCAAGTGCCCATGGTTCCTTATCGCGCGTATTTATCATGGTATGGTTCCTAAAAAATGGTGTATACCGCCATCGACAACCACCGTATGAATAATTCTTTGCTTGGTTCGTTTGCAAAACCTCCTATATCAGCACCGGCAAACGAAAATCCACTAAGATTTAGACTTTGAATCATGCGGCTGCTCATCATCATGTGGTCATCGCTGGCATCGTTATCGCCTGTCCAAACAGCACTGTAACGTTGACCACCGGCATAAGTGGCACGTGTAAGGTTGAATATTCTTTCGTTGGGTAAAATTTTACGTATGCCCTCGAAAGTAGCACGCGACATTTGCATACCATAAACATTTCGCGCCTGTTTCAGCGTGGTTTTATTTCCATCGTAATCGAAAATAATTTGGTTGGGAATATTTTGTCCCCATGCTGCAGGCTCATTCATATCGTTCCAGAAGCCACGTACACCAGCCTGAGTAAGGGTTTTGAAATTTGCCCCCCACCATTGTCGTGCCATAGGCAAAGTAAAATCGGGAAAGTTGCACCGGCCCGGCCATACATTTCCTATATATAAATCACCGGTAGGATACTTAACGTATACACTCTTAGTTAGTCCATCTTTGTGCACAGCATAATCATCGGCTATGGCAATGCCGGGGTCAACAATTACTGCAAGCTTAAAGCCCATTGAATTAAGGGAATCTGCATAATTTCCTGGTTCAGGAAATTTCTCTTTACTGAAAGTAAAAATTCTGTACTTGTCCATATAATCAATATCATTGTAAATTACATCGCAGGGTATTTTTTTATCGCGGAAAGTGCGGGCCACTGTCAACACTTCTTTATCGGGGTAATAACTCCACCGGCATTGCTGATAACCCAACGACCATAGAGGCGGCATAGGCATGGTGCCGGTAAGCTGCGTGTAATTTTTTATTACTCTTTCAATATTATCACCACACAATATATAGTAATTCATTTCGCCACTTTCAACAGTAAAACTCATCATGCGTTCGTCAGTGGAGCCACCGAAATTAAAATTCGATTTATATGAATTGTCGAGAAACAAACCATAACAAACGCTATCGTGAATGCCAATATAAAATGGTATAGTTTTGTAAAGTGGATCGGCTTCGGTGGTGTATGCAAAATCATCGGTATTCCAGTTTGTAAAGGAATATCCACGTTTGTTTAGTGGCCCTGTCTTTTCGCCCAGTCCGATATATTTTTCATCGCTGTGCATTTTTTTGTAGGTAGTTATTTCATCGTTCCACACTTGTGTGCCCAGCAAAGCATCATCGGCCACCAATAATTTTCCATTTGAATTGTATATGGATATACGTAGTGGATTTTTTTGTACTATCACTTTTGCCGAATCCGATGTGATCGCAATTTGCCTGGCATCGTCTACCAGTGTAAATTTTGTTTCGGATGGTTGCAAAATTACCGCATAACTAAAGTCGCTGGTGGGTTTATCAAGGGTCATGCGAATTCTTAATACTTCAGTACTATAAAATGATATGGCCACAAATCCTTTGGTGGTTTGTATGTTGCAACCAGATTGGGTTTTGGTAACTGAGGTCACAGAACCAAAATCGGAGCTCAGGTTTGTTGCCAGACATTTAACATTTATCAAAATGCAAAAAAACAATACACATTTCAGAACTTTCATAATCGAATATTTAAGGGCGGCTAAACTACGTAATTTCCAATAGTTGAGTTAAAGATAAAAAAACATTCGGCTAATGTATTTGTTTGAAGATGAAAATGAATAGCATAATGATATTTCATTTTCAATAGTTATTTTTGCATCCCAAATGATGGAACAAATTCAACAGTTTTTTAGTCACTTAGTCTCATCTCCGGCTGGCACTCAGTTTCGCGAGTCGTTGCTTGTTATTATTTCCACACCACTTTATGCAATATTAATTGGTGGCGAAATGTTGTTGAGTTACTTTCAGCATAAAAATTTTTACTCTATAAAAGGCACCCTCACCAATGTTTATTTAACAGCACTCAACATGGGTTTGGATATAGTGTTGCGCGGAGTTTGTTTACTCGTGTTAAATTACTTCTATCAGTTTCATTTGTTTACCATTAGTAATGTATTCGCATATTGGTTACTACTTTTAGTACTGCAAGATTTTGCCTATTATGTATTGCATTATGTAGACCATCACTCCCGTTTTTTTTGGGCAGTGCATGCCACACATCATAGCAGCGATGAGTTTAATCTCACAGTGGGTTTCAGGTCATCAGTTTTTCAGCCTTTGTATAGGTTTGTATATTTTATTCCATTGTCGCTTATGGGATTTACAAGTGTGGATATTATGTTCATGTATGCCGCCACACAAATATATGGCATACTGGTTCATACACAATTGATAGGAAAACTTGGTTGGTTCGAATATCTGTTTTGCACACCATCAAACCACCGTGTACATCATGCCAGCAATGTGCCATATCTGGATAAAAACATGGGTATGGTTTTTATTTTTTGGGACAGAATTTTTGGTACGTATAAAGAAGAGCAAAGCGATATAGAAATGGAATACGGATTGACAAAAAAATTAGAAAAACAAGACCCAATTCATATAGTATTCCATGAGTGGATTGCGCTGATGAAAGATATATGGCGCAGTGATGTTTCGATACTTAACAAAATAAAATATTTAATTGCCCCACCGGGATGGAGTCACAATGGCACAAGCAAAACATCGAAAGAATTGCAGGCCGAATATTACCGCCAACTTGCGAAAAACGAAAAGCCAATTGAGTAAGTTTATAATAAGAGTTTACGGTATTTTATTAATGCCCATGATGAAGTATTACTTGTAGATGAAGAATACAGCGGGGTGCGGTTTACAAAATTTGCCGGTGGTGGATTACAACATGGTGAAAGCACTGTAGAATGTTTAAAGCGCGAATTTTTAGAAGAATTTAATTGCCCTGTAAAAATTGATTCACACTTTTATACTACCGATTTTTATCAGTCTTCTGCTTTTGATGCAACGCATCAAATTTTGAGTATCTATTACAAAATAGATATTGACCACGCCCATTTACCTTTGATTTCGGCAGAGCCAAACATTGCTATAAAATACAAACATATAAGTGTGCTGAACTGCGATGATGTAACTTTTCCTATTGATAAACATGTTGTTAAGTTATTACTCAACTTGAATGTGAATATTTCGTAAATTGTTGTATGTTTAAAAAAGGATTTTAAATTTGCATCATACTAAAATTAATTTGTGCCTGAAACCATTTTTCATTTTAAACAATTCAGTATTCATCAGGATATAAGTGCCATGAAAGTGGGCACCGATGGTGTATTGCTGGGTGCTTGGGCACATCCCACTTCAGCAAAAAAAATACTTGACATAGGCACCGGCACAGGTTTGCTGGCTTTAATGATGGCACAAAAATCATCAGCAAAAATTATTGCCATAGAAATTGATGAGCCTTCATATATGCAGGCAAACCAAAACGCTTTAATAAGTCCGTGGAACGAAAACATTGAAGTAAAACATATTTCGCTTCAAGAGTTTTGTAAACAAACGGATGTACAATTTGATTTCATAATAAGCAATCCGCCATTTTTTGCCGATGCCGCAAAAGCACCCAACGAAGCACGAAATAATGCACGCCATCTTGACGAAACTTTATCGATAAAAGAATTGATACAATGTGTAAACAAACTACTAAGTATTGATGGAACATTTAATGTAATTTTCCCTTACCGCGAAGGCATGCTTTTTTACGAACAAGCCATGCAAAATAATTTGTTTTGCACTCACGTAACACGCGTAAAAACAAAACCCGATAAGCTTGAAAAGCGTTTATTGATGAGGTTTTCCAAATCCCCTCAAATAATAATAGAAAACGAAATTGTACTCACCGATGAAAATAACAATGTAACCCGGCAGTATGTGGAACTTACCAAAGAGTACTATTTGAATCTGAATATTGGTGGCGAATAAATGCAGCAATTAAACAAGGCAGGTGTTTATTCATTTCGGAAACTCATCATCAATCTCGTTAACAAAATTTTATTTTTGTTTTGCATTCTACACGACATTACTATATGTTGGTTAGCCTCACATTTGCATTCAGAAATAAAACACAAAAAATAGATTTTAAAAATATGCGATACTCCATTTTATTATTCTCAATCATTTTTGTTAATATACAAAGCACATACGGTCAGGCAAACAATGCAAAGCGTACAGAGCAATTCAATATCGAAAAAAGTATTGCTATACAGGGTTACGATCCGGTCGCATATTTCGAACAAAGCAAAGCAATTAAGGGTAAAAAAGAATTTGCCGTAAAAGCAGAAGGTATAATCTATTATTGCTCATCGTCCATTAACAAAGAACTACTTGTAAAAAACTATAAAATGTATGAACCTCAATACGGTGGATGGTGCGCTTATGCAATGGGAAGCAGTGGCGAAAAAGTAGAAATAAATCCTGAAACGTTTAAAATTATTGAGGGTAAATTATATTTATTTTACAATGCACTTTTCAACAACACACTGAAAACGTGGAATAAAGATGAACCAAAATTAAAAAAGAATGCCGACAGTAACTGGAAGAAATTTTACAATCAATAACAAAATAAAAACATGAAATCACCTATCTTTATTTGGATACTTCGAATTGTTGCTGCGTTAATAATGCTGCAAACTTTATTCTTCAAATTTACTGCAAGTGCCGAGTCGGTTTATATATTCACCACACTTGGTATCGAACCATATGGTCGCATAAGTTCGGGCATTGCCGAGTTAATTGCTTCTATATTGTTGCTGGTAAATCGCACTAGACTGTTAGGTGCAATAATGGGAATGGGGATAATGGCTGGGGCAATTGTTTCACACATTTTAGTTTTGGGATTGGTAGTGATGGACGATGGCGGTCAACTATTTGCTTATGCACTTATCACATTTATTTGTTGTGCATTATTAACTTACATCAATAAAGAAAAAATTCCTGCGCTGCTAAAATTTAAAATTTAAATCAGAAACTTTTGCTTTAAAGAATAGTTGCATTTTATGTTTTCATCACTCGCTACTCTTAAGTCTATTTATTATTATAAATCTAAACCAACTTTCGTAGCGTACGTTTGTTGTAATCATAAAATAATATGAAAATGAAATCCATTTTGAAAATGAAATACTTTAACAACGTTGGGGTTATGTTTTGTATGATAGTAATGTGTTCATGCAATTCAACAGCACAAAAACCAACAACGCCTGCAGCGGCACCACAACAAATACCGGCACCACAAGGCAGAGCCATAGCCGTTTTTGCAGAAGGGTGCTTTTGGTGTAGTGAACATATTTTCGAAGCTGTTGCCGGTGTTGACAGTGCTGTTTCGGGTTACTCCGGAGGTAAAACTGTTAACCCTACTTACGAACAGGTTTGCAGCGAAACAACGGGGCATGCCGAAGCGGTGATGGTTTACTACAATCCTAAAGAAGTGAGCTATGAGGAACTGGTTAAAGTTTTTTTCAGCTCGCAAGATCCTACAACGCCAAATCAACAAGGCCCCGACCGTGGTTCGTCTTATCGCTCCATTGCATTTTATCAAAATAATATGGAACGCGAAAGAATTCAAGCAGAAATAGACATTGTAAATAAATCGAAACGATTTAGAAATGAAGTTGTAACAGAAGTTTTACCATTCGAAAAATTTTATCGTGCCGAAGAGTATCATCAGGACTATATTGAACATCATCCTGAAAACGGATACGTTCAAAATGTTTCGCTACCGCGCTTCAAATTATTTACCGAAACATATAAAGGAAAATTAAAATAAATAAAAATGAAAATAATGATTTTGGGAATAGCAATAGCCGCAGGTTTGTTTCTATTGTTAGCATGCACACAAACAACAAACGCAAATAAAAATAATACTGCAACTCAAACAGAAAAATTAATGCCGAATTTATCACTCACCGATACGTCACTTACAAAAGTGGTGAAGACGCCCGAGGAATGGAAAAAGTTATTGTCGCCATTCGAATTCTATGTTTTGCGTGAACAAGGTACTGAGCCGGCATTCCAAAACGCATATTGGAATAATCACAAAGAAGGACATTATTTTTGCAGAGGTTGCCACTTGCCCTTATTTTCGTCCGACACCAAGTTTGAATCGGGAACTGGTTGGCCAAGTTTTTTTGCTCCAATAAATAAAAGTTTTGTAAAAGAAGTTACCGATGTAAGCCATGGCATGACTCGTGGTGAAATAGTGTGCGCCCGTTGCGAAGGTCACCTGGGCCATGTGTTCGATGATGGACCCGAACCAACTGGATTACGATATTGTATGGATTCGGCATCCTTAATATTTAAAGACAAATAACCGGCACCTTTTGCGAAAATATCTGTTTATAAAATAAAAATGTTGGTGGTAAATGGCATTAAAATCGTTTTTTGTGGAAACATGTCCTCATAACTTATCAACAGATTGAAAAACTTTAAACGAAAAGCCTGCTGCTGTTGCCTTTTGGTAGAATTGGGGTTGATAAAAGATATTAGGATTATACAGAAAAAAATGATTACTTTTGCTTCCTCAAATTAATAACATAGATGGTAACACCAAAGTTCCTCACGCCAACAAATTCCTTTCGTTCCGAACTTCGTAGACGTACAAATGAATATTTTGAACAAATAAAATCTAAACCTACAGGTAATATTAAACTTTATTCCAAAGCCATAATTTTAGTGGTTGGTTTTGTAGCCACTTATGTGCATTTAGTATTTTTCACATCCAATATTCTTATTCTCGATTTGTTCGAGTGTGTGGTTCTTGGAGCGTTTACTTCTGCTATAGGGTTCAATATTATGCACGATGGTGCACATGGTAGTTTCAGTCAGCAAAAATGGTTAAATGATGTTGCCAGTTTATCGCTCAATGTTTTAGGCGCAAATGTTTTTATGTGGAAAACAAAACATAATGTTGTTCACCATGCCTATACCAATGTTGATGGTGTAGATGACGACCTTAATGCACGTCCATTTTTACGCTTGTGCGAATCACAAAAAAATATAAAATTCATCGCTTTCAGCATATTTATTTTTGGTTTGTATACTCATTGCTTTATTTATTTTGGATATTCTTTACCGATTACAAAAAATATTTTACTCAAAAAGTAGGAATTGTTCCTATTAAAAAAATGACCATTTCTGATCATATTTCTTTTTGGGGATTTAAAGCATTGCATTTACTTTTATTTGTTGGTATACCATTGTACACAGTTGGTTTTACTGCCTGGATAATTGGCTTTTTAACATACGCTTTGTTTGCTGGCGTTCTTATTAGTATTGTATTCCAACTTGCACATGCAGTTGAAGACACCCATTTTCCAAAAATTGAAACTGTAACAAATACATTGGAAGACGAATGGGCAGTGCATCAATTGCGTACCACGGCAAACTTTGCCACAAAAAATAAAATTGTGTCGTGGTTTACCGGTGGCTTAAATTTCCAAATAGAACATCATTTATTCCCAAGTATTTCACATGTACACTACCCGGCCATTAGCCAAATTGTGAAACAAGTATGCCTGGAATATAATGTGCCTTATATCGAATACGCCCGTGTTCGCACAGCTATAGCTTCGCACATTTCGCATTTGAAGCATGTTGGGAAAAGCAAGTAATTTTTGTTCTTAGTTTTGTTTGCTGAGAGCCGAGTTCATAGTTACGTTTGCGATAAGCCCAGTTCTTAGTAACGTTTGCGATAAGCCATGTTCTTAGTTCATAGTTACGTTTGCTATAAGCCAAGTTCTTAGTTGTTTGTTAAGTTTGCTATGAGCCAAATTTCCAGCACTATGTTCCGTTTGTGGAGAGGACTACTCTTAGTTCGTCATTGCGAGTGGCGAAGCAATCTCTGCGCAGCACTTTACTTCGTTTACAAGTAGGTTTGTTCTTAGTCAAGACACTTCGGACGGGGTGCAAACATTTTTAGTTATGTTTTCGTTGAACCATGTTATTCTTCCTTGGATTGAGTTTGGTAAGTAGTTATCTAATTTGGCTAAGAATGTTTTTCTTCCGTTGTATTTTTACAGTCGCAGCAACTATTCTTACATATTTTATTTTGATGAGTACATTGTTTTCCAACAAAAATTTTCGTGTTTTTTTTAATCCAAGTCAAGTCATTGAATATTATGTTCGACATACTTTTTGATATCAGCCTATCATTATTTCGAAATTAATTTTCCTAAAAGAAAAGATAATTCAAATAACAATAAAAACTGTAAGCAAGAACTAAAAAATAAGAATTAGGAACAAAGAACCAAAACAAAAAAAACAAGAACCAACAAACCAATTACAAAGAAACCAAGAACTAAAAAAACTAAGAACTAAGAACTAAGAACTAAGAACTAAAAAACTAAGAACTAAAAAAAACTAAGAACTAAAATTAATGTACACCTTTTGCTGCTAAATAACGCTCGGCATCTAATGCGGCCATGCATCCAGTTCCTGCTGCAGTCACTGCTTGCCGGTAAGTTTTATCCTGCACATCGCCTGCTGCAAAAACACCCTCGACATTTGTGCGTGAAGTACCCGGTTGGGTTATGATATAACCATCGGTATCTAAATCCAATTGTCCCTTAAATAAGTCAGTATTGGGTTGGTGGCCGATAGCAATAAAAAATCCGGTAACATTAAGATGTACTTTTTCGTTGGTTTTGTTGTTCAACATAGTTGCTCCGGTTACCGCTTGGTCGCCAAGAATTTCTACTGTTTCATGATTGTACAATATTTCTATATTGGGTGTATTCATAACACGGTGCTGCATGGCTTTTGAAGCGCGCATTTCGTCTTTACGCACAATCATATACACTTTGTTGCATAACTTGGCAAGGTATGTTGCTTCTTCGGCAGCAGTATCACCTGCCCCTACAATGGCAACATCTTGTTTTTTGAAAAAGAAACCATCGCAAACAGCACATGCCGAAACACCAAAACCGTTGAATTTTTTTTCCGATTCGAGTCCCAGCCATTTTGCAGAAGCACCGGTTGAAATGATTACCGATTGCGTTTCAATTTTATGCTTCTCATCAACGGTAACCATATACGGAGGTTTCTTCGAACTTAAATCAATGGCGCTAACATAACCCCATCGCACATCGGTGCCAAAGCGTTGTGCCTGCTTACGAAAATCCTCCATCATTTCGGGGCCTTGTGTGCCTTCGGGATAACCGGGATAGTTTTCAACTTCGGTAGTGATTGTTAGCTGCCCACCAGGCTGCAGTCCGGCTATCATAACCGGTTTCATATCGGCACGAGCTGCATATATGGCTGCAGTATAACCTGCTGGGCCACTGCCTATAATAAGGCAATTTACTTTTTCTATTTCTGACATAATATTTCCTTTTTTTTTAAATTAATACACAATACTTAACCAAACAATAAAAGCGGCCAATGACCGCCCTTATTTTATTTGTGCTTACCAAACAAATAAATTGGGAGCACAAAAGTACTTCTTTTTTTTGTGCCTCAAATAATCGCTTTACGTTTTACTAAATTGCAGTTTGCAGCAATTCACTTCAATAACAATAGATGCTTACTTTTAAAAATAAAACAAAATATTGTTGATTGAAAACCACAATAGCAATTTATTACCTAAGGCCGAGGCCGAAACCACCGATAAAAGAAATTGTGGTAACCATTCGGCCACCGGTTAAGCCGGGTACTTCAGTTTTCGATTGCAACCAGGAGTATGCAAATTCGGCTTTCAAATTTCGCAATCGAATTTCAAGCGATACTTCGGGTCCCAAAAATTTTTTGGCTGAAGAGCCCATTAAACTTTGACGCAGTGCACCGTTTTGTTCTAAACCAACATCTCCTTTTACTGAGTTGTAAGCAAGGTTCACAGCAAGGTTTATGGAATAATCATCAAGTAAATTTTTAGGAATAAATTCGTGGAATAAACCAACGCGAAGGCAGTTGTTTGTAGCCTTTATTACTTTTGGTGTTGTGCCTTCCATTGCCATCCAGTTTCGATTAGAGCCTACATATTTCGCTTTAACACCATCTATCAAACGCACTAAACGTGACCGGTCAAAATTAAGTCTCAGGCCAATTTTTATGGCCTGCCCTGAATTGAGTGGAGTAAGAATAGAACTACCAAATTCCGAATTATTGGTAACAAAAGTTGAATCGTAAGCTGCAATAATTGTATCTACATTTGATGCAACGTTAATGGTTGCTTCCAACTCCAAACGATCAACAAATTTCCATAGCAATCCCTTCCCTACACCGGGAGCATACAACTGGCGGTAACTAACACCGAGCCCAGTGTTGGCAGGAAGTTTTTCGCCCTCATCGAGCGACTTCTGCATATCGCCATTACCAAAGAAGGTAAGAATGGGACTAGGTTTCCCGTTGATGGAGTCCTGTGCGTTACCCTTTTCTATTTGAGAAACGAACAACACCATGAGCATCAAAAAAGTTTTGATGCAGTGCGAGGTAAATTTTGTTAGCATAAAAGTAAAAAATGATGCGCCTACTCTTCACCGGATTTTCGGCAAACTCCGTTAATTAAAATCGTAAGTTTAGAATACGTTTTCAGGTATAATTTCTATCAAACATTGAAGTCAATTACAAGTAAAAAATCGAGAACTTTAAATGTTGAACGCTAAGGATATAAAGGTAATGCTTTAAATAGACGCGATGAAAGTAGTAAACATATTTGAACCTGATCAAAAAAAAATAAAAATTATTTTTTTTTGATTTACGCATGAGAACAAAATAAGCAAACGGTATAACGTAAAGCCACAAAATAAAACTGCAGATTTTTGAAGCAAATCAAACTGGGATTTTAGGTATGAAAAATATATGCCGCCACCGTTTTTACATAGGTAATTGTTTTGCAATGTTTAGCCGTAGGATTGCAAAACCATCATTATGGTTTTATAATCAAAGTATCATAAGATGCACTGTATCCGCAAAATACACCGGCACCGCCAATTACATTCGACAATAAAAATGCGGGCGCTGCAAAAGGATTGCCGTTGCTTCCTGCTTGATTTTCGGCACTGCGCCAAAATTTAAAAGATGGATAATCGATGGTGCAAAATTTGGTAATTACTGTATCACCAAACTTATAATAACCACGTTCGATAGTGGTATCGGGATTTGCACTATTGGGCATTTCGCCACGGGGAAAAGCAAAATCGAATTCGGTACCGTTAATAAATTTATCTTCAAATACCGACCCGAATGGTGGAATGTAGTTATCATCTTTGGTAATTCTTTTTGCAAACCATCGATAAGCATTGCCAAGTGTGTCGGGGTCTTTCATATGTGCCCAAACAAAACCAAGACTATCCAAATTAGTCTCAACCTTAAACCATAAACTATCCAAAGCTATCCGCTTGGGCAATGTGGTGGTTGCAGTAACTGTTTTACCTTCAGTAATAACCGTAAGCGTATACGTTCGGCCTTCTATACCTTTCATGGTTTTTGCTACATACAAATATCCCTGTCCGGCAAATATTTCGACCAATGAATCGGTGGTTATTCCATCGTTAATAGTTACTGCAGCACCTTTTACTACCAGGTTTGCCAGCGATGACGAATCTATCGGATCGAAATATCCTGCCGATTTTGAAAGAAAAACGTAGGGAGGAGCATCAATTTCTACATAGCCTTCCACTACTATTTGTGTTTCGCCTTTTGGTAAATCAACAGTAATATCTTTTTCGCATGAGGCAAAAAACAGCAACGACACAACAATAACTATATACGAAGTGGCTTTATTCAATTTTTTTATATTCGTTTTCATCTGATTGATTAAAATTTAAAGTTATAAGTTACCGAAGGGATTATAGGGAACAACGAAACCTGCTTGGCTTGCACGCTCAAATCGCCACCGGAGCTTGTTGACGCATCGAAATAAATAAAATATGGATTGTAACGGTTATACGCATTGAATATCGAAAAATTCCAGCTTGCTTCGTATCGCTTGCGGGGCTTAGGATAATATGTTGCCGATAAATCGAGGCGATGATAGGGCTTAAGGCGAAAACTATTATTGGGTGTGAATGAATTGTAAATTTGATTGCCTGCACCAAAGCCCGAAAACGTAGGATTAGAAACATCTAACGCACCTACAAATAAATAACGATCCTGAGGCAATGTAGTTGCATTGCCAGTGGCGTATACCCATGTAGCGCCAAATGTCCATTTCTTATTTGGAGAGTAAATCAAAACGATACTCACATCATGTCGCCTGTCATATTTTGCCGGAAACGCTTTTCCCAGATTTTTTTCGTCAAACTGCCTGTTGGTATATGCCAGCGTATATCCAATCCATCCATTGAAATCGCCATAAACTTTTTTCAAAAAAAACTCCGCACCGTAACTCCACCCTTTGCCGAAAACAAAATTATTGTCCTGATTATTTTTTACGTCCTCATCTTGTGAAGCACCATCGCGATACTCAATTTGATTTCGCATATCTTTGTAGTAAACCTCTACCGATGACTCAAACATATCATCCAAAAAATTGCGGAAATAACCCAGTGCATATTGCGTGCTTTTCTGCGGTTTCACCCTATCACTACTTGGCACCCACACATCGGTAGGTAAAGAAACACTCGACACCGATGCAAGATGAATGTATTGATAATTTTGTGTGAACGATGCTTTTAAACTCGAGCGCGAATTGAGCGAGTATTTTGCTAAAAAACGTGGCTCGGCATTAGGGTAGTTTTTTACAATTGTATTCTTGCCGTAATGTATAGTATCTGTTACAACAAAAAATTCATTTACAATGTATCTGTCGAATGGGCCCACAAACATAAAATTGGTAAGGCGTACACCCCCGGTTACTGTCCACTTATCGTCAATACTCCAGTCGTCTGTAATGTAAGCACTAAAATCATGCGCCCGCAATTTTATAGG
Source organism: Bacteroidota bacterium (assembly GCA_016717325.1). Taxonomy (GTDB): domain Bacteria; phylum Bacteroidota; class Bacteroidia; order AKYH767-A; family OLB10; genus JADKFV01. The sequence continues at coordinate 251,330 of JADKFV010000002.1, read as the reverse complement.
TTCGCCCAAATCGAACTCTACGTCACCCTGCTTAGCCGATGCACTGCTTGGTGTAAAAATATGATACACATAATTGGCACCAAATTTTACATGATGAAGGATAGAAGGAAAATAATCGAAGTCGGATTTCAGACTCCAGTCGCGCACACCGGAGAACAATTTGAATTCGAAATCATCTTGCCCGGCACCAAACGAAAAATTATAATCGGTAAAAATAGCTGAAGTGTTTACAAATAATTTATCGCTGAATAAATGATTCCATCGCAAAGTTCCAGTAGCATTACCCCAGGGAATATCGGCTTTAAATCCTCCTGAAGGGCTGTTGAAAGAAAATACATCGCGGCCGAAATATCCGCTCAAAAACAAACGGTCTTTATCCGAAAAACGGTAATTCACTTTTGCATTTAAATCATAAAAAAAATACGAATTACCGGCAGCCGGTGCATCCTTTTTTATAAAAGGCTCGCGCAAAAATAAATCGATAAATGTTCTGCGCCCCGAAATCATAAATGACGATGTGTCTTTTTTTATTGGCCCTTCAATGGTTAACCTGCTCGCAATAAAACCCAATCCTCCTGCACCGTGAAATTTTTGATTATTGCCTTCTTTCATAGTAATGTCTACCACCGAAGCTAGCCTGCCACCATAGTTTGCGGGCATGCCTCCTTTAGTAAGGGTAAGGTTTTTTACAGCATCGGCATTAAACACACTGAAAAAACCAAACAAGTGCGATGCATTGTAAACCGGTGCTTCGTCTAGCAAAATTAAATTTTGATCGGGCCCACCACCCCTAACATAAAACCCCGAATTACCCTCGCCTGCACTTTGCACACCAGGCAAAAGTTGTATGGTTTTCATCAAATCTACTTCGCCCATAAATGCCGGCAATGTTTTGGCTTTTTCTACATCTATTTCCATGCGCCCCATTGTAGTTGATTGTACATTGTTATCCTTTCGCTCGCCTGTTACCTCTATGGCTTTGGCTTCTATTGCTTTTGAAACTAACGAAATATTTATACGCTCATCTTTTGTAAGTTTTAATGGCTGAATGTTATCGGTATAGCCTAAGTAGCGTGCAACCAAAGTGTAATTTCCCTGCTCAACTGTTATAGAATAAAAACCATAAACATTGGTGGTAGTGCCTTTGAGGTTTTCTTTCAAATAAACATTTGCCCCAATAAGCATTTCGCCACTTGCAGCATCTTTTACATAACCCGAAATGGTGTGCTTTTGTGATTGTGCAGTTAATGCATGTGATAATAAAATTAAGAGAAAAGTTTTTTGGAATATATGTTTCATAAAATTAAAATAAAATTGCGGGCGCAAAGGAAATCAAATACTTGCATTGTCATAAGGTTTTGAATGTTAAACAATTCCTTTGATAGTAAAAAAAATTAAAATTGAACGGTGATTGACTACATTATTAAACGTCTATCTATTCAAAATGTTACAAAGCCAATAATAGAAATGGAACATTTTTTTTATGAAAATTTCATTTATTCAAAAGGCCTATTAAATTAACGGTAATAATATACGACTATCCGAAAATCAAAATCCAAAAAGGCAAAAAAAAATCCTGTTTCTAGTATTTTCGGCCAGCCAAGTGTGTATCATTACGAGTACGATAATCTTAACAGGCTTACCAATGCATATCAATGCCGCCAAGATGCACCACCATCGCAAAAATACGACCTTACACTGGGCACCGAAAAATACACCTTCGACCGCATTGGTAATTTTTTAATGCTTACACGAGGAGTGCCCAATGCTCAAAACACTGTCACTACACAGGCCTTCACCTATAACTATACTGCGGGCACCAATAAACTTTTGCAAGCAAAAGGAAATTATACTTACGACATTAATGGCAATTTGCTTACCGATGATAGCAAAGGCTTAAATGCTACAATCTATGGCCGTGCCAATTTGCCTACCTCCTTATCGCTTGTTGGGCAAACATTAAATGTTACTTCAAACGATGTGAATTACATTTATGATATGAAAGACCAGCGAATATACAAAAACACAATGGACCATGTTTTACGTACAAGCCTTAGCAAGGAATATTACCTTAAAGATGCAAGTGGCGCACAGCTTGGCATATTGGACATGACAACTAATATGTGGACATGGTACATTAACGGCAACGAGCTTGTTGCCAAAACCACCCCCTGTGGCGAAAACCAACCCGAACCCGAAACTGCCGATATGGGCGACTACGATAATATTAACGCTGCCGATGCATTAACGCAAAAATTGCGTGAAGAAATGCGCATAGCCGACTCGCTTAGTTTACAAATGCCCGATACGCTCCTGCAAATAAAAATTGGCGACACCCTTATTACTTATATATTTGCCTCACGTATAAACAACATACCAAACAGCGTATCATACATAGTGCTATCACAAACATACATAAGCGAAGGCTCACAAATGATAGATGTACTCGATACCTATGGCGAAACAATGAGCATATCTATTGACGAATTGATGCAAGGCAGCAACCTGTTATCTACATACAACTACAACGGCACCAACGACCCATTTTACGAGCCGTATACTTTTTACAATACACTGTGTAATACTGAAAATACATATTATGTTTATGACCACCTTGGCAACACCCGCATAACGTATACACCCACAGTTATGCCCGATGGTTTGAAATTTACTCTTAATGGTGTATACGATTATTACCCTTACGGAAAAATACTGCGCGAGTATGTGCAAGGCCCGCAAGAAAAATACCTCACCACCCACCACCAACGTGACGAAGAAACCGGCCTCGATTACCGCGGTGCCCGTTTTTATGATTGCGATGTTGCCAGGTTTTTGAGCTTGGATCCGTTGGCTAATTTATATCCTTCAACTTCAGTTTATAACTATGTCAAAGCACAACCGCTATTACTTATTGACCCAACTGGCAAAGGTGATGAACCAACCAAAGCAAAGCCTAATAAAGACAACCGAGTTCCAATTACTCCACCAACTGGGCATCCCGATCAAATGGCAGATGATGACCCAAGAAATAAAACTACTCAAAATTGCCATAATTTTGCTTGGCCAACAAAAGATGTATGCGGCACTGGACAAGGTACAGATTGCGTCACACCTAACTGGGATAGTGAGCCTTCGAACAATACTACAGGATTTCATACAATTGGATTTAATGAACCAAACAAGGTTGGCGATCGAGTAGTTTATATGAATTATAGTGAAGATGATAAAAAAGTGGTTTTGACACATTCTGGAATAGTTACAAAAGTTGATAAAAATGGAAATGCCATTGAAATAACTAGTAAATGGGGTGGTGACGGAATATATGTTCATCATCCACGAGATGTACCTGATGGATATAGTAATGATTCACCAAAGGCAACAACACCAGATGGAACAACTTACCAAACTAGAATTTATTGGAGGGCTGACGCACCAACACCAACTACCGAACAAACCACACCTGAAAATAAACAAGCAACAACTAACTATTCTGTAAAAGTTACTGAATTATATCCTGTACAAAATGCAAGCTCCTTAATCCCAAAATTATGGTAAATGACTAAAGAGAAAATTTTTGCAAAATTGTTCTTATTCTTGTTTTTCATTTGTAATGTTAATGCATGCTCATCATTTGAGCCAAAAGAGAAGATTGTAAACGAAACTGAAAAGGAGTTAGCTTTAAGGCTATTCACTCAAGTGAAAAGCATTGATAGTTTGGGCCATTTTATTGTTCATTTTATTGATAGTCATCACTACATGAATTCATTTCGAATTGATACTAATTCTAACACTAATGACACAATTATTGCTTCGCTTACCTTGTATAAATCACAGTTAAGCGAACTCCAAATGAAATACTACAACTATTTGAAAGATTTGAATATTGATTCACTAAGGGAACCAATGTCATTGTTTTTCAATGATACTATTTTTTTTAAGGTGCCTTGTTATATTTTCGAAAGCAACATTACAAAAATTTCAAGCTTACGCTTGCTATATAAAATTCAAAGTCGTTATCGCAGAACACTGACTTTGGAACAGCAAATACTTGAAGTAAAACATGGTAAAGATATATTGTATTTAATGCTATATTTCAAAATCGAATAGCAGCCGCTAAACTGATGCTTGCTTTAATGGTACTTACATGAGTTTGTAAATTGGATAGCAATAACCATATTGAACAAAAAAAATGATAATAGATTTTGATGAAAGACTAAAACCATATGGTTGGCTAGCTGCCGGCCTAATTTTAATTTTTAATTCTATCACTTTTTACAAAATGCAAATCCCTGATGCATTTTATGGTTATATTATTGGGCCAATATTAATTGGAATAGGATTGTTTAAACTTTATCAACAAAAGAAAAATGCAAAAAAAGATGCCAACGAAATTCAAATTGTTAGTGATAATGAAGAAAAGAATGATTATACATTTCAAACAAGTTTCATGAAAGTGGATGTTAAGGCATTGATTTATTTAATATTATTTTTCTTTGCTATAGTGATGGTTTTTTTATTCTGGGAACGAATATTTGGTTAAGGTAATTTTTTATAATCCTCCTGCTTCCGCATTCCACGCTTGTGGCTCGTGTAAATTGTAGAATGATAAATGTATGGCTTCTAAATGCAATAATATCTTGTATCAAAAAAAACATCTGTTTTAAATAGGTATTCTTGTTTTTTGAGAAGGCAATTCAATATCTACATTAAGTCCTAGTCTAATTTAATTTCCTATTTTTGAAAAATGAAAGTTGCTGTAAAAAATAATAATGTTGTAGATTATTTAGACGAACTCATGCAAGGCAGCAACCTGTTATCTACATACAACTACAACGGCACCAACGACCCATTTTATGAGCCGTATACTTTTTACACCACACTTTGTAATGATGAAAATACTTATCATGTATACGACCACAGTTCGGGAATACTCACTGCAAGCTTTGGCAACACACGCATAACGTATACACCCACCGTTATGCCCGATGGTTTAAAATTTACTCTTATTGGTGTATACGATTATTACCCTTACGGCAAAATACTGCGCGAGTATGTGCAAGGCCCACAAGAAAAGTACCTCACCACCCACCACCAACGTGACGAAGAAACCGGCCTCGATTACCGCGGTGCCCGTTTTTATGATTGCGATGTTGCAAGGTTTTTGAGTTTGGATCCGTTGGCGGTGAAGTATCATTCGTTCAGTCCGTATTGTTATGTTGCAGGCAACCCTTTGATTTATGTCGATACTGATGGTAAGAAAATTGTTTTTGCAAAAGGCACCTCACCAGAATTTAAAAAACAATTTAAAGAAGCTGTTAAATATTTAAACGCTCACGGGTGTGGAAGCATGCTTAAAGCACTTAATGACAAAAAGCAAATTATTACTGTGAAATCTTCTACAGAATTTATTTCTGGTTTTGATGGAAAGCAGACTATAAGTTGGAACCCAGGTATTGCTATCGTTACTACAAGCGGCCAGACAATGAGTCCTGCAGCTGTTTTAAATCACGAGGTTGATCATGCCCTTCAAAAGGTAGAGCATCCAGAGCAGTATAAGAATGATGCAACTAAAGAAACGGGTCAAGACGAACAATATACTAATAAAGAGGAAAAACGTGTTATTACCGGCTCAGAACAGGAAACAGCGAAAAAAACAGGAGAACTAGACCCAAACATTTCAAATGTGACCAGAACAGACCATTCGTATAGTGCTCTTGGACTTGTTACATCACCAACTTCAAATAAACCTTTTATGTTTTTACCAAATGAATAATAACACACTCCTCAACATCTTGATTAATTTGTCTACAATTGTTTTATTTAGTAATCAAACAAGTGCTCAAGGCAGCGCTGATTATTATGTCATTAAACATATCAATCCGTTAGCTTCAACAGTAGTCCAAATTCCTATAAATAATTTTGAGAAATTTATTTCATATAAGTCTGAATTTGTGGACCAAATTGATAGTGCAATGTATGAATTGATAACAAAGGAACTTAATACAACGATTCGGCCTGAAAATATCGAGACTGGTTTCCAGAGTTACAATGCAAGATTCATACTTGATGAATATAAAAGTGGCTGTTTTCGAAGGCGCTTTGCTGTGTTTTATGATATTATTGTATATGATAACAAACCATATTTATGTAAGCCATGTAAATTGTATTACAGTTTGTATAAATTTCTTGGCTATGAAGAAATAAATAAATAGAATGCTTTTTATAAACACTTAGCTTTAAGCATAATTATTATAAAGCACAGTGTAAATGAATAGAAAACTAATGCTCAAAATAATTTGTGTCAAACTATGTGCGTTTTCAGTGGAAATATTTTATAATATTAATATGTTAAATAATGTTCCAATCAAAAATGACAGAGAAGAATATTCGGCAAATTGAACATAAAAACTGAAAGTGGATATTGTACATTAACGGTAACGAGCTTGTTGCCAAAACTACGCCTTGTGGCGAAAACCAGCCCGAACCCGAAACTGCCGATATGGGCGACTATAATAAGGTACTAGGCTGTAAAATTTGAGCATATTAAAAATAGAATAAATAATTTTAACTTTCTCAAAAAAATCAGAAATGAAAAAAATCAGACACACAGAATCACAAATTATCGGAATCCTGAAAGAGCAGGAACAAGGATTAAAAGTAACGGAGATATGTCGAAAGCACAACATAGCTGATCAGACATTTTACAGTTGGAAGAAACGCTATGGCGGAATGCAAGTAGACGAGCTCAAGCGATTAAAGGATTTGGAATACGAAAATGCGCGGTTAAAAAAATGTATGCCAACTTGAGTTTAGAGCATGACGCAGTGAAAGACTTGCTCGAAAAAAAGTTTTAACGCCTGCCTGCAAAGAGCAATGCTTATCTTATCTCATTGAAGAAAGACAATTAAGCCGCACGCAGGCGTGCAAAATTTTAAAGTGCTCACGCAACAACAAGTACTATCGCAAGCTGATGCCAGACAAAGATGAACAGTTAAAACAAGTCATAGAACAAACCATTGGCTTCAGCAGAAAAGGAAGAATGAAAGTCATCCGGTTAATTCAAAAACAACAGCCAGCAATAGGCAGCAGTCGCATACGCAGAGTGTACGAGCGATATGGATTTGCATTAACCAAAAAATTAAAACGTAGAGTAAAAGACAACCCAAAGAATCCAATTGCAGTACCACTAGCACGTAACATAGAGTGGGGTATGGATTTTATGAGCGATGCCTTAATTGATGGAAGAAGAATACGCACATTGAATATTGTAGAGCAATATAACCGCGAATGTAGGCATCCGTGTAGCACACAGCATCACAGCAAAGAGTGTTATTGAGTTTTTAGAACAACGCATTGAAATACACGGAAAGCCAATAAGTATCCGCACTGACAACGGACCTGAATTTACCTCGAAAGCATTTCAGCTTTGGTTGCATAACAAAAAAATAAATTGGAGTAAAATTGAAAAAGGAGCACCACAACAAAATGCCATTGTTGAACGGTTCAATCGCACCTATCGTGAAGATATATTGGATGCATACTTATTTAAAAACATTAAACATGCACAGGAAATAACAAATAACCGGATTGAAGAATATAATACCAAGCGCCCGCTTCAATCATTAAATCAACTAACACCACATGAATTTGCCGCAGCATAAGGTTTTTTTAGGCATGGAGCCTCAAGAATATCAACTTCTTACAGGCAACAAAAAAAACGGACGCAAATTGATGCGTCCGTTAAAGCACGATATTCCATCGGCATGAACTTATCCCTGGCAGGTTGCTCCTCAGCAGAGCCTGATTCCGTTTCAGTTCATGTTTGCAATTTTCAATCTCAAAAACTATATTTACAAACTGCTAAATTTTCCAGCCACATTCAATAATATTAACGCTGCCGATGCATTAACGCGAAAAATTGCGCGAAGAAATGCGCATAGCCGACTCGCTTAGTTTACAAATGCCCGACACACTTCTGCAAATAAAAATTGGCGACACCCTTATTACTTATATATTTGCCTCACGTATAAACAACATACCAAACAGCGTATCATACATAGTGCTATCACAAACATACATAAGCGAAGGCTCACAAATGATAGATGTACTCGATACCTATGGCGAAACAATGAGCATATCTATTGACGAATTGATGCAAGGCAGCAACCTGTTATCTACATACAACTACACAGGCACCAACGACCCATTTTACGAGCCGTATACTTTTTACAATACACTGTGTAATACTGAAAATACATATTATGTTTATGACCACCTTGGCAACACCCGCATAACGTATACACCCACAGTTATGCCCGATGGTTTGAAATTTACTCTTAATGGTGTATACGATTATTACCCTTACGGAAAAATACTGCGCGAGTATGTGCAAGGCTCGCAAGAAAAATACCTCACCACCCACCACCAACGTGACGAAGAAACCGGCCTCGATTACCGCGGTGCCCGTTTTTATGATTGCGATATTGCAAGGTTTTTGAGTTTGGATCCGTTGGCGGTGAAGTTTGCTAGTTGGAGTGCGTATAATTATGTTATGGGGAATCCTATTTCATTAATTGACCCGACCGGGCAATCAGCTGACTGGTATGAGCATGAGAATGAGGATGGTACCAAAAGCACCACATGGGTACCTGGCAGCGCATCATCAGTGACAGTGAATGGCCAAACATACAATAATGCAGGTTCGCTTTCAGTTCAAAATTCTAATGGTGTAGAAACAATATGGGACCAAAACGAACTAGTTTCTGTTGATGGTCAGGCTCCATCTGCTAAAACTTTGTTGTCAGGCACAGGAATTTCCTACACTACTGTGAATCCTGAACCAAGCGGACAAGTAGGAATAAATTGGACTCAATTTCAAGCCGGGGTTCAACAAAATGCAGGGTTGCTAAATATTGCCGAAGCAATCTGCACTCATGTTCCCTTGATAGCAGTAGGTGGGCTATCGAGTATTGCCTCTGCGCAAGCAATTGGAATTGGCACGGGTGCGATGGCCAATTTTACAGGACAAGTTACAACAAATGCCACTAAGGGGGGAGTGCAATTTGGAGAGAATGTTTTATCAACAACTACAAGGGTTGGTAAAAATGGTAATGCTGTTGAAGTCTTATTTAAGAATGGTGGTAAAATGGATATTAACGCTGCTAGAGTAAAAGAGTGGGTTCCGAACTTACACCCTAATGCACCAGCAGGTACTTTAAACAAAGTAAAATTTGACAACTTCTTGCCAGTTTCAAAAGGTTTTAAACGAACCCCTACATCAGGTGAAATAGATTTTCTTAACGGCTTGTTTAATTAGAAGAGTTATGGAAATCGACAAAGCAATAAGAATATTTTCAAAATTTTTAAATAGTAGTTGGGACATAGTAACCCCTTTGCTAATAGACAGGTCTTATACCTCAGATGAAAGTTCAATTGGCGATTGGTTACAAGCTAATTGGGAAATCCTTGTAGAGAAGAAAATTTTAAAGCAAGACGAGTATTTAGAAATTTATAGTGATGGTGCTGATTATAATGGTTCAAGCAGTAGAATGAGCGACATAGAAGCAACACCTACACATACTCTTAGAGTGTTTACAAATGACGAAACTGTAGATATTTTGAACAATGAAATTATCAGTACCAAAGCAGAATTTGAATTTGATAGAATGGTGGGCTTTGAAAATGGGTTTTATGTAAATCTACCGCCTTTTAATTATGTTCTCTTAACTGATAGTTCAGGAATGGAACGGGTTTTGTCACTTGATAAAATTACCTTTGAATTGCAACACATCTAAAAACTATGCGGATCCCCGCTTCCGCATTCTATGGATAATTGCAAGCAATTTTATAATTATTTTTATTAATTTTGTCAATGCAGAGAGGAGGCATACTGTGATCGTTCACTGGATGTTTTCTTAGATAGCCTCGATAATTTCGAGGCTATTTTATTTGAAGCGGACTTCTTCAAAGCCCTGCAGAGAGAAGGCTCCAGTTCCTGTTCTTGGATATTAGTATCTTTATAGCTGCGATTGCGTTTTATTTAAATAATTTTTTATTTAAGATTTAATTTAGTTTAGATATTTTTTGCAATCAACATATGGAGTTCCTCGGTTAATTGTTGCAAACACTCTGCTTATTACTTTGCATCTGATGGCATTCATAACCGACATTGGATTTTTTCCTTCTTCAACTTTCCTAGTATAATATTGATTTATCTCAGTATCTACACGTTTGCAATTCAAGGCACACATGTTTAACATTGATTTCATTTTTTTGTCTGCCATATCATTAACTCTTGTTTTGCCTCTGATGCTTGTCCCGGATGAATACTCGAAGGGCGCAATTCCAGAGTAGCATGCTAATTTTCTCCAGTTTGAAAATGCAGTGAAAGATTTAGTTGTGATAATGAGATAAGTTGCTGTTTGAGGTCCAACGCCAGGAACGCTGCAAGCTAAATCAAACTGATTTTTCATGGTTTGGTTCTGCTTGATGATTTCCATCATTTTAGTTTCAATTTCCTTCAATGACTTTTTCAATAAGGTCAAAACTTTTCGGTTTACGGATAAAGTTTCCTTCAGAATTTCTTTAGGTAAAAAAGATTGGTTCTCTTTTGTTGTATCAAGCAATTTAATGGCGCGCATTAACTTTTCTCGCTCGGTAAATAGTAGTTTTAATTTCAATATAGCCTGTTCAGGCAGTTCTGTTAATTGTAATTTATGCTGATGTGTGTGCGCATAAAAGGCAATGTCTTTTGAATCAATTTTATCTGTTTTTCCTCTTACAATCCCCTTTGAACGCCTAATTTCGAGAGCTGGCACAACCCAGTACTCAAGCTTTAAGTTGCTTAAATAAAATGAAACTGGCATACTATAAACTCCAGTGTTTTCTAAGCAAAATAAACAAGTCGTTAGCTCGATTTTTTTAGCTTTGATAACCTTTATCATTTGTTTTAACCCCTTTTCATTATTGGTTACCACAAAATGATGGTGTTGATTTGCCAATGCATCTTGCATTAGCGTGACATCAAGTTTCAATTTTGAAACATCAATCCCTACAATTGTTTGATAATTTTTCATTACTTTTGTTTTTGAAGTTAATTAAAAAGTTGACTGCATTAAAGCCTTTAATAGACCTTGTTGTCTAACATTCTATTTGATGCTATCAACTACATTTAAAGGATAAGCAGAGGACTAATGCGGCAGTTAAGCCTTTAGCTTAGCAAGCGTCAAAGTTCACCTCTGCTTTCCTTTTGAAAGTTAACAAATTCTTATTGAAACAAAGTAAAGGCAAGCGTCCTCGCTTGTGGCTCGTGTACATTGCAGAATGATAAATATATGTCTTCTAAATGCAATAATATCTTGTAGCAAAAAAAACATCTCGTTTAAAAAGGTATTCTTGTTTTTGGGGAATGCAATTCAATATCTACTTTCAGTCTAAGCTAATTTATTTTTACCTATTTTTGAAAAATGAAAGTAGCTGCACAAAATAATATGAATGTAAAATCTGTTACAGAATTTATGAAAGGCAGCAGCCTTTTATCTACAAACAACTACACCGGCACCAACGACCCATTTTACGAGCCGTATACATTTTATAACACTCTGTGCAACGATGAAATAACATACTATGTGTATGACCACAGTTCGGGAATACTCACTGCAAGCAGTTTGGGAATACTGACGTCATGTTTAGGCAACACACGCATAGGATTGTAAAAGTTGAAATTGTAGTTTGCATCAAATAAGGCATTCAATTTATGATTCTAATCAAAGCGAAAGCTGATATAAAGTTTGAAATATAAAAGCCTACCATATAAAGCAACACTATCGAGTAAACTGCATTTACATCTCAAAGGGGTTAATCAATTTCAAGCCTTCAATGTTTTTAAAGTCACTTGTATTACGAGTAATAAGCGAGAGGTTGTAAACTATTGCAGAGGCGGCAATAATGGCATCAGGTAGTTTTAGTTTGTGGGCTTTGCGGATTTCGGCAGTTCTAAATTTAATGCCTAGTTCGAGTTCAATTACTGTTGTGTCTCCAATAAAGTTATGGAGGGTTTGTAAATCATTTTCGTTGACTGTTTTCCAACAAAGCAATTCTATTTCTGTAATAGCAGATATAACAGGTGAATCTGTTTGCAAAATAGCATCAATAAATTTTTCTGCATTTGGTGGAAATTGTTGTTGCAAATAATAAATAGCAGTATTGGTATCCCAAAGATATTTTAATCCCATTCGCCACGCATTTCTTTGAGTTGGTTTTCAATATCAGCAATAGGTTGTTTGCTCATTGCCCCTTTGTATTTTACTGCCCATTTGCTTGGAGCTGTTTCTAATTTTGTTAAATCGTTTCGCAGTCTAATAAGTTGCAGTGCCTCCAAATCTTGCAAAAGTTTTATCACCTTGTTGTTTATTATATCTATTGTAATAGTTTGCATAATTTTTATTTTTTGTAAAAATAAAGTGGTAAAAAATTTCTCGGTTTTTTTTTAAATTTTAACTACGCAAATTTAATAAAATAATTTAGCAAAAAACACTAAAGTGTTTAAGGTTAGAAATAATTCCATTCAACCCTTTAAGTTCAATCCGAAAGTCAGAACTATTTACCATATATTCGCATCACGAATATCAAACATACCAAGCAATGTTTCGTATATAAAACTATCAGAAACAGAAATAAGAGAAAGTGCACAAATGATAGATATATTAGACAACAATAACGAAATGATGAACATATCTGTAGACGAATTGATGCACGGCAGCAACCGCTTATCACCATATAACTATGTAGGCACCAACGACCCATTTTACGAGCCATATACTTTTTACACCACACTTTGTAATAACGAGAATACCTACTACGTGTACTACCACAGTTCGGGAATACTCACTGCAAGCTTTGGCAACACCCGCATAACGTATACACCCACTGTTATGCCCGATGGTTTGAAATTTGCTCTTAATGGTGTATACGATTATTACCCTTACGGCAAAATACTACGCGAGTATGTGCAAGGCCAACAAGAAAAGTACCTCACCACCCACCACCAACGTGACGAAGAAACCGGCCTCGATTACCGCGGTGCACGTTTCTATGATTGCGATGTTGCAAGGTTTTTGAGTTTGGATCCGTTGGCGGTGAAGTATGTACAAATGTCACCTTATTGTTATGTGGCAAACACCCCAATCAACGCTATTGATCCAGATGGGAAGGACATCATATTTATTATAGATAGAGAGGCAGCTGGTACTGCTGGGCACATTGCAGTATTAATTGGCAACGAAAAAACAGGATGGCGTTATGTATCAATCAACGGAACTACCGGTAAGACGAAACCTTGGGGACGTTCAGAATACGCAGATAAAGGAACAAAAATCATGGATGAGAAAACCATATTAATAACTAACCCTAGAGAAGCAATGATTAGAGCAAATAGTATTAATCCTAGTACAGATAAGCATTCTTATGATGAGTTTATTCATATTGTTACAACAGAACAAGAAGATAATGTGGCATTGATTATGGCAAACAAAGCGGCATCTGAAGAAATTTACGGAATTACTGGGCCAGGTAATTCCTGTATTGATGTTGCTATAGCTGCCTTTAAATCTGTTGTAGTAAATCGTGGTGGGGAAATATGCGGAACTCCCGCTTACATTGATGGTGAAGATGAATCAATTCCTAACTTATTTTTTAATAGATTACCCTCTTTTGTTTCTACTGCAAACATAAGGATATCTGGTCTTAATGTTAGAATGCGCCAGCAAGGGATTACTGAAGAAAAAGGGAAAATTGTGTTTGTATTTTATGTGAAAGTACCATTGAAAAAGAAAGAGGCTAAAAAAGAAAAAAAGTGAATCATCTGACGAAAATAAATAGCAACCTTCCATGAATCAGAAAAATGTATTGTATTTAAAAAGAATTTTATTTGTTTTAGCAATATTGAGTGCCCTTGTTATTGCGTTTATCTGCCTTAACTACTATATCGGGTACTTCGGTTACAACAAACATTTAGTGAAGCGTTACTCGCAGAGCGTTGAAGAATCATTAGCCAGGAATAGATTTATTGAAAAACTGAAGTATAAATGTGATTCTGTTGAGATAGAAAATATCTTCATTGAAAAAGCTTACAAGTGGGGATTTACAGATAACCAAACTCGTGATTTGAAGATGAATGATACTTATTCTGAAAACCAACCTGATTTGCAATACCAAATTGTAATTATATTTAATGAAGAACAAAAGAGTCAACTTGTTGCAATACCTGATAACAGGTTGAAACTAAAAGACTCTTGTTTAAAGGCCGACTTAAAACTTCCTGTGTACCTTCGCGATGTTAACGATAAATTGCCTCATATAGACACACTTACTATATTTCGAAGCAGGAATATTTTAGATTATAATCCTTTATAACTTGTGTAAACAAGTATTTGAAATTTTGTTGTTGCGAATATATTGTTAAAACATTCACAAGAATGAGCATATAAAGAACTTGTGAATTACTTAATCGATTACAAATTATTGTAACAACCAAGATTGTGGCGATGAATATGAAGCAGATGCGTATTGTGGCATGAATACAGATAGAGCAAAGTAAAAAATAATGAAGCCAATTTTAAGTTTTTTATTTATTTTTATTATGGGGTGTATTGGTGTCAATGCTCAAGTATCCATTGAGAAAAGTGCAAGGATTGTAAATAAATCTTTAATCAGCTTTTTAAGTAGAGAGAGTAAATTTGTTGTTTTAAGCAGAGACTTAATTCCCTATGATTCCACCGACTACTATTTAAATGATTCATTAATTGTTGTGCCGATACTTAAAACATTATCCAAATCTTCTAAATGGTTAGGTAATGACCATATGGGTAAATATGATTCATCCTTGATTTTCATGGCAACAGTATTAAATGCGCAGAATAAATATTTATCAAATCGGGGGCAAATTTATACTAAGCTTTTCAAAGGGAATGAGGTGAATTTTCGGCAATCTGCAAAATATGGTGATATCGAATTATTTATTCATGTGCCATTTCTTTATGATGGAAATTATTATTGCTTAATAAGTGGCGTTTTTAAAAATGAGCCAAATCATAAATTTGCTATTATGTATTTGTTAGATAAAAAACTAAATATCATAGATAGAGGATATTTATAAATTAATTGAATAGCATTTCTTATATCGTACTAATGTTGCCGAACGCTCAAACACCAAAAAACCGTTTCATTTTTTAAATTATCTGCAACGTGCCTTACCGTCCGATATCAATATTTCACTTTTGTGGTTGCAGTAATTGCAATACGAAAATATTTTTCATTTTGAAATTAAAAATTATTCGCTGCTTTGCGACTTTTAAAAGTTTTGATACATTTTTCACTTCCAGCACATTTTTTATTACTTTTGAGATAAATTCTAAATAAAATTATGACAATAAACGCCATTGTAAAAAAGATGAAAGAGGTTCCGGTAGAAAGATTGGAAGAACTTTATCAAATTGTAAATTCACTTACTCCCACCGCTGCGAAAAATGAAACTGTGCGCAAAAAAATACTATCATTTGGAGGCACATTTAGTGATATGAGTAATGCAGACTACTCCGATTATATTAACCACACTCAAAAAACAAGGGCCAAACTATTTGACCGCACAACTAATTTATAATTCCCTGATCATAGACCCTTATACTTTGATCATTTAATATTAAAATGCTTAAACCAACAATGTTAGATACCGATATACTTTCGGAATTTTTTCGTGGAAATGAAAAAGTCATCGCACGAGTAAACGAATATTTAAAGGTATATGGTTTTATCAATCTCAGCATAATCACTTATTACGAAATCTTAAATGGCCTATTATATAAGGATGCGAAAAAACAGATAACAAAGTTTGAAATTTTTATTACCTTGAACAACGTTATTCCATTAACATTGAATATGGCCAAATCGGCTGCAAATATTCAAGCCGAACTAAGGAAAAGAGGAAGCGAAATTGGACATACTGACACTTTGATTGCCGGTATTGCCATTTCAAGCGGACTTCAATTAATAACAAACAACACTGCCCATTTTAAACGAATCAAAGGATTAGAAATTGCAAATTGGACCAAGTAATACAAAATAATTTGTGTGATATTTTATCTTGCCGAAAAGAAACCAGAAGCACATCGGCAGATGAACTTTCGCAACTTAGTAACCTCCTTTCGAAATACATTTACACCAACACCAGCGACCCATTTTATGAGCCGTATACTTTTTACACCACAATATGTAATGATGAAAATACCTACTACGTGTACGACCATTTAGGCAACACACGCATAACGTATACACCCACCGTTATGCCCGATGGTTTGAAATTTACTCTTAATGGTGTATACGATTATTACCCTTACGGCAAAATACTGCGCGAGTATGTGCAAGGCCAACAAGAAAAATACCTCACCACCCACCACCAACGTGACGAAGAAACCGGCCTCGATTACCGCGGTGCACGTTTTTATGATTGCGATGTTGCAAGGTTTTTGAGTTTGGATCCGTTGGCTGCACAACGATTATCTATTTCAACATTCAATTATTGTTCATCTAATCCGATAATCAATATTGATCCAACCGGAATGTTGGATACAAAATATGTTGATGAAGATAATAATTTATTACTTGATACTAAAGATGGTAATAATAAAAAAACAGTTGTTGTTCTGGATGATCAGAAAGAAGATTTTCAAAAAATGGTAGATGAAGGTAATGCAAATAACAAAATTGATGCCCCATCTTACAACGATGAAATGACAAAAAAAATCGAAGATTCCTATAATCAAGGCTGGCAGAGATATTCTTGCATGGAAGCTAACATTACTATCGGAGTTCAGGCATCTGGTGAAGTTTCAATTGCTGGTGTTAGTGCAAAAGCTAAACTTAACATCGCTACCGGAACCATCTTTGGCGGAAAAAAAGAGTATGTAAATGGCAAATTGATTACACCAAATGATCAGATAATAAATTATGTTGGCAATGGAGATGGACAAATTCCAATAACTCAAGCAGCTGGAATATCACTGAATGTAGGAGGAGAAGTAGGTGCAAAGCAGCAGGGCAACATTGCAGGTGGTTCGAATAATTTTAGACCCTATACAACGACAATGATAGGATCTTATGAGTTAAAAACAGAATACAGAACAAATACGACTAAAATGTATATCTATAACAAGCAAGGTGGGGGAGGTTCACTCTTGCTTGGGGCAGATGCATATCTTAAAGTTGGAATTGTTAAAACAACCCTTAACAAATAAAAAAATGATAATAGATTTTGATGAAAGACTAAAACCATATGGTTGGCTGCTGCCGGCCTAATTTTAATTTTAATTCTATCACTTTTTACAAAATGCAAATCCCTGATGCATTTTATGGTTATATTATTGGGCCAATATTAATTGGAATAGGATTGTTTAAACTTTATCAACAAAAGAAAAATGCAAAAAAAGATGCCAACGAAATTCAAATTGTTAGTGATAATGAAGAAAAGAATGATTATACATTTCAAACAAGTTTCATGAAAGTGGATGTTAAGGCATTGATTTATTTAATATTATTTTTCTTTGCTATAGTGATGGTTTTTTTATTCTGGGAACGAATATTTGGTTAAGGTAATTTTTTATAATCCTCCTGCTTCCGCATTCCACGCTTGTGGCTCGTGTAAATTGTAGAATGATAAATGTAAGTCCTCTAAATGCAATAATATCTTGTATCAAAAAAAAACATCTGTTTTAAAAAGGTATTCTTGTTTTTTGGGAAGGCAATTCAATATCTTTATTAAGACCAAGCTATTTTATTTTTTCCTATTTTTGAAAAATGAAAGTAGCTGTAAAAAATAATAATGTTATAGATTATTTAGATGAATTGATGCAAGGCAGCAACCTGTTATCTACATACAACGTATACAACTACATCGGCACCAACGACCCATTTTACGAGCCTTACACTTTTTACACCACTCTTTGTAATAACGAAAATACATATTATGTTTATGACCACAGTTCGGGAATACTCACTGCAAGCTTTGGCAACACACGCCTAACATATACACCCACCGTTATGCCCGATGGTTTAAAATTTACTCTTAATGGTGTGTACGATTATTACCCTTACGGCAAAATACTGCGCGAGTATGTGCAAGGCCCGTAAGAAAAGTACCTCACCACCCACCACCAACGTGACGAAGAAACCGGCCTCGATTACCGCGGTGCCCGTTTTTATGATTGCGATGTTGCCAGGTTTTTGAGCTTGGATCCGTTGGCGGTGGAGTTTGCTAATTGGAACGGATTAGGAAATGGTTTTTTCATAACATATAAATAATTGAGAGCATAAGGAAGATAACTAAAATTATGAATCAAGTTTTAGCGGAATGTGATTCTATTGGAATCGGAGAAGAAATTGCAGCAGATGAATAAATGGTATACATTTCTTTAATTATTAAGTCTTCCGAAAAAAAAACACGAATTAATCCATTGTTTATAAAATATTTTAATTGGTAAAATTGGTCTGATTTATAACCTTGCAAACAAATAGCATCCAGATGTTTTGCAACAAATTTATGATGAGACAATACAAATAGTAACAACCCGGTTTAATCGAATTTTTACAATTATTAAAAAAAATGAGCAGAAGTAAAACAGGAAGACCAAAATTAGGGAGTATCCCCAAGGCATTTAAGCGTTTGCAAAATAAGAGCCAAAAGATGAAGCTAAAAGAGAATAGCAAATTAATGATTACAAATGCCGAAGGTAATGTTGAGTTGCGTATTCGTAAAACCCACTCCTGGCATTGGCTTTAACTTTTTATCAAACTACAAACTTTATCGGTAACCGATTTAAGAAAATCAGGTTTAGCATCCGTAATTTTAGAGAGTACTAAGCTCTTGTGAACTGTAAACATCTTGTGTATTCGGATATAACTTTTTAGTGGTAAGGGTTGCAAACAATCGACATCATTAATAGCTATAGAAAGATCATCGTTATTGAGTTTAGAAGTAATTTGTACAATCAAATAATCGCCAGTTTTATTTACGGCTTCATTTGAAACAATTAGGGCAGGACGTTTTTTAAATTCAGAACCGTCAGTAAAAGGAAACTTGACTACTACAATATCAGCTTGTTTGTACATAGGTTATAAAATTGTATCCCAACGATTATCTTCGGTAGATAGCCAATCTTTGGCTAATGATTTTTCACTTACTGAAAGAGCGGAAAAAGATATGTCTTTTTCATCGTCAAAATCAGTATCTACCTGTTGGCTCAACTCTTCTTTCTTAATAGACTTTAAAGTTTGTTCCATTACCCAAAATCGTTTTGCTAAGGGTAACCGTTGAATTTCTTGAACTATTGCTTTTACTTCCATTGTATTAATTATTAAAATGCTAACTTATAAGCGAGCGTCTGTTTTTATTTCTGTTTGCTTCATATCAATTTTTCAACCCGTTATTTTTTACAAATATACAAAAATAATTATTACAACCGGTAGAGTAATGTGTTACAACATACATACAAGTATTTGCTATACATTCGCTCAATTTACAAATGCCCGATACGCTCCTGCAAATAAAAATTGGCGACACCCTTATTACTTATATATTTGCCTCACGTATAAACAACAGACCAAACAGCGTATCTTACAAAGTGCTATCACCAACATTCATAAAAGAAAGCAAACAAATGATAGCAGTATTCGGCAACAATAACTAAATCAAGAATATATCAGCAAACGAATTTATTAAACACATAACCTATTTTCGATATTGAAATGCTACAAGGGTTGTAACATGACTAAAAATATTGTTGTAAAATGGTTTTACTCATTGCGTTGTTTGCACTAACGGTAATAATATACGTTTAAAAACAATAAAGTACTTTTTGGGCAAAAAAAAATCCTGCACAAGCAGGATTAAATTTTTTGTCGGGGTGACTGGATTCGAACCAGCGACCTCCAGCACCCCATGCTGATACGCTACCGGACTGCGCTACACCCCGAACTATTGGTGGGCGGCAAAACTAATTATTGTTATCAATAAAAAAAACCAAAAAGGTTTTATTCGAACCCGGAAATTGTTTCACATAAGTAAGGCAATGCTTTTGTTAACCTCGAACCATACCAACTCCACATTTCGCCATCGGTCAATATTACTTGCGCCTTGGGGCATACGGCTTTTAGCATATCTATGTGTTTTGTTTTGAAAGGAAGGGTTCGCTTGATAACAATATAATTTCGGGATTCAATTTTATTAGTTCTTCTATTTCAATGGCCGGATACCTTTGGCGTGTGTCAAATACATTTTGCCAACCACATAGTTCAAGCATCGAATGTATGAATGTATCATTGGCGGCCACCATCCATGGTTTGTACCAAATAAAATAAGCAACACGCTTTCCTGTTTTGAATGAAGTTGCTTTCTCAGCTAAAATTGCTGCACCTTTTTTAATTTCCAAATTCAGCTTTTTGGCTTCATTTTCTCTCCCAATAATTTCCCCAACATTAGCAATCATAGAAAACACATCATTCAAATTTTTAATATCGCTTATCCATACCGGATAATGTTGCATCAGCAATTCTAAATCCTCTTTGGTGTTTTCTTCTTTATTAGCAATTATTAAATCGGGCTGTAATGCTTTGATTACATCATGCTTAATTTGTTTTGTTCCACCAACTATTGTAGTTGTGGCAATAGCTTCGGCAGGATGAATGCAAAATTTTGTTACACCCACTACTCTATTTCCAGCTCCCAAATCGAAAAGCAATTCGGTTTGCGATGGCACTAGCGATACAATCCTTAGTGGCGATGATATAATGTTTACCTGTCGGCTAAGTTGGTCAACGTATACAGGCATGGTTAAAACTAAATTTCAAAAATAATTATTTTGCCAGGGCCTGCATAATATCGTGGCGGGTAATAATGTAAGTGCTGTCGGATTTAAAATCGCGAACAAGCACAACATTATTTTCGGCATTTATCATGGCCGACAAAGCATCGAGGCTGGTAGAAATATCAACAAAAGGCAAGGCAGTTTGCATAATATTTTTTATCGGGTGGTGATGTATGTCGGGGTTCTTTACCATTTCATTAAAAATATGATTCTCGCCGATAGCGCCCATTATTCGCTTGTTTTCGGTAACAGGTATTTGCGAATAATCGTTTTCGGTAATTAATTTTATAGCTTTAGAAACGGGCTCCGAAGCCTCTATGGTTATCAAATTTTTGTGCGCATTGTCGCCTACTAAATCTTTTGCTGTAAACCCTTTTTTATCGAGATATCCTTTTTCGCGCATCCAGTTATCGTTAAATAATTTACCAATATAGCGCGAACCATGATCGTGAAAAATAACAACAACAACATCTGTTGGTTTAAGTTGATCTTTCATTTGCAACACGCCCATCACAGCACTGCCGGCACTGTAGCCAACCCATATACCTTCTTTGGCCACCAACTCGCGCGCCATTACTGCGGCATCTTTATCGGTCACTTTTTCGAAATGGTCTATCACTTTGAAATCGTAATTTTCGGGAATAAAATCTTCGCCTATGCCTTCGGTTACGTAAGGATAAATTTCGTTTTGATCGAGCACGCCTTGCTCATGGTATTTTTTCAATGCCGAACCATACGTATCTATTGCCCACACTTTTATGTTAGGATTTTTTTCTTTCAAATATTTTCCTGTGCCCGATATAGTTCCGCCCGTTCCTGCACCCACAACAAGATGGGTAATTTTCCCATCGGTTTGGTCCCATATCTCAGGGCCTGTTTGCTCATAATGCGCCATCCTGTTCGATAAATTATCGTATTGGTTTGCTTTCCACGAATTGGGAATTTCTTTTGCAAGGCGTGACGAAACTGAATAGTATGAACGTGGATCTTCGGGCTCAACATTGGTAGGGCATACAATTACATCAGCACCAAAAGCTTTCAGTGCATCAACTTTTTCTTTCGATTGTTTATCCGTGGTGGTGAATACGCATTTGTATCCTTTTACAATGGCAGCAATTGCAAGGCCCATTCCTGTATTGCCGCTTGTGCCTTCTATGATGGTGCCACCCGGTTTTAGCAGTCCAGCCTTCTCGGCATCTTCAACCATTTTTACTGCCATACGATCTTTAATCGAATTGCCCGGATTAAATGTTTCGACCTTGGCATACACCGTAGCACTTACCGATTCGGTTACTTTGTTGAGACGCACCATTGGTGTATTTCCTATGGCTTCGAGAATATTATTACAAACCTTCATCACTTTTTATTTTGGTCGGCAAAAGTAAAATTAATGGTTGGGATTGCAAAGGTGTATACTAACAACTACTAACATAAAATTTAAACAACTATTTTTTAAAATGGTGTTGTAACCCTTCAAATGAAGGGCTTTCACAGCGAGGTCATTTTATTGATGCAACAGGATGGTGGTGTTGTAACCCTTCAAATCAAAGGCTTTCACATCGGATAATACATAAACAGTATGTAGTTGATAGGTGTTGTAACCCTTCAAATAAAGGGCTTTCACATCTTATTGTCATTTTTTATGCCTTTAGTACAGGTGTTGTAACCCTTCAAATAAAGGGCTTTCACATCACGCTGACAATCGAGTGTCTGAAGTTGCAGGTGTTGTAACCCTTCAAATCAAGGGCTTTCACATCGTAGGCTACACGTTTGACAACGAATTTATTGGTGTTGTAACCCTTCAAATAAAGGGATTTCACATCAAATCATCCTAACAACCGACCAAGACTTAAGGTGTTATAACCCTTCAAATAAAGGGCTTTCACATCAAACCTTATATTCAGATGGAAAGCTAAATGGGTGTTGTAACCCTTCAAATAAAGGGCTTTCACATCAATAATTATTCCACAAGAAACTGCCGACAAGGTGTTGTAACCCTTCAAATCAAGGGCTTTCACATCAATTCTTAAAAATGGTTCATTCAACGAATTGGTGTTGTAACCCTTCAAATCAAGGGCTTTCACATCAAATCAGTTCTTTGACAATCATCATGATGTGGTGTTGTAACCCTTCAAATCAAGGGCTTTCACATCTTTGAACTACATATTCGCCAATGGTGGGATGGTGTTGTAACCCTTCAAATCAAGGGCTTTCACATCAGCGAAGCAAAAGGCAGCAGATAAGAACCAGGTGCTGTAACCCTTCAAATAAAGGGCTTTCACATCAAATATGAACCTTACTATCTTGAATGGTCAGGTGTTGTAACCCTTCAAATAAAGGGCTTTCACATCTGTTTTGGAAAATAGAATCGCAAATGAAAAGGTGTTGTAACCCTTCAAATCAAGGGCTTTCACATCTACTTTGGGTACGAATTTCGTGTAAACGCAGGTGTTGTAACCCTTCAAATCAAGGGCTTTCACATCGTAGGCTACACGTTTGACAACGAATTTATTGGTGTTGTAACCCTTCAAATCAAGGGCTTTCACATCAAGACATCTTGAATAGCGTCCTAAACCAATGGTGTTGTAACCCTTCAAATCAAGGGCTTTCACATCAAATGGCGATTCGATCACAAGCCATATATCGGTGTTGTAACCCTTCAAATCAAGGGCTTTCACATCCGGAAAACCAAGCTGCAGCACAGGTTGTTGGGTGTTGTAACCCTTCAAATCAAGGGCTTTCACATCATTCCATTTTTCTTTGATAAGCTAGACATTGGTGTTGTAACCCTTCAAATCAAGGGCTTTCACATCAGGTTTAGATTTAAATCCAAACTTAAAGAAGGTGTTGTAACCCTTCAAATCAAGGGCTTTCACATCTGTATTTAATTGTGATGCAAATAAACACATGGTGTTGTAACCCTTCAAATCAAGGGCTTTCACATCTTTTAAATGGTCTTTACCTATGCCTTTGGTGGTGTTGTAACCCTTCAAATCAAGGGCTTTCACATCGATGCTTGCTGATAGTTTAATTCCATTGCTAGTGTTGTAACCCTTCAAATCAAGGGCTTTCACATCATTGAAGGATAACACCAGGCATGTGTGTAAGGTGTTGTAACCCTTCAAATCAAGGGCTTTCACATCAAGGCAATGCTGAAAAGCTACCATTGGGACGGTGTTGTAACCCTTCAAATCAAGGGCTTTCACATCAATCTATCTTGCTGAACATCCTGAGTATAAGGTGTTGTAACCCTTCAAATCAAGGGCTTTCACATCCATAGCGCAATGATTGGCCGCGCCATGAGCGGTGTTGTAACCCTTCAAATAAAGGGGCTTTCACATCTGTATGAAACGAAGCAAACGGAGCAAGCAAGGTGTTGTAACCCTTCAAATAAAGGGCTTTCACATCGTATGATGGGCAGTACAAGCCCACTCACAGGGTGTTGTAACCCTTCAAATAAAGGGCTTTCACATCCAAGCCAATACATGTTGGGGTACCAATACAGGTGTTGTAACCCTTCAAATAAAGGGCTTTCACATCAAGTTTGTCTATTGGCAGCGATATCTACCAGGTGTTGTAACCCTTCAAATAAAGGGCTTTCACATCTCGTCAATTTTTTTTCGGTACGCACATTGCGGTGTTGTAACCCTTCAAATAAAGGGCTTTCACATCAATGTGTTTGGCACAGAAAATACATTCAGTGGTGGTGTAACCCTTCAAATAAAGGGCTTTCACATCACCAGCACACACTTTGAATGCAGGGGCGGTGGTGTTGTAACCCTTCAAATAAAGGGCTTTCACATCAGAACATTAGCTTTTGCTAAAGAGCATGGTGGTGTTGTAACCCTTCAAATAAAGGGCTTTCACATCGAAGCAGATTTTGCAACAACATTAAGTTTGGGTGTTGTAACCCTTCAAATAAAGGGCTTTCACATCTTGTTAAAATTACTTCAACATCTGCTGCTGGGTGTTGTAACCCTTCAAATAAAGGGCTTTCACATCTTGACCTTCCTTGTAAAACTTGGTATTACGGGTGTTGTAACCCTTCAAATAAAGGGCTTTCACATCCAAAGAAGCCGGGCAATGTATATCAATAGTGGTGTTGTAACCCTTCAAATAAAGGGCTTACACATCAAAAAATTTTGCAGCTAAACAGCCATTGCGGTGTTGTAACCCTTCAAATAAAGGGCTTTCACATCTAAGAGAAAAGTAAAGTAGCATGGTGCGGTGTTGTAACCCTTCAAATAAAGTGCTTTCACATCTTCTCGAAATTTCCTGCTGAACTAACGTATGGTGTTGTAACCCTTCAAATAAAGGGCTTTCACATCGGATGCTGCTATGAAGGTGATGGGGGTGGAGGTGTTGTAACCCTTCAAATAAAGGGCTTTCACATCAACCCCGATAGCGGGGAGATCTTTATCGTAGGTGTTGTAACCCTTCAAATAAAGGGCTTTCACATCGTGGAGATATACAAAATGCATTAAGAAGTTGGTGTTGTAACCCTTCAAATAAAGGGCTTTCACATCTACTTCGGTTATCCAACGAATACAAGAACGGGTGTTGTGACCCTTCAACTAAAAGGGCTTTCAATCCTGAAACAGATACATTTACAGATCACTGGAGGTGTTGTAACCCTTCAAATAAAGGCTTTCACATCTGCTGTTTTGTTGTGTAATACGCTACGGTGGTGTTGTAACCCTTCAAATAAAGAGGGCTTTCATCTCAGGCGCTTCTGCTAAAGAAGAAGGATATGGTGTTGTAACCCTTCAAATAAAGGGCTTTCACATCTTTACATGAACAAAGGTATAGCATACCCTGGTGTTGTAACCCTTCAAATAAAGGGCTTTCACATCAAAGGCGCCATACTACCAACGCTGAATGATGGTGTTGTAACCCTTCAAATAAAGGGCTTTCACATCATGAAAATCAACATGGAACAAAAAAGGTTAGGTGTTGTAACCCTTCAAATCAAGGGCTTTCACATCTAGGGCAAACGATTTACGACACGCTTTATGGGTGTTGTAACCCTTCAAATCAAGGGCTTTCACATCGTGGTTTGGTGCTTGATAAAGCGGGTATGAGGTGTTGTAACCCTTCAAATCAAGGGCTTTCACATCCAAATATCAATGGGAGTTATACCAAAAATAGGTGTTGTAACCCTTCAAATCAAGGGCTTTCACATCTAAAAGAAAAAGGTTATAAAATATTTACTAGGTGTTGTAACCCTTCAAATCAAGGGCTTTCACATCAGTTGACTCGGTTAGGTATATTAAACCTAAGGTGTTGTAACCCTTCAAATCAAGGGCTTTCACATCCAATTGGGAAAAGATAATAGCCGACAAGAGGTGTTGTAACCCTTCAAATCAAGGGCTTTCACATCTAACTAAGCCAAAATGATTAATAGAGTTGGCTTTGCGCCATTAATCCATTTAAAAAACTGTGCCATACGCTATGAAAATTTAAAAATTAAGCCATTTTTATTTTTGTAGTTCATAAATATTAATCTCGCTTTTGTCGCGGCCAATAGGTTTTATAATATTCAACAACTTACCTAATGCTGTGTCAGGCATAGTGATGAATCTAAAACTGCCAAGCAAAGGCATATCACTATGTAAAGTTTGATTACGCACTAATTTTAATTTTTCGAATAGCACATTATTATAAACTACATCCTCGAGTTTAAAAAAATGCATGAAATATAATTTGCTTAAATCTTTAGTGGCATTTGCGTTTTTTATTTCCTGGTGAACCCTTTTTTGCTCTTCAATTTCTGCAATTTTAATACAATCTGATGAATACATTTTTAAAATTGATTCCTTTTCCCAATCCATTATTTGTTTAAATAATTCCTTACCTAGATTGGCAACAATTTTTCGCTCTTGTATCAGTTCGCCAAGTTGTATGCCTTCTTTCATTGCGCTTTCTTTTTCTATCAAAGCATCCATTATTAAGGGGAAGTTGGCGTATAGCGATTTTTCTTCTTTTATTCTATTTGCTAATGTATGGCGGCTGCAAACAATTTGTTTTTTGAATTTTGAAAATAAAATCATCTGTTTGGTGCAGCCGTATTTTAATTTATACTTGGGTTGGGATATTATCCCATTCTGCTTTTGAATAATTATTACGCTTAATACCACTATGCTCCTGTTTTTTCAATTTTATTGTGATTTCTTCACTAAACAAATCAGAAGTTTTAAGAATCCTAATAGAATTTTTTTCAATTTGATTAACTATTTCTATATTGAATTTCGTTAATTACAATGCAATTTTACATAAGAAAATATCTTGTAGCTTGGTTTCATTTATTTCACCAATCAATTTACGTTTTAGTTTTTTATCGTCAACTCCCAATGCTACCAATATGTTTGGCACATCATAATATTGAGCATTTAAAACTTTATCATTCGCAGGGTTTATTCTAAAGCCATAAAACAAATTATCTGCCTCTTCATTTTTAGCTATTCTTTCTAATGCTAATACATACTCTTTTGGGAATAAAAATTTCTCTATCAATGATGCGTGTATAGAAAAAGGAATGTTTTGGCTATTGCTTATACGTAAAACTATTGCGTAATATTACTTCATTTGTTTTATTAAAATATTTTAAAGCGCATCGGGTAAGTGTATAGAAGCAAGGCGTGCTAACTCTATAAAATCTTTGTTCTTAAAAAATTGCTCTTTAATATTATCATGTTATTTTCTAAGTAGCTTTTTATATTCATTATTACATTTGAATATAAATCATCTAACGAATTGCTGGCCATTATCAAGTCGATAATTGCTGTTGGTATACGGTTCTCATTTTCCTTTGCCCTTTTATCGTATAGCTTATATTCTTTTAGCTTGTCCCAAATAGCATTGTAATTTATATTAAGAAAATAATGGGCAATACTCATTTGTTCGTACTCGTTTTTACGCAAAAACTTATTGTCCTTAACTTTAGTAAAATCAAAATATTTATAATACTCTAAAACGGTTTCATTTTTTTCTTTGCGCGAAAGTTTTGGTAAGCGGTCGAGGTCTGCTTTGCATTCACTAATACGCTTTTCAAGGGCATCGTGAAAATATTTTACAACATCTTTTTTTTCTTTAAATGGACTAGTGTTACTAATTAGAGAATTCACTTTCAAAAATTCCGGTACTGCAAATTCTTCAATAATACTTAGTTTATTAAAATCAATCGGTTCGTTGCTTTGGTAGTGATTAAATATTTTAGATAAGTCATCTGTAATGCCTGCGTCCTTAGAAAACAATTTATTAAGTTGATGATTTTGTTTGGTATAAAAATAATGAAGCAAAATAAAACGAAGGCATTTTTCACCAATCCTTAAAAGGAAGAAATCATGGGCATTATTTGGGTCAGGATTTTCTTTTTTAGGAATAGCAATGTTTAGTTGGTTTTCGGTAATTCGCAAACGAAAGTTTTGTGGAATTGTTTGTGCATATTTCCTTTTACGCAATTTATAATACTTTTCGTTTGTTGATGCATCTGTAGCAATAGGATCTAAGTAATCTTCAAATTCGTAATAGGCATCCTTAATAATTTTAAAGTCTATTAAGAAGCGAACTCCCCAATTTAAAAAATGGTCACTACGCCTTGCTTTTATAGTTGTGTCGCGCTCTGTAGTTTGGTCTTTATCTACGCCTTTATAAAAATAATTAAGGTGAAAAATGATTGCTTCAGGTGATTCATCAGATAAGCGTGTATCGCCTTTTTCAAATTCAAAATTGGCATTTATTGGCCTGAGTAAATTAGCAAGTTTTCGCCTTGTTTTGGGTTCATTTACTTTACCTTTTTCAAAATTTGCTAGCCAATTGATAAGGGTCGTTTCAGTTTGTTTTGTGTTTCCAATCTGCATATTTCTCAATTGGTGTAAATTGTAAAATTTAAAATCGTCTCTAATATTTTGCTCTCCAATTTCAATATCTTTTTTCAACGGATTTTTAAACATAACTGATTCTAAAGTGATCAATTTATTACCAAGATGAGTCAACTGATTATAAAAATCCAATCTTAAAAGGCTTATATTCTGCACAACTTTATAAAACTCTTCTTCTTTTTTAAAACCAATCAAAATATCAAGCACAATTTTTTTTTAAAGTGTTAAACGAAATTTCGAATACAAATTTGTCATCAGTCGAATTGCGAAACTCCAACCATTGTTCACGCTTCTTTTTTTCGATTTCCTTTTTTGTTTCATTTTCGTTTTCACTATCGTAATTGGTGTGTACATATTCCATAAACTTAATTTGAGCAAGTAATTTATTATCCTCAATAAAAATAATTAAGTGTGCTGCGGTTTCAACATTTATAATTACATCTTTTCAATTTTCAAAAACTGATATTGTTCATTATCGAAATAAGTTGGTATATCGTTCAAGTAATTTAAAATACGCGATGCATGTCTGCCAAATAATAGTTTTTGTTTGTCTGTTTCGTTAAGCAACTCGAGGTGTTCATTTTTTATTCCTGTATTATCAAATGCAGCACCTTCGCGGTGGCAGTAGTAAGTATAAAGCTGTAATTTAAATTTTAAATTGGGAATATCTGATGTATTTTTACTGCCTTGACGTTGTTGCAATAATGCCGACATTTCACCAGAATTAAGAAAGAAAGATAAAAATATAACCCTGCCTTCCCTTGTTATAAATTTATCTTTAAACCAAGGATATTTCATAAAGCTTTGGTCAAACTTAAAAGTGTCACTATTTTTACTTTTGATACTATCATATGCATGCTTTAATTTTTCATTTACAAAATCAAACAAATCCAGGTTCGAATTTCAGTTCTGTACTTTCATGCCAATAGTGCGAATGAAAATTTCGAATTGCGGCTAATTTTAGCAACACCTTGCAAATCATATTATTCTCATTTTCTGTTACTACTTGCCCCGACGAATTTTTGTTTTCCTTATTTCCCTTCCAAATATACACACGCAAAAAAGCAAACGTTGAGTCTTTAAATTTGAAAGTCTTATCTTCTTTGTAAAGATTTTCGGGAGTAATTTGAAAATTACATTACCTTCTAAATTACCAATATATTTTTCAATATTGTCTTTGGCCGTGTTGTAAAAAATGGCCAAATCAGGCTCTTTACTTGCTGTGTAATATTCGAACTCTGTCATTGGAGCTCGTGCATTAAATTTGCTTTTGGGCGCATTACCGCCTCGGAAATTATTTTCTCCATTTTTTTAAAATTATTAAGTTTAGAAATAAGTATAGAATTTTATTTTGATTCGGCTTGTACAAAAGTGTTCACATGGAACTCAAGTATTACAGCCTTAAACCACTGCTTATAGCGGATTACAGACATATACCTGAATAAGAAAACAGATAAGAACTGGGCAAGTAATAATTGATATGCCCTTATGTTTAAAGTTGTATTGCAAAAATAAAATTGTGAATGGCTTATTTTTTTGAAACTAAAAACCGCAACAGTAATGAGCAAACAAATAAAAGCCAAACCCATTAAATTGCGCAAAAAAGATGCTTGAGTAATTAGCAATTTGCTAACATTCGCCTTATCTTTTTGGTTCACATATTCACGCATCAAATCGAAAAGATTGTTTGCTTTATTTATGTCGATCAAGCCATTGCTGTCATAAATTTTAAAGTCAAATATTTTTTGGGCTTGGATTGAAGATTGCATTCCAATACCGTCTTTATACTCAGGCGAAAAATATTTAATCAATGGATGTTTCGTAGGCAGTTTATCAAACATTGATTCCACGAAATTAGAAATTGCTGAAATGATTAAACCAAATGTATAAGAGAAGAACAAAATGAGTATGCCTAGAACAATTTCATTTTCCAGGTTTAGTAAAGCAACCAAGTTACAGTATGGTAATAATAGGAAGTGAATAAAAATTGCCAACAGCATTCCTGGCACAATAAAAACAAGCGAATCGAATAGGTTTAGTTTTTCCATTTTTTTAAGGTTAGAAGATTTAGAATATTAATTTCCTTCAAAATTATTGCTAATAAATGGAATGCGAAAAATAAGTTAATAACTATTTTAAAAACAAGGCAGAGCTAAAATGCCATCAAATTGATCAGGCATTCATGATCGCCTTTGGAGAAAAATCAACCCTATAGCAAAGCAATGCCATCAACTAATAAGTCGAAAAAAGTAACGGAGGAAGCTTTATGCTTTAATACTTTCAACAAAATTATTGTTGCTTGCTTCGTTTAGTAAAATCACGGCAACTGAAAAACCGCCCTCACTGGAAAATGATCGCTATAGGGGATTTTGTCGATAGTGTAACTAAGATTTTTTAAGTATGGAGAGTATAACACCTGATCGATTCGAAAAGCAGGAAACGGGCCGTTATAAGTAGCACCAAAACCAATTTTGCCGCTATGGAAAGCATCTTTCAAGTATGGAGAAATAACACTGTAAGTGTATGATGCGGGAGTATCGTTAAAATCGCCACAAACTAATATCGGGTAAGGGCATTTCAATATATGTTGATGTATACGTTCGGCTTGCTTGCCTCGTGCTACCGATGCAGTCATTAATTTTTTAGCTATTGTACCGGCATATCTCCAATTAAAGTTTTCGGGATTTTCTTTTTCAATATTGTCGATAAAAGTATAAT
The DNA here is from genome assembly GCA_016717325.1 of Bacteroidota bacterium. GTDB lineage: Bacteria > Bacteroidota > Bacteroidia > AKYH767-A > OLB10 > JADKFV01. The sequence continues at coordinate 219,820 of JADKFV010000002.1, read as the reverse complement.
CATTTTTTGCAAACCGTATGCTTTCTAAATGCAAATTATAAACACGAAATGTATCGCCCCGAATAATAAAATCAGAAAAAATACAACTGTTATTATTGGGTCCATCAAAATCAAACACTCCTGAGTTGATAATGGGAAAACGTGAGTAAGTTACAATGCCCCAATGTTCGGTTTTATGTAATGTGGTTGTATAATGATGCGTTTCGTATTTCAATCCTGTGATTTGTTTCAAGGTATCGATATTGGAAAATTTCGACTTCGGGTTATCATCGGTATAAAATTCCTGGAGGCAAATAATATCCGATTTTGTATCCTTTATATAGTTAAACATTTTAGCACGCGTTTCTAAATTGTGCGACCAGTTATACAAATCGAAAAGGCGTGTATTGTAAGTAAGCAAATTTATCTTCGGCCGATTGGTTTCCACTTCATCTTTTATGATAATATTGAAACTGCGTGCAAAAATATTGTACCCCATTACCAATGGAAAAAGAGGAAGTATGATGTAAAGCCTTTGCCGCACCAACCAGTAAATGGCAAGAATAAAATTGATGATAAAAAAATATTGAAAGAATAAAGAAAACAAAATAGCAATGGGCCATTTTTCGGGATTGAGTGATGGCGCCATTATAGATAATGTAAGCAGCACAGCAAATACAATTGACATTATTACAATTGTAATATGGCAGGCTCTTCGTATTTTAATTATGATGTTACTTTGCAATGGTTTAAATTTGGGTTGGGGTTAACTTTTACGGTTACTGGCGCGGTACAAAATATCCTTCTCTTCCTTTGTCAAACTATTGTATCCCGACTTATTTATTTTATCTAAAATAGAATCAACCGTTTCTTCCATTATTTTTTTTCGTTGATTATATTGTTCGTCATTCAATTTTGTTTTTTCAAGAATGCGCATTTTTGTTTTGCGCTCATTTGTAAAAATACCTAAAATATTTTGCATCCATTTAGTGAGATCGGTTCCTTTGCGCAAATAAATCATAAATAAATAACCGAACAAAGCGCCACCTAAATGCGATATTTCGCCACCGGCATTACTCTTCGGAATATTGAAATAAAACAATAGTACCAAAACAATAACCAGCCATTTTAATTTTACCTGACCAAGTAGTATCAACATCACTTCATGGTTGGGAATAAGTACTGCCGTGGCAACCATTAACCCTACTATACCAGCCGATGCGCCTATTAATTGCGAACCCGCTGCCACACTTGAAAACAAAGGCAAGGTATTATATGCCAACTGAAATAGCAACCCTCCGCATAAGCCACTAACAATGTATACAGCAACTAATTTTTTACTGCCGAGATATTCTTCAAATAAATTTCCTATCCAATAAAGCGCAAGCATATTGAATAGAATGTGGAATACATCGGTATGAAAAAACATATAAGTAAAGTAGCTCCAGGGTTTAAAAATCACTAACGAAAAAGAAGAGGGCAAACTTAAATTGTTTGAAATCAATGATGATACCGGGGCATTGGAATTAAAAAATAATTCGGTCACAAAAATAATGTTGTACACAACAAAAACAGCTACATTAATCATGAGCAATTTCATGGTAGCATTATTGGTAGAAAAAGTAATTTTAAGTTCGTTCAACCACTTACTCATAAGTCTGTTGCGATTGATATTTTTTTAGAATAATTAGTTATCGATGCCATAGTTTTACAAGCACAAATGCAGTTAGCATACCACCCAAATGTGCTATATGCGCAACACTGTCGCCCGGAACATTTGCAATTACAGAATAGAATTCGACAATGCCATATAAAAGAACAAAATATTTTGCTTTGATAGGAAAACCAATTAAAGGAGTTATCAACGTATTTGGAAACAACATGGCAAATGCCAGCAATATTCCAAATACGGCACCCGAAGCACCTACTATTCTTGAGCCGTTGGTCAACGAATCGAGTATGTTGTTTAAATATCCTTTAGCTTCATTTTCAAACGAAGTATCATTTGGATGTTGTTTCCATGCAGAGTAAAACTTATCAAGGTTTTCTTTTCCAATAGATTCTTTAACCTCTTCGTGCTTCGAAATATAATTGTAAAAATCGAATGGTGTAATATTGTCAATTGTCATTTTGGTTTCGCTAACCATGGCACTTTGCGAATACATATTATATCCCCAGTAAATAATAACCGCTCCCAACAAGCACACAAAATAAAAAATTACAAACCTCCTTGTGCCCCAAAAACGTTCGAGGTGGCTGCCAAAAAAATAGAGGCCAAACATATTACCCATGATGTGCCAAAAATCTATGCTTCCACTATTATTTAAAAACGAATGCATAAAGCCATAAGTAATAAATTGCCATGGGCGAAAATTTACCGAACCCCAATTGAATAATGCAAGATGATTAGATAAATCGAAATTGGCTTTGGTGTATAAAAGATAAGAAACAAGCCATAAACCAATATTTGTAAATAAAATAACCTTCACCGCTGGAGGCATTTGATTTGCATTGAAAGGTTGATAAGAGTTGTAACTCATTTGCTATTTATCAAATATTTTTGAAAGATCTTCACTACCCATTTTATATATTATTGCTTTTCCTTGCAATCCTGTTGAAGGATTATTGCACAACATTAAATCCTGTATCAAATGTTTCATTTCTTTTTCGAAAAGCAGTTGTCCCTTTTTTATAGAAAGTTCTTTGGCAACACTCACAGCTAATTTATTTTTGCTATCAATTTTAAAATCTTTGCTTTGATGTTTATATTGTTCAATAATCGATTCAATTAATTTTTGCTCGCCACCTTTTGTAATATATCCCGGCATACCATGCAACACAAAAGTGTTGACACCAAATTCATTGATATCAAAACCCATCAATTTTAAATCGGGCATAATTTCTTTGAGTAATTGAAAATCCTGCGCAGTAACAGTTATAGTAACAGGAAAAAGTTGTTGTTGGTTTGCTGTTTCATGATTATTCATTTGAGCCAGCGTTTTTTCGTACAATATTTTTTCGTGCGCTGCTTGTTGGTCTACAATCCAAACTTCGTCATTGGTTTTCAAAACAATGAATGCATTTTTAATTTGAAAAATGTTTTCGGCTAAATCTTGTTTGTGATGAGAACTTAAAAATGAATGTTCTATTGTGGTTGGAACATCATTTTTTTTGCCAACAGTTTCAATACCAAATTCTTCTTGTATTTTTTTCCAGTTGTTTAAATTTACTTCTTGATTTTCGGGAATTGGGAAAGAAGATTTTTTTTCGGGGGCCACATAATTGTCTGCCTTGAAAGGATTGTAACCCGGAGTGATTTTTATTTGTGGCGCCTTTGGCAATTCGTCCATTTTGGACAATGGCAGGTCGAGCGATTTTTCGTGATCGAAGTCGAGCGAAGGCGAAATGCTAAACCGGCCTAACGAGCGTTTAACTGCTGCCCTTAAAATTGCATGCACCGAACGCTCGTCCTCAAATTTAATTTCCGTTTTTGTAGGATGTATATTTATATCAATTTGAGCCGGGTTAATTTCTATTTTTAAAAAATATGAAGGATGTGTTTCTTTGGGAAGCAAGTCTTCGAAACCACTAAATACTGCATAATGTAAATTAGCATCCTTTACAAATCTATTATTGATAAAAAAATATTGTTCGCCACGGGTACGTTTTGCAAATTCGGGTTTACAAACAAACCCACTAATGCTTATAATGGTTGTATCTTCTTCTACAGGCACCAACCGTTCGTTGTAATTACTACCCATGAGTGAACATATACGTTGCCTAAAATTGGCAGGCTTAAGAGAGTACACCTCAAGCCCATTATGTATGAGAGAAAAACTTAATTCGTAGTGTGGTAATGCGACCCTTTCAAATTCATCAATTATATGTCGTGTTTCCTGGTTGTTCGATTTCAAAAAATTTCTCCTCGCAGGCACATTGAAAAATAAATTCTTTACACTGATATTTGTTCCTGCCGAACAAGTGGTGGGTTCTTGCTTTTTACAAACCGAACCTTCTATTTCAATAAGTGTTCCTATAGAATCTTCGTGCTTACGGGTCTTCATTTCCAGCTGGGCAATTGCAGCAATAGCGGCCATGGCCTCACCTCTAAAACCTTTTGTACGTATATTGAATAAATCTTCGGCTTTGGATAGTTTACTGGTAGCATGGCGCTCAAAGCACATTCTGGCATCGGTTTCGCTCATTCCACAGCCATTATCAACAACTTGAACCAATGTTTTTCCGGCATCCTTAATATACAATTTTATATCTGTAGCACCGGAATCAATGCTGTTTTCAAGAAGCTCTTTTACGGCAGATGCAGGGCGGGTAATAACTTCACCGGCCGCTATTTGATTGGCAACAGAATCAGGTAAAAGTTTGATGATATCAGACATAATGGGCACAAAATTATTTTATTTATCCGATAAAACATTTTCCTGCAAGGAATTATTGAATTCAATAAAATGTCAAACACCTAATGGTGCATAGTCAACTATCCAAAAAAACGTGAACGATGAAAATTTGGGCAGTAATCGGTGATATGTAGGCGATATAACATCAAAAGTAGGCGAATGTTAATAACTTTTTCTAATTGGCAGTTATTCACAAAATTGGCAAATCGCTATAAAATGAAAAATGTAAAATATTGTTTATCAATTATTTACGCATTGTTATCTTATTTATCTTAATCATAGGGCAGGTTAAATTTGTAAGCAAGATAACAAATTGGGTGGGTAAAAACCAACTTTCATGGGGTAATTCAAAAAGAATACTTTCTTTGCACTCAGTCGTTCGCGATTCCCATTTAATATTAATAATTGTTCTAATTCAATAAGCTAATCTAAAAAGATGAAAAAAATTAATTTGTTTTCAAAATTCTTGATTCTAGCGCTATTTATATGCGCAACCAACTCGAATGGTCAAAACATTAACGTTGGAATGTCAATTTCAACACCCATACCCGCAGATTATATGGGTCTGAATAGTGCCAATACAGTGCGCACTGATGCTGATTTTCCCTACATTGATGACAATTGGTTAGTTGATTCATTGGATAAGATGAGCATTGGAAACTTGCGATTCCCACCGGGTACATATGGGAATTTTTGGGATTGGCATTTAGGCTCAATTAAGGATGAATCAAAGTTACCCCATGATGACGATTTTCTCCTCGATTTGGGTAATCTCAAATATAAAGACAACAGTTTTGACCGTTTAAAGAATACAATTGAAAAAACCGGTGCAGCTCATATTTATGCAATGAACATACTTAATTCTGACAAATACTATGAAGCAGCAGGATTGTATTATCTAAATTCTTTAAATCTTACACCCAAATATATTGAAATGGGTGATGAGTTGTATAATGATTTTGATTCATATGTTGGGTCTTTTCCAACATCGAAAAGCTATGCTGACAAAGTGAATGACTGGTCTTCATATATTAAAGGTTTGCCAGGACTGAGCAATATAAAGATATGTGCCGTAGGTGCAACAAATCGCTCATCACAGCCAGATTACAGCCGCAGAAATACTTGGAACAAAGAAGTTTGCAGTTTTCTTTCAAATGATGTTGACGCTATAGCTTTACATTTTTATCTGGGAGCGAATTTGGGAGGCCAACCTTTGACAACTGCCAATATGAATGATTTTATGGCTGCGCCTTTTATCGGGTTTTCGAAACTTCAAGAAGAACTCACCACTGTAAAAGCTGCAGGAAAAGAAGCATGGATCACAGAGTTTAATATTTATGATAGAAATACTTGTGTAAATGGTTCAATGGCTCATGCACTTTACCTTGGTAGCTTATCGCTTTGTTTGTTGGAAGATCCCAATATTACAAAGTATTGTGCTCACGCCCTTACAGGAAATGCTACTTGGGCATTATTGTTTAATAATAGCACAGGTTTCGAAACGGAATCTTATTACTATCCTGGTATTTCCTGCAATCCAAACCCACAAGCAACTGTGGCCCACGATTTTACTGCACCGGGAACTGTGATAAAAATGATAGGAAATGCAATGTCAAACGCAACGTCACGTAAAAAATTATCATTCCCTGCTTGCCCTAAAATAGGGGATGATTACGATGCAGTTTATGGATGGATGTTCGATGGCCCATTGGCGGAAGAAGCAATAATTTTGAACCTTTCTGCCACTCAAGCAACAATCAACATTAATTCCAACCAATGGAACCTAAGTAATGCTACTTACGAGCAAGTTTATCCGGGTAGTGGGGGCGTAATGGATTTTGTAACAGGAAGCCCAACCAAAGGTAGTGTTGCCGGACGCCCAAGAACAACCGGTGTTTTGTCTGCCGGCCAAACCTTGATATTGAAGCCATATTCTAGTACACGTATTTCAAAGAAGAAAAACACTATCACACGGAAAGCCGTTGATAGCAAAATTTGTTCTGGCACACCCACAACTTTAATTGCAAATGGTGGTACATCATATACATTTAACGGGTCTGGACTTGTAGGTTTAGTTTCAAAAAATGTAATAAAATTTTCGGCAAGTGTAACTGCGCAAAAAACCTACACAATAACGGTAACAGATATTAATGGTGCTTCGGCTACTGCAAGCATTACAGTATATCCAAGTCCGCAGTTAACTGTTGGGATATCAAAATCTGTAGTATGCGCAAAAGGAACACCTGTTAACCTTACCGCTTCATTAACAGGTGGAAACAGTAATAATGTTGCTTCATACCTTTGGATACCTAATCAGGATATTACAAATCCAAACAGTGGCAATACCGTTGCAAAGCCAAGCAAAACAACAACGTACACAGTTTATGCTACCGATGGTCAATGCTATACTGCCTATGACTCAGTAAAAGTTGTTGTTTCAAATCAAGCACCTCCCGCTACATTTTACAATGTTTGTTCAGATGCATTACCATACCAAATAAAAATAGACAATCCCCAATCTGGTTTTACTTATAAATGGTATGAAGGAAACAATCTTGTATATACGGGAACTTCTTTTTCAGCTAATCCACAAACCCTAGTTACAAAATATAAGGTTGAAATGGTAAGTAATTCAAACTCAGGTTGTATTGACAGTACTTATACAACATTGAATAATTATAAGTGCTGTACGGCACCTGTTCCATCACTTACCTTTCAACCTGGTGCGCATATGAAGGATATTAGAGAAACCATTTTTAATTATTGTGAATTAACCGGCAAAGGGGTTGCTGATGAATTCGGTGTGTCGAATCTGCAAGAAGAGATATTATTTAATGGTGTTATTTATGTTGATGCTAATTATACTTTTACAAATTGTAAGAATATCAAATTTGGCGAAGATGCTGAACTTAGACTTATTGATTTTGCTTACGACTTGGAATTTCACACTTGCTCTCTTTCTAATGCCACTTGCGCCACAAGCATGTGGAAGGGTATTTCGATCACAGAATTCGATCAGCAGGTTGTTTTAGACAACTGCTATATTACAAATGCGAAATGTGTAATTAATGCCGAAAGAGATCCTATACTTTATATCACCAATACTACATTCGATGCAAATTATGTTTCAATATGTTTGAACAAGAATGACAAAGAATTTCGTGGTACCATAGAAGGTTGCACCTTCACTCAAAGTCATTCAATGATGCCACCATTTTTAGGTAAAAAACCATGTGCTCATATTAAGATAAACAATGTATCGAGTATGAAAGTTGGCAATCCACTTGGAGCAATAAATAATTTTGAAAAAGCCGAGTATGGTATATATGCAATAAATTCAAATCTAACGGTTTATAATAATTTATTCAACAACATTCGTTCTTCTGATCAAATCAATGAAGGCAAAGCATCTTGTATTTATCTCGAAAACTCAAATGGTTACGGCAACTTGACCGACATAAATCAGTTATGGAAGTTATATAGTATAAATGCCGGGAAATCTGACAATTCTCCTAATTATAATAATGTTTTCAAAAATTCCCGAAATGGAATTTATGGTGTGAATTACGGTATCAACTCATATTACAACCAATTTGATAATTGTAAAAGAGGGATAAAAGTTATAGGAGGTATGCTTAAGCGATTTAATTTCATTGGTAACTATATTAATAACAGTTTCGCCTCAATCGATTTGATTGATTGTAAAAACTCGAAAATTATTATCGACCAAAACACAATTAATACTGATAATGTAACATCTTATAATCAAGTATATTTTGGTATTAGAGTAGTTGATGACCCCAATGCTGTATCAACTCTGGATATAACCAATAATGTAATAAATAATTTAGCAACTTATGGTATTTGGGTTCAAAACACACGTTTAGCAGATATTGTTGACAACAAATTCTACTTCAATCATAATGGTGCCGTTCAGGAATCTTACGGATTAGTAATTGAAAATGCTGATTCTGTTGACGTTGATTGTAACTTGTTTGCCGGAAATAATACAGGCGACACTTACTTATCAAACAAAACAGGACTAAGTATGTCTTTTACTCCTATGTCGCGGGTAAGATGCAATACCACCGATAAAATGAATAAAGGGATGGAGTTTTTTTAGGTGATTGCGATAATTCACAAATACGAAATAATGATTTCAAATATTTAAATTATGGTTTTGTGATAGGCGCAGCTGGCGTAAGCGGAGGCACTATTGGAGCACAACCGTTAACCAAAGATTCTAAACCTAATAACAATGTATTCTATGGAAAGTATACTTTGCAAAATGGAACTGGAAAAGGAAAAGGAAAATTTGGCAATGCAGCAACATTAAGCGTTCATTCTGATTTGAGCGGAACTCTGGGTAGCGAAAATCAATTTCTTGCTTTTGATGAAGATTCTTTACAAGTGCCTTATCAAAATGCTGCTATCGGTGTTGGGGCTACTCCTATTACACCGGGATACACTATTCGTGAACCAAGAATATGTGAATCAAGCTGCTTAAACCCTAATCCTGATAAACAAGCAGTAATTGAAAATGAAATAATTGATAATAATGCACTTCTCCCACAAAACATCGAAAATATTGAACGGTCTATTCCTTATTCAAAGAATACGGCAGTTATATGGGAAATCAAGAAATCATTACTTGAATTCATCGAAGCCAATCCAGCGGTTCTTTATCAAAATAACGAATTGCAACAAACGTATAACTTATTGAGTCAAACAAATATTAAGTCATTTTCAAATTTAGAAAGGCTAATAAAAAACTTAGGTAATTACAATGGCAACAACTTCGGTAAAGAAATCCTCTTAAAACAAATTGAAGATGAAAACCAGGCTATTTTACCTCTTAATAAAGTAGAGCAAAATGAGCAATTTATCAATCAAATGTCAATTTCAATATTCAAAGGTCAGCTACAGGATATTCTAAAAAATGACTTCGTAAAAATTAAAGCTTTGTCTATGGCTTGCCCTTACACCGAAGGTGCTGCAGTTTATAAAGCCCGTTTATTATATAATTTAGTTGATGATGAATACATCTACAACGATAAGCAAGCTTGTAAAGGAGCCATAGATTTCACACCTGAAGAAAATTTCGACAATGTACAAAGCAGCGTTTTTCCAAATCCTTCTAATGGAGTGTTCAATTTGAAAGTGTTTACAGATAAAACAGATGATAAGCAATTAAATGTAATGGATTTGACGGGAAAAGTTATTTTTACTAAATCAATGGGAGATTTAAATACCGTGAATGTTGACATGAAAGATTATCCTGCTGGAATGTATTTGTATACAGTAACAATTGATGGTAAGCCTATTGCAAAAGGCAAAATCATAGTTGAATAAAGATTATTTTCGTTGAGAAGCTATTGTCCCCGGTAGAAATACCGGGGATTTTTTTTTCTGGTATTAGTTTTCAAATAATCTGTTAAAAGGCCGGTTAAATAAAAAGTAAAATAATTTTGAGATGAAAAGTAAAAAGTGCTATCTTTGCGCCTCATTTTTTAAAGCTAATTAAAAAAAACAAATGACAAAACAGTACGAAACAGTAATGATACTTAATCCGGTGTTATCACAGGAACAAGTGGCAGATACTGTTCAAAAATTCAAAAAAATCCTCACCGATAATGGTGCCATGGTTGTTTTCGAAAACAATTGGGGATTGCGCAAATTAGCTTACCCTATTCAAAAAAAGAATACGGGATTCTATCATTTATACGAGTTTAAAGCCGAAGGAGAGGCGATTAAAAAACTTGAGATAGAATATAAGCGTGACGAAAGAATTATGCGTTTTCTAACCATTGTTTTAGATAAGCATTCAATTGCTTACAACGAAAAGAAAAGAAAAAATGCTGCTAATCCAAAAGCAGAAATCGAAACAGAAAAAACTCAATAATGATGGAAAAAAAATTCGCTCCCCCAAGTAATTCAGAAATACGCTATTTGAATCCTCCTGCAATGGAGTTGCAGCGTAAAAAATATTGTCGTTTTAAAAAATTAGGAATAAAATATATAGACTATAAGGATGCTAGTTTTTTATTCCGTTTTGTAAATGACCAAGGCAAGATATTACCTCGCAGATTGACCGGCACATCATTGAAATATCAGCGTAAAGTAGGACAAGCCGTAAAGCGCGCTCGTCATATAGCTTTAATGCCATACGTTGGCGATTTGCTAAAATAATTTTTTTCAAAAAATAAAAAAATAAAAAAATGGAACTCATATTAAAACAAGATGTTAAGAATCTTGGTTTTGCAAACGATGTTGTAAAAGTTCGAAACGGATATGGATTGAATTATCTTATTCCACAAGGCTTTGCAATGATTGCTAATGCAACCAATAAAAAAATACATGCCGAAGTTGTGAAGCAAAGAGCACATAAATTCGCAAAAATTAAAGATGATGCACAATCTATCATAGATTCATTATCAGGCATAGTACTTACAATTCCAATGAAAGCAGGCGAATCTGGAAAACTATTTGGTTCAGTAACTTCGCAACATTTAGCAGATTTACTCAAAAAAATGGGGTATACCATCGATAAAAAACAAATCTCAATGCCTGCTGAACATGTGAAAGCTTTGGGAACGTATTCAGCCGAAGTAGTTTTACATCGTGATGTAAAAGGTCCAATTCAGTTTGAAGTAATAGAACAAGAATAACTTGAACTCCGAAAATTTTATTAACAGTGTTATATTTTACAGATATTAACACTGTTTTTTTTTGAAGATATTTTTAAAAACAGGTAAAAAACAAATAAATGGCAACAACATCAGACGTAAGCGTAGGCAGTATACTCAGATATAATGGAGAGTTATGTGTGGTTACCGAATGGCAACACAGAACTCCTGGAAATCTGCGCGCATTTTACCAGGGCAAGATGCGTAATATCAAATCTGGAAAGTCTGCCGAAAATAGATTTCGTGCAGGTGAAGAAGTTGAGATTGCACGCGTAGAGTTTAAAGAAATGGAATATTTATATGAAGACAATGGCGCATTGATTTGTATGGATAACGAAACTTTTGACCAGGTACCTGTTCCTAAAGAATATTTTGGTGATGGTATGTCTTTTATGAAAGAAGGCGACAAAGTAAAGGTGGCCTTCGAAAGTGATTTACCCATACTTGGAGAACCACCTACTTTTGTAGAATTGATGATTACTTATTGCGAGCCCGGAAAAAAGGGCGATACCGCAACAAATACCCTAAAGCCAGCCACTCTTGAAACAGGAGCCATTGTATCGGTCCCATTATTTGTTAACGAAGGGGAGAAAATAAAAGTTGATACCAGAACAAGTTCCTATGTTGAAAGAGTAAAATAGATTTATTTAAGTCTCAAAAGTATTTGCAATCAGTTGCAATAGATTTAATATACTTCCATGGAAAGAGCTGCCAAATAAATTTCTATTTATTGAGATTCTACTTTTTTTATTAATACAACTATCTCATTATTACTAATTTGTAAGTTTTAATACCAAATGGACTTAAATAATGGGTGAGCGTATTATTTTTACAAATAAATGTATTTATTTCGCATTGGAAGATTCCTCATTTAACTATTAATATCTATTCAATGAATAATGCTCTCAAAACGAGTTATTGTAAGTACCGTATATACGTCATATCTTTAATTTTGTTCAATTTTATTGGGATCAATTATGTTTATAGTCAAACCTATCCTTCGGGCTTTACACAGGTTGCAGTAGCATCAGGTCTTTCAAGTCCAACAAACTTCGCTTTTGCACCCGATGGCCGAATTTTTATTTGCGAGAAAGCAGGTAAAATAAAAATTCTTAAAAATGGAATTTTATTGTCAACTCCTTTTCTATCGTTGAACGCTAATAGCGCAGGCGAAAGAGGCTTATTAGGAATTGCCTTTGATCCGAACTTTTCATCCAACAAATATGTTTATGTTTATTATACCATCAGTGCTGGTACCAATAACAGGGTATCAAGATTCACGGCTTCGGGAGATATAGCTATTAGCAACAGCGAAGTAATCGTTCGAACAATGGACGCGTTATCAAGCGCCACTAACCATAATGGGGGAACAATAAAATTTGGTCCTGACGGAAAACTATATGTTGCAGTAGGTGAAAACACCAATTCAACTGCTTCACAATCACTTACAACAACCATGGGAAAGATGTTAAGAATGAATTCGGATGGAACCCCTGCCGTTGGAAATCCTTTCTATAGCAGTTCCAATGCACAAAAAAAATTAATCTGGTGCTATGGTTTGCGCAACCCATATTCGTTTGATTTTGACAGTAATACCGGCAAGTTGTTTATTAATGATGTTGGAAGCAATTCTTCAGAAGAGATAAACGATGGAACAAATGGAAATTTAAATTTTGGTTGGCCTAATGTTGAGGGAATCAGTGGTAATGCAGCGTATACTGATCCTGTTTTTGCATATGCTCATGGCGTAACAAATACAACAGGGTGCGCCATTACAGGAGGGGCATTTTTTAATTCTTCTATTTCTAATTATCCGGCCGCGTATGCAAATAAATATTTTTATATTGACTACTGCAATCAGTGGATAGGTTATATCAACGTTTCAAGCCAGTCTAATTCTACTGTTTTTGCCACAGGCATATCGGACGAAATGGTTTGTATAGACCAAGGGAACGATGGTAATTTGTATTTTTTATCGCGTATTACTAGCAAGCTTTATAAAATCACGTATAATAATATTACAGTACCCACAATAATTTCTCAGCCAGTAGGGCTAAGTGTATCATTAGGTCAGCCTGCCTCTTTTTCTGTAGTTGCGAGTGGTTCAACACCATTAACATATGTTTGGAAAAAAAATGGAGTATCTATCGCCAATTCTAACTCTGCTATTTATACTATAAACACGGTTACAAGCAATAGTGCGGGAACCTATAGTTGTTATATTACAAATTCATTTGGTAGTGTTACAAGCACAGGGGCAGTATTGGTTGTTACAGCTTTTAATGCCGCTCCGGTGGCCACAATCATCACACCCACTAACAACACACTTTATTCGGGAGGAATGACCGTGAATTACTCGGGTACTGCTACTGATGCCGAAGATGGAAACATTGCTTCTGCAAATTTTCAGTGGGAAATTCGGTTTTTCCATGATACTCATAATCACCCGGGGCCTCTTGCGGTAGCTGGTGCCAAATCAGGCTCTTTCAATATTCCTAATGTTGGTGAAACATCAGAAAACGTTTTTTACCGCATATACCTTTATGTAAAAGATAGTAAAGGATTATATGATACTGCATTTGTTGATCTTATTCCTAAAACTTCAATTATTGGGATTAACAGTACTCCTCAAGGGCTTCAAATAAAAGTTGATGGTCAAACGTATACAACCCCTGTTAACATTGTAAGTGTAGAAGGTATTTGGCGCGAAATTATTCCTGTAAGTCCTCAAAGTACGAATAATGGGGTCACTTATGATTTTGTCTCCTGGTCCAATGGCTCTTCCAAAATATTGTCTGTACAAACTCCCGTTAATGATATTTCTTATACTGCAACATTTTCCACAACATTGCGCACTCCGGAAAATCCTCAATACTCTGTTAGTGGCATGCATTATGAGTATTTTGAAGGTAGCTGGAATTCACTGCCCGATTTCACTTTGTTATTACCAAAAAGAAGGTAATGCTGCAAATATTGATTTGACATACAAAGAAGTAAATGACAATTTCGCCTTTAATTTTACCGGTTACGTTGAAGTACCTACAGATGGAAACTATACTTTTTATTGCAATAGTGACGATGGTAGCAGATTATATATAGGAAACTCGTTGGTTGTTGACAATGATGGGCTACATTCCAAATACGAGGCAATCGGAACTATTGGGCTTAAGGCTGGTAAACATGCTTTGAGGGTTGAATATTTTGAAGCCACAGGTAGCGAAATCTTCACAGTAAGTTATAGTGGGCCGGGAATCACAAAACAGATAATTCCTTCAGCCTCCTTATTTCAAGATGCAGTTTTGTATGAATTAGTTCCCATTGCTGATAGTTACATTCGATCAGGCTCTTACGCAAATCAAACATTTGGAACCACCGATGAATTAAACTTATTAGTTAAAAAGAGTACAACAACATCTAATAGCCTTCGGGTATCTTATTTAAAGTTCGATATTTCTGGAATCGATAATGCTATTATAAGTGCCAAGCTGAAGCTAAATGGCTATTTGAACGCTCCTTATCCGGGTGGTGTAACAGTTGGAGTATGGAAAACACCCAATACATACTGGAATGAAAATTTGATAACTTTTAACAATGCTCCTGCCTTGCCTTCCAATATGATAAACAGTACAATTGTGAACGCAACTACACCGGTAGATTATTTTTGGGATGTGGCCAGTTACCTTGATGAAAGAAGAAGTGGCGGTTATGATAAGATGACCTTAGCTATGGCCAATGTTTTTATATCTTCTACGTCAACTGTCCAATTCAATTCCAAGGAAGCTCCATCTGATATTCCAAAATTGTTTGTCCTATTAAATCCAAACTTACTGGCTTTTGCAAAAACCGAAAACAATTATTCTCTCATCGAATCAGATATTTTAATTTATCCTGTGCCGGCCAACGAAGAATGCATGGTTCAGCTAAAAATAAATTTGGCAGATGAATATCAATACACGATTACAAGTTTGAAAGGTGAAATTATTGCCACACAAAACGTAAGCGGCAATATTTTTACAATACCAACTTCAAGCTTTGATAATGGTATTTACATTTTGACTATACAAACCACAAAAGGAATAATTCACAAGAAATTTCAGGTAGTGCACTAACTAATATTCTTTTATAAAATATGTTCCGTTTTTTTTATTGTTGTCTAATGTAAAAGAAATCAATTTACATATTATATTTTTACCACCCTCCTATTCAAACTTTAAAATTTGTCAATTCACGAGGATGAATTCTATTGATGAATGTTCCCAATAATTTAGAATTCAAAATTTCTGAAACCCTTTTTTTTCGTAAAGATTTACCAGCCTATTCACACTTACTAAGCCTGAAATGCGATAAAGAACGTTTTTTTTCTCCTGCTATTCGTAAATTATTGTATTGATAATCAATTATATACGCAAATAATTTATAATAAAGAAAAGAAAATTATTAAATACCGAATACTTAGTGTTATTTTTACACTAAGGCATTTTACTTATCTCCATGAATTTGAATTTTAAACTGATTTTGGCTTCGAAATCAAATTATACCATATGCGAATAAAAACACTTCTATTTTTTATATTCATTTTTCCTGCTCTCAATGTTTATGGGCAAACATTGATTCAAAAAAACAACAATGGATATACGTTAATGCGAGATGGCAAACCGTACTATGTAAAAGGTGTTGGTGGTGAAGTGAATTTTGATAAAATGGTGGCAATAGGAGCAAATTCACTACGAACATGGGGAATAGAAAATGCTCAAAGTGTGTTAGATGAAGCCCAAAAAAGAGGACTAACAGTTATGTTAGGAATTTGGTTGCAACATGAACGACATGGTTTTGATTATGATAACGCAGAAAAAGTAAAAGCCCAATGCGATTACTATAAAACAATTGTAGATAAATACAAAAACCACCCGGCCCTGTTGCTTTGGGGAATTGGTAATGAACTCGATTTAGATTACACTAATCCCAATGTATGGTACGCTGTGCAGGATTTAGCCAAATACATCCATCAGGTTGACCCCAATCATCCAACATCAACGGTTACTGCCGGCCTCGATTCGCTAGAGGTATATTACATTAAAGCACGATGCCCCGATATAGATATATATTGCATCAACACTTATGGCGATATACCAAATGTACCGGGCAATGTTTCGAAATTTGGATGGAGTGGCCCTTATATGATAACAGAATGGGGACCAAACGGTCACTGGGAGTCACCACAGACAAATTGGGGTGTTTCGATAGAACAAACCAGCACAGAAAAAAAGTCTAGCTATTATAACTCATACAAGAACTACATCGCTCCCAACAAATCAACTTGCCTGGGCTCTTATGCTTTTTTATGGGGCGCCAAACAAGAATATACTGAAACATGGTATGGCCTTTTTACCAAAGACAACATGCCAACCGAACCCATCGATGCATTAGAAAACTTATTTACCGAAAAGAATGTTACGCATCCTGCTTTATCAATAATCAAATTTTCCATTGATTCGAAAACAGCAAAAGATAACGTAATTTTAAAAGCCGAAGAAAAATACACCGCTGACGTAAAAACCAATTTTGATTCGATGCCGGATAGCCACAAACCAAAATATTTCTGGCGTATACTAAAAGAAAGTTCCGACAAAAAATCGGGTGGTGATGTTGAAAAAGAAGCGGAACAAATAACCGGATTAATAAAAGGCAGGAAAGATGAAAATATAAATTTCAGAGCACCTAATCAGCCGGGCTTGTACCGTCTATTTGTTGCTGTTACTTTCAACAACAAAGTGAGTTATGCCAATATTCCATTCAAAGTTACTGGGCGATCGACAAATGATAAGCAGGCAAAATTTATTAAATTAAAATATACCGACATGAATTCTTTCAACCGTTAATCTACTTCTATTATGAAAAATATAATATCGGTATTCCTTTTGTTTTCGTTGTCAATACTGTGCAGCTACGTTGCTAAAACTCAGCAAAATAATAGCGTTATTCTTGCCGATTCATTGCCATTGAAAACGGTGAACTATAAGAATAATGAAAACTTATTGACGCTAGGAAAGCCGATAGAAATATTACAAGGATTAGAGATTAGTGGCTATTACCGATTCATGACTAACTACAGAAAACTTGGTGATGCTTATCCACATTTAGAAAATAACAAAACAAATATTTTTGTTGGTGACGATAGTCAAATTCCGCAACTCATGCTCAATATCAAAGGGCATGCCAGCAAAAATACAGAATTTGGAACCGATTTATTTATGTGGACACCGCTCACAGGGGCAGGCGAATCCGAAAATGTAAAAGGATTAAACCTTGGTGCTAACTTATTCGGTAACTTTTCAACTCCATTGGGAAATTTTATAGTGAAAACCGGAGGCATCAATTGGTATGCACTTTCTCCCTTCACATTTCAAACAGCCAAAGGCAATAACAGGTATAGCTTATTCGACCGAAATCCCTGGGATCTCAACTCGGCACAAATAGATTCCCGGTATGCATTATTTTACGATTTGGGCGCAATCAATCAAGAGCAACGTTGGGGCAATCAAGCGTTTCAAGGATTAATTTTGGAAGGCAATCAATTGCCGCACAATTTTTCTTTCAACTTTATGTATGGCAAAACCCAATTTGATGGAGGGCTATCCGCTATTCCAAATAATTCGTTTGGCGGCCGCTTGATGAAAACATATGCAAAAAATAAAAATTTTATCTCCATCAATTCTTTCAATAATAAAAGTTATTTAGATTCTTTAACTTCAAAAAGTACAGGATTTAATATTTCTACTCTCGAACTTACACACTTTATTAATAACCTAAAAGTGTATGCAGAAATTGGTGCCGGAAGAAAACTTGAAACATCAAGTTACAAAAAGTGGGGCGAGGCTATATCTGTAAAACTCTCCTACCCTATTGCAAAAAAAATTCCTACCGAATTTCATTTTTACAGAATAAGTCCTGATGTAATAAATAATAGTTCTGTATTTCTAAATTCATCATTGCAGGAAAATGTTCAGCCTTTAACCAACCAACAACAACCTGTGCTTATAGCTGTTTCGAGTGCAATGCTTCCAATTGGGCAACTATCAAATAATCGCCAGGGTATTGAACTCAACACACAAATAGATTTAGGAAAAATAAAAAATTCTATCGGTTACGGCAATTCAATGGAACTAAGTGAATTGTCGCCAAAAATAACATACACTCATGCTTTTAATAATCTCGCATTGTCACGCTTTTGGCGGTGGAATTTTCCGAGCAACGTTGGTCCGTATAATAACTTAAGTAAAATATACCGCTCGGTTTTCGAAACAGTATATATCACCAAAACTGATGCAGCTACTGGATTACCTTTAAAGAAAAAGTATTTCAATACGATAGAATTAAACTCAAAGTATAAGACTTCGATATTTGGCAAAGAATTATTTCTGTTTTATTTAGGATCACTTAACTCTGTGCAAAATTTTGCTGCACCATTTGTAATTTTTACCGAAAAAGCTTTGGTAAGAAATTACAATCATCAGTTTGAAACTTACCTAACCATAAATTCAAATATAGTGTGGTGCAATTACGTAAGCTTCGAAAGAATAATTGCTAATTATGATACAGAGACTGATGTAGTTTCTCAACGTCCAAAAAATCAGCATGGAACAAGTATAGCAACAGGTTTCGATTTTTCGTTGAGCAGAGGGGTGCAACTTTTTGTAAGAGAAAGATGGATGAAATACTATGATTCAAGTTTTGCAAAAGATAAATATAACGGCTACGAAACAACTGTTGAATTGAAATTGTTTTTTTAATGACAAGATAAAACGATGGTATAAAAAACATCAATATGATTATGAATAAAAAATTACTAATGCTATTGATTTTATTTGTTGCAAGCAACTATGTGTCTGCACAAAAAGAAAGAAAAGTAAATTTTATAGGCGGTGCAAGATCTGTTAACACTGGCAATATACTTACAGTAAATGATTCGATTGCGGATAGCACTACAGTGAAAAAAAATAATGGCGGATATACTTTAATCGACCTCGGATTAAACATTAAGCCAAATAAGAACACCGAAATTTTAGGCATGTTTAGAATAAGAAATGAATATGGCGGGTTTTGGGGCGCAGGTGTAAATTTCGATGTCAGACAATTGTGGATTAAAGGTGTAGTTGCAAATTCTTTGCGATACCAGTTAGGCGATTTAGATTTAAAGCAAACACAATTCACATTATACAATGCACATGCAGATCGAATTGATTCGTTGCCAACAATTTTCAATCTTCAAAATGACATTGTAAAATATGAGCGATTTTATTTCGATAGAAACACATGGCGCATGCAGGGTGCTAATGTTGATTTTGGTTTCACGTTTGCAAAATATATAAGCGAAATAAATTTCAATGCATTTGTTGCCAGAGTGAATGCCACCGATTTTGCCAACACACCTGATAGATTAATGGCTGGATTGAAAGTTAATTTAGTTGGCAATAAAATTTTTCAATTGAGTTATAATGGTAATTCTGTTTTCGATGTAAAAGGCACCGTTGCAAATAATAATGTTTTCAAAAATTCTGTCAACTCATTAGATTTAAAATTACAAAAAAATATCGGCAAACAAAATTTATTGGTGCAGGCCGAAGCAGGAAAAAGTAAATATTTTTATTCGAACGATACACTTGCACCCACATACGATGATTATTTTATTCACGCATTTGCTTTATTTGATTTGCCAAAAATGCATCTGCAAATCTCCGCAGGATATTTAAACGTTGGTCCCGATTTTAGAAGCATTGGCGCTCAAAGCAAAGATGTAAACTATAATGCACAGCCTGCATATTTCAACAGGTATACCAACGCACAACAAATTCGTCCGCTTGCATTATTCGATATTATAAGTAATGAAAACATATACAACCGCACAATAACTGCAAGGCAAATGAGCGAAAGTCAAATTTACAATAATGTTCTTCCTTTTGGATTGGCTACCTTTAACAGAATAGGAATGTATGCAAAGGTGGAGTACAAATCGAAAAAGGAAATATCAATAAATGCCGAATATTATAATTTAAGCGAAATAAGAGGTCAGGGTTCATTGGCGTTGAAACAGTTCAGCATTTATAAAATGAATGCAAATTTTCCAATTAATAAATTAATAAACAGCACCAAAGTTTTATCGGTTCAAATAGGTGGCAACATGCAGCAAACTATAAGAAGCAGTGAACAGGAAATTGAAAAAATAGATTTACAATCCATGCAATTAAGTGCAGGGCTTAGATGGGAATTTGCTTCCAATTTCGAATTACTTGGAGGATACATCAGCCAGGAAAATGATGGCAACGAATATAAAGCCGACCGAAATTCATACGATGTAATTACTTATTTCAATCCTGTAAATTACAAAATAAAACAACAGCTAGTTGCAGGTGGTTTGCGGTATAATTTCACATCAAAAATTTATTTATGTGGCCTGTATCAGCAAAGCACATTTACCGATAAACTTAAAACAACTGCCGACTTTGGGATTAATCAATTTGGTTTAATATTTAACATGACATTTTAAAATGAAACAAAAAGCAGCAATAATTTTTATTCTTTTAACAGGATTAATTTCTTGCAGAAAAGACGAAACAAACTTCGATGGTCCGGGCATTGTTGATATATACAGCGATTTTAAAATCATAGAAAATTTCGATGCAGATAAAGACAGTGTAAATTTTGCCAACAACGAAACTGTATTGTTCAGTGCAAAATTTTCCAAAATTGTAAAGTGGCAAATTGCCATAAAAGGCAAAGTATCAAAGGCCACCAAAATTTTTAATGGCGAAAGCAAAGCTATAAATATTACTAATGGATTATGGAATGGCAGCACTACCAACTACCCTATTTTTGGTATCGAAAACTGCACTGCTTCACTCACACTGAATGCAATTCCCGATACTTTCAATATTGATGTTAAAGTTACAAGTCCAAAAAAGATAGACGGTTTTATTATTGCCGATTTCGAAAACGGGCTCAATCCGCAATGGCCCAAATTTATTCAATCGGGAGCTAATATGGACTTCAAAGTAAAAACAGATTCGCTTGCACCTGAGGGAAAAAAATATATGAATATGGCCGGAACTGTAAATTGGGATTACCTAATCGGGCTTATCGATTTTCCTGCGCAAGCGTATAACTCCAATGTTACTTTTCCATTGTTACCAAACCCCGGTGCGGTGTATTTCAATTGTTTAATTTATGGTGTGCCCAATACAAATCCTTCTATCGTTTTATTTCAATTGAAAGAAGATGAAAATAGTGATGGCACTTTTAATGCAAACAACGAAGATGAGTATGACCTTCAAATTAACGTTGACTGGGAAGGCTGGAAATTGGTATCGGTAAAATACGAAGACATTGTTACACTTGTAAATGGCGTGCCTGCAACTCCTAAGGGAAATGGCATTCGCAATCCTGATAAGTTGGGAAAGATATCCATGTTACATCTTGCCGATCCAAACAATGGCTTTGCAAGTACTAAAATAGATATGATTGTAATAACCGATAACAAACCACTTGAACCATAATGAAAGGCCAAAGTTTATTTTCGGTTGCGGCAATTATTACATGCATGTTATGCTCGTGCAAGTCATCTTTTATTTCTTTTCAGAATAAAAGTTTGTATGATGAAAATGCGCCTGTAAATACAAATCAAATTGAAGGATTTACTGCTATCGATATTTATAAAGATACTTATGACAATAGCGTATGGGTATCGCCCGAAATCAATTGTGTAGAAATGAAATCTGAAAAGCAAAATACTTTTTCGGGTAATGGTGCCTTGCATATAAAATGGGATAAAATAAAAGGTGGGTGTAAATGGATAGGATGCGGATTTGGATGGAACAACTGGATGGCCAAAGACATTAAAGATATTGATAGCATAGCTGCCATACAAATGAAAGTAAAATCTGTAAAGGGATCGTTCAAAAATTTACCTGTCGCATTTGCTTTAGAAGATTACTCTGGCGTGCAATGTTATTATGGTTTCAGATTGGAACTTGCCTCAGGTACATTTAACGACACGGCATGGACTTCGGTAACAATTCCACTTTCAAAATTCGAATTTGAAAATAAAAATTTCGATCTCGAAAAAGTAAAACAATTTATCATTCAGCTCGAAGGTGACGGCAACATTTATTTAGACGATATAAAATTTATACGATTATAAAATGATAAGGTCTGCAATCTTATTTGTGTTTCTTTTTTGTGCAACAAACTTTTTTGTTAGTGCACAAAAAACAGCAGATGTAAATGTTGAGTCGCTCATAAATTCAATGACCATTGAAGAAAAAGTGGGACAAATGACTCAAATAGATTTAGGCGTTATTGCCAATGGCGAAATTTGTAATTTGCAAAATCCCCAATCTATAAACTCCGAAAAATTAAAAATTGCTATTTCTCAATATCATGTAGGATCGATACTAAATGTTGGTTGCGCAAGTGGAACTATTTCATTAAGCAACTGGCATAATATTATTTCAACTATACAAAACGAAAATACAAAATTAGACAGAAACAAGATTCCTATAATTTATGGCATTGATGCAATTCATGGTGCAAACTATACAATGGTGCAAACATTGTTTCCACAACAAATAGCAATGGCAGCATCATGGAATCCTGCATTGGTTGAAAAGGGATTTGCCATCACCGCCTATGAAACACGTGCAAGTGGGTTGCCATGGAATTTTTCGCCTGTACTTGATATTGGACGACAACCATTATGGTCGCGATTTTTTGAAACCTTTGGAGAAGATGTTTGCCTTGCAAAAAGCATGACCACTGCAGCCATAAATGGTTTACAAGGCAACAACATAAACAACCCGTATAAAGTAGCTGCATGCATGAAACACTTTCTTGGATACAGCATGCCACTAAGCGGAAAAGACCGTACGCCTGCATGGATTTCGGATAGAGAATTGCGCGAATATTTTTTACCCACGTTTGAGCAAGCCATAAAAAGTGGTGCCAAAACGGTGATGATAAACAGCGGTGAAATTAACGGCACACCCGTACATGTTAATTACGATATACTTACAAAACTTTTGCGCGAAGAACTCGGATTTAAAGGTGTAGCTGTTACCGATTGGGAAGACATTTACAAACTTGTCAATTTACATCGCGTTGCCGAAAATAAAAAGGAAGCGGTGCGTATGGCAATAATGGCCGGCATCGATATGAGTATGACTCCAAATGATTTTGAATTTACTAAACTACTTATCGAACTTGTAAAAGAAGGAACCGTACCCGAGGCACGAATTAATATTTCGGTGCGAAGAATTCTTGAGTTAAAAAAAGAATTAGGACTTTTTTCTCAAACACAATTTACTCAAAACAACTATCCATTATTTGGCTCGAAGCAACATGCCGAAGTGAGTTATGAATTGGCAGCAGAATGCATTACACTTTTAAAAAATAAAAACAATCTATTGCCATTAAAAAATGAAAAACAAAATATTCTTGTTTGCGGCCCTGCCGCGCAAAGTTTAAATTTATTGAATGGCGCATGGACGCATACGTGGCAGGGAGTAGACACTAAATATAACACAGCTAACAAACTAACCATACTTGATGCCATAAAAATAAATGCAGGCAATGCTACAATTCAATATGCAATGGGCAGTAGTTTAGATAGTGTAATGGATTTAAACGATTGTTTTGCGAAAGCAAAAAATGCAGATAAGATTATTGTTTGTTTAGGCG
The DNA here is from genome assembly GCA_016717325.1 of Bacteroidota bacterium. GTDB lineage: Bacteria > Bacteroidota > Bacteroidia > AKYH767-A > OLB10 > JADKFV01. The sequence goes on along the minus strand of JADKFV010000002.1, from coordinate 196,011 downwards.
AACTGCCTTGCACCGAATTGCCCGGAAATATAGACGACCTATCGCTTCCACTAGCACAGCAAATACTTGTGAATAAACTTAAAGAAGCCGGCAAGCCCATTATTTTTATTTGTTGTTTCAACAGGCCTCGCATATTACAAGCTGTAGCAAAATATGCCGATGCAATTGTTTACGCTTATTTACCGGGCGATGAAGGCGGCCGGGCTATTGCCGATTGCCTTTATGGAAAAATAAATCCCAGTGGAAAGTTACCATTTACTTATCCAGCAAATGTAAATGCTATAGTGCATTACGATCATAAAACCACCGAAGATCAGGATGTAGATTTTTCGGCTAATGCTTACCGTCCACAATTCGATTTTGGCTTTGGAATGAGCTATACAAAATTCGATTACAGCAATTTCAGTGTATCACAAAACACCTTAAACGATAACGACTCTATCGTAATTAAAGTAGAAGTAAAAAATTCCGGAGCAGTAAATGGCAAAGAAACAGTGCAGGTATATTACAAAGATTTATTCGCCTCCATTACACCTGCTGTAAAAAAACTTGTGGCTTTTAAAAAAATAAATTTAAACGCATCGCAAACAACACAAGTAGAATTTGTTATACATAAAAACGATTTATCTTTTATAAATAAAGATTTGAAAAGGGTAACCGAAAAAGGAGATTTTGAAATCATGATCAATAATGAAAAAAAATTAATCAATGTTAAATAGAAAAAAAGCTTCTGTTATTTACATTGCACTAGTGTTGCTTTATGGTGGATGTAAACAATCGGCACCAACAGATGTGGTTGTTGCCGATGAAAAAGGTGACCTCACATTTTCGGGATATAACTGGAAATATAAAAATGCACTTACTCCGGTAGGCCCCGGACCGAACCGGTTTTTAGGCACTGCCGAAAATGTGTGGGTTGATAATGCAGGAAGTTTACATATGCGTATATCCAAAAAAAATAATTTTTGGTATTGCAGCGAAATAATAAGTGTAAAAGAATTTGGATATGGTACTTATGTTTTTACCTGCGAAAATGATATCCGAAATTTGAACGAAAAAAATGTCTTTGGCTTTTTTACCTGGGACGATTATTCATTTCAAAAAGAAGGAAACAGCGAAGTAGATATAGAGTTTTCGAAATGGAATAATCCCAACGATACTTTATTATTAACCTATAGCGTGCAGCCTGTAATATTTCAAAACCCGGTGCCATACTCCGAAAGAACTTATAAACCGCCAATAGCTACAAGTCTCATAAGTAAAGCAACTACACATATGATGCGATGGACTCCCGATAGTGTATACTGGGAAAGTTATGAAGGAGAATTTTATCCGGGGCCAAATAAAATTGCTTCATGGTCATTCGATAAAAATAATATACCACGCAGCAAACTCGAAAACAACTTAGTATCGGATCCTATTGTAATTCCCGGTCCGGGCGATTCTACAAATTTAAGATTCAACTATTGGTTATTAAATGGGCAACCACCCACCAATGGTTTAGAATATGAAATGGTTATTAAATCGTTCAAATATTTTCCTTTATAAAAAAATTAAAACAAAATAATATGATGAAAAAAACACTACTATTTGTTCAAAGCATGTTAGTTGCAAGTTGCTTATTTGCACAAACACAAAATGTAACATTCCAGGTTTCGAGCCCCGACTCTACTCCCGTATTTTTATTCGGGTCGTGGAATAGTTTTGGTAATTGGCCCGGCACCCCTATGTCAGATTTAGGAGGCGGTACATGGTCATTAACAATACCTATTGCAAGCAATACCACACATGAGTTTTTATATGTGAATGGCAGCGGTGCCTTTGCAAAAGAAATTTTAGATCCAAACTGGCCATGCACAAATGGAAATACACAATACACTAACCGGGTATTAAATTTAGGAAATACCGACACAGCATTATGCTACACATGGAACACCTGCAATGCATGTGTAATTGTGCCGCCACCGGCAAGTGTTACTGTTATGTTTCAGGTACAAAACCCCGACTCGCTGCCGGTATATGTTTTTGGCAGTTGGACAAACTGGGGCAACTTTCCTGGCGATATGATGACTGATGCAAATGGCGATAATCTTTGGGATGTGAGTTTAAGCCTGCCGGCAAATGCAGCATACGAATTTTTATATGTGAATGGTAATGCACCAATAACAGAAGATTTAAATCCCGCCTGGACATGTACAAACGGCAATGGACAATATACTAACCGTGTGCTCAATGTTGGAAGCAACAATTTAAGTATTTGCAATAGATGGGCTTTATGTGATACTTGTGGCAGTGTAGTTATTCCAAATGTTGATGTCACTTTTATAGTTGAAAATCCTGATTCTACTCCCGTATATTTATTCGGAAGCTGGAATGGATTTAATAATTGGCCAGGCACACCCATGACATTAAATACAAATGGTACATGGCAAACACAATTGCCTTTGCCCGAAAATTCTACAGTTGAATATTTGTATGTAAATGGTAATGGCCCGGCAAAAGAAATTCTCGATCCTCAATGGCCTTGCACAAATGGAAACTCACAATATACAAACAGGGTGCTTAACATTGGTAATACAAATTTAATAACATGTTCCATGTGGCAATCGTGCAGCAATTGTTCGATGGTTAGTTTAGATGAAATTTCGAACAACAATTATTTTATATCAATTAACAATTCATCAATGTACATTCATTCAAGTACAAATTTCAAAATAGATGACATCGAAATTTTTGACATTGTTGGCCAAAGAGTTTTTCATGCATCGGGTAATGCAAATTGCAACACAAATATTCCTGTCAATTTACAAAACAATAATATGTATGTAATCAGAATAAAATCGGGAAATACATTTTACACTACAAAGCAAATTTGCATTAACCGTTAATTAAAATTCCAAAAAATAAAAAAATCAATTCTTATCATTTCATAAAAAAAAATAAATGCAAAAAATTATCAAATCTGTTCTGTTGTTTCTTTTAGCATTCAGCTTCGGAACAACACAGGCTCAATTAAATCAAATTGATTTGCCCGTAACATTCGACCTCACAAATGTTGATTATACCGTTACCGATTTTGGTGGCAATTCAACCGTGCTTGGTCCCGATCCAACCAATGCTGCCAATACTGTCGCCATAACAACAAAAGGTGCAACCGCGCAAACATGGGCCGGCACTACCGTTGGTACCAATCTTGGTTTTGCAAATCCAATTCCATTTACTGCAAATAACAGAAAAATGAGAATGCGCGTATACTCACCCGATGCAAATATTCCTGTGCGACTGAAAGTGGAAGTACATGGACAAGCAGGCCAATCGGTAGAAACAGAGGCCATGACAACAACGGCAAATGCATGGGAGTGGTTAAATTTTAATTTCAATAATGAAGCTCCTGGCACGGCAGCTTTCAATGCAGCTTACGCTTACGACATGGCATCCATATTTTTTAACTTCGGTACCGATGGAGCAACAGCAGGCGCAAAAACATACTACTTCGAAAATGTAAAATTGATGCAAGCTCCACCGGCACAAATTGATTTGCCGGTAACTTTCGACCTGGCTAATGTGAATTATACTGTTACCGATTTTGGTGGCAACTCTACTGTGCTTGGTCCCGATCCAAACAATGCTGCAAACACTGTTGCTATAACAACAAAAGATGTAACCGCGCAAACATGGGCTGGTACTACCATTGGAACCAATCTTGGTTTTGCTTCGGTAATTCCTTTTACAGCAGTCGATAGAAAAATGCAAGTGCGTGTATACTCACCCGATGCAAATATTCCTGTGCGATTGAAAGTGGAAGTGCACGGACAACCCGGACAATCGGTAGAAACAGAAGCATTAACCACAGGTGTAAATACATGGGAATGGTTAACTTTCGATTTCGATAATGAAGCTCCGGGTACGGCAGCTTTCAATGCAGCATTTCCATACGATATGGCTTCCATATTTTTTAACTTCGGTACCGATGGTGCAACTGCAGGACAAAAAACTTATCTCTTCGATGATGTAGAATTTGTAGCGGGTGCATTAAATCAAATTGATTTGCCTGTAACTTTCGATGTTGCTAATGTTGATTATACCGTTACCGATTTTGGTGGCAACTCTACTGTTCTTGGTCCCGATCCAAACAATGCTGCAAACACTGTTGCTATAACAACAAAAGATGTAACCGCGCAAACATGGGCCGGTACTACCATTGGAACCAATCTTGGTTTTGCTTCGGTAATTCCTTTTACGGCAGTCGATAGAAAAATGCAAGTGCGTGTTTACTCACCCGATGCAAATATTCCGGTGCGATTGAAAGTGGAAGTGCACGGACAACCCGGTCAATCGGTAGAAACCGAAGCATTAACCACAGGAGTAAATACCTGGGAATGGTTAACTTTCGATTTCGATAATGAAGCTCCGGGCTCAACGCTGCATTTCCATACGATCCCTTTTCCCCCCCTTTTTTTCCCCCCCGGCACGGTTGGGCCCCCGCCAGGACCAAAAACTTATCTCTTCGATGTTAGAATTTGTATCGGGCATTAAATCAAATTGATTTGCCTGTATCTGCCTTGCTAATGTTGATTATACCGTTACCGATTTTGGTGGCAACTCTACTGTGCTTGGTCCCGGCTATTACAACAAAAAGATGTAACCGCGCAAACATGGGCTGGCACTACCATTGGAACCAATCTTGGTTTTGCTTCGGTAATTCCTTTTACCGCAGTCGATAGAAAAATGAGAGTGCGTGTATACTCACCCGATGCAAATATTCCAGTGCGATTGAAAGTGGAAGTGCACGGACAACCCGGACAATCGGTAGAAACAGAAGCATTAACCACAGGAGTAAATACCTGGGAATGGTTAACTTTCGATTTCGATAATGAAGCTCCGGGTACGGCAGCTTTCAATGCAGCATTTCCATACGATATGGCTTCCATATTTTTTAACTTCGGTACCGATGGTGCAACTGCAGGACAAAAAACTTACCTCTTCGATGATGTAGAATTTGTATCGGGTGCATTAAATCAAATTGATTTGCCTGTAACATTCGATGTTGCTAATGTTGATTATACCGTTACCGATTTTGGTGGTAACTCAACTGTGCTTGGTCCCGATCCAAACAATGCTGCAAACACAGTTGCTATTACAACAAAAGATGTAACCGCGCAAACATGGGCCGGCACTACCATTGGAACCAATCTTGGTTTTGCTTCGGTTATTCCTTTTACAGCAGTCGATAGAAAAATGCAAGTGCGTGTTTACTCACCCGATGCAAATATTCCAGTGCGATTGAAAGTGGAAGTGCACGGACAACCCGGACAATCGGTAGAAACAGAAGCATTAACCACAGGAGTAAATACCTGGGAATGGTTAACTTTCGATTTCGATAATGAAGCTCCGGGTACGGCAGCTTTCAATGCAGCATTTCCATACGATATGGCTTCCATATTTTTTAACTTCGGAACTGATGGTGCAACTGCAGGACAAAAAACTTACCTCTTCGATGATGTAGAATTTGTATCGGGTGCATTAAATCAAATTGATTTGCCTGTAACATTCGATGTTGCTAATGTTGATTATACCGTTACCGATTTTGGTGGCAACTCTACTGTGCTTGGTCCCGATCCAAACAATGCTGCAAACACTGTTGCTATTACAACAAAAGATGTAACCGCGCAAACATGGGCTGGCACTACCATTGGAACCAATCTTGGTTTTGCTTCGGTTATTCCTTTTACCGCAGTCGATAGAAAAATGAGAGTGCGTGTATACTCACCCGATGCAAATATTCCTGTGCGATTGAAAGTGGAAGTGCACGGACAACCCGGACAATCGGTAGAAACAGAAGCATTAACCACAGGTGTAAATACATGGGAATGGTTAACTTTCGATTTCGATAATGAAGCTCCGGGTACGGCAGCTTTCAACGCTGCTTTTCCATACGATATGGCTTCCATATTTTTCAACTTCGGTACCGATGGTGCAACTGCAGGACAAAAAACTTATCTCTTCGATGATGTAGAATTTGTATCGGGTGCAAATCTTGGATTGGTATTGCCAATTACTTATGATGATTCTACAATTACATACACCATGACAGACTTCGATGGTGGCATAACAACATTAATGACAAACCCGTATCCGGGAGGATTGGATACAACGCCTAAAGTGCTGCGAATGATAAAAAATGTTGGTCAGGTTTGGGGAGGTAGTAAATTAACTCTTGCATCGGCATTAGACTTTACCACCAACAACACATTTAAAATGTTTGTCTATTCTCCTCGCACCGGATGTCCTGTTCTTTTCAAATTAGAAAACTCTGCCGGTGGATTTGTCGAAAAATCGGATACTACTACATTAGCAAATGCATGGGAAGAATTGAGTTGGGATTTTTCGGGAACAGCATCAAATACTTATACCGATTTAGTCTTCATTTATGATTTAGGTGTGATGGGCGATAGCAGTGCAAACTTTACATTCTACCAGGACGAAATTCGTTTTGTTACGGGTGGTGGCACAGGTTTAAATCAAATAAACCTTCCTGTATATTTCGATTCATTAAATGTAGATTATACCCTTACCGATTTTGGAGGAAATGCATCGGTACTTGGGCCCGACCCAAACAATGCCGCAAACAAAGTAGCTATTACTACAAAAACTGCAGCAGCACAAACATGGGCCGGTACCACCATTGGAACAAATCTTGGCTTTGCTAATGTTATTCCTTTCACGGCAAATAATCACAAAATGCGTGTTCGTGTTTACTCGCCCGATGCAAATATTCCGGTACGGTTGAAAGTGGAAGTGCACGGACAGCCAACTCAAAGTGTTGAAACAGAAGCCCTCACTACAGGAGTAAATACCTGGGAATATCTTGTGTTCGATTTTGATAACGAAGCACCAGGAACTGCTGTTTTCAACCCCGCATACTTATACGACATGGCCTCCATATTCTTTAACTTCGGTACCGATGGTGCAACTGCGGGACAAAAAACATACTATTGGGACGATGTAGAATTATTCAGCTCAATTGGCTTATCAGAAACACCGCAATCTTCGTTTATGCTTTATCCTAATCCTGCAACAACAACTATGCATGTATACGTATCTGATAATTCAAAATTACAAAATGCAAAATTTGAAGTGCTGGATTTAACAGGCCGAGTTATTCTCAATGGCCAACTTACCAATGGCATTATAAACACAAGCAACTTAGGTAAAGGAATTTTTACACTTAAAATAATTACTCCTCAAGGTGTAATGAATAATACTTTCGTAAAACAGTAATCGCAATTTGAAAAACTTGCAAGGCATAAATTGTTTGCCTTGCAAGTTTTTTTTTATTTCAACTTACTACTCCCCTATCCCCAAAAACAGGTTATAATTAATTACAAGCCACTAACTTTTTTTGAAAAACAACACGTCTAATTTTCAAACACAAATTCCAAATTTAGTTTCGTAAAGCTTTCGAGCGTAATTCTTATTCGTTGTTTCACATTTTATGTTTGGAATTACTAAGCCGCTTAAATTATACTAAGCAAATAAAATTACAGCACCACTGTTGACATAACCTAACAAAAATATAATTTCATATTATTAGAAAGAGTAAACTGACGTATATACTTATAGTTAAAGAACCCAAAAAGCAAAATTGACTTTAACCAGAAGTTGCATGGCTTTGAAAAAAGACTGTTTAGTTATGTAATGCCGAAAAGCTATCCTCTCTTTTTCAGCCCAGCTTGTTTCTGTTTGCTGGTAGTTTAATTCTTTTTATTGAGCATATCGATTCCTACTGCTAATACAAGTATAACTCCTTTTATCACATCCTGAATATAATCCTGCACATTGAGAAGGCTCATGCCATTGTCGAGCGATGCCATAATGAGTGCGCCACACAATGCATCGAAAATATTTCCGCGGCCGCCCAGCAAACTGCAACCGCCAATTACACAGGCAGCAATCACATCGAGTTCGAGATTGCGTGCTGCGGCCGATGTTGCACTTCCCAGTTGTGCTGTGTAAACTATACCGGCTATAGCAATGAGCAAGCCCATCAATATATACACACGAAATATTTGTTTGCGAATATTTATACCGGAGTAAAATGCAGCTTCGCGGTTGCCGCCTATAGCAAAAATGTATCGTCCAAAGGGAACGTTTTCCATTACAAACGAAACCACCAATGCCACAATAAGCACAATCAAAACAGGTACAGGCAATCCTTTATAATTTAAAAACATCATGATAAAAGCAATGGCCAACAAAGAGAATACAATATATTTTATGGCATTAATCATATTCTTGTTTTTAAAATTATTAAACGCATGATACAAAAAATAACCAATACTTATTGCCAGTACAACATACACTATATACGATGGTACAAATCCGGTTCCGAACATTTGAAAACCCTCGCTCACCGGGCCAATGGTTTCGCCCTGAGTAAAACCTTTGATAAGGCCTCTGTAAACCAGCAAGCCGCCAAGGGTAACAATAAATGCAGGGATGCGCGTATAGGCCACCAATAGTCCGTTTATAGCGCCAATAAGCAATCCGGCAGCTAAGGCTACTCCTATGGCCATGGCGGGATGCATTTGAAATTGCACATTTGCAATGGCCGCCAATCCTCCGGCAAGTGCTACTGCCGAACCTGCAGAAAGGTCAATTTCGCGCGATACAATTATCATCACCATTCCGCATGCAACAATGCCCACAACGGATGCCTGTCGCATGAGGTTCGAAAAATTTCGTGCCGATAGAAATACTTCATCGGTGGCAAAGTGAAATACGATACATATACAAGCCAATGCTGCTATTAAAGTTAACGAGCGTACATTGCCAATTTTACTGAGAGAAAATTTTGCTGTCATTATGAAATATTTAAAGCGTGTTTTAAAATTATTTTTTCATCAAATTCATTCCGGTTGAGGCAAACTTTTATTTCACCATTTGCCATTACATACATTCGGTCGCATATGCCTATCAACTCCAGTAGGTCGGACGATACTACCAAAACCGCAGTTCCCTGCCGCGCCAACCGATAAATCTCTTTATAAATTTCGGCCTTGCCGCCTACATCTATTCCACGTGTGGGTTCATCGGCAAGCAATAGATGAGGCAGTTTTTTCATCCATTTACTAAACACAACTTTCTGCTGATTGCCACCGCTAAGACTTCCGGTTTTGGTGGCGGCATCATTTGTTTTTATTCTTAGTTGTTGTATGTTTTCGTTGGCATAACTTTCCATTTCCTTTTTTTGCATCAGGTTGTTTGCAGTAAAGCTTTTTAAAAATGCTATTGTCGAATTAAACACAATATCGTTTTCTAGAAATAAACCATACTGCTTACGATCTTCGGTAATTAATGCTATTCCTTTTTCTATGGCTTGTTGCGGATTTTGTGGCAAAATTTTATCTCCGTTCAAAACTATACTGCCATCCACAATGAACTCATGGGCACCAAATAATATTTGCAAAAGTTCGGTGCGGCCGCTTCCCATCAGGCCTGCAATGCCTACTATTTCACCTGCATGTACATTCACATTTACATTTGAATGCATCACTTTTTTATTGCGCAAAGTGGAGCTCAAATTTTTTATTTGTAATACTTCTTTACCAATGTCGATTTTTTCCTTACTGAAAAAATCGACCATAGTACGACCCACCATTTTTGCTACCAAATCTATTTCGGTGGTTTCACTTATTTTCATGGTGCACACTGTTGAACCATCGCGCAGCACAGTGATATCATCCGATACTTTTAATATTTCTTTGAGCTTATGAGAAATAAGAATGCACGTAACACCTTTGTCTTTTAATTGTAAAAGTAAATTCAAAAGCGTTGTCGATTCCTGTTCTGTAAGTGCAGCAGTAGGTTCGTCAAGAATTAATATTTCGGCATTTTTCGAAATGGCCTTTGCAATTTCAATCATCTGTTGCTTACCAATTCCCAATTCTTTTACCTGTGTATGTGTACCTATATCGCATTGCAATTGAAGCATAGCTTGCGAAGCCAGGTCATACATTTTATCTTTATCGACAATAAAATTTTTACGGGGTTCGTTGCCAAGAAAAATATTTTCGGCCACCGTCATCTCGGGCACCAAGGCAAGTTCCTGTGCAATAACAGCTATGCGGCTTTTGCGCGAATCATTTATGGTAAAGAATTTTTTTTCTACACCATCAATCGTAAAACTTCCTTCATACTGGCCATGAGGTATAAGGCCGCACAAGATTTTTATCAACGTAGATTTGCCGGCACCATTCTCACCACATATAGCATGTATGGTTCCTTTGCGCACATCGAACGAAACATTGCTTAATGCATGTGTATTGCCGTAAAACTTATTTATATTTTTTATCTGTAAGTACATGACATTTAATTATTGAAACTTCAATTTCGATTTGTCTATATATCCATCTTTAATTACGGTGGCTTCAATGTTTTCTTTTGTTACCATTACCGGAGTTAACAAAATGCTTGGTACATCTTTCACACCATTGTTCATTTTTTTTGTTTCGGCAATTGTTGATGCTTTTTTCACTAAGCCCATTGCAACTTCGGCTGCTGTTTCGGCAAGTATCTTTACGGGCTTATATACAGTCATACTTTGAGTACCATCCAATATGCGTTGTATGGCCGAAATTTCTGCATCCTGTCCAGTAACAGGTACTTTGCCTTGCAACTGCTGCTCAGTGAGGGCTTGTATGCATCCACCTGCCAGGCCATCGTTTGCAACTACTATTGCAGCAATTGTATTATTGGAAAGTGTAAGTGCATTTTGTGTAAGTTTCAAAGCCTCAACAGGCAACCAATCTTTGCAAAATTGATCTATCAATATTTTTATTTCGCCTTTATCGACAAATGGTTGTAAAATATTCATTTGACCTTTGCGGTATAATATTGCATTCTCGTCCGTGGCCGATCCTCCGGCCAATAAATAATTTCCTTTTGGCGCAACCTGTGTTGCGTATGTTGCCTGCATTTCGCCAACCTTTTCATTATCGAAAGATATGTACATACTTATATCGCAATCTTTTATCATTCTGTCGTAAGCAATGATGGGTATATTGGCTTCGTTGGCTTGTTTTACTGCAGTAGCGCATGTCTTGCTGTTGTGAGGCACTATCAGAATAAGGTCCACTTGTTTGGTTATAAAATTTTCTATTTGTTGATTCTGTACCTGTTCGTTTCCATTGCATGCCTGCACTTCAACTTCTCCACCAAGTGCTTCTATTTTTTGTTTAAAAAATTCGGCATCTTTTTTCCATCGTTCTTCGGTGTAGGTATCCATGGCAAAACCAATACGAATTTTTTTCGGCTTATCGCTTCCGCAAGATACAGTTGCAAATAGTACAGCTATGGCAACCATCAACTTTAATGTGTTCAAATTTTTTATCATATTTTTTAAAATTAATTTATGTTATAAAATGTTACTTCGGCTCAATTTTAATTTTAATACTTGTTCGTATACTACTATAGTTACTTTTTCAATTTTATCTCCTTTTCAATTTCAATTATTGAATTGCTTCAATCTATTTCAAATCGGTTACATCAATTATAACAGACGAGTATGGCGGGACCTTTATTATGCTTCCTCCCGTTATGTCGACAGATGATGTGGCAAATAAAATTTTATATTTTCCTTTTGCAATAGAAAACAAATCTACCACCTTTAATTCGCTTTGCAAGTTATGTATAACAATTGCGCTATTAAGTTTTACAGCCCGCTGATAGACCAAAAAGTTATCGGAGCTCAATGCCGAAGAAACCAGATCACCAACACGCAATGCCAGAGATTGATTGCGTATTGAAATTAATTTCTTATAATAAGCGTAAATGCTGTTGCCATCTATAATTTGGAATGACAGTGGTTTTACATTTTGCTCCACACTGTATTTTGCTTTTATCCACGAAGTCTGGCCGGCATCAATTGCATCATCATTCCACAAAAAAGGTTCACGGATTTGCTCATCGGGTTTTTTGCCTGTCATACCAAGTTCTTCGCCATAATATATAAATGGTGAACCGGGCAAGGTGAGTAATATTGCTGCAGCCATTTTCGTTTTATTTTCGTCACCGTTTGTAAACGAAGCAATTCGATCCTGATCATGATTGGTGATGAAAGTTGCATCAATAAATCCGGGATTATTCTCGAAAAAGATGGCGTGAATCATTCACTAAACTTACAATTCCACTATCGGTATAAGTTTGCACGGTCTCAACTATTTTTTCGGCAAGTTCGAAATTGAAAACAGAAGTAAGTGCATCTTTAAGGTATGGTGCTGTGGCAATATTTTTATCGGTAATTTCACCTACAAAAAAGCTGAAGGTTTTACTTTTTCATTTCGGAAACAAACTGTTGCCACCAGCTATAATTTGTCTTTTCGTTGCCGGGCATATAAATCCACTTTGCTGCATCAAGTCTAAAACCATCCATGCCAATATCTTTGAGCCAGTATTTCCCGGCCTTAATTATTTCGCTTCGTACATCATTGTTATCGTAATTTAAATCGGGCATGGAACGGTCAAAAAAACCTAAATACTTTTCACCTTCAATGGTTTGTTTCGAATTGCTTTGTAAAAAATGCCACCAATGTTTTTCGCCCGGTAAATTATTTTCATCGGCCCAAGTATAATAATTGTGGTAAGCATTTGTTTTACTCTTTTGTGCTTCTATAAACCAAGGGTGTTGCACCGAAGTGTGGTTCACCACAAAATCCATTATCACTTTTATATTGCGTTTGTGTGCTTCTGTAATAAGTTCGCGCACATCATCCAATGTTCCATATTCTTCATCAACATTGTAATAATCGGTAACATCATACTTGTGATAGCTTGGCGATGGATTAAAAGGTGTAAGCCAAATTCCTTCGATACCCAAATCGTGTAAGTAATCCAATTTCGAAATTATGCCGGGTATATCCCCTATTCCATCATTATTGGAATCGCAAAACGAGCGAATGAATATTTCGTAAAAAACACAATTAGGAAAACTTGCAGTAAGGTTTTGTTGTGCTGATTTAGCATTATCATTCATACTTTTATTTTGTGCCAATATTGATGTTGAAATTAATAGCAGTGTCAAGAAACAAAATAATGGTTTACAAAATGTGCCTGACAAATTATTTTGTACAATATTGAATTTAAAAATTTTGAAGCGAATAAATGATGTCATTTATTTATAGTATAAAGTAAAAAAACAAAGCCGCAAAGTGTAAGTGCTTTGCGGCTATGTTCAAATTTTCTATTAGAGAAAAAACCCAAAATTAATATCCAGGGTTTTGTATCAGGTTAGAATTTGCCGATAAATCGGAAGCAGGAATAGGAAAAAGATTTCGGAAATCGCCAACAGCAATCCCATCTTTTACACCACCTTTCCATGGCCACAAATATGTGGAGGTTGTAAACAAACCAAAGCGGATTAAATCTGATCTGCGTGTTCCTTCCCAATGCATTTCTTTTGCACGTTCGTTCAAAATAATATTGAGATCGATATTTGAAAGATTGTTATTGCTATTGCCATAAGCACGTTCGCGTAAGGCATTTACATATCCCAATGCAGTAGCTGCATTACCAGCACCTCCGCGCAAAGTAGCCTCGGCATACATCAGGTATATGTCGGCAAGGCGGAACATGGGCCAATCGATATCAACGAAATTTCCTGTGCCATCCGAACCGCTGGTAGAGTCTTTATCGTATGTAACATTTCTCCATTTTGCAATGGCATATCCGTCAGTAAAAGTGCCAATGGCGTTAATCTCAAGACTTTGACCATCTTTAAAAAATAAATACCGGCCATCAATAGTATCGGCAAATTGATTTACAAAAGCCGAAGTGGTGCGCAAACCTGCCCAACCTCCGTTGATACCAAATTTCTTTTTGTTCATTAACCCACCAACAGCTGCATGTGTCAAATAAGTAGTGCCGCCATATGTTTGAGTATAGCGACCATCAAATACAATAGGGAAAATCATTTCGGGACTCTTATCGTTTTCTACCTGAAACAAATGACGGTATACACTGTCTAACTGATACCCTGAATTAATTACCTTGTTGCAGTAATTAACGGTTTCTGTATACTTTTTGGTGCCCGTGTAAACTTCGGCATTCAAATACAAACGTGCTAATAAAGAACGTGCAGCAGATTTGTCAGCACGGCCATAGGCAATTGTACGTGGTTCTGATAATGTTGCTTCTATTGCGAGTAATTCCTTTTCAACGTAATTAAACAAATCGGCACGGGTAATTCGTTTTGGCAATGTAGCTCCGGTGAGGTCATCTTCGGTAACAAAGGGCACATTGCCAAATAAATCTAACGCATAATAGTAAGCGAGTGCGCGTAAAAATCTCGCTTCTTCGCGGTACAAGCGGATATTCTTTTTTTCTTCTGCCGAAAATGATTTGGTTTCCAGTTTACTATCGCTCGATTCGCGAATAAACTCGTTACACAATGGTATTTCGTAATACATGCGGTAGTACATGAATTTGGTCCATACATTTTCGCTGCTCCATGACATGTTGTGCAAATCGGGCACACCGGGGTCGGTCCAGCCACAAACGGCTTCATCGGTGGTGAGTTCCTGCAAGTTCCACATGGTGCGTAAGAAACCCGAAGAGCCCTCGTCAAATCCGGTTATATCGGGCGAACCGGCTGGTCCCTGATTTCCGGTTAAAGCAAAACCGGCATAACATTTTGCTAATACCTTATAGTAATTTGCAGGTGTTTCGTAAACGTTGGCAGCGTTCAATCCATAATATGGTTCGCGATCCAAGTCTTTGGTACACGATGTAGCTACCATGGTGAGTGCAACCACAGCAGCGAAGTATGTTGTCATTTTATTTTTCATTTTGATATATGTTTTAAAAATTAAAATCTAGCATTTAAGTTAATAGAGTAAACACGCGGACGGGGGTAAATGTTATTATCGATACCACCTGCAAGTTCAGGGTCGAGACCATCATACTTTGTAATGACAAAAACATTTTGAATAATGAAAGATGCACGTAAGGATATTTTGTCTTTGTATACATTTTTAAAATTGTAACCAAGGTTAAGATTATCGCAACGAATAAAGGATGCCTTCTTTACATAATAGTCAGAAAAGTAAACGTAGTCTTTGGTTTTTTGAAACAATGTATTTTCGTAATCTGTAGTGAGGTTCGATAAATAATTAGAACCAATTTGATCGAATACACCACGTTGCGATTGCACATTATTGTAAACGTAATTTCCGAAACTGCCACGAAGGAAAAATCCTAAGTCCCAATTTTTGTATCCAAAGCGTGTATAAAATCCGGCATATAATTTTGGCTCAGGGTTTTTGTAACGATAACGGTCGTCACCGGTAATTTTTCCATCGTTGTTCAAATCGGCAAATGCCAAAGTATCTTTCACTGCATCGCCTGTTGGCACAATTGGATTTCCGTTGTTATCGTATAATTGTTGCAGGCAGTAAAAATCGAAAACCTGATAGCCCACAGAATTTATCTGAATGGTATTTCCCGTACCACCGGCAATGCCACCGCTAAAAATTCCCTGGTCTTTTGGGTTTTGTACTTTCGATAATTTTGTAATTGTATTTTTATTTATGCTGAAATTAAATCCTGTTTCCCAAAAGAATTTTTTGCTATCGTAAGGAACAAAATTGGCACTAAACTCAAATCCTTTATTTTCTATGCTTCCAACATTGGTAAGGATATTGTTTGTGAGGTTACTTCCTGCAGGTGCCGGTATGGTAGCCAATAAATCGGATGTAACTTTTTTATAAATATCGATACTACCATAAATGCGTCCGTTAAAAAAACCATAATCCAAACCAAAATTTGTTGTTGCCGTTTGTTCCCATTTCAGGTTAGCATCGTATCCATCGGGACGCAATAATGGTACTGTATCGCCACCAAAAACATAATAGGCTGTGGCATTACTTCCGCTGTAGTTTGGTATGTAACCATAATCTGCTATACCATCCTGCTGGCCAGTAATACCATATCCAAGGCGAAGTTTAAAATCGGAAAACACTTTTGCGTTTTTCATAAATGGTTCGTCAATTATTCGCCATGCAAGTGCTGCCGATGGAAAATATCCATTGCGTACATCTTTACTAAATCGTGATGATGCATCCTGACGCAAAGTTGCAGTGAGCAAATATTTTTGATTAAATGTATAATTCAGACGACCGTAATACGACAATAAAACATTATCGGTTTTGGCAGCAAGGCCGGCCTTTGCAACTATGGTATCTCTGTCGGCATTATAACGGGGAAAAGCCGGTGTTTCGGTCAGCCATATTTGATAAGAGTATCCTACTACCGCATCGAATCTACTTTTTATTTTGGCAAACTCTTTATTATAGTTTACATAAAATTCCAATAGTTGATTGGATTTACTTTGGTCATATTCGTTCCACGAGCCGCTTAAGCGCGGGTTTTTATTATAACTTGCTCCGGCTTCTTTTGGCACAAATACGGTCCCTTTACCACTTTGAAGATCGGTACCAAGATTGAGCACAGTGCGTAATCCTGACACCATAGGTATAGAGTAATCTAACTGCACATTTCCAATAGTACGGTTAACGTTACTTAAATCATCGCGAAGCAAAATCAAACTTACAGGATTGCGTGGCGCTAAAGGATTTGGAGTGCCTGCCGCATCGGTCCATTCAAAATATCCACCAAGCGAAGTGGTATCACTATTTACCGGTTGAGTAGGATCAAATGCTACTGCCGATCCAATTGCGCCAACATTAGCAAATTCATTTTTACTCATCACATAACGGAAGTTCAAATTTATTTTCAATTTGTCTTTCAGCAATGATGGTTGCATATTGAAACCTAATGCATAGCGATCCATTTTCGATGTTTTTAAAACACCCTCCTGTCCAAGGTAACCTAATGTAACACGATAAGGTACTGTAGCAATGCCACCACCAAACGAAATATTATGATCGGTGGTAAACGCTTTACGGTATATTTCTTTTTGCCAGTTTGTATTGGCATCGCCCAATAATTTTATTTGTGCTGCGGTGCCTCCTTTGTTTACAAGTGCACGAAACTGATCGCCATCGAATACCGGAACATAACCAACTATGGTCGATAAAGAATTTGTAGTATTATATGATACGCCAAATTTTTTGCCATAGCCTTTTTTAGTAGTAATTAATATTACACCATTTGCAGCACGCGAACCATAAATTGCGGCTGCCGATGCATCTTTTAAAACTGTCATATTTTCGATATCATCAGGATTGATAAGTGCCAATGTGCTCGAGGCGCCTGACAAAGTATTGTTATCTACTGGTACACCATCAATTACAATAAGAGGGTCGTTGCTGGCATTGAGCGATGTGCCTCCGCGTATGCGTATACGACTACCGGCACCCGGTGCACCACTATTACTGATTATTTGAACACCGGCAACACGACCCTGAATCAATTGTTCGGGCGATGACACTGTGGCCACATTAAAATCTTTTGTACTAAGCGATGTAACACTACCTGTTAAATCCTTTTTCTTGGTAGTACCATAACCTACGGCTACAATTTCGTTTAGCAGCACAGTGTTTTCTGTCATGGTTAAGTTCACTGTAGTAACAGCATTTGCATTTACCACTACCTCTTTTTTAATGGTATTGAAACCTATAAAAGTTGCAACAATGGTATACTTGCCCGGAGACACATCTTTAATATTGTACATTCCATTAACATCAGTTGCCGAACCTTTGGTAGTACTTTCAATAACTATATTTACGCCCGGCAAAGGCTGTTTATTTATGTCGGAAACTTTACCGGCAATGCTTCCGTTTTGTGCATGACTTAGTGTAACACTTACACACAGTAAAACAAAACACAGTTTTAGATAAGTAAAAATTTTTTGCATATGAATATAAAATTTAAAAGATTTTTTGTTCAGATATAAAGGCAGGTGACCTCGAATGACTAAGGCAAATTAAGTTACTACTATTAATATTTCCAACTAATATTTTTATACTTGCTAACAAATTGAAGACTTAAAATAAAAAAATGCCACAAAATTTAAACAAAACAACAATTGATTTTTTTGAAATGGTATATGCCGTGGTAAGATTAATACCCAGGGGCAGGGTAACTTCATATGGTGCGGTTGCTAATAGTATTGGAACAAAAGGAACATCGCGTATGGTAGGCTGGGCAATGAATGCATCGCACACAGCCAGGCCAAAGGTACCTGCACACCGCGTAGTGAATAGAAATGGTATGTTGACAGGCAAGCATCATTTTGGCAATAATAACGAAATGCAAATGTTGCTCGAAAAAGAAGGAATAAAAGTAGCAGAAGATAAAGTTGTGGAATTCAAAAAATTATTCTGGAATCCACTTATCGAAATAAAAATAAAATAGCTTGCACAAAAATTTCTAAACCAAAAATTTAAGTATGAATAAAGAATTGACATTAGACGAAATTCAAAATTTTGAAGGTAAATATCCTAAGCAACTATGGATGTTGTTTCTTACCGAAATGTGGGAACGCTTTTGTTTCTATGGCATGCGTGGTGTGCTCACTATTTTTATGGCCGATAAAATATTAGGGTTATCCTATTCCGACAAGGAGGCCAATTTAAAGTATGGAGCCATACAGGCATTTGTATATGCATTCACTTTTATTGGCGGCATCTGTGCCGATAAAATATTAGGCTTCAAAAAATCTTTATTCTTTGGAGGCATAATCATGATTGTGGGTAACCTTATTATTGCTGCATCACCAAAAGAATTTTTCTACATCGGTATTACGCTTTCCATAATTGGCACAGGATTTTTTAAGCCTAACATTTCATCAATGGTTGGCGACTTGTACAAAGAAGGTGACCCACGCAGAGATGCCGGCTTTGGTTTGTTTTATTCGGGAATAAATATTGGCGCATTGCTGGGCGGTGCTTTGTGTGTTTACTTAGGAAAGTATCATAGTTGGAGTTACGCTTTTTTGGCTGCAGCAATTGTTATGATAATTGGCGTAGTAACTTTTACAATTACTAAAAAATATTTAGGCCCTATTGGTAATTCGCCATTGCTGCACATAGAAGATAGCAAACGAAAAATGCGTGAAATATTTGTGTATATCGGTGCATTAGTTTGTATTCCACTCATATTAATCATGATACAAAATACTTCGTACACAGATTATTTTATGTACACTGTAGGACCCCTTGCTTTGATTTATTTTTTGTACGAAGTTGTGAAAACAAAAAACATCAACGCACAAAAAAAATTAATTGCTGCATTGGTATTTATTTTATTCTCCATCATTTTTTGGGCCTTCTTTGAGCAAAGTGGTGGGTCACTTTCTTTGTTTGCCGAAAAAAATCTTCGCTTCAATCTTGCCGGATTACAAATTGATCCCAATGTAATAAACAATACATCAAATTCTTTTTTCGTCATTATTTTTAGTCCATTGATTGGATTGCTATGGTTGTGGCTGGCAAAGAAAAAACTTGAACCCAACACAGTAATAAAATTTGGAATTGCATTTTTATTTTTAGCAGCATCGTTCTATGTTTTTTACTATAACAAATTCTTTGTCGATGCTGATGGCAAAGCATCATTGAATGTTTTCACATTTGCATATTTAGTAATCACTATTGCAGAGTTGTGTTTATCGCCAATTGGTTTATCCATCATGACTAAACTATCGCCAAAGCATTTATCGGGCATGATGATGGGTATGTGGTTTCTGGCAAGTGCTTATGGTCAATACGCTGCAGGCTTACTTGGTGCAGGCATGTCTACTCCGGATAAAGATGCATCGCTGATGACAAAACTTACCTCCTACACCGATGGATATTTACAACTCGCTGAGTATGCACTTATAGCAGGTGTTGTACTGATAGTACTTTCGGTAGGAATAAAAAAATTGATGCAGGAAGTAAAGTAGCTATTCACTGTTTTTAAAACCTTTAGTTTTTCCACATTATGTATACACTTGTGAACACTGCTTGCAAGTGAACATAAATAAATATTGATTTGCCTCAAACAAAAAATTGAATGACAAAACATACTGTTCTAGACAATAAAGATACACGTTCAGGCTTTGGTGCCGGTTTGCTCGAACTGGGAAAAACTAACCCTGCAGTGGTTGCATTGTGTGCCGACCTTACAGGCTCGCTAAAAATGGATGCCTTTGCAAAAGAATTCCCCGACAGGTTTTTACAATGCGGTATTGCCGAAGCAAATATGATGGGAATTGCTGCAGGCCTCACCATAGGCGGCAAAATTCCTTACACTGGAACGTTTGCCAATTTTTCGACCGGAAGGGTTTACGATCAAATACGCCAATCAATAGCCTACTCGGGTAAGAATGTGAAAATATGTGCCTCCCATGCCGGCCTTACTTTGGGCGAAGATGGCGCCACACATCAAATACTCGAAGACATTGGACTTATGCGCATGCTGCCGGGAATGGCCGTTATTAATCCATGCGATTATAACCAAACAAAAGCTGCAACCATTGCTATTGCAAAATATGATGGCCCGGTATACCTCCGCTTTGGACGGCCCGTTGTTCCTAACTTTACCCCTACCGATCAGGTTTTTGAAATTGGCAAAGCCGTTATAATGAATGAAGGTAGTGATGTTACCATTTGCGCAACAGGACATTTAGTTTGGAAAGCCATAGAAGCAATAGAAATATTATCGCATCAAGGCATACAGTGCGACCTATTAAATTTACATACCATTAAACCATTAGACGAAACAGCCATCCTAAATTCAATAAAAAAAACCGGGTGTGTGGTAACAGCCGAAGAACATCAATTAAACGGAGGACTGGGAGATGCAGTGGCACAATTTCTTTCGCGCAATTTGCCCACACCACAGGAATTTGTTGGGGTAAATGATAGCTTTGGTGAAAGTGGAAAGCCCGAAGAGTTGATGGTAAAGTACGGACTAACTTCAAATGCCATTGTGGAGAAAGTATTAGCAGTAATAAAGAGGAAGTTTTGAGTTTTGAGTTGTTAGTTTTTAGTTCTTTGTTTTTGGTTTACAGTTTTGAGTTTATAGTTTTAGTTCTTTGTTTTTAGTTTTTTGTTCACAGTTCGTCATTGCGAGTACAAAGCTTTCATAGTTTTTTGCTAAGTAATAAGTGCAAACAAAATTTTTATCTAAAACTCAAAATTAAAATACAGCGGAATTTATTTACCGTTTGCAATGGATGAATAATAGCAATCCACTTACTAGCAAGACGAGAAATTTTAAACGTAAACAACTAAAAACTTTAAGCACTACAAACGAAACAAAAGACTGAGCAGAGATTGCTTCGTACCTTACAATGACGAACAAAGAACAATCTTCTCCTCAAACGAAACAAAGAACAAAGAACATTCTTCTCCGCAAACGTAACTAATAACTAAGAACAATTCTCATATCAAACGCAACTAAAAACTATAAACTGCATATCGAAACGATAAACTAAAAACCGAATCTTAAACTAAAAACTGCATTTAAAAAAACTGCATTTAAACTGAAAACCGAATTGAGTAACCAATATGACGATGTAGAATTAGTGCAAATGTTTCGCACTGGCGACAACAGGAATTACGCTTTCAACCTCATCGTTTTGAAACATCAGGCAAAAGTTTACAATCACGTTAGGCGCATGGTAGTTGACCACGATGATGCCAACGACCTGGTGCAGGATACATTTATAAAAGTGTGGAATGCCCTTGATAATTTTCGTGAAGACTCACAATTATTTACATGGATATATCGCATTGCAACCAATGAGGCATTGGGGTTTTGAAAAAAAAGAAAAATAAATTCTTCCTACCTATACATGATGTTACAAATGAACTGGAAAAAAAATTGATTAGTACGGCAGGCATCGATGTGAATAAATTAGAATTGAAATTACAGCAAGCGATATTAAAATTACCAAGTCAACAACGTGCCGTATTTAATATGCGATATTATGATGAATTAAAATATGAGGAAATGGCAAAAATTACCGGCCTCACAACAGGCGCTTTAAAAGCCAATTATCATCATGCAGTAAAAAAAATAGAAAAATTTATTACATCAAATTAAACTAAGTAAAAAAAACAAACTCTAAAAATTCAACAAACGCAAAATGGAAAACAATAACGACTGGAACGAGGAACTAAAAAATTTGAGCAGCACATTACATTCAATAAAAAAGAATGATATGCTAAAGCCACCTGCCGGATATTTTGATGCTTTGCCTTCACAAATTCAGGATAGGATAAATAAAAAGAAAGAATTAAAATCGGCCTGGTCGCGATTGTTAAGACCTTCATTATTGGTACCATCATTTGCTGTTGCTTCCTGCTTTGCTATCATGATATATTTTAATGTAAAACGACAAATAAATCCTGAACCACTAAGTGCCGATGATATAAACCAAAGCGATTATGTATACAACATAGACCAGTCGCTAATAGTAGAAGCACTTGATGCCAAGGTATTTGAAAACGAAAATACATCGGCCGATGAGATTGATTATTTATTGGAATCGAATATTGATGTATCGGATATAGAATCACAACTTGAATAAAATAAGAATTATAAAAATGAGAAAATTAAAAATGTTAACCGTGATATTGTTTTTGCTTAGCGCAACATTATCTACCAATGCACAGCCCGGTAAACCGGAGCGTGAAGAAAAAATTGAGAAATTTAAAATTGCTTTTATTACCGAAAGGCTCGACCTTACTGTTGAAGAAGCACAAAAATTTTGGCCCGTTTATAATCAGTTTAATAACGAAATGAAAGAACTGCGCAAGTTTCGTAAGCCCGGTGTCGACTTTAAAGAAGAACTGAAAAACATGAGCGATGCCGATGTTGAAAAAATGATAGATACCGAAATGGCCAATCGTCAAAAAGAAATCGACCTGGTTAAAAAATACAATGCGCAATTTAAGTCGGTTTTGCCAGTAAAAAAAGTTGCCATGCTTTACCGCCTCGAAAGAGAATTTCAAAGAGAATTGCTCGATAAATTGCGCGACCGTAAGAACGATGGCGATGGCCCTCCTCCGCGCAGAAGATAAGAAATAGATGCTAATGCTGAATCGTCAGGAATTATTTTTTCTGGCGATTTTTTTTTATACATTGCCACTCTATAATTTATATGAAATTAATTTATGAATGTTTTAATAACCGGCTGTTCATCGGGCATAGGGTACGAACTGAGTTTACGATTTGCAAGTGAAGCACACAATGTGGTAGCGGTATCGAGAAACGAAAAAGCATTATTGGCCCTGAAAAATAATTATCCTCAAAATATAACTATAGCTGTATACGACATTACGAACCCTGAACCGGAACATCTTTTACAAATATTAAAAGACAACAACTTCAATCATCTTGATATTTTAATAAATAATGCAGGTTTATTAATCAGCGAGCCATTCGAAGAAATAACATTGCAGGATTTTGAAAAATCATATGCCACCAATGTATTTGCTCCGGCAATGTTAGTACAGAAACTTCTTCCATTGCTAAAAGCAAGTAAAAACAAAAAGCATATTGTTAATATTGGCAGTATGGGTGGCTATCAAGGCAGTTCTAAATTTGCCGGATTGTCGGCATACAGCTCATCGAAAGGAGCCCTTTGTACCCTCACCGAATGTATGGCCGAAGAACTGAAGGAACATAATATTGCGGCAAACTGTTTGTGCCTTGGTGCAGTAAACACTCCTATGCTTGCACAGGCATTTCCGGGCTACGAGGCACCTGTAAATGCAAAAGACATGGCCGACTATATTTACAATTTCGCCATTGCATCGCATCACGTTATGAATGGAAAAATAATCCCGGTTTCATTAAGTACACCCTAAAATTAAACCCTCATGCTATCCAGAATAATTTTAAGAATAATTCTCTTTTCGCTGGTGTTGGGATGCAATGCACAGGAACCAAAAAAGGAAACAACCACAACTGAAACAACCGCACAACCCATTGATGTTAAGCCTGAAAATTTTGCAAAAACCGAAGTCATAAAAAAAATTGATTGCATTGCCGATGCTTCACAATCATATGCACTTTATTTGCCAAAGGAATACAGTCCAGAAACAAAAAAAGGGGCAATCTTTTTTTTCGACCCACATGGCGATGGCGCCTTACCACTCGAAAAATACAAGTCGCTAGCCGAGTCGTTGAATTTTATTTTTGTTGGTTCTAATAATTCAAAAAATGGCAACGACTGGCCTACCACTCAAAATGTTTGTGACGCACTTTTTTCCGATTGCCAAAAAAGATTGAATATCGATGCACAACAAATTTATGTTGTGGGTTTTTCGGGTGGAGCAAAAGTGGCTTGCTATGCGCTAAGTCAATTCGGTTTTGTATCAGGTGCTCTGGCACAATCTGCCATGCTTCCCATACAAACAAATAATATACAATCGAAGAAAAGCATTGTTGGTATGGCCGGCACAAGCGATATGAACTATACCGATGTGGTGAATGGAATGGATGCATTGAGCGAAAATATTTTTACAAAACGCACCTTACTATTTCATGGTAAACACGAATGGTGCAGTGTGAATGATATGGAAACCGGATTGCAAAGTTTAATGTTAATGAGCAAAAACATTGAAAACAAAAACATATTGGTATCGTTCGAAAAAAATATTTTACAAAAAATAAAAACCGAAAGCGATTTAATTTTAAAAGTACAGTATCTTAAAACCGCCAACGATTTGCTTACAGGAAAATCAAATGTTTCTGTTTTCGCGAAACAACTAAATGAAATAACCAATTCAACAGATTACAATAAACAACTACGTATACAACAAACGTTACTTACCGAAGAAAATTCAATAAAAAATCAAATTGGCGACCAGATTAGTCGTGGTGATATTGCCTCAATACGAAAAACCTACAATGAAATAGAGCCCAAAAGCAAAATGAGAACACCTCAGTCAGCAATGTATAGCAGGGTTGCAGGCTACATGAGTTTGGCAGCCTATTCGTTAAGCAACAGAAATTTATACACCAACCCTGCCGAAGCTGCACGATGGGTAAGTTTGTATAAACATGTCGATAAAACCAATACCGAGGCATGGTATTTTGGAGCAATAGTAAACATGCAACAAAACAATGAAGCCAATGCAGTAGCCGATATGCTTAAAGCAATAGGCCTTGGGTTTAATGATGTGCAACGATTTGCCAAAGAACCGGCACTGGCATCGCTCAATAACAATCCATCGGTGTCGGCAGCATGGAAAAAATAACAATCAAATTCGAAAACATTTGTAACTATAAATATTTTAAATCGTTATCTTTACATAACATAAAAACAAAATTCAATGAGAAAAATTTTTATCATCGCTTTAGCTGCACTATTTGTTTCGCAAGTGAATGCTCAACACAAAGCAAATTTCGATTATAACATCAGCAAAAAAATTACCCGCACCGACAATCGTGGCGAATGGATGGGTGTGTTTGTGCAAGGCGATGTGAATGCTATTAAGCAGACAGCTCTATCGCTGCAGGCAAAAATAAAATACACTGCCGGAGACATAGTTGCCATGGAAATACAAGTTGGAAAAATTGCAACACTAATAACCACTGAAAGGGTGCAACGCCTTGAAAGCCGCCCCGCCCACAATGTGACATTGAACGACACCATGCGTGTGAACAATAACATAAACGAAATACATCAGGGATTGAGCCCGCTTACACAACCGTATACCGGCAAAAATGTAGTGATGGGTTTCATTGATACCGGTATCGATTATTTGCATCCTGATTTTTTGGACACTGCCGGCAAAACACGCATCGCATTTATTTGGGACCACTCGTTACCAGCAAATAGTAATACACCTGCCCCATACACGTACGGACAAGAATTTACCGCTGCCGATATTGATGGCAGTGCTTGTACACAAGTTGCGGCCGATGGGCATGGAACTTATGTAGCAGGTGTAGGTGCAGGCAATGGCCTTGCCACGGGCACCAACAAAGGAGTAGCACCCGATGCCGATATAATTATGGTGAAATATGATTTTAGTAGTAGTGCCCCTGGCCGCATTGCCGATGCAGTTGCATACATATTTGCAAAAGCCGCGCTCATGGGCAAGCCTTGTGTTATTAATGCAAGTCTTGGCGATTACTATGGTTCGCACGATGGCCGCGACCTCGAAGCACAAGCGATAAAGAATCTTATCACCACCCAGCCCGGACAATTGATGGTTGGTGCAATTGGAAATTTTGGTAATCGCCCATATCACTTGGGATACACAGCAACAAGCGATACAAATTTTACCTGGTTTAAATTTGATAATGCATTGGGAAGTTTCATTCCCGGGCTTGGTGTTTACATTCAGGCATGGGGCGATAGTGCCGACATGAAAAATATTCAATTCTCCATTGGTGCCGATGCTAATAAATCAACATATTCTTATGTTGGTAATACAGCCTACAATTTTATTCCTGCTATTTTAAATCAGTCTTTTTACGATACCTTAAAAAATGCGCAAGGCCAACGGGTTGGAATTATTGAAAGATTTTTGTCGAAACAAAGCAACACATACTCGATGGAGTTTTATATTTTTCCCGATTCCACTTCTTACTTATGGCGATTGAATGCTACGGGCAACGGCCGTTTCGATTTGTGGGATTTGCTTTATACAAATTACCAAACAGGAATGGAAAACAGTGGATTGCCTTCTTCAGCAATTAATCCCGAAATTGTAAATTATGTTTTGCCCGATACACTGATGACAAACGTAAGTAGTTTTGCATGCCTCGATGAAGTGATTACCGTGGGGGATTATCTAAATCGCAACAGTCACCGCAATTGTCAGGATTCGTTGGTAAGTCTTGTAGGCTTTTCGCCAAAGGGTAGTATCATAAGCAACAGTAGCCATGGCCCTACACGTGACAATCGCACCAAGCCCGAAGTGTGTGCTTCGGGTTCGTATAATATGGCAGCATTTCCACTTGCATACTTTGCAGCAAATGCAACCAGTAATAAAAATTTAAAAGGATGTTATCATTATGGTTCGGGTGGTTCATCGTTTGCTGCACCTGTTGTTGCGGGCATTGGTGCATTGTTCTTAGAAAAAAATCCACAGCTCACCGCTGCACAGTTCAGGCAATACATTATTTGTGCTGCTAAAACCGATACAAGTACCGGCTTAGCATTACCCAACAACACGTGGGGTTATGGTAAGGTAAATGGCTTTAATACTTTGCTTATGTGCGGTGTTGGCATTAATGAAAACATTGCTGCCAATTATTTTGTAACCGTATTTCCAAATCCATTTTCAAATTTTACACAAATAAAAATTGGTGGTTTAAGCGAAAACGATTTTATGCAACTTCAAATAATGGATGTAACGGGAAAAATATTAATCAATCAATCGCGTAAAGCAATCAATACCAATGAGCTATTTATAGTATCAAAAAATAATTTATCGGTCGGCATTTATTTTTATAAAGTGGTGATTGATGGCGGAAGAATCTTTACCGGGAAGTTGGTGGTGGAGTGATTTTTTCTTAGTTTTTAGTTTCGTAGTTTATAGTTTTAAGTTTCTATTGCAAGAGCTATGATTAACGAACCTAAAATAATTATGTGCGATGAACCAACCGGTAATTAGATAGTGAAAATTCCCAAATTATTTTTGATATTTTTAAGCAGTTAGCACACCAAAACCATCATACTATTATTGCCGTAACACACGATTCCGATTTTGCAAGAAATAGTTATAGAACCATAGAGATGGCAGACGGTAGAATAATTTATTAATTGTTTTCAATAGAAAAACCAACACAGCAAAATATTATTCACAAAAAAAACCGTCACACATTTCTGTATGACGGTTTTTTGATTTTGTTGTTGAATTATTAATTCAAAAGTTGCAAGGCCAATTAAAAAAAGTATATCAATCAGAATTCCGAAAACCTTCAATAGCTTTTATTTCAGGAACCAGATTTGCTTTGGCCTATCTTCAATCTAAATTTTATAGTTACAATTTTTCGTGTTTAGAACTATAAAGAAAATAATATCTTTGTATTTGATTGAACATCTAAAAGAATTAGTAATGATAATAGAAAGAACTAAAAACGAGATTTTGTTTCGGTTTCCAGCAACGATAAAAGTAGACGACTTACAAGACTTGGTTAATTTATTTAAATTTAGAGAAGTTGCCCAAAAATCGCAGGCTAAGCAAAAACAAGTGGATGAGCTAGTAAGACAAATAAAAAAAGGTAGGTGGCAAAAAACTAAACAAAAAATCGGGTTATGAAAATTGTGATTGATACCAATATTGTTTTTAGTGCCATTCTAAATACTAATAGTAAATTTTCAAAAATCATATTAAAGCCAAAATCCGAATAAACCTTCTATTCAACCAATCAACTTGAAAATGAATTATCGGAACATAGAAATAAACTAAAAACTATTTCAAAATACAACGATGCAGAACTTGATTTGGTAATAAAATTAGTAACAGAAAAAATTAGGTTAATAAGTGTAGAGTTAGTTCCTCTAAAATTATATTCACATGCCGAATCTTTAACAAAAGGTATCGATATTGATGATACAGAATTTGTGGCACTTGCAATGTTTATTAATGGCAAGTTGTGGACTGGCGATAAGAAACTGTTTAATGGATTATCCAAAAAGCATTGGAACGAATTTATTACAACAGAAGAGTTATTATCTTTTTAAGGAACAGAAACTCTCCGATATTCTCAAAACTTTTCGCATAATATATGATGTTTAGTTTCACGATGTTTGTAAGTATTCAGCCCGGGTTACAAAAAAAAACCGTCACACATTTCTGTATGACGGTTTTTTGATTTTGTTGTTGAATAATTAATTCAACGCACCTATAAAAATTATTTCACTATTTCTAATGGCAATGCATTTGTTGCAGTATTACCACTAACTATTCTATAAGTATAGTAACCGGCATTTAATGCAGCAACATTCAACTCCACAGTAGTTTGTCCGTTTGTTGATTGTGTTAATACAACGCGTCCGGTAATATCTGTAACTTGTATTGATGAGTTTGCAAAGGCATTGGTAATAGGTATAAATACATTTCCGTTTGCAGGGTTTGGATATGCTTGTCCTAATTTTGCCATAGCAGCATCGTACTCTTCTACACTTATTAAATCATTAAACCAATCGTACGATAATTTTACAATCTGATCCTTCACAGCTACCGAAGTAACCATTTCCATTCCGGGAGGAAAATAAACAGTCTTGTTGATGTTATTCCATGAACGCACACCACCGGGCTTAGTAGTGCCGGCACCATAATATGCAGTTACAGCACCTATGCCCATAGCAGTAATATCATCGGGGAAAAAATAAGTGCCACCATAAAAGTTTTTAAGTGTGGTACTTGTTGTGCCGCCAAAAATCACATCGTTTGTATTTAAATTGAAAGCAACATTTGCATTTGTTGAACCATCACCTACATAATTCGCATGCAAATAGTTATTGTAAAAATCCATTTTCGCTTGAGTAGAGTATTGGGCACCACCGTCAAATGCTTCCCAACCTATATCTTGACCGGCAATAAATAATCGGCCACCGTTATCTAAGAAAGTTGAAAGTTGTGCAACTAAATCATCAGTAAGTCCTGGGAAAGTCCAGCCAACATTATAAAATATTTTATTGATACCTGTCATTGCATTATCTTTTATAGCACGTGCACAAAACTTTTCGTTTGCAATAGCATAGTCTGT
Source organism: Bacteroidota bacterium (assembly GCA_016717325.1). GTDB lineage: Bacteria > Bacteroidota > Bacteroidia > AKYH767-A > OLB10 > JADKFV01. The sequence continues at coordinate 166,329 of JADKFV010000002.1, read as the reverse complement.
ACAATTGGCAAATGCAAGTCCATCCATATAAACTTGTTGCCAGTTGCTGGCATCGCCTGCAGTAGTGCCATCACCCAAACCACCAGAATTGTTTATCAATAAAGTTCCTACGCCCGAAATAACATATACTTTCACAATCATAGCAGGCACAAGCGGATTGCCTGTGGCAGTGATAGTTAATGTGTACTCACCAATACCTGCAGTGGCTCCGGGAACAACAACAATATCAGTAGGAAAGTTTGTATTGCCGGGAATTGAAATGGTAGTATTGGCTGTATAATTTGTCCCATTTACATTGTACGATGCAGTCCAGTTTCCAGGTGCAGTTGATGTAAGTGCATAATCGAAGTCGTTTACATTTGGCGACAGATTACCCGTAGATAAAGCAAAAGTAGTAGTTGTATTTGCAACAACATTTTGGGTAATAACAGCAGGAGGATTGATAGAGGCATTTACACCAACATCGAATGATGCACCACTGTTCAATACTTCTTTGGTGGCGTCATCTTGCACCCATGCTAATTCTTCAATTTCGGTATCAACCCAAGATACATCAAGTGTATAAGGATAAGTCATAGTTAAAGTAGCACCGGGTGCAGGTATAGAGATAACATCACCGGCAGAGTTTGGTAACAACTCGCGCAATACATTTGGGAAAAAAGTTTCGCCATTATTACCTGGAGCTGAAGTGTAATTCACATTGCGCTCAATAACAGCTGTGCGCAAAGTGTAGTTGTTCGAAAATGTGTTGGTCGAAGCATTAGTAACTACCACAGTAACGGTGCGCATCATTCCATTTACAACGTGAGAAACATCAACTCTAATAGGACTTGTTTGTGCTATCACTGCATCAACATCTGCTTGCTGAAATGCGCTTGGTCCTCCTTGTTTAAAGTTACCTTGCAATACAACAGATGGCACACCAGTGATATTGTAATAGGTAACCAAATCGTCAGCAATTGTAGGATTTGCACTGTACATAGGATCTACACCGGGCCACGAAGTATGAACAGCCATGTGGTGAACTGTAGTTGGATTTGCGTTGAGGATTGCCGTTTGGAAACCCGGATTCTGCGCAGCACAAGGGCCACAACTTGCCTGTGTGTAATGTTGAAAGAAAGGATATTTAAATGCCTGGGCATTTACTTGCAATGATGCCACACCTAGCATCATTAATCCTACTAAAGATTTAGATAAGTTTTTTTTCATTTTTTTTGGATTTAAGTTGCAAATATACTTTTTAAATCCATTGTAATCCTGTTGGATAAGTTCACAATAGTTAAACTTTTGCTTGATTTCACTTTATAGTAAAACGAGCTGTGGCAGCTCAGATTTTCAATTTCCATCTCAAAAAAACATTAAAACAAATTACCATACACATTGTGTTCATAAAAATTGTTTTCGACAAAAACTACAAACTCGCAATGCTTCGCTATTTTGTGCCGCATTAAAATTTTGCAGTTATGAAATCGACAAATGATATTGAAGGGCTTTTAGTTTTGGCAGACGGTCAGGTGTTTACAGGAAAGTTAGCTTCACCGGATATAGTTACTACTGGCGAAATATGCTTCAATACCGGCATGACAGGCTATCAGGAAGTATTTACCGACCCATCGTACTACGGCCAGATATTAGTTGCCACACATGTTCATATTGGTAACTATGGAATACTCGAAAGCGAAAGCGAAAGCAATGGCATTAAAATAGCCGGTTTGGTTTGTCGCAGTTTCGAAGATTTTTTTTCGCGCTCTGCCTCTCAAACAGGTGTGCGCGAGTATTTTAAGAAACATAATATTTTAGCAATCAGCAATGTTGATACGCGTGCCGTGGTGCGATACATACGCAGCAAAGGTGCCATGAATGCTATTATTGGCCCTGCATTGGCTACTAAAGAAACATTGTTGGCTCAATTAGAAAAAGTTCCTTCAATGGCCGGGCTTGAATTATCGTCAAAAGTTTCGACAGATATTTCATACACTTTTGGTGATGAAAAAGCAAAATAAAAACTGCAGTTCTCGATTTAGGAATAAAAACAAATTCGTTGAGGTGCCTTAGCGAGCGTGGGTGTTATGTAAAAGTTTTTCCGCATAATACTTCATTTGCCGAAATGGAAGCGTGGCAACCAAATGGATATTTAATTTCGAATGGCCCCGGTGACCCATCTGTAATGCCCGAAGTGGTTAAAACAGTAAAACAAATTGTAGATTCCAATAAACCATTATTTGGCATTTGCTTAGGACATCAAATACTTGCCGAAAGTCAAGGCATAGGAACTTTCAAAATGTTTAACGGACACCGCGGGATAAATCACCCTGTAAAAAATATTATCACAGGCACATGCGAAATCACTTCACAAAATCATGGGTTTGCAGTAGTGAAAGAAGACGTAGAAAAACACACCAATATAGAAGTTACTCACGTTAATTTGAACGATGGCAGCATTGAGGGAATAAGAGTGAAAAAATCAAAAGCATCATCGGTGCAATACCATCCCGAATCGGCACCGGGGCCTCACGATTCGCGATACTTGTTTGACGACTTTGTTGCATTGATGAAATAAATTCCGGAAACAGGATGAAAATTTACATTTTGTTGAAGCCAAAAAGAATGGTGAATTTGTACTAATTCACGCATTGACTTAAACCCATCCATTCGTTTATAAACACTTTGCTTATGATGCCTCCGCAATGCCAGCATTTGTAATTTGACAATAATTCGAACAAACTTAATCAATGTAAAACCGAATACATTATTTCGAATTCCACCGCTGCAAGTTTGTTTGCATACTCTTTAACTCTGTTTCGTTTGTAATTTTATAATTCATACTATTTGAATCAGCTTCCTGGTTGAAATTAATGTGCGTTGTTATTTGCGCTTCATTATTTTTCAAAATTGCAGCATGCAAATAATTCACCCCACCATTTAAAACCTCCAACATATTTGAGCTGTTTATTTTACCCGCAGCCACTATTTCAATTTTATCGCCAAACTTTTTTTGAATACTACTTAGGTTATTCAAACCTTCAACAGCAGAAGCACAACTACCCGATGTCAATACACTATGTGCACTGAGTGCCACAAGAGTTTCTATACTATCAGAATAATTGTTGCACATATCAATTGCACGATGAAATCTCATTGGCAAAGGGAAACAGGCCTCCATCAATTTTTGTGTGTTATGTATGTGAACCTTATTTTCGGTTGTAAGTGCTCCGGTTACAAATCCGGCCACATTATATTTTTTCAAAGAATTTATATCTTCAATCATACAGCCCATGTCTTCGTCTCCAAAAACAAAATGTCCGCCACGGGGTCGCACGAGTACGTATACAGGTATGGTTGTAATTCGTAATGCCTCTTTCACAAATCCTATAGAAGGTGTAACTCCACCTTCGGCAGGGTTACTGCACAATTCCAAAGAATCGGCACCAACTGCATTTGCTATAATCACCGAAGGCAAATTATAACAGCATATTTCCAGTTTCGCTTTCATAGTTTAAAAAACAAATCAGTTACAAATACAAAACCCTCCGCAAGGAGGGTTTTAAAATTATTTTACCGTGAGCTTTATTATTTCTCTTCGGTTTTCATTTTTCATTTCGAGGAAATATAAACCTGACATTTGAGAGGTCAAATCAATATCAAATTCGTTTATCCCCTTTTGCAAATAAACAGCATTGGTTTGCACAAGTCTTCCGGTAACATCGTACACATTTGCATCAATCATTTCATTGTTTTTGCTATTCAAACTAATTGCAAATAATCCATGAGACGGATTTGGTGCTGCCGAAATATTATTTCCAATAGCCTCATCGCCACCAATACGCAAGGCAGCAATAGTTACACTTCCATTACGTGCGCATTTTTTATTGTCTTTTACTGTTACAACATATACTCCGGCAGTTAAGCCTGTAATAGTTTGTGTGGTTTTAGATGGTGTGGTATTCCATGTATACCTGTAAGTTGGAAAACCATTTGCAGGAAAACATGTTGCAATTCCATTATTAAACAATGGTGCTGTAGCATCAGTTTTCGTAAAAGTCATTGTAATCTGAGCACCCTGCGTAACAGTGCGCGACATGGTTGTTGTGCATCCGTTTATATCTGTAACAGTGCAGGTATACGTACCTGCAACAAGATTTGCCAAATCCTCAGTCGTTTTTGCATTGCTCCATAAGAAAGAAAAAGGCAAGGTTCCACCACCTGGAGTAAGATTCACAGTACCGCTTTTGCCACCGTAGCAATTATTATTTGCACCGGTTGCAGTTGCTGTGAGCGGATTATTTTCTGTAATGGTTACGCCATAATTCTCGGTATTGCAATTGTTTACATCCTTAATATAAGCCGTGTAACTACCGGCTGGAAGCGTTGCAAAAGTATTGCCGGGTACAAACGAAACATTGTCGAGCGAATAGCTGAAAGGTGACACACCCGTAACAGGATTTAAGGTAAGTGAACCTGTAGCAGATCCGCCACATAAAATATTGGAAGTAGTAACGGTTGCAGTGGCAAGAGGAAATAAATTAACAGCCATAGATTTACTATTTGTACAACCCTTATTATCAGTAACCACAACTGTATACGTAGCTGAATCAAGAACGCTAACAGATGGAGTTGCCTGCGTAGTAGAAGATAAACCTAAAGAAGGACTCCATGCATAGGTTGTAACTTGATTAGCTGATGCAATGGTAATTTTCCAGCCTCTAAGTGAGCCGGCATCCAGGTCATACGCATCAATCACTTTCAAATTCCAGGTGCCGGTTGCAGCACCGGTTAGATTAGAAAAAGATTGCTGGGGAGCATAAGTACCATTAAATGGAGAAGTATTGTTTCCGCTTGAACCAATAACATTTGTAGCAGTAGCCGAAAAAATGGTGTTATCGAAATTATCGCCCGACCCTCCTACTCCATTGGCCAATATTATTTCACTTCCATTGGGTGCTTTAAGTTTTATATTCAAATCAGCATTCCAGGTATGATCAAGACTATCAATTTCAACCGAAATAACCTCGCTTGCATTTGCCGGTGTCGCAATGGTAATGGGTGATTGTATACCGGTTGAATTATTATCAGGTATAGCAATAATTGCCGGATTGGCGGTAGTAAATGCAGGGCCACCACCACCATACGCAGCGGCAATAGGATCCAACATACCCGTGGCAGCAGGGCACAGCGAAATTCCAGCACCCGAAAGTGTGGGACGAGTGTGCAAGTTAACCTGCGTAGTAACGCTACCACTGCATGCATTTGCATCAGTAACTGTAACAGTATACGTACCCGACTGTGCCGAAGTAATCTCGGAGAGTTGAGGGTTTTGCAAAGTAGAAGAATATGCACCGGGGCCCGACCAGAAAAATGATACTCCGCCAGCTGAAGTTAAATTAACCGTAGTACCTTCGCAAGTGATGCCACTATTAGTGGCGGTAGCAAGTGGGTTTCCACTAAACGTGCCTGTGACACCAACAGCATTCCATGCATTGTTAGTTTGTATCATCTCATTGCTGCAAGGGCCAAAAATATCGGCAGCGGCTATAATCGAATATCTGCGAGCATCGGCATAAACGGAACCCGAAGTTAAATAATATGCATTATTTCTGTAGGCGATTAAACGTGCATTGGCCATTCCTATGCCGCTTACATTATAATTAAAACTTACATCATTGGTACCAGTTCCACCCTGGCTTAATAAATAAAACCAAAAATTCTGAACTCCGCTATTCGTATGCACCCCACCGTTATCGCCTGAACTGGTCCACCAAAATGCTCCCAAATAAGTGTCGGGATCGCTGGCTGCATTGGGGTTATCAAGGTGCCGCAAGGCATCGCCACTTGTGCCGGGAGTATAGCATTGTTCTCCCAATTTCCAGTTTGCACTTCCCGGAAATGCAAAGAAATCGATGCATGTTCCAAAAATGTCGCTGAATGATTCGTTAAGGGCACCCGACTCATAAGAATAAACAAGATTGGAAGTATTACCTGTAACGCCATGTGTTAATTCATGACCACAAATATCAATAGTAGTCAGCGGTGAAAAAGTAGAACCATTGCCATCACCATAAGTCATTACGCTACCATTCCAAAAAGCATTGTTATAGTTGTTTGAATAATGAATGTAAGAAATTAATGGAGAGCCAAAATTATCATAACTGTTGCGACCATGCACCGAATTGAAATAATCCCATGTCTTTTCGGCACCATGGTGAGCATCATATGCAGCATTATCCTGGTTGGTGATAGAGTCCCACACATTGTTGTCGTCAGTAAAATCTACAGCACTCCCATAGCTCGTTCCTTTATTCATGTCGTATGTTGCAATAGGCGCACCGCGGCTGTAATCGCGCAAGCGAAAGTTATTTGGGCCAAGGCTATCACTAACTATGGGTTGCACTCCGCTATATTTTGTATTAGCAATACCGGGTGCAACAAATTCACATATCCTGTCCACTTTGTCCAAAATATCTCCGGTGTTTGCATCTACATAAACAAACCAGCGGCCATTGGGATCATGCGTGTAAATATCAAACTTCCACGCCAAACGCTGCTTTTCTTTAGTAGCAATATTATTGTTGAGTCTTATAATAACCAATTCGCCCTTTGGGTACATAGTAGCTTTGGGATTATTCATAATTTGCTTGTACCAGTTTTCTTCTGCGGCAAATTGCCATTTATAAGTAGTGGCATTGATATCAGCTAAAGCAAAATTTAATGCTGCCGTGCGGGTGACTCCCGGAATAATACTTAAATCGATATTGTCAATAAAATCGCCATTAGCCGATACTGTTCTATTATTTTTTTCGTGAATGATAAATTCGCCCTGCTCTACTTTTATTCCTTTGTAATATTGTTGATACCGGTGATGGGTATATCCAATATCGTCCTGTTCCGAACGCATTATTTTCCAGGTATCCTCGGCACGAATACTCAATTCATCACTAAGTTCAATGAAAGCCATTTGTGGTGCAAGGTTGTAATTGTCTTTAAAGGTAATGTAACACGGAACATTCTTACCTTCAGCATATTCAAGCAAAGCGGTATTTGCTTTCGAATCGCTCACAACTATTTGTGCATTTTGCGCATTTACTTTTATTCCCAAAAAAATTGACAACAAAATAACTGAGTAATTTTTCTTATTCATTTAAATAAATAATTTGTGATTATAGCTACAGTTGCAAAAACCGTGCTTTTAATAAAACTATTTTTGATTGTAAACACCTACCACAAGTACAGGTAGTTTTACTTCGAGCATATTGTCGTCAAGGCCAAGTAAATTTTTAAGAAAAAGCGAATCGCCTTCTTTAATATTTTTTATATCTCTACGGGCCATAATAGGCATACCGCCTTCGCCAATCCCAAAATCCTTCATAGCATAAGGTTCCTTTTGAATAACACTTATTTCAAAACTTTTAAGCAAATACTTTTTACCGTTATCGCACATTACATAAAGTTTTTCTGCATCGCACCATGCTATCATTTGCTCGGCTGTAACTTTATTTGCCATTTTACCATCCATAAAGAAACCGCATTTAGTTGGTGCTTTTATTTTGGCAGCAGGTTTCTTTTTTGCTTGTCCATTTGCTACAATTTGCAACATCGCCATTGCAAAAAATAAAACCAATATTTTTTTCATAGTTTTTTATTTTAATTATTTAATACAATATTATTGAACGAAATATTCTCATGCGATTCGGTATGAATCGCTTTACCGTTTTTCAAAATTAAAAGTTGTGGTGATTGATGTTGTACAGAAAATTCGCGTGCAATGGCATCCGAAATTTCGCGGTAGCTGAGAAGATCAAGAAAATAAAAATTGCCATTCACCTCCGGCAACGCTTCTGCTTCAAACTGCTTTAATACCATGCGACTCACACTGCAACGAGTGCTGTGTTTAAAAATACAGGTTACACTATTCTCGTCAAAACTGCTTTTTATGGCTTCTGATATATCTTCTTTTGTGTTGAGCGATTTCCAGTTTATCATTCCAAAATTATTCTTTTACATAGCCCATATTCTTGGCTAATAACTTCCAATCAAATAATTCAAGAAAAGCCAAAAATTCTTTCTCGTCAGCAAAGCCACCACCCTGAACTGTAACAACCGAAGTGTAAAATGGCATGGTTAAATAACCAGATGAGGAACCATCTTCACCTTCGGCCTTTGTAAAACGTAATAAAGATTTGAAATCTTTCACCTTTACACGTTTTCCTGCTTCTTCGCCCGGATAATCATCGGGATTATCTAAGAATGTATTGAGAGATGATAACTGAGGAGAGTTTGGCTGAATAGTGATATTTACCGATTGTCCTTTTTCGTTGTAATACATACGCTGCACTTGCATGCCTGCGCCCATAAGGGTTCCCAAGCTTGTTACTTGATCATTTGCAGGATCGCTTGTAAGGCCACCTGCCGATTTTGGCAAACCTTGCAATATTACATCGCCAATTATTTCGTTGATAATATTAATGGCCTCCTGTAAGCTTCCCGCAGCTTCTTTGTACTGCTTTGCTTTCACATACTCGGCACCATCCTTAATCATTTTATTTATTTTGTCGTCCTTGGTTTCTTGTGCCAAAGCGAATGTGATACATGCACCAAAAAGTGCTAAAGTCAAAAAAATCTTCTTCATATATTTATTATTTAAATTGTTTTCGAACGGCAAATCTAAAGATATTTTGCAAACTCAAGCTATAACTTTTCAATGAAATAGTTTTACTTTATTCGCAACTTTATTTGCATATCCAAAATCGTTCCGTTATGAAAAAAATTGTTGTAATATTTTGTTTCACGCTTTTATCAAAAAGCACTTTTGCCCAACGCGTAAAAACTGTTCTGCCAAATTCAAAAGGTAATGCTGTTGTCAAATCTAAAATGGTGTGGAGCGAAGAGTTTAATCATAATAATTTAGACACCATTGCCTGGAAAGTAAATACCGGTGAGCATGGTAACGAAGAACAATATTATCGCAATAGCAAAAAAAACATTTTTATTGAGAACGGAATTTTAAAACTCACTGCACACAAAGAAAAATACGAAAGATTCAATTATTCATCGGGCCAAATTATTTCGAAGAAAGAATTCTCGTTTGGATATTTTGAAGTACGCGCAAAAGTGCCAACCGGAAAAGGTTTGTGGCCGGCATTTTGGTTTTATAAAGGTAGCGGAACTTACTATCAGGAGATTGATGTTTTCGAATTTGGTGGCAGCAACACTTCGCGCTATTGGGTAAATAATTTTTGGAAGGCTGCTACAGGCGATTTGAGCGACAATGCAATGATAATTCCCAAGTTGAATGGATGGTGGTTTTTCAATAAAAAACTCGACCTTTCTGATGATTTTTTTACCTACGGTGTAAATTGGACACCGAACAAAATCGAATATTATTTTAATGGTCAATTGGTGCATGTAAAACAACGCATGTGCCACAACTTCCTATGCCAGTATTTTTGAACCTTGCTGTTGGAGGATTTTATGATGGCCCTCCAAATGCCCAAACCGTTTTTCCGTGTTCGTTTGAGATTGATTATTTTAGGGTATACGAAAATCTAAAATAAAAAAAATCCCTCAATTGTGTTGAGGGATTTTTAGAAATGTTTATTTGTGACGATTACTCTTTTATCTGATGCATCAACCGTTTTAAAATTGGTGTTAATGCAAACAAAATAATAGCGGCAATGCCCGATACCACAGCAAAAATCATTAAAAATTCGAATAAATTATGAATGGTCATTCCGATAATGGTAGGGTAAGTGTCGCTTATTTTTGCATTGGCCAAGGCAGCAGTTTGTTCTGAGGTTGGGATATATGTTTTATCCAAAACCCCTTGTAAATCGATACCCAATTTTTGTGCTTTTTCAAATTTATCGCCAGTTGCAGGCATCAATGCACCCAAAGTTCCCGACAAAGCATACCCCGCTGCATTAGCAATAAAGAACACCCCAAATAATAAGGATGCGAATCTTTTTGGTGCTAATTTACCAACTAAAGAAAGCCCAATTGGAGACAAACATAACTCGGCAAAGGTTTGAATTAAGTATAATAATATTAACCATTTGATGGCAAGCATTCCTGCGCTGCCTAAATCTTTTACATTATGCGCAAGTATAAAATAGCTTAATGCCATTACTGCCAAACCAATTGCCTGCTTTGCTGGTGAAATAGGCTCCTTACCCATCGCCCTTAATTTATCCCACAGTAAACTAAATGGAAAGGCGAATGCAAAAACGAATATACCATTAAATACTTGAACCATTGAAGCCGGCATTTTCCACCCAAACAAAAATGTACGATCAGTTTGATTTGCGGCTATGTAAGTTAGTGAGGAACCCGCTTGCTCAAAAGCTGCCCAAAAAAAGATAATAAAAAATGAAATAATGTATATTACGCTTATTCTATCGCGTTCAATTTTGGTTAGCGATTTATCCGAAATAATCAACCCAGCCAATGTAATTCCACTGGCATAAATTATTGGATAAATAATGGTTTTTACCAAGTTGGTGCCACCTAATAAATATCTAAAAACAAAAAACAATGCTACAAATGATAAAACAGAAATAACTAAAGCCTTTGGAGTGAATACAGCTTTTTGGGCTTCACCTACTTCATAATCTGAGCTATCATTATGCTTAGGCAAACCACCTAATGCTTTTCCTTCGGGATTAACAACATATTTGTTTTTCAAAAAATAGAAAACCAAAGTACCTAGTACCATTGCAATGGATGCCGCCAAAAATCCCCATTTAAAAGCATGCACATCGCGTATCCCTCCTTTATCCACTACATCACCCACCAATGGACAAATGGATTGTCCTAAAAATGCACCAAGGTTAATGCCCATATAAAAAATAGTGAAGGCAGTATCTAATTTATTTTTTTCTTGCTTCGGATATAAACTACCAACCATGCTCGAAATGTTTGGCTTGAAAAATCCATTTCCAAAAATAATTATTCCTAATGCACTCCACATCAAAGTATTGGCCAAAGGTAAATTGGTAGAAAAAATACTGGCGCTAGTAAATAGTAAAAATTGCCCCACTGCCATCATCAAACCACCCAATAAAATACAGTTTCTATTTCCAAAAAAGCGATCGGAAATAAAACCGCCCAACATTGGTGTTAAATAACAAAGACCAAGAAACCCTCCGTAAATTATTGTGGCATTTGCTTCATCCATTCGCAAAGAATTAATCATGAAAAGGGTTAAGATTGCTCGCATTCCGTAGAAGTTAAAGCGCTCCCACATTTCTGTTCCGAATAGAACCCAAAGTCCTTTTGGATGTCCTGTTTTTACTGTTGCTGTATTCGCCATAATTTGATTTTAGAGGTTTAGAAAATTTATATTGATTTTGTTTCGTTGGCTAAAGTATATATTTTTTACGATGGTGAAATTATTTCTTTGAAATCGAAATTTTTGTTAACGTTTTATCAAATAATATTTTTTAGAAATTCTTTACAAGTAAATGACATATATTTGAATTGCAATAAAAACTTAGATGTGACATTTTTTTACTATACTTTAGAAACAATGTGTTTATTTGGATTACATTTCTTAAAAACTAAAATCAAACAATATCGATGAAAAAAACGCTTACTCTGTTTTTAATCTCAATTGCTTCAATGGCAATGGCACAGGAAAGTGCACTCACACCACCTTCAATAATTAAAGGCCCATGGAAAGAAAAAATGCTCCGCCAGCGGTGGTATTATCCATACGGCAATGCTACCCCTGAATACCTGCAACGCGCTGCAGACGAAATAAAAAACATGCCCGATGAACAAAGCCTTTCTAATGGAAAAGTTGCTACAGTAAATGCATGGGAAAATATTGGCCCTTTTGGTATTATTCCGGGTTCTACCATAGTATACTCCGGCCGTGTTACCGATGTAGAATACACTAAACAAGGCACCATGCGGATATTAAGTGCAACGGGTGGTTTGTGGCAAATAGATTCACTCTCAAATGGAACAATTGTAAATCAATCGTTGAGTGACCACCTCGATTGCAATGCCGGAGGCGCTTTTGCCACCGACCCAAACAACTCTGATGTGATATTTCTTGGTACTGGTGAAGGTGCCTTGTCGGGAGGTTGTGGCCTTTGGAAAACTATCGATAAAGGTGTGTCTTGGACAAAATTAACGCTCACACCACAGCCCAGTACTTTTTATGAGTTGATAATAATAAATGGCAATCCTCTGAAATTATATGCCGCTGCCAATACAGGACTTTATCAGTCGGATGATGGAGGTGTAACATGGACAAGAACAAAGCAAGGTGAAATTACAGATGTGGTTTGTAAATCCGACCAACCCGAATAACATAGTATTGGCACAATGGAATTCGGGCATTTACCGGTCTACCGATGGTGGCTTAAATTTTATAAAAAACACTTCGGCACCAGCTACCAATGTAGGACGAACGGCCCTTGACATTGCCCTTTCGTCACCATCCATTATTTATGCAAACATTACCGAAAACACAAGCAATGGCACAAAAGGAATTTACAAATCTGTAGACGATGGTGCCACATGGACAAAATGTGTTCTTGGTAATGATATAAATGGAAACCCGGCCAATTCAAATTTTCATGGTAATCAAGGATGGTATGATAATTCGATAGGCGTTAATCCAACCGATCCCAATATTGTAATGGCTGGTGGTGTTTCTATATTTCGTACCACCGATGGAAATATTTTTAATGAAGTAGATGGCCGTCATGCCGATCAGCATGCTGTAGCTTTTGCTGCAAATAATTGGTGCATAATTGGTAACGATGGTGGCGTTTTTATTTCTAAAAATAATGGCTTCTCTTTTAATACAATAAATACTGCGACCAATAATTTACCTATTACACAATATATTGATTGTTCAGCATCGAAGGCTTCGGCAAGTTCTATGCTTGGAGGAACTCAGGACAATGGCACTGTATACCGATCAACCAATGTGCCCAACTGGACTACTACAGGAGGCGATGGAGGCGGTGTTGCTTCTGATCCTTTCTTTCCATTGAATCTTTATACTGCTGTTGGTGTTTATGGAGGCACTCACGCATTTCACAGGCAGTTTAGCACCAACGGTGGCATGTCGTGGCAAGATAATACAACGGGCATCGACCCTAACGGACAATGGTATCCAGCATTAAGATTAGATAATAACACGGGTGCGCTTTATACAAATGCAAGCAGTTATCTTTATCGTACTTTCGATTTTGGTGTAACCTGGGAAAAGGTTAACCCAAACAATGCCTTTACTTCCGAAATTTATAGTTTCAGTATTGATCAAAGCGGTTCTAGCGAACCAAGCATTTACACCCTTGTCAACTCGAAAGTAAAAGTACGCGATAGAAATTTATTGCAATGGGTTGACCGAACCGGAACGCTACCCAATTTAGGATTCAATCAGATTCAGGCTGACTTTGTGTTGCCCGATAGAGTATTTGCCACTGTGACAGACATTAGCGCAGCCGCAGCAGGTAACAAAGTATTTCGTTCAGATGATATTGGCTTGACATGGACAAACATAAGCGGAAATTTACCCAATGTGCCAATCACAGATATACTGCCATCTCCCATTAACGCAAACATATATTATGTTGCAACAACCGAGGGAGGCTTTAAAACACTTGATGGCGGCATCACTTGGGTAAAGTGGGCAAATGGATTACCAAAGCGGGTTGAAATGAGCAAACTCGACTATATAGATAGCACAGCAATAAATGGTAAGTTTTATGTTTTAGTTGCCACCTATGGACGAGGGTTATGGTTGCGCGATGTTTCGGGCGATGATCCATTATCGGTTTTTAATCAACATCAAAACAATAACAGCGGGGTAACTTTGATGCAAGCTAAACCTAATCCGGCACTTGAAAATAGTGTTATAAGCTTTCATCTTTCGTCATCAACAAATGTCAATTTATCATTATATGACTTGTCTGGAAAATTAATAAAAACAATTACCAATAGAGAATTTTCAAAGGGTGTCAATCAGCAATTAATTAATTTACAAGATGTGGAAGCCGGAGTGTATACTCTTAGAATTTCGACAGCAGAAGGACAAGCAACAAAAAAAATAATAAAATTATAGTTCGTTTCTCTTTTCAAAAAGCTAATAATGTAGTTTACATTAATTGATAGGCAAAAATATTTTGGATTAAGAATACGGCATTATCTTTGGCCCTTTAAATTTATAAACTACAAAAAAAATATGAAAAAATTAGGTTTCGGTTTTATCGCAGTTGCTATCGCTTTTTTAGGCTACAGCTTTATGAGTGTTCCTCAAAATAAAACTGCATCGGTTGTTACCGGCATTGAAGTTGGCAACAAAGCTGTTGATTTGAAATTTATGAGCCCCGAAGGTAAAGAAATTGCTTTGTCATCTTTAAGAGGTAAAATTGTTTTGCTGGACTTTTGGGCATCGTGGTGCCGCCCATGCAGAATGGAAAACCCCAATGTAGTTGCTGCTTATCAAAAATATAAAGACACCAAGTTTAATTCTAAAGCAAAGGGATTTACTGTATTTAATGTTTCCCTCGACCAAAATAAAGACCAATGGGTTAAGGCTATAGCAACGGACAAACTTGATTGGCCTAATCACGTAAGCGACCTGGGCGGATGGCAATCGAAACCTGCTGCAGTTTACCAAGTGCAGTCCATTCCTACTAATTTTTTAATAAACGAAAATGGTATTATTGTTGGTAGAGACTTAAGAGGTCCAGCATTGGAACAGGCCCTGGAAAAGTTAATAACAACAAGAAAAGGAAAATAAAAATTAGGGGTAATTATTATTTTTAACCGGATGATTTGAAAAAGTCATCCGGTTTTTCTTTTTCTATCAATCCATCCTTTTTATAGTCGTACCGTAATTCGTTTTTTTCCACATGTTTAATTCCAGAGCCTACAACCGAAATCAAATATTGCTCTACCTGCTTTTCGTTTGTAAATCAATTTGCAATCCAAGCTTTGCTTTTATATGAATTGTATTTATAAAATAGAAAGCATCTATTTTATAGCTGTACAATTTTGAACACAAATTATAAAATAGAAGGTCAGGAACGAGCCGAATTATCTCCATTAGTTGGGTAAATCCCGATTTAGAAACGCACCCATTTGATGAAATAAAGTGGAGCCAAAAGGGTTGGTTTAATTAATAATTGTTCAATCGATAATTTCAATTGTATAATTTGGGTTAAAATCCCTTTTACTCCTGTGCATATAAAAACATCTTTTCATTCTCCAACTAAAAAGTCAAATCAAGAATAGTCGTAAAATTGAAAAGTAAAATAATACAATTTGTTTATCACAATAAAAATATTCGTGTTTGATCTAACCTTTTTTTCGCAATGGTCTAAGTGCTTATCGTATACTAATCTATGTTATTGCTTCATTATCATATTGTGCTAGACAATTAGATTTTCGAGAAAAGAAAAATATGAAAAATTATTTGCCCCAAAAAAAAGAGCCCCAAATCGAGGCTCTTCTTATCAAAGTTCATTCTAATCTTTTAATGTAAGACAACTCGAGCGAAATGAGTGTAGCCCCCAGCATCAATCTTAACAAGGTAAACACCTTTATCTAGGGTACTTAAGTCAACTGACAATGTGTTTTCCCCTTCTACGCTTTGGCGCATTTCACTTGAAACAATTCTGCCATTTACATCCATTATGTTCAATGTGTAGTTTAAAATTTCATCAGTCACAAATTTTATGTTCACTAATCCTCTGGTTGGATTTGGTGACAAACTTAATTGCATATATTGGCTATCAAAACCAACTTTAGCAACAACGGCATCTATCTTAACTGTTTTGCTGCATGTGCATCCGTTCGCATCTGTAACTGTTACTATATACGGACCAGCACAAACCCCGGTAACATTCCATGTTGTTGCACCATTACTCCATAAATATGTGTATGGAGCAGTTCCTCCAGTTGAGCTAACAGTTAATGTTCCTGTACAAGAACCTCCTTGCGAACTTGTACTTGACGCCTGACAAGTGAGTGATGTAGATGGTGAAGTTATGTTTATGGAAGCTGTATATGTACACCCGGAATTATTTGTAACAGTTACAGCGTAGATGCCTGCAGATAACGAACCGATTTGCTTAGTCGTTTTTCCATTACTCCATAAATAAGTGAACGGGCTTCCACCTACAGCTGTAGCAACGGCAGTGCCATTTGAAGCACCATAGCAAAGAACATTTGTTCCTGTTAATGTTAATACCGTAGAAGAAGATTGTGTTACAGTATACGTTCCATTTTTTGAACAACCTGCAGCATCAGTAACTTTTACGGAATATGTACCTGCAAATAAACCTGAAATAGAAGATGTGGTCGCGCCATTGCTCCATAGATAAGTATAAGGAAGAACACCTCCAACAGCTACTACTTGTGCAGTTCCATTATTATTACATGTTGCATTTGAACCTGACATTGTTATTACTATGCTAACTGGCTGAGTAATAGTCCTTACACAAGACGCTGTGCAACCGTTGATGTCTATTACAGTTGCAGTATAGACCCCTGCACCAAGATTACTAATGCCACTTGTTGTTGCTCCGTTACTCCACAAATATGTGTACGAACCAGTACCACCAGATGCAGAAATATTCGCACTACCAGTAGACCCACCATTGCACGTTAAATTTGTACCAGTACAGGTTGCAGTCAGCAAATCAGGCTGATCAATTAACAATGTACAAGACGATTGGCAGTTATTTGCATCAGTAACAGTAACCGTGTAATTACCCGCATACAAACCTGAAATAGTTGATGTGGTTGCACCTGTGTTCCATAAGAAAGCATATGGC
Source organism: Bacteroidota bacterium (assembly GCA_016717325.1). Classification (GTDB taxonomy): domain Bacteria; phylum Bacteroidota; class Bacteroidia; order AKYH767-A; family OLB10; genus JADKFV01. The sequence continues at coordinate 149,536 of JADKFV010000002.1, read as the reverse complement.
GGTGTGCCGCCTGAAACAAACATTGTTGCTGTACTGTTATTTCCACCATAGCAAGAGATACCGCTTTTGCTACATACAGCAACCAATGGAGTTGGTTGTGTCACAGTATATACACAATTCGAAACGCAGCCATTTGCATCCGTTACAGTTACTGAATATGTAGCTGCCATAAGTCCAATTATAGTGCTGGTTGTTTTTCCATTGCTCCATAAGTAAGTGTATGGAAGTTTACCTCCTGTCGCACTAACACTGGCAGTGCCATTATCTTTTCCATTGCAAGATATTGGTGTTCCACTGCAATTAGCTACCAATAATGTTGGTTGGGTTACATTGTATGAACAGGTTGCTGTGCATCCGTTTGCATCGGTAACTGTAGCTGTATACGTGCCGGCTGATAAGTTGCTGTTTGATGAGGTGGTTTTACCATTGCTCCACATGTATGTGTATGGTGGTGTGCCGCCACTTGCTGTTACGCTTGCGCTGCCATTGTTGCCTCCATAGCAATTTACATTCGTGCCACTGCATGTTGCTACTACATAGCTTGGCTCTGTTACTGTGTATGAACATTTTGCTGTGCAGCCTTTTGAGTCCGTTACTGTGCTGTGTACGTGCCTGCTGATAAGCCGTTGTTCGAGGCTGTGGTTTTCCATTGCTCCATAAGTATGTGTAAGGCGCTGTGCCTCCACTTGCTACCACCGCTGCTGAACCTGTCGATCCGCCTTTGCACGTTACATTCGTGCCGCTGCAGCTTGCGACCAATAATGTTGGTTGCGTTACAGTGTATGAACAGGTTGCTGTGCATCCATTGGCATCGGTAACTGTAGCTGTATACGTGCCGGCTGATAAGTTGTTATTCGATGAGGTGGTTTTACCATTGCTCCACACGTATGTATATGATGGTGTGCCGCCACTTGCTGTTACGCTTGCGCTGCCATTGTTGCCTCCGTAGCAATTTACATTCGTGCCACTGCATGTTGCAACCACATAGCTTGGCTCTGTTACTGTGTATGAACATTTTGCTGTGCAGCCTTTTGAGTCTGTTACTGTTGCTGTGTACGTGCCTGCTGATAAGCCATTGTTCGAGGCTGTGGTTTTTCCATTGCTCCATAAGTATGTGTAAGGTGCTGTGCCTCCACTTGCTACCACCGCTGCTGAACCTGTCGATGCGCCTTTGCACGTTACATTCGTGCCGCTGCAGCTTGCTACCAATAATGTTGGTTGCGTTACCGTGTATGAACAGGTTGCTGTGCATCCGTTTGCATCGGTAACTGTAGCTGTATACGTGCCGGCTGATAAATTGTTATTCGATGAGGTGGTTTTACCATTGCTCCACATGTATGTGTATGGTGGTGTGCCGCCACTTGCTGTTACGCTTGCGCTGCCATTGTTGCCTCCGTAGCAATTTACATTCGTGCCACTGCATGTTGCAACTACATAGCTTGGCTCTGTTACTGTGTATGAACATTTTGCTGTGCAGCCTTTTGAGTCTGTTACTGTTGCTGTGTACGTGCCTGCCGATAAACCGTTGTTCGAGGCTGTGGTTTTCCATTGCTCCATAAGTATGTGTAAGGCGCTGTGCCTCCACTTGCTACCACCGCTGCTGAACCTGTCGATCCGCCTTTGCACGTTACATTCGTGCCGCTGCAGCTTGCTACCAATAATGTTGGTTGCGTTACAGTGTATGAACAGGTTGCTGTGCATCCGTTTGCATCGGTAACTGTAGCTGTATACGTGCCGGCTGATAAGTTGCTGTTTGATGAGGTGGTTTTACCATTGCTCCACATGTATGTGTATGGTGGTGTGCCGCCACTTGCTGTTACGCTTGCGCTGCCATTGTTGCCTCCGTAGCAATTTACATTCGTGCCACTGCATGTTGCTACTACATAGCTTGGCTCTGTTACTGTGTATGAACATTTTGCTGTGCAGCCTTTTGAGTCCGTTACTGTAGCTGTGTACGTGCCTGCCGATAAGCCGTTGTTCGAGGCTGTGGTTTTTCCATTGCTCCATAAGTATGTGTAAGGCGCTGTGCCTCCACTTGCTACTACTGCGGCCGAACCTGTCGATGCGCCTTTGCACGTTACATTCGTGCCGCTGCAGGTTGCTACCAATGGTGTTGGCTGCGTTACAGTGTATGAACAGGTTGCTGTGCATCCGTTTGCATCTGTAACTGTAGCTGTATACGTGCCGGCTGATAAGTTGTTATTCGATGAGGTGGTTTTACCATTGCTCCACATGTATGTGTATGATGGTGTGCCGCCACTTGCTGTTACGCTTGCGCTGCCATTGCTACCTCCATAGCAATTTACATTCGTGCCACTGCACATTGCAACTACATAGCTTGGCTCTGTTACTGTGTATGAACATTTTGCTGTGCAGCCTTTTGAGTCTGTTACTGTCGCTGTGTAGGTGCCTGCTGATAAGCCGTTGTTCGAGGCTGTGGTTTTTCCATTGCTCCATAAGTATGTGTAAGGCGCTGTGCCTCCACTTGCTACCACCGCTGCTGAACCTGTCGATGCGCCTTTGCACGTTACATTCGTGCCGCTGCAGCTTGCTACCAATAATGTTGGTTGCGTTACAGTGTATGAACAGGTTGCTGTGCATCCGTTTGCATCGGTAACTGTAGCTGTATACGTGCCGGCTGATAAGTTGCTGTTTGATGAGGTGGTTTTACCATTGCTCCACATGTATGTGTATGGTGGTGTGCCGCCACTTGCTGTTACGCTTGCGCTGCCATTGTTGCCTCCGTAGCAATTTACATTCGTGCCACTGCATGTTGCTACTACATAGCTTGGCTCTGTTACTGTGTATGAACATTTTGCTGTGCAGCCTTTTGAGTCTGTTACTGTTGCTGTGTACGTGCCTGCTGATAAGCCGTTGTTCGAGGCTGTGGTTTTTCCATTGCTCCATAAGTATGTGTAAGGTGCTGTGCCTCCACTTGCTACCACCGCTGCTGAACCTGTCGATGCGCCTTTGCACGTTACATTCGTGCCGCTGCAGCTTGCTACCAATAATGTTGGTTGCGTTACAGTGTATGAACAGGTTGCTGTGCATCCGTTTGCATCGGTAACTGTAGCTGTATACGTGCCGGCTGATAAATTGTTATTCGATGAGGTGGTTTTACCATTGCTCCACATGTATGTGTATGGTGGTGTGCCGCCACTTGCTGTTACGCTTGCGCTGCCATTGTTGCCTCCGTAGCAATTTACATTCGTGCCACTGCATGTTGCAACTACATAGCTTGGCTCTGTTACTGTGTATGAACATTTTGCTGTGCAGCCTTTTGAGTCCGTTACTGTTGCTGTGTACGTGCCTGCTGATAAGCCGTTGTTCGAGGCTGTGGTTTTTCCATTGCTCCATAAGTATGTGTAAGGCGCTGTGCCGCCACTTGCTACTACTGCGGCCGAACCTGTCGATGCGCCTTTGCACGTTACATTCGTGCCGCTGCAGCTTGCTACCAATAATGTTGGTTGCGTTACAGTGTATGAACAGGTTGCTGTGCATCCGTTTGCATCGGTAACTGTAGCTGTATACGTGCCGGCTGATAAGTTGCTGTTTGATGAGGTGGTTTTACCATTGCTCCACATGTATGTGTATGGTGGTGTGCCGCCACTTGCTGTTACGCTTGCGCTGCCATTGTTGCCTCCGTAGCAATTTACATTCGTGCCACTGCATGTTGCTACTACATAGCTTGGCTCTGTTACTGTGTATGAACATTTTGCTGTGCAGCCTTTTGAGTCTGTTACTGTAGCTGTGTACGTGCCTGCTGATAAGCCGTTGTTCGAGGCTGTGGTTTTCCATTGCTCCATAAGTATGTGTAAGGCGCTGTGCCGCCACTTGCTACTACTGCGGCCGAACCTGTCGATGCGCCTTTGCACGTTACATTCGTGCCGCTGCAGCTTGCTACCAATAATGTTGGTTGCGTTACAGTGTATGAACAGGTTGCTGTGCATCCGTTTGCATCGGTAACTGTAGCTGTATACGTGCCGGCTGATAAGTTGCTGTTTGATGAGGTGGTTTTACCATTGCTCCACATGTATGTGTATGGTGGTGTGCCGCCACTTGCTGTTACGCTTGCGCTGCCATTGTTGCCTCCGTAGCAATTTACATTCGTGCCACTGCATGTTGCTACTACATAGCTTGGCTCTGTTACTGTGTATGAACATTTTGCTGTGCAGCCTTTTGAGTCTGTTACTGTTGCTGTGTAGGTGCCTGCTGATAAGCCGTTGTTCGAGGCTGTGGTTTTTCCATTGCTCCATAAGTATGTGTAAGGCGCTGTGCCTCCACTTGCTACCACCGCTGCTGAACCTGTCGATCCGCCTTTGCACGTTACATTCGTGCCGCTGCAGCTTGCTACCAATAATGTTGGTTGCGTTACAGTGTATGAACAGGTTGCTGTGCATCCGTTTGCATCGGTAACTGTAGCTGTATACGTGCCGGCTGATAAATTGTTATTCGATGAGGTGGTTTTACCATTGCTCCACATGTATGTGTATGGTGGTGTGCCGCCACTTGCTGTTACGCTTGCGCTGCCATTGTTGCCTCCGTAGCAATTTACATTCGTGCCACTGCATGTTGCTACTACATAGCTTGGCTCTGTTACTGTGTATGAACATTTTGCTGTGCAGCCTTTTGAGTCTGTTACTGTTGCTGTGTACGTGCCTGCCGATAAGCCATTGTTCGAGGCTGTGGTTTTTCCATTGCTCCATAAGTATGTGTAAGGCGCTGTGCCTCCACTTGCTACTACTGCGGCCGAACCTGTCGATCCGCCTTTGCACGTTACATTCGTGCCGCTGCAGCTTGCTACCAATAATGTTGGTTGCGTTACAGTGTATGAACAGGTTGCTGTGCATCCGTTTGCATCGGTAACTGTAGCTGTATACGTGCCGGCTGATAAGTTGCTGTTTGATGAGGTGGTTTTACCATTGCTCCACATGTATGTGTATGGTGGTGTGCCGCCACTTGCTGTTACGCTTGCGCTGCCATTGTTGCCTCCGTAGCAATTTACATTCGTGCCACTGCATGTTGCAACTACATAGCTTGGCTCTGTTACTGTGTATGAACATTTTGCTGTGCAGCCTTTTGAGTCTGTTACTGTTGCTGTGTACGTGCCTGCTGATAAGCCGTTGTTCGAGGCTGTTGTTTTTCCATTGCTCAATAAGTATGTGTGTAGGCGCTGTGCCTCCACTTGCTACCACCGCTGCTGAACCTGTCGATGCGCCTTTGCACGTTACATTCGTGCCGCTGCAGGTTGCTACCAATAATGTTGGTTGCGTTACAGTGTATGAACAGGTTGCTGTGCATCCGTTTGCATCGGTAACTGTAGCTGTATACGTGCCGGCTGATAAGTTGCTGTTTGATGAGGTGGTTTTACCATTGCTCCACATGTATGTGTATGGTGGTGTGCCGCCACTTGCTGTTACGCTTGCGCTGCCATTGTTGCCTCCGTAGCAATTTACATTCGTGCCACTGCATGTTGCTACTACATAGCTTGGCTCTGTTACTGTGTATGAACATTTTGCTGTGCAGCCTTTTGAGTCTGTTACTGTTGCTGTGTATGTGCCTGCGGATAAGCCGTATGTTCGAGGCTGTGGTTTTGCCATTGCTCCATAAGTATGTGTAAGGCGCTGTGCCTCCACTTGCTACCACCGCTGCTGAACCTGTCGATGCGCCTTTGCACGTTACATTCGTGCCGTTGCAGGTTGCTACCAATAATGTTGGTTGTGTTACAGTGTATGAACAGGTTGCTGTACATCCATTGGCATCGGTAACTGTAGCTGTATACGTGCCGGCTGATAAATTGTTGTTCGATGAGGTGGTTTTACCATTGCTCCACATGTATGTGTATGATGGTGTGCCGCCACTTGCTGTTACGCTTGCGCTGCCATTGTTGCCTCCGTAGCAATTTACATTAGTGCCACTGCACATTGCAACTACATAGCTTGGCTCTGTTACTGTGTATGAACATTTTGCTGTGCAGCCTTTTGAGTCTGTTACTGTCGCTGTGTATGTTCCTGCCGATAAGCCGTTGTTCGAGGCTGTGGTTTTTCCATTGCTCCATAAGTATGTGTAAGGCGCTGTGCCTCCATTTGCTACCACCGCGGCCGAACCTGTCGATGCGCCTTTGCACGTTACATTCGTGCCGCTGCAGGTTGCTACCAATAATGTTGGTTGCGTTACTGTGTAGGAACAGGTTGCTGTACATCCATTGGCATCGGTAACTGTAGCTGTATACGTGCCGGCTGATAAATTGTTGTTTGATGAGGTGGTTTTACCATTGCTCCACATGTATGTGTATGGTGGTGTGCCGCCACTTGCTGTTACGCTTGCGCTGCCATTGTTGCCTCCGTAGCAATTTACATTCGTGCCACTGCATGTTGCTACTACATAGCTTGGCTCTGTTACTGTGTATGAACATTTTGCTGTGCAGCCTTTTGAGTCTGTTACTGTTGCTGTGTACGTGCCTGCTGATAAGCCGTTGTTCGAGGCTGTGGTTTTTCCATTGCTCCATAAGTATGTGTAAGGCGCTGTGCCGCCACTTGCTACTACTGCGGCCGAACCTGTCGATGCGCCTTTGCACGTTACATTCGTGCCGCTGCAGCTTGCTACCAATAATGTTGGTTGCGTTACAGTGTATGAACAGGTTGCTGTGCATCCGTTTGCATCGGTAACTGTAGCTGTATACGTGCCGGCTGATAAGTTGCTGTTTGATGAGGTGGTTTTACCATTGCTCCACATGTATGTGTATGGTGGTGTGCCGCCACTTGCTGTTACGCTTGCGCTGCCATTGTTGCCTCCGTAGCAATTTACATTCGTGCCACTGCATGTTGCTACTACATAGCTTGGCTCTGTTACTGTGTATGAACATTTTGCTGTGCAGCCTTTTGAGTCTGTTACTGTTGCTGTGTAGGTGCCTGCTGATAAGCCGTTGTTCGAGGCTGTGGTTTTTCCATTGCTCCATAAGTATGTGTAAGGCGCTGTGCCTCCACTTGCTACCACCGCTGCTGAACCTGTCGATCCGCCTTTGCACGTTACATTCGTGCCGCTGCAGCTTGCTACCAATAATGTTGGTTGCGTTACAGTGTATGAACAGGTTGCTGTGCATCCGTTTGCATCGGTAACTGTAGCTGTATACGTGCCGGCTGATAAATTGTTATTCGATGAGGTGGTTTTACCATTGCTCCACATGTATGTGTATGGTGGTGTGCCGCCACTTGCTGTTACGCTTGCGCTGCCATTGTTGCCTCCGTAGCAATTTACATTCGTGCCACTGCATGTTGCTACTACATAGCTTGGCTCTGTTACTGTGTATGAACATTTTGCTGTGCAGCCTTTTGAGTCTGTTACTGTTGCTGTGTACGTGCCTGCCGATAAGCCATTGTTCGAGGCTGTGGTTTTTCCATTGCTCCATAAGTATGTGTAAGGCGCTGTGCCTCCACTTGCTACTACTGCGGCCGAACCTGTCGATCCGCCTTTGCACGTTACATTCGTGCCACTGCAGGTTGCTACCAATAATGTTGGTTGCGTTACAGTGTATGAACAGGTTACTGTGCATCCGTTTGCATCGGTAACTGTAGCTGTATACGTACCGGCTGATAAATTGTTGTTCGATGAGGTGGTTTTACCATTGCTCCACATGTATGTGTATGGTGGTGTGCCGCCACTTGCTGTTACGCTTGCGCTGCCATTGTTGCCTCCGTAGCAATTTACATTCGTGCCACTGCATGTTGCAACTACATAGCTTGGCTCTGTTACTGTGTATGAACATTTTGCTGTGCAGCCTTTTGAGTCTGTTACTGTCGCTGTGTACGTTCCTGCTGATAAGCCGTTGTTCGAGGCTGTGGTTTTTCCATTGCTCCATAAGTATGTGTAAGGCGCTGTGCCTCCACTTGCTACCACCGCTGCTGAACCTGTCGATGCGCCTTTGCACGTTACATTCGTGCCGCTGCAGGTTGCTACCAATAATGTTGGTTGTGTTACAGTGTATGAACAGGTTGCTGTGCATCCGTTTGCATCGGTAACTGTAGCTGTATACGTGCCGGCTGATAAGTTGCTGTTTGATGAGGTGGTTTTACCATTGCTCCACATGTATGTGTATGATGGTGTGCCGCCACTTGCTGTTACGCTTGCGCTGCCATTGTTGCCTCCGTAGCAATTTACATTCGTGCCACTGCATGTTGCAACTACATACGTTGGCTCTGTTACTGTGTATGAACATTTTGCTGTGCAGCCTTTTGAGTCTGTTACTGTTGCTGTGTATGTGCCTGCGGCAAGTGTATTGTTTGCTGATGTCGTTTTGCCATTGCTCCATAAGTATGTGTAAGGCGCTGTGCCTCCACTTGCTACCACCGCTGCTGAACCTGTCGATGCGCCTTTGCACGTTACATTCGTGCCGCTGCAGGTTGCTACCAATAATGTTGGTTGTGTTACTGTGTATGAACAGGTTGCTGTGCATCCGTTTGCATCGGTAACTGTAGCTGTATACGTACCGGCTGATAAATTGTTGTTCGATGAGGTGGTTTTACCATTGCTCCACATGTATGTGTATGATGGTGTGCCGCCACTTGCTGTTACGCTTGCGCTGCCATTGTTGCCTCCGTAGCAATTTACATTCGTGCCACTGCACATTGCAACTACATAGGTTGGCTCTGTTACTGTGTATGAACATTTTGCTGTGCAGCCTTTTGAGTCTGTTACTGTCGCTGTGTATGTTCCTGCCGATAAGCCGTTGTTCGATGCTGTGGTTTTTCCATTGCTCCATAAGTACGTATATGGCGCTGTGCCTCCACTTGCTACTACTGCGGCCGAACCTGTCGATGAGCCTTTGCACGTTACATTCGTGCCGCTGCAGGTTGCTACCAATAATGTTGGTTGCGTTACCTTGTATGAACAGGTTGCTGTGCATCCGTTTGCATCGGTAACTGTAGCTGTATACGTGCCGGCTGATAAGTTGCTGTTTGATGAGGTGGTTTTACCATTGCTCCACATGTATGTGTATGATGGTGTGCCGCCACTTGCTGTTACGCTTGCGCTGCCATTGTTGCCGCCATAGCAGTTTACATTGGTGCCACTGCACATTGCAACTACATAGGTTGGCTCTGTTACTGTGTATGAACATTTTGCTGTGCAGCCTTTTGAGTCTGTTACTGTTGCTGTGTACGTTCCTGCCGATAAGCCGTTGTTCGAGGCTGTGGTTTTTCCATTGCTCCATAAGTACGTATATGGCGCTGTGCCTCCACTTGCTACCACCGCTGCTGAACCTGTCGATGCGCCTTTGCACGTTACATTCGTGCCGCTGCAGGTTGCTACCAATAATGTTGGTTGTGTTACTGTGTATGAACAGGTTGCTGTGCATCCGTTTGCATCGGTAACTGTAGCTGTATACGTACCGGCTGATAAGTTGCTGTTTGATGAGGTGGTTTTACCATTGCTCCACATGTATGTGTATGGTGGTGTGCCGCCACTTGCTGTTACGCTTGCGCTGCCATTGTTGCCTCCGTAGCAATTTACATTCGTACCGATACAGGTAGCTACTACATACGCTGGCTCTGTTACTGTGTATGAACATTTTGCTGTGCAGCCTTTTGAGTCTGTTACTGTTGCTGTGTATGTTCCTGCCGATAAGCCGTTGTTCGATGCTGTGGTTTTTCCATTGCTCCATAAGTACGTATATGGCGCTGTGCCTCCACTTGCTACCACCGCTGCTGAACCTGTCGATGCGCCTTTGCACGTTACATTCGTGCCACTGCAGCTTGCCACCAATAATGTTGGTTGCGTTACAGTGTATGAACAGGTTGCTGTGCATCCGTTTGCATCGGTAACTGTAGCTGTATACGTGCCGGCTGATAAGTTGCTGTTTGATGAGGTGGTTTTACCATTGCTCCACATGTATGTGTATGGTGGTGTGCCGCCACTTGCTGTTACGCTTGCGCTGCCATTGTTGCCTCCGTAGCAATTTACATTCGTGCCACTGCATGTTGCAACTACATAGCTTGGCTCTGTTACTGTGTATGAACATTTTGCTGTGCAGCCTTTTGAGTCCGTTACTGTTGCTGTGTACGTGCCTGCCGATAAGCCGTTGTTCGAGGCTGTGGTTTTTCCATTGCTCCATAAGTATGTGTAAGGTGCTGTGCCTCCACTTGCTACCACCGCTGCTGAACCTGTCGATGCGCCTTTGCACGTTACATTCGTGCCGCTGCAGCTTGCTACCAATAATGTTGGTTGCGTTACAGTGTATGAACAGGTTGCTGTGCATCCGTTTGCATCGGTAACTGTAGCTGTATACGTGCCGGCTGATAAGTTGCTGTTTGATGAGGTGGTTTTACCATTGCTCCACATGTATGTGTATGGTGGTGTGCCGCCACTTGCTGTTACGCTTGCGCTGCCATTGTTGCCTCCGTAGCAATTTACATTCGTGCCACTGCATGTTGCTACTACATAGCTTGGCTCTGTTACTGTGTATGAACATTTTGCTGTGCAGCCTTTTGAGTCTGTTACTGTTGCTGTGTATGTGCCTGCGGCAAGTGTATTGTTTGCTGATGTCGTTTTGCCATTGCTCCATAAGTATGTGTAAGGCGCTGTGCCTCCACTTGCTACCACCGCTGCTGAACCTGTCGATGCGCCTTTGCACGTTACATTCGTGCCGCTGCAGGTTGCTACCAATAATGTTGGTTGTGTTACTGTGTATGAACAGGTTGCTGTGCATCCGTTTGCATCGGTAACTGTAGCTGTATACGTACCGGCTGATAAATTGTTGTTCGATGAGGTGGTTTTACCATTGCTCCACATGTATGTGTATGGTGGTGTGCCGCCACTTGCTGTTACGCTTGCGCTGCCATTGTTGCCTCCGTAGCAATTTACATTCGTGCCACTGCATGTTGCAACTACATAGCTTGGCTCTGTTACTGTGTATGAACATTTTGCTGTGCAGCCTTTTGAGTCTGTTACTGTCGCTGTGTACGTTCCTGCTGATAAGCCGTTGTTCGAGGCTGTGGTTTTTCCATTGCTCCATAAGTATGTGTAAGGCGCTGTGCCTCCACTTGCTACCACCGCTGCTGAACCTGTCGATGCGCCTTTGCACGTTACATTCGTGCCGCTGCAGGTTGCTACCAATAATGTTGGTTGTGTTACAGTGTATGAACAGGTTGCTGTGCATCCGTTTGCATCGGTAACTGTAGCTGTATACGTGCCGGCTGATAAGTTGCTGTTTGATGAGGTGGTTTTACCATTGCTCCACATGTATGTGTATGATGGTGTGCCGCCACTTGCTGTTACGCTTGCGCTGCCATTGTTGCCTCCGTAGCAATTTACATTCGTGCCACTGCATGTTGCAACTACATACGTTGGCTCTGTTACTGTGTATGAACATTTTGCTGTGCAGCCTTTTGGAGTCTGTTACTGTTGCTGTGTATGTCCTGCGGCAAGTGTATTGTTTGCTGATGTCGTTTTGCCATTGCTCCATAAGTATGTGTAAGGCGCTGTGCCTCCACTTGCTACCACCGCTGCTGAACCTGTCGATGCGCCTTTGCACGTTACATTCGTGCCGCTGCAGGTTGCTACCAATAATGTTGGTTGTGTTACTGTATGAACAGGTTGCTGTGCATCCGTTTGCATCGGTAACTGTAGCTGTATACGTACCGGCTGATAAATTGTTGTTCGATGAGGTGGTTTTACCATTGCTCCACATGTGTGTATGATGGTGTGCCGCCACTTGCTGTTACGCTTGCGCTGCCATTGTTGCCTCGTAGCAATTTACATTGTGCCACTGCACTTCAACTACATAGGTTGGTGGACGCACCAGCATTACACGCCACGCACATTGCAACTACATAGGTTGGCTCTGTTACTGTGTATGAACATTTTGCTGTGCAGCCTTTTGAGTCTGTTACAGTGGCTGTGTATGTTCCTGCGGCAAGTGTATTGTTTGCTGATGTCGTTTTGCCATTGCTCCATAAGTATGTGTAAGGCGCTGTGCCGCCACTTGCTACCACCGCTGCTGAACCTGTCGATGCGCCTTTGCACGTTACATTCGTGCCGCTGCAGGTTGCTACCAATAATGTTGGTTGCGTTACTGTGTAGGAACAGGTTGCTGTACATCCGTTTGCATCGGTAACTGTAGCTGTATACGTGCCGGCTGATAAGTTGCTGTTTGATGAGGTGGTTTTACCATTGCTCCACATGTATGTGTATGGTGGGGTACCGCCACTTGCTGTTACGCTTGCGCTGCCATTGTTGCCTCCGTAGCAATTTACATTCGTGCCACTGCACATTGCAACTACATAGGTTGGCTCTGTTACTGTGTATGAACATTTTGCTGTGCAGCCTTTTGAGTCTGTTACTGTCGCTGTGTATGTGCCTGCCGATAAGCCGTTGTTCGAGGCTGTGGTTTTTCCATTGCTCCATAAGTACGTATATGGGGCTGTGCCTCCACTTGCTACTACTGCGGCCGAACCTGTCGATGCGCCTTTGCACGTTACATTCGTGCCGCTGCAGGTTGCTACCAATAATGTTGGTTGTGAAATTTTACTAACGATATACATAAATGAACAACCTTTTGAATCGGTTATGGTTACAACATATGTTCCTGGTGACAAGCCATTAATGCTGGCTACAGTGGCTCCATTATTCCAAATATAAGTTAGAGGTGGAGTTCCGCCTGTAGCAGTAACAGAAGCAGAGCCATTATTATACCCATTACAAGAAACATCGGTCTTAGTTCCATTTACAACTAAAGGAGCTGGTTGAGTTATTGTGTATGAACACGAACGAGTGCATCCTTTGTCATCTGTAACTGTACCAGTATACGTACCAGCATACTGGTTCACAATTAAATCAGAGTTGGAGCCATTATTCCAAAGATAAGAATATGGTTGAACACCACCAGATGCCGAAATTAATGCAACGCCTGTTTTGGATCCATTGCAATTAATATTTGTCCCAGTACATGATACTGTTAAGCCACCCCCAGAAACAATTGCAACACTACAAGATGAAGTGTTACCTTTAGAATCTGTTACTGTAGATGTATAGGTTCCTACAGCCAAGTTACTAATAGTCGATGTTGTAGCTCCTGTATTCCAAATATAAGTGAAGGGGCCAACACCACCAGTTACAGAAATCGATGCACTACCAGTATTTCCTCCATTACATCCGGTTGATGTTGATGAGCAGTTTGCAATAGGCAGTGATTGTAACTCGAGTCTATCGGAATTAATTTTTAAATTATTTTCATTTTCTGAAAGCTTGATTGGATGATTTATGTTCGAGTTTAAAATATTAAAGTCCGCTTCCATTGTCAGATTTTGACCTGGCTCCCGTAAACAAAAAACATGATCAAATTGAAAAACATTTGAAGACCCTGACAAATTGAGATTAAAATCATAAGTTGAAGCAGGTTCAGATACTAATTTTAAAATGGGGCAATCAGCTACATTATTTCGATTCTGCACGGATTTTTGAGTATCCCAACCGGATGCTGTGGAAATTGCGCAAGCATTGTTTGAAAGTTGAACTACAATTAATAATGAAGCAATTGCGAAAGCTTTTTTAAAGCTTTTCGATTTGAATCCTGAATTATGGGAAGTCCCATAAGAAAGATTTTCGTAACTTTTTTTCATAATTTTTTTAATTAAATTTTTAAGGAATGTTGGTTATCTATTTTCGGTAAAGAATATTATTGAATACATATTAAACTGAAGAAATTTATCACTCTGAAATGGACCAATTAAAACTTTGGAGATTATCTTGGGCTTTGAGAGAGACCGTTCTTTTTTTCCAATTAGAATTATAGAAAGAATAAAACCAGTGTGGAGCATATAGTTTTTAAGAAGTAATATGAAAGGCATTAAAAAAGGCTTGATTTTCATTAATGGGTATAACAAAATTCCGAATAGCGAAAATGAATTGAAATTTTTATGAAAAAGCAATTTTAAAAATTCAAATAATTCCATAAAATATTTTTTAATAGAGGTACTAAAAATCATAAAACGATTGAGTCATCAGTTTCGATTATTCAAAACTGGAGAAAACCATTTTCTTTTTTAATTTATTTAATAAAACTGATTACATTAAAACACCTTTGAATAGTTTCAAGATGTTCAAGATATAAGGTTAATCCGAACTGATAATTCGGTAGGCAATTGTAATATAATTAAATACTCTATAGATTGAATAGAACTACTATTTTGCTAATGAAAGGTATTGTTTGGCTATAACAATAAAAGATTAGGTAAATTGTCTAAAATAATTGGCTAATTGAAATCAAAAGCTATATTTAAGAAATATTTTGTGATTTAATGTGTTATATTGTTTTGATTTTCAATCCATTAGATATGGTTGCGAACCTTTAGATTTTCTAATCACCATACATAATCAATACTTTAACCAATGAAATCAATTGATTTACTCACAATTCTTTTTCACAGGTTAAAAAGATAAAACCATTTCGGCTCATATAATGCTTTTCTTGTTAGAATATTCAATTGTAAAATTAAGTTTTTAAAATTTTGTTATCCCTTTTTAAATTCTTTATTGGAAAAAGTAATTCTTATTGCTTAGGATAAAAAATGAACTGAATGCAATATTGAATTTTGTCGTTTTATCAATTTAATTCCAACCAAAAAAAAAGACCAACTTTCGTTGGCCTATATCGTTATCAATAAAAAATGTTATGATTGGGGAGCATCTTCTGCGCTTACTTTCTTCTTCGCCCTGCTTCTTCTTGTTTTTACTTTCTCTGCTGCTTTTTTTGCTGTGCCAGCTATATAAAGTGTATTAAAGTCAACCAATTCCATCATGCACATTTGCGCGTTATCCCCTAACCTTGGTTCAAGTTTTATAATACGGGTATAACCTCCAGGGCGATCAGCAATTTTCGTTGTAACCTCTTTATACAATTCTTTGATTGCTTCTTTGTTTTGTAAATGACTAAATACCACCCTGCGAGAATGAGTGCTATCATCCTTTGATTTTGTAAGCAAAGGCTCTACATATTTTCTTAATGCTTTTGCCTTGGCAACTGTAGTATTGATATGCTTATTCAAAATCAATGAACTCGCCATATTTGATAGCAATGCTACGCGATGCCCTTTTTGGCGGCCTAAATGATTATTTGTTTTTCCGTGACGCATGTCTTTTCGTTTTTTTTACGATTTATTATTTTTCTTTAAAATTCTATCAGAAACACCGGTGAAAGAGTTTTGAATATTTTTCCGATTATTCTTTCTCCAATTTATATTTCGCCAAATTCATTCCAAAAGTAAGATTCTTACTTCTTACAAGATCTTCCAACTCAGTTAATGATTTCTTCCCGAAGTTACGAAATTTAAGCAAGTCACTTTTATTGTATGACACCAAATCACCCAATGTTTCAACATCTGCAGCTTTCAGGCAATTTAAAGCTCTTACTGATAAATCCATATCAACCAGTTTTGTTTTCAATAATTGGCGCATATGCAATGAAGACTCATCAAATTCCTCGGTAGGAGTTTTAATTTTATGCTCTAATGTTATTTTTTCATCAGAGAATAACATGAAGTGATGTATCAATATTTCTGCTGCTTCTTTCAAAGCTTCCTTTGGATGTATACTTCCATCTGAAGTAATTTCCATTACCAATTTTTCGTAATCGGTTTTTTGTTCAACCCTGAAATTTTCGACATGATATTTCACATTACGAATTGGAGTATAAATGGAATCAATTGCTATTGCTCCAGTAGGCAAGTTATTCGACTTGTTTTCTTCGGCTGGTACATAACCACGGCCTTTATCAATGGTAAGCTCCAACTGAATTTTTACATCAGTATTCATATTGCATATTACCAAATCAGGATTCAAAACTTGAAAAGAAGTGGTATGCTTTGAAATATCTCCCGCAGTAAATTGTTCTTTACCCGAAACGGTTACATTAACTTTTTCGAAGAAAGTAGATTCAATTTGCTTTTTAAATCGAACTTGTTTCAGATTTAGAATCATCTCTGTAACATCTTCAATTACACCTTTGATAGTAGAAAACTCATGATCTACACCCATTATTCTTACTGATGTAATGGCAAATCCCTCAAGAGAAGACAATAAAATTCTTCTTAAAGAATTACCAATAGTGATACCATATCCTGGTTCCAATGGACGAAACTCAAATAAACCCTGAAACTCAGTTGAGTTGAGCATCACCACTTTATCTGGTTTTTGGAAAGCTAATATTGCCATATTTATCTATTGTTATTTTTTATTTTAATTAGGAAAGCAAGTTTTAAAAACAAACTACTTATAAAGTATTACTTAGAGTACAATTCGACTATCAACTGTTCTTTAATTGGTTCCGGGATTTCTTCGCGAGAAGGAGGATTTAAAAACTTACCAGAGTAAGTTGAAGCGTCCCATTCCAACCATGCATATTTGTTTACATGGCTACGAAGGCTCTCGGTAATAATTATCATTGACTTCGACTTTTCGCGAACACTGATAGTATCACCAGCTTTTACAGTATAAGAAGGAATATTTACCACTTTACTATTTACCAAAATATGTTTATGGGAAACCAATTGACGTGCACCTGCGCGTGATGGTGAAATTCCCATGCGATATACTACATTGTCCAATCGTGACTCAATAAGTTTTAATAGATTTTCACCTGTAATTCCTTCTTTTCTTAGTGCCAAATGGAATGTCTTGGCAAATTGACGCTCAAGAATACCGTACGTATATTTCACTTTTTGCTTTTCCATTAATTGGATAGCATATTCGGATTGCTTGCCACGTTTCTTTGAAAGCCCATGTTGTCCTGGAGGATAATTTCTTTTATCAAAATACTTATCCGGTCCAAAAATTGGAGTTTTGAATTTTCGTGCTATTTTAGTCTTCGGTCCTGTATACCTTGCCATTTTATGATTTTTTTCTATTCTGTGACTTATTAAATATTAGATTCTTCTACGTCCCGGAGGGCGGCAACCATTATGAGGCATTGGTGTAACATCAATTATTTCACTTACCTCTATTCCAACAACTCCGAGTGTACGTATTGCTGATTCGCGGCCAGCACCAGGTCCTTTGACCAATACTTTTACTTTACGCAAGCCCATATCAAAAGCAACCTTTCCGCAATCGGTAGCCGCCATCAAAGCAGCATAAGGAGTGTTCTTTTTTGAACCTTTGAAGCCCATTTTACCGGCACTTGACCAGGAAATAACCTGACCTGTCATGTTGGTTAAACTAATTATTATGTTGTTAAAAGTTGCGCTTATATGAGCAAATCCTGTAGAATCTACCTTTACTACTTTTTTCTTTACGGTTTTAGTAGCAGCTCTTTTTTGTGTAGCCATTTTTTTTTAAAATGCTTTATTAATTATTTAGTTACTTTTTTCTTGTTCGCCACCGTCTTCCTCTTTCCTTTGCGGGTGCGGGTATTGTTTCTTGTACGTTGACCACGAACAGGCAAACCTGAACGATGACGCACCCCTCTGTAGCAACCTATATCCATCAAACGCTTAATGTTCAACTGAACTTCGGAGCGTAGTGCACCCTCTACTTTTATTTCATTAATAGCGGAGCGAATGGCATTCAAGTCATCGTCATTCCACTCGTTTACTTTTTTATTAAACTCAATGCCGGCCTCCGCCAATATTCTTTGAGCCAATGGGCGTCCAATGCCATATATATAAGTAAGACCTATTTCGCCTACTTTGTTTTTTGTTAATATCTTATTTATACCTGTATGTAATTCTACCTTTCGATAAATCGTATGGGGACATTTCCAATTTTACTTTATCGCCTGTTAAAATTTTTATATAATGCATACGCATCTTTCCAGAAATATGAGCAATTACCTGATGACCGTTTTCCAATTCTACACGAAACATTGCATTGCTCAATGCTTCTAAAATAGTTCCATCCTGCTCTATCGATGACTGACGCGACATTTAATTCTTTATTATTAATTTACTTTTTTAATTTGTCTATCTTTAACAACTCTGGTCAACTCTTTATTCAAATCTACAGCCTTTTCAATTTCTTCGAATGAAGATAATATTTGAGGCGGCCCTTCCGGCATAACGGCTATAGTATGTTCGAAATGTGCAGAGGGCTTATTATCTGCGGTAACTATAGTCCAACCATCTCGCAGTTGTTTTACTTCTTTCGTGCCGGCATTAATCATAGGCTCAATTGCTATTACTAATCCTGCATGTATTAAAGGACCCGAACCTTTTTTGCCAAAATTCGGTACATCAGGTTTTTCATGTAGATTCTTTCCTACACCGTGTCCGACCAACTCACGGACAACACCATATCTATGCTTTTGCGCTAAGCTTTGCACTGCGTTGCTTATATCACCTACACGATTACCTACAATAGCCATTTCTATTCCTGCATATAAGCAATCGTAAGTAATGGATAACAAATTTTCATATTCGTCATCTACTTCACCTACCATAAACGTATAAGCAGAGTCGCCAACCCATCCATTCTTAGTTACACCTATGTCAACCGAAACAATATCACCTTCTTTAATAACCCGTTTTGAGGGCAATCCGTGTACTATTTCACTATTGACAGAAATACAAGATGAGAACCTGTATTCTCTGTAACCATAAAAAGTAGGTATGGCTCCATTTGCTCTAATAAAATCGTTTGCAATTGCATCCAATTCTAGAGTGGTAATGCCTGGCTTCATAAATGAAGCAACATTTGCAAGAGTTTTCCCAACAAGTAAAGAACTTTCCTTTATTAAATCTATTTCTTCTAAAGTCTTATAAACTATTTCCAAAACAATTTTTGTTTGCCTTTGAAATAAATTATTGAGGCACAGCACTCATGGTGCTACGTCCTTTTATGCGACCACTTTTCATAAGTCCATCGTATTTGCGCATCAACAATTGGCTTTCAATTTGCTGAAGTGTATCTAAAATTACTCCTACCATAATCAACAATGACGTACCGCCATAAAAACTTGCAAAATTTTGATTTATTCCAATCAAACTTGCAAATGCAGGTAGTATGGCTACAAAAGCTAAAAATATAGCTCCGGGTAATGTAATTCGAGACATTACTTCATCGATAAATTCCGCAGTTTTACGTCCAGGTTTAATCCCGGAATAAAACCGTTATTCTTTTCATATCATCTGCCATTTGATTAGGATTGACAGCAATTGCAGTATAGAAATAAGTAAATACAATTATAAGCAAAGCAAAAACAACATTATACCAAATAGAATTACTGTTTGTAAATGCGGATATTGCTCCTTGCCAAGACTGATGCTCCGGAAAAAACTGTGCAATAGTAGCTGGAATGAACATTATTGCCTGAGCAAAGATAATAGGCATAACTCCAGCAGTATTTACTTTTAAAGGTATATACTGACGTACACCTCCGTATTGACGATTACCTACGATGGTTTTGGCAAATTGAACAGGAATTTTTCGGGTTCCCTGCACTAATAAGATAACTGATCCTATAACCAGAAGCCACAATACCATCTCGACTATAAACATTAAAATACTTCCACTTCCAGTTGTCATACATCTGCTAAACTCTCCGGTTAATGCCATTGGCAAACGGGCAATAATACCAACCATAATAATTAAAGATGTACCATTTCCAATACCACGCTCTTGAATTTTTTCACCTAACCACATTACGAATAAAGTACCAGCAGTAATAATAATTACGGAAATAAGGTTAAACATGAAAGGTGACAATGCCTCAGGATTCGTATTTGAAATAATTGCTAAAGGTGCTTGTGAGTTGAGATTAACTAAATAACCAGGTGCTTGAAACAAACAAACCACAACTGTAAGCATTCTTGTCCATTGCGATAATTTCTTGCGTCCACTTTCACCTTCCTTTTGAAGTTTTTGAAATGCCGGTAAGGCCATTGTTAATAATTGCACTATGATTGATGCAGAAATATAGGGCATAATCCCCAACGCAAATATGGATGCCGATGAGAATGCGCCTCCTGCAAACATGTCTAGCAAACCAAAAATACCTCCAGCGGTTTGGCTTTTTAAATTATCTAATTGATTGGGATCAACACCAGGCAATACCACATGTGAACCAAAGCGATATACTAAGATGCATATCAAAGTTATAAGCAACTTCGACTTAAGATCTTCAATCCTGAATATATTTTGTATGGTACTAATGAATCTTTTCATCCTTAAATTATTATCGCTTAAGTAATACTCCTTAGCTAAGTTTATGTTTTTGAATTACGGTAGCAGAACCGCCTTTATCTTCTATTGCCTTTTTTGCAGATGAACTAAATCCGTGTGCCGAAATAGTTACAGCAGCACTTAATTCACCACGGCCTAATATTTTGATCAAATCACGTTTTGCTGTCAAACCATGTTCATTCATGATTTGCGGATTTATTTCAGTAATACCAACTTTATCCATCAATGCTTGAATTGCATCGATATTTATTCCTTTGTATTCTACACGATTAATGTTCTTAAATCCGAATTTTGGAACTCGTCTTTGAAGAGGCATCTGCCCTCCTTCGAAACCAATTTTTGAGGAATATCCTGAACGAGATTGAGCACCTTTGTTACCTCTGCGTGCAGTACCTCCACCTCCTGAACCTTGTCCACGACCATTACGTCTTTTGGTTTTTACTGAGCCGGCAGCCGGTTTTAATGAATGTAATTCCATTTTATAATTTAACTTTATACAGTTTCAACTTTAAGTAAATGTGACACTTGACGTATCATGCCTAAAACCTGTGGTGTAGCTTCTTTCTCAATAGACTGACCATTTCTGGTAAAGCCTAATGCAATAAGATTCCTCTTTTGACGCACAGGGCGGTCGATTCCGCTTTTTATTTGAGTGATTTTTATTGTTGCCATTTTATCAACTAATGATGATTTATTAACCATTAAATACCTTATCGAGCCCGATACCTCTTTGCTGAGCAATGGTAATAGCATCGCGCATTTGAGCCAAAGCGTAAATTGTAGCTTTTACAACATTGTGAGCATTTGACGAGCCTTTTGATTTTGCTAATACGTCTGTGATTCCAACACTCTCCAATACTGCACGCATAGCACCACCGGCAATTACTCCAGTTCCAGCAGCAGCCGGCTTTAAGAAAACCTGAGCACCACCAAATTTCGCCTCTACTTCGTGAGGAATTGTCCCTTTGTGAACTGTTACTTTAACCAGATTTTTTTTAGCATCGTCAATTCCTTTTGTCACAGCATCGGTTACTTCTTTGGCTTTTCCAAGTCCATAACCTACCACACCTTTTTCATCGCCAACAACAACTATTGCTGCGAAAGAAAATGCTCGTCCTCCTTTTGTAACTTTCGTTACACGTTCAACCGATACTAAACGGTCCTTAAGCTCTATTTCGCTTGATTTTACTCTTTTTACGTTTTGAAACATGTTTGTTCTTTTAGAAATTTAAACCTCCGGTACGAGCACCCTCAGCTAATGATTTTACGCGACCATGATATAAATATCCACCCCGATCAAATACTACTTTCTCGATTCCGGCTGCTTTGGCTTTTGAAGCTATTTCAACTCCTACCTTAACAGCTTTCTCTGTTTTGTTTATTTTATCGTTTATCTTGCGTGATGATGCAGCTACAATTGTCTGACCTGTTGAATCATCAATCAATTGAGCATAAATATCTTTGTTGCTGCGAAACACCGACAATCTTGGTGTTCCAGTTGTTCCTTTTACAACTTTACGTATTCTTTTACGTATGCTATTTCTTCTTAAAACTTTTACTGTTGGCATTTGTCAATTTTTATTTTTTAGCAGCAGATTTTCCTGCTTTACGTCTTAATTGTTCACCTACAAACTTCACACCTTTTCCTTTGTAAGGCTCAGGAGCACGCAGTGAGCGAATTTTTGCAGAAACTGCGCCCAATAATTGCTTATCATGACTTTCAAGTGTAATGATAGGGTTTTGACCTCTGTCCTGACGTGTTGCAACTTTAATTTCCGAAGGCAGTTCAAAAACCACATGATGTGAATATCCTAAAATTAAGTCCAACATGTTACCAGTACTTGTGGCACGATATCCAACCCCCACTAACTCTTGCTCTACTTTATAACCTTCGCTACAACCCTTTACCATATTATTGGTAAGAGCTCTGTATAAACCATGTAAGGCTTTGTGTCTTTTATTCTCAGTAGGGCGCACAAAAGTTATTTTACCATCTTCTAATGAAGCAGTAATTCCATCGGTCAAAGTTTGTGATAAACTCCCTTTAGGGCCTTTCACCGAAATTTCGTTTCCCTTTATATTTACAGTTACACCGGCTGGTACCGGAATTGGTAATTTTCCTACGCGTGACATTTTTACTTTTTTTTTTAGTTTACAAAACAAATTACTTCGCCACCTATATTTAACTTATGGGCTTCTTTATCGGTCATCAAGCCTTTGGATGTAGATAAGATAGCTATACCCATTCCGTTTAGTACTCTTGGCATATTATTATGGCCTGCATATCTTCTTAAACCAGGACTGCTTATTCTCTTCAAAGATTGAATAGCAGGCTGCTTTGATACAGGATGATATTTAAGTGCAACCTTAATAGAACCTTGATGGTTAGTTGTATCTTCAAATTTATAGTTTGAAATATATCCTTTTTCTAACAATATTTTGGTGATTTCCTTTTTTATATTTGACGCAGGAACTTCCACAATGCGATGATTCGCTTTTATGGCATTCCGCAATCTTGTAAGATAATCTGCAATTGGATCAGTCATTGTATTTATTATTTCTTATATTTATACTTTGATATTTTACTTTAGTAATTTACCAGCTTGATTTAGTTATACCGGCAATTTTTCCATCAAGAGCCATTTGACGAAAGAGAACACGTGAGATGCCGAACTGGCGCATATAACCACGCGGCCTACCGGTAAGTTTGCAACGATTATGCAGACGAACAGGGCTTGAATTGCGGGGCAATAAACTTAACCCGGCATAATCACCAGCCTTTTTCAAAGCTTCTCTTCTTACAGCATATTTTGCTACCAATTTTTCTCTTTTGACCTCACGGGCCTTCATCGATTCTTTTGCCATATTTTCTTGCTAACTTAATTATTTTTTGAAAGGGATACCAAATTCTACCAATAATTCACGCGCCTCTTTATCAGTTGGAGCACTGGTAACAAATGTGATATCCATGCCTTGGATTTTATTTACTTTATCGATGTCAATTTCAGGAAAAATGATTTGCTCAGTCACACCAAGTGTGTAGTTTCCACGACCATCGAATCCCTTGTCATTTACTCCACGGAAATCACGTATACGTGGCAAGGAAACAGAAACCAATCTATCCAGAAATTCATACATTTTATTGTCGCGTAAAGTAACACGAACACCTATATTCACGCCAATACGAAGTTTAAAATTCGCAATATCCTTTTTTGACTTGGTAGGCACAGATTTTTGTCCTGTAATTGTATTCATTTCTACCAGTGCCGAATCGATGATTTTCTTATCCGCTACCGCATCACCCAAACCTTGGTTCAAGCAAATTTTCAACAACTTAGGAACCTGCATCGGGCTTTTATACTCGAAACGCTGCATAAGATTTTTTGCAATTTCCTTATTATATTTTTCTTTAAGTCTTGGAGAGTTTGACATGATTATTTACCGTCTTTAATTGTTTCACCCGATTTTTTTGCATAACGCACTATTTTACCATTTTCTATTCTACGACCAACGCGAGTAGGTGTTTTTTTCGCGGGGTCAATAAGCATCAAATTCGACATTTGAATGCTTGCTTCTTGCTTCACAATTCCGCCTTGCGTATTTTTCGCATTTGGTTTTGTGTGCTTTGATACTAAATTTACGCCTTCAACAAAAGCTCGGTTCTTGGCGGTAACCACTAATGTGATTTTGCCTTCTTTGCCTTTTGAATCACCGGAAATTACCTTAACCAAATCGCCTTTTCGCAATTTTAATTTTGGTTGGTGCCTATCTTGTTGATTTTTCATTTTATAAGTTCTTGATTTAAGTTTTATTAGATAACCTCAGGAGCCAAAGACACTATTTTCATATATTGCTTTTCGCGCAATTCACGAGCTACCGGCCCAAAAATACGAGTACCACGTAATTCATCATTGGCAGTTAACAATACCACAGCATTGTCATCGAACCTGATATAAGAACCGTCAGCCCTGCGTACTTCTTTTTTTACTCTAACTACAACGGCTTTCGAAACTGTACCTTTTTTAATGTTGCCTGAAGGGA
This sequence comes from Bacteroidota bacterium, assembly GCA_016717325.1. Taxonomy (GTDB): domain Bacteria; phylum Bacteroidota; class Bacteroidia; order AKYH767-A; family OLB10; genus JADKFV01. The sequence continues at coordinate 125,329 of JADKFV010000002.1, read as the reverse complement.
TGGCTTGCTTAACAGTTACCACAACTTTATCTCCCAACCGGGCATATCTTTTTTTGGTACCTCCTAAAACACGTATGCACAAAACTTCCTTTGCTCCGCTGTTATCGGCTACTCGCATCCGCGATTCCTGCTGTATCATTGTGTATTGTTTCTTTTATTATTTCTGTTTAGTATTATTTTGCCTTTTGAAGTACTTCTAAAAGTCTCCAATTTTTTGTTTTGCTCAAAGGACGAGTTTCTGATATGCGAACCAAATCTCCAATACCGGCTACATTTTTTTCATCGTGAGCTTTGAACTTATTGGTAGTTTTTATAAACTTTCCATACATAGGATGCTTTACCTTACGTTCTACTGCTACTACAATGGTTTTTGCCATCTTGTTGCTGGTAACTATACCTGTTTTTTCTTTTCGAAGCGAGCGTGTTAATTCCATTGATATCACTATTTTGATAATTCGCGTTTTCTTAATTCTGTTTTCAACCTTGCCACCACCTTACGCACATCGCGTATTCTCATTGGGTTTTCGATTGGAGAAATAGCATGACTAAACTTAATTTTTGTCAAATTTGCTCCTTCTTCTTTGATTTTATCCTTCAACTCTTCGTTGGTCAAATCTCTTACTACAACCTGTTTCATTGTGTTATTTATTTTCCTTTTTGTTATTCTTTTGACTATTCAACATAATCACGTCTAATAATGAACCGTGTAATTACAGGCAATTTTTGAGCAGCTAAGCGCATTGCTTCTTTAGCTGTTGCTAATGGAACACCATCGGCTTCAAACATAATTGTACCTGGCTTGATAACGGCAACCCAATATTCTGGAGCCCCCTTACCTTTACCCATGCGCACCTCTGCTGGCTTTTTGGTTATTGGCTTATCAGGAAACACACGAATCCAAATTTGACCTTCACGTTTCATGAACCTTGTTACTGCAACACGGGCAGCTTCTAACTGCCTTGATGTAATCCAAGCTCTTTCAGTTGATTTGAGTGCGAATGAACCAAAAGCTATCTGAGCTCCACGGGTAGCATTACCCTTGGATTTCATTTTATGAGTTCGCCTGAACTTTGTTTTTTTCGGCTGAAGCATTTTACTATAATATTTTAACTAATATCTAATTTAACTAATTAATCTTTTCTACGACCACGGCCACCACCATCTCTTCTATCTCCACGGTCTGGGCGATCATTACGGTCTCTGCGATCGTTTGTTTCTTTGCCACGTGAAGGAGTTGCACCAACATTTGGAGATAAATCTCTTTTTCCATAAACCTCACCTCTGCAAATCCAAACTTTAACTCCTATTTTACCATATGTTGTTTGAGCCTCGCTAATCGCATAATCAATATCTGCTCGAAAGGTATGTAAAGGTACACGACCATCTTTATACTGCTCAGAACGTGCCATCTCTGCTCCACCTAAACGACCTGAAGTCATAATTTTTATACCTTCGGCTCCCATTCTCATTGTAGAGGCTATTGATGATTTTATTGCTCTACGAAATGAGATTCTTCCTTCAAGTTGCTTAGCTACATTCTCACTTACCACTTTTGCATCAAGTTCAGGACGTTTGATTTCATAAATATTGATTTGCACATCCTTTTTCGTCAACTTTTTTAACTCCTCTTTCAACTTATCTACTTCTGCTCCACCTTTTCCAATAACAATACCTGGTCTTGCAGTATTGACAGTAACAGTGATAAGTTTTAGGGTTCTTTCAATTATTATCTTTGAAACACCGCCTTTAGTTAAACGAGCATTGAGGTATGTTCTTATTTTTTCATCTTCAACCAACTTATCTGCATAGTGCTTACCACCATACCAGTTTGAATCCCATCCTCTAATGATTCCTAATCTATTTCCAATTGGATTAGCTTTTTGTCCCATTCTTAATTAGTTATTGCTGTTTCGTTTGTTTCAATTTCTTTATTCCGGGTATCAACAATCACGGTTACGTGATTACTACGCTTGCGAATTTTATACCCACGACCTTGAGGAGCGGGACGCATACGCTTTAAAATTCTTGCGCTATCAACGTAGATTTCTTTGATGAAAGTTTCTTCAACGTTTCCTGTAGGGTTTTTGGCAACAAAATTTGCCATTGCAGAAACCACCAACTTTTCAAGGCGACCTGACGCTTCTTTGGTGCTGAATTTTAAAATGCCTAATGCTTCGGCAGTACGTTTGCCTCGAATCAAATCTGCCATCAACCGCATTTTACGGGGTGATGTAGGACAGTTGGTCATTCGGGCAAAATTTATCCCTTTTAATGCCTCTTTGCGGGCATCTGCAGCTATTTTCTTTCTTGCTCCCATTATCGTTTATTTCTTACCTTTATCTTTATTACCAGCATGTCCTCTAAATGAACGCGTTGGTGAAAATTCTCCTAATTTGTGACCTACCATGTTTTCGGTAACATATACAGGGATAAACTTGTTACCATTGTGTACGGCTAAGGTTTGCCCTACAAAGTCAGGAGAAATCATGCTTCTGCGCGACCAAGTTTTTATTACGCTCTTTTTACGAGTCTCATTAAGAGTAAGTATTTTCTTCTCTAATTTAACGTCAATAAAAGGTCCTTTTTTTAGCGAACGGCTCATCGAATAATGATATTAGTTTATTAGTTTATTTTTTTCTTCTTTCGATTATAAATTTATTAGTACGGTGGTTCACCTTGCGGGTTTTGGCACCTTTAGCTAATTTTCCTTTTCGTGACCGTGGATGACCACCAGATGCTCTTCCTTCTCCACCACCCATTGGATGATCTACAGGGTTCATTGCCACCGGCCTTGTTCTTGGCCTACGTCCTAACCAACGAGTTTTACCAGCCTTTCCAAAATCTTCTTGATTATGATCAGGATTCGAAGTTTTACCAATAGAAGCCATACAAGCCGAAAGAATCATTCTGGTTTCGCTGGATGGCATTTTTACAATCGCATATTTTCCATCGCGGGCCAATAACTGGCAATAAGTTCCTGCACTGCGTGCCATCTTTGCTCCTTGACCCGGACGTAATTCTATATTATGAATCATAGAACCTAAAGGAATATTTTTTAGCGGTAAGCAGTTTCCAACTTCAGGCTCAGCGGCTTCACCAGACATAATTGTTTGACCTACTTTAATGCCTTCCGGAGCGATGATATAACGCTTTTCTCCATCCTTATAAAAAACCAAAGAAATGAAAGCACTGCGGTTTGGATCATATTCTACAGTTTTAACAATCCCGGGTACTCCAAATTTTTCTCGCTTAAAATCAATTACGCGATACATTTTACGATGACCGCCACCTATGTAGCGCATAGTCATTTTACCTGTATTATTTCTACCACCGGTACGGCTTATAGCTTCCAACAAACTCTTTTCAGGTTTATCGGTAGTTAACTCTGCAAAATCATTTACTTTTTTGAATCGTTGACCAGGTGTAAGGGGACGAAGTTTTCTTATTGCCATTTTGTGTAAGTCTTAACTTTGGTTATTAAATGATTAAATGTTACTAAAGAAATCTATGCTTTCGCCTTTTTTCAAAGTAACGATAGCTTTTTTAACATTCTTTCTTTTACCTGACAAAACTCCGGCTTTGGTAGTACGGCTTTTGGTTTTACCTCTTGAAATTAAAGTGTTAACTGATTCAACAGTTACGCCATACTGAAATTCAACGGCTTTCTTAATACCGATTTTGTTTGAATTGTTGCGTACAACAAAAACATAACGTGGTTGCTTTTCAGCAATCTTTGACCATTTCTCGGTTATTACCGGTTTTATCAGGATACTCATTGTGGTATTTTTTTATCCTATATTTATTATTAAAATTAAAATCAATTGACACATTTTTGTGTCGGCAACATCATATTTGCGTTCTAATTAACACGATGTTGAAAATATTTTATGCCAAAATTTGCTCAATAACCGCTAAACTCTTCTCGCTGAGAATAATTTTTTGCGCATTCATAATATCGTAAGTGTTTAAAGACGAAGCAGTTACGACTTTATGATGCTGCAAATTTCGGGAGGACAAATATATGTTTTTGTTGGTTTCTGACAACACTAACAAAGATTTTTTTTCTGTAACCGAAAGTTTATTTAGCATGCCTGCAAAATCTTTGGTTTTGGGTGCCGAATAATTAAAATCTTCAAGCACTAATATGCCACCATTTTTAGCTTTAGATGATAGTGCCGAAACACGGGCTAAACGCTTTAACTTTTTATTCAATTTAAAGCTATAGTCACGTGGCTGAGGACCAAAAACACGACCTCCTCCTCTAAACAAAGGAGACTTCATACTTCCTGCACGAGCTCCACCGGTTCCTTTTTGACGTTTCAATTTTTTTGTGGTACGTGCAATTTCTGCACGTTCCTTTGTTTTATGAGTTCCCTGACGTTGATTGGCAAGAAACTGCTTAACATCCAACCAAATCGCATGTTGATTCGGCTCAGCATTAAAAATGCTTTCATTTAGGGTTACTGTGCGCCCTGTTTCGCTTCCGGAGGTATTTATAACTGATACTTGCATGATTTATTTTTCTAATAATACGAAGCTACCGTTATGTCCGGGAACAGCTCCTTTAATTAATATTAAATTCTGATCGGCTAAAACCTTTACAATTTTTAAGTTTTGCACTTTAATACGGGCATGACCCATGTGACCGGCCATACGCATTCCTGGCATTACCCTCGAAGGCCATGACGAAGCACCCAAAGAACCGGGAGCTCTAAGTCGATTATGCTGACCGTGAGTTTGACCACCTACTCCTCCAAAATTGTGGCGTTTTACCACACCCTGAAATCCTTTTCCTTTGGAGGTACCTACGACATCGCAAAATTCGCCTTCAGCAAATAAATCGCATTTGATTATATCACCTAAGTTGAGAGGATTTTCGAATCCCAAAAACTCAACAAGTTTACGTTTGGGAGTAGTACCTGCTTTCTTGAAATGACCTTTCATTGCCATAGTTGTACTCTTCTCCTTTTTCTCAGAGAAGGCCAATTGAATAGCTGAATAGCCATCTTTTCTTTTGTTTTTACATGTGTTACTACACATGGCCCGGCTTCTATTACCGTGCAAGGGATATTTTTCCCTTCGGAATCGAACATACTCGTCATTCCGATTTTTTTTCCTATAATTCCTGACATAATATTTTTTATAAGAGGTTGATATTCCTACCAACTTTATTTAAGAACGTATTTATATGCTTAAAATCTAATATTTCTTAAAACTTAGACTTTAATTTCTACTTCAACACCGCTTGGCAATTCAAGTTTCATCAATGCATCTACAGTTTTTGCAGTTGAGCTATGTATATCAAGCAAACGCTTGTATGAACATAATTGAAATTGCTCTCTGGCTTTTTTGTTAACGTGTGGCGAGCGCAAAACAGTATATGTTTGCTTTTCGGTTGGTAATGGAATTGGTCCACTTACCATAGCGCCTGTACTCTTTACAGTTTTTACAATTTTCTCTGCTGATTTATCAACTAAATTATAATCGTAAGATTTTAGTTTGATGCGTATACGCTGACTCATTGATTTATTATTAAAGAACGTTATTTAATTTGAACAAAACTTAATCTTGACTTGCTAATTTCTTACCTTTTGCTTTGGCCATTACCTCTTCAGCAACATTACGTGGCGCCTCGGCATAGTGTGAAAACTCCATTGTAGATGATGCACGGCCCGATGATAGTGTACGCAATGATGTTACGTAACCAAACATTTCCGATAAAGGCACTTTTGCTCTTATAACTTGAGCCCCTGCACGCGAATCCATTCATTCTAGTTGGCCTCTCCGTTTGTTCAAGTCACCTATTACATCCCCCATATTTTCTTCAGGTGTTACAACTTCAACTTTCATAATTGGCTCCATTAAAACGGGACGCGCTTTAGCGTAAACTTCTCGGAAAGCCACTTTGGCACATATTTCAAAGGATAATGCGTCCGAGTCAACTGCATGGTACGAACCATCAAACAATCTAATCTTCATACTTTCTAATTGATAACCGGCCAAACCACCATTTATCATAGATGCATCGAATCCCTTTTGTACAGCAGGAATAAATTCACGAGGAATATTTCCACCGGTAACTTCGTTTACAAACTGTAATCCTGTATTACCTTTTTCTTGCCATTCTTGATCGGCAGGACTTATTTCAAATTGAATATCGGCAAACTTACCACGACCACCGGTTTGCTTTTTGTATACTTCACGATGAGTAGAACTTCCTGTTAATGCCTCTTTGTATGCTACCTGAGGTGCACCTTGATTACACTCTACTTTAAATTCGCGCTTAAGACGGTCAACAATAATCTCCAAATGTAACTCGCCCATTCCACTGATAACTGTTTGACCAGTTTCGTGATCGGTGTGTACTTTAAAAGTTGGATCTTCTTCGGCTAATTTATTAAGTGCCATTCCCAACTTATCCATATCGGTTTGAGTTTTTGGCTCAATAGCCAACCCGATTACTGGTTCAGGGAATGTGATTGATTCTAATATAATAGGAGCATTTTCAGCACACAAGGTATCTCCAGTACGAATATCTTTAAAACCTACGGCAGCACCTATATCACCTGCTTCTAATTCAGGTATTTGGTTTTGCTTATTTGCATGCATTTGGAACAAACGTGATATACGCTCTTTGTTTCCACTGCGAGTATTTAATACATAAGAACCAGAATCAAGTTTGCCAGAGTATGCGCGTATAAAGGCTAAACGACCTACGAAAGGATCGGTAGCAATTTTAAATGCTAAAGCCGCGAATTTGTCTTTTACGTCAGGACTGCGGGTTTCTGCTTCGCCAGTTTCTGGATTTGTTCCTTCTACCGGAGGCAAATCCATAGGGCTAGGCAAAAATGCCATAACTGCATCCAACATCGTCTGTACACCTTTATTTTTGAAAGATGATCCACACATCATTGGTGTTATCTTCATAGAAATAACCGCTTTACGAATGGCAGTCATCATTTCCAGTTCTGTGATAGAATCTGGGTTGTCAAAAATTTAACTAACAAATTATCGTCAAATTCCGCTATTGATTCTACTAATTTTCCCCTCCATTCAGCAACATCTTCTTTGAGTTCTTCAGGAATAGGAATTTCCGTATAGGTCATTCCTTGTGTAGCATCGTCCCACACAATGGCTTTATTGTTTATCAAATTTACAACACCTTTAAAATGCTCTTCAGCACCAATTGGAACTTGAAGTGGAACAGGATTTCCAAATAAACGTGAACGAACTTGACCAACAACACTAAAGAAGTCGGCACCGGCACGATCCATTTTATTTACGAAACCTATGCGGGGCACATTGTATTTATTCATCTGACGCCAAACGGTTTCAGACTGAGGTTCAACACCACCAACAGCGCAAAACAAAGCAACAGCACCATCTAATACACGTAATGAACGCTCCACCTCTACCGTAAAATCAACGTGACCCGGAGTATCGATGATGTTCATTTTGTATTTCTTAGTATCAGGTGTTGCAGTACCGTTATCTGTAGGATAACTCCAAAAAGTAGTGGTTGCGGCAGAAGTGATTGTTATACCACGCTCTTGCTCTTGAACCATCCAATCCATAGTAGCGGCACCATCATGCACTTCACCTATTTTGTGGTTAATACCTGTATAATATAATATACGCTCAGTTGTTGTAGTTTTACCTGCATCAATGTGGGCTGAAATTCCTATGTTTCTGGTATATCTTAAATCCGTTGCCATTACTTAAATGTATATTTCGAAAAATTTTTATTAAACTCTAAAATGTGAAAACGCTTTATTGGCTTCTGCCATACGATGCGTATCGTCTTTTTTCTTTACTGCAGCTCCCTCACCTTTCGATGCAGAAATTATTTCTCCGGCAAGGCGATCGGCCATGGTTTTTTCGTTGCGCTTGCGTGAGTATAAAATTAACCACTTCATGCCAACAGATATTTTGCGATCGGGGCGAACTTCAGATGGTATTTGGAAAGTAGCACCACCTACCCTGCGGCTTTTTACTTCAACCTGTGGTGTTACGTTTTCTAATGCTTTTTTAAACATTTCTAAACCATCTTCTTTTGTTTTGTCGGCAACCTTAGCCACAGCATCATAAAAAATGCCGTAAGCAATGCTTTTAGCACCGCCATACATGAGGTTGTTTACAAAACGTGTTACTAACTGATCGCCAAACTTTGGATCAGGAAGCAAAATTCTTTTCTTTGGTTTCGACTTACGCATGTTTCTTTATTGTTGCCTTAATTTCTTTTAAACTATTATTTTTTCTTTCCGCCTTTTGCTGCTGCAGGGGCTGCTGCACCTGCTTTAGGACGTTTAGCACCATATTTTGAACGTCTTTGTCTGCGTCCATCAACACCTGAGGTATCCAATGTACCACGTACAATGTGATAACGCACTCCTGGCAAATCTTTTACCCTGCCACCACGAATCAATACGATTGAGTGCTCCTGCAAATTGTGACCTTCTCCCGGAATGTAAGCGGTAACTTCAAACTTATTTGTTAAGCGTACACGTGCCACTTTACGCATTGCAGAATTTGGCTTCTTTGGTGTAGTTGTATATACACGAGTACAAACTCCTCTGCGTTGTGGACATGATACCAGAGCGGGGGATTTGGATTTTTCGTTCAATACCGTCCGGCCTTTTCTAACTAATTGTGATATAGTTGGCATTTGTGCTTATTATTATTTCTTGTTTTTGTTTTAATCACCCCACAATTTTTGGGAGGCGCAAAGGTAATTTCTTTTTTAATATCAGCAAGGGTGTGAATAAAAATATTTTTAACAAAATCATTAATGACATTTTCGCAATTCCAAATTGTACTTAAAAGATTTAATTTGGATTCTAACAAATTGCTTTTTTTCCTTTGGACTGTTTTATTTCAATCAGATTTAGTTATGTGTACATTATTTGTTATTTGTTTGAATGAATGGTACACAATGTATTTGGTTTTCAAGATTAATATGTTCCCAAAAAAAAATCCCCCAATTACGAGAGATTTTTTTTCGATTTTACTCTTTTACAACTTTACTAATTTGCGTGTTACACCTTCAATGTTTATTACATACACACCGGACGGCCAAGTGGCAGTAGGCACAACAATAGTTTGGTTATTATTGTACATTACTTTTGATTAACAATAGTTTCGCCAGTCATGTTTTGTACCGTAAAACTATATTCTGTTTTCTTAGCATTTTGCAATGTAACATACACAACATCTTGTGCCGGATTAGGATACAAATTAAAACTTGCCAAACTCAACTCTTGTACCTGCAATGGATTTGCAATGTACCATTTGGATACCCATATATCGGCTTTATTGCCTTGCCAAGGAGTATTGATGGTGTCAATTGTAGCAACCCCAATATCGCCACTATTACCATAACCTGTTTGCCCGGCAATAATAAATGTGCTATCGCTTAGTGCAATTACATTTGGACATTGTTCACCCCAAGAGCCACCAATTGTTTTGTCCCATATAATATTAAATACCGAATCCATTCGAACAATCCAAAAATCATAATTGTTTGGATCTACATTAGCAACGCGGTTTTCACTTTTTTCAAATCCGGCATTGGAATTAGATTTGCATGCCAACAAATATCCTTTGTCGGTCATTTCTACAATTTGGCAAATATCATCATTGAAATCACCACCAAATCTTTTTTCGTTTTTTATATTGCCGTTGGCGGTATCTATTTTGTATATCCAGGCATCCCAAGCGCCCCGAGCAACTGTATCGGCAACACCATCGTTGCATGGGTGCATCGTTAGTGGAAAATTTGTAAAACCAAGTGAGCCGCCAATCACTACATCTCCATTGCTATCGAACAAAGATGGTCCTGAATAATCATCTGCCGTAAGGCACCCATATCGCCTATCCCATATTTTGTTGCCTGCCGAATCTATTTTTATTACCCAATTGTCATCTCTAATTTGGCCGGTGGAATCGAATGAAGGTGAAGGTGAAGATACATCACCGTTGTTGAGGCCATTCGTCTTTCCAACAATTAAATATTGCTCGTTGCTTAGTGCAATTACATCCGACACAAACTCATGACCAAAACTACCATATTGGTAATTCCATACTTTATTGCCGTTGCTGTCCAATTTAAAAACCATAATATCGTCCCAGCCATTGGTACTATCTGTAATATCGTGATTGGGATAAGAACTTTCTGTATAACCTGCGGCAATAATGCTACCATCTGGTGCTACATCACCACAAGAAAAAAAATCATCATAAACGGTTCCGAGTCTCTTATCCAAAATTATATTACTGTCCTTATTTAGTTTTACAAGCCATGCATCTGGATTTTGATTGTAGGCCGTTTCAGTCTTTTCACAAGAAGGATTTGAGTTTGATGCGCCTAACAATAAGAAATCTCCATTTTTAGTTTTGATTAAACAATAAAATAATTCTCCTCGATACCACCCAAAGCCCTATCCCATATTTGATTCCCATTGCTATCCAATTTAAATATCCAGATTTCGCTTGTTGGTACAGTATCGTATACATAACAGCTGGGGTCATATTTTGTACCAGAAGGAACTCCTGAGGCAGTTGTTGCACTAATATAAATGTTTCCTGAATCATCTGCATGCATAAACTTAACCCCGACTATTTGTTCAAACCCTTCACTACCGCACATTTTTTCCCATACTTTATTAAATACAGGTGCTTGTGCATTTACACGCAAAGAAATAAACATGCAGCCTACAATTAGGCTGCATGCAATTATCGGTTTCATAGTTTTATTAATTTTACTTGTTGGGTGTAGCCTTCATGGGTTTTGTAATTCATAAAAGTAATGCCGGGTTTAAGTGTTAGTAACACTTCGTTTGCATTGCTAATTTCATTACAAATAACTTTGCCTTGCGCATCGGCCCATGTCATATCGCTTTCAATTTCGGTAAAAAACATGGGGGTGAAATTGTCATACAGTAAAACAGATTTAGGAGTTGGAGCGCTCGCAGTCATAAAATTACCTTTACGCAGATGTGCGAAAGATGCCACCGTTTTGTATTGTACCGATTGATTGGTAAAATTTGCAAACGAATAAATAAAACTTTCGCTCATTTCGCCTGCAACAGATATGGCATAAGTATGTTCATTAATGTTTGTTGGCACATTGTAAAAGTCATAATTTGGGGTTGTGCAAGGAGCCAGTATATGGCTTACCATAGAATTATGCGCATAAAACGAAGCACAAAAGCGGTGAAAAGGAATATTTACATCGGCATGTTCAAATGCTATACACATTATTTGCTTTGAATTAGGATTAACAGATCCACTCTTTAGTTCATAACTTACAACAGGCTTTAAGTTATACTGGGTGTTGATGGGAGGCAACTTAGTATTTAATGTACCATAAAATACGGCATTTCCATCTGTGTAAGTATTGTCTTGATCAGTTAAAATAAGCACCCCAGGTGTAGTAGTATAGTCATAAAACACAGTAAGCCCAGCAATGTCGTACAAATGTGCATTGGGCTGGTGCTTTTGGTATACTACTGTAAATCCTTCTTGTATGTCATTAATATTTGTATTTCTGCGGTGGCGTGCTATACGAGGCCAACCAAATTCGTAGCCACTTAATTCGGGCCTTGCATGAGCAACAGCACCACTTGGTGGTGTAAATGTACATACACCCCATTTTGTAAAACGTACCTCATCGGTTACAGCTAATGTATGTGTGCTGCCAGGGTAAGCTGCACATGGTCCACCAAGAAATGAAACTTTTACTTGTCCAGGGTTTGTGCCATTATTCCAAGGAAAATCCATTATAGCAACATCGGGTTGGTTGTAGGGGTATTGTATCAGGTTTACACCACTGGGGTCATAAAATGCAGGGAACTCGTAACTCGCCAAGCACAAAGTAACATTTACTCCGTTGAAAATTCCTGATGCGCCATATATTTTTACATTACTACTTACATTCAATTGGTCCCACACTACAAAGTAATGCTCATGCTGGTCGCTGTCTATATTAATTGCAGTTTGTACAGGTTGGCCATTGCCAAGTGTGTGTGTTGCGGTTACACTCCAAGTTTTTGTTGGTACGTCAAATTTTTGTATCTGTAATTTTGGCAATCCTGAACTGCCATCACGGTAGCATATAGCTACATACCAATCGCTATTCCTATGTAAAATACATACATCAGGGTCTATCACCTCTGTGGGTAAATCAACTATGCTTGTATACGTTCCAGTGTTGTCTATGTACTTCCAACCCATTGATGGATTAAAACCATCCCATACCGTTACACTAAGTTCGTAGGTAATGTTGTTTACAGTTTCTACAAACATATCGTTACCGGTATTTTCCACTAACTGATAAAATGGTGTAGGCCCGGGATTTTTTTGATAGGTTGTTTGTGGTATGGTGGCCGTCTTAAAAACTGAGCCATGCTTACGGTGCTAATAAAAACAAATAAAACGGCAATTAGGAGTGCCCCCCCCCCCTGCAAATACTGTGCCTGTGCAGGTTTCAGGCTTTGTTGAATTTCTCATATTGTAAATTTTTTAATTGGTTAAGGTGTAAATATATAAATAAAATTTGATTAGCAAATCTTATTATAAATTATTTTTGCGGAATTATTGCTTTTATCACCATTTTTAAATTTCCTGAATTAAATATATATATCAAATCCTCGTAATATTGGCACCGAGGGCGTTTAACCGTTCATCTATGCGTTCGTAGCCGCGGTCTATTTGTTCTATATTGTGAATGGTGCTTTTACCTTTTGCAGATAAAGCAGCAATTAAAAGCGATACACCTGCACGTATATCGGGTGAAGTCATTTGTATACCACGTAATGGATACCTGCGGTTAAGACCAATAACGGTGGCACGGTGTGGGTCACATAAAATAATTTGTGCTCCCATATCAATCAGCTTATCGACAAAAAACAATCGGCTTTCGAACATTTTTTGATGGATGAGTACAGTGCCATTTGCTTGTGTAGCCGTTACAAGAACTATACTCAACAAATCGGGTGTGAAGCCAGGCCATATAGCATCTGCAATGTTGAGGATACTGCCATCTATAAATGTTTCTATTTCGTAATTCGTTTGTGCCGGAATTAGAATATCGTCATCAATAAATTCCATTTTTATACCAAGTCGTCCAAATACCGAAGGAATAATTCCAAGTTCTTTGAGCTGAACATTTTTTATTCTTATTTCGCTTTGGGTCATTGCAGCAAGGCCAATGAAACTGCCTATTTCAATCATATCGGGAAGCATGCGGTGGGTGCATCCTTTTAATTCCTTTACACCATTTATTTTTAATAAATTTGAACCCACACCGGTAATGTTTGCACCCATGCTATTAAGCATTTTGCAAAGTTGTTGTATGTATGGCTCGCAGGCGGCATTGTATATTGTTGTTTGGCCCTCGGCCAAAACTGCTGCCATTACTATGTTTGCCGTACCAGTAACGGAGGCTTCATCGAGCAACATGTATGCCCCTTTGAGTTTGGTGGCTTCTACGGTAAAGAAATTTGTATCGGCATTGAAGTTGAAAGTTGCGCCAAGGTTTTGAAACCCAATGAAATGTGTATCAAGCCTTCTGCGGCCAATTTTATCGCCACCGGGTTTTGGTATAAACGCCTTACCATAGCGTGCAAGCATGGGACCTACTATCATAATAGAACCGCGCAATGCTGCGGCTTTTTTTATAAATTCTTTGGTTTGTAAATACTCTATATTTATTTCATCGGCCTGAAAGGTGTACTCATGGTCGCCTGTATGTTCGGCTTTTACGCCCATGTGCTGCAGCAGTTCTATCAACTTATTTACATCTACAATGTCGGGAATATTTTGAATCACAACTTTGTGTGGTGTAAGTAAAACTGCGCTTATTATTTGTAAAGCCTCATTCTTGGCACCTTGTGGCGTTATTTCACCATTGAGGGGTGTGCCTCCTGTTATTTCGAAACTTCCTTGCATTGATATTTTATTTTCGGTAAAGGAAAATATTTCCGACTGTATCGCATATGTAAAGTAAAAAACCTTTTAACATTTTTGTGTTCAATCACACCCGATAAAAAAGAAATGTCTTCATTTGAAAATATTTACTTTAATATTGAAAAAAAATATTGGCATGGAGCATTATTTTAAGAAGTTGATATCAAACAGGAAATAAAAATTGGACACAACTCATTATGATGTAATTGTAATAGGCGGAGGTGCTGCGGGATTTTTTGCTGCCATTCAGTGCAAAAACCTTGACAAAAATTTGGCAGTTGGCATTTTAGAAAAATCGAATCATGTGCTTGCAAAAGTAAAAGTATCGGGTGGTGGCCGATGTAATGTTACTCACCATATGCCCGAAGTGAAACAACTGCTTACACATTATCCACGCGGACAAAAAGAACTGCATAGTCCTTTTACTAATTTCAATATTTTACACACTATAGAATGGTTCGAAAGTAAAGGTGTGAAACTTAAGATAGAACCCGATGGAAGAATGTTTCCTGTTACCAATTCATCGCAAACCATAATTGATTGTTTATTGAACGAAATATCGAAATACAAAATTCCGGTAATGTTTAATTGCGATGTAATAGAAATAACGAAAGCAGAAAATATATTTCGCATAGTATGTCGCGATGAGCGAACTTTTACTTGTAGCAAATTGATAGTTGCAACAGGAGGATTTAACAAAGCAAGTAGTTATGACTTTATCGCAAAAACCGGTGTTAGAATAGTAGATCCTGTGCCATCGTTATTCAGTTTTAAAATACAAAATTCACCATTTAAAGATTTACCCGGAAGTGTTATTCAAAATGCATTGGTAACTATAGTGCACACAAAACAAAGTATGCAAGGCCCTTTGCTAATTACACATGAAGGAATGAGTGGCCCGGCAATATTAAAACTATCGGCACTGGCAGCGCGCGAGTTATATGAATGCCAATATGTGTTTTCTATTCGCATTAATGCCTTGCCAATGCTAAAACAAGATGCCTTGCGGCAACAACTTTACGATATAAAAACTACTAATGCGCAAAAAAAAGTATGCAACACTCCAATTGACGAACTCACCTCACGATTGTGGAACCGCTATTGTGTGCTAAGTAATATAAGCCCCGAAGATGTATGGCAAAGTGTATCGAAAAAAGACATCAATGTGTTGTGCGAAAAATTACAAAATCTTGTAGTTGATGTAAATGGAAAGTCGCTAAACAAAGAGGAGTTTGTAACTTGCGGTGGTGTGGACCTGAAACAAATAAATTTGCAACGAATGGAACATAAACAAATTCCTAATTTATTTTTTGCCGGTGAAATAATGAATGTAGATGGTGTTACCGGAGGGTTTAATTTTCAACATGCATGGACAAGTGGATACATTGCTGCATGTGGGGCTGCGGGAGGTGGAGAGTGATTGGTATGATTATACTTAATTTCTAAATCCAACCTATGATTAGGAACACTGCCACTCCTTACGTAATGATTGACGATGTCAAATCCTTTATTATACTTTTATTTATTTTCGAATGGCCAAACGGAATTGGACAAATTTATTCCTAACACTACTCCACCTTCACCACCTTACAACTCCACTCCCCATCACTCCACCGCATCCTACGAAAATAAACCCACTACTAAACAAACTTATATGCACCGTTTTGTACTGGTTCCATTGGCTTACCCGAAACCTACGTATACAATTACCGTTAAAATCATATATCTCCAACAATCCCGCATCCTTATCCACCAGAAACCAAAATGTAAATTTATCTTGTGCGGGGTTATTGAATACCGTAAATTCCTGAACCCCAACACTTTTTAAACTCACGTAAATTAAGCGAACACCATGACTTCTGAAACGGCAAGCGGTTTTGGAATTATTAATTTCTCCATCTTTAAGCCTTCGATGTGGAATAAAATGGCTTCATAAATCTTTTTTTCAACTGTTGCTTTTTTATTTGCAGTGGCTACACAACCAGGCAAATCAGGTACATAAGCGCTGTATCCTGTTTTGGTTTTTTCAAAAATTACTAAGTATTTAGTCATTACTTTATTTGTGCTTGTTTTAAAATGCTGTTTAAAGTTCCAATTGCAATTTCATCCGATGGTTTGTGGCCGGAAATAGTAACCAATCCGATTTTATGCGGATGCTTTTATTGCTTGAGACTTCCTTTTTGTCGAACAAGAAACCACCCATCTGCTTCAATAATTTTTATAATTTCTTTTACCTTCATATTTCAAATGAAACAATACAAAGATAAGTATGATTTAATTAATATTATAAATTTGAATAATGGGTGTAAATTGCTTCCAAAAATTGAGATAGGAAATGCAACACTCCCGCTCCCGCAAGCAAACGGTATTTGCTCCCGCCCCGACACCTCGGGGTGGCTCGTGATAAAAATTTGCATTGTTCATTCATTTTGTTCGGTTAATATTTTATTACACAAAGATAAAATTTTGTTACTCATATTCAAGATAAATAAAACCACCCCGAGCCATCGGGGCGGCAGCAAAATACACCCCAAACCCCCACTGGGGGCTTATCTTTACTGCGCTGGCATTTTCTTATCATTCAATTTGTTTTTCTAATGACAAACGGTTTTTTCAATTTCATTCATTTCATCTGTTACAAAATAAATGAAAATTATGTTCGAGAAATGAATTTCAAGTATAACAAAAATTCAAGCCGAAAATTGGCAAGTCCCCCTGCGGGGGATTTAGGGGTGAATTGCATTTACTTCAGCATAACCACCTTAACGCTCCCCTCACCACTTGGCCAAACCATCCTACAAAAATAAACCCCCTCAGCAAACAAACTTATATCCACAGTCTTATACTGACTCCACTGCGCTACATACTCTCTACGTATACACTCACCGTTAACATCATAAATCTCCAACCAACCCACCTCCTTATCGGGTGGAAACCATAAGGTAAATTTATCATGAGTTGGATTGCCGAATACCTGTATTTTTCTTCCCCCCTGTGGGGGGATTGAGGGGGTTCCCAAATTATTGCACAACCCATTTGCCCCAAGGAAATAATTGGGGTGGTTGGGTAACGAATTTGCATAAAAATATGGCAATGCTATAGCATGTTGGACTAAATCGCAGCCAATACCTAACACGTCAGGATAGTTTATGGCATGCAAGTGTTTGGTACCATTACCTGTACTAACATATATTTTACCATCGGGTGCTATTTGGCAAGTATAAAAACCAGTTGCAAAGGGAGGGTATGGCGAATAAAAACTATCCCATATTGCGACCACAGTTTTGCTTTGCTCAATGTTTGTTGCGTTCAAATCATATTGATATACTGAATCAATAAAGGAAATGTAAAGCAATTGTGAATTGGGGGAGAAAGAACAACCGCCCCCAAAACTAATTGTCTGTGGCAATACCATGTGATATGGATTGCTAAACATACCTGTGCACCTGTCAAAGTCCATAATTTCGGCATGACTTGGTGCAGTGTACTCTGCACAAGAAAAGGCAAACTTAGTTCCATCAGGTGAGAATTTACATTCGCCCAACCCTCTTGTTTTTATCCAACCTATGCTTTGTGTAACGGGTGGAGAGATGCCAAAAGGAGTTACCAATAATTTGTAGATTACATTACTATTCATTTGCAAACAAGTAACCCACCAATCGCGGCCATTGCCATGACGGCAGGCTATTATCTTACCCCAATTAATGGTATCAATAATAATGGCATTGTTTTTACTTATTACTTCACCAAGGCCATTATTGCCAGTCATATCAATTATGCTGTAATCTAACTCATAAGTATATTTATATTGCAATCCATCGCGTGTACTGTGGAATAAATAATATAACGAATCGCTATTAGGCACTTGTATAGCAAGATTGGCTTGTGGAATGTCTAAACCCATACCTAAAGGGAAAATTGACTTATAACTAGAAGGGCTAATGTCTTCTCCATTTAACATTAACTTGCCGGTGCTATCAGCAATATCGAAACCATTTGATAAAAAAAGTAAGGCACCCGATGTATCACACATTGTTACACTTGTAGCAAGAAAACCCATATCAATACTATCAGGAAATTGAATCAAATTACCACTACTAAAATCAAACCTTGTATTTCCAAAATCACCGCCACCAAAACTTTGATAGCCCATCATCCATACATTATTTATGCCTTGTGCCATAACAAATTGTTGCATCAATAAAATGCAAACAAATAAATAAATTGTTCTTGTCATAGTTTAGTGTATTACAATTAATTTGCCTTCCAATTTTAGTTCATCATTGCATTTTATTTTGTAAAAATAAACACCTGCACCAAGCTGTGCGGTACTTATTTGCTGCACATTTTTTTCGTTCTTTAGTTGTGTAGTTATTACTTCTTGTCCAAACACATTTATTAATTGAATAGTTGCATCGCAACTTTTATCTATACTGTATTCGATGTTAAAATAATCGTTGGTCGGATTAGGATACAATTTTATTTGCGGTTGTGTTGGCTCATCATTCTTTTTTCTGAAAGTAATGCCAACACGATTGCACACCAACCTATCATCAAATTTGTAATTTGGATTTATGAGTGCATATAGTGCTCTTGCCTGTATTACAGATAACCCGCCTGCAAGAGGACATTGTGAGGCAATTTCAAAAATTTTATTTGTCTGCAAAGCATCAAATTCAAAAATACCTTTTGCTATGGTACTTAGATATATTTCATTGATGGTTTGTTTATTGGCTTCTATTATCTCGGCAACTTCTATATTGGTATTTTCATATTTTAAATTGTCGGCATTATAGTTTTTAATAGAATCGAAATTTGAAAAAGTAACTGCACTATTGTTTGCATAATTTAATGTTTGCACTTGCAATTGATTGATTGCAGTATGTAATAAATTAGCTTGGCTTATGGTGATTGATGTATCACTTAATTGCATCAGTAAATACAAAATAGAATCATTGCACAATGTAATTATGCTATCGTTTGCATTCAAATTGTTTGTTTGCGCAATGCTTAATGTTGTTGCTTCTTTTTTATCATCCTCAAGTCGTTTTAGTTTTGCAATATTGGCTGTATCCATTTTGTTGAAAAAAGCATTCATAACCAAATTGCTTTTTAAAGTTGGATTATTATCAATACGGGCAAATAATTCATCTTTCAACATTTGTTGTGTTTCGGCTGTGTAAGGGTCGTTTTCAACACTGTCTTTAGCAATTTTATCATCTATGGGAGTAGTCAAGGCAGTGCCTCCCCCTATTTTGGTGTCAAATTGCAAACAATACGAAACTGGTAATGTACAGCTTGAATCATGCCCTACATTAACTGTCGGTATAAACCACAAAAATGGTATTTGGCTGCTTGGCATTAATGCAGGATTATTTACAAAATAGGAAATCTGAAAATTCTCATGCCAAGCATTTCGACCAGGCACAATAGCTGGAAAAAACCACCTATTGCCTTTATAATTTTGTGGTGCTACCACATCACTATTTTGCCCAATATGAAAGCCATAAGTGTGGTGGTTAAATTCATTGCTTTTAATATCGGTAGTAGCACCTTGCAAAAATCCAATTACATAAATTCCATTTTCGGTCATGTCCATGGTGTTGCATCCTATTTCATTATCTATGCAAATAGTTTCTTTTATGGCGCTTTGGTCTTGGTTGCCGTATGTATTGGTTGCGCCACCATGTATATCGTTGCAGCTAATTATCATATTGATGCCAGCATTATTATCTATACCCACTTTGTGGTATTTATTATCGTGCATATAAATGCTGTTTTTTGTTATGCGGTACCCAAGCAGTGCTTCACCAAATATTGCTGTGTTGGCATTAATTGAACCCGGCCTGTGTACAATGCTATCTTCACTTATGCGTGCACCAATGTTTCCCATACCTGTTTCTTCGGCACGTATACCATACGCTGGCACAATAGAAGTGAGCGAACCAAAGGTAATTACATTGCGGGTAACATTGAGCGATTTGTTTAGCATAGGGTAGTTATGGTACAAGCCTACACCTTGCTGCATGGCATCTATTTGGTTATCGTTAATGTCAATTTTATAACCCGATGATAGTGTAGTGCGGTAGCCTTCTGTTACGTTTTTCATATTATTTTGTAAAGAACTTATGCGCATCCGTTCAGTAAATATACCGTATTTTACATTGTCAAAAGTTTTAACTGTACTGTACTTTCCCAAACCTTTTTGTGTGAGAATGTTGCCACCGAATTTCATACCAATGCCGTAAATACCACTACCGTTGAAATTGTTATTGAAAGTGGCCATGCACCATTGATTGTACAAAGGCTCTGGCTGTATGTTTTTAAATTGGCAATACTCTACATTGAGGGCGGTGCCTTTGGTGATAATGCCATTGCTCAGGTTATCGAAAACATTGACGCCTGTGTTGCCACTTACCCACAGAATAGAAGGCAAAGCTTTTTCAAAGTACATGCCTGCAAATGATTTGAATTGTGGTGCGGGTGTTTGTCCTTGGTAGCCCATTACAAATGTTGCATCGGATGTGATGGTATTTTGATAAAAGTGCAAGCTCCAGGGTGTAACACTCTGTATTTGTAAATTATTAGGTGGCGAGTAAATACTGATGTAATTGTTCAAGAAATTATTGCCAAATAAATATGCCCAACAATTTGTCGAAGGTGTAATTGCATATTGTGCATCTTTAATTGTACAATTAAATGCTCGTAAGTATGAGCCATTGCCCATCGAGTTCAACATGTTGATACCACGCCACATTTTGGTACAGGCCTCCATAGTGCAATTTGAAATGGTAAGCAACTGCCCAGCGTTGATACGCCACTCCACACCGGGATTAAATGTAAATATGGTATTGCTTTTGGTAAAGTTTACATCTTGTACGATGTCGCCAAAAACGTAAACTTGTGTAATGGTATTGCTATTTAATGCAGCAAATACTGTAGAAAGCAATGTGGGTTGGCCTGCTTGGCCGATACCCAATTCATTTGCATTGGTTGCAACAGGTAGGCAATCGGATTTGACTAAAATGCCAACAGATGCGGTCATTGAAGTGCCTGTTGTTTGATTGGTTACAGTTGCATAATTTGTAACCGTGCCAGCACTTGTAAAATATCCTGTGAATGTATAGGTGTTACATTGTCCGGCAGTTAATGCATTGGCATTGATAATTATTGGAAAAGTTTGCCCTCCTGTCCATGCAAATCCGTTAGGGAATTGGTCGGTTACTGTCAATTGGCTTGTGTTACTGCCACTACTCATGTTACAAACGGTGACCGTATACGTTGCATTTTCAATATTTTGTTGAACGCATGTTGGGGTAACTGTTTTTGTTATTGTAAAACAATCATCGCATTGTGTAGTACCCAGTAGGATATCGGGAAAATCGGTAGCTATACTTAGCGGAGTACCACAATAATTTGTCCCACTTAATTCAACTATTGGTAGTGGTATTGGATTGATGGAAGTGCAGCCCACGCTAAATTCTATTTCGAAGCAAAGGCAGCTTGTTTGCATCATAGTTTGATTTGGAAAACTATATGGTGGCGAAAGGGGAGTATAGTTGGCTCCACAATCTGTACTCATAGTTACAGCTCCATATGTTATTATAGGATTATTTGTTATAGTCAATTGATTTGCAATAAAATCGCCTTTTCCTAAATTGGTGAAACAAACCTTTATTTTTTGTGGTGGTGATGCACAAAGTATAAATGAAGGTGGATATTCTGTGGCAGGATTAACTGCTAAAACAGGCTGGGCTTCGTCCCATTGTAAATTGACATACACAGGTGGACAAATCTCACCTGTTCCATCCGCATTACAAGACCAATTGATAGGCAAATCAAAACTACCACCACCGGAGCATGGGTTAACATCTGCACAAATTCTGATACGCAACGCATTCTGGCCTAGGAGTAAATTGTGATTACCATCGCCAACTAAAAAATTGGGATTCGGTGTACCTACAGTAGACCAACCAATTGCTGGCGCCAACATTTGTTGGACAGTGATGTTTGAAAGATTGGTAGGAAAAGCAGACAATGGAAAATGTACATTAAGTGCAGCGCCATATTTCCATGCATCTATTGCAGGAGTAAAATTAGTAATAGTAAACTCCCAACAAATATTAGTAGATGTGGCAGTTACATTGGTGTTGGTAGCAATAATTGCTAAGTTGGCTTTGGGGTAAAACCATGTGCGTGGCGCGAAAAAATTGTCTCGCAGTAAATCAGGAGCAGGTATTCCACAACCTATTACCCCTGCGTTATAGTTAGTGGTACATGCTACTCCCAAAGTGTTTGCAGGTGCAAATGTTGCACGAGCATCATCGGCAGCAAACTGAATTGGTTGTGACATGATACACGAAAATGGTAATCGAATAAAATTTAAAACTGCGCTTGTTTTGCAAGCTTGATCTTGTATTGCGCCTGCCACAATAAGGCCATCGGGTTGGCATGGCCTTGCTGCGAATAAGTTTTGAAAATCTGTACTGGGTATTTTAATATTTGTCCCGACAATGTTAGGGTTAATGCTTATAGATGTACTTGCGTTTTCCGACATGGCTCCATTACTATAAGATAAAAGTGTGTTGAGTGGTATATTTTCATAATTAAAACTAACTGGTAACATCACTGGTGGGCGAAATTCGAAATTGAAAATTTCTTTGCCGCTATTTATGAAAGAATAAATTTCGGTACTTAGTTGTGGTGTGCACATGCTGGCATTTTGGTAATAAGTACGTGTACGAAAATCGCTGGCATAAAAATAATGTGCCCCACCAAAAGTTTCACAATAGAATTTTGTGCCATTTGTAAAATCGTTTTGGTTTGCAAGTACTGTCTGGTTGTTGTTACACATATTTGCTCCAGTAAAGAAAAATCCTGGAAAAGCACCTCTGGGAAATGCGCAAAGTTGGCACTTTGTATTTGGCATTTTAGGTTCAGTGGGGCTTGGTGCGGCTAAAGGTGTACCCACCAAATACATTTCGTTCGATATAAACGATTCAAGCATAAGTTGGTTATCCGTAATATTTGGCCCATCGGGGTTTATGTTGCCACACACATTATAATTTACTATTAAACGGTATTGCTGCGCTTCTAAAAAAGCTGTTATTGCATTTGTATTATAATTGAAAGTTGCACCATGTGCTAGCATTGCTTGGCGGTTTGGAGTTGTGCTGCCTGAAGCAATATCATCCATAAAAAATGTCCACAAATAATTGTCATTGGATTGAGCTAAAAAATCGATTAAAGCGGTTGGTGGTATATCAATTTTAAGTAATGTGCTGAATCCATTATTCAAAGCTTGTATTGGTTCTTCAAAATCGTCACATTGCAAGCATGGTGTAGTAGAACTTATATTGGCATCAACATAAAAAGTTGCACTAGTTACTTGCAAACCCATATCTGCTGCATGTGCTATGTCTCTATTTAATTGCACAACATTCAGCGAACAGGATTGTGAAGTCATATCAGCCGTGCCAGTTGTATAAGTATAGCCCACCCTTGTTTGTCCGCACTCTTGTGGTGGTGGTGGTGGACCCGTTGGTGCTACATCATCCCCCGGTTCAAAATGTGCAACAAGATAATCGCGCAGTTGGTCGCCATGTGTTGAGCGATTTAGGTCTAAGTTTGGATATTGAGCATACGCAGTTGTTGCAGCTGCCAATTGCCCAGGTGGAAGATATGCAATTGTAGCACCACCTATATCTACTTGTCTATTATTGGTTGCATCCATCATTCCTAAAGTAGTTCTATCCATACGGTAATTGTCAACAATAATTCCCGGGGCCAGGCAACCGGGGCAATGCACATTCATGAATTTACCTGTGCCCGACAGTGGCAGCCAACAACAGTCAATGCAAGTAGGCGCAACTCCTTCAATTGGATCGGGCGAGGAACCTGCGGTTAGTGTTTTACAGGCGTTATTTTGCAGTAAACTAAAGTCAACATGGTATGGCGTAGTAGGAGCACCGGGGCAACACGGTATTAACTGAAAACAGAAATCTGAATTGTTGAGTAATTCCATTGGGGTTGTGCTGCTTGGCATCAAGGCAATTAAATCTTCAATTTTGTAGTAAAAGTAGTAGTCGTGAAATTTTCCACAGTTTTGAAACCCTGGTAAATCAGGTAATGGCACATCTTCAACCGTGCAATAAGACATGTCATTGTCAGGTACCCAATCTATAATTGTTGTTGTACCAGGTATCAAAACGTGAAAGGTTGGCAAAACATAAGTGTATGGATTAGTGTTAAGTGGATTAATATTATTTATCTGCATTTGCAAGCCCGGTTCACAATGGAAGTGTGCTTTAATGTAACCGCTTATGTTGCCGCTTGTAGTGCCTAAATGATATCCTAAACTTTGTGCATCCTCATCAGTACCAAAAAAATTATTAATGGTCATGCAGAAATTTTCTAATATTGGGTCGCTCTTTATTGACGGATCATCAGGATTTTCAGGAAAATTAGAAGTAGGATATACAGTTACATCGGTTTGCGATGGCGTAAAAATTATACCTTGATCTATATCCGCTCCGGGTACAACATTTGTGTTGGATGATATTCCACCGGTGGTTATATCAAATATTGCATTAGGAAGCAAAAGTGGCATACTTGGGTCAAAAATTGTATTACATTCTGTGGTTGCGATTGAAATAATCCTCCATTGGTTATAGTCTTTTATTTGGTTATTGTAGGTTGAAAAATCGATACCTAATGGGTTATCATCAGTACAACATCTTAACGTTGTAAATTTCAATTCCACAAATTCCCCATGTGGCAAATCATTTATAGCAATGCTGAACTTTTGCAATTCATCCGGCATTGCTATGCCACATGTTGATGAGTTTGTTGCAAAAGTACTTTGAAACGGTAAAGCATTACCATTCAGCTTAAAACTTACACTACTCAGTGGAATCAATGTGAGGCTATTGGTTGCAGGATCAGCCATTTCAAAATCTATTCTATTAATTGTTGTATTTGACGATGTATTCCTAATATGAAAAGTCCAGTTAACAGTTGATCCAATACACGATACATCGTAGTTTACAGGATTAAAATTTGGGTTTGTAGGTGCAATTCTCTCAATAACGTATGATGGTGTTTCGTTTACAAATACAAAAGGAGAAATTATTTCTTCTTGACATTTATCGCAATCCGTAACATTGGCACTGTTACATCGCCAGGTAAATTTTGCTTCCTGTTTTGCTATGCAAGCATTTACGCAATTTGTAATATTTACATGATAACGTATGAATAAAATTTGACCTGCCGGTATTGTTGCAGCAGCATTAGGAATATATTGTGTCCACTGATTAACATTTGCTAAACTGTTAGCAACACCATAATCAATACCCAAACTACCTGGCTGATAGCCTTGTAAATTAGATACACAACCGCTTGTTCCGAAATACAAATCTTCAAAATTAAACTGGATATTTGCCATGCTTGTGTTCGAAATATTTTGGTACTGAAATATTACCTCCACATTGGTTTGGTTGTAACTTGCCACTAATTCGATATAAGCTGGATTGGTTGAGTTGTCAATATTAATTAAATCTGCAAAATATGGATAATCAATAAACCAAGAAGGTGGTTGCATATTCGTTGGTAATACTGTTCCATTCAATGTCCATTCTTGATTAATATAAACTGGTACACCACCATTAAAAAGCGGAATCATACTGCAATCAAGCATAAATGAAAACTCCAAATTGCAATGAGCCAGCAAACCTGCCGGCATATATAGTTCATACAATCCTGTTGCAGCATTATAACTAAACGAAAATCCTGGGCTGCATGAATTTGGGTCGTTACAAATTAAATTTATCGGACTTACTGTTTGCGGGGTTCCTCCATCAAGGCATGCTGGATAGGGTGGCAATGGTATCAAGTTGGTATTATTTGGCAGTAATGTGCCGTTGGTTGATAATTGAATCTTAATTGTAAAAAAAGCCGGCCCTGGAATGCCAACATCACTGAAAAGAAAAAATTGGTTAGTTGTTTGACTGCCACACACTTCAAAATGACCATTGGTGGGAGCAATATAATCAAGATCGGGTGCCTGCGCATAAAGTTTTTCAATCTTCCCAGTTAGCAAGCAAATTCCTAGAATCAGCATCTTAATTACTAAACCTAATTTCCGGGGGTGGGGAGGCAGCGCAGTTAGCAATTTTATTTATTCCCAAAAATTGCCCAATAAAAAAAACGAATAAGGCGATAGATTTTCTCATAGTATTATTTATTAAATTGTTTAAAATATAAATCGAAACAGCTTAGGCTGTTTTTTTTTTCTAACCCAATAAACTAAACCTGTACCACAAAAAATTATGAGCAAAATTAAATCGAAATAAAATGAAAAAGCTTTTGAACATTTCAAGTTGTGGTTTATTCGATGTCAAATATATTTATTATTTTGGAATAACATTGGGGTCATAAAAATAAATAATTATTACAAGAACAAAATAATCTTAATACATCGAATCAAAACGTAATCTATAAATCCAGATTTGCCAATTGCAACAAACATTATCGAAATTATTCAGGAAACAAAAAGAATGCTTTTTATTTATACAAAGAGTAGTTAGATTTTCGAATGAAAATATAACGTGCTTTTAGTAACGCCGAACAACTTCAATAGCTTGTTTTCCAAAACCTAAGTTGTTTCGGTATTTCCTCATGAAATAAAGTTATTTTCTCCGATATGGAATATTTAGAACTATTCAAATGTTTATCGTTGCACAAAGTGAAATATTTACTATGTGGTGGCTTAGCTGTGAATATATATGGCATACCGCGAATGACTGCCGATATAGATTTGATAATAGATTTCACCACTGAAAATCTATCACGATTTGAAACGGTAGTCGAAACACTTCAATATCAAGCTATGCTTCCCTTTAAAATAAATTCGTTTGTGTCTTCGGCCGAAAGGCGAAAAGCAATTGAAGAAAAAAACTTAATTGCTTATTCGTATGTCAATAATTTTTCTTCAACCATGAATCTGAATGTTTTGATTGATGTTCCTTTAAAATTTGAAGATATGTGGGACTCGAAAGAAATTCGTGAGGCCGAAGGGATAGAAATCAATTTAGTATCAATTGAGGACTTAATAAAATTGAAACAATATGCTAGCCGCAAACAAGACAACGATGACATTATTCTTCTATCAAAACTCCTTAAAAAATGAAAAAGCCCGAACCGGAAATCATTCCTAAAAAAGAAAATGCCTACAAAGGTTTTCATTACACAGTTACCGATGAACAAATAAAACAGCATCAGGCACGTAGTATAAAAGAGATTTTTGATTGGTTACAAAAAACAAATAAGTTTATTTATGCGGTGCAAACACCCGAAGAGCGCTTGCGAATGAAACGTGCAAAAAATGAATAGTATGTAGTCAAAATTTGCAAAGAAATTTTAAGAAATGAGTGTTAGAAACTACGCCTGAAAGTATTCTTTCATTCTATCGAAAAAACCTTTTTCATTTTTACCCGGGTTTGGTTTAAAATTTTCACTCTCGCGCAATTTTTCAAGTGTCTTGCGTTCTTCGCTATTTAGTTGCTGTGGGGTCCACACATTTACATTTACAAGCAAGTCACCTTGAACATAACTGTTTACCTGTGGCAAACCTTTTCCTTTTAGTCGCAACACCTTACCTGCCTGTGTACCGGGTTCAATTTTTATGCGTGCCTTTGCTTCTATGGTTGGTACTTCTACCTGAATGCCAAGTGCAGCATCTGCAAAATTTACATACAGATCGTAAATCAAATTTACGCCATCGCGTTTCAACTCGGCATGTGGTATTTCTTCTATCAACACAAGCAAATCGCCTCCGGGCCCTCCGCGTTCGCCTGCATTGCCGCGGCCGCTCATATTAAGTTGCATTCCTTCGGCAAGGCCAGCAGGAATTTTTATAGTAATAAGTTCTTCGCCATGTTCAATTCCGCTACCATGGCAATGCTTACATTTTTTTGTAATTATTTGTCCTTCGCCCTGACATGTGGGACAAGTGGTAGTAGTTTGCATTTGACCAAATACAGTATTAGCCACTTGCCTTACCTGTCCTTGTCCACGACATGTAGAACAAGTGCTAAATCCCGAACCGCCTTGTGCGCCCGTTCCACTGCATGTATTACATTTTATGCCCTTATTTACTTTTATTTTTTTCTCGCAACCATGTGCTATGTCATCAAGCGTTAATGCTACTTTTATTCGCAGGTTACTGCCACGTGTGCCCACGCGTCCTCCTTGCCCCCGCCTGTTGCCGCCTCCGCCAAAAAATCCTTCGAAACCCGATCCTTCAAACACATCCGAAAAATGCGAGAATATATCATCCATACTCATACCGCCTCCGCTGAAACCACCTCCCGCAGCGCCACCCACGCCCTGATGCCCAAATTGGTCGTACCGTTGGCGCTTTTGCCCATCGCTCAGCACTTCGTATGCCTCGGCCGCTTCCTTAAATTTTTCTTCCGAAGCCTTATCGCCAGGATTTTTATCGGGATGAAATTTTATTGCCTGTTGCCTGTAAGTTTTTTTATTTCCGCTTCGGTTGCACTTTTACCTACTCCCAGTATTTCGTAATAATCGCGTTTCGCCATTTCTTTTTCAAATAATAATTATCAACCTCCAACTACAACTTTTGCATGACGAATCACTTTTCCGCCAAGGTAATATCCCTTTTCCATTTCATCTACCACTTTTCCTTTTTTGCTTTCATCATCGCTTGGCACCGTTGTAAGTGCCTCGTGCAAATCCGAGTCAAAATCGGTATCTATTGTCTCCATCACGGTTAACCCCTTTTGCTCCAAAGTGGTTTTCAATTTGTGATATATAAGCGTAATGCCCGCCAATGCCTCTGTCTGTTGAGTTTGTTGCATTGCTTTCATTGCACGTTCAAAATCGTCAACCACCGGCAACATCGCCACAATCACTTCGGCACCGGCTGATTTAAGCAATTCCATACGCTCTTTCATAGTGCGCTTGCGGTAATTGTCAAACTCCGCATTGGCACGCAATAAACGGTCGCGAGCATCGGTAAGTTCCTCTTCAAGTTTTGCCTCCTTTGCTGACACCGAATTATCCTCGGCTGCCAATTCGCCAATGGTTTCCGCTGCTCCCTCTTCTTTTTTTCCAAACAAATCGTTCACATACTTGCGCGCATCAGCAAACATATCGTTGCTTTCATTCGGTTCGGTCATGTTATCTTTAGTATTATCTTCGGTATTCATTGTAGTTTTATTTTCTTCAGCCCTTATACCAAAAACGTTGCCACCACAAATACAATGGTCAATTTGTCATAAACTAAAATCAAGCAAATTTTTATTTGAAACAGCGCCTGCATCCTGCTTTCAAACGGCAAGGTCCCGCTATCCGCTATTACTCCTCGCACATCCGCACAATGCCTGGCTGCTGCGGGGTAACCGCTACTATCGGGGTTAGTAAAATAGGTTCGTCATTCTTGAGTATGGTTTAGCTGTTTAAATACAAATGTTCTATGGTGATTTTCATTACAAAATTGCAATGGATTGAAAACCATTTCTTCAAAATTAAGTCGATACTAAGATTTTATTACTTACCCAGCATTCAGATCGCTCATGATTAATTTCGTTTAACAAAACTATCTTCTGCGTTAGCTTGCTTATTTTTTAAGAGTATATTTTTTTCGTGAAGCATTGGTTTTCATTTTCCATTTATCATCAACTTTGTTTCTTTAAAAGAAGCTGAATTTGATTGCTTTGTTTCAGCTACTTATTCTGTAAAACATCAGGCTCTGGAAGATTATCAACGTTGCAAATTATTTATCTTTTAGCCAAGTGATGCATGACAAAATTTAATCGCGATTACAAATTTTAGGATTATTATATCGAATCCGAAAAACTTATGTTTTATTTTCTTTTAAGAATTGATCAACAGTTTGAACTTGCAATACATTTTCTTTTAACCCCGCTAATTCCTTTTGTTTTTCGAAAGCACGATCAATAAAAATTTCCTTAAATCCTTTTATAAGATCATCCATGGATGAATATGCGAGTGGACTAAACATCCACGGGAATTTTTGAAGGTCTTTAAACATCGAAAATGGGGTTTTTCCTTTTTCAATTATAGTTATAAATGGAATTTGATAATCAGGAACAGTCGCTTGTAATTCCAATGGAATAGCACTGGGATCAGTAATGTCAGCAATTACAAAGAAACTTAACCCTGCAAGGACTTTGATTGTCTCTGTGAAATCTCTGGATGTAGCTTTCTCAAAATCAAAAATAATAGGAAGCAGGTTATACTTTCGCAGTTCATCAGCAAGCGAATCAAGAATTGCTTTACGTTCAATTGTAAACCTGCCAAGGATAAGCACTGCTTTTGAAGTGATTGTATTAATCACATTGCGCAACTTTTCTCTTTTAAGAAGCAAATGAATAAACTGTGCAATATCAAGGTCGTCCACTGTTATTTCTGATTCATCATCTGCAGTGATCACAAGCTTATTCATGCTTTTAGGTTTGCCTTTTAAATTCCAGGCAGATATTCCATAAATTTTTGCTTCTGTAATAATAGCGCCTTCAATGGAAGTATTAATAAGCCGGGTTCTCTGCATTGAAGCTTTTGTCAAATTTGTATTTGTTAAATTCGCATCCAGCAAATTGGCGTCCGTCAAATAAGCAAATGAAAGATCAGCACCCACAAATGATGCTTGCCTTAAATTAGCTCCAATAAACGAAGCACTCCTAAGCATACAGTTATCAAAATTAACCTCCTGCAAAGTTGAATTAGCAAATGCACCTGCTTTTTCAACACCTGTGAAAATTGAATAATTCAATACTGCCCATTCGAAATTTGCTTTTCGCATCTTACAATTTATAAATCTTGCATTTTGAATTAACGATTTATTAAATTTTGAATTGGTAAGATTTGCATTACTGAAATCGGGATAATTTAACATTGCACCCGTAAAGTCAGCGTTCGATAAATCAGCTTTTGAAAAATCAATGCCAGGGCCTTTTGACGGATGCCAGTTTAATTCTTTGAAATTTAAACCTTTCAACTTTGGAATTATATCAGGATTATTCTTTCTCCATTTATTCCATTCGGTTATGCCATCCATTTTCTTATTGACACATTCTAAAAGGAAAGCAATATGATCATCAACCATTTTTATTAATTATTTAAATTTTCAACTCTGCTATAATTTCTGTTTAAGACTCTTAACCCACATCTAAATTTTTCAAGGGTGCAGCTCTGTGATATAAACTATCAAAGAGACTAGCCCTGCGAAACCCCGAAAGGATAATATATCTAATCCCACACATACTTCTCATCATATTCTACATTATACTTTTTAAGAAATGCACGATACTCTACTTGAAATGTTTTTTTAGAATGATGTTCGTGTTGATTATCAATGTAGTTAATTACTGTGTCTATTTCTGATGGATTTACAGAAAACGCACCATAACCATCCTGCCAGTAAAAGTTTTTGTAATCATCACCTTTGGTTTTTATCCACTTTGATGAATGCGATTTTATTTCTTCTAAAAGCTTCATTAATGCTATTTTTTTTGAGAGCAGGCAAAGGATATGAACATGGTCGGTGTAACCTCCCACTTTTATTGGTTGGCATTCTAATTTTTTGCAGATGCCACCTAAATAGGCATGAAGTTCAGCTTCTACCGGAGGTTGTATTAATTCCTGCCGGTGTTTGGTACTGAACACAATATGAACATAATTTTTACGAGTGATTGTCCCATTTTATTAAGAATTTAAAGAATGAATTAGTATAAACCTTCAAAGATTGATATATTCTAACACAGCGCGTAGCCCTTTAATATTGCCAGCCATAAAAAGAAGCCGAGCCACTATCCAATCAACCCTGAAAGGGCGTTATCACATAGCGAGGGGTAACGCCCCTCGCTAACATCAGAAGCCACGAAATTGCAAGCCCTGAAAGGGCGTTATCACATAGCCAGGGGTAACGCCCCTCGCTAACATCAGAAGCCACGAAATTGCAAGCCCTGAAAGGGCGTTATCACAGCGAGGGCGCCCTCGCTAACATCAGAAGCCCTGAAAGGGCGGTATATGATGATGTGTGTTGGTGCTTTATCATGGTATTTCTTTCGCCCTTTCAGGGCTTCAATATGCTCGATTCTATTTTTCGATGGGCGTTGCCCATCTCTAGTGTATTAGGCCCTTTCGGGGCTGAACCTATCAGTTATTTGCAACAAATATATTTATAATACGATACTACAATACAGAGATGCGAATAAATATTTATAGGATAGATATGCAAAATTGTAACGCTTTATATTGAGTAAAGATTTGACAAAAGATATGGGAACTTATCGGGCACGAGTATGCAAGCCAATTTAAAAAAACGCGAACAAAATATTGATGCGCGTTGTATATAATCAAGTAAAGATTGCTGTATGCCTCTCAAAAAAAACCTTAAAGTTATTGGAATGATTGAAATCACAAAATTGGAATGGCTTCTCAGTTTGCTATCAGCCATGTGTTTGAAAGAAGAATAAATATCACAATAATAAGTTGGCGGATTTAGTTCATCCACTATCTGATTGTAAGTATGTGAATCAACCATCTCATATGGTTCTTCCTTAGGTGCGAAATATTGGTTTCATTTAGTTTTGTGAATTTCACGATTTGGTAAATTGTAATTTTAATGTTTTTAAAAATAAACATCCCTTTCCAAAACCATTTACGCTCCGTACAAATTTTATATCATTGCAATAACAAATCACCACAATGATAAAACCTTTCCATTTTCAATACCAGTTGTGCAACTATTTTAAAGCACAAAAAAAAACCTGGCAATGGTTTAGCGAAACAAAAAACCAAACCGAACAAACAAAACATTTTCGTACAGAGCTATTAAAAAATACCTATAGGCTGGAGCAAAATTCCGATAAGGCGATTTATGATTTAGTAGATATTGCAAAACAAAAACTCGGTATTGTAATTCCTGTTTCGGTTTATCAATCGCAAAACTCAAATCAAAATAATGCCGGTATAATTTTTTTCGAAAACGAAGGCCACCTTATTCTTTCGGGTCCAATAATAAAATTGCTGAACAACGATGAATTACTTGCACTTATATCGCACGAACTGGCGCATATACTTTTATTTACAATCGATGATGGCGATTTCGAAATTACTAATCGCATTATAAATTCTATTGCCAGCGATTATCGCAGTGCAAATGCATATGCCGAAACCGCCCGTCTTTATAGCTTGTTTACTGAACTGTTTTGCGATTTCAACTCGTATCAGGTAGTGCAAAATTCAGCAACAATAATTTCAACGTTAATAAAAATAGAAACAGGTTTGGATAATGTGTCGCCCGAAAATTATTTGAAACAAGCCGATGAAATTATGGCCGCAACAGAAATTGGTTCCACTGCCGATACACATCCCGAATCATTTTTACGTGCTAAAGCCATTTCGCTTTTTGCTGCCGATGCAAATAATGCAAACATGGTGATACCCGAACTCATTATGGGTAAACAAAATTTATACACATTAAATATTTTTTCGCAAAGCGAAATACAGGCAACCACCATGCAGATTTTACAATTGGTATTAAAACCAAAATGGATGCAAACCGAAATGAACAAAAATTTATACCGTCAATATTTTACAGATTATAAAAGCGATAGCAATGCAATTGTAAACAAAGAATTGCAAAACAAAATTGGCGGAGTAAGCAACAGCATGAAAGATTATTTTGCCTATGTATTGCTCGATTTTGCTTTGTGCGATGGCGATATCTCCGAACCTGCATCGGCATTTGTTTTGGACCTTGCCGAAAATTTGCAACTAAAAAAATCGCTTACCAAAGCCATGCAAAAAGAATTAAAACTCTCCGACAAAAAATTGGATGCTTATTGCAAAAGTGCAACCACTACACTCAACAAAATATTAGAATCATCGCACGAAAATATTTACGATGCGCAACCATGATAAACGAAACTGCATTTAATAAATTTTTACAAAACGGTATAAGTGCCGGAGGTTTTACCAACGATGATGTGGTAGCAATAATGTTGCCTTTGCTTACCGAAGTACAATCGTTTCACGATGAAGGATTTGTTGCGCCTTTACAAGACATTGGCAGCATTTTGATTACGAACGAAAAGCTCGATATTGACGAAGCACAAAAAGCAAAACCACAAAATAACTTAGGTGTAATAAAAAAAATATTGCCTGCATTGCACCATACTTTTGATATTACCCAAGCCATTACTCACCAAACAACTATAGGCGATGAAGTGGAGTTCGAAAATAAAAACAATGACATACAATTGGATTTCAACGCGCCCATAAAGCACCCTGTGTATTTACTCAATTACAAATGTTATGAAATGGAATTGCAGCATCACGATGCATCGTCCGATATATTTGTGCTTGGAATGTTAATGGCCGGCATAGCCTTGGGTCTCGACTTTACAGATGAAAGCGATTTGATTTCTTTTGTCGAAAATCGTGAGAGTATTATTTATTTGAACAGCGCTATTCACCCGGCAATTGCAAATATTATTACAGGCACTACACACCTCGACAGGCGCAAACGATGGAACGACCTTACCGAAATAATTGACAATTTATGCAACTATCGTGAATATAATAGCGAAGCAAATAATGATTTATCATTAGTTGAAAAACAAAAAAACAATAACCATCAAAATCGAAATAAATACATCAATAGCAAATTGCGCAACCGCTTATTTGATACAAGTCGCAGAAATCGAATGTTGTATTTTAAACCCAATTTAAAATATTTGAACCTTACAGTTTCTTCGGTGCCTCAAGTTCTGAATTATAAAAATATAAATCCCGAATTGCTTTTTTACTGGAACAACGAAATATCGAAAAAAATAATTTCCGGTAAAGATATATCCTTGTCAAAGTATGTGCGTTTCGAAGATAACGCATACATTGCTCCTACCCTCGACCGTATACGTCTTGAGTCAAATAAAGATGTAAACGAATATGGTTTTAGCCAGCTCAAACTGGTACTTAATTTTTTGCATTGGTATAACCTTAAAGAAGATGTTACAGAAAAAATATCTTCTCCGTTTATGATGCTATCGGTAAAACTTGTAAAACAAAAAGGACTCAAAGACCAGTATATACTGGAGTTAATAGATACCGAAGTAGAAATAAATCCTGTGTTGTCGAACATGCTGAAAGAATTATACCATATTAAATTGCCCGAGTATATTCAACTGAACGAACATAGTATGGATGAAATTTATAATGATTTAAAAACACAAATCGAAAAAACAAATTCGGGTATTGTGCTTGAGAAGTATGATAAACCAAAAATAAAACTTATTCATGCACAAGCCAAACAAACACTTACACAATACACTCGCAAAATAAACCGCAAGCGACAACCACATTCGTTTCACAATATTGACTATTCATACGCTGCCGATAATTTTCAGCCGCTTGGTTTACAGTTATTTAAAAATTATATAAAACCCGAACATTCATCGCTCGAGTTTTTAATCAATAGCGATATTAAAGCGGCACCACAAAATTTTGCACCGCATAATAATGAATCGCGAACAATGTATGAACTTGAAGAAGGGACAGCGAATCCATTTAAGTGGGAGTTCGATTTGTGCAATATGGTACTTGGAAATTTCAATTATAAAAAAATGTCGTTGGTGAGCGATTATAATTCCATCATAGAAAGCGAAATAGAGAATAAAGTTTTTAATGATTTGTTTAGCGCACTGCCCAGGAAACTAAATACCGGCAATGAAAATGAAAACGAAATAGACAATCAATACAACGTAGTGCAAGCTGACCCAACACAAAACAATGCATTGGCATTTGCACGCAAAGGCGAAAGCTATATCATACAAGGCCCACCGGGTACAGGCAAATCGCAAACCATATCAAACCTCATTGCTGATTATGTTGCGCGTGGAAAAAAAGTTTTATTCGTATGTGAAAAACGTGCTGCTATTGATGTTGTTTTTCATCGGCTAAAACAACAACAACTCGATTCGCTTTGTTGCCTCATTCACGATTCGCAAACGGATAAAAAAGAATTTGTGATGAACCTGAAATCTACATTCGAACAATTTACAAAAAGTTCGTTGGCTTTCAACAACATTCAACTTGAACGTACTGTAATCATTACAAAAATAAAACAGGAATTAAATATTGTAGCCGACTATCACCGTACTATGCAAAGCAAACTTCACAATACTGCAATTAGTTTGCATCAGCTTTTCGAAATACTAATTGAAACAAAAAAATATGCTGACGACAACATCAACACATTATCAAAAACTGTTGAAGGTTATAGTCAATGGATAGCGTATGGCGAATCGATAGAGAAATTATCATCCCTTAGTCAAAATGTTGCAGGCGTAAATTACTATGCCCAATTGCCGTTTAAATATGTGAGCGAAAATGCCATCGTCAACAAAAAACCGCATACCAGCATTGCCGAAGAATTGAAAAATGCTTTTACAATTTTAAAACATGTTAGCTCCGAAGGTTCAACTCTTGATTTGCCTCAAGAGTGTATTGCCAGCATCGATGAATTACAATTGTTTATAGAACAATGTATTGAACTTGTTCCTTTTATAAACTCCAACAACACCGATTTGCTGACAATGAACAGTGCATTGCACAAAAAATTAAAGGCAGCAATTAATAAAGTAGAAAAAGCAAAACAAAGTTTA
Source organism: Bacteroidota bacterium (assembly GCA_016717325.1). Taxonomy (GTDB): domain Bacteria; phylum Bacteroidota; class Bacteroidia; order AKYH767-A; family OLB10; genus JADKFV01. Next base: position 88,652 of record JADKFV010000002.1, on the reverse strand, counting down.
AGGGAAGCGGAGAAAAAAAATAATTTTTGGATAAATAAATTTTCCGAAACCGATGCCGAAAATGCTTTGGCTATTATGCAAAAACACGAAGGTTCATTTTTCGCTTTTCTAAACGGGCAATATCGAAAAACAAAAAAGGCAATAAACGCTTCGTACAATTTTTCGCAACATAAAATAAAACCAACGTATACTCAGGTGGTCGAAAATTTGAAAACAGAAATTGCTTTGCAAAAAACATTGTTGGACGAAAATATTACCGCAACACAATTATTCAATATGGGCGATTTGGGTGAATTAGCGATGCAGCTGGAACGTTGGCACAATGAGGCTTCGGGCATGGCGATAAAATATTTGCAGCAAAACAAACCGAACAAAGACGCCATCGAAAAAATACAAAAACTTAAACCACAGTTCGACAGTCTTGTAATATTGTTGCACAACAATTTGAATTTAGGCGACAATAAAAGTATTGCTCAAATCGAAAACATCATCGATACATTGCAACCTCAATTGCATAAATTATCTGCTTATGCTCCTTATTTAAAAGAATTGATTCCCGCACATCGCTCATTGAAAAAGATACTGTATGAGCAACATCTGCATCCCGTTCAAATAAAAACATTGTTGGCAAAAGCGAGTGTCGATAATATATTAAATGCTAACAATGAAGTTCATCAAACCGAAGGAAGTAATATTGAATATCATATTGAAAAAATAAAAAACCTATACACGCAGTTATTGCAAGCCAATGCAAAATATATAGTTGCCAGACAGCAAGACCAACTAAATCGGTTATTAAAAAAATCGGAATTGAGCATGGCCGGTAAAAGCGATACCGAAAAAGAAGAAAAAAGAATGTTGATAGAAGGAAGAAAAATTCTCGACAATGAATTTACAAAATCGATGCGTTATAAATCGATACGGGAATTATCTTCATCGGCATCGGGTAACCTTATTCGCGATTTGAAACCCGTTTGGCTGATGAGCCCTTTGAGCGTTTCCGACACATTGCCATTGCAACAAAACTTATTCGATGTAGTGATTTTTGACGAGGCAAGTCAAATAACTTTGGAAGAAGGTGTGCCTCCACTTTACAGAGCAATGCAAACCATTATTGTTGGCGATGAAATGCAAATGCCACCGACAAATTTTTTTAGCAGCACCACTGCCGACCCCGATGACCTTTGGACTGATGATGATGATGCAAAACTTCTTGCGCTCGATGCCGACAGTTTTCTTACACAGGGAGCACGAAAATTTTCTACAGTAATGTTGGGTTGGCATTACCGCAGCAGGCACGAAGCGCTTATTAGTTTTTCGAACGCATCATTTTACGAAAATAAATTGCTCACCATTCCCGACCACACCGACCATCATTATACACAAACTGAAATTGTTGCACACAGTAGTAACGATGCCGGGAACAATATGCATGCTCTTTTGCAACGGCCTATCAGCTATCATTATATAAGCAATGGTGTGTATGAAAATCGCAGCAACAAGGCCGAAGCCGAATACATTGCTCAACTGATTCGTGCATTGCTGAACGAAAAAAATAATATGAGCATAGGCGTAGTAGCATTTTCGATGGAGCAGCAAGGGGAAATTGAAAATGCTGTTCAAGAATTATGTGCTATCGATAAAGAATTTGAGCGAGCAATAGAAGAAGAATATAAACGAGTAGACGATAATCAATTTGCAGGAATATTTTTTAAAAACCTGGAAAATGTGCAAGGCGATGAACGCGATATTATTATTATGAGCACCTGCTATGGTTACGATGCCAAAGGAAAAATGATAATGAACTTTGGTCCTATCAACAGGCGTGGTGGCGAAAAAAGATTGAACGTTATTTTTTCGCGTGCTAAAAAAAGAATGTGTGTGGTGAGCTCGATTAAGTTTACTGATATTAAAAATGAATACAACGAAGGAGCAAACTATTTTCGCAAGTATTTACAATACACCGAGCTTGCCAGTAATGGTGATATGGCAATGGCCTATCTTGTGCTAAAATCTGTAAGCGAAGAAAAAATATTGCAGCCAACATTCACGAACCATCGGCAATGGTTTATGAAATTGAACAATGGCTGCAAGCAAATGGCTTTATTACAAAAATAAATATAGGACAATCACATTTCAAATGCCACATCGGAATTAAAAAAAACCTGACAGATAAATTATTCTTTGCCGGCATTTTGATTGACGACAGTGTTCATTATCAAAATAATGATGTATTAGAACAATATTTATTCAAGCCCGAAATATTAAAAAATTCCGGATGGAAAATCATTCAGGTGCTTACAAAAGACTGGTATGAAAACAAGGAAAAAATAAGCGAAAATTTATTGAAACAACTCCATCCATTAGAAAAAAAAATCGATTAATAATTGATGCAGTAAAAGTTATTTCACCGACATCAACTTTCTTACTTTTTGCTCTTTGCTGTTTTGCAAAATAACATAATTCATTCCGTTCAAATCAATCGCATTAAGCAATACATAATTTACACCCGGTTGTGCTGCAACATATTTTTGGTTATACAATAATTCGCCTATAGAATTATATACAAATATTTGCACCGGTTCATAGTTGTCGTAATCAAACTGAAGGTGCATCAACCCATCTTCATTATTGTAGAAAGAAGATGTAATTTCGAAAACATGATCACCAATAGTTATAGGAACAAAATGCGAAAATTTTTCGGTGCCGTCATAGTTTATCAATTTGAGTTTATAAAACTGAGTACCGCTGTGCGTGTTATAATCCCATGCAGTGTAATCATTTTGCAGTTTGTAAAATGGTCGTTGTTGAGTTATTACTTCAAAATCTTTTTGATTGTAAGATTTCAACACTTCGAATTTCGAAAGAGAACTTTCATCAGCAGTGGCCCAATCAATTTTTACATTTTTGCTGTCCATCAATTTTGCATCAAAGCGAAGCAATTGCACTTGCAAAGGATTTGGCAATGCTACTAATGACCATGGAGAAAAATTATAAACGTTTTGCACCTGTACCGAATTTGCTGCATTGGCGCATGCATAGCAATTAATACTTGCAGCATTGGTTTGAGGCGCACCGCTTGCTGCAGCAGTTATCCACATGCCGGGTCCGGTGCAACTACCTGTGAGGTTCTTATTATATCGCTGTGCATTTAGCGTTGTGGTGAGGCCGTTGGTTAACTCTCCGGGTTGATACATAAATTCTATACTTGCACGCGAAGTTCCGGGAGAGCTTACATCAATTTGCCAAAATCTATCTACAGCCTTTGTGCCATCAAACGTAGGTCCGTTGTAGCATTGATTGTTTACTGCATCGGGCAATGTTGGTAAAGGAGTATTGAGATTATTGGTAGCGTAAGTCGAAACAGAAATATCACCTACACGGCCCGAATCAACACTAATTGTAAGTGGAATGCGTGTTCCTGTAACCGAACCAAATGGGAATTTATATTTTTTTAAGCTATCACATTTGTCAAACCTGTTTTCCACAAAACTTTACTTCGGTTCAAAGTATTCTCGCTGCGGATAAAACCACGATGAATTCCAATATCATTTGTGTCGCGTAAGGAATTCACTAAAGGATTTTCAATGCTTACTGTATAACCATTAAGGTCGAGCATACCTCGTCTCATATATAACAAAGTATCAATTATCAAAGCCGTAGAACCAGCTACAACGCCCGAAACGGCAAGTCGTATTCCGGTGGTATCATCCACAACAAGTTCGTTAAATCTTGTAACCTGAGTGCCTTGTATCGAATCGAGTTTGCTTGTAAATCCTGCTGCATGTTGTTGCATTGTTACTGTGCTTAAATTGGCCACAAACCCTGCGGGTGCAACAGATTGATTATTGTTTATCCAATTACCGCCAACATAAATGGGGAACTTACTGTATCGCTTGCTGCGCATCAGTTTTATGGCTGGTTGGTAATCGCTTGTTACAGCAAATGTACTATAAGTTCCAAAATTGTAAGCCGTATTATCTTCATACAAAGCAATAGTGTTTGACACCGTACCAGAAAGCAATCTCCCATTGGGACTTATTCCAATACCTCCAAAAGCTGACACATAGCCGCATTTACGGGCCAAACCTGAATAAATTAAAGGCACAAAATCGGGAATACCTGCTGAATTTCCTGCTGCATATGCACCTCCTGCATTATTAAAGCTTATATCGAGTACAATGTCCTTTACCCCATCCCAAATTAAACTGCCAAACTGATTTGGAAAAACATTATCGGTCCAGGTAGTAGATGTGCCGGTTGTGGAGAATGAGACAGAATTGAAAAAATTGAATGGGCCATTAGTGATTGGCACTAAACCCAATGGATTTGTTGTGCCTGCTGAGTTAACTAACATTTCCTGGCCATTGGTTACAGTAGTCACAAAATTGAATGATGCAGGATTCAATAAATAATACCTTATGCTAAAATTGCTGTAAACACCGGCAGTATTCTTCTTTATTGGAAAAATAATGCTATCTATTTTATCGCCAGGTGCTAGTCCGTATAACGAAGTTAATTGCGATGCACTTAGCAAAATCTGATAGCGGCAATCGGTACGATGCCCTGCAAATGGTGTATTGGTGGCACTTTGTAAGGTATAGTTTACTTGTGTAACATTTGGTATTCGCACCGTATCTTGATAACTACTGTTTACTATTAGTCGGCCATTTGTGTTTGGCGTTACTCCTAACATGACATCCTTGGCCATTGTAAGGCTTGCTTTACTTTTAACTAAATGTGGATCAGGGGCATCGGCTGTAACTGTACAAGGAGCAAATATTTTCAAGCTACTACAAACTGCTACTGAGTCGGTGTGAATTACCGGATAGTTACCAGCAATATTTGGTTGTACCCAAGCCTCATCAACAATGGTAGGAATGCGGGGACACCAATTTTCGATGCGATGCCAGTTGGTAGGATCTGTGGCAGACCCAGCTATCCATTTACAAATATGCAACGATGAATCGGGACAAACATCGGCCAATAAACGGACATCATAATCTTCGGTTTCGCCATGAAAATATGTTGGAACAGCGTTGAAAGGATGTAATACTGGGTTACCAGATGAGCATTTTGCACTTATTCTTAGACGAACATAAGCTGCTTTTGTTTTAGGGCAACCAGGGCAACCATTTGGAGCAATACCTGTATCAGGAATGTTTAATGGAAAGGTTACATAGCCCACACCCGATGGCAAAACATTAAATGATGTATCGCCCTGAAGCATATTATAAAACAAACCAAGCTGCTCTGATATTGTGCCATACGTATCGAGAAAATCGCCATCACCATTAAAATCTATCACAAGCTCCAATATTATTGGTTTCCATGTTTAGACCGGTTAAATTAGGGCCTATCCAAGTGCCCGATGAAATAAGAAGTGAATAATTACTGTTGCGCAACAAATCTACTGAGCGCCTCTTTTTTGAGCCCACACCTTTATCAACAGGAGCAAAATAAGTGTAGCTATTTGGATGTGGTGCATATTCCATTGTTTGTGTATTGGCATATCCTAGTGGAGGAGAAGCAAGAGGATCATGAAAACAATTATCCAAGGTAGTATTTAACCCATCAATATGTACACGGCCTATATATGTTCTTCGTGCATATGACAAACCAGGTACCCCATTATTGGTTCCGTAAACCCATAATGGGATTGCATAACTGGCACCCACTTCGCGGTTGCCTGGCAATGTTCCTGCAGTGCCTTGCATTGGCGAACTGCAATTGGTTTTAACACCTTCAAATTGAGCATCCACTATATGACCTACAAAAGCTGTTGGCTTTATATCATAAGTAAGCCACAGATAATTATAGCCGGGAAGTAATTTCAATGAGGATGCTGTATTACAGGCTCCTGCGCCAAAAAATTTCATTATTGTGGCCAAAGGATTATTAAAGATTGCCCCAAACTGAGTGGTGGTTGAAAAGACAGAATCACTTCCTGTATAAAATACTTTTGCCTGCAGTACATCCTGCGAAAAATTTGTGCAGCCTAAATTATTGAAAAATATTGTATCGAGATACAAATTGCCTAATGACCCCTTTTGGTAAATTCGAATACCCATTACATCCTGGTTCACCGAACTGATTCCAACTTTAAGTGTGTTTTGATTAAACACCGTGGCAGAAACAAGAGTAGCGGCCGTAGGGTATTCATCGATGTCTACATTATCGATAAAAATATTTTTGAACGAAGAAGCAAAAGTATAGCCCACAAAAAAAACATACATGGACGATGTAGTATCGAATGGGGAAACAAAAGGAATTTGAAATGCAGTATATGTCCAGCCGGTGCCTGATGATACTGCTCTGGCACCCAACCTTATGGAACCTGTCAAACTTTTATTGTTGTTGATGTATACTACTACACTATCACCAGCATTGCCAGTGTAGGCCGAACAAAACAAGCTAAACCGCACAGAGTCTGTAACACCTACACGACCCGACAAATCGATTGGAGGCGTAACCAAATAAGCGGCCGAAGAATCGACTGCGGTACCGGGGTTGAGTGCCGATGTTTGATTATTATAACGCATCATGCCAGTGGCTGACAGGGGCGTACATGTTGGGTAAATTCCAGTATCTGAAGTAAAATACCAATTATTGCCGCTAGTAATAGCTGCACCTGTGAACTCATTTGATGACCATGGCCGAACTGCAGTAAATGGGCTGGCATTGAAATTTTCGATATATTTTAAAGCATAAGTTTCACTTGAAATGCCAACAAGCAAAGTGACTAAACTAATGGCATAATATGATAAATTTATTTTGTAATTTCTAATCATCTGCAATCGTTTTTTAAAAGGTATTTTCATTTTTACTAAAATAATTTTTCCAATATTTTTTAAAAAAAATGAAGGTTCAAATATATAATAAAAATCAAAACAACAAATGATTAAAAAAATACTCCGAAAAGAAATTTTGTTAATTACTTGAAAATAGAAAAATCACGAAAATTTAAATAATTGATACTAAAGATTACTTGCCTCCACTGGCAGATAAAAACACTGAATAAACAGCACGAAAGGAGAAAACAGGCATTACTTCTTCACGTTAAAAGTATACAAATCATTATCAGTTCCGGGTTGATCGACTAATCCTGTAATTTTAATAACCACATATTTTTTTGCGACCATACTTCCCAACTTCATAATATAAATGTCATTTACAACCAACGAATCGGTGATATCGGTAGGTAAGCTTGCATTGTATAAAGACTCGGCAGTTTGAAGTGTTGCCAAAGCATAATTGTAATTATTGGCTCTAACAAATTTTCCGCGCGCGGGCGATTTCCAGTAAAAAGGTAAATCCTGGATTGTAGAATCGGTAATGTATGACTGCAAATCGCGAAAGGTGGTATCAGTCAAACTTGCGGTTGCGGGGAGTAATGTTTCAAGGTCAAAAGCGTTGTTGGTAAAATGGAAACCGGAATGAAATTCCAAACCGGCAGTTTCTTTTAAAGTTAAATCGCTAACGAAAATTTGCTGTAAGTTTTTTCCTTGGTTGCCATCTACATCATATGCAATGTAAGTAAGATAAATCAACCTGCCGGCAGCAGTTTCAGGTACTTTGTATTGAAAATAGTACTCGAATGACTTATTGTTTATGGCTGAATCAAGTTCAACTATTTCCAACTCGTTCACTATCTGAGTTTTCAAAATGAACTGTCGAAGTTGTATTTCAGAAGTAACTTTTATAGAAATACTCACAATATCGCCAGGCTTTGCATATAATCTGAAATCGGAAGGGGTTGAAAGAACAATGGGGTATACCTCTTTGTCTTTCTTACAGGAAGAAATAAAAAAGAGACATACCCCAAAGATAATTGCGATGCGATTAAGCATGATTGGCAAGCGTGCCTTATTTAGCTTTTATTTTAAATGCCTTAGCTTTTACAGTATAGGTGCGCTTGCTACCCAAAAACATTACATTTCTTGTTTCTTGCACGCTGAATGGAATTAAGAAATCGGCATCTGGCTTTTGTTTTAATGCCTCATATAATGCATTATTTATTCCACGATTGTTACCTGGGAGTATATTTCCACCGGCAGTAGATGCAACAGCTACACGGTAACGTTGCCCTCCAATAGGAAGACCCAACGCGAATGATTGTGTAGCAGTGCCTGTTACTTCTCCAACGTAGTCCATATTATCATAATCGATAATAACTTGTATGTTAACTGGAGCAGCAACACTTGCAGTTCGGTATGTGGTGCAGGCTGTTGTGGCCAACAAGCCCGAAACCATTAATATCATTAGTATTCTTTTCATTTAATTGAAATTTTAAAAGGTGAAAAATTTTCTCCGGATGGAAAATTAGTTACGGTTGAAGTAAATGTTGAGAGTTAATCTAACATTTTGGTTAGTGTCCATTCCAAACTTACTTGTTTTTAAATCTTTGTAAGCATTTGTGTCATCTTCTTGCGAGAAATAAGTCACATTGGTTGAAGTAGAACCTTGCTTTTTGTCAAGTTCAGTTTCAGTTTTTCCACCCATCGACCATTTAGCATTCCAGCCATATTCAAAACCAAGAGAAATAGGTAATTGCGCAATAAAAACATTGAAACCAACAACTCCACCCAAACCAACGATTGTTGAACCGGTTTTGTCCGTTCTATTGCTGAAGTCACCGTTTTGACTTTCAACATTGTTGATGTTTATGTCTCTTTTGAAACCTAAGTATAAATCACCACCCGCATATACATCAAAAATGTTAGCCGCATTAAAATGTTTTTCGATACCTGGTATCAAAATATATTCACGCATTGAGTTTTTATACTCATTGCTCTTTAGTGTAAAATCTGTACCACCACCATTAGCTTGAGTAGTAGAGTCTGTACTTCCAGAATACTTTTCCGTCTCCTTGTACAAACGTAAACCTGCGCGAATAACCACATCGTCCGACTTGTAATAGCGGAAAGTGAGTGGATTGCCAGAACCCAAATTGTTTGTGTTTTCCAAACTAGCTACATCACCGGTTGCAATGTTGAAGCCAAACGTAAGTGCCATAGCCCCTGCTTGTGGACGAGCGCCAATAGGCTCATTCAAAGCATCGTTAGTACGTGTAGACAACTGCGCGAATCCGGGCAGTGTTAATGCTGCTAAGAGCATTGAAGTAAAAACTTTTTTCATATTATAAAAAATTTTAAAGGTTAACTTTCAATTTTGAATTAAAATTGGAATGGATTACACTAACCCTTATTCCAATTCAGGCACAAATGAAGTATACCTTTTTCAATTACCCAACTCTTTGATAGAATATTAGTATCAATGCGTGTTGATAAGTTTTGCTTTTCGAATTGCAAATCGGGATTATTGAAGTGAAGTTAAGTGAGTGTGCTTTTGCAAATGATTTTAAAAATTATATATTATATTGTTAATCAATTAGTTAAGCTATTTGTTACCTATCATTAGCAAGTTAACAAAAATCAAATGCTGAGGGAAAATTTGTAACATTATAAAATGTGGAAAATATTTTGTTGAAAAAAACACATTTTTACCCATAATATACCTCATTAAATATATCTATTAGATCTAAATGTGTTCTATTTGCCTGATATTGAACACGGTAATTAATTTTTCTTCAAAAAGAAAAGGCAGTCATACAGATTAAAAAAGTAATAGCTAAGAAACTTTACAAAAAATAGTTTGTTGTTGTTCTTATTGTATTAATTTATTTAATATTCGCATCACAATTGCAATCTTACTATTTTTGCATTCTTAAAAAACTTATAAAACATTAATTAAAATTTTATGGAATTAACTATTGGTTCACCGGCACCTGCTTTTAGTATGGTATCTTCCGAAAAAGAAATTGTAAGCAATGAAACACTAAAAGGTAAAAAAGCATTGCTCTTGTTTTTTCCTGCTGCATTCACTGGCGTATGCACAAAGGAGATGTGTAGCATGCGCGATGATTTGGCAACATACAATAATTTAAACGCCAATGTTGTTGGCATTTCTACCGATTCAATTTTTACGCTGGCAAAATTTAAAGAATTGGAAAAACTAAATTTTACTTTGGCTTCGGATTATAACAAAGAAGTAAGCGCTGCATTTGGCACCGCATACGCAGATTGGGTGCATGGTATGAAAGGCACTTCAAAACGCTCAGCATTTGTTCTTGATGAAAATGGCATTGTTGAATATGCTGAGGTATTGGAATCAGCTGGCGACTTACCAAACTTTGATGCTATAAAGTCAGCCTTAGCGAGCTGATTTTTGGTCACTTCACAAAATAATTAAAACCACCCAAAAGGTGGTTTTTTTTATTTAAAAATGAGAATAACTGATTCCTTTATTTATTGTTTTGCTGATGTATAATACTAATAGTACAAAATTTATATTTGTAAAATAATACATCAACATTGAAACACTGTTTATTAATTCTTTTTTTTCTAGTACTTGGAAAACAAGTTCTGTTTTGCCAGGAATGGTTAGGAATTATAAATAGTAACTACGGTGGCAATGTTTCGCTCCAACTCAATCCGGCATCTGTTGTTGGGTCACCATATACGCAAGAAATAAATTTGATTGCGGCTGACTTTTCATTGCATAATAACTATATTTATTATCCGGCACAATCATCAGCGCTCGGAAAGATAATAAAAGGAAAAGTTTCCCAAAAAAATACTTTGGACCGTTACACCAACAGTCCTAACAAACAAGCCTACTATAACTTATTTTTAAAAGGTCCGGGAGTAATGTTTTCTAATAACGCTTCCGGTTTTGCTGTAAATATTGGTTATCGCCAAATATTAAGTGGGCGAAATGTAAATACACATATTGCAAAATTTATGTTGGAAGGATTCGATTATCAGCCTCAGCATAATATCAATTACAAAACACAACCCTACAAACTCAACTTTGTTTCATTATACGATTTTGCATTCACTTATGGCCGAGGCATTGTCGGCAACGAAAGGCATACTTTAAGTGCCGGAATAACCATGAGTGTATACGCAGGAAATTCCGCTTTCTTTATCGACAATAAAAATATGGATTATATAGTGCCTGTTAGTCAATTGCTTATAGTGAACAATACAAACATCAGGTACGGCTATGCATTTACAGGCGAAAAACCGGGAGCCAAAGATTTTATGAAAGTGCGGGGATGGGGATTGGGAAGCAATGTTGGAATGACATACATTAATAATCGCAACGATAAGGCTTACAAAAAAACATCACAGCCCCGAAAGAAATACAATTTCAAAATTGGTGTATCGATAATTGACATGGGATTTATTAATTTCAAAAAACAAACAAAACAATTTTCTTTTGAAAATGCATCCACTTTCTGGCCGGGTATCGATACCACTAAGTTTAGTTATATGAATTACAACGATTCGTTACTGAACAATAAATTTACCGGTTCGAGTGAAGGAGGATTGGTGAGTAAAAAATTTGCCATGCACATGCCGGCTGCATTCAGCCTGCAAGTAGATTTTGCTGTAAGCCCCGAAGTTTATATCAATTTTTCAGCAATACAACATTTTCAAATAGCGGAGTTACAGGTGCAGCGAAATGATCAACTTTCAATAACACCTCGTTATGAAAAGCAAAACTGGGAAGTGGCTTTACCTTATTCTTTCTATAATTACTATCAACATCGAATAGGATTGGCCTGGCGGTATAGATGGTTTTTTATTGGGACTGATAAGTTGGGACCACTTACGGGCTTATGGGATTTGGATGGCATAGATTTTTATTTCGGTGTAAAATTGATTTCGCAAAAACAAAGAAAAGTCAATGCACGATCGACAGATTGTTTTATGTTTAATAAATTTTAATTCGCTGTTTACTGCTTCTTTTCGAATGCAATAATATAATGATCGCCATATTCTGTATTGAAATTTTTAGCAAATAATTTTTCCATTTTTTGAAGAATCGTAAAAAGCATCTTGTGCTTTTTCATTTTTTCCTCTAAATAAGAAGGTGGAATAAAAACTCCAATGGGTTTCATTTTGAGTAAACTAAAATAAGGTTTAACAATGCTTTCAACTTTTGAGGAAGAATAATAGAACAAGGATTATGTGCCATTAAAATTTGATTGATATTTTTCTCTTCTGTTCATCTTTTCAAATTGAAATTTGAAGAAAAAGTAAATCCTTTCCATCAAAGATTTTGTTCCAAACAAAACAGCAATAAACTTTCCATTGTCATTTAGTTTATTTTGAATTTGAAAAATGCTGTTGGCGAAGTCATTTTCATTCAAGCAATTAAACCCTGAAAAATTCGAAAACACCAAGTCGAAATTATTATCTTTCAACTGACTCAAATTACTAATATCGCATTGCAAAAAACTTAATTTCAAATTGATATTTTCGATTTGCAATTTGCTCATGCATTGATTAATCATTGACAGTGATGCATCCGTTGCCACTACCTGATGGCCTGCGCGTGCAAAATAAAAGGCATCGATGCCTGTGCCACAATTCAATTCCAGAATGCGTAACGGCTTTTGTATGCTTATATAATCGTTTAAAAAATCATAAACTTGGTTTCGCTGAACAATACCAATTTGCGATAGAGAAAAATCGGCATCGTATTGCCTGGCTGCTGTATCAAAATAAAACATACTAAACTTTAAAATCGAATTTTTGCAATTGAATCTGATGATAAAATTGTTGCACAAAATGGTATGGCATTACCACTGCACTCTTTAGTTGCCCTAAGTTTATTCTTTTAAATGAAGCTATTTTTTGCCAGGCGCTCACTCCCTGCCGTCCACGAAATTTTCGATGTAAATACCTGTGCAGTTCTTTATAAAAAGATGATGGGTAAGTATTTTTAAACATCAATGCAAGTTCATCTGAATCGGACCAGTTTGATTTTTGCGATAATTGAGATTTCACTGTTTCATAAAATTTAGTGCCCGGTAGCGGATAACTTACCGATACGCCAATATCAAAAGGCTGCAGCTTGTTCACCATGTTTAATGTCATCAAAATATCTTCTTTTATTTCGCCCGGATAACCAAACTGTAAAAAGAAGCAAGGTTTTATTCCATGCTTTTTTAATAAGGCAGTTGCCAATTCTATTTGTTCAATTTTTGTTCCCTTATCCATGGCATCCAATATTTTTTGTGAACCACTTTCGGCACCCATCCATACTTCATCGCAACCTGCCTGTGCCAGCCATTGTATATTATTTTCTTCGAGAAGCAAATCGGCCCGGCATTGAATTTTAAATTTGATTTTTAAATTGCGGCTTTTTATTGCTTCGGCAAATTGCTTTATCCATCCGGGTTTTAAACCAAAAATATCGTCACAAAACCATACATGATTGTAATTTAATTTCTTCTTGAGCATTACCAATTCATCAACAACCAATGCAGCACTACGTACGTTATAACGGTTACCATAAATAGGTTTGGCGCACCAGTTACATTTAAATGGACACCCTCGGGTGGTGGTTATATTAATTGAAAAATATCCCCATTTCTTTTGCCATGCATGTTTATATGACTGCATATCAATTTTATCCCAAGCCGGAAGTGGAATTGAATCAAGTTCTCTAATTACATCGCGAGGTGGTGTGGTTACCATTTTGCCATCGTTCAAAAACCGAAGACCAGCCACCTCAGTATAATCTAAATCGTTATTTTCAATTTTTTCAACCAATAACTTCAATGTTGTTTCGCCTTCGCCCACCACAATAAAATCGGCACCATGTTTCAAATATTCGTCACTATGATCGGTTGAGTCGCTGCTACTTACTATTACTTTACATTGCGACTGCTTTGAAGAATTAATCATCGAAAAACATGCTTCACGCATATTGGTTAGGCACATCTTGGTAAGGTAATTAAAGCCGTCATCGTATATCAATACAATGTCAGGTTTATGCTTTTGTAAGTGCGGTATAATCTCATCGGCACTTTTGGCAAACATCATATCAGTAAAAACTACATCATGATTTAAATTTTCCAAAACGCTTACTGCATATAATGTTGCAAGCGGAGCATAAGGCTGTTGCTGCTTCCATTGTTTGGCATCGAAACGTAAAAAGTATGAGTGAGTTACTAATATTTTCATTCTGAACTTCCTTCTGGAATTGAATCGTTTTTAGAAAATTTTGCCATGCGCATTTCATACATTTCCAACACTTTGTTGCGGTATCCATTTGGATGATGTTTCGAAATTTGCGCGGTATTTTGCAATTGATTTTTGAACCATGCAGGACCTTCGTTCTTAAATTTCCGCTGCCAAAAGGATGTTGTTTGCTTTTTACAAAAATTTTCGAGTCCATTAAATACATTTTGCTTCAGCACAAATTCAAAGCCATTTTTAATGGTCAATAAAAATTTGGCAGGTCGCACTTCGTTTACTTTTTCACGCTTAAAATTCGGATAATAAATTTCTTGTGCCCATTTATTTTTATTCAGAAATTGATTGTAAACTTCCATATTAAATTGCGGCAAGAGGTATGTTATTTCGGTGGCAGTAAAAATATTTTTATCATTTATCTCCATAGTATCCGCATCAACAAAATAATTGAGGCAGAAATATTTTCGAGAGTTGAGCAAAAACAGTTTTTTGTATATGATCAGCATTGTTCTACAAATCCATAATCGCTTTGGTTGAGTAACAATAAAAAAATCGATGTCGGCATTTTTGTCCATAAAACCTTTTGAGAAAGAACCGAAATCATTACTGACCGGGTGAAAGGGAAAAGAGAAATCAGTTTTACACAAAATCGTGCTCTGCGCGTAAGGTTGACCACCAGTTCCTCACCCTGTTGCCTACGTGCAATATTACTCTCAATGCCAATGAAATAATAATTATCCTTCTTATTGATTATTTTCTCCTCAATGCCATAATCTACAAGTTTCTTAAATCTATCAAAATCTAAAGTTATATAGTGCACATTTAGAAACAGCTCGTTCAGTGTGAGTGGATGTTTAAAAATATCGAAATAACTTAGAGCGCTGAGAATTGGCTCCAAATCTTGTATTGAAATTTGAGATTTATTTAATAATAATTCTTGAGGGTGTTCTCCTTGATTCATGATAAATTTATGGGCAACAAAGTAATTGATTTACACTTACAATTTTAGTAATAAAATTAATATAGCTGAATGAAATATTCAAATTTTGGGAAATAATGGAAAAGCGATTTTTACAATTTTGTGCTTCATGCTAAAAGGTTGAAAAGTGGCTCCAAAACCAAAATACAATGCTGTGAAAAATTCGGATATTGTGTTTAAAAGAAATTTTAACTTGAAAGTTGCATTTTGCATAAAAACATTTACTTTTGCAGACCAAAATTATAAAAAGACAAATGATTATTGTTCCAATTAAAGAAAATGAGCCGTTAGATCGCGCTTTAAAAAAGTTTAAGAAGAAGTTTGAAAAAACGGGTGTTGTGAAGCAATTACGCTCACGTCAGGCGTTCGAAAAGCCTTCGGTAACTCGCAGAAATGTTGTAAAAAAAGCCGTTTACCGCAACATTATTTTAGCAAAATTGGGCGCTTAGTCCATAATCATTATACCATATTTAAGCATCGGATTCAATCATTTTTTGTCTCCGATGCTTTTTTTTTGTTAATTATCTTACAATTCTCCCACCCTTTTGTAACATTCTATAATTTTTTCATTCCGATTCTGTTGATAAGTATGCTGTATGGATTAAGATAATTAGCTTACTTCGCTTTTATTTGACAATCAATTAGGTGGGAGAATATGTTGGAAGAAAAATTCATTCGGTACATAACATTCGAAAAAAGATACTCGAAGCATACTATAATAGCATATCAAGCCGATTTAGTCCAGTTCTATCAATACATCAACATTCAGTTTGGCTCGGTCGATAACAAAGACATCACCCATTTTTATGTTCGTTCATGGATTGTAACCCTTATGGATTCGGGTATGGATGCCCGTTCTGTGAATCGCAAAATAACATCGCTTAAAAGCTATTTTAAATTTCTATCGAAGAATAATTTGATAGAACATAATCCTATGCTAAAAATTCAAGGGCCAAAGACATCAAAAAAACTTCCGGTATTTGTAGAAAAAAGCAAAATGAATCTTTTACTTGATCAGGCTATGCCACAAAAGGGATTTAAGGCTTTAAGAGATATGTGCATTATCGAGTTGTTTTACCATGCCGGCATTCGTTTGGCCGAACTGGTAGAACTACAAACAATCAATGTTAACCTCCGGAGTCAGCAGATAAAAGTGCTTGGAAAACGTAATAAAGAACGCATCATTCCCATAACAAATAATGTGGTTAAAAAACTTGAAGCCTACATGGAGGAAAAAAAACCGGATACAAATCAATCGTGTTTTTTTGTGAATGAAGATGACACTCCCATAAATCGTAAATATGTTTACCGCATGGTAAAAAATAATTTGGGCGATGTAACTACACAAAAAAAACGCAGCCCCCATGTATTGCGACATACTTTTGCTACACATATGCTCGACAACGGTGCAGATATAAATGCATTGAAAGAAATACTCGGGCATAGTTCGCTGGCTGCCACACAAGTGTATACACACAACACTATCGAAAAATTAAAAAATATTCATGCACGTGCACACCCGCGGGGCAATGGATAAAATCTATAATTATCAAACAATTTAAAACAAAAGAATATGTAGCAAAACACAGAATCAAAAACGCAATTAGTAAAAGTCTCTTTAAGTTTAACAATATTTTTAACACATTACATTTTATGAAATTGAAAGTTCAGAGCATTCATTTTGATGCTGACAAAAAATTAATTGAATTTATTCAGGAGCGGGTAGATAAGCTTATCCACTTTTATGAAGACATCATTGATGGGAAGTTTTTTTGAAACTCGATAACTCATCGGACATGAAAAATAAAATTACCGAAATACGATTAAAAACCCCTGGCAAAATTTTGTTTGCCAAGCAACAATGTCGATCGTTTGAAGAAGCTACCGACAATGCTGTAGAGGCGTTGCGAAAGCAAATAACCAGGCATAAAGAAAAAGTACGGGGTGTATAAATTAAAAAAGGCTGTCACAAAAATGACAGCCTTTTTATTTGGAACCTTATTTTATTATTTAGTGATTTATTGAATATTTAAAGGTATCAAAATCGCGTTCCAAACTGATTACAGTTTTCACAAAATCAACTTTGAATCTACTCTTTTACAACCTTCACTTTTATAGTTTCAGTTCCGTCAAACACTTCAACTATGTAAACTCCATTTGCAAGGTATGCGATGTTTAAGTCAGCCATATTTTGTCCTTCAATCACATTTATTTGCGTGTTATTTATCATTCTGCCCGTTAAGTCAAATATCGAAATGCTGCCTGTGGTTTCAATATCGCTTTCAAATATAAAAGCAACAGCATCGGTAGCAGGATTTGGAAATGCATTTAATTCGTTTTCGGCAGTGTACTTGAAAGTTTCAATATCTTGCGGTATTGTTTTTACATAGTTTACACTACTCACATCGACCCGCAATTTATAACAACTTGTGGCGCTGAATGCACCATTGTAACCATATACCCTGAGCTTATATGTAGCAGCTGTTGTCGCATTTCGTATTATAGTTTCGCTTGTTGTACCTCCATTTTGCGATGTGGTTAAAAGTGAATTTGAATTACTGTACAATCGCAAATCATAATCGAAAGGCACTTGTGTTAAAGTGGCTTTTAATTTGGTATTTGGCGATACGGTTGTAAATCTAAACCAATCAAGATCGCCCGCTACTCCTATTAAAGCATAAATATCGGTATTGACAGCAATGGTTTTTGTTGTGGATGAAGTGTTGTTGGTTTCGTAAATATCGCTTGTGCAATTTCCACCTGGTGCCAAAGTAGTGAATGTGCCCAAAGTACTGTACGTACCCGATGTACCGCTGCAAAGTGCCTGTACCTGAAACTCGTAATTGGTGCTGGCCACCAGCCCTGATATGGCAAGGCTTGTAGATGCAGATGTACCGTTAGTCCAGGTTCCTGCTCCTACTGCACGATATTGCACATTGTAAGAAACAGCTCCACTCACCGCACCCCAGTTGAGGGTTACAGTAGTTTGTGTTATAGAGGTGGCAGACAAACCTGTAGGCGTACCGCAACTTCCAACTGGAACTAATGCAATATTAAGAGTAGTAAGAATACCGTTGGTTAGCACCACTCCCGAAGTAACATTAGTAACATAACCTGCTTTGCTAACAGTAACAGTATACGTACCAGCAGTTGAAGTTCCGGTTTTATACTGGCCATTTGCTGCAGATGTTTCGGCAAGTGTAGCAGGACCCGAAATGCTAACCGATGCACCATTAATAGCCAAACTTGTAGATTGATCTGTAACTACTCCTTCGATATGGCAGGCACGAACATAATTTGGTGTAAGAACAAACAATCCATTTTCAATATCGCTTACCACCACATTTCCTGAAGGAAAATAAGGATATACTCCCCATGCCCCATTAAAGCCATTGCCGGCAAATGATGGAGAAGTATCGTACCAGCCGGTGAGTACAAGGTTTCCGGGACGCGATGCATCAACTATAATAAAACCATCGCGATAATATGAACATACAGCATACTCATTTTTAATATAAGTATTATGTATAATTGAACCTGACCCCGGGTTTTGCGATTGAATTTTATCAAGGTATTGAATGTTATTTGGGTTCGATACATCATAAGCTGTTAGATAAGAGTTACTTACTTCATCGGTTGTAAACACAACATTGCTGGCACCATTAAGCCATGTATTGTGGCAAAATGCATTTGTTGTAATTTGTTTATTGAGCAATACCGGAGCGGCTTTGTTTGTAATGTCGTAAATAGAAAATTTGCCATCGTAAATATGCCCTGCATATAATCTGTTGCCCAAGGCTTGTCCATCGTGCACATAATCAACTGTAGAACTTACACCAGTACTTGTGTGGCCAACAAAATTTGGATTCCATGGATCGGTGAGAGAACAAATTAATGATGCACCATTGAACAGATATGAACCGCCACTATTGCGGCAGCCATTTAAAAAAATGTTATCGCCATCCACATGCACAGTATGTATGCGCGATAATCCGGCTATTGCGCCATTTCCCGTCCAGAATTTTGAAGGTGCTGAATCGGGCAGATAAGAAAGGTTTACAATTTGCAATCCGCCTCCGCCTTCTGTAGCTACATAAGCATATTTACCATAAGTACGCACCTCGCGCCATTGGCTGTTTGCCCCCACAATATTAAATAATAAAGCAGGTGCAGTGGCATTGGTAACATCAACTATCGACATACCTGCGGTAGTGCCGACAAGTGCATATTCTCGATTAAGAGAATCGCTATAGCCCCAAATATTGGCTAAGGACTTTCCTGGAAAAGTTAATTGTGAACGAAATGTAACGTTCAATTGTGCTGAGGCAAATACACTCCATAAAAGGCATGCTGTTGCCATTAGTAAATGTTTACGCATAAAAAAAATGTTTTAAAGGATTTAAAGATTACAAGCAAATAAAGTCAAAAAAATCTACTTGCCAAATATTTTTATCCTTTAACCACACATTATTACATTTTGTTGAGCTTTGTATACTTTGATATGCTTAAACGCTTCAAATTAGCTTCCCTGCAATTTCTGGTTTTCTAAAATTTTGGTAACGATAGTTTTTTAGTTGAAAGCTATTATTAATAAACCTGAACAATGCAATACACATCAAATTGATATGCCATGTTTGTAATTTCTAAAAAGAACAACAATCTGAAATGTATTAAAAAAGAAACAAAACTTTTTTGGCTGTATCAAAAGTTAGCGAGGAGGGGTGGGTAACAATTTCCTCAAAAAAACAGTGACCAAATAAATATGAGACATTATTAATTTCAAAAAAAAGAAAGAAAAATCTGTGCTTTAAAATGCACAAGAAATTGAACAATTAAATTCCTCTTTTGCTTAAAATATTTTCTACAATCAATTCAACATTTTTACTGAGCCACCCGAAGATAATTTTTTATTCACTTTTGTAACTGCACCCTTATAAAGGATATCGCCACCCGATGATGCCTTTGCTATTAAATTTTCGGATACATTTACTGTGATGTTACTGCCACTCGAAGCCTCTGTAGTTGCTGTTGAAACCGGGCAGTTTTTTGCATCAATATCGCCACTGCTCGATGCTTCGGCCCACAAAGAATTTGCTTTACCACTTACTTGCATATTGCTTCCTGAACTTGCTTCGCAATTAAAATCGTCAACCCCGATTGCAATTTTCATATCGGCACCACTCGATACTTTTGCAATAAGTTTGTTGCCTTTTATTACCTCATCGCATACAAGTTTGCTTCCACTGCTTGCATAAAGTTTTTCGATTGATGCTGCGGATACATACACCGTTACTTTCTTATGTGTTTTAAGCGAGACCTTATTTTTGTATCCAATATGCAACACATTATCCTTTACTTCAGTTTCTACCAAAGGCAATACATTATCCTCGGCATTTACTGATACCGATTGGGAGCCGGATTTCACAATCACTTCGATACCACAGCAAACATCAATGCCTGAAAATGCCGGCACTGTGCGGTTTTCTTGTGCCATCTTACCTGAACCGGTAACGTTTTCATATATAAAGCTACACATGGTGTACATTACAACAATGGAAAAAAATACTACAAATACATTTTTGAATAATTTCATAAGAAGATGTTTTTAGGAGTTTATATACATCTGACAGTGAGCAGGTATGTTTTGTTACAACAGCGCAAAAAAAATGCCTTTGCAAACGCAAAGGCATTTTTTGTTCCAAATCGATTTCGAGAATTATTTTACTTCTTCGTAATCAACATCTTTTACATCGCCCTCTTTATTATCCTGGTTTGCACTGCCATTATCGGCACCATTGTTTTGTGCATTTGCATTGTTGGCCTGCTCTGCTTGTTGTGCGTTGTTTATATCTTGTGATGCCGCTTGCCATGCATTATTTAAGTTGGCTGAGGCGGCATCAAGTGCATCAACATTGCGTGCACTGTGTGCTGTTTTTAATTCGGCCAAAGCGCTTTCGATTGCGGCTTTTTTATCGGCAGGAATTTTATCGCCATAATCTTTCAGTTGTTTTTCGCTGCTGAATATTGCTGTATCGGCAAGGTTCAATTTTTCGGTTTCTTCTTTCAACTTACGGTCACTTTCGGCATTGGCTTCGGCTTCGTTTTTCATGCGCTTAATGTCTTCGTCACTCAAGCCTGACGATGCCTCTATTCGTATATTTTGCGATTTGCCTGTGCCCTGGTCTTTGGCCGATACGTGCAATATTCCATTTGCATCAATATCGAATACCACTTCTATTTTTGGAGTACCGCGCGGTGCCGGTGGAATTCCATCTAAGTGGAAACGGCCAATGGTACGGTTGTCTTTAGCCATAGAACGTTCGCCTTGCAGCACATGTATTTCTACTGATGGCTGACTATCGGACGCAGTTGAAAATATTTCCGATTTCTTTGTAGGTATTGTTGTGTTCGATTCTATGAGTTTTGTAAACACACCTCCCATAGTTTCTATTCCTAATGAAAGTGGTGTTACATCGAGCAACAAAACATCTTTTACTTCACCTGTTAACACAGCACCTTGTATGGCAGCACCGACTGCAACTACTTCATCGGGGTTTACGCCTTTGGAAGGTTTGCGGCCGAAAAACTTTTCTACCAAATCTTGTATAGCCGGAATTCTGGTTGAACCTCCTACCAAAATTACCTCATCAATTTGCGATGGATTAAGTTTTGCATCGGCCAATGCTTTTTTGCATGGCTCCAATGTCGACTGTATTAATTTATCGGCAAGTTGTTCAAATTTTGCGCGTGTTAATGTTTTTACCAAATGTTTTGGCATGCCATCTACAGGCATAATATATGGCAGGTTTACCTCCGTTTGTGACGAACTCGACAATTCTATTTTTGCTTTTTCGGCAGCTTCTTTCAAGCGCTGCAATGCCATAGGGTCTTTGCGCAAATCGAGGCCTTCATCACTTTTAAACTCATCCGCTAGCCAATCTATAATTACCTGGTCAAAATCGTCACCACCTAAGTGTGTATCGCCATTGGTCGATTTTACTTCGAATACACCATCGCCCAACTCAAGCACCGAAATATCGAACGTACCACCACCCAAATCGAATACTGCAACCTTGGTATCGGTATGTTTTTTATCCATGCCGTAAGCTAGTGCTGCCGCGGTAGGTTCGTTTATTATACGTAGTACCTTTAATCCGGCAATTTCTCCGGCTTCTTTAGTTGCCTGACGTTGCGAATCGTTGAAGTAAGCCGGCACCGTTATCACAGCTTCGCTCACATCATATCCTAAATAATCTTCGGCAGTTTTTTTCATTTTTTGCAATACCATGGCCGAAATTTCCTGTGGCGTATATTTTCTGTCATCGATATTTACGCGTGGTGTATTGTTGTCACCTTTTACCACTTGATATGGCACACGCGAGGTTTCTTTGGCAACCTTATCAAATGTTTCGCCCATGAATCGCTTTATGGATGAAATGGTTTTAGTAGGGTTGGTAATTGCTTGTCGCTTAGCAGGGTCGCCCACTTTGCGCTCGCCATTTGGCAAGAATGCCACTATGGATGGTGTTGTTCTGCGGCCTTCACTGTTTGGAATAACAACAGGCTCGTTGCCCTCCATTACTGCAACACACGAGTTGGTGGTGCCTAAATCTATTCCTATTACTTTTCTCATTTTTATTATTGGTTTATTTGTTACTGTTTATTTTCGAGGTGCAAAAATCAATCATTATGCCAATGGGATTTTAATGCCAAAACGGCATTTTTGGTTTCTTCATTCTAATTGCTGAATGACCTAAATCCATTCTACAAAAGTTCCAACCAAATTTTGATTCTATTTGCTTTTGGAAATGATTGAAAACAAGAAACAAATTGCGTGGTTTATAGTACGAAACTGATTTTTCCAATACCCACTGAGGTTGAAGAAGATTAATTGTTTTTGGTTATACATTTTCAGCAAAATGTTGGTTTGTGTTATTGCAGTGAATAGAGTTTTTTAAAAAAATGAAAGTAATGGGGTTAAAAATATATCCGCAATCACATTAAAAAAAAATGTGTCTTTTGAAGCCTGCACCGACTCAAGTATCATTGATTTAGGTTTATTTGCTGGAGCATGCGTCCGCGCTTGTGGTAACTTATTTGTCCATTATGAATAACATAATTTTATCTTTGTATGGTAAAAAAATATTCTGAATGAATGAAACAAGCAAAATTATTCAACGAGTCACAAGCGTGGACTCTTGCGGGAGCTGTGATGAGGTTAGAATTTCAAATCATAAATGCGTTTGATTTTGCAACACAATGTTGCAAACAGAAATGAAAGCGGTATGTAAATGCAATTAGGAGTAATCTATTTTCTATGTGCAAATATTTCTGTCATCATGCAACGGATACTGCCACCACCATGTGCTTCAATATTTTCAATATTGCATACAATCAGTTTACCATAGTTTTCGAGTTCATTTTTTTGCTGCAAGGTAAAATGATCAAAAGCACGTTGTGACATTACAATAAATTTTTCGCCAAACTTATTTTGCACTTGCAAAATGTTTGCACAATAATTTTCCATTTGGGCTTGGGTAATAAGAATGATTTTTTTTTCGCACGATTTCAAATTAAATTTTACCAACTCGCGTTCACTTGCATTTAAAAAGCATTCATCGCATAGCACACAAAATTCATCGCCAATGCTCATAATAACGTTGGTGTGGTACACTTCGAAACCGGCATTATCGAATGTGCGAAAGGTAACAGGCTTATAATTATTGTATCCGCAAAATTTCAAAAACAATTGCTCATCGGTTCGAGCCGAAATGCTCGCATATGCAATTCTATTGGTGTGGTCGAAAACCATACTGCCCGTACTCTCCAAAAAACTTCCCTCCTTTTCGTATCGCGACCAATCTTCAATTTTTTCAATCGCAAATTTTGTAGCGATGTCATCAACTATATCATTACGTTTTTCTATTCTTCTATTTGGAGCAAGCATAGGGAATAAAAAAATATTTCCTCCATGGTCTACATGCAGCCAGTTATTAGAAAAAACAGAATCGGGCGTTACTACTTCATCCTTATCATCATACACAATTACTTCAATACCATTTTGAATTAACTTATAGTATACATCATCAAACTCAGCAAGTACTTTTTCATTGTCAACATTGCCAAGGTTTTGAAATTTATTTGTAACCGCAGTTTCTAAATTATAACCAAAATGTTTTGGCCGTATCATTAAAATTGTATTGGCACATTGAAGTGTAGACATAGCGAAATGTTATCGTTTGAGAGGCGTAAATCTAAACAAACAAATTGAAGGTTTGCATCAGGGTTTACAATTGTTTTTTTTGAAACAATCTCGCCTTGAATATAAATCGATTTCAAATTACAGCATTCGTCAATCAATCTAAATGCATAAAACAATAATATGCAGCCAAAAGAGTTTTGCTATAATATTCCGATATACTAAAACTTGTGTTATTCAAATACCTAAATGGCTCTGGCATTTTGCAATGGTTATCAACACGTCCACCTCAACATGCAGCAATAGCAACACTTTTGGCCAATTGGTGTGTTGTTTATAATAAACTTAAACAAAGCCATTTCAACCAAATCGATATGGCACATCATGGTTAAATTTACGAAGCACATAAACCTTATTCAAAAACTATAAAAAAAATGTCGATAGGAAATCATTTTAAAGAATACAAAATTTTAGCCGAGGTTGTAGAAGAACCCATCATAGAAAAAAAAGAACCTCGAAAGCGAAAACAAAAAACGCCCGAAAGTGAAACTTCCACCGAAGAAAAAAAAGAAACCACAACTGAGGCACAACCAAAACAAAGGCGCATTCTGGGTCTTACTTTTATGCTCCTGTCTGTTGTTTTCTTTTTATCTATTCTTAGTTATGCAATTAGTTTCACCCACGATTTCGATAAAGTTGCAGGCCTTGGTTGGTGGCAAGTATTTAGCGACCCCAATCTTATTCTTGATAATTGGATGGGAAAACTTGGCGCCATCATAGGTCATGTTTTTGTATTTAAAGGCTTCGGTATTTGTTCGCTTGCATTTTGTGTGGTGATGTTTTTTGCCGGGTTTGGTTTTTTATTCAATCAACGAATTTTTTCATGGTCAAAAATTATTGGTTACACTTTGTTCACCATAGTTATTGGTTCTGTTACTTTTGGTTTTCTTTTGCAAAATAAAAGCGATTTGCTTTTTATTGCTGGGCAATATGGTTATGAAGTTAGCAAGTGGTTGCAATCTTCACTTGGTTTAGCTGGCGAGGCTTTACTTTTGCTTTTTGCTTTTGCAGGTCTTACTATCCATGTTTTCGATATTAAATTTGCTTATAACAAAACGCCATTAAAGGACGAAGATACCAAAATAAACGCTCCCATAATTGCCGATGCGCCACCATTGAAACAAGAGCAAATAATAGAGCATAAAGTAAGCAACCCTGTCGAATTCAATGTGAAAAAAGTTGAGCCCAAACCAACTGCAAATAACATTCTTAAAGTTCCCGAGTTAGAAATTGTAGACGAAATAAAACCTGAGCTCGAATTGGAAATGAATGTGGATGAAATAGAATTGGACGAAAACGAAATTGAAAATGATGTAATAGTTGCTGAATCAGATGCTAACGATGATGAAGTACCAATGACTATTGAACAAAAAAATGACGATAATGAACTTACGGAAATAAATGAATCCAATATTTTAGAAAAATTAGGAGCCTATGATCCTACACTCGATTTATCTACTTACAAATTTCCCGACCTCGATTTGCTTGAAGGATATTTAAATCAAAAAAATAAATTAACACCCGAAGAATTAAAAGCCGAACTTGAAACAAACAAAAATAAAATTGTAGAAACGTTAGGCCACTACAACATCGGTATCGAAAAAATAAAAGCAACCGTTGGCCCAACTGTTACATTGTTCGAAATAGTGCCACAGGCTGGTGTACGTATATCCAAAATAAAAAACCTCGAGGATGATATCGCATTAAGTCTTTCGGCATTGGGCATTCGCATCATTGCTCCTATTCCGGGCAAAGGAACAATTGGTATCGAGGTGCCGAATCAAACTCCCGAAATAGTTTCGATGCGCTCAGTAATTGCTTCCGAAAAATTTCAAAACTCTGAGTATGATTTACCAATCGTTTTAGGAAAAACTATTTCGAACGAAGTATATGTTTGCGACCTTGCAAAGATGCCTCACTTGCTTATGGCTGGTGCAACCGGACAGGGAAAATCGGTAGGATTAAATGCTGTGCTGGTTTCTCTTCTTTATAAAAAACATCCTTCGCAAGTAAAATTTATTTTGGTCGATCCTAAAAAAGTAGAGTTAACATTGTTCAAAAAAATCGAACGTCATTTTCTTGCAAAACTTCCGGGCGAAGATGAATCAATAATCACCGACACTAAAAAAGTAGTGAATACCTTGAACTCGCTTTGTATAGAAATGGATAATAGATATGAGTTGCTTAAAGAAGCACAAGTGAGAAATTTGAAAGAGTACAATCAAAAATTTACACAACGCAGATTGAATCCAAATAATGGTCACCGCTTTTTACCTTATATTGTTTTGGTAGTAGATGAATTTGCCGATTTAATTATGACCGCAGGTCGCGAAGTGGAAACGCCTATAGCTCGCCTTGCACAGCTTGCACGCGCTATTGGTATACATTTAATAATAGCAACTCAACGTCCTTCGGTAAATATTATTACCGGAACAATAAAAGCAAATTTCCCTGCACGTATCGCATTTCGTGTTACATCGAAAATCGATTCCCGCACCATTCTCGATGCCGGTGGTGCCGACCAACTTATAGGCCGTGGCGATTTGCTACTTTCAACCGGTGCTGATTTAATTCGTATACAATGTGCATTTGTGGATACACCCGAAGTAGAAAAAATTACCGAATATATTGGTTCGCAACGCGGATATTCTTCTGCGTTTCTATTGCCGGAATACGTTGGCCCCGAAGGTGCAGAAGGTGGAAGCCCCAGCGACTTTACTGCTGCGGATAGAGATCCTTTATTTGAAGAAGCCGCAAAAATAATTGTTCAATTTCAACAAGGTTCTGCATCGCTTCTTCAGCGAAGATTAAAACTTGGTTATAACCGTGCCGGCCGCTTAGTCGACCAGTTAGAAGCCGCAGGAATCATAGGACCATTTGAAGGAAGCAAAGCGCGCGAGGTACGAGTAAAAACCGAAGCCGAGTTGCATGAGCTACTGTTAAATCAATAAAACCAATTACCTGTTTCATATGTTTCACTATTAGTTTTAAGCTATAAAAAATTGAAATCTATTTTTTGAAAAGCTTTTAGCTACTTTTACCACTATGAAAATAATTTTGTCGCATGGATATTTTTTAAAAGAAGATCCTCGTGAGCTTGAAATAATGAAACCTTATGTGCCATTAGGAATATTATACATTTCTGCCTGGCTCGAAAAAAATGGTTTCGAAAATGATGTGTACGATTCTACTTTTTCTTCCTTCGAAAAATTCTGCGAAAATTTATTGACAAAGAAACCACAGTTACTTTGTCTCTACACCAATTTAATGACAAAGTTGAACATTTTAAAAATTATAGACTTTGTAAAAAATGAACCCTTACTTTCTAATACAAAAATTATTCTTGGTGGCCCCGAAGTGCGAAATCATGATGAGGCTTTTTTGAATTATGGCGCTCACATTATTGTTGTTGGCGAAGGCGAACAAACTATGCTCGATATATGTTTGCATTTTATCGATGGGCAATTTAATATTTCGGAAATAGAAAGTATTTGCTACAAAGAAGATGGAAAAATAATCAGAACAAAGGAGCGGTCCAAAATTCGTTCAATTGATGAACTTCCTTTTCCAAACCGACACAAAGTTGATTTGCAAAAATATTTCGATGCATGGAAATCGAAACATGGCACAAGTTCCATTTCACTTTCTACCATGCGTGGCTGCCCATATACCTGCAACTGGTGTAGCCGCGCTGTTTATGGACAAAGTTATCGCAGGCGATCACCAAAATTGGTAGTCGATGAAATTATTGAAGTGCAAAAAAATTATAAATTCGATTCTATTTGGTTTGTTGATGATGTTTTTACAATTAGTCACAAATGGCTGGCAGAGCTTAATCACGAAATAAATTCACGTCAGGTGAAAATAAATTTTGAATGCATCACTCGTGCGGATAGATTGACAGAAGAAGCACTCTTAATACTCAAAGAAAGTGGATGCATGCGTGTTTGGATTGGTGCAGAAAGTGGGTCACAAAAAATAATTGACGCCATGGATCGCAGAGTTGATGTAAAGCAAGTAAGGCGAATGCTGATTGCAGCAAAAAAAACTGGTATTCAAACTGGCACTTTTATTATGGTAGGTTATCCGGGAGAAAACATTGAAGATATTGAAGAAACCATAAAACATTTAACGGAATCCGATCCCGATTTATATACAATAACTATTGCATATCCAATAAAGGGAACACAATTATACAACCAAACACAGTCGAACTTTATCAATCAGCTACCATGGCATAATTCAACCGATAGGCAAATCGATTTTAAAAGAACCCATCATAAAAAGTTTTATGAAATGGCCATCAGGCTAATTTATAACGAAGTGAAACTGCATAAATTGAAAAAAGAAAACCTTGGTCAAACAAAAAATATGATGGTAACTTATGCCAAAATTAAAGCTGCTCGCTTATTAATGAAAACATATCAGCTGTTTTGAAAATTGTTTTTTAGTTTAAGAACAAATAACTATTTCCTACTTATCAAAAGCCCACATAAACCCAATTCTAACAATTCTTCTTTCCATGGGATAATGGGAGTATCAAAAATTGTTCGCTCATTAATCCGTTCAATATATTATCTACCCTCAAGAACAAAGTAAACTTCTTTATAGTTGCCAAAACATCGTATGATAAAATCGGATTGCCTCGAATTATTGTGGATTTTTGGAAATAAAATAGATTCAAGCCAGGCATAAAACCATTTGCAAAATGTTTCTCGTCAATATAACATGTAATGGATGTATTAAAACTAAGTGCCTTTTTAAAAAAACTTCTGTGATAAGAAATCTTTCCAAAAGCATCATACTTTGGAAGCCCGAAAATATTCGCGCCTTTTAAAAAATAGTATTGACCTTTGAGTAAGAAATCAAACCTCCCCTTTGAATAATTTGTGATGAATGATAATCTGCGAGTACCCGCAGTTTCAATAGTTTCTGGCAATAAAGAATCATTGATGATTACTATTTTTTGATAATTAGTATTTTTGAAGCCTATTACAAAATATCTAGTAACCCAATTTACGTTAAATAAATTATTTGAAATATTTGAGTTGGGCAAATTCCAATAAAAATGATTACCGCGCTGATTTTGCATCCATAAATTAAGTGGTACTTTATTTATTTCTGCATTAAAATTAATATTGTTAATTTGGTCTTTACTGATTTTAAGTTCAATATTTATTGAGCCATTATAAAATCGCTCATCTATGGCCTTTTTAAAATAAAAAATTGCCGACAATAATGAATCAGAAAATAATTCTTCTTCAATAAAAATTGAATTTACTGCACCACTTCTATTTAAGCTATTGTAATTGAATGAAAAAACTTCATTTGAAAAACCCAATGATGACGATCTAAAAAATATTGACTTAGTTTGATATTTTAAAGCAACATCATTATTTAGTCGATCAAAAACGCTTGAATCATTAGTTATTGTTGAATCAAAATAATTATTCTCAAAAAAATCATTCTTCGAGCAGGTAAATAAATTCTGACTTCTGCTTAAACTAGTCTTCTGATATAACCAAATTTGGGATTCGTTTTTAGCAGAGTCCTTAGTATTAAACTTTTTCAAAAAAAACCTTTGATTGAAATTAATATTTTTACTTTTCAAACTTGTAAAACCATCACTTATATTCACAGGAAGAGTGGTCAAATCAATACCGGAATTAGTTATAAGCAAACTGTCATTAAACAATCCACCATTTTGCGAAATTAATTTTTTTTGAGAGGCATAAGTTAACAAACCAAAATAAGAGTTGAATTTGTTCTTGTAAATAATACAAGGCTCAAAATTTTTATTTTCAGTCTTTTGATTTTTAAAAAAACCTGGTGCAACTACACTCTTGTAATAAATAGTAAAAAAAAACTTAGGCGCGATTTTCTGAAAATAATTTAAATTAAATTTTTGCTCTTTCTTCGAGCCACGAGAATAAAAAAAACGAGAATTTGTTTTTTGCGAAAAATTTACATTTTCAAAACCGTTAATATGATCTATTTGTAAAAATGTGGGTTCAATAAAATAAGATTCATTTATATAATTGGGTTCTCTATTTATGAATGAACCAATAATTCTAAGTGAATTAATTTCCAAAAAATCTTTATACTCTTTAAAGTCCGAACCAATTGTATCAGTTCTATCACTTTTTCTCAATGAATCAATATCATCATAATAAATAGAAGGCATCCCATGTTCTAAAAAGGAGTAATTTTTTTGAGAATATAGGTTACTGCTACAAAACAAAAAGAGCAATATTATGGATGGCAATAAACTTCTTATTAAGATCATTTTTCAAATTAAAACAATTAGACGAAATAATGCCCTATGCTCAAACAAATAACTAAAACAGAAATCAATTTATTACAAAAAATATTTCAATACTCATTTGTTTGTAAAACAAAAGTAAATTTTGACAAATCAAAAAATGAGGGAATGAAAATGATAAAAAAGTCAAAAAAAAAGCTGCCCAAAGGCAGCTTTTTATGATATGGCAACGACATACTCTCCCACAATTAAATGCAGTACCATCTGCGCTAAGGGGCTTAACTTCTCTGTTCGGAATGGGAAGAGGTGAACACCCTTGCAATAGTCACCATAAATATCTTTAATGACATATAAATGGAAGAAAATAAATCATAGAAATTAAAATTATAACAAAAGTCTTTGAGCTATTAGTATTACTCGGCTTTGTCATTACTGACTTTACACCTATAACCTATCAACGTCATAGTCTCTGACGGCTCTAATATGAAGGTCTCATCTTGAGGCAAGTTTCGTGCTTAGATGCTTTCAGCGCTTATCTTAACCGAACGTAGCTACCCTGCGATGCAGCTGGCGCCACAACAGGCAGACTAGAGGTTCGTCCGACTCGGTCCTCTCGTACTAGAGTCAGGCCCTCTCAAACCTTCAACGCCCACAACAGATAGGGACCGAACTGTCTCACGACGTTCTGAACCCAGCTCGCGTGCCACTTTAATGAGCGAACAGCTCAACCCTTGGGACCTTCTCCAGCCCCAGGATGTGACGAGCCGACATCGAGGTGCCAAACCTCCCCGTCGATGTGAGCTCTTGGGGCGATCAGCCTGTTATCCCCGGCGTACCTTTTATCCTATGAGCGATGGCCCTTCCATGCGGAACCACCGGATCACTTTATCCGTCTTTCGTACCTGCTCGACTTGTAAGTCTCACAGTCAAGCACCCTTATGCTAATGCACTCTACGCACGGTTACCAAGCGTGCTGAGGGTACCTTTGAAAGCCTCCGTTACTCTTTTGGAGGCGACCACCCCAGTCAAACTACCCACCATGCACTGTCGTCCGCAAGGCGGAATTAGACTTCGAATAATCAAAGGGTGGTATTTCAAGGTTGACTCCACCATGGCTAGCGCCACAGCTTCAAAGTCTCCCACCTATCCTACACATCAATTATCCAAAGTCAATGCAAAGTTATAGTGAAGGTGCACGGGGTCTTTCCGTCCCGTTGCGGGTAAGCGGCATCTTCACCGCTACTACAATTTCACCGAGCTCATGGCTGAGACAGTGCCCAGATCGTTACACCATTCGTGCAGGTCGGAACTTACCCGACAAGGAATTTCGCTACCTTAGGACCGTTATAGTTACGGCCGCCGTTTACTGGGGCTTCGATTCAATGCTTTGAATTGCTTCTGACATCTCCTCTTAACCTTCCAGCACCGGGCAGGTGTCAGGCCTTATACGTAATCTTTCGATTTAGCAAAGCCATGTGTTTTTGTTAAACAGTCGCCTGAGCCATTTCACTGCGGCCCCCCTAACGGGGGCACCCTTTATCCCGAAGTTACAGGGTTAATTTGCCGAGTTCCTTAGCCATGATTCACTCGAGCACCTTAGGATTCTCTCCTCGACTACCTGTGTCGGTTTACGGTACGGGCAGCCAAAACATAAGTTTAGAAGTTTTTCTTGGGAGCATGATTAGGAACACTCCACTCGTCAGAAGACTCGTGGTACTATCACCTTCGACAAGCAATGCGGATTTACCTACATCGCCTATATCTACAAGCTTTAACGCAGACATCCGTAGCTGCGTGGTTCTTTCACTTCTCCGTCACTCCATCACTGAATTGGCTGGTACTGGAATATTAACCAGTTGGTCATCGGCATCTCCCTTCGGATTAGCCTTAGTCCCCGACTGACCCTGATTCGATTAGCGTTGATCAGGAAACCTTAGTCTTTCGGTGTGGGGGTTTCTCGCCCCCATTATCGTTACTTATACCTACATTTGCTTTTCTAATCGCTCCAGCAAACCTGACGGTTCACCTTCAATGCAGATTAGAATGCTCCCCTACCAGATCGATTTGCATCGAAATCCATTGCTTCGGTACTTCACTTAATGCCCGATTATTATCCACGCCCTATCGCTCGACTAGTGAGCTGTTACGCACTCTTTAAATGAATGGCTGCTTCCAAGCCAACATCCTAGCTGTCAAAGCAATTGGACCACGTTTAAACAACTTAGCGAAGATTTAGGGACCTTAGCAGATGGTCTGGGTTGTTTCCCTCTCGGCCGGTGACCTTAGCACCCCCGGCCTCACTCCCGAGTATATGTCAGTAGCATTCGGAGTTTATCTGGGTTTGGTAGGCGGTGAAGCCCCCTAGCCCAATTAGTAGCTCTACCTCTATGACACTAAACTCGAGGCTGTTCCTAAAAACATTTCGGGGAGTACGAGCTATTTCCCAGTTTGATTAGCCTTTCACCCCTACCCTCGGTTCATCCGAAAACTTTTCAACGTTCACCAGTTCGGACCTCCAGATGGTGTTACCCATCCTTCATCCTGACCAAGGGTAGATCACAAGGTTTCGCGTCTACCCCCTCTGACTATACGCCCTATTCAGACTTGCTTTCGCTTCGGCTGCGTATTTAAAATACTTAACCTTGCCAGAGAGGAGTAACTCGTAGGTTCATTATACAAAAGGCACGCTGTCATCCCGATTACTCAGGACTCCAACCGCTTGTAAGCACATGGTTTCAGGTTCTATTTCACTCCGCTGTTTGCGGTTCTTTTCACCTTTCCTTCACAGTACTGGTTCGCTATCGGTCTCTCAAATGTATTTAGCCTTACCGGATGGTGCCGGTAGCTTCCCACAAGGCGTCTCCGACCTCGCGGTACTCAGGATACTACTACAATGCAACTAAATTAGTGTACAGGGCTTTCACCTTATATTGCGCATATTTCCATCTGCTTCCACTCTTTATTTACATTGATATTGTAGTCCTACAACCCCAGCTTTGCCTTAACAAAACTGGTTTGGGCTATTCCCCGTTCGCTCGCCACTACTAGGGGAATCACTTTTGTTTTCTTTTCCTTCAGGTACTTAGATGTTTCAGTTCCCTGAGTTAGCGCCTAAAAAGGCTTCTGATCTTCAATCAGAAAGGTTTCCCCATTCGGAAATCTGCGGATTGATTCGTATTTGCCAATACCCGCAGCTTATCGCAGCTTATCACGTCCTTCATCGCCTCTGAGAGCCAAGGCATTCACCATGTGCCCTTAGTAACTTTTATTTTTAAATTAATTTCTATGAATCTATTTTCTTCCAATATGTCAAAGAACTTTTTCCGAATAAATTCGGTTATGTACAGAAGTATGGAGTTGCACCACATTATAGCCTCACTTAATTGAGGCCTTCAGCATAAGATACTACGTAAGAATATCAAAAAATAAAAGAACGAATTATTATCAAGTATAAAATCGAAGTGGAGGTAAACGGATTCGAACCGATGACCCCCTGCGTGCAAGGCAGGTGCTCTAGCCAGCTGAGCTATACCCCCAATGATAATCTCCGTAAAAACAGAGAATAAATTCATGGGAGAACTGAGTAGTCCCGAGCAGATTTGAACTGCTGACCCCTACATTATCAGTGTAGTGCTCTAACCAAGCTGAGCTACGGGACTGCGTAGAATACAGGCTATGATTAGCGACTGACGTAAGGATCGCAGGCTGATGCCCATGAAAATAAAATTTGAAGAAAAGAAGAAAATAGCAAGGAATTAAATATCTCCAGAAAGGAGGTATTCCAGCCGCACCTTCCGGTACGGCTACCTTGTTACGACTTAGCCCCAGTCATCGGTTTTACCCTAGGACGCTCCTTGCGGTTACGTACTTTAGGTACCCCCAACTCCCATGGCTTGACGGGCGGTGTGTACAAGGCCCGGGAACGTATTCACCGTACCATTGCTGATGTACGATTACTAGCGAATCCAGCTTCATGAGGTCGAGTTGCAGACCTCAATCCGAACTGAGACCGATTTTAGAGATTTGCATCATGTTACCATGTAGCAGCCCATTGTATCGGCCATTGTAGCACGTGTGTAGCCCCGGACGTAAGGGCCGTGATGACTTGACGTCATCCCCACCTTCCTCACTGCTTGCGCAGGCAGTCTCATTAGAGTCCCCGGCATAACCCGCTGGCAACTAATGATAGGGGTTGCGCTCGTTACAGGACTTAACCTAACACCTCACGGCACGAGCTGACGACAGCCATGCAGCACCTAGTTTCCTGTCATTGCGGACTGACATATTTCCACATCATTCCTTAACTTTCAAGCCCGGGTAAGGTTCCTCGCGTATCATCGAATTAAACCACATGCTCCTCCGCTTGTGCGGGCCCCCGTCAATTCCTTTGAGTTTCAACCTTGCGGTCGTACTCCCCAGGTGGATAACTTAATGCTTTCGCTTAGTCGCTGGACTGTGTATCGCCAACAACGAGTTATCATCGTTTAGGGCGTGGACTACCAGGGTATCTAATCCTGTTTGCTCCCCACGCTTTCGTGCCTCAGCGTCAGTTATGGCTTAGCGAGCTGCCTTCGCAATCGGTGTTCTATGTCATATCTAAGTATTTCACTACTACATGACATATTCCGCCAACCTCAACTGTACTCAAGACAAGCAGTATCAATGGCCGTTCTGTTGTTAAGCAACAGGCTTTCACCACTGACTGACCCGTCCGCCTACGCACCCTTTAAACCCAGTAAATCCGGATAACGCTTGCATCCTCCGTATTACCGCGGCTGCTGGCACGGAGTTAGCCGATGCTTATTCGCAGAGTACTTTCAGCTAGATACACGTATCTAGGTTTACCCTTCTGCAAAAGAAGTTTACAACCCATAGGGCCTTAATCCTTCACGCGGCATGGCTGGATCAGGCTTGCGCCCATTGTCCAATATTCCTTACTGCTGCCTCCCGTAGGAGTCTGGTCCGTGTCTCAGTACCAGTGTGGGGGATCATCCTCTCAGACCCCCTAGACATCGTAGCCTTGGTGAGCCGTTACCTCACCAACAAGCTAATGTCACGCATGCTCATCTATAACCTCCGGAGATTTGACTACCAAGCGATGCCGTTCAGTAGTATTATGCGGTATTAGCCCCGATTTCTCGGGGTTATTCCCCAGTTATAGGTAGATTGCATACGCGTTACGCACCCGTGCGCCACTCGCCACCAAATATTGCTATTCGTGCTGCCGTTCGACTTGCATGTATTAGGCCTGCCGCTAGCGTTAATCCTGAGCCAGGATCAAACTCTCCATTGTAAATTTGTTTTTTTTATCAATATCGCTATTGATATATGCTCTGGATTTAATTCAAAGATAACATGAGTTATCTTGGCTTGCTATTTTCTATCTTCAATTCTTCAAAGAACGTTGTTAACTATATATACTAAAACAATTAACTTCTATATTTTTTCGGGCTGCAAAGGTAAGAACCTTTTTTTAATCTCCAACAACAAATAAAAATATTTTTTTTTATTTTTTTCGGTGATAAAGTACAGAGCGAAAATGTGAGTATTAATTCAGAACGATTATCAATTATTCTCTCGAAAATTGGGAGTGCAAATGTACTACTGATTTTAATAGCACCAAATGTTTTTAAAAATAATTCTTAACAAAAGTCTAGTAATCAATATAAAAATGAAAAAATGTTGCTTGTGGCCAATGCTGTATTTCTGTGATAACTCCTGTTAATAAAGGGATTGGCTCAATGTTCTATTTCTGTTAATTGAATTAAACATTGAAATTAAATATTAAAATATAATTGAAAATGGAACTATTTTTATTCTTTTTGGCACTATAAGGATGTAAAATGTGGCTTGAAAAAGCTAATTTTACACCAATGGTGAGGGAAATGGAATTAATTCGAATCAAAAAGTCATAGGAAGACGATTCTTTTGTCAAAAATATTTGGAAATATTAGATAGAAAAGATTAATTCAACCCTTCATTGATTAACAGAAGTTGAAGCCAATACAAGAGACTTTATACCATTTAATTCCAATAGGGCGGTATCTATTAGCATTTATCTGCGGGATACTTTTGCAAATATTTCTTCAAACTTCTTTTGTTGTGCTTTCAATATTTTTTACCCTTTGTGTCTTGGGCATTTTAGCTTTTGACTCCAGTAAAAAATTGACACAATCGTTTAGCCACAGGTGGATTGCAGGCGTTGCTTCACTTTTAACGATGTTGAGTTGCGGTAGTTTGTACACCTATTTAAAAACAGAAAAGAACTTCGAATTACATTTCAGTAAAATTTCGAGCAATGAATCATTTTTAATACTCCGATTAAAAGAACCCTTAGTTGAAAAGGCTAAAAGTTATAAAGCTTTAATGGAAGTAGAAGGAGTTTTAGACAGCTTAAAATTTTTAAAAAAAACTGACGGAAAATTGTTGGTTTATATTGCAAAAGATAGCCTATCGAAGGATTTGCGTTATGGAGATTTAATTTATGCCAAGGTAAAAAGAACAGACATTAAAGGACCTATGAACCCAGGCGAGTTTAATTATCAAAGATTCTTATATTTTCATCAAATCCATCAACAAGCATATTTAAATTCTGGAACATGGATTAAACTAAGGAGTAAAGAATCAAACTTCTTATTTGAGTTCTCTTATTCTTTGCGCGACCGTCTTGTTGCTTGTATGAAGGAGTATATTCCTGACAAAAGAAATTATGCAGTTGCTTCGGCATTAACTGTGGGGTATGAGGATGACCTAGACCAAGAGCTGATTCAAGCATATGCGAGTGCTGGGGCGTTGCATGTACTTAGTGTATCGGGAATGCATGTTGCATTAATATATCAGCTTTTAGTGATGGTGTTGATGTTTGCAATACGAAATACCAAATATCGGTGGATACATTATGTGATAGCACTATTATTTCTGTGGTTTTATGCTATTCTTACAGGCTATTCACCATCTGTTCTAAGGTCGACCGTAATGTTTACTTTTATCATTTTGGCTGAGTGGATTAACCGAAATACAACTACTTTTAATACAATAGCTGTAAGCGTTTTTGTTTTGCTTTTGTATGACCCATTTATAATAACAGAAGTAGGTTTTCAACTTTCATACCTAGCTGTTATAGGAATTGTATACTTACATCCTTTGATTCATGTATGGATTGAGCCAAAATATTGGTTTACAAGACAAATTTGGACCATTACTTCGGTTTCAATGGCTGCTCAGGTAGCAACTTTTCCTTTGGGACTTTTGTATTTCCATCAATTTCCACTCTTATTTGTTATTTCCAATTTGGTTGTTATTCCCCTAACTACACTTATAATTTATGGGTGCATTGCATTAATAGCGGTTTCAAAAATTGGGGTAGTTGCATCATTTGTAGGCAAGATTGTTTCTTTAATGCTATATGCAACTAACTATAGTGTTCTTTTCGTTGATTCCATTCCGAGTGCCCTTCTTACCGGAATTTCGATTACAATATTTGAAACGTGGCTAATATTTGGAATGATAATTTTTACCCTTGTTTATTTGGCATCAAAAAATGCTAAAAACATAATGGTTGTTTTGGGGATGTTGGCGTTGCTACTATGTGCTCAAATTATTGAAAGTTTAGAACAGAAGTGGCAAAAAAGCTTTGTAATATATAATGTAAAAAATGCAACTGCCATAGATTTAATTGAAGGACGCAAAAGAATTTTTATTGGTGACAGTGCATTACAAAATGACAGAAGCAAAAAACTTTTTCATTTGACACATCATAGATGGGATATTGGTTTAAGTGATAAAAATGAAGACTGGCAACTGTACGACAAAAACACAATTTATGTGGTAGGAGACGGGAAAAAACTAGCTCATTTGTGTGATACTGTAAACACAACGATTCAAAAAACAGGGACAAACTTAATTACATTGGATTGGGTTGTGGTATCAAACAATAATATAGAATCGCTCACTAATCTCAGTAATAATGCACAAGTAAAGCAAGTAATCATCGATTCATCCAATAACAACAAATCTAAGTATAAGATAAAGAAGTTTTTGGAAAGCCGAAGTATTCCTTTTTATGATGTAAATGAAAAAGGCGCATTTGAATATAAATTTTGAAAACACCAATTAAAAAGCAATCATTTCATTGTTTGAGATAATTATTAATCCTAAGAAAATCGATATACTAAAAAGATGTTGGCTGTATTTGGAAGAAATAATTTATTATCGCATAAAATCAAAATTCAAGAATTATGAAAAACAGTATTATCATAGTTGTTTTTTTAGCATCAATTACGTGTTATAGCCAAACAAAAGAAATTACATTGGCCGATATTTGGACAAAAAACACATTTAAAGCTGAAGGCGTAATTGGTATTAGATCGATGAATGATGGCAAAACATACAGTGCCGAAAAAGCAGATACAGTAACCAAAACAAAGATCTAATCAAATATAATTATGCTACAGGACAGGAGGTTACAACTATTGTGAAAGGAATAGACTTAAAGTCGGATGAAGGTAAACCAATTGAGTATGATGACTATTCATTTAGTAATGATGAAAAGCTGATTCTTTTTACAACCGAAAGAAGTCCATTATACAGGCATTCGTTTAAAGCGAAATATTATGCTTATAATTTGGTTGAAAAAAAGCTTTACAATTTTAGTAAAAATGGAATGATGCAACTCGCATCTTTTTCACCCGGTGGGCAGAAAGTTGTTTTTGTTCGTGACAATAATTTATACGTTGAAGAAATAAAATCGGGCATTGAAACTATGATTTCAAAAAATGGCAAATTTAATTCTATTATTAACGGTGCGCCTGATTGGGTATACGAAGAAGAATTTTCGTTCAGCAAAGCATACGAATGGTCGCCTGATGGAAAAAAAATTGCGTGGTTTAGATTTGACGAAAGTGAAGTAAAGGAGTTTTCGCTCACTTTATTCGACTCGTTGTATCCTCGAGAGGTAAAATATAAATATCCAAAAGCCGGGGAGGATAACTCTATTGTAGAGATTCACATTTACGATTTTGAGAAAAACAAATCACTGAAAGCTGAAATTGGAAATGATGCAACTCAATATATCCCAAGAATTAAATGGACAATGGATCCGAATACTTTATGCATATCGAGAATGAATCGTTTGCAAAACAAACTTGAGTTACTTTTATGCGATGCAAATTCTGGAAACTGTAACGTTTTGTATACCGAAACCAGTGAAACATACATAGACATATCTGATGACTTGACATTTTTGTCGGACAAAAAGCATTTTATTATATCCGCATATAAAGATGGGTATAATCAATTGTTGCTGTACGATATGAATGGGAAAATGGAAAAACAACTTACTACTGACAAAAAAAACGTTTTGGCATTTTATGGTTTTAACGAAAAAACACAAACATGCTTTTACCAAAGTTTCGAAAATAGCCCATGTGAAAGACAAGTCTATTCCATTAATTTAAAAGGCGACAAAAAATTACTGGGACATGCCGATGGCATTAATACTCCTGAGTTTAGCTCAGGGCAAAAATTTCTCATTAACCGTTATTCAATTGCGAATAAGGTGACAAAGTATGAACTGTATAATATAAATGGGAAAATGCTCAAGATTCTTGAAGGCAACGATGCATTGACAAAAAAACTTGCTGAGTATATGATTTCGCCCAAAGAATTTATGGAAATAAAATTACCAAATAACATTTCACTTCAGGCATGGATGATAAAACCAATGAACTTTAATGTATCGAAAAAATACCCTGTATTGATGTATGTATATGGTGGACCTGGCGCCCCAACGGTAATGAATGGCAGTGCGAGCAATAACGATTATTGGTTTCAGGTATTGGCTCAAAAGGATATATTATAGTAAGTGTAGATAACAGAGGCACTACGCCAAAGGATGAACAATTTTTAAAATGCACCTATAAACAATTGGGCAAACTTGAGTGCGAGGACCAAATAGCAGCAGCAAAATATTTAGGTAACTTGCCATATGTAAATAAAGATAGAATTGGAATATGGGGATGGAGTTATGGGGGTTACATGACTTCGTTGTGTATGGCCAAGGGTGCCGATGTATTCAAGGCCGGTATTGCAGTTGCTCCGGTAACAAATTGGCGGTATTACGATTCCATTTATACAGAAAGATACTTGCGCACTCCACAAGAAAATGCTTCGGGGTACGATGATAATTCGCCAATAAATTTTGCCGAAAAAATTAAAGGTAAATTCCTGCTGGTTCATGGTGTAGCGGACGACAATGTTCATTATCAAAACTCGATGATGTTTGTAAATAAATTGATAAAAAACAATATTCAATTCGAAACCATGAATTACCCAAACAGAAATCATGGTATTAGTGGCGGTGGGGCAAGACTGCACTTGTATACGATGATGACAAAGTTTATTGAAGATAATTTATAATCAATATCGCTATAGCCGAAAAGATTGATAGCCCTATTCTGCTTTTTTTTCGTTTTGGCTGATATAAAATTGTAAGCATTTGTCGCCTTAATTAAGTCTACAATAAAACACTTTTCCTATCCGTTTATAACTAACTGATGAAAGTACAATTCTACTATTTGGTCACTTTATTTTTTATTGTTGCATGCACATTTGCAATGTCGCAAAATAACATTATAGAAACAATAGTAGATACCGACCCGCGCATTATAAAATCATTCACCTTGAAAGATTTACAACCAAATCAATTTTATTTGGCCGCACCATTTGCAAAAGCAATGTTATTGCGCAATCCTGAAATGGACAAGATAAAGGATTTTGCTATTTATAAAGTAGAATTGGTGTACACTACTTATAAAGAAAGTAAAAACTTCGACCAGCGAGAATTGAACATAAACCGTTTAAAAAATTTAAAAAAAACATACCCCGAAATATTTGAAAACATACTTGCAGAGTGGAGTCAAATTGCAATTGATGGAGCAACAACCCGACAAGAAGGAAAAGAAATGTTTCATGGATTTATATTCACATACCGATTGCCGCCAAGCAAAGAAAAAACCGAAACCGAAATAGGAGAAATAGAAAAAATTCTTGCCGGTATAAAAACAAAAAAAGATTTTGAAGCTGATTCGATAATGAAGCTGATAAAAAAGCCAAAAAAAACATTACCGGTTTATGAAATGCCAAGGTTTATTGGCGGTAACGATTTGTTGCAAAAGTACATTGACAGGAAAATAAAATATCCTAAAAAAGCCTTGATGGATAAAAAACAAGGGCTGGTGAAAATTGCTTTTAAAATTGATTCACGCGGCAAGGTTGTTTCGCCATATTTAGTGAGTGGTATAGAAAGCAAATGCAATGATGTTGCGCTGGATATATTTGACAAAATGCCCAACTGGATTCCAGGCAAACGTGATGGAAAACCAGTAGTATACGAATTTCAAATTGCATTGAGATTTGATGCTGATAAAAACAAAATTTATTGCGACACATTAAAGTTTGAAGGTGCTTCGAAAGATAACAAAGGGGGTGGCAAATACGAAGATATATCAGAAATGATTGCCAAAGAACAAGAAGAAGAAATAAGTGATTGGATGCGAGAACAAGATTCAATTGTTTTCAATTCGTTGATAAGAAATAATTTTGGTGAAGCTTTGTTGTTGTGCGATGTTACAGGAAGCATGTCACCATACACTGGTCAAACTTTGCTTTGCATTAAAAACAATATTGCCAAAAATAACATTAAGCAAATAGTCTTTTTTAATGATGGTGACAATATGCTTGACTATGAAAAAAAAATGGGTGAAGTTGGCGGCATTTATATTACTGATAAAATAAACATCGATACCATTATCCAACTTGCA
This sequence comes from Bacteroidota bacterium, assembly GCA_016717325.1. Taxonomy (GTDB): domain Bacteria; phylum Bacteroidota; class Bacteroidia; order AKYH767-A; family OLB10; genus JADKFV01. The sequence goes on along the minus strand of JADKFV010000002.1, from coordinate 46,279 downwards.
TACACTGCCATGCGAAATGGAAATGGTGGCGACAACCCTGAAAACAATATTGAAGCAGCACTTGCAGGCACGGCAAAATATCCGGCAACAAAAAGCATTATTATGATTGCTGACAACTATGCAACACCGCGCGATATGGAATTGCTATCGCAACTGAGGGTTCCGGTACATGTAATTTTATGTGGCGCAACACATTTTATAAATCCCAACTATTTAGCAATTGCCCGAAGGACAAAAGGCTCCTTACATACAATGCAACACGACTTACTCAACCTCGATAAAATGCAAGAAATGGAAACTATTAAAATTAATGGCGAAACATACAGGCTGGTTCGAGGTAAATTTATGAGGCTATAATTTTCGATTTTAATAAAAGCAACTTCTTTCAACATTTTTTGGTGATAAAACATTCACTATTAAACTAAAGATATTGGTAACAAAGAATTAATATTGCCGATGTAAAAAAAGCAATCAATCATGCATTTTATTTTTGCAATATTAGTTTTTGTTATACTGCTACTATGCATGTTAATGTATCGGCTCATATTTTATTTTCAATTTGATATCTCAAGCCAAATACATGATCCAAGTTTGTGGTTGCAACCCATAATCACCTCTGTACGATTTGATATTGTTACTGCTGCATATTTAACCATTTTACCATTACTTTTTATTTTAATCCATTGTTGGTTAAATCCGAAAAGAAAAGCAATTGCCATAAGTACAAAAATTGTTTTGAGCATAATTGCCATAACTTGTTCGCTCATCATGGCAGCCGATTACGCATTTTTTAGGCAGTACCATATTCGCATTACAAAGGCGATTCACTTATGGAACGATAATTTGGGAACTACGTTAAATTTTATTTTTACAGATAAAAACTTTTACCCTCAAATAATTGCATGTATTTTACTTTCAACATTTTTGATTTTTACTTTTATAAAAATTACAAATTATTTTTTGGTGCAGAAAAATAATCCGAAATCTGGAAATCAAAAATGGATACAAACAATTTCGCTGATCATACTTTTGGTGATTGCCATGCGTGGCGGCATTCAGCCCAGGCCATTGGGTGTGCGAAATGCTTTTGTATTTAACAACGATTATATAAATCAGTTTGTACTAAATCCAATTGTAAGTTACGTTGATAGCTATCAGTTAATTTCAATTACTTCGATGTCCGATGGAGATGCAATGCAAAATACTAAAGAGTACTTACACATTCAAGGTAATGATGCCGAATCACCTTTACTCAAAAATGTAATTTTTACCAATTCAGGAGCAAAAAAAAATATTGTAATTATTTTAATGGAAAGCATGACTGCTTCTATGATGGGATATTACGGAAATAAAAACAATCATACTCCGTTCTTGGATAGCATTTCGAAACACGCCATTTGCTTCACAAATTTTTACAGCATGGGCATACACACATGTAATGGCATGTTTGGCACATTATACAGCATGCCGTCATTAGGAGAGCAGAATCCTATGGCCAGTATAATATTTACCTCACAACAATTTGCCGGCTTGCCATTCATATTAAAAAAAGAACAATACAGGAATATTTTCTTTTGTTCGCACGAACCAAATTTCGACAACACTGAAATGTTTTTGACAAAGAATCACTTCGATAGAGTTTACAGTTCGGCAGATTATCCACCCGAAAAGAAAGTAAATGCATGGGGAGTGAGCGATGAATTTATATTACAATATGCTACTGAAAGGATTGACGAACTAACAAAAAATGCCAACCCTGTTATGGCAACAATACTTACTATAAGCACTCATCCTCCGCAGGAAATGCCGCATAATGCAATTTTCAAACCGCGGAGTAATGATGCATTCAGCGCGACTTTTGAATATGCTGACTGGAGTTTGCAGCAATTTTTTGAAACCGCAAAAACTAAAAGCTGGTATGTAAATACGGTGTTTGTTTTGATTGCCGATCATGGTACGCTTATTCCAAATTATGAACCTGATTTTATTGCACAAAATCATTCGCCTTTTTTAATTTTCGACCCGACCAAAAACTATAATGATTCTATAATCGAAACACCCTGTAACCAAACCGATGTGGTGCCAACATTAATGAATGTGTTTCAACATTCGCATAACTATATTGGATTGGGCACAAATATTTTTACAAAAAAATATCCTTACACTTACTTTATGCGCGATGATTTAAAATGTGTAACAGACGGAAATTTTTTGCTAACTATAAATAAGTTAGGCACCGAAATATTTTATGATTTAAAAACGAAAAAAGTTGTTGAAAATATAGAATTGCATTCACCACAAATAAGTGAAATGAAAAAATATTGTTTCAGTTTTTTGCAAAGTGCCGAGTATTGCATTAACAACAAATTATTATTCACCACTAAAAAATAAATTATAAAACTTGCTTCAACGTATTGTAACTTTGCAAAATGGAATTCAAACTCACATCTGAATTTAAGCCCACAGGCGATCAGCCCGATGCTATTGCACAACTGGTGCAGGGATTAAATAAAGGTGACAAAGCACAAACACTTTTGGGCGTGACCGGATCGGGTAAAACGTTCACTGTGGCAAATGTAATTGCACAGGTAAATCGCCCTACATTAATTTTGAGTCACAACAAAACTCTAGCAGCTCAATTGTATGGTGAATTCAAAACATTTTTTCCTCAAAATGCTGTTGAATATTTTGTTTCCTATTATGATTATTATCAACCCGAGGCCTATCTGCCTACTACAAATACTTACATCGAAAAAGACCTGGCCATCAATAGCGAAATTGAAAAAATGCGACTGAGCACCACTACTGCCTTGCTGTCGGGCAGGCGCGATGTTATTGTGGTATCAAGTGTATCGTGCATTTATGGTATGGGAAATCCTGCGGATTTTACAGATAGTATTATACGTATACACAAAGGCATGCGCGTGTCGCGCAATACTTTTTTGCATCGTCTTGTTACCAGTTTATACTCGCGCACCGTTATCGAATTTAAGCATGGTACATTTAGAGTGAAAGGCGACACAATCGATATTTTTTTAGCCTATGCCGATTATGCGATCCGGGTGGTTTTTTTTGGTGACGAAATTGAAGAAATTGAAAGTATCGATCCTATTAGCAATGGGCGCATAGAAAGGTTAGAACACGTTGCAATATTTCCCGGAAACATTTTTGTAACAAACCAAGAACGTCAATTGGAAGCCATTTTCACCATTCAGGCTGACATGATGAAGCAAGTGGAATTTTTTAAAGATCAGGGTCGACATCTGGAAGCAAAAAGGCTCGAAGACCGCGTGACTTATGATTTGGAAATGATACGTGAGTTGGGATATTGCAGTGGCATAGAAAATTATTCGCGTTACTTCGATGGACGGGTTGTTGGAAGCCGGCCTTTCTGTTTGCTCGATTATTTTCCCGAAGATTATATAATGGTGATTGATGAAAGTCACGTTACTGTTTCGCAAATACGGGCAATGTATGGTGGCGATAGATCGCGCAAAGTAAATTTGGTAGATTATGGGTTTCGCTTGCCTGCTGCCATGGATAACCGCCCGTTGAAATTTGAAGAGTTTGATAGTTTATTACACCAGGTAATTTATGTGAGTGCTACCCCGGCCGATTACGAACTCGAACAATCGGGCGGAGTAATTGTTGAGCAACTTATACGTCCTACAGGTTTGTTGGATCCTGTAATTGAAGTGCGCCCAAGCGGAAATCAAGTGGATGATTTGCTTGACGAAATAGAACTTGTTGTAAAAAATAAAGAACGCGTTTTGGTAACAACGCTTACAAAACGCATGGCCGAAGAACTAGCAAAGTACTTAGCCAAAGTAGGTGTTAAATGCAGATACATTCACAGTGATGTTGAAACATTGGATCGCGTAGAAATATTGCGAGACCTGCGTTTGGGAGTGTTCGATGTGTTGATAGGAATAAATTTATTGCGCGAAGGATTAGACTTGCCCGAAGTATCGTTAGTCGCAATTCTTGATGCAGACAAAGAAGGATTTTTGCGCAGCAATCGCGCACTTGTACAAACATCAGGGCGGGCAGCACGCAATGTAAATGGCAAAGTAATTATGTATGCCGATAGAATTACCGAGTCGATGCGCAAGACAATTGAAGAAACAAATCGCAGGCGCGAAAAACAAACAAAGTATAATATCGAAAACAATATTACACCAACACAAATTGTTCGTTCCACCGAATCAGTTTTTGGAGAACAAAAGAAAAATGCAAATGCTAATGGAGGAAAAACCTATATTGAAAAAGATGAAGTAAATGTTGCTGCAGATCCATTAGTAAAATTTATGACTAAAGAAGATTTGCAAAAGCAATTACAAAAATCGAAACGCAATATGGAACAGGCAGCCAAAGAACTCGACTTTATGGAGGCTGCACGCCTGCGTGACGAAATGTTTCAATATGAAAAATTGATAAACGATCTGACTTAATTATTGTTTACTTTTTATTAATTCCCTTTTAAAATATCGTATGAGTTATTTAATTTTTGTTTGCACAATTGCTTTATACATTATTTCTCTTGCTGCTTCATTGTTTATGCTGCTACTAAATAAAAACATAAACATTAATAAATTAAAAAAAATAATCGTAGCACACTGTGCACTTGGCATTGTTGCAATAGTGGTTTTTCTTTTTTTCAAAAACGGAAAAACTACATCGATAAGTCAGACCATAAATATTCTTTTCATTTGTTCGGGAGTAGCATTGTGTGGCATTGCATTAAAATCGAAATTGCATTTTATAATTCGAATGTATTTCTCAATTTATGCTTTAAGTTTTTTGCTATTTGCTACCAACACTTCGGCACTTGTGGGTTTTATTGCCAACTTCGATTTTTATAGCAATGCTGAAAACAAGTTTAATATTCGCGATAATTATTTTATCGAACTACAAACATCAATGCTAACCAACGAATCGTTGCAGCCCAGGTATAAAATGTATCAGCGCATATTTTATTTTAATAAAACCATTGTGCGCGATATCGATTTCGAAGGTAAATTAGACTCTGTAATTTTTATTGGAATGGCCAATGATAGTTTAAGAGTAGCAGGATATAGCCAAAATAAAATTGTCGAAAAAATGATTCCAACCAAACCGGTGTCGTCAAAAACCACTATTGAGCAAAAACGTAATTAGCAATGTTGCCGGCACCAAAAATATTGATAATAGGACAAGGCATTGCCGGTACAGTTGTATCTTTTATGTTAAGTCAACAACAAATTGAACATGACGTTATCGATAATTCGAACCCAAGCTCATCATCGCAAATTGCTGCCGGCATTGTGCACCCAATTACCGGCAGGCGACTTGCCATTGCACCGCAATACAATGTTGCATTGCATGAGGCAAAATTGTTTTACCAGGAAATGTCAAAACAATTAGGCAATACTTTTTTCGAACAAAAAATATACTCGAAATATATGCCGATGTAAAGCACCGCAACGACTGGCTTGCACGCAGTGCCGATGATGATTGTGCAAAACTACAATGCAGCGAAATCCAACAATCATCGCTACAAAATATTTCAGCTCCACATGGTGCCATGTGTATTTCGATGGGACATTTTCTTAAAATTAAATTATTGCTCGACTCGTATAAAAACGTTCTTGCATCCGAAAATAAAATACAAACAGAAAAATTTATTTACAGCGCTTTACAAATTCAGGATGAAAATATTTTATATAACGATGTGAAATATTCACACATTATTTTTTGTGAAGGAAGTGCGGCTTCGCTAAATCCCTTCTTCCCTGCTCTGCCGTTTCATTTATGTAAGGGCGAAATTCTCGATGCTTATATTCCAGAATTAAAAGAGGAATATATCATCAATAAAAGCATTTACATTTTGCCAATGGGAAATCAAATTTTTAAAATTGGTTCGAATTTCGAATGGGATTTTAAAGATGATAAGCCAACTGAATTAATAAAACAGCAGTTAGAATCATCGTTGCAAACTATAATCAAATGCAACTACGAAATCATTAATCATCAGGCGGCAATTCGTCCTACAGTAAAAAATCGTGAACCCATTTGTATGTGGCACACCCAGTATAAAAACATCGGCATACTAAACGGGCTAGGCACGAAAGGCGCTTTGTTGGCACCTTTGCTGGCAAAAAAATTGTTGGTCGATTTTTAAAAAGTTGAAAAAGTTAAGACAAACTATCGCTTTGATAATTTAATCAATGCCCTTATCCTTTGCAACAAAGTTGGGTGCGAATAATTAAAAAACACATACGCTGCATGCGGTGTGAGATTGCTTAAATGATTTACTGATAGTTTTTTTAAAGCGTTCATCAAAGGTTCGGCCGAATACGTTTTGGCGGCAAAAGCATCTGCTTCATATTCGTTTTTGCGTGAAATAAAATTCATGACCAATGATGTAATCAGCGATAATGGAGAATATAAAATTCCAAATCCTAAAATGCCCAAAGCTAACACAGGCTTGTTACCACCCATTGCTACGGATATGGCAGGCTCATTTACAAACAACGAAAATATATAAAGCAACACACCCATTTGCAAAACCGAAATAATCATAGAAACAAGAATATGACGATGCTTATAATGTCCCACTTCATGAGCCAACACAGCCACCAATTCTTCCTGAGTATGCTGATTGATTAACGTATCGAACAATACTATTTTTTTCGATTGACCTAAACCGGTAAAAAAAGCATTGGCCTTTGCACTGCGTTTGCTTCCATCCATCACCATCAAGTTGCTGATTTTAAAACCGGCTTTGTTGCAATAGTTTTCAATAGCCGTGCGCAAATCTCCATGCGCCAGCGGCTGCAATTTATTGAACAGCGGCAAAATTAATGACGAATAAAAAGCAGCCATAAGCAAACTAAATCCGCTGATCACCACCCACGCATATATCCAAAAATTTGGCCCCGAATATTGATAAAAATAAATGAAGGCTGCCATTAACGGGCCACCTATCATTATTCCGAGCAAGTATCCTTTAATCTTATCTGCAAAAAAAGTAGAAAGTGTTGTTTGATTAAATCCAAATTTCTGTTCGATATTAAATGTTTGGTAGAGTTGAAATGGCAAATTCAATAAGTCGGAAAAAATAAAAAGCGAACCAAAAAATAAGAAATGCGTTAATGTGTAACTAAGGCCAAAACTTTCACAGTAAGTGTACCATTTTCCAAACACGCCCATGAGCAGCATGATAAGTGTAACAGTAAAACTTAGTGTTGCAGTAAAATTTTCGAACCGGCTATTTACTTTGTCGTATTGCATTGCCTTTGCATACTTCTCTTCATCATAAAGCCCCTGTAATTCAAATGGCAATGATGTTGTCCATGTTTTACTATTAAGATAATCCAGCCATCGCTCAAATAAAAAACTTATAACAACAATAGAAACAAGAATGGTTAACATGAAAATAAAAAATTAATATGTGCCAACACGCTTACGCAAAAACCATTCTATGGCCAGAAATAAAAACAAAAGAAAAAATACCCATTTCAAATTTATTAAGTCTTTGAGTTGCTTTTGCTCATAGGATACCGATGTTATTTCTTTTCGTGCTTTGATTATATCTTTCAATGTTTCTACTTGCTGCGGATAAATCATTTTACCTCCGCTTTTTTCTGCAATAAGATTCATGAGTTGGTGGTCGGCTATTGTTTCTATTGCTTCTACCTGTAATGGTGAAACTGTAAAACTTCCTGTTTTTGACAATTGTTCTTCACCATTCTTTGCCAAAGCCTTAAAAGAATATTTACCTACAGGATAATTGCCCAACGAAATGGAATATGCTTTTTCGGTTTTGCTGAAATTGTAATCGAATGTCTTGCCATCACTGTTAAATACCGATAATTTTATATCCGGTGCATTAATCAATTCTCCCGACTTGTTGTACAATTCAGCTTCCATTTTTATTGGTTCGTTTTCGTAATAATTGTTTTTCCATTTTACTTTAAATGGTTCACGCTTATCCTTCACGCATAAATATTGTACGGCCTTTTGTAAAAAGTCATCAGTAATCAGTTGTGTGCTGCGCTCTTCAAATTCCTTTATTCTCCAACGCCAAATTCCTTCGCCAGCCAATACAGCAATTTTCTTTTCGCCTGTTTGATTAAATAAAAATAATGGTTGATCAGTGCTAATATTTCCCAACCCCTGACGATACATTACATAGTTGTTTGCCGTTGATTTGTAAACACCAAATGGACTTGTGAGTGGCGGTAAATTCTGTATGTACTTCCAATCGTTGTCGCTAACAGTAAAGAGCGAAAACGAATTGTTGAAGTTTGCCTGCGTTGCATTCGTTTTTCCATTTGCCGAACCTATGTTAAGTACTCCCTGCATTTTATTAAATGTATTTGCATCGGTTTGTGCTCCTAAAACATACATCACCGAAACATCAGCAGTTTTCAATTTTTCGGAAAGGGCTTCCATTTTATTATCGAACGAAGGTAGTTGATGCAATATAACCAACTCATAATCGGCTAAGTTGCCTGTAAATGAATTAGCATAATCTATTTTAGCATCATAGTTACGGCTAACCTCAATGGCATTTTTCATTGCGCCCAAATCGGGGTGTGGCGAATCGGCCAATATGAGTACTTTCTCTTTTGCTTCTATTATATCGATAAAAACAATACGCTTATTATTTGCATCGCTCACCTCCCCCGAAAGGGTTTGAAGTTGAATTTCAAATTGATGCACACCTTTGCTTTTTGCATCAGCGTATACTGTTATAGTTGTACGAAATTTATTCCCGGCTATTGGTAGTTCTTTATTGTAAATAAGCGATGAATCCTGTTTCACACTCAACATTGGTCGCTGCCCTGCACATTGCCGCGCTTCTATACTTATTTCAATTGGGAATGAATTACCAAGCACTGCAGTTTTATTATTTATTACCTGAGTAATAATCAAATCTTTAAATACAGTAGTATCGCCCATAGCAATTGTGTAGAAGGGCACATTCAACACTTCGGGTGCATACAATGGGGTTCGGCCTGCATTATACAAACCATCACTTGCAAGTATAACAGCACCAAGGTTACGGTAATTATATTGCACATCGAGATTGTCGAACAATTGAGAAATATTAGTTTGTTTCTCGCTGAAATCTATTTCGGGATTGTCTTTCGGGTTCTCGCCAAAGGAGTAATATCGTACTTCATAATCTTTCGAAAGTGCATCGCTCAGATTCTTTAGTTTTTGTTTGTACTCATTTTTATAAAAGGATGAATCCTTACCCATTACCACGCTTGAGGAATTATCCTGCGCAATCACAATCAAAGGTTTTTCTACCTGATTGGTGATTGTTTTTATAAGTGGCGATAACAATAAAAAGCATAAAACACTCACTACTAAAAATCGTAAAGATGCCAGCAAACGAACAAGCCATATCGACAGGCCCTCAATTCCTTTATCGTTGCGATATAAAGCAAAAGCATAAACGAACCCTGCAAGCAGGCAAAACACTATAAACCAAAGTGGTTTTTCGGTTATTAATTCCAAAATAAATAATTGATTTTAATGCCACAAATGTAGCAAGGCTTTATACTTTCTAAGTTAAAACATTGTGAAATAAAAGGCCTGCAAAATGAGGCAAACACAGTGCTCACAACTACTTTACACTCGACCAGCTTTTGCCGGTGGCAATGCGCGATATAGTCATCAAACTTACTTTATATTTTTTAGCTAATGAGGCTTGCGTTTTTCCGGCCTTCATTTCTTTGCGCATGTCTTTTACTTTCTCGGCCGATAATTTTGCATTTACAGAACGGAATGCACCAAACTTCTTTGCATTAAATTCTGCATTGCGGGCATAAGATTCTTTCTGTGTGATGCACATCAAATTTTCGGCATTGTTATTTTGCTTTTTCCAATCAGCATGTGCTACCCGAATATGCTTTGGGCTGGGTTTGCGCACAAAACTTGAAGCCACTAAATTATGAATGTAAGCAAGTTTGCGTTGTCCTTTTACCACCATATCAACAGCAAGATAACCGTTCACGTTTTTGCCCTTAATAAGCTTGCCATTCACTGTATCGAAAAAATAACTCTTCACACGGCCTTTATTACTAACCCGATAATCGTTGTCGCTGCCACTTACTTTTTTCCACACTTCACCATTGAGGTTAGCAATAGGTTTCGACTTTTCAACAACTTTTGCTTTTTTTACAACCTTCGCTTTAGGCTTAATTACAGCCTTTGCTGCAACTTTGGCTTTTGGTTTTGCAATTGCTTTAGCTATGGTTTTCGATTTTGCTGGCGACTTAGCTTTAGCCGCGTTTTTTGATTTTTTAGTTGCCATTGTTTTAATTTTTTAACGTTAACAATATACGAAGGTAAATACTTTGATTATCATTTCCAAATAAAACTTTCCTTGGTATATAGTTATGGTAACAACATACCTTTTATACGATTAATTTTGGAATAAAACCCGCAAAGAATATTGAAAAAAGCCGGCATTGATGTAGTCAATGCCGGCTTCTGATATTTGTTTTTAAAGCAAGAAATGAAATTCTTACTTTTTCATATTCAATTCTTGCTCTATCATGTTATAAAATTGATCGAGCTTGGGAAGAATGATTATGCGGGTTCTTCGATTTGCCGAACGTCCTGCCGGTGTATCATTTGTAGTCAATGGTACGTAATAACTGCGGCCTGCAGCTGTTAGCCTTGCCGGGTTTACTTTGAAATCTTTTTGCAACATACGCACCAATGCAGTTGAACGCTTACAACTCAAATCCCAATTATCGAGCAACAAACCATTGCTATATTGCAAGGAATCGGTATGGCCTTCTACCATCACGTCCATATCAGGTTTCGATTCGATTATCTTTGCCACCTTGGCCAAAACATTTTTTGCGTTGGCATTTATTTCATAGCTGCCACTTTTGAATAAGAATTTATCGCTAAGCGATACAAACACAACTCCCTTGTCCACATTTATTTGAATGTCCTGGTCTTCCATATTACCTATAGCACGCTTAAGGCTTGTGACTAAAGCAATTGTCATCGAATCTTTGCGGTTTACGGCATCATTCAACGATTTTATTTGCATATCTTTTTCGCGAAGTGACTCAAGTGATTTTTCTAAATTCTGTGCGCCCTGGCTGGTTAATGTCGATATGTCGCTCACATTTTTCGATAGCTTGTCATTCTGTGCACGCAAATATTCTACATCACTATTACACTTTTTCTTATCCGATTCGCACACAGCCAGTAAAGTACGTGCAGTCGATAATTCGTCAGCTGTCTTATCATATTTTTCTTGAAGCGATTTGTACTTTTTGGTGGCTACACACGAGCTTAACATTGTAATTGTCAAAATAGCCAGTCCTAATTTTTTCATTATCATTATTGTAAATTTTTGGCGCAAAAGTATGTTTTGAAAATTGTAAACACCCATATTAAGGAATCTTTAATTATATATTTATTCACAATCTGTTATTGACTTGTAAACCTAAAAAATACAGGAGGATATTTATGAATAAAGTTATCACCCAGCTAATCAATTAAAATGAAAAGCCATATAATTTTTGCGCATAAAAATATTGCCGCAAAAATTATATGGCTCCAAATGTGTTTTAAATTGTTGGTGCTATTCTATTTAATTTTAAAAACGCAATCCTAATTTTACAAAATAAAAGGCACCCATGTTTCCCATCTGAACTGAGTCCCACATGCCACCTCCTTCTGTCCAACCGCTATCCTGTATACTTGGATAAACATCAAAAAGATTAGAGGCACCAACCACTAATTTTAGTGAAGGCAAAATATCGTAGCCCATCGACACATCGGTAACCATGCGGGCTTCGTAAGTATCGGTTACAAGGTCGTTATATAGATTGGTATTGCCGTCAGCCAATGCAGCATCGGCCAAATCGCCATCGCCTAGTACACGCCAGTTTTTTAATTCCACTTCGGCAAATTGTGTCAGGCGCAATGCGGCCGTAAACTTTTTAATGCGGTAATCAATACTGAAACTAATTTTGAAAGGTGGGGCCGATGCCAGTAAAAATGCCTTTTCGCGTGGTCCAAAATAAACATCCTTTTTATTTTTCAATTTTTCGGTTGTCTTTATCTCATCCAATTCCATTTTGTTGAAATTTGCAGCAAGAGCAATATTAAAGCGATTTGCCTTTATGCTTGGCGCCCAGTTTATTATTGCATCCAACCCGGTAGTAGTTATTGTTTAATGCATTGGTAAAAATTGTGCTGCGGCAACGTTCTTTTCTATCAAAGCTGCACCTATAGCATCGTCATCGTCAAAAAACGATCCTGTCAAAACTATTCTGTCTTGCACTTTTACCTGATATGCATCTATTGTAATGCTAATGTTTGACATTGGATTTGCGGTAACTCCAAATCCGAAATTTGAAGAAACCTCTTCTTTCAATGGTGCAATACCTACAGCACGTGCAAGTTCGCTTTCGTTGTTAGCTATTACAGCGTCCACTACTTTACCACCAATTACATTTGTATACGTAGAGCGGAAATTTATTTGAGCTAATGAAGGTGCACGAAATCCTGTACCGGCACTTGCACGTATTACAAATTTATCGTTGAAGCTATATCTCGCTGCAGCTTTATAATTAAATGTACTACCAAAATCGCTGTAGTTTTCGAAACGGAATGCAACAGTTGCCAAAAGCCCTTTTACAATATCTAATTCAAAATCGGCATACGCACCAATGTTGCTGCGATTTGCTGTAAGTGCATCGGCATCTTGAAAGCCAGGAAATCCTTGAGCACCTCCCGGGCGAAATATGCTATCGAAACCTGCAAAATTGCCATTATCATCAAATGCAGAATCTGCACTAAATAATACAGGCCCATAAGTTTCCCATGATGCTTCTTCACCGGCAAAAATATTATACGACTCGGTGCGAAATTCTGCTCCGGTTGCAAAATTTAATCCTTGCAGCACTTTTGCAAACGAGCGCGAAAAATCAAGATTTACCACATCCGAACTCATACCAAAACCTCCATCATCGAAGCGTGTGGGCGACTTAGCTTCGAGCGATGCGTTGAGGGTTCCATCACCAAAATAATGAAATTTATTGTATCCAAAAGTATTCGAAATGTCCATCGTCCAACTCTTTAATTGTGTTTTATATCCAATGGTTGCTGTGGCATCGTTTATTTTTGTTTCAATGCGTGGGTTGAAGCCATTGGGATAAATTTCAACAACGTTTCGCGGACTTCCAGCATCGCGTGTCCATGCAAAAGCATCACCATTGCGATGATTATAACCCCCAAATAAATACAACCCACCGTTTTTACCCAAAGGGAAATTGGCGTTCAAATAAATGCTGGCATTATCATAAGATGCATCGCCAAATTTTGCACGATAATCACTATCAGGAAACTTTTTTGTATTATTTGGTCTGAAGGTTTTTTCCTTTTTTAAATAATCTGCGGTGATACTTATTACACTATTATTCTTTAGTTTGAATCCATAATTTCCATTGATATTAAAATTTGCACCATCTGTTGCTTTAGGAATTATTGCTCCAACAGCTTTATCGTCAAGCGATTTTCCATAGCCTGTCATAAATGTTCCGCCATTAATATTTCCGGTAAATTGTCCGGTATTATTTCGCAGAACAATGTTCATAACTCCAGCAATAGCATCGCTACCATATTGTGCACTTGCACCATCGCGCAACACCTCAATGTGATCGATAGCTGCTATTGGAATGGCATTCAAATCTGTTCCGGTATTTCCACGGCCACGTGTACCATAAATGTTGATGAGTGAGCTTTGATGCAAACGTTTACCATTAATTAGTACAAGGGTTTGGTCGGGTCCCATGCCCCGCAACGATGCCGGGTCAACATGGTCAGATCCATCCGATCCTGATTGCCGTGTGCTGTTAAATGAGGGTGCTGCATACTGCAAAAGTTGATTGAGATCCAACTGTCCTTTAGACTCGGCAAGTTTACTTACAGGCAAAATGTCGATAGGAACAGGTGTGGTGGTTGATGATCGGTTCAAGCTTCGTGTACCCACTATTTCTACACCTTTCAAACTTACAGTGGCATCGCGCATCACTATGTTTTTAGCATCACCTGCACGTAGTTCCAGTTTTTCATATCCCAACGAACTAAACAACAGCGTGACATTATCACTGCTAACTATGATAGTATACGTTCCGTTCACATTCGAATATGTGCCATTGCGCGTTCCTTTTTCCAATACCAGTACTGCAGGCATTGGATTACCCTGGCCATCCTTTATGCTGCCTACCACTTTAGTTCCTTGCCCAAATGCATTTTGCAAAAAAGCAAAGGCAATAAATATTAATGATAATTTTTTAAACATAGTTTTTATTTTTTTTGATTTATTCAAATGTATTAATCTACATGCTTGCAATACTTTGTTGAAATTTTATTTATAAACAAGTATTTGTGAAATCTCAGATTTTACTTTTGAAACGTTTTATTATAAACAATGATAAATACCAGCGAGCATTTTTAGGGATTAAGGAAATTAGAAATTATTTTGAAAGCAATTTGTGCAAATAAAATATGTGCTTGAATAAATAAGAGCAGAGGTTAAAAAAAATTTATTTATTTTATGATTATTTGAAAAAAAATGTTTTAATTAGTGCTCAATAAGAAAATACCTTACTTAATTTCCTTGTTATTGAATTGATTTTATCCCTTAAAGAAAATTGTTGTTAGATACTTTTCTTATTCCCTTGCTCAAAAAATATTTACTGCATTAAAAGTAGTTTCGTATTTTTTGAAATTGTTTATTTTTTGTAACTCCTTAAAACATATTTTTATGATAAAGAATCTTACTTACAAAATTTTATTGATTGTATTTTTTTGCCTTAGCTTAGGTGCTTCACATTCAGTTGCACAAACAAATTGTAATAAGCTAACCATTCTATTGCAACCACATGCACCATGCCCTTGTTTATTGGCCGATGCCTGTGGCGGAACAGCACCATATATATTTACTTATTTGTGGAGCGATGGTTCCACAACTTCTTGTCCGGGCGCGCTTGGTTCCGGTCCTTATGTTGTTACAGTTTATGTTATGGATGCACAAGGCCAGCGCGATTCTATCACTAGAATGCCATCTTGTTGTGCGCTGACTTGCCCCAACGATACCACAATATGCTATGACTTGCCCGACTCGCTTGTTGTATTGGGAACTCCTACTATTTCGGCTGGCAGTAACGGTGGCACAGGCCCTGGTGGCGATTGCCTTGTTGATTCTATATGGAATAATTCAACGGGAGTTTATCCCGTAGGTACCACAATTATTACATGGACTGCAATAGTAAATGGACAAATAAAAACATGCACCCAAAAAGTTATTCGCCTTAATACCGGACCGGTAACTTTCAGCTGGACCACAAGCCCTTTGCCTTTAGGCGATGGTAAAATTCATATTTGCAGAGGCGACCCTGTTTATTTTTCGGATAGCGGTGCTGTGGGAATTACAAATTGGGAATGGGATTTTGGTGATGGTTATGCATCAAGTTTAAATAATCCTACACACTTTTATAATATTGCAGGCACATGGACAGCAATAGTAAAAGGTTACGATGCCTGTGGAAATTTATATTTAGATTCTATTGATGTAATTGTTGACCCTTCTGCCGGCCCCGATATTTTTTGTATTTCGGTACAATGTCCGGGTGACACAGCAGTTTATCACACAAATGCTTGTGGCGGTGCTTCCTATCAATGGACTGTATCGGCAAATGGAACTATACTTGGTTCCTCTACTTTAGATTCTGTAGTTGTAATTTGGAATGCAGGTCCTGTAGGCACCATTTCGCTATTGGTTACCGGATGCCCCGGAGTGTGCACCAATCCCAGTGTGCGACAAGTTTATATTGTGCCACCTACTATGCCTATGTATGGCGATACAGTAATTTGTCAGGGAACTCCTTCTACCGATTACGAAGTGCAGTGCATTCCAGGCACTAATTATAATTGGACAATATCTCCTCCAAGTTCATATTTTTCGATTGATACTTTTATGCATCAAATTACAATCAATTGGGATACTGCGTATACAGGCCCTGTTACTATAACAGTGAATTATCAAAATGTGCTTACCGGTGGAGGTTGCGACCTTGCAGCACCATGCGTTAGCGACCCCGGTTGTGGTGGTAGTGTAACACGTACAGTTTTTGTAAAACCGGTTTTCAAAATAAATGGCCCGGCAAAATTGTGTTTAGGTGTTCCTAATACTTCGAACCCATTCACATCAAATACTGCAGCTACAACCTGGAAGTTAATATCACCTGGAGGAACCAGCATCTCTGGATTTCCTGTTAGCAACACTTTCAATACTTATACCTGGGATACAGCAGGGTTTTATACTGTAATTGCTACAACTCCAGCAGGGCCTTTCTGCAACGATTCGGCATTTTTATTTGTTGAAGTGCTCGATTTAATTCCTACACCAATTGTAAATGGTCCCGATACGGTTTGCGATAGCACATCGTATACATATAATATTACACCAAATCAAAGTGGTGTAACGTATATATGGACAGTTACAAACGGAACCCCCAATGGCATTACCACAACATTGGCTCCATCACTTGCCGTACAGTGGTTTGCAGGCGGTGGCACCATTTCGGTAAGACAACAACTTACATTAAGTCCTTTTTGCGAATCGCTTGACACTATGTTTAATATAGTTATTTATCCGCCTATAGTTCCACCCACAATTATAGGACCTGCTTCTATGTGTGAAAAAACAATAAAGACTTACTATTTTAATGTTGGTGCTTTACAAACCGATGCAACTTATAGCTGGTCCGTTTCGCCAACATCAGCCGGCACCATTGTTTCAACTAATAATAAAGACAGTGTAACCATAAAATGGATTGACGAGGGGAATGCGTTTGTAAAATTAAAAATTAATTTATGCGGTACAGATTCATCCATGTTAGCAGTATTTGTTGATAGCTTACCGGCTGTACCAAACATCAGTTATTTACCTGCAAATCCTTGCATGGGCGATGTTGTAAACTTTAGTACTACCAGCAATGGTCCAGGCTGGCAATGGAACTGGAACTTTGGCGACCCATTTGCTACCATTCCAAATCCAAATACAGCCATTACTCAAAACTCCTCACACATATTTACTGCTGATGGAAACTATACTGTAAGATTATATGTAGTGAACGCAAATGGTTGTGCCGATACTTCATTTGCAACGGTGCATGTTGACAGTGTACCACAATTGCCAATACTTGCCGGTGACGATTCTGTTTGTGTAGGTCAAACTGCAACATATAGTTTTCCACAATCATTGTTAACTGGTGCACTGTATACTTGGTCAGTTACAACTCAAGGCTTTATATTATCGGGACAAGGAACAAATTCTATTGTGGTACAATGGAATACTGCGGCACCGCAAAACGCGCAGGTTATGCTTAACATCACATCAAAATGCCCAATCACTGTTCCTGCATTTAATGTATTTATTAATACTCCTCCTACGGCATCTTTTACATCTACATCACCACAATGTGCAGGTAGTAATATGTCTTTCACCGGCTCGGGTGGTGGCACTTACAGTTGGAGTTTCCCTGGAGCTTTGCCTGCAACCTCAACAATCGTTAATCCTGTTGTAGTATATTCTGGCGCTGGTACATATACGGTTACACTTACCGTTACAGATGCCAATGGATGTACCGCCACTACTACATCTCCTGTGGTTGTCAATCCTCCTCCCGGTTGTATTTTCGCCACTACTACAAATGACTTGAACGTTTGCAGCTTCCCAACTACAGTAACAGTATCAGCAAGTAATGCCGGTGGGTATACTTATATGTGGACGCCTGCTAATACTAATGCTTCTTTTAGCACAACTATTACTGGTCCAACTTCGTTCTTTTGTATTATAACTAATACAAATGGTTGTTCGGCAATGACAAACACATTAAATTTTGTGCAAGATACTTTGTGCCTTCCACCAGATACTGGTGATTGCGTTCCTAGCTTAGCCTGCAACATGGACTTTACATGGACTCCACCCATTTGCAAAACGGATTCGTTTATTTATACTGGTACAGCAACTCTCACTGGATGGGATTTTGGCGATGCCAATACAGGTGGGGCTGTGTCTCCAATTACGCATACTTACGCAACTATAGGTTCGTATAATGTTACCGCTATGGGTACTTGTGCCGGCACTACCTTCCCAACAGGGGTCGGTTGCATAGCCAATATTTATAAAACACATTCTGTAATTATTCCTGTAGACCCATGTTTTACAATTAATTTCAGATGTGTTGCTAATGTCATTTTTACTGATATTGCTGATTGTTCATGCATGATTGGTAATGCCTCCGGTTATACTTGGGCATGGTATCTCAATGGAAGTTTAATTCCTTTTTCAACTGCACAAAATCCACCTTCACAATTATTAACTGGCACCAATACCATTGTGATGAAAATGACAAATATTGCAACAGGGGCTGTTTGTACAACATCGCAAACTTTTACTGTACCTACTCCAATAGTTGCTGCATTCACTGCACCAACTCCGGTATGCATAGGAACATCCGTTAATTTTGTGGATATGTCTGCAGGTTCAGTTTCACGTTTATGGACATTTGCTGGTTCAGCAAATCCTTCATCCTCAGGTGCAGCAAGTGCTTCAGTTTTATATACAGGAGTTGGCGGTCTTGCAAATCTGTCTGTAACAGATGCATATGGTTGTACCAGTTCCACTTCGCAATTGATCACAGTTAATCCTGCAGGTGTTGGTTCTATCACAGTGGGTATTTCGAGTTGCGATTCGGTGCAATTAACTGCATCGGGCACCGGGCCATTTTCTTGGTCTAATGTTAATCCACCTAATAATGTTAATCCAATTTATGTTAAGCAAAATGGATTTTATAGTGTCACGGCAATCGACCCAACTTTTGGTTGTTCATATACTGCAACAACAACTCAAATCATAGTAAATGCCAGTCCTGTTGCCAATATAACAGGGCCAACAAAATATTGCCCTGGCGAAAATCTTGACCTCAAAACTTCTGCCGGAGGTAACAGCACTACTTATTCTTGGGTTCAAACTCCAACCGGCAGTGTTGTTGGCACATCAGCAAATTTAACCATTCCTGTTCCAACCGCAGGAACGTATACTTACACAGTTACAATAACTGCAAATGGTTGCACATCAACAGCATCTATAGTTGTAACCATTGATGCTGTTCCAATTTCAGCTGTAATTGATTCTTCGGGTTCTCTCACTTTTTGCCAGGGCGATTCTGTAAATTTGTTTGTCAATCCTGCGGCAATTGGAGGTTCTTACACCTGGACTAAAACTCCTCCACCTACAATTACTGATACAAATCCAAATTTCTGGGTTACTGTAGGTGGTACGTATAATGTTACCGTTGTTACTGCCAATGGATGTCCTTACCCGGCTATCAGTCCGGTTGTTGTGAATGTTTGTGATTTGCCATTAACAGCCATCTCGGGCGATACTGTATATTGCGAAGGCGAAACGCTTATGCTTCAGACTTTCCCAGGATTTACCTATCAATGGTATTATAATGGCCTTCCATTAAGTTCCACTTATGGGGCAGTGGCTGATATGAATTTCGATATAGTAATTCCAAATTTATTACCAACATTCAGTGGAATGTATTGTGTGGTTGCCACAAATAACTGTGGTTGCAAAGACTCGGTATGCGTAAATGTTGTTGTAAATCCTTTGCCCGCAACACCAATCATAACGCCATTTACTGGCCCGTATCCCGGATCTATTCCAGCTTCATTGCCCTTATGCGAGGGGCCATTGTATACCTTAAAAGTAACACCAACTTATTCTCCATCAATCAAACTGACATGGAATACAGGTCAAGTTGGATCAGTTGTTCCTGCTGCTTTTGCTAAAGATTATATTGTAACAGCAACTGATACCACAACCGGATGTAATGTTTCATCAACAATAACTGTTAATCCATTACCCGATTTAAGTTGTGCGCCTTCGGGTTGTTATGATTTTTGTAATGAATGTGGTGCTGTCACAATTCCAGGACCTGAAGGAATAACAACATACCAATGGGAGCAAAAAGTAGGTGTCACATGGGTGGCATATTCGAATACACAAAATATTACTGTAACTTCTCCAGGTGGAACATTCCGTTTGATAGGCTATAATATTTTTGGTTGTAGCGATACATCTCAAAATTTGGTAATTAATTTTCAAGATTGCTGCGACACAAATGCATGTAATATCAATATCGATTTAGTAAAGAAAAATGTATCCTGCTATGGCGCAAATGACGGAACAGCAACTGCAGTAGCAAGTGGAGGAACACCTATCTATACATACACCTGGAGTGGAGGCACCATTGTTACTGCTACAGATGGTTCTGTTTCTAATGCAACAGGATTATCACCAGGTACGTATACTGTTATAGTAACAGATTCTGTAAGTTGCTCCGATACAGCAACTTTTACTATCACCGAACCGCCACAAATTATTTTGAATTTAACCGCTTATGCTTCTGCATGTTCTGATACTTGTAATGGCTATATTGATATTGCGGTTGATAGTGGTTTTGCTCCATATGATATAATTGTATATGGACCAAACCCAGGCGACACGGCTGCGCTTATTTTGAATATTAATGATACTCTTTATGGAAATGGAATGGGTTCTGTTTCTTATGTTGCCGGATTCTTTTGCAATGGAATTTATACCGTTGTTGTAACTGATAGCAATGGTTGCACCGTCATTGCCGATGTTGAACTGGTAGACACAAATCAAATTGTTTTAACCGAAACGCATGTTAATGTAGCATGCAATGGCGAAGCTACTGGAAGTATTGACTTAACTGTAACAGGAGGCTTCCCTCCTGTTACTTATCTATGGAATAATGGAGAGACCACCCAAGACATTGACACATTGTACGCTGGGCTGTACTCAGTAATTGTAACTGATTCAAATGGATGTACTTCTGAATTAATAGTTGAAATCACCGAAAACCCGCCATTCTTCATCGGCAAAACGTTGCAAAACAACCAATGCCATGGTGACAGCACAGGTCAGATAAGCATATTTGTAAGCGGAGCAGTGCCATTCACCAGCGGAGCGCCATACACTTATTTGTGGAGCGATGGTCAAACGACCTCAGTAGCAAATTATCTTGTAGCGGGAACGTATACAGTAACAGTTACCGACAGCATAGGCTGCGATACGATATTAACGTTCCAGATATTTGAACCAACCTTATTAGACCAGACACATACCATCACACAACCATTGTGTAATGGCGGTACAGGCGATATCACCGTGAATGGATTCGGTGGCACACCATGGAGTGGCTCAGGCGCTCATGCAGCCGGCTATGAATACAGCCTCGATGGAGGAACGTCTCAAACCAATGGCACGTTTACCGGCATAACAGGCGGCAGCCATACTATAGCCATCACCGACAGCAATAGTTGTATAACATATTTTGTGTCCACCATCAATGTACCCACCCCATTAGTATGTGGTGGAGCCGGAACCAATGTAATGTGCAATGGAGGCAACAATGGCAGCATCACTGCTAATATCACCGGAGGTACAGGCAATTACAGTTATGTTTGGAACGATGGCAGCACCAACCAAACATTAAACGGCTTAACATCGGGAGAGTATACAGTAACGGTTACAGACGGCAACGGCTGTACCATAGAATGCACGTATACCATAACCGAACCATTGCCAATTACATTTACTGCTGCAGCGTGTGCGAATGTAAGCTGCTTTGGCGGCAACGATGGTAAGGCATGTGTAACCAATGTATTGGGCGGCACGGCACCATATACGTATCAATGGAATACCTTACCGGCCCAAACCACAGCACAGGCCACAGGCTTAACAGCGGGCACCTGGACAGTAACGATAACCGATGCAATGGGTTGCATGGTGATGGGCGATGTAGTCATCACCCAGCCAGCAGCAGCGTTAAGCATCACCGGCATAGTAACCAATACCACCTGCAATGGAGGTAACAATGGAGCGATAAACATAACGGTAACTGGCGGCACAGCGCCCACCACACTATTGTGGAGCAACGGTAACACTACAACAAGCAATACAGGCCTTGTGGCCGGTACGTATACAGTAACAGTTACCGATGCAAACAACTGCACAGCAGCAGCCAGCTACACCGTAGGCCAGCCAACGGCAATCGCAATATCACTTGTAAGTACCAATGTAAGTTGCAACGGAGGCGCCAATGGCAGCATCACAGCCAATGTAAGCGGAGGCACCGGAGCTTATAGCTATGCATGGAGCAATGGAGGCAGCACTTCGGGTGTTAGCGGCCTCGCGGCCGGTATTTATACCGTAACGGTAACAGACGCCAACGGTTGCACAACAAGTGCAAGCGCAACGATAACATCACCATCAGCACTAGGCTGTATATGCAACAGCAATGTAACCAATGTAAGTTGCTTTGGTGGCAGCAATGGCAGTGTAACGGCACAACCATTAGGCGGCACCGCACCTTATAGTTTTGTATGGAGTACAGGAGCTACTACCCAAACCATCAGCAGTTTGGCAGCAGGAACTTATACTGTAAACATAACAGATGCAAACGGCTGTACGAAAGTAGGCACGGCCACCATCACACAGCCCAATGCGCTGGTATTAACAGTAACAGGGAATAACCTGACCTGCAATGGCAATGGCGGAGGCAGTGCTACAGCATCGATAAGCGGAGGCATAGCACCTTACACATATTTGTGGACACCAACAGGTCAAACCACCGCTACGGCCACAGGCTTAGCAGCAGGCAGCTACACAGTGCAGGTAACAGATGCGAATGGATGTACGGTAACAGGCCAGGTAACCCTTACCCAACCTGCGCCAATGAACCTGACTTCAAAGAAAACAAATGTAAGCTGCTTTGGCGGCACCAACGGTACGCTCACAGTAGTAACAGCCGGAGGTACCTCACCTTATGCTTATTTGTGGAGCAATGGAAAGACGACAAAATATATTATCGGTCTTGCAGCAGGCACGTATACAGTAACAGTTACCGATGCAAACGGCTGTACAAAAACGCTGTCAAACAGCGTAGGTCAGCCTGCCAGGCATTGTTAGCATTATATACAGTAACCAACGTAAGTTGTAACGGAGGCAGCAATGGCGGAGTAACGCTCACGGTAACAGGCGGCACCACCCCATACACTTATTTATGGAGCAATGGTACCACCACTAAAAACCTGAGCGGAGTAATAGCAGGTATTTATTCTGTAACAGTACAGGATAAGAAAGGTTGTATCATCAATGCCACAGCAGTGATAAGCCAGCCAGCAGCCATCATCATCAGCATGACACCAAAGAGTCCAAAATGTAATGGTGCAGCTACGGGCCAGGCCACAGCCACAGTAACGGGCGGCACCTCACCTTATACATACTTATGGTCGAACAGTGCTACTACGGCAACGGCCACAGGCCTTGCAGCCGGTACGTATACAGTAACAGTAACCGATAACAAAGGCTGTACAAAAACAGCCAGTGTAACGATAACGCAACCGGCAGTACTTGGATGTACAGCCACAGTGATACAAGGCATATTGTGCAACGGAGGCACAGGCAAAGCAGGTGTAACAGCCACAGGCGGCACACCGGGCTATACCTATACATGGAATACGGTACCGGTAACGACCACAGCCATAGCAAACAATCTGGCAGCGGGTACGTATACGGTAATAGTAAAGACAAGAACAACTGTACCACAAGTTGTACAGTAAAGCATAACAGGAGGCACCGCCCCATACACATATTTGTGGAATACAGGAGTTGCCCAAACAACAGCCATAGCCACAGGACTTGGAGCGGGCACATATACGGTAACAATAACCGATGCCAACGGCTGTACAAAAACAGCAAGTGTAGTTGTAACGCAACCTACAGCATTAACAGCCACATATAATGCAGTAAGTCCGGGTTGCAGTGGTGGCTTAGGCAGCATTACAGTAACAGGCGCAGGAGGCACCCCAGCGTATAGCTATACATTAAACCCCGGAGCAGTAGCAAGTCCAACGGGTATATTTACAGGATTGGCCACCGGATTATACAGCATAACGGTAACCGATGCAAACCTGTGTGAAACCATCATAACAGGTATAAACATAACCGCAGGCAGTGCGATAACAGCGAATCCATTAACGAGCACCAATGTAAGTTGTGCAGGTGGCAATAATGGCACAGCCACCATCAGCGGTATAGCAGGCGGCACAGCACCATACACCATCTTATGGAGTACTTCACCGGCACAGGGCACAACCACAGCCACAGGCTTAACAGCGGGTACGTATAACGTAACAGTTACGGATGCAAACGGATGTATATACACTTCAAGTACCACTATAACCGAACCGGTAGACGGAGTAGTAGCCACCATCACGGGCCAGACCAATATAGCTTGTAACGGAGGCACGGTAGGTGATGCAACAGTATCGGGCAGTGGCGGTACACCATACACATCGGGCGACCCATATTCCTACTTATGGAGCGATGGCCAAACCACTGCAACAGCAGTAGGCTTAGCAGCAGGAACGTATGTAGTAACGGTAACTGACAGTCTCGGATGCAATGCTACTACGCAAGTAATCATCACACAGCCGGGCAGTTTATCGATAAGCGGAGCAGGAACAGATGTATTATGTAACGGAGGCACCACAGGAATAATAATGGTACAGGCCACAAGTGGCACAGCACCATATACTTTCGCTATAACGCCAGCTGGTACTCAAAGCAATCCAACGGCCGACAGTGCGGTATTTACAGGCCTTGCAGCAGGTACGTATACAGTAACCGTAACGGACGCAGGAGGCTGCACAGCCGAAACAGATGTAATGGTGATGGAACCAAGTGCCCTGGCCACGACTATGAGCAGCACCGCCTTAACCTGCAACGGTAATGGCAGCGGCACGGCAACAGTAAATGTGATTGGCGGTACGTTGCTGAACGATACTATAGCGACTCAAGGTTTGATAACGATATCAATAGATAATACCGGATTCTTTGGTGATGAGACCACCTACGAATTGGTAGATGCAAGCAACAATGTGGTACAGGCTGGTGGTCCATTTGGATTCGGAGCCTTTACAGTTTCAGCACCGGTATTGGCTAACAATGGACCTTACACATTTAACATCAGCAACTTCGGTTTCTTTAACGATAACTTTAGCAATTGGGCTGTGATGTGTAATGGAAATACAATAGCAAGTGGTTGCCTTGAAGGAACGGCTTGGGGAGGAAGTTTATGTTCAAATTCAGGATTTGCCACGGCATCCAACCTCAGTTGCGCAAGTACTACCACAGTGAACAACTATACTTATCAGTGGAGCAATGGTCAAAGCACCCAAACGGCAACAGGCTTATCAGCGGGAACGCATACGGTGACCGTTACCGATGGCAATGGCTGCATATCAACCAATAGCATAGATGTAACTGAACCGTCAGCATTGGTACTCACACCATCGCAAACGAATGTGTTGTGCAATGGCCAAAGTACGGGCAGTGCCACGGCAACAGTCACAGGCGGTACATTGCAGTATAGCTACCATTGGAGCAATGGTCAAAACACAGCAACTATCACGGGCTTAACAGCAGGTACGTATAATGTAACAGTTAGCGATGCCAACGGCTGTATAGCCACCAATAGTTATGTTATCACCGAGAATACTGGCATAGCGGCTATGCCATCGCAAACCCCAATTTTATGCAATGGAGGAACGAGCACGTTAACAGTGAATCCTGCAGGAGGAGTAGCCCCATATACCTACAGCTGGAGTCAGGCACCGGGCAATACCACCAATACGGCCATAGCACCTGCGGGAGTATATTACGTTACCATAACGGATAGTGCAGGCTGCAGCATAATTTATTGCTTTGTGGTAAATGAACCAAGTGCACTTACGTGTGCGGGCAACAGTACCCCTGCGGCTTGTATTGGAGACACCGGCACAGCTACAGTAGGAGTATCGGGAGGAGTATCAAGTATAATAACAGGCACGAATATTTATTACTTGCGTTCATAGGCCGCAGGCGAACCCTGGGGATTGACAAACAATATAGATGAAATGAACGCAGCGTTTGGTGCAGGTAACTGGACACCGGATTTGTTTGAAACGGCATCAGCATTAAGTATATTCAGTCCGGCTACAAAATATGTATTCATGGATGGCAGCGATGCCGGAGCGGACGAAATGAACGCATTCTTAATGGCCAATCTTCCTTTAATGGAAGCATGGGTAACAGGAGGTGGAAAACTATTCCTGAATTCAGCACCGAATGAAGGCGGCAATATCAATTTTGGATTTGGTGGAACAACATTATTATATCCAGGCGCCACATTTTCGGGGTTTGCCAATGTAAATGGCGGCCAATTGGGTCATCCAATATTTAATGGTCCAAATGTTTGTGGAAGTTCATGGTCAGGGACTTCCTTTGGCCATGCGATAGTAGGCGGTACCCTCACCTCATTGATAGACGGAGATGCACCCGGGGTTGTAATGGGCGAAGCAGTATGGGGTGCAGGCAAAGTAATATTTGGAGGGATGACACAATCGTTTTTCCACTCACCTTCACCTGAGGCAGGATTTTTACGTCAAAACATTCACCACTATCTTGGTACCGGAGGTGGTAGTGTAACTTGTGGAGGCTACACCTATTTGTGGAGCAACGGAGCCACCACGGCCACGATGAGCGACATAGCAGGTACGTATACGGTAATAGTAACGGACTGCAATGGCTGCACCACAGTATGTACGGTAGTGATAGCCGAACCTACGCAATTAACAGTAGGCACAAGCAACACGAACGTAACATGCCAGAACCCAACCGGCACAGCTGTAGCGATAGTAGGAGGTGGCACAGCACCATATACTTACTTATGGAGCAATGGCGCAACGACCAGCGCAGTAACAGGATTAACCCCCGGTACGTATACCGTAACGGTAAACGATGCCAATGGCTGCGGACCAGTGACTGCACAGGCTATCATCCTTGCACCGGTACCGGTTACGTGTTCTACTACTGCCACTATGAGTACGTGCAATGGCTACCACAATGGAACGGCTACGGTAACAGCCGGAGGTGGAAATGGCTTATACAGTATCATATGGAATACAGCGCCAACTCAAACCACAACAACGGCCACGGGCTTGGCAGCAGGTACGTATACAGTAATAGTAATGGATGGTTTGGGATGCCTCAGCACCTGCAGTGTAACGGTAACAGAACCGGCCCCAATGGTTTATACATACAATGTAAACAACACCTGTTCAGGCAGCAATGGTGGAGTAGCCACCATCAATACCATGGGCGGTACCATGTACACTGTTGGCGACCCATATACCTACTTATGGAGTAATGGACAAACAACACAAACAGCGACAGGCCTTGGAGCAGGAACAGTATATGTAACCATCACCGACAGCATGGGATGCAGTATACAGGCCACGGTGATAGTACCAGCCGGCAGCACATTAAGTTGTAATACCACATGCACGCCAACCTATTGCGGACAGGCATTGGGAACGGCCACGGCCAATGTATTTGGAGGCACAGCCCCATACACTTATCAGTGGAGTAATGGTACAAACACCGCTGTCAATAATGGTTTATTAGCCGGAGTATACACGGTATTGATAACGGATGCCAACGGATGTACTACCATGTGCACGGCCATGGTGGGCGAACCTGCCGCCATATCGTACAGTTTAACAACAGTAAATGCATTGTGTAACGGAGGCACAGGAAGTATCGCGATAACCAACCTCAACGGAGGCACAGCACCGTATACCTATTTGTGGAGCGATAACAGCACCCTGAACACCATCACAGGATTAGCCGGCACGTATACAGTAACGGTAACAGATACCAACGGTTGCAGTGCAAGCCAGAGTGCAACAATAGTTGAGCCTCTTGCCTTAGCGACAACAATGAGCGGCAGCAATGTAACCTGCAACGGATACAGCAATGGCACCGCATCAGTAGTAGCCACGGGCGGCACAGCCCCATACAGTTATGTATGGAATACGGGCGGCAGCTTGAATAATATATGGAACCTGATTGCCGGCACGTATACAGTAACAGTAACAGACGCAAACGGATGCATAGCTACCAACAACATTGTAGTTACCCAGCCAGCGGTATTGGATACCATCAGCACCTCAAGTACAGCAGCCACGTGTGGCGCATGTAATGGAACAGGCACGGCCACAATAACAGGCGGTACGTTACCATACACATACTTATGGGGCAATGGCAATACCAATGCAATAGCCACAGGCTTATGTGGAGGAAACAACTTTGTAGTGGTGACCGATGCAAACGGCTGTACAATAACTGTGTGTGAAAGTAACTCAACAGGCGGCTTTACAGCGAGCCTCAACAGCCCGACTTATGCCGGAGGATATAACATACGATGCAATGGAGGACTTGATGGAGCGATAAATCTAACCACCAATCCGCAAGGGGCATATACATATTCATGGAGCAATGGAGCCACAACAGAAGATTTGTTTGGAGTGGGAGCCGGAACGTATGATGTAATCGTGGTTATGGAACATGTACAGGCAGTAAGCATCACCTTAACGGAGCCAACCTTGCTTACGGCCAGTGCCACGGGCACAAATGTAGGATGTAATGGCAACAACAATGGCACGGCCACAGCAAGTGGAGCGGGTGGCGTAATGCCATATACGTATGCATGGAGCAATGGCCAAACCACCCAAACAGCCACAGGCTTGATGGGCGGTACTTATACAGTAACTATAGGCGATGCCAACGGATGCACCGCAATAGCAAGTTATACAGTAACAGCACCGGTAAGCGGATTAAGCATTACCGAAAGCCATGTAAACCCAACGTGTATAGGCAATAACGGCAGCATAAACATAACGGTAACAGGCGGCACACCACCCTATTCTTATATATGGACCGGAGGACAAACAACGGAAGACCTTGACAGGCATAGGAGCCGGCAGCCACATCGGTAACCGTAACCGATGCTGGCGGATGTACTATTAGTTTATGTGTGGTATTAACACAACCTAATGCCATGGTAGTATCGGTGAGTACGAGTGCAGCAAGCTGCAATGGAGGCAATAATGGTTCGGCAGCAGCAGCGGCATCAGGCGGAACAGCACCCTACAGTTATTTATGGAGTAATGGAGGCAACACAAGCAGTATCACGGGCTTATATCCCGGTACGTATACGGTAACAGTTACCGATGCAGCAGGATGTACCACATCGATGAGTAAAGTGGTAGGAGCACCAACAGCCATAGTGATAGTAACGGACAGCACCACAAACGTAACCGGCATGGGCGGCACCAATGGTGCGGCATACATCAGTGTGAGTGGTGGTACATCACCATACACCTATACATGGAATACGATACCTGTAAAAACCACACAGGATGTAACAGGCCTTGGAGCAGGAACGTATACAGTAACGGTAATGGATGCAAGTGGATGTATATCACAAAAATCGATAGTGATTACATCGGGCGTATTTACATGTAATACCTTCCATACCGAAACAGCGGTATCGTGGAAAACAACACCTGCCGGAACGAATATAGGAGCTTACTTAAATGCTAATTTCCCTGGGGCCTTCCCATCATCGCTTGTAATTGGCGGTGGTTGCATAGGTAGCAAAACGCTTACAATCAATAGTGCTAATGCTGTTCGTACTTTCCTTGCAGGGCAGCCGTTGGTAGGTGGTGCAACAAAGTTGACAATCAACCTGACCAATCCAAATAGTGGAGCATTCCCCAGTGCATTTGGTGCCAATCTGGTGGCATTGAAAATGAACGTTGTGTTCGATGCTTACGATGCAACTTTTGCTCCGACAAGTACTGTGACTCTTGGCAGTATGATTTATCAGGGCGGTGGTACAGTAAACGGATTGACAGTAACTCAAATATTGAACGAAGCGAATAAACTGTTTGGCGGATGTACAAGCATTTACGATTCGGTAGAGGTGCGCAATGCAGTGAAACTAATAAACGAAAGCTGGTTGGGAAGTCCAGGTATACCATTCAATAATGTGCTCACTTGTCCTGCACCACCAAAGGCAACAAACAATGCTTTGGTAGATATTACAAGCATTGTAGCATATCCAAATCCAACCGAAGGACAATTGAACATTAAGTTCGTAACAGAACAGGATGGCAATGTAAATGTGCGTATCATAGATGCATTAGGACGCCTGGTATTCAATAAATCGCAAGCCGCAGTGGAAGGACAGAACGATTTCGCCTTAGACATTAGTAACCTCAACACCGGAGTGTATATGGTAAATGTACAGGTGAACGGAATGCAACAAACAATAAGAGTAGTAGTGAAGTAAACTTCACTAAAGAATAGTAACAAAAACGCCTCGCATTATGCGGGGCTTTTTGTTTTATAAGGGTGCAATGTGTTTGTGAAATTATTTTTTGGATGGTAGGAATTCTTTTTGAAAACATAAGAGAAGGCGAAACTAACCATAACCGTATACGCAGCCGCAAAAAGGAAGGGTGCGAAGCGCATTGTATGTTGCTGGAACGGCAACATACCGGAGAGGCCACCGCCTCCCGCAATAAAAATAAAACTACCCCGCCCATCCATCGCGATCGAGGCTGCGGTATTGAATGGCTTCGGCAAGGTGTTCGGTGCCAATGTCGGTGGCGTTTGCGAGGTCGGCTATGGTGCGTGCTACTTTGAGAATGCGGTCGTAAGCACGTGCCGAAAGACCCAGACGATCCATAGCATTTTTTAAAAGTGAGTTACCCGCTTCGGAAAGTTTGCATAATGAACGCAGTTGTTTTGTATTCATTTGTGCGTTGCAGAATATTTCGGGAGTATCCTTATATCGTTCGGCTTGAATTTGTCGCGCAGCAATTACGCGAGCGCGCACATCGCTGCTGTGTTCCGATTGTCGTTCTTTATTTAACTCGTTGAACGAAACCGGTGTTACTTCAATGTGCAGATCGATTCGGTCGAGCAATGGGCCCGAAACCTTGCTAAGATATTTTTGTACTATGCCCGGTCCACAGACACAATCTTTTTCGGGATGGTTGTAGTACCCGCAAGGGCATGGATTCATAGAGGCAATAAGCATAAACGATGCAGGATATTCGACAGAAAAACGTGCGCGCGACACGGTAATTTTTCGTTCTTCGAGAGGTTGGCGCATTACTTCGAGTACGGTACGCTTAAACTCGGGCAACTCATCGAGAAAAAGCACACCATTATGTGCCAACGATATTTCGCCTGGTTGCGGAATGCCACCACCGCCAACCAAAGCAACATCGCTAATGGTGTGATGTGGCGAACGAAATGGACGAACAGAGATAAGGCCTTTTTCTTTGCCCATCTTTCCTGCTACGCTATGAATCTTTGTGGTTTCGAGCGCTTCGACTAAGGTGAGTGGTGGCAGTATAGTTGGCAAACGCTTTGCCAGCATGGTTTTACCTGCACCGGGAGGTCCTATTAAAATTACATTATGGCCTCCTGCTGCCGAAATTTCTAATGCTCGTTTTATATTTTCCTGCCCCTTCACATCGCTAAAATCGAATTCGCTTTGCGATTGTTTATTCATGAATTCTTCGCGTGTATTAAACACTTCGGGTTGTATGATAGCATCGCCTGTGAAGTGATCGATTACTTCGCGAATGTTGCTCACACCAAGTACTTCGAGCTTATCAACGATGGCAGCTTCGCGTGCATTTTCCTTTGGAAGAATAAATCCTTTGAACCCCTTTTTGAGTGCTTCAATTGCTATGGGCAACGAACCTTTTATAGGCAACACACTGCCATCTAAACTGAGCTCGCCCATGATGATATACTTTTCGAGATCGGGCGTAAATATTTGTTCAGAAGCAGCGAGCACTCCCATTGCAATAGTAAGATCGTAAGAGGATCCTTCTTTACGAATATCGGCAGGGGCCATGTTTACAACCACTTTTTTACCGGGCATTTTGTAGCCATTATTTTTCAAGGCTGCTTCTATACGTTGCTGACTTTCTTTAACAGCATTGTCGGGCAGGCCTACAAGAAAGAATTTTATCCCCTCGCTTACATTTACTTCTACAGTAATTGTTGTGGCATTAACCCCATAAACTGCGCTACCGTATGTTTTGACTAACATGTTTTAAAAATGATACGAATGTTGTAACCGGATGCAAAGTAAATGGAAATAGTGTATAAGAGAAATATTGAAAAGGTGCGAAGTGATGAATTGATATTCATTTTAAGTTTGGAAAATTGGGTTTTAAAAAAACAAAACACTTGTTATAAGATATTCCGACTTAGTGATTTTAAAAACGGAAGTGGTGCAAATGCAGACACTACTTTTAAATCTTCGGTGAGGGTTGTTTGTTCATCAAGAAATTTAAAAATTAAATGTGCCGGGCAGTTTGAATACATTTCTGTAAATAATTTTTCGCCAAGATAATTTTGGGTTTTTAAAATATCGAGAAACAAGGTGTCGTATTTTCGAAAACGGCTTTTTGCAATACCATGAGAAGGAATTCGCTTTGCTTTTATATTCGAAATTATTTTCTGCGCAAAGCGTTCAGCATTCTTAAACGAATAACCCGATGAAGGTTTTACCCATCCCCCACCCGTTCCTACTTTGGTGATGTGTGGTGTGTGGTATTTATGAAAAGGAAAATTACTCATGGGTATAACTCCCTTTTCTATTTCTGTAATTTTGTATTTGCCCGGCTTTAAAATTGCATCGATGTATTGGTTCAACATTTGGTCGTATACACTATCATCAACTAAATGAGGTGTAAAAAAAGTAAACTCTACCAATGCTTTGCATGGCGATATCGGCAACACATATGTAAAGCATGCATTATCTTTCCATTGTGTGCGGTAATCCATCATTACAAATTCTATATCGTTAAAAAAATCAGATTCAGTTTCTATTACCCAACCTTTGAAATGTTGCTGAATAATAATGTAAGGATTGTCTGGTGCAAAATAATCTTGCGGCACTCTGCTATCGAAAACATGCAGGGCAAAATATTTTTTGTCACTGCAATTGATGGAGACATTGCCACTCTCTTCTCTTGAACGGATTTAACATCATCGTTTATCCAACTTATATTTTCGGTGCTCGAAATTTTTGATTTGGCATGATTGTAAAAATCTATACCCCGCAGCATTTTGTAATGATAATTTTTCATGTCGAGTTTTATGGATTTCTCTTTTGTTATAAAAAAACCCGTACTCCAACTTTTAGTAATTATTTTATCCCAAAGGCCATTTTCATTTTCCCAGAAACACCATGTGCGGTCATTTATGTTTTTACTTTCCTTTTCTACAATCAATATTTTTTTGTAGCGAAATAATTATCGTCAATCATGGCCAATGCCAAATGTAAACCTGCGGCACCGGCACCTACAATTGCATAGTCGTATATGTTTTTTTGGTCTTCCATTTTCAAAATCTGGTGGCGAAAGTATGTGTTTTTATTTTGATTGAGTTTTAAACTTGATAAACATATGCAGATAATCACCTTGAGTAAAACAACAAGAAAAAATTTTAGCAACAAAGCGGCTAAGTCACATAGTAACGCAAATGATACAATAAAGGTAACGCCCACTTTGAAAAGTCAATAAAAACAAATAGCCACTAAATCACCAAAAACTAAAGCCCACAAAACAATACAAATGAATTCTTGCGGTGGAATGACACTTTATGGCTTAGTATTTATGTGGCAAAAATACTTTTTCGGAGTAGTCTTAAGATAGCTGCAATAACAATTTGTGCTATTGTGGCTTCTGAGCTAAAATTAATATTCGGCATTCATGCGTCCTATTTGTGGCAAAAAAGTATTCTTGCATTCTGAAAAATAATCATTAAAAAAAATGAAACAACATTTAGCAAAAATTGCTTTGGTAGTAAAAGACTATGACGAGGCCATAGCATATTATACACAGAAATTAAATTTCGAATTGAAGGAAGATACAAAACTTTCGGACACAAAACGTTGGGTTGTAATAGTACCGCCTGGAAGTGAAGGTTGCGAAATATTGCTTGCACAAGCCGCCAACGACAGGCAACTTGCCGCAGTAGGTAACCAAACTGGAGGCCGTGTATTTTTATTTTTGTATACTGATAATTTTTATCGCGACTATAACAACATGGTTACAAACAAAATAAAATTTGTGCGACCACCATCACAAGAGCCACATGGAACAGTAGCAGTATTCGAAGATTTGTATGGTAACCTTTGGGATTTTATCGAGCCTGAAGGAAAGTAATATTGGTGGAGTTTCCTGATTTAATAAGGATAGACTTTTGTTGGCCGTAATCTTTGTATTAACTATGAATATACACTTTGGTGAAATACCATCCTTTAAAATTAAAAAATAAAATAAATTCATTCCTCATCACTACGTCAACTTATAAATTTCCATTATGTGTTGTAGTATGTGAGGGAAATCTATTTTGAGGTCGATAAGTTTGCCGGTGTGAATATCAAACACCCAACCGTGCACAGTGAGGCCACGTTCGTAATAGGCTTTTTGTACTTCGGCAGTTTTATACTAAGAGCACATTATATTTTCATTCGAAAATCTAACTACTCTTAGTATATAAAAAAAATGCCCACGCTGTATTACAAATAAATGTTCTATATTAGCAACACTAAACCTAACTAAAAACATTCACATGACCTATTTTAACGGAATTACCAGCTTCAGCCTATTATTAAGTTTTATATTATGTATACCGGTTTCGTTTTTTCTGGTTTACATTTTTAAAAAGATTGTAGAAAAAAAAATAAACTCATTTTCACTTTTCAACGAGGACGAACCCGAAATATTGGTGCCCAATAAAAATCCGTTTCCGGGTTTGAAAATTATATTACCAGAAAAAAACGGAAAGGTAATCGAGGGAGAAAATAATTTCAAATTTTTTCTGCCCCATCTTCTATCGTCAATAGCAGCCTCTGCTGCATGTATGTGCATTGTATTTACAATTGATAGTTTTTGGGAAAAGGGTCCTGTATTTTTTCTTTTTATGACAGCACTACATATGACACCTATATTATTTTGCTTTACCCTATTTTATCGACACAATAATGCAGCAATAAAAAAGATGTGGCTGCTGACAGCGATAATAGTGCTGATGTTTTTTATATACTTTCTTTCAAAAAATTCGATTTATAATGTATTGATATTATTTGCCAGCATAGGATTTAATGCAGCATTGATTACCATAATTTGTCTGGTCATTTACAAATTTCGTAACATACGCACATTGTTTCCATTTGTAGTTACAGCACTTTTCATCATTATATTAATTCTCAGTTTTATAAGCGCAGTACTTAGTGGCAATTCGAATTTACTTGCAGCATACTTCTATCCTGTATACGATTTTTCGAAAGCTATTGGAATGGAAAACTATTCAACAAAGGTGTTCTATTTTATCAATATTCTTATTTTGCTATGCGGCTTTGCTTTGGGCTTTATGTTGCTTAATTATAGTTTTATAAAAAAAGCAAATAACAATACAATCATGCTTATCGATTTTGTTTGGCTTTCGCACATTCTGTTTACTTTAAGCTTGCCAGTTGCCAATACAAGTTTATTCTTTTATACGGTGGCAGTATTTGTTGTTTATAAATTGGTTCAAATAATTTCGTTTAAAATATTTATTCCCAAAGTTGAAATGGGCATTAATAAAACGTTGTTGGTTTTAAGGGTGTTTTCTTTGAAACACGAAAGCGAGAAACTGTTCGATATGATACGCAATTATTGGCTTTTGAATGGCCCGATAACACTTATTGCAGGACATGACCTTACTGCATCGGTTGTTGATATTGAAGACATGCTTTATCTGCTTACCGGACGAATAAAAAATAGGTTTAACACCACTCCCCTACTCATAGAAAAAAACAAAAGCAAGATAGACAACATAGCTGATATTGATGGACGATATCGTGTTAATGAAATGTACTGCACCAACACTACGTGGAAGAGGGTACTGAAAAATCTTATACAAACCAGCAATAAAGTGATGATGGATATAAGAACTTTCACTGAACTAAATAAAGGGTGTGCTTTCGAAATAAAAAAGAAATAATTTATCGCGTACCTTTAAATAACATATTGTTTATAGCAAATGGCAAAACAGATTTGAAACTGGCAAAAAGCATCATGGAAGAAGCATGGAATGTAATGCCACAAACATCGCCAAATATAAATGAAAGCGGCCAAATGATACATGTTTTCATGTACGAAACACAGGACGATCTTGGTCAACTTATTAATACTTTACAAAAGTAGAAATGGAAATTCTGAGGTTGAAATCAATTTTTTAATAGAAATATCCGTAATTTCACCTTCGATTTACACATCTAAATTTTAAAAATAATTCCATGGCTACTACCGACCGCGAAAAAATAGACAATGCCTTCGAAAGGCTTATTGAACAATACAATGCTGCACTCACCGCAACTACTTTGCAGGATGCCGCCACAGCCGAAAATGCATTTCGCCAGGCAACAGTAATTTATGCGGGCATAGAAAAGATTGATTTTCCTGACGAAAAATCGTTTATGAGTTGGGTAGTTGCATTCATCGAATTATTGTCCAACTATTCGAAGGCGAACTTTTTATTCATGGAAGAACGGTTTAAAAAATCGAAAGAGGAGTTTGATAAAACACTTTTGGTAATTGCAACGCTACACGAAAAACAAAAAGATATAAATCAAGAATTTGTTACTGAGTTTGAACTTGGAAAGCTTTATGGTTTTATAAATTTCTTTACTTCATATTTCGGACACCTGACAAATGTTATGATTAATCTGGCATTACTATCGCAACAGATGCTGGAAGGAAAATATATAAATGAGGTTTTGCTTAACCAAAATGCCGCCAAAGAAATTCGCGGTTTCGATTACAAAAAATATACAACCGATGATGATGATTTCAATTCGGAAATAATAAAAATTGTGGGACTGCTTGGCCGCATAGCAGATGTGTACGATAAAAAAGCCGAAAAAGCCGAAGAGAAAATTAAAACAATTGAGTTTTTAAAACCAATAGATAAAAATGTTTTTTTAGTGCATGGTCACGAAGAAGGCAACCTTCGTGAGTTGAAAGATTTACTTAAAGATAATTTCAATATCACACCCATTATTTTGCGCGATGAACAAGATGGAGGCAAAACAATTATCGAAAAGTTAGAAGACTATGGCCGTAAGTGTGCATTTGCATTTGTGTTGATTACACCTGACGATGTGGTCGAAAACAAAAAAACAAAAGCATTTCAGGCACGGCCCAATGTATTGTTTGAACTGGGCTGGTTTTGTGGCCGGTTTGGTCGCAGCAAAGTGCGCATGCTACGTAAGAACGAAACCCCGCTTCCATCAGATTTGCATGGCTTGATTGCTTATGAATTTAACGAAAAAGTATCGGAGGTGTTTTTGAATATTAAAAAAGATTTGGAGGCTGCAGGAATTATTTAATATAAATTTTTAATTTTCTTCCGCATTTATTTTTCTAATCAATATAAAAGAGCTTTAATACAAATATCCCATTTTACCTTGTTGATAGTCGCGCATGGCTTCAAGAATCTCGGTTTGTGTATTCATTACAAATGGCCCGTGAGTTACCAAAGGTTCATGGATAGGCTCACCGGCCATCAACAAAAGTTTAACGGGACTCAATGCTTCTAAAGTAATTGCACCATCCGTATTTTCGAAAGTAACAAGTTGATGTTGTGTGGCTTTTTCTAAATTATTAATTTCAATATCGCCTTCGAGTATATAAATTGCAACATTGTATGACGCAGCAAATTCTATTTCAAATTTACTATTCAATTGCATGCGCATCATGGCGGTAAAAACATTGGAAGGTGCGGGGCCTTTTTTATCAAGATACTTTCCTGAAATTAACCGAAACTGTACACCATCTTTTTCAATCAACACAATTTCGTTTTTGGTGATTGGCATGTAAGATGGAGTTTTCATTTTTTCGTCAGCAGGTAAATTTATCCATAGTTGTATACCCTGAAACCGGCCTCCGGTTTCTACAAAATCTTTGTCGGTGGTTTCGCTGTGAATAATACCACGGGCCGCATTTATCCATTGCACTTCGTTATCGCCAATCACACTGCTGTTGCCAAGAGAATCGTTGTGCGACACGCGCCCTTCGTACATAAATGTAACAGGGCAAAAACCGCGGTGAGGATGAGGAGGTACATCGAAAGAATTGTTGCCAGGTTCAATATCAAAATCGAAATGATGTAATAATATGAAAGGGCTAAACTGAGCAAAGCCATGCAGCGGAAAAGGTTGACGCAATGCTATATTGCCCATCATCACTTGTGGCGCTGTGTGGATATTTTTTATTTTCCGGGATGTTGTCATCTTAATTTCTTCTTTCAAATTTATAATATGTGCAATGTATACATGTTTGCCTGTCTGCAAAATAGCAAATAAATTAAATCTAGTTCATCAATTAGTTGAGTACACTTGCAAATATACTTGCGTTTGTAGTTATTTGAAAAATAATATCGCCCAAGGGCGTTGTTTTTATTCTCACATTAAATTGAAAATTTCTTTAAAGCATATCCTCATTCTTGGAATCATTACTCGGGTAATGTTTCTCGTTTTTGGCGCACCCTTATATTATGGTCGCACTCCATTCTACATGCACGATGATTCTATAGGTTGGATGGACTCCATAGTAAACTTAATCAACACGGGTACT
This sequence comes from Bacteroidota bacterium, assembly GCA_016717325.1. Classification (GTDB taxonomy): domain Bacteria; phylum Bacteroidota; class Bacteroidia; order AKYH767-A; family OLB10; genus JADKFV01. The sequence goes on along the minus strand of JADKFV010000002.1, from coordinate 7,543 downwards.
TACACAGCAAATGCAGCTTGGGCCAATGGTGTTTTTTATCGCCCACCGGGTTACAGTTTTTTCCTGGGCTTTTGCTATTTAATAACAGGCATGTCTGTAGAGCGCGGATTTTTGTGTGCTGTTATTTTACAATCTGCTCTCGATATTTTGAATATTTTCTTTTGTTACAAAATTGTTTTTCAACTCACACAAAATAAAAACACATCGCTTGCAGGTGCATTCATTTATGCATTGTATCCTTTCACTTTGGTGTAGGATGGAGCTGCCACTGCCGAAATATTAAGTGTAACACTTATGTTTGCTTCATTTTATTTCTATACTAACCCAACACAAAAATATCGATTAGCGCTTTCAGCATTGTTTCTTGGTTTTGCATCGCTTACAAGGCCACAGTGCATTGTTCTGTTCCCTTGCATTATTGCTGTTGAATTTATTTTTAATATCAAAAATCCAAAAAAGTATTTGAAAAATATTTTACAATTATTGTTGTTCTTTTCACTTTCATATGGGTTGTGGCCTGCCCGTAATTATATCAATCAAAATAAATTAATATTTATACAGGATGCAAACATAGGTAATGTTTGGTCGCCCGATTGGTTTGCATTTATGCGCTATATTTTTGCTGTACAAACCGATATTGAACCACAAGCATCGCAACTGATGAACGGTGAAAAAGTAACATGGAATGAGCAATCATATCATTACAGTGGCGATAGTGCAAACCTTGCAGCATTTACAAACATGCTTGACACCTGCGGAACCGGAGTAAGTTATTTTCGTTTGCATAAAAATTTAATTGACACGCCTGTTGCATCCAACCAAAATTGTGATGCTGCTATTGCAAACCTTTCAGAAGAACTTGTTGCAAATCAAAAAAAATACAATGCATTCAATTATTACATAAATGTTCCCTTCAGTAATTTGAAAAAAAGTTTGTTCAAATCGGGCCTTTATGGCAAGCAAAGTAATAGTGTGAAAATAATAGCCTCATTGCTATTTGGAATTCGAACAGTTGGAATACTTGCCGGTTTATTTTGTTGCATTTGGCTTTTACTTTTTACAAGCATCAGAAAAGAATTTCTAACCATCACTATTATGTACTTTGCAGGATGGTATGCATACATGTGCTGGTTGTTTCGAAATATAGAAGTACGCTATTTTTTAAATGCCGATGTTTTGTTATTAATTCCATTAGCAATAGTAATTGGTATGTTAATTGACAAATATTATTTACATCGCAAAACAGATCTAATTTCAATTGAAGAAAAAAACAGTTGAAGAAAAAAACCGCAACACACAATGAATGATATTTTAATAATAGATCCGGATACAAAAGCGCAACTCACAAAATCGAGCGAGGGCTTGTTGCAAAACGGTTTGGTAAAATTTCCTTTTAAAAATGGTGCATACCGTTTAGTGAGTGACAGCAACTATACCGAGAACTTTGGAAAAGAATGGAATACGTTTCAAACAACACAAATAGATAAACACACGGGCAACAATGTGTCGAAGGTTCGCCTGTTTGCACAAACGGGTTGGAAAGAAAATGACTTTGCCGGAGAAAATATTTTGGAAGTAGGTAGTGGTGCCGGCCGCTTTACCCAAATACTAATTGACTATACCAAAGCAAATATTTTTACAGTTGATTACAGCAATGCTGTGGAAGCAAATTTCAGAAACAACGGTCCACACGAAAGGCTTAATATTTTTCAGGGCAGTATTTACGATTTACCTTTTGCCCCAAAACAATTCGACAAAGTAATTTGCCTTGGTGTACTGCAGCACACTCCCGATTTTAAAAACTCGGTACAATGCTTATGTAATATGGTAAAACCCGGTGGACAATTGGTGATAGATTTTTATCCCATAAAAGGTTGGTACTCGAAAATAAATGCCAAATATATGTTGCGCCCATTTGTAAAAAATATGGACCATCAACGTATGATGAAGTTGATAGATAAAAATGTGGACTGGATGATAAGTGCGCACATGTTCTTTAAAAAAATTGGTGTGGGTAAAATTGTAAACCGGTTTATTCCTGTGTGCGATATAAGTACCACCGTGCCCAAAGGATTAAGCAAAGCCCAATTGCGCGAGTGGGTTGTACTCGATACTTTCGATATGATGTCACCGGCATACGATAATCCGCAAAGCCTTGAAACAGTATCGCAATGGTTAAAGGAATTTGGCATGGAACAGATTGATGCATCGATGGTAAAATTTGCCGAAGTATTTGAAGCCGCAACAATACGATGCACACAAAAACAATAAAAATATTTTCACTGCTATAAACTGCACAATCATTGAAAAAAATAATCCTCAATAGTATACGAAAAATATTTTGTTACGCTCCATTTCGAAACATTCTGCGCAGGTTGACAAACGGTAAAAGCCCACATTCAATAATCGGCAGAATTGCTCCACCGAATTTTTTATTTGCAAAAAACTCAATTGCAAAATTTAATGCCGAAGGATTTGTTTATGAACTTGATTTGAGTGATTACATCGGTCATTATTTATACTTTGGTTTTGAGGATGATGGTCTTTCGGATTTATATAATCGCGTAAGTGATGGTGCAGTAATATTTGATATTGGTGCTAACATTGGTTCAACAGCTATGCACTTTGCTACTTGCGCCAACAACACTACTGTATATGGCTTTGAGCCCGATGCACATAATTTTAAAATTGCCACAAATAATATAAAGCTTAACAACTTTAACAATATAACGCTTTACAATTTTGGTTTAGGTGATAAAAAAATGCAATCGAAGCTGTTTATTAAAGATGATAACAACCGCGGTATGAATAGAATACTGCATGATGAAAAAAGTGAATTATCATACTCTGTGATTGATGTTAGAACCTTGGATGATGTAGTTGAAGAAATAAAACCCACAAAAATTGATGTTATAAAAATAGATGTGGAAGGATTTGAAATGAAAGTGCTTACTGGAGCAAAAATACTTTGATTAAATATAAGCCGAAATTATTTCTCGAAACTAATAATAGCTTGCTCGCCAACCATCAATCATCAATAAGTGATGTGGTGCAATTTTTAATTACGCTCAATTATAAACTAAGCATTATACCCGGTAATAAACCTTTAACAGATGATGATATAAAAGGAGCAAATCATTTCGATTTATTTGCTGAACAAAATTAAAATGAAAGTAAAGAATTTTTTATTTCATCGTGTTAACGACAATCCTGATCCCTTCTGGCCTGCTATGCTAACATCGCAATTCAAAAGCATTCTTTCGCAAATTAAAAAATCATATCATGTAATCAGCACCGATGAATTGATGCATCTGAAAAAACATCATGGCGGCAAAACGCTTGCCACCATTTCGTTTGACGATGGCTACAAAGACAATATCGAGTATGCTGCTCCCATATTACAACACTATAAAATGCCGGCCACATTTTATGTTGTTACAAATTGCATAGATAATAATGTGCCAACATGGACTTACGATATAGATTACCGCACATACTTTACAAAAAACACAATCGATTTCTCTTCGTGCAAACTTCCCGAAAGTGTATTACAAAAACAGCGAGATAAAAATATTTCTACCGTACAATTTACCGGGGCATTAAAAGCATATTTAAAAAAAATAGATTTTAATAAAGTGCTTGAAATTGTAAAAACCATTGAAGAACAAACGCAAGATATAGACATGCCAAAAGTGATGATGCATTGGGACGATATTATGCAACTCTACAAAAGCAATTTTATCATCGGGTCACATTCGCACACACATCCTATGTTGAATAATATTACAAATGAAAATATTGTGCGGGCAGAATTGGTTATTTCAAAATCAAGAATTGAAGAGAAAATAAACAGCCACATCAGCTCTATTGCATTTCCGGTTGGGGGCTATAACGAAACTGTAAAAACTTTAAGTGCCGAAGAAGGATATAAATATGCGATGGCTGTAGAACAAAAATCGCATGGCGAAAATATAGATGTGTTTGCAATACCCCGCATAGAGTTGTACAATGAACCGCGCTGGAAAACATTTTTGCGCATGAATGAAGTAATGCAGCGAACAAAAAAAATTGTACGCCATGGATAAGCCGGTAATTTTAATGCTATGTAATAATGCACACAACCAAATTGCATTGGCTAATAAAATGCACACTGCATTGGGCATTGACCATATAATTGTGGAAAATAAAATCACTAAACGAAAGCTATCGTTTCAAAATATCTGGAACAAACTTCGTTATAAAACTATTGATGATGCATGGTTTAACATGTTATCATTTTACAAAAATAAATTTCCTGCTTTTCCGGCAACAAATGTTTCTTTCACTATTGATATAAATTCTGCCGAAACAGAATCAATAATAAAAACACTAAAACCCGATTTGATACTTGTATCGGGAACACGAATAATAAAAAATAACATCATCGGCATTAATCCTCCGTTAGGAATAATGAATATGCACACCGGCCTATCGCCATTTGTAAATGGTGGACCTAATTGCACTAACTGGTGTATTGCGCTCAATAAATTTCATCTGATAGGAAACACCATTATGTGGCTCGATGCCGGAATCGATTCGGGTAACATTATTACAACATCGCAAGTTGATTTCACAGGAAACGAAACGCTGACTGATGTACAAATAAAAGTGATGGAACATGCCCATCAGTTATACATTGATGCTGCAAAGGCAGTAATAGCAAATAAGAATTCGGTAAACAACATTCCACAAAAAAGTATAAGCACAGGCAATACTTATTACACTAAAATGTGGACAAGCAAACAAAAAAAAGATTTGTTACAAAATTTTAAGCACTTTGCGAATGCGATAAAAAGCGAATCGTATTTGCAAAATAAAAATAAAATAAAAACTATACCCTTATAAGATATGTGTGGCATAGCAGGTTTTTATGATAACAAGAATACTTGTGACGAAGCATTGCTAAGAAGCATGACTATGTCTCTAGCACATCGCGGTCCCGATGCCGAAGGATTTTTTTATAACGGCACCATTGGCCTTGGTCACAGACGCTTGAGTATTATCGACTTGGATATACGTTCGGGTCAGCCATTCTATTCTCAAAACAAACGATACATTATTATTTTCAATGGTGAGATTTACAACTACATAGAACTGCGCGAACAATTGAAACAAAAACACAGCATTGCTTTTAATACAACAAGCGATACCGAAGTGTTGATAGAATGCTGGAATATTTATGGGGTAGAAACGCTACAAAAACTCAATGGTATGTTTGCCTTTGCAATTTACGACACCGAAAAAAAAGAAATTACCATTGCCCGCGACCATTGTGGAATAAAACCATTGTACTACACGGTTCAAAACGAGGCCATGTTTTTTGCCTCGGAACTAAAGGCATTAAAAAAAGTAAACACATTAAATTTCGAAATTGATACCACGGCCATAGCAGCTTATCTGCATGCCGGTTGTGTGCCTGCACCATTGTCTATCTACAGGCACATTAAAAAATTGTTACCGGGCCATTATGTTACATATGGCAAAAACGGGCTACATACTTTTCAATATTATTCGCTCACAAAAAATATTGCATCACATTATTTAACCAATTATAAAAGCTCAAAACAACATTTAGATTCACTGCTAAATACATCTGTAAATATTCAGATGCGCAGCGATGTACCTTTTGGTATTTTTTTAAGTGGCGGTGTCGATTCAAGTTTAGTTACCGCACTGGCAGTAAAAAATTCGCAACATACCATCAACACCTTTTCCATAGGTTTTGCCGAGAGTAGTCATGATGAATCGAAGTTTGCACAACAGGTAGCGAGTCATTTAAAAACAAATCACCATCCTTTCGAAGTGCATTACAAAAATGCTATGGAGCTCGCTTCACAAATCACATTGATATACGATGAGCCCTTTGCCGATCCTTCGGCAATACCTACTTACATGGTTTCGGAACTGGCGCGTAAGCATGTTACTATTGCCCTGGCAGGCGATGGCGGTGACGAATTATTTTTTGGTTACGGCAGTCATCAGTGGGCAGCAAGGTTATCGAAACCGGCAATGAAATATTCGCGCCACGCAATTGCCAAAACCATGAATATGATGTCATCGCGTTACAAACGTATTGCGAGATTATTGCACGAACCGGCACTTTCTAAATTTTCATTCGCACATTTTCAGTCAGGAGCAATACTATTTTTCGGAAAAAGAAATTTCGCAATTCGTGAAAACAACAAAATCGTTTGAGCTTATACTCGAGGCTAAAGATTTGCACTTCGAAAAAAAATTCAACCGTAAATTATCGTCAATCGAAAAACAGGCATTGCTAGATTTCTATCTTTACCTGCCCGATGACTTACTTACAAAAACCGATAGAGTAAGCATGAAGCATTCATTGGAAGTACGTGTGCCTTTGCTCGATCACAATATTGTAGACTATGCCATGAATATGCCTACCGACTGGAAAGTGAAAAATGGTGTAGCAAAATTTATACTCAAAGATATTTTACATGATTATCTTCCATCACAATATTTCAATAGGCCCAAGCAAGGTTTCTCTATTCCACTTGCAAGATGGTTAAAAAACGATTTGCATTTTTTAATTGACGACAACTTAAATGAAACCATCATAAATAAATTTGGTGTACTTGATTCAAAATATGTAACAGGTCTTGTTAAAAAATTTAATGATGGCAATCACGATTTTCTTTTCCAACGATTGTGGAATTTAATAATATTGCAACAATGGCTACGCAACAATTGAATAAAGCTGCATTTAGTATCGATTTAGAAGATTGGTATCAGGGAATTGAAAAACCCTTTGCCGACTGGCCATCGTATGAAACCCGCATCGAAAAAGGATTTTACACCATATTTAATCTCCTGCAAAAGCACAACACAAAAGCAACATGGTTTACTTTGGGTTGGGTTGCCGAAAAATATCCACACCTGATAAAAGAATTGCATGCCGCAGGGCATGAACTTGCATCACACACATACTCACACGAAAAAGTGTATAAACAAACTCGTGATGAGTTTCGCGAAGAGATAAAAAAAACAAAACAACTTATAGAAAATATTACTGGCAAAGAAATAGTTGCTCACCGTTCTCCGTTTTTTTCTATCACCAACAAAAGTTTGTGGGCACTTGATATATTGAAAGAAGAAGGCTACACAATAGATTGCAGCATATCGCCCATAAAAACATGGCGCTATGGAATTTCAACATGCCCCGACAAAATATTTAGTATAAAAGAAAACAGCTTGATAGAATTTCCGGTTTCGAGGTTTAAATTTTTGAAAAAGAATTGGGCCATTGGCGGAGCATATTTTCGTATTTTTCCTTACAACTTTACGGCTATGGGAATGCGAAACCGCGATAAAGAAAATCTGCCAAACATGTTTTATATTCATCCCTGGGAATATGATGCAAATCATCCTAAAGTGCCAATGGAATGGAAAGCAAAAACAACACACTATTTTAATCTTTCAAAAACAATTTCGAATACCGATAAATTACTTAACGAATTTAAGTTCGACACAGTAAGTAATATTA
>JADKFV010000001.1 GCA_016717325.1 Bacteroidota bacterium | reverse complement strand
TGAGTATTTGAATTTGTACCTAACACCCGACCCCGAAAAAGGAAGCTCACCAATGCTGTAAAAGAAGAGAATAAAAAGATACTGGCATTAGCCGAAACCATCCGCAGTAAAAGGCATTTGGAGATACAAACAGCACTTATGATTTCCCCACGATAAGGAGAAGCTAAAACGTACTTCATTATGTATATGGAGGCATTAGCTGAAAAGAGAAAAGACAGCAAAGGGAATTATGGCAATTCGGATAGTACCGATAAAGCACTTGGAAAAGTATTGCCCAAGAGGATATGGGCTAATTTAACCAAATCAATAAAGCCTTTGTTGATGGTCCAGGATTACCTGTGAAAGAAGCCAGTACCAAAACCAAAAAGGCAATTTCAACCAATACCAACAACCAGCTACTTTAATAAGTTTAGAGCAGCACCTTAAACAAGCTGTGAGGGAGATGGCATACTAAAAACCAACCCTGCTGAAATGGTAGAAGGCTTGCCACAAGGGCGAACCGAGTAAGAGAGTTTTTAACCCTTGATGAATTCAAAGACCTTAGCCAAAACCGAATGTAAAAACGAGTTGATGAAGGGCTTTTATTTTTGCTTGTCTTACAGGGTTACGTTTCAGCGATATTTCACACATTGAAACGGAGTGAACTGCAACAATCAACCGAGTTAGGCCATTACCTCCGTTTCGTACAGCCACAAACATAAGGATCTGAAACCTTGCCCATATCCGATGCCGCCTCTAATTTATTAGGAGACAAAGGAAAGCCAGCCGACCCGGTATTTCCCGATTTAATTTATTCCGATAGTCGTAATGCTGATTTATACCGTTGGATGGTAAAGGCAGGTATTGAAAAGCACATCACTTTCCACTAAAGTGCAAGGCACACATACGCTACATTACAGCTTACTTTAGGTACTGATATTTTCACAGTATCAAAGTTGCTTGGACACAGGCATTTAAAAACAGATTTATGCTAATGTAATTGATGAAAAGAAACAGTAGCAGCTTAACAAAATAAATATTGGCTTATAATGGAAATAAAAATATTGAATAGCATTTGTTCAAAGAACTTATGCTCCCTGACTTTGATGCCAAAGGCACAAAAGCCATCAACGAGAAAAATAAAAAAAGGTAGGCAGCAAAGAACCCTCCATGAAGCCGAGCTGGTGCAGCAGCTTCAAATACTGCTGCTGATTATTCCGACCTCACCAAATGGCTTACAAAGCAAATACAAAGGAACTAAGTACTTTGAAAAACCATTGCTTCGCAATTGATTTTCCAACTTACAGCGATGCCGTAAGCAAATTTTATAATGCCGTTATCAGCCTTGAAACACTTCGTGTTTACAATGCTTTTAATGCCAAGATGCAGAAGTACAGCAAAAAGGTGGATATAGTGTACCACACCACCATTGCATTAAAGAACATCAAAGCCTTAACCGTAAACACAGTTAAGGAGATTAAGGAAAGAGGATTTGAGGAAGTACCCACCGAGCAAAGCACCTTATCACATTTTGTATTGCAGTTATTAAGGCAACACCTTACTATTTTGTTTTTTGATATTCAGGAATTGAGCAAAGACAGTATTGACAGCCCCACCAGTATTGAAGATTTTTATTTGTTGGATTTGAATTTACCAAAGGCATTAATACAAGAGTTGAAACCATTAACCCCTGCGGATATTGATTTCAAAGGACAAGAGGTATTAAACTTTGGCTTTAAAGATGATTTTGAAAAGTTGAAATCAGTAGTAAATCAATTGTGCCACCAAGTAGAATTTTTGAATGAAGATGTTACCAGTGCAGATGAATTATTGAAAGTATTAATATCAAAAAGCATATTACCCAATTCTGTAAAAATCCAAATCGGTTGCGAAACAAAGAACTTTAGATACATCGTAATAAATCAAACCATACTTTCATAATCTCACTTTAGCCAATATTGAAAAATCGCAATTGTTCTATTCTAAAAGCGACAATCTAATTACTGCAAATAATCTTTCAGCAAGTAATAATAAGAACGCAGTTGAGCCGAAAGAAAAGGCAACTATTGATAAAATCTTCAAACAAATGCAATAAAAAACATTAAGATTATTATGAATAGTGATTAAGGGAATAACCCCTTAACCTTTGCCCCTGCTGCATTGTAGAATTTTGACATCGTAAACAAAAAAATATTTTACGATGGCAACAGAAAATTTAATTCTCGACAAGCTCACAGAAATTGCAAACAAATTAGATGAGCAAAACTTACTGCAAAAAACAGTATTAAACTTCAACGAGGCTTGCACATTCCTTGATGTAAGCCCCTCACATTTGTACAAACTTACAAGTACAAAGAGTATTCCCCATTTCTGTCCCCAGGAAAGAAACTCTATTTCAAGCGTTCCGAGTTAGACGACTGGTTGCAGCGTAACCGTCAATCATCAACCGATGAAATTGATGCTATGGCTACCGAGTACATACTCAAGAACAAACGCAAATAGAATTTTTTAACCGATAAGAAAGAAAAGAAATGGCATCAAGTACCATATTTAGAAACTTTACTATCCCGGTAGAAAAAAAATCTCTACTGCTGATAGGTAAAGACATTATTTCCGACAAGTACAAAACGGAAGTAGAAGAAATCCGCAATCTTGTTGCACAAGGCAAAAAGGAAGAAGCCGACAACAAAAAGAAACAGTTATTAGCTTTACGCCTTCGGCTGTATTTAGCGAAAAAGGCAAATGCCTTTTCTTGAAAATGTACAGTGGCTTTGTGCATTTAGATTTTGACAAACTCACACAGGAACAGTTGCAAACTGCGTTTGCAATCATTAGCAAAATCTCCTACACATCACTTTGCTTCATTAGTCCAAGTGGCAATGGCTTAAAAGTATTTGTTGAGGTAAGCACAGAACTGGAACACCACGACATTGCTTATTTGCAAGTGCAGAAGTATTATGAAGATGCCACAGGATTAAAGGCAGACCCAAGCTGCAAAAGATGTTACAAGGCTTTGTTTTATGAGCCACGACCCCAACGCATACCGAACCATCCAAAACGAGAAATTCATTGTGGCTTTGCCCCAATTCATTCAAGAACAACAATCGCAAACGCCTTCGGCTATTGCTCCAGTTGTTCCAATAGAACAGGCAGAACCCGAAGACCTCAACATTACATTTTTATTCAATCAACAAATTCAATTTACAAATCAAAAATTAACATATACCGATGGTAACAGAAACAATTTTATTTATCTGCTTGCTTCTAATTGCAAACAGAGTTGGTTTATCGCAATCCGATACTGAAATACTATGTACACAGCATTTTGATTTATCTGAAAGAGAAATTAAGACTGCCGTAAATAGTGCCTATTCACACCACACCCAAGAACATAAGAAGTTTGAACCCAAGCAAAAGGCAACGGATCAAGAGGAAGCCAAGCCCGAAGAACAAATGCCTACTTTGCCCGATGCAGTGTTTGACACAATACCAGAGTTTTTAAAACACATTACACAAGTAGCCACCACCAAAGAGGAAAGGGATATTTTATTGTTAGGTTCATTGGTTACGTTAAGTGTGGCATTTCCTAAACTCATTGGTAAGTATGGCGACAATCCAGTAAATACAAACTTGTTCATTTTCATTTCTGCCAAAGCATCAGCAGGGAAAGGCATTTTAATTCATTGCCGAAAATTGGTTGAACCTATACACTTAGCACTAAGAAACCAAGCCAAGATAATGAAGCAACAGTTTGAAGTGGATATGCAAGAGTACAACGCAAACAAGGGTAAAGATGCCAACACCGAAAAGCCACAGAAACCACCCCAAAAATGTTGTTCATTCCTGCCAATAACAGTGCAACAGGCTTTTTAGAAATATTGGGCGATAGCGATAAAAGAGGGCTTATTTTTTGAAACAGAGGGCGATACCTTGCCAAAGCATTTAAAAGCGATTACGGAGACTTTAGCGATGGTTTTCGCAATGCTTTTCAACACGAACCTATCTCATACTATCGTAGAACAGACAAGGAGTATGTAGAAATTGACAGACCTTGTTTATCAGCTTTACTTTCAGGTACTCCCAAGCAAATAACAACCCTCATTCCAAATGCTGAAAATGGTTTGTTCAGCCGTTTTATGTTCTATGTAATGAATATGAAATTGATTTGGAAAGATGTGTTTGCCTCTAAAACCGAAAACGGTTTGGATGTGCATTTTGAAAAGTCTGGGCAATGAGTTTTTCAGTTTGTACCAAACTTTACAAGCCAACCCCGATGTACACTTTTCTTTGACCCCATCACAGCAATTGCAATTCAACCAATTCTTTGAGAAAATGCAAACACTGTATGTCAATATCCAAGAAGAAGAGATTATCAGTTCAGTAAGGCGTTTGGGCTTAATTGCCTACCGAATAATGATGATTTTTTCAGCACTCCGAATTATGGAAGATGGAAGCATAGAACAAAACCTTTATTGCACTGATACCGACTTTCAAAACACGTTGGATATGATTACCATACTGGTAAAGCATAGCAGTTATGTATATTCTCAAATAGCCCAGGAAACCTACAAGCCAAAACCAAAGCACAAGAAAGAGCAGTTTTAGAAAACCTGCCTTACCATTTCAACCGCCAAACCTATGTAGCCACAGCCTCAAGTTTGGGCATTACCGACAAGTCAGCACAGCGTTACATCAAGGAGTTTAAAGATGCTGATATTATCCAGTACGATGGTCACGACCAGTACACCAACCCCAACGCCAAAAATCCTCAATAGTTCCTATTTGAGGATTTAAGGATATGAGGAAGCGTTAAACCGCCTTTCCTCAAATCCTCATTTCCCCACTTTCTCAAATCTTTTTCAAGTACTACTTTTTTTAGTAACTTTGCTTTGTTTTCTTATATTTGCCAATATTTGTCAAGACAATATTATTATAATGGCAACACAGTTTGGTGAACGAATTAGAGAACTAAGAACGAAGCAAAATTTGTTACTGCGGCAGCTTGCTTCACAATTAGATGTGGACACTTCTATTATTAGCAAAGTAGAACGAGGCGACAGGCAATTAAAGAAAGAGCAAATCCCATTATTAGCCCAAATACTCAAAGCTGATGTAGAAGAATTGCAAACCCTTTGGCTTGCCGACCAATTGTATAATATGGTTCAAGGCGAACCAATGGCAGACGAAGCATTGAAATCAGTATCTAAACAAATAAAGAAAAAGTAATGCTTCATTATATCATACAAGAAAAGAAAAACAAATGGTTGCAGTCTGACGACTGCACCATTAGTGATTTGATAAAGTATATCCGTGACAAAGGACAGTTGCGTGATACGCAAATTGAAGCGATTGAAACTTACTTGTTTCTAAAAATACAAGGACAGAATAAACCACTTTGGCAATTATTTTCAGAAGGCTTTTTTACCAACGGCACAGACTTATCAAAACTGAATATTAATCAAAAGGCAAGAGATTTTTTAACCGCCAATAAAGATGCTTTTGCACTGTATGACTTTGCAAGAACAAAAAACGGTAACGGTTCTTTACTTCCTGAATTGGAAAAACTAATCGTTGACAAACCAACTGAATTAGATTACGACACTATTATAAAAAGCATTTTCTACAATGTAAGTTATGCCGACTATTTAATGAGTTTGCCAATGGGTGCAGGTAAAACTTTTTTGATGGCGGCTTTCATTTATTTGGACTTGTATTTTGCCGACAACGAACCAGAGAACAAAGCATTTGCACATAATTTTTTAGTGCTTATTCCTTCGGGTTTAAAATCTTCTATCGTTCCAAGTTTAAAGACAATTGAAAATTACGACCCTTCTTGGGTATTGCCCGAACCATCAGCAAGCAAACTGAAAAAACTATTGAAGTTTGATGTTTTGGACGAGCAGAAATCAGCGAAGAAAAGTAACAAGGCAAGAAATCCAAATGCACAAAAAGTAAACGCCTGTTTGCCTAATCCATTCGGACAAGTGTTTGTAGTAAATGCGGAGAAAGTGATTTTAGAAAGTTTCAAATTCAATGCTCAAACAGAATTGGAACTGGAAGAAGAAGAAAAAGACACAAGCAACGATTTAAAAAGATTGTTCGGGCAAATTCCGAACTTGACAATCCTGATAGATGAAGTACACCACGCTGCAACCGATGATATTAAATTACGGCAAGCCGTAAATTATTGGCACAGCAAAGGGAACATTACAACCGTTTTAGGTTTTTCAGGAACGCCCTATTTGCAAGGTGCTGAAACTATTAAAGCAGGTGATTACGCTTTTAAATTTTCGCAAATAACCAACACGGTTTATTATTATCCGTTGGTAACAGCAATTAAAAAAATTCCTCAAAACGCCAACAGTAAAAATCGGACAAAACCTTGACCGCTTTCAAATCATTAAAAAAGGAATTGAGGACTTTGATACACTTTACAAGAAAACTGTTTATGAAAATGGTGCTATTGCTAAAATAGCTATCTATTGCAGTAACATTGAGGTTTTAGAAGAAGAAGTTTATCCGTTTCTGACAAGCGAATTGAAAATCAATCCTACCGAGATTTTAAAATTTCACGGAGGAAATAAAAAATACACTTTGCCAAAAGAGAATGAATTAGAGTTCCGTTCCTTGGATTTGTCAATTTCAAAAAAGCGTTACATTCTTTTAGTTCAAGTAGGCAAAGAAGGTTGGGACTGTCCAAGTTTAACAGGCGTAATTCTTTCGCAAAAAGGCGACAGCCCACAAAATATGGTGCTACAAACATCTTGCAGATGTTTACGCCAAGTAGACAAAGGAAAAGAAGAAACGGCTTTGATTTGGCTGAATAAAGACAATGCCGATACACTTAACAAACAGTTGAAGCAAGAGCAAAACAGCAGCATTGACGAACTGAACAGCACCAAACGAATAGGGAAAGCCGAAATGGTGGAACGCCACAGCCGTATGGAATATTTGCAATTGCCGAAAGTGGAATTTTATCAAATGAAAGTTACCTATCAAAGTATTGATGAAGAAGAAACAGCAAACACAAAAGCCAAGTTAAAAGCCATCATTAAAAAGATGGAAGATTACAAGGCTTCTGCCTTAATCAGCACCAGCGAAATATCAAACATTGATACTGGAACTATTGACATCATTAACGAAACAGGAATTGCATTTGCAAATTACAACCAATGGCTTTTTGAAATAAGCCGTCAAAGTTTTGGGTTGATTTCAGAAACACAATTGCATCAATACGATGCAGAACTAAACGAAATTTTTGAAACCGTTTCTTTTGAAAAAGACGGAAACCGATTTTTTAATGAGTTGTATGATTTGCATTATATACAATCAAAAATTCGTGTTGCGTTTAGTATCAAAAGAGAATTACAAACAGACACAGAAGTAATTCCAAACAAGCGGAATTATTGATTGCAGAACGCTTGACCGATGTAGAGAAAAATCCTAAACTCTATCCAAACGAAGCTGACACAAACAAAATTCTTGAGTTAGATAAAACAAATGCAGATATAGAATTTGACTGGGCAGAAGTTGAAAAGGCTTATCAGGTAATGAAGGAAACAATGATAAGTCAAGGAATGGAAAAGTGGGTTCCTGAATATGAAACTTTCAAATCCGATAAAGATTATTCTCTACCAATAAAATCTAAAAATAATACATTCCATTATTTACCTTACAATTTTGGTGCAAGCGGTAGTAGTGGTTTTGAAATGCAAGCCATACAAGAAACATTGCGTTTAGCGGAATTTAAGACGAAGGATTTGGAAATTTACTACAACGGTGATAATTATCTGACGCAATTTAAAATTGATTGCTTTGCAAAAAATAATTCAAAGCGTTGGAATAAAGTTGGAGAATACACAACTGACTTTCTCATTATTAAAAGAACTGAGAAAGAAAAAATTCACAAGGTTTTAATGATTGAAACAAAGGGTGAAGGTTTTAGCAATAATCCTGACTTTGTGAAAAAGAAAAACTTTGTAGAAACCGAGTTTTTAAAACTCAATCAAGAAAAATTCGGCTATCAACGTTTCGACTTCCTCTATTTGGAAGACAGTAAAAACATTGCAGCCAACATCACAAAATTGAACAACAAGTTAAACCAGTTTTTTAACGATTAAGATATGCCAATAAAATACATTCCATATTACCCTAACACGGTTGAAGGACAAGCGATATTAGACAACATTACCCGAACACAAAGGGTTTTACGTTACCGTGAAAACGATAAAGTTTACGACCGCATAAAAAGAGGTATGCCTTATTACGAAGTAGAACCATTGGAAACTGTAGGCGAACCTTCGGAAAATTTGGTAATCCGTGGCGAATGTATTTCGGCTTGTGCCTATTTAAAAGAACAAGGAATTAAAGTTGATTTGGTTTAGTATTGATCCCCTTTTGCCAGCGGTGCAGACTATGCAAGAATATTTACTTAAGAAGAAACCCAAAACTTGCTGCAAAAATAGCCAGAAGCTGAGCAGCAAATGGACTTGGAAGAGTTGAAAGCATTTGAGGAAAAAATGTATGGTGATATTTGGCAGAAAGAAGATTACTTGAATTGGATGTATGAAAACTTGATGGCTATAAAAAGTATTATGAGTGAAACTTCTGGTATTTTTATGCATCTGGACCATCACATCGGTCATTATGTAAAAATATTAATGGATGAAGTTTTTGGCGAAGAAGGATTTATCAATGAAATAATTTGGCTTACTACAAGTTGGCATGAAACGCAAAGATGATTTTCATTCTAATCACGATGTGATTTTTTTCTATTCAAATTCAGACACACCGAAATTCAATAAAATTCGAGTTCCAGTTGATAAGCAAAGAAAGCAAACTGCAAGAGTTTGGGATTCTGACTTAAAAAAGGCAGTTCAAAAGAAAGATGAAAATGGTGAGTTAATATACTACGACCAAAATGGAAAAAGTTCGAAGATTGGATGGACGTTCCATTGGTAAAGCAGCAAATGCCCAAGGTGAAGTTGTTGATTATTCAACCCAAAAACCAGAAAAGCTTTTACAAAGGATAATAAAAGCGAGTACTAATGAATGGAAAAATGATGAAAAAACCGAAAAGATGATTGTCGTTGATTTCTTCGGTGGAAGTGGAGTTACAGCAAAAGTATCCAACGATTTAGGAAGAAAGTTTATTCACGTTGACATTGGTTTAAATAGTATTCAGACGGTAAGAGATAGATTAGTTGAAGCCAAAGCCAATTTTCAAATTTTAGAAATAAAAGATGGTGTTAGCTTATTCCGCAACCCACAGCAAACAATGGATAAGTTGGCAACACTTATTCCGGGTTTACAAAAAGGAGTAAAAGGAATTAGCAATTTTTGGTTTGGTGCAATCACAAAAAGTAAAGAAGGCATTGTGCCAGTTTACGTTCCTAATTTGCTTAATACACAAGAAAAGGTTTTGGACATTCCGACCATTAACAACATCATCAATCAGGAACTGCAAAATTTAGAAGTCAACGCCAAAAAAGTAATTGTGTATTACATAGACATTGACGACCAAAAGGCCTTAGAAAAATTCATTAAAGACAACAATGCCACCGAAATAGAAGTTGAATTAAAAGACCTGAAAAATCTATTACACGATGTTGTAATTGAGGATATCATAGATTTTAAAACCACCGAAACTAAAGACGGTTATGAAACAGAAATTACCAAATTCATCAGCGACCGTTTAATTCAGAAAATCGGTGAGTTCAACCAAAAAGGAAATTTACAATCGGTTGCTAAAGGTAAAAAATTCAATCCTATAAATATCAGTGATGATGGATTAGAATTGATAGAACTCATTGCCCTTGACTGTGAAAACAAAGAAGGACAATGGCACAGCTCCACAGAAATTAAAATTGATAAACTTGGTTTTGTAATTACTAACGGAGTAAAATCAAAAAACTTTTGGGACGGCAAAATCACAAGCGACAAAAAACCTTTGAGAATAAAAGTTAGAAATATTAGTGGAGATGAAACGATAAAGAAAATATTTTAGCAAATGAACCAGCAACTACTCCTAAACATCATTCCTTTCACAGCCCCCATCCGGGAGGCTGAATTTGCTTTTTACAAAACATGGCAGGAAGGATATTGCCCTATTTCAAAAGATGATTTAAAGGGAGCAATTGAAGATGAAATAAAAGACGAAGATTTTGATGAGGGTAACTGGCTCTATACTGATTTTCTTCCGGCAAAAGAAAATGCAATCCCTTTGAACATTGATTTAACTAAGTGTACTCGCTTTGCTCAACACTATTACAGGCATTTAATCCGTCAATATTTTATTGGTGTTGCAGATGTGTGGCGCAACAATTTTACAAATGAAGTGGAGGTTTGGATATTAAACCCGAAGGCAGGTTCCGATACATACAAAGTGTACAACCAATTTACTTTAAAAGTTCAGCACTCCCGCATTACCGAAGGTCCTGAATTGGTTTTATCTTATGACGGTAAAACCAAAGTGTATAACACCAGCCTCAAAGACATGGTAAACTTTGAGACAGATAACTACAATTGGATTAACTGTGATGGTGAATTGCACCGCTACAAATATTTACCCGACCGCCATAAATTAAACCTTGATAAATTATTTCCTGTTCTAAGCAACAGGCTAAAACCGCATTTAGGAATTGCATTTGATATTCCTGATTTCAGTAATCGCTATCCGCGTTACCGTAAAACGTTGCAGGAATTTTATGATACGTTTTTAAATACCGAAGCCTTCAAAAATATTATTCCCATTTCGCCTGATGGTTTTTATAAAGCAAACGGTACATCCGTGCAAAGGATTAGTGATGCAAGCAATGAATTGCTTTTCGGAAAAGGTGTAGGCAAGGAACCTAAAACAGACATGAAAAAATTAGGTCCGTGCAAACCCGTACCGCCACCAAACAACGTTCGTTTCTTTTTCATTTATCAAAGTAATCAAAGGCAGCAGGTCGCAAAGCTGTATAATTTTTTCATTGAAGGTTTTAAGCAGGAAGGCTACGCCTACCCTGCTTTTCCAAACATGCAGGATTTTATTCATCAAAAGTTTTCCATTAATAAAGAAGACAGCATAACTTTTGAATCATTAGCTGTGGCTGCACAAATAGTTGAGAAAGCAATAAAAAATAAAGAAAAATTGCCTGATACAAAATACATGGCAATATATATCAGCCCCGTTTCAAAAATAAATGCCACTCCTCAAAATAAAAATGTTTATTATAGAATTAAAGAAACCTTACTACAACATAGTATAACCTCTCAGGTAATTTACACTGATAATATTTCAAAATCCGATTTCAAATATTACTTGCCAAATATTGAAATTGCAATCCTTGCAAAGTTAGGAGGCATCCCCTGGCGCTTGAACCGTACTACCAACAACGAACTGATTGTTGGTATCGGTGCATTCTATTCAACTACTTTCAAATCTCGTTTTGTAGGTTCAGCTTTTTGTTTCAACAACGAAGGCAACTTTAAAGGTTTTGATTGCTTTGGTGCAAATGATACGGATATGTTAGCAGGTTCCATTCGTGAAGCAGTAGGTAAATTCATTGCATCCAATTACAAAGCCACACGCCTTATTATTCATTTCTACAAAGACCTGAGTAAAAAAGAATTGAAACCAATTTTAGATACACTTCGCGCTTTAGGTCTCGGTATTCCCGTAATAGTAGTTACCATTAATAAAACTGAAAGTAAAGAGTTGCTGGCTTTTGATACCAGCAGTCCTAACCTGATGCCTTATAGTGGCACAATCGTAAAAATTGGTTGGCAGGAATATTTGCTTTTTAACAACACACGTTATGATGAAGCATCACAGCCATCAAAAAAGGAATATCATTTCCCGGTTAAACTTTCATTCTTTGTTCTCAGGAAGGGTTGTTAGATGACATGCAAGTAATTGAACAGTTAGTTGACCAGGTGTATCAGTTTAGCAGAATGTATTGGAAAAGTGTAAGTCAGCAAAATTTACCTGTTACAATTAAATATCCTGAAATGGTTGCAGAAATTTATCCTTACTTCAAGTATGATAAACTACCTGAGTTCGCCAAAGAAAATCTTTGGTTTTTATAATATTATGAAACAAATAAAATGGAAACAAGAAAAGAACATTGGGAAAAAGTTTACGCTACTAAGCAACCCCACGAAGTAAGCTGGGCACAAGAACTTCCAAAAACATCTTTGGACTTTGTGCATAGTTTCAATCTACCAAAGACAGCCAGCATCATTGATATTGGCGGAGGCGACAGTAAATTAGTTGATTATCTTCTTGACGAAGGGTTTGAAAATGTGTCGGTACTTGATATTTCAGAAAAAGCAATCGAAAGAGCAAAACAGCGTCTGGGCGAAAAGAGCAGCTAAAGTTAATTGGATTGTAAGTGATGTAACAGAATTTCTTCCGTCAACTACTTTTGATTGCTGGCACGATAGAGCCACATTTCATTTCCTCACAACCACAGACGACATAAATACTTACCTGACAACAGCACGACAAGGCAGAAAAGGTTTTATGGCAATTGGAACTTTCTCTGATAAGGACCTAAAAAATGTAGTATGCTAGATGTTCACCAATACACCGAAGAAGAATTACAACAGCAACTGCAAAATGGTTTTGAAAAAATAAAATGTGTAACAGAAAACCATACTACACCATTCAACACGATACAGAATTTTTTGTTTTGTAGTTTTAAAAGGAAATAAATTAGTCATAAATATAAATAACGAAAAACCCCGAAATGGTGGCAGAGAAACCCTTTGCTTTTTGTAAATGAAAAGCCATTGGAGCATTGGCTTCCTCCCTTCCTAACCTTTTTTTAGGTTTTCGTTAAAACTTTAAGTACATTTGCCCCGTGAATCAAATTCGCCAAATAATTGCCACATTTTTAGCCATTACCTTCTTGGTAATGACGCTAATTCCATGTGCCGATGCTTGCGATAACACTTCACATCAAACCGAACACAACTTACAATCAGCACAAGAACACCATCAGGCGCATAATGATATTTGCAGTCCACTTTGTTCTTGCTCTTGTTGTTCAACCGCAATCACGATTTTACATTTTTCAATATTCAGCATCATGCCTGAATTTTCGGTAAAAGATTTTCCAATCCTTTACCAGTCCTTTTCTTCACTGGAACATTCTTCCATCTGGCAGCCGCCAAAAATTAGTTAATGAATTTTTATTAATAGTTCGCCTTTCAGCGAACTAATTTCTTTTGATGCCTTACGGCATCAAAGGCACAGTTCATTTATTAACTTGATTAAATAAAATAATTGGCTGCTAAAACAAAAAAGAAAAAAAGCATCAAACTCACTCCCGTTCTCATTGTGAAATATCTTTTAGTTGGAGCATTGAGTTTAGTGCTGATTGCAGCAACCATTGCAAGGGTTCTCCATTACTTCAATCATCATTTAAAATAAAAATCGCAAATGCTCAATAAAATAATTGCGTTCTCTATAAAGAACAAACTCATAATAGGGCTATTCCTTTTAGCCCTCATTGGTTACGGCAGTTACCAAATTACAAAACTGCCGATTGATGCCGTGCCCGACATCACCGACAACCAAGTGCAGGTAATAACTACTGCACCTTCGTTGGGTGCGCCTGATGTGGAACGGTTCATCACATTCCCAATTGAACAAGCTAACAGCAACATTTCCGGACTAAAAGAAATAAGAAGTTTCTCACGGTTCGGACTTTCTTTAATCACAATTGTTTTTGATGATGATGTGGATGTGTATTGGGCAAGACAACAAGTAACCGAAAGATTAAAATTAGCACAACAGCAAATCCCGAAAGGATTAGGTTCTCCTGAATTAGCACCTGTTACAACGGGCTTGGGAGCAATCTATCAATATGTAATTCGTGCTAAACACGGTTACGAAACTAAATATGATGCAACAGAATTGCGGACAATACAAGATTGGATTGTGCGCAGACAATTGTTAGGTGTAAAAGGTGGTGCAGATGTGAGCAGCTTTGGAGGTAAATTAAAGCAATATGAAATTGCCATTGATGCCAACAAACTGAAATCATTCAATATAACAATCAACGATGTGTTCACTGCTTTAGAACGCAACAACGGAAACACAGGCGGAGCATACATTGAAAAAAAATCAACCGTGCTTTATATCCGCAGTGAAGGTTTGATTGGAAACATTGACGATATAAAAAGTATCGTTGTAAAAAACACCGCTAACGGAACACCGCTTTTAATAAATGATGTAGCCGAAGTGAGAATAGGAAGTGCAGTGCGTTACGGAGGCATGACTTACAATGACGAAGGCGAGGCGGCAGGCGCAGTAGTGATGATGCTGAAAGGCGGCAACAGCAGTGATGTAATTAAAAATGTAAAAGAGCGCATCACACAAATTCAAAAAACTTTACCCGAAGGTGTAGTCATTGAACCATTTCTTGACAGAACAAAAATGGTGAACAGTGCAATCGGAACAGTTTCAAAAAATTTATTGGAAGGTGCATTGATTGTAATTTTTGTTTTGGTTTTGTTCTTAGGAAATTTCCGTGCAGGGCTTTTAGTTGCATCTGTAATTCCGTTAGCCATGTTGTTTGCAGTAATTATGATGAACATGTTTGGCGTTAGCGGAAACCTAAATGAGTTTAGGTGCGTTGGCTTTCGGTTTGATTGTGGACGGTGCAGTAATTATTGTAGAAGCCGTCATGCACAGTTTGGTTCACAATAAAAAGTTTGCACAATTAACGCGAGTCAGTCAGGATGAAATGGATGTTGAAGTAAATCATTCAGCAAGCCGCATGATGAACAGTGCAGTGTTCGGGCAAATAATTATTCTCATTGTCTATCTCCCCATTTTTTCTTTGGAAGGAATAGAAGGAAAAATGTTTAAGCCAATGGCTCAAACTGTTGCATTCGCTTTATTGGGTGCATTCATTCTTTCACTCACTTACATTCCAATGATGAGTGCATTGTTTTTACGCAAAAGGAATTTCGCACAAGAAAAATATTTCTGATAGAATGATGGACTTCTTTATCAATGGACATCAAAAGTATTTGTCTAAAGTTTTGAATTTCCCTAAAGTAATTATCGGTGCAACAATCGGTTTGTTTCTAATTTCCATTTTAGTTTTCTCTCAAATGGGTGGAGAATTTATTCCTGCATTAGAAGAAGGCGACTTTGCAGTGGAAACAAGAGTGCTTACAGGAAGCAACATCAACACTACGGTTGAGGCGTGTTTAAAGGCAGCACATATTCTTAAAAATAAATTTCCAGAAGTAATAAAAGTTATTGGTAAAGTAGGCAGCGGTGAAATCCCCACCGACCCAATGCCAATGGAAGCAGCCGACTTAATGATTATTTTAAAAGACAAAAGTGAATGGACATCAGCGCACACATTTAACGAGCTTGCCGAAAAAATGGGAGAAGCATTACAAGATGTGCCAGGCGTTACTTATGGTTTTCAATATCCCGTTCAAATGCGTTTCAATGAATTGATGACAGGTGCAAAACAAGATGTGGTTTGTAAAATCTATGGTGAGAATTTAGACACACTCACAAAATATGCAACACTTTTAGGAGATGTTGCAAGCCACATTGCCGGTGCAAAAGATATTTATGTAGAAAGTATTACAGGATTACCGCAAGTTATTATTTCCTACAAGCGAAACATCATTGCGCAATACGGTTTAAATATTGAAGACATAAACAATGTAGTGAACACTGCATTTGCAGGGCAAAGCAGCGGACTTGTTTTGAAGATGAAAAGCGTTTTGATTTAGTAGTTCGCCTTGCAGGTGAGCAACGGCAAAATTTAGAAGATGTGCAAAATCTTTTAATCCTAACTTCAAACTGAACTGAAATTCCTTTGTATCAGGTTGCCGATGTTTCCATTCAAGAAAGTGTAAATCAAATTCAGCGTGATGATGCCAAGCGAAGAATTATTGTTGGCTTCAATGTTCGTGGTAAAGATGTGCAGACCATTGTAAAAGAGTTGCAGGATAAAATCGGTACGCAAGTAAAAATGCCGTCAGGATATTATGTGTTACTTATGGTGGAGCATTTGAAAATTTAATTGCAGCAAAAAAGCGATTAGGAATTGTAGTTCCGCTTTCACTGCTTTTAATTTTCTTTACTACTCTATTTTGCTTTCGGTTCTGTAAAACAAGGACTGCTTATTTATTCTGCAATTCCACTTTCAGCAATCGGAGGGATTTTATTCTTAGCCATGCGTGGTATGCCTTTCAGCATCAGCGCGGGAGTTGGTTTCATTGCCTTGTTTGGTGTAGCGGTGCTAAATGGAATTGTATTGATTGCAGAGTTCAACCGAATAAAACTAAGTGGCGAAACCGACACAAGAGAAATTGTTTTAAAGGGAACAAAAATTCGTTTGCGACCTGTGCTAATGACTGCATTTGTTGCTTCACTTGGTTTCTTACCAATGGCATTAAGCAACGGTTCAGGCGCAGAAGTGCAACGACCTTTAGCAACCGTTGTAATCGGTGGACTATTGATTGCAACCTTCCTCACACTTTTTGTTTTACCTGTGTTGTATATTCTTTTTGAAAAAGGTTTTACAGGAAGAAAGAAAAACAATGCACCAATCACAGCATCCATAATTGGTTTCTTGCTGATTGCAAATTGCCAATTAGCAGATGCACAATCGCCAATCACATTGCAATCAGCAATTGACACCGCGCTAAAAAATAACTTAACAGTTAAGAATGAAATTCTAAATGCAGCGTATCAAAAGAAACTAAAAGCCGCAGCCGTTGACATTCCGCAAACAAATCTTACAGGTGAGTTCGGACAAATAAATTCCTTTTACAAAGACAACAAGTTTGGAATTTCTCAATCAATAAGTTTCCCTACTGTTTATGCAAAACAAAAATCACTGCAAAACGAAACTTACAAAAGCAGTGTGTTGAACATTGCAGTAAAAGAAGCCGAACTGAAAAAGCAAGTGAGCGAAGTTTTTTACCTGTTGATTTACTTACAGCAAAAGCAAAAATCCTTCTACAAAACGACAGTGTGTTTGCAGCATTTTTAGAAAAAGCAAACTTGCGTTTCGCCAAAGGCGAAAGCAATGTATTAGAAAAAACAACAGCCGAAACACAACGCGGACAAATTGCCATTCAGTTAAACCAACTGAAAAACGATTTGGAAGTTTTGCAATTGCAGTTTCAGTTGTTGTTAAATACGCAAACGGTTTACACTCTCTTAACGGACAATCCCAAAATGGTTTTCACTGCTTTGCTTGACACTTCTGCAATAAATAATCATCCACAGTTAAAAGTGTTGCAGCAGCAAAAACAAATTGCATTAGTCAATAAACGATTAGAAGCAAACAAGTTGTTACCCGAATTAAATTTTGGTTATTACAACCAAAGCATTCAGGGAACAGGTGCAAATGATGTAGTATATCCAAAATCATTTCGTTTCAATTCCGTTCAGTTTGGTATTGGTGTTCCGCTTTTTTTCTTTTCTCAAAAAGGAAAAATTGGTGCTGCCAAAATGCAACAGCAGATTTCCGAAAATAATTATCAGTTCGGTTTGCAGAGTTTAAAAACAGAATATCAATCTGCTTTCAAGCAATACCAAACAAACAGCGAAACAGTAAATTATTTTGAAACTACTGCCTTGCAAAATGCAAACACCATCACCAAAACCGCTAATCAGCAATTTGCAAATGGCGACATCAATTATTTGGAATGGACAATGCTAATCAACAACGCAGCAAGCATTCAAAGCGATTACGCTGATGCAGTAAAAAATCTTAATCAATCTATCATTCAATTAAATTTCTTAACTACTAAATAAAATACGACAATGAATAAATATATCATCATCGCAATAATGTTTGCAACGCTTACAGCTTGCAACAGCAAAAAAACTGAAACAGCAGCCGAAGAAGAAGTTGCAAACGAAAGCACGGTTGAATTAACCGATGCACAACTCAAAAACTCCGAAATAAAAACAGGAAAAATTGAGCAGCGAAGTATTTCCTCACTCTTAAAAGTGAATGGAAAAATTGAAGTGCCGCCACAAAACATGATTTCGGTAAGTGTAGCAATGGGTGGTTATCTTACCTCAACCAAACTTATGGCAGGCATGCACATCAGCAAGGGCGAAGTAATTGCCACAATGGAAGACCAACAATACATCCAGTTGCAACAAGATTACCTCACTGCAAAAGCACATTTCAATTCTATTGAAAAAGAATTTACACGACAAAAAGAATTGAACCAAAGCAAAGCAAGCAGCGACAAAGTTTTTGAAAACGCACAAACCGAATATCTCTCACAAAAAATAATGATAAATGCATTGTCAGAGAAATTGCAACTCATTGGCGTTAATCCCGACAACTTAAATGAGAACACCATTAAATCCTTCCGATATTCATTTGCAATTAACCGTATTTGAAAAAGATTTAGACAAAATTTCTATCGGACAAAAATTAATTGCATACAACAACACACAGCCAAACAAAAAATACAATTGCGAAATTATTTTGATTGGCAAAGATGTAACACCTGAAAGAACAGTTCATGTGCAATGTCACTTTGATAACTATGACAAATCACTCATACCCGGCATGTATATGAATGCACAAGTTGAAGTTGCTACCAATAATGCTTTCGTTATTTCCAATGAAGGCATTGTGCAATTTGAAGGAAAGCAATATGTGTATGTTGAAACAGAAAACAAAAAATATGAAATGGTAGAAGTAACAACAGCAAACAGCGAAAACGGTTTCACACAAATAACCTTTTCCGATAGCACCGACATACAAAACAAAACTTTCGTTACCAAAGGTGCATACACCCTTTTAATGAAAATGAAAAACATGGCAGAAGAAGAATAAAGTGGGTTTTAATCACGGGTGAACCCCTGCTCTCTGGTTCTTGTCAAAAACAGGATACTTGTAGAGCAGGGTGCTTCACCCACTAAATTATTAATGCTAACAATACAATCAATGGAAAACTTCAAAGAAAAATTCAACAATCTCATCATTGAAAAACTTTCAGTGGACAAAGAACAAATCACATCCGAAGCAAAATTCATGGACGACCTTGGCGCGGACTCCCTTGACATGGTAGAAATGGTAATGGAATTTGAAAAAGAATTTAAAATTAATATTCCTGATGATGATGCTGAACAAATAAAAACAGTAGGTGATGCTGAAAAATATATTTTGAATGTTATAAACAAAAATGAAATTAAATAATAATTTGTAAGAATGTTAAACACATCTCCAACTCACAAACACACTTATGATGCTCAGGGCAAAATGACCTGCTGCTCATTAGAGGAAAAAATAGAAGAGAAAACAAAACATACTCACTCCCTTGATGACGGACACGACCACGAACAAGAGCAAGAAGGTCAAGCAGCATGGAAAGAATACCTCCCTGCAATAATCAGTTTTGTTTTATTAATAACAGGACTTCTATTCGATTACTTTATAAAACCTGCATTCTTTCAAAATTACGTTCGGCTTGCATGGTATATAGTGGCATATATACCTGTTGGAATCCCTGTAATGAAAGACGCTGTAAAATCAGTTGCCAAAGGAGCTTTCTTTTCTGAATTTTTTCTCATGTCAATTGCTACTATAGGTGCATTTTTTATTAAAGAATATTCCGAAGGTGTGGCAGTAATGTTATTTTATGCAGTAGGTGAATTGTTTCAAACAGCAGCAGTTAATCGTGCAAAAAGAAGCATCAAAGCGTTATTAGATATTCGACCCGATACAGTAGATGTAAATCGTAATTGTTCTTTTCAAACAGTTTCACCATCTGACATTCACATCGGAGAAATAATACAAACCAAAGCAGGTGAAAAAGTTGCATTAGATGGAGAACTAATTTCTACATCAGCATCTTTCAACACCGCAGCACTAACAGGCGAAAGCAAACCCGACACAAAAAACAAAGGAGAACAAGTATTGGCAGGTATGATTAACCTCAATGCTGTTGCTGAGATAAAGGTAACTGCATTATTTAAAGACAGCAAACTCTCCAAAATACTGCAAATGGTGCAGGATGCAACAGCACGAAAATCACAAACACAATTATTCATTTCAAAATTTGCAAAAGTTTATACACCTATTGTAGTGTTACTTGCAATGGCAATTTGCTTGTTGCCATATTTTTTTGTTGCTGATTATGTATTTAACGAATGGTTGTATCGCTCATTGGTTTTCCTTGTCATTTCTTGTCCGTGTGCATTAGTAATTTCAATTCCGTTAGGATATTTCGGAGGCATTGGTTTAGCATCAAAAAATGGCATTTTATTTAAAGGCTCTAATTACTTAGACGTTATGACAAAAATAAACACTGTTGTAATGGACAAAACCGGAACGCTTACAAAAGGTGTTTTTAAAGTTCAAAAAGTGGTTCCCGTAGGTATTGATGAAAATGAATTGCTAAAATTAACAGCAGCCATTGAAAGCAAATCAACACATCCCATTGCATTAGCAGTTGCACAACATGCCGGAGAGGTTATAACAAATACCTACATTCAAAACGTAGAAGAAATTTCAGGGCATGGATTAAAAGGAACTATTGACGGCAAAGAAATATTAGCAGGTAACGTAAAGCTCTTAAAGAAATTTAATATTGATTACGACAAAGCAATTGAAAATATTTTAGAAACAATTGTAATAATTGCAGTAAATAATCAATATGCAGGATACATAACAATAGCCGATGAAATTAAAGAAGATGCTGCGCAGGCTATTAATGATTTGCACAGTATGAATATTAAAACAGTAATGCTTTCGGGCGACAAACAAAGTGTGGTAGATGTAGTTGCCCAATCATTAAAAATTGACAATGCCTTTGGTGATTTATTGCCGGAAAACAAAGTAGAAAAAGTACAAGCATTAAAAAATGAAAACAGAATTATTGCCTTTGTTGGTGATGGAGTAAACGATGCGCCCGTAGTAGCCTTAGCCGATGCAGGTATTGCAATGGGAGGTTTAGGTAGCGATGCAACAATTGAAACTGCCGCCATTGTAATTCAAAACGACCAGCCTTCAAAAATTGGAACAGCAATTAAAATCGGAAAAATTACACGCAACATTGTTTGGCAAAACATAATCCTTGCAATGGGAGTAAAAGTTATAGTTTTAATAATGGGCGCAATAGGTATAGCAACACTTTGGGAAGCCGTATTTGCAGATGTTGGAGTAGCACTCCTTGCAATATTAAATGCAGTTAGAATACAGCGAATGAAACTTTAAATAAATAAAGTTGACTGCACAATTCAGTAACAGCTTATTAATTTCATAAAAGTATTTTAAAAGCCAAATTATTTTTTGGCATTCCCTTTCAGGTCGGGCTATCCGCTACAATCTTTTGTTGAAATAACACTACGTTACATGTAGAAGAATATACTCCCAACAAAAGGATTTCCGCTTCTATCCCTAATGCAAAGAAGGTGATAACAATTAATTCCTGCTTCACTGCCCATGTTTGAATTTCCCATATTATTTTTTTTAAAGGTAAAATCATGAAATAGGAAAAGAAAGAACCGCAACGTTTTTTTATTTTTTCGGGTGTTGCATAAAAGCAAAATAATTTTAATCCTGTTTTGATTTTTAAATTAAGGCATTAAATTTTTTTTGCTTTTTTCTTGCTTTTCCTATTTCACGTTTTTAATGAGGATGGAAAAAAAATAATATGAAAAATTCAAACATTAGGTTATTCGTTAATTTCATCAGTGGTTGGTGTAATTTATTTATTGATGGTGATTTTGTTAGTTGCATTAGTGTAAGTAATTTAGATGATGTAAGGGAGCAATTTCACTTATTTAATTTTTATATTGATGGTGTATTTAGTGGTTATGATTTAATTTTAAAACATCAGTATCAAATTGATTTAAGTGATACTGATTTAAAGTATTAATAATTTTAAAGGATGTATGTTATTTATAATGTACTTCCTTTTCTTTCACCATGAATAAACCTGGATAACAGGAAGGCAATTCTTTTTCAATTAATCCTGAAAAGATTTTGGTGTGCTTCGCACGATTTTATTAATGCCTTCTCCATTCCATTCTAAAGGCAGAAAAACCCACCGCACAAGCCCCCGCAGGTAAAGCGGTGTTCCTCTTCCTCTCTCCGCAAAGTAACACGCCAGCTCACTCAGTCAACAGCAATTTTTATAATTGTTTTTTAAGGTATTGCTGTTCACTTCGTGCCCTTCGGGTTGCTTCGCAAAGCTGTCATGTTACTTGCAGTTCGTTCGTCATCGTCACTTGTGGCTACTTTGTCCTGCAAGCTCAGTTCGTTCCTCACTCAGCTTGCAGTCCACCGCCACATGTGTATGGCTCGCCTGCTAAGCTCACTCGGCTGCGGGGCTGTCATGGTTTTTGTATCACCGCTCATGCTTGTCACCGCAGAAGCTATCGCTCAAGCATTTTCCCGCCACACAAAACAAAAACACACGCCAGCCCCCTGTGTTTGCAACAGAGGTCGCACCCGCCCTTGCTGAAGCTGCGGGCTCCCTTGCTCCCCCCTCGTTCGCACTCGCAGACGGCTCGCGAGCACAGTGTCCGCAATAAAAATTGCAGCCACTTTTTCCAACGCTTGCTCAAGGCTGTTTTACCTCCGCGGGCGTTTTTCTTACCCGCATTCCGTTCCATTTGATAATCAGTTTTAATATGGAACATCAGTAAAAAGAAAAAAATAAAAAGCAGGAAATGGAAATCATGAATAAAATAAAAATCATTCCCTCAATGCCATGTGCTTGCGGTCAGTTCATTCATTCCGCTCATACGTTCGTCATACATTCCGTCTCCCTTCGCTCCGCTTCGTTCGACTTGATTTCTTCCTCTCTGCTTCGCTTCATTCATTTCACTCACCTCAGCACCACACGCAAGAGTAACTCATTCCTTCGCTTCTCTCATGCCATCCCGCAGTTCCATTCCGTCCTGCAATTTGCTTTTACAACGCTTGACCAAACACGCAAGCAAATTAACAGGACTCCATTTCACCCAACGCAATTCGTTCAGCTCATTCAATCGTTACACTTGCCTTTCCCTCCCGCACTTCCTGTAAAAAATTTATCTTAGCGACTTAAACGCTCAATGAAACATGGATATTCAGTCTATATTAAACAATAAGGAACTTAAAGCTAAACCCAAAGTTGAAGCAATTAGCAAAATGCTATTGGACAAGAAGATTACAATTGGTGAGTTAATCAAAGTTGCGAAGGTTTCTAAAGACAAAGAAAAGGGAACCTGTATTGAAGCAATTGAATTTGCAACCAAGACCAAACCTGACATTGCTACCCCGGTTTGCTTTGACTTTGTTACAGAAACATTAACGGACGAAGCACCGAGAGTAAAATGGGAATCTGCCAAAGTGATAGTCAACATTGCAATCTCTATCCTAATAAGTTGGACAAAGCTATAAGCAACTTGTTGACGAACACCGAATATTCAGGGACAGATAAGATGGAGTGCTGCATTTGCATTAGGAGAGATTGTAAAACTAAAAACAAAACGAACAAAGATTTGATTCCAGCGATTGAATCAATTATCAAGCGTGACGAAGACAACGCTATCAGGAAAATTTATCAGGCTGCATTGAAAAAAGCTATTGTTTAATTTACTGAAATCAACTTGTAGATATAAATATTGAACAAAGAATAACATTAAAAAAAGAAAAAAGAAAGCAAAGGTAAGTGTGCTCGCACAGCCTCCGCTAAATGGGCAGTAAAGGTCAAGCCCTTCGGGTTTTGAAAAAAATCTCCACACACTTTTTTTTGTTTTTATTCTTTTTGGAAAAAAGTGGTAGTATTTTTTTTTCAAAAACCTTGACAGCCCTCCAATTGCACACTTATAAAATTTGCTTTCTTTTTTCTTTTTTTGGGGGTTTTTTTTCTGTTTTTCTTTGTAAAAATTTTTATTAAGGTAGGATGCAAATAAAAAAGCCCTCTCGATTAAGAGAAGGCTTTCCGCAACTGAAAGACGAAGATTAAATTTTATTTTACCTGCACAATTGCCAGGGAGTTGTAAGCTCCATTCTTCAATGAATACTGAACAGCATTCACTTGTTGGAAAAATTTAATTTCCAAAAGATAAAGCTGGGTTCCTGTTCCGGCAGGAACTCCGGTAGGGTTAAGAGATTGCGCAGCAGTTACGCCATCAATTGGCAGATTCACTTCATTATCTTTGACCTCTTACGCTGGTTGTATCGTAATTTTTAATGTCAGTCATTAACCGCGTAAGGCGGGAAGTAACACGACCATCCGAGGCGGTCAGCATCAATGCGCGTACAATATCACGAAGCATTTTGCCCGCGCTTGCAGCGCTGCCAAATTCGGCACCGTTTTCCCGGGTCCTTGCAAAAGTCGTGTCGCTTGCGATACGGTCACCTCATATACTGCTTTTTGTTTTTACACGATGTCCATCTTGCGTTTTGTAAAAGGTCAACCCATCAAGAGTTCCTTCAACTTTTAAAATTCCTTTTTGACGTGCCATTTTTTTGTTTTTTTTTAATTTAAGTTCAAAAGTAGATACGTGTGCAGGGGCTTTGCAAATGCCGAAAGTCATCCGTTCCGCTTCTTCCGCATTATTCCAACAAACACGCTTTTACCGCCTTAAAAAAAGAAATATCTTTGCAACACATTACCTATACCTTCAGTATAGATAGTGTATTAAAGAAGTTTAAAAAGCTGATGAATCGTTTGTGCATTTACCCGAAAGATATTCAGGTAATCACCGGTCGCAGTGATAGGTACGGTAGAAATCTCATCAAGAAAATGAAAGACCATTTTAAAAAACAATCTCACTAGATTGTTACAATTGATGAATTTGCAACCTACATGGGATTAAACCCAACCGATGTTTTGAAAACATCCGTAAGTTTTTTCTCTACTTATCACTCCTGATGATAAGTAAACTTCGCACCCTTCCCGCACTTTTATATTTTCCTTTGGTTGTTTTCAGGTTTCTTTTCCCTGCTCTTGATTCGCTGAACTAAGGTCACATCTCAGGTCACAAAAGCAAAAGGGGTCACAACTTTACGTTGCAACCCCTTGGTTTTACTGCTCCCCCTCCTGGGCTCGAACCAGGGACCCCATGATTAACAGTCATGTGCTCTAACCAGCTGAGCTAAGGAGGAATTTTGTTTTTTCGGATAAATCGTGTCTTAAATCACGGTTTACCCGACTATTCCTCTTTCTTATCTCAAACCCATTTCAACAACAGTTGAAACCAGAACACGTGTAATCACGTTTTTATTTCAAAGGGAGCGCAAAAGTAAAACTTTTATATAAATACTAAAAAAAAATATAAAATAAATATTTTATCCCTCGTGTGCCTCGATTTTTGATTGTTACTTTGAGGCAATATGCAATACATTTATTTTGATAATAATTCTACCACACCGCTTCATGCAAAGGCGCTCGAAGCCATGATGCCTTATTTTACTGAGAAGTACGGCAATGCGGCCAGCGCCACACATAGGTTTGGATGGCAGGCAGCAGCAGCAGTTGATATAGCCAAAAGCCAGGTTGCTGAAATTTTGGGCGTGGAGCCAGCCGAAATTGCCTTCACATCAGGCGCTACCGAGTCTATAAATATGGCCTTGCGCGGCTTGTTTGAATCTTACAAACGAAAAGGAAATCACATTATAGTATGCAAAACAGAGCATAAAGCAGTGTTGGATACTTGCGCTTTTTTGCAAACATGTGGAGCTTCCATTTCATATATTGATGTGCATCGCGATGGCCTTATTGACCTTGCCCAACTTGAAAGCGAACTATCGGACCATACAATTATGGTGGTGGTAATGCTTGCCAATAACGAAACAGGCGTTATTCAACCTATTGAGAAAATTGCCGAATTTGCTCATTCGAAAGGGGCAATAATGGTTTGCGATGCTACACAAGCTATCGGAAAAATGAGATGCTCCATCCCCGATTTGAATGTTGATGTAGCATTCATATCAGCACATAAATTTTACGGCCCAAAGGGAACAGGCGCAATATATCTTCGCAGGAAAAATCCCCGGGTAAAAATCCTTCCCTTATTGTATGGTGGCGGTGATGAAAAACACCTGCGCCCGGGAACAATGAATGTGCCCGCAATAGTCGGATTTGGAAAAGCATGCACATTGGCCATCGACAACTTGTGGGAGTATGGGTCACACACTTCGCGCTTGCGTACCTTATTCGAGCAAATATTCACCGAAGATGATGTTGCATTTATTAACGGTTCCACAAGAGAGCGATTACCTAATACCACAAACTTGTGTTTTCAAAATGTAACTGCGCAGCAAATAATAAAGCACATTGACAATGTTGCAGTTTCTACAGGGTCGGCATGTACTTCGGCTTTGGCACAACCTTCGCATGTGTTGTTAGCTATGGGGCTATCCCAAACTCAGGCACAAAACTCTATTCGCTTTAGTTTTGGAATTCAAAATACATTAGAAGAAATGAAAGAAACAGGATTAAAAATTTTAGAACTGATAAAATCAAAAAAATAATTGTTATGACAAAATTTTCGAAAATATTTTTGTTGCTCGTGTTTTTATCGGGTTCATGTTTTTCGCAAGATTTTTATTTGCCCATTGCCAATAGTTTCAATTTAAGATGGGCGCCTTATATTAATTCTGTAAACTCAACAGTACATACAGGTATAAAACCCTATCGCAGTGCGGAGCTGAACTCTTCTTGCAATATCGATTCCCTCATTCATTTGCCTGTAAATATGAAAGGCATTACCCAAACCAGGGCAGGGCGCAAAATATTTAACGAGGCAGTGGTAAAAGTAAATGGCGAAGATTTTAATTTTTATCTAAATCCTGTGTTAGATATTTCGTTAACGCGCGAAAATACTTATAAGCGCAATCTGCTAACGTTTTCACGCGGCATTCAATTACGCGGAAACATAGGAGAGCGATTTTCTTTTTTTACACAATTTAACGAAAATCAAAATGAATACCCTGCATATGTAGATACTGCAATCCGATATTCAAATGTTGTGCCCGGTCTAACGCGTCCTAAAGGCATATATGGCAAGCCCGATTTTGCCATAGCCACCGGTACAATAAGCTATAGTTTGAAAAAATATTTCAATTTTCAATTTGGGCACGATAAGAATTTTATTGGCGATGGTTATCGTAGTATGTTACTTAGCGATAATTCACCCAACTATCCTTTTCTGAAAATAACAACCACCATTTGGAAAGTGAAATACATGAACTTGTTTGCCGTTTTTCAAGATTTAAAAGTTCAGCCCCCATCAAATTATAATCCCGAAGATTTTAGCTTTCGTAAAAAATATGGCTCTTTTCATTTTATCGATTTTAATATTGGCAAACGTTTAAGCATTGGTATTATCGAAGCAGTTATCTGGCAACATGATTCAATTAGGGCTAAAGGGTTCGATATAAATTACATTAATCCATTTATATTTTTTCGTCCTGTGGAGTTTAGTATGGGCTCACCCGATAATGCAATGATGGGCGTAAATGCTAAGTTTAAGCTCAGTAGCCATCATATTTTATACGGACAATTTCTACTCGATGATATTAAAATTGATTTCCTGCGCGACTCTTCGGGCTATTACGGAAATAAGTTTGCTTATCAACTTGGTTATAAAACCTTTGCGCCATTTGGTTTCAAAAACTTATCGCTTCTAACTGAAATAAACGGAGCTACACCGTATACCTATCAGCATAGGTCGAGCATTACCAATTATGCACATTACAATCAGGCACTGGCACATCCATTGGGTGCCAACTTTATAGAATGGGTTGCGATGGTCGATTACCATTTTGGACGATGTTATTTCAGGTTAGAAAATATTATGGCACAAACAGGGCAAGATACTGGAACGACAAATTTTGGGGGAGATATTTTTAAAAGCTACTACACGCCTTTTAAATTTTTCGGCAATAAAACATTGCAAGGTAATCTTACCAAAATAAATAATCTTGGCATGACTTTTTCTTATTTTATAAATCCAAGTTATGGGCTTAATATTTTTGTGAATATGAAGTATCGCAAATTTGAAAACAACAAACAAAGCGCTAATGATATGTTTATATCTTTTGGCATAAAAACAGAATTATATAATTCTTATTTTGATTTTTAAGAGTAATTTTGTGAGAATAAGTGAGTAACATTAAGGGTGGTGCGCCTGATGTTTGGCTATAATTGGGTGAAAAACAAAAAGACGAAATGCGATGATGTTTTTTACCATACATTTGAAGCCGTTGACCTATTAAAATTTGCGCTTAACTTTGCTACGGAAAGTTATAGTAGCAGCACCTCTTAAATTTAACTATCGATGATTAATATTATTTTCGCTTCTATAACTGCTTTTATTATTACTTTTTTGGCCATTCCGGCTGTAATAAAAATTGCTGATATAAAAGGTTTATACGACACTCCGGGAGGACGCAAATTGCACAAAGCATCCATTCCCCGCTTGGGAGGGTTAGCCATTTTTGCCGGTGTAGCATTTTCCTTCGCGTTTTGGACTGCCGTATTTAAGTTCGAGCCTGTACAATACATTTTGGCTTCAATGATTGTAATGTTTTTTATTGGGATAAAAGATGACATTATTGAAATGCCTGCCAGCAAAAAATTTATTGGCCAACTAATAGCCGCTTTAATAATTGTTCTTTTTGGCGATATACGTATTACCAGCATGTGCGGAGTAATGGGCATTTATGATATTCCTTATTATGTGAGTGCACCGTTTTCTTTATTATTAATAATTCTAATAGTAAATGCATACAACCTTGTTGATGGTGTTGATGGCCTGGCCGGTGGATTAGGTTCTATTGCATCTTTTACTTTTGGATTGTGGTTCTACAATTACAACGAAATACCGCTTTGCATACTTTCATTCTCGGTTTTCTCGGCATTGCTAGCATTCTTAACTTACAATTTTTCGCCTGCACGTATTTTTATGGGCGATACCGGCTCCTTAATTATTGGCCTCATACTTTCAATTCTTGCAATACAATTTATCGAATTAAGTTTCAATGCCTTGCCATTTTCATTCCCATTCCGTTCAAGTCCCGCTATGGCAATTGCTATTTTAATTATTCCGCTGTTCGATACCATGCGAATATTTGCCGTTCGAATACTACACAAAAAATCACCTTTCAGTCCCGATCGTAATCACATGCATCACATATTACAGGATATGGGTTGCAGCCATAGAGAAATTTGTTATATTCTGTATGCTGTAAACATTGGATTTATAATTCTTGCTTTATCGTTGCGCAATATCAGTAGTATGATATTGTTATTTATCATTCTTGGATTGTCAATCTTTTTAAGTCTTACACCTTTCATTATTAAATATTTTCACAAATCGAAAACATATAATATCAAAGTGTTTAAACACTAGTTTTTAGATTTAAAGGTTACCTGCTTTCAATAATTTTTCAAAAGAATTTCGCAAAAGCGCGCATCAAATTGCGAGTTTGAAACTTTTCAACTTCTCCTCACTAAATTAGGTAAATCTTCTCATTCAAATATTTGTTGTAATTATGTAACCAAAATAATTACCTTTCGCATTATGAAAAAAAATCTCCATGTTTTTGCATCAGAAAGTTTGGTAAGTGAATTTACATTATTTACTAATGACGATATTGAATTATTCCATGCCGGAAAGCATTGCGAATTGTATCGGTTATTTGGAGCACATGTGGTAAAAAATGATGGCCTTACAGGGATGTATTTTGCTGTGTGGGCACCTTCGGTCATGCAAGTGAGTGTAATGGGAAGCTTTAATGGTTGGGATAAAAATTCGCACAAGCTTATTAAAAGAACCGATCATTCAAATATTTGGGAAGGTTTTGTTACCGGAGTTATAGAAGGCGAAATGTATAAATTTGTTCTTACCACACCCCAGGGAATAGAAATAGAAAAAGCCGACCCTTTTGCTTTTGCTGCCGAACACCCGCCACACACATCGAGTGTAACACGCGATTTGAAATATAAATGGAGCGATGCAAAATGGATGAAGCACCGCGAACAAAAAAATAGTTTGCAGGCACCAATATCTGTATACGAAGTGCACTTGGAAAGTTGGCGCAGAAAAAATGACGATACCCAGCCAATGACTTATTCCGAGTTAGCAATTGAGCTTGTTTCTTATGTAAAACAAATGGGATTTACCCATGTTGAATTTATGCCTGTAATGCACTACCCATATTTTGGGAGTTGGGGATATCAAATTACAGGATACTATTGTGCAAGCCCACGCTTTGGAAGTGCGCAAGAACTTATGCACCTGATAGAAGCATTTCATAAAGCGGATATTGGTGTAATATTGGATTGGGTGCCATCACATTTTCCTGGCGATGCACATGGTTTGTACGAATTTAATGGCACTCACCTATACGAACATCCCGATCCACAACGTGGCTATCAACCCGACTGGAAGAGTTACATTTTTAATTATGGTTTACATGAGGTGCGTTCGTTTTTGTTGAGCAATGCTGTGTTTTGGTTCGATAAGTTTCATATTGATGGAATACGGGTAGATGCTGTTGCATCAATGTTGCATCGAGATTTTAGCCGCAACGAAGGCGAGTGGACTCCAAACGTTTTTGGCGGCAACGAAAATCTTGAAGCAGTTTCGTTTATTAAAGAATTGAACGAAGTTATCTATAAACGTTTTGAAGGAGTGCAAACAATTGCCGAAGAATCGACAACATGGCAAGGTGTAACGTGGCCTACATATAGCGGTGGGCTTGGCTTTGGTATGAAATGGATGATGGGTTGGATGAATGACACCCTTTCGTTTTTTAAGCGCGATCCTTTGTACAGAAAGCATCATTTAAGTCAACTTACCTTTAGCATGGTGTATGCATTTAGCGAAAATTTTATGCTGCCATTGAGTCACGATGAAATGGTGCATGGTAAGGCAAGTCTTATTTATAAAATGCCTGGCGATGAGCAACAAAAATTTGCCAACTTGCGTACAATGTATGCTTACATGTATAGCCACCCGGGTACAAAACTTTTATTCATGGGAGGAGAATTTGCACAAACAACAGAGTGGAATTATAAAGAATCGTTGCATTGGGAACTGCTGCAACATTCGCCACATAAGGGTATGAGCAACTTGATACAAGCATTGAATAAGCTATATACCACAGAGGAGGCATTGTATGCACTACAGTTTGATGCATCGGGTTTTGAGTGGATGGTAGCCAACGATGATATAAATACGGTACTTGTATACGCTCGAAAAAGCGATACGCAAAAAATTGTAGTAGTGCTAAACTTAACTCCTGTGGCATGCGAAAATTATGTGTTGAGTATGCCGGCAAAAGGTTCATGGAAAGTAATTTTA
Source organism: Bacteroidota bacterium (assembly GCA_016717325.1). Classification (GTDB taxonomy): domain Bacteria; phylum Bacteroidota; class Bacteroidia; order AKYH767-A; family OLB10; genus JADKFV01. The sequence continues at coordinate 21,738 of JADKFV010000001.1, read as the reverse complement.
AACACCGATGATACACAATATGGCGGAACCGATTTTTGCAAAACAAAAAGTTACAAAACATCAACAAAGGCAGCAGATAAAAAATTGAATGTTATAAAAATTACTTTGCCTCCGCTTAGTGCTTTGTTTTTGAAACAATAGTTTGTTTGTATAATTATACAAACTTTTCTTTCACTACTGTTTTATGATTTTTGCAAAATAATCTTGAACTTTGTTGCTTAGTTTAAAAATATACACTCCGGATTCAAAGGCTGAAATTTAAGTACTCCTTGCACTTATTATTTACTTCCTTCTTTGGATTAATTTGCCCATTCAAACATATATGGATATTTGAATTACAGCCATATTAGCCAAGAATAGCTTTGACAAAAGAAAATATTTTAAAAAATAATTGTTTCCCAAAGAGGAAATATTTATTTTTGAAAAAAATGGATGAAGCCAAATTTTGAAATAAAATTTTGCCGGATGCTATTGAGTTTTTAGAACAGCTGGATGAGAAATCAAGAGAAAAAATATATTACAATATGAAAAAATCACAATTTGTAAATGATAGCGAACTATTCAAAAAACTGAATGATAATATTTGGGAATTTAGAACGCTGTTTAATTCTAAGGCTTATAGACTTTTTTCATTTTGGGACAAAACAGATGAACAAGAAACATTAGTTATTGCCACTCACGGATTAATTAAGAAAACACCTAAAACACCAATTAGGGAAATAACAATGGCAGAGGAAATCAGAAAAGGATATTTAAATAACAAACACAAAAGAAAATAAAATGGCAGATAAATTTAAAACCGTTTCTATTGATACAATGATAGATAAACATGTTGGCAAACGTGGCACAGTAAAACGGGAGGCATTTGAAAATGAGTTGAGAATTGACTTATTGGGGCAAACGATTAAACAAGTTAGACTAGAACGAAATTTGACACAAGAACAACTTGGTGAACTTGTTGGTGTTCAGAAAGCACAAATTTCAAAAATTGAAAATAGTGTCAAGAATGCACGATTTGAAACAATCATAAAAGTGTTTGAAGCATTAGGCGCAAAAGTGAATTTTAATGTTGAGCTTACTAAAAAGAAATTTATATTCCAGTAAAAATAAGAGGCAACTATAGAATTAGAAGAATATGAAAATGATTATCCATACCCTTCTAGCTTAATGTTTTAAATTGTTGAACAAAAAACTATTCATGTTATTGCAACACATAATGCCATCGAATATCAGAGAATAGTAGTAACAGTTTTCATTCCTGATTCCACTCGTTTTGAATCAGATTTTAAAAAAAGAAAAATTAAGTAATATGAAATGTTTAGATTGTAAGCATGGTGTTCCTGAAACAGGACAAGCAACTGTGTCGTTCGATAGAAACAATTGCACGGTAATAATTCAAGATGTTCCGGCATTAGTATGCCCTATTTGTAGCGCGTATTACCCAGATGAATCAACCACACAAAAGGTACTTGATGCCGGAAATGCTGCCATTAAAAATGAAACGGAAGTGGAAATTATCAGATTAAAGGCAGCATAATTTTTTAAAAACAAACAACCAAAGCACAACCCCAACAACCATAGCCCCGATAGTAGCGGAAAGCCCGCAGCGGCAGGGCTTGTGCGAAGTGCGAGGACTTGCAGCGGATAGCGGGACGTACCGTTTGAAGAAAGAAGAAATGAACCGCTCCAATAAATATTAATAATTGGAGCAACACGTTTATAATAAAATTAGAAAATTATTTCGATACTATTAAACGATAACGGGCACGAAAATTTAAGTGTGCCGGCTGCAAAGTTTCGTGCTGCAGGCCTATGGCTTTTTCCATCAACAATATATTCTTTTGCGGTTTCACCTGTGCCATGTAACACAACTTTAAATCGGTGGTGTGGTGCGTGGTAAAGTCCATCAATTTGTTGTGTAATGGTGAGCGATTTTTTGTCGCCCGATACATCGAAAGTTGAAATGCGATATTGGCCAAGCATGTAGCCATAGCCATCACCGGCATCGGTATACCATACGCTGCGTGTAAGTGCTGTGCCGGCATATACGTGCAAGAGGATTTCGTCAATTTTTTTCTCGCCTACATATTGCATAGGTGGGTGCTTGGGTATTACCGCACCTGCCCGCACCATTACAGGTATAATGTCGATAGGGGCGTGGGCAATTATTGTTCGGTGGCCGTGATGCATTTCATCGGTCCAGTAGTTATACCAATTGCCATGTGGTAAATACACGGGCTGAGTAGTGGCACCTTGTTCGGCCACAGGACACACCATAAGATGATCGCCAAGAAAAAACTGATGACTAAAGTGTGCTGTATCTTTATTGTGCTCGTCCATAAAAGCAAGCGGGCGAAGCATGGGCGTACCCTCGTTGCTATTTTGCCAAAAGGTAGAATACAAATACGGCAACAACCGGTAGCGGAGGGTGATGTATCTTTTATTTATGAATTCGTACTTGTGACCAAAACTCCACGGTTCCTGATCGAAATTATTTTCGTTACTGGCACTATGTGTGCGGCAAAAGGGATGAAACACGGCCATCTGCAACCAACGAGTATAGAGCTCGCCATCGGGTTCGCCCACAAAGCCACCAATATCGCTGCCGGCAAATGAAATTCCCGAAATGGAAAGTCGCTGGCATTGCATGTTGGCTATCCATAGGTGTTCCCATGTGGCAGTGTTATCGCCTGTCCACACGCTGCTGTATTTTTGCACACCGCTGTAGCACGAGCGGGTAATTACAAATGGTCGATTGGGCATGAGTAATTTGCGTATTCCATCGAAGGTGGCCTTGGCCATAAGATGCCCGTATATGTTGTGTGCTTTGCGGTGACTACATGGGTCGCCATCAAAATCGTGGCGCACATCTTCGGGAAAAGTATTCATTTCGAAAACGGCAGGTTCGTTCATATCGTTCCACACACCGCGCACACCGGCATCAACAAGTACATCAAATTGTTTGCTCCACCACTCGCGTGCTTTGGGATTGGTATAGTCGGGAAACACACATTGGCCGGGCCATACATCGCCTTGCATAAGCGACCCATCGGAGCGTTTGCAATACACATCGTTCTTTATACCATCACTGTATACGTTGTATTCTTTGTCTACTTTTATACCGGGGTCAATTATTACCACGGTTTTAAATCCATTGTCGGCAAGGGTTTTTATCATCTTGGTATGATTGGGAAAATGTTCCTTGCTAAAAGTAAAACAACGAAAGCCTTCCATGTAATCGATATCGAGGTACAACGCATCGCAGGGAATATTGCGTTTACGAAATTCATGTGCTATGCTAAGTACTTTACTTTCGGGAAAATAGCTCCACCGGCACTGATGATAACCCAATGCCCAAAGTGGCGGCAACTCGGGCTTGCCGGTTAAGTATGCATATTGCTCTACTACATTTAACAATTGCGGGCCATAGATAAAGTAATAATTCATTTCGCCACCACGCGCCCAAAAGCTTGCTACATCGCTGGTTTCGGCACCAAAGTCGAACAGGGTACGAAAAGTATTGTCGAAAAAAATACCGTAACCACCGTTGTGATGCGAGCCCATATAGAAAGGAATATTTTTGTAAAGCGGGTCGGTATCTTTTTTATATCCGTATGTATCGGCCCCATAATTTTCGAAACGCTTATTGCGAATATTAAATTCGGTAGGCTTATCGCCCAGGCCATAAAAACTTTCGCCTTCCTGAATTTTTTTGCTGCAAAAAACAATTTTGCCGCCCTTCCAAATATAGTGTTGCCAGTGAAAACCGGTTTCGTCTTCGAGTATAATATTACGATGGGCATCGTAAATATTTATTTTGAAATTTTCTTTGTTTACCTGGCAAATAATTTTGCCGGTATAAATTTCGTAGGTCAGGCCGGTATCATTAATTTCGAGATGTGTGAGCGTTTCTTTAAGGTCAGGTGCCAGGGCATAAGAAAAATCGCGATCGAACCCTTCATCAAGCGCATAACGAAACCGCATGATGGTATCGCTCACCACTTTTATTTCCATTTGTGTATCGGCCGAAAAGAAATAAATAAAATTGCCGGCACGCTTGTAAGAAGTTATTGTTTGTGGATAATGTTTTATAGAATACTTATCCGATTTTTTGTCGATGTACATAAAGTGATTACTGTAAAAAGCTTTTTATCATTTCGGCAAATGTGAATTAATATCTCATTTAATCAAAATTATTTTGTGGTTGAATTAAGGCGAATGATTAATACCGCCATAGGTGATGATTTTAAACCCGCAAGGTTTTTAAAACCTTGAGGGTTTGGCATAAGTACTGATAGTTGCGAGGATGATGCCGCAAAAAGTTGGTTGCAACGCACGGTTAATATCTCATTTAATCAAAATTATTTTGTGGTTGAATTAAGGCGAATGATTAATACCGCCATAGTTGATGATTTTAAACCCGCACGGTTTCCAAAACCTTGAGGGTTTTGCATGAGAGTATATAGTTGCGAGGCTGATACCGCAAGAAGTTGGTTAGTTATAACATTATCCGAACGAAGAAGGCTTTGCGGCTTTAGGAGTTGCGTAGAATTTAAAAAACTATTTACATCTTCACGGCATAAAATATATTGGTTATGGCTTTTATCGATAGGGTGATGAATGGTTTTTTCGTTATCAAAGGGTTAGGATTGTATTTGCGCCCCGGGGTGTGGTTGGGATTTTTGAAAAACCCTTCACAGTTTTTTGCAAACTATTTATCGCTCACCAAATGGATTTCACAAAATAATAATCGCAATGTGATGAACGACTTTCTTGTGCCTACACGTGTGCGTGGTGTGAGGAATGAATATTATAAGTATTTGGTAGATAAACACGACTTACAAAATAATGCAGTGACTTACCTTGAATTTGGCGTGTACAAAGGCGACTCAATGCGGTGGTGGATTGATGTAAATAATAATGAGTCGTCTTTTTTTGGAGGTTTCGATACGTTTGAAGGCTTGCCAGAGTCTTGGGGACCATATGCCAAAGGCGCTATGAAAGCCGACATGCCTGATATAAAGGATGAACGGTTACTTTTTATTAAAGGTTTATTTCAGGATACTTTGTACAAATTTATAGAAGAGAACAAATCGAGATTGCAGCAAAAATTGATTATTAATTTAGATGCAGATTTATTCAGTGCTACCATTTTTGTGCTTTCAACTTTGGCACCATTTTTAAAAAAGGATGACATTATAATGTTCGATGAATTCAATGTTCCCAATCATGAATATTATGCTTTCAAAATTTTTACCGAAAGCTTTCCTATAAAATTGGAAATGATTGCTGCCAGATTAAATTATTACCATGTGGCATTTAAAGTTTTATAACAAAAGACAAATTCGTTTTTATAGCTTTATAGGAACTGATTAACAAAGCATAGTTATTTGTAAGATTGTGGTCGAAGTATTTGATGAAAACAGAATAATAAATGCTAACCCATTTTAAAAGTCTTTTTTATTATCATTGCGCGATTTCTTTATTAATAAGACAAAATTTTTCAAGATTGCAATATGGCGCACGAGCATTTATACGAATCGGAATTTGATAAGTATGTTGAACATTATGATGAAATGCGCAAATACTCTACCCGCGCTGGTGGCCACTCGCTCGACTATTATGATGAGTATAAAATAAAAGAAATAGCGCGGGATTTGGGAGCAGAAAAATGTGCTGAAAAAATCACTATATTGAACTATGGTTGTGGCATTGGAAAAAGTGAACCCTACTTTGTAAAATATTTCCCCAATGCAAAAATTGTGAGTGTAGATGTTTCTCAAAAATCGCTCGATTATGCTAAAGAAAAGCTTACGCAATATCCTCAAATTGCTTTTTACTATTTCGATGGACATGCATTACCTTTCGATTTAAAATTTGATATCATTTTTATTTCAAATGTATTTCATCATATTGAGCATGAAAAGCACAATTACATTTTAACCTACCTTAAAAGCAGCTTAACAAAAACGGGATACATTTATATGTTTGAACACAACCCTATAAATCCGCTTACACGAAAAGCAGTTGTAGATTGCGTGTTTGATGAAAACGCTGTACTGCTTAATCCGAAATATGCAAAATCAATTTATAAAAATGCCGGATATACTGAAGTTAGAATACGTTACACTTTGTTTTTGCCGGCTGCATTATCTTCCCTTAGTTTTGTAGAAAGGTATTTGAATTTTATACCAATAGGGGCGCAGTATTACATTCGCGCACGGTAAAATGTAAGGCGTGAAAGAAAAAGATTTGATATTGGGAATGATGCCATCGCGCGAACGCGATTTGAATTATGCATTTATCGGCTTTCAACAAACGCATACATCGCTTGTTGGTATTGATGATAAAGGCAGTCCTGTTTTTTTGGGGGCATTTGATGATCCGGGCATTTACTATTTGTTTCCAAAACTGGCATCATTGCTTCACTGCAATGTTGTTTTACTCGCTCAAATAACTTATTTACTGATTATCATTGTTGCCACATCAATTATTTGGTTTAGTTTTAAAGATAAAGCGAAATCAATGCAACAAAAAATTTTACTATATTCGGTTTGTGGTTTTTTGTTTGCGCTAAATATTTTTAAATCGGACGTATATACTTTTAGTTATTTAGGTGCTGCTATTATTCCATTTGTAATTTATTTGTTGGCCACAAAAAAACGATACAGTTACATGATTATTTTTATTTTAGTTGCATTGTCATTTAAACTCAACTTTTTTCGTTCCCATTCAGGCACAATATCTTTGGTGTTTTTTGCTTTTTATTTTTTGTTTGTGATTAGAGAATGGAAAACAACAGTTGCTTTTTTTGCATCGGTTGTTTTAGTCTTTATAGCTAATTATTTTATTACAAACAACATTGCCGAAAACAGAAATAAATGGTTTACAACCAACACAACCATCTCAATTGATGAATCGTTAAGTCATCCATTTTGGCACTCAGCATATATTGGGTTGGGCTTTATTCCTAATTCATTGGGGCTTTCATACAACGATCAGGTTGCAATGGACAAAGTTTATTCCATGCATCCGGGTGTTTTGTTTTGCGGAAAGATTTATGAGTCAACCCTTAAACAAGAGTATTTAAAAATTTTAGAAACCGAAACCTGGTATTTTGTAAAAGTTCATCTTGTTAAAATATTTATGGTTTTAGGATTGTTTCTTTTTTTACTCAACATCCAAATTAAAAAATTATTTAAACTTAAACTTTCACAAAGTTTAATTCTGCCATTTGCAGCAAGTATTTTTTTTGCAGCCTTGCCGGCTATTATTGTTGTGCCTCGCATAAATTATCTTAATGCTTTTATAACATTATGTTTCGTATGGTTTTATATCTCATGCTAAATAATACTGCCGTTTTTAGCGCCCAAAAAAAATAATAACTGCATGGAAAAATACATCAAACTATGTATTGCAGTGCAGGAGGAAATCAACTACATTTGCCACTATAAACCATAAAAAATCTTGTGATGAAAAAAAATTACTTTCTTATTTTTACTATTGAGCGTATTGAGTATTGGCTTGTTTGCAAAAGGACAAAAGGGACTTGCCCGTGTACAAAAACTTGATGGTATAGAAGTTTATATCTTGAGTGAGCCTTTGCGCGAATACGAAGTGGTGACAAGCGTTGACAAAGGTATACAAGCCGAAAGCATTCTTACCGGTGGGTTATTCAATTCGAGTATTACCGATAAGGTTTTGCAGTTTATTCGTAAGGCCCGTAAGCAGGGAGCAACTTTTGATGCTGTGCTTTATTCGGGAGGCAAGTCGCTTATAACAATAAAATTTACCGGCAACGATAAAACCAACAAAGGATTGTGTCGGGTACGCACCATTGAAAATGCCGAAGCATATATTTTGTGCGAACCACTCGAAGAGTACGAAACCATAATTACCAAAGATGGTGGCGCAAAATGGAAATCCATACTTACGGGAGGTGTAATAAATAATTCGATTGAAGAGGATATAACTCTATTGATAAAAAAAATGCGGGGCGAAGGCGTAACTATGGATGGTGTTATTTACTCTGGAGGGAAGTCGGCAACGAGCATAAAATTTGCGAAGAAATAAATTCAAATACATTTAGCCATAGCTTACCTTTCTAAAACGAGGAAAGGGACGAATGAATGCCGAATAATCTTTTGCCACTAAAAACACGAAATAACAAGAAGCATTTTTCTTGTCAACTTATCAATATTCGAATTGCATTTCTTTGTGCCTTTGCGTCTTTGTGGCTAATAATTTTTTTGCCGCGATTGAATTCCGAATAAAATGCAAATACTTTTTGCCAAAGCTTGCCCCGCTAAATAGTGGAACGGGACGAATGAATGCAAAAACATTTGCGGCAACAAATCGTCATTTGGTATTAACTCATGGCAACAAACCCTGCTTTGGTATAACCTTTTTATTCCTCGTCAAGAGCAAAATTATTCTTGCGATACATCCAGTGTCCTTTTGTAAAATCGGGAAAATCTACATTGGCACCACCAAGTGCAATGCTTTGTTCGCTGAGGGGTGTAATGGCGCACCACACTGCTGCATCATAAACATCCATAGGTGTGGGCTTGTTTTGTTTTATGGCTTCTACAAATTGATGTAGCACAAAAAAATCCATACCGCCATGACCTGCACCTACAGTATCATTGGCGAATTTTTTCCACAAAGGATGATCATATTTTTCGAGATAGGGTTTTGCTTCTTCCCATTTATGTGCATCCTTACTTACATCTTCAATGTATAAAGATTTGTTTACATCCATCCATAACCCTTTTGTGCCTTGCACCCGAAACCCAAGTGAATAAGGGCGTGGCAGTGATGTATCGTGTTGCAATAAAATTGTTTCTTCGTTTTGTGTTTTTATCATTGTGGTAACTACATCACCAAGCTTGAAACGCACTTTTGCATTGGGATGATTTTCGCCACCTTTATTTACAATGTAATTGTGCAAGCCCCGCGTTTTGCTGGCATAAGAAACCAACGATACAAATCGATTGCCGCGATTAATATCCACCATCATTGCAAGCGGGCCTACACCGTGAGTTGGATACAAATCGCCATTGCGATTTACACTGTGTTGTGTTCGCCATTTGGCTTCGCTAAAACCTTTATCACCAAACTCCACACCGCCACCATATGGCTGCTTACCATCGTTGAATTTCACCTCGCGCAAATCGTGCTGATATCCTCCTTGCAGGTGCACCACTTCACCAAACATACCTTGTCGCACCATATTCATTATGGCCATCACATCCCTGCGATAGCAAACATTTTCGAGCATCATGTAATTCATCTTTGTTTGCTCGCTCGTGTGCACCAGTTGCCACATTTCGTCAATAGTGGCTCCTGCAATAACTTCGCAACCAACGTGCTTGCCGGCTTGCATAGCATCCATCGCCATAGTGAAATGCCATTCCCATGGTGTTGAAATAATAACGGCATCTATATTTTTAAGTTCCAGCAATTTGCGATAAGCATAATTATCACCGGTAAATATTTTTGGCAAAGGCCTTTCTGCTTTTTTAAAAAGTTGCAGTGTGTTGTCAATCATTAATTGTTGTGTGTCGCAAATAGCAACTATTTCAACATCGGTTCTGCGCAGTGCCAGTTCAACATGGTCTTGCCCTCGAAGGCCGGTGCCAATAAAAGCTAAACGCACTTTGCCTTCGGTTGCATTGCCAAATAAAAATTGTGATGGCATTACTACTGCAGCAGTAGTTGCAATGGTTGTTTGTTTTACGAAATCTCTGCGTGATATCATTTTGTATATTTTAAGTATTGTTTGATATAAATATTTTCACCACGAATTAAATAAATCGAAGCCAATAAAATGCGCTTACACAAAAAATCTATTACTGTTCAACTCAATAAGTTGCAGCAATAGCGTGCATTGATTTTGTGCACGATCAAAATTATGTTCCGCATATTTTATCGAATAATATTTGTCGTTGTTTAAGTAGTCGGTTATAAAACGCAGCGCCTGCATGTAAGTCATAAATATGCCGGCATAGTGAATGTATTTTAATTCAGCCTCGGTCAATATATTTTGCATCGATTGTAAGTACCCGTCAATTACAGCATCATAATAATCTTTGCTAAGTACAATTTTGTTTTTGTCAATTTCATTTTCATCGGCAGTGCAAACCATCGTGCGTATCATATCGCCAATGTCCGATATATAGTAACCCGGCATTATAGTATCGTAATCGATAATGCAAACAGGTTGCAATGTAGTTTTATCGAAAAGCATATTGTTGATTTTTGTATCGGCATGAATGATGCATTGTGGCAAAATATTTTCACTCACAATTTTTTTATACGTTACCACGATGTTACTGTTGTAAATTAAAAAATCGATAATAGGTTTAGCGTGTAAATATCTTTCGCTTGTTATATTGCCACATGCCTCGGTAAACTGTTGATACCGCAATTCAAGATTATGGAAGTTGGCAATTGACGATTCGAATAGATCAACACGTGCACCATATAACCTGGCAGTAAATTCGCCAAATTTTTTTGCAGTATCATATGCCTGCTTCACATTTGTAATTGTATTGTACGAAAAACTATTTTGTACAAAGGGCATCAATCTCCAAAATTCATTATCGTATATAATAAAAAAATCTTCACCATCTTTTGTTTGAATGAAATTAATGAAACAATATTCCGGGAAATTCTTTTTTAAATATTGTGCAGCATTGCGAACGTTGTTGGCAATAATTTGTGGTTCAAAAAATATGGCAGTATTTATTTTTTGCAGGATGTATTTTTCATCGCATTGAGTATGTTGTAACAAGAAAGTTTTATTGATAAGTCCATCACCATGCATATCGCATTTGAATTCCGATGCATCAAGATTGTATGCATTCAAAATATTTTTCAATTCACTTACTTCCATAAAGGCGAAGGATAAATTTTGTTTTCGGTTAAATGCAAAAGTGAATCGGTCACGAGTTGTTTATCGTCACTATACGTAACCCCAAACCATTTATCGTTGGTTGGCAATATTTTTATTTTTCCGTTTTGTGTATCAATTATATGCTGAGCAACCTGAGGGAGATAAAATTCATCGTTTGGCAAATGTGTGTGAATAAACTGCGCGAACATTTTTTCCATTTCGAAAAACACTGCGGGCTTAAATCCCCAAAAATTCATTGATACAAAATCGTCATTAATTAAATATTCTGGAATCAAATTATCGTTCGCAACTATTTTCTTTTCGCTATTGCATACAATATTTTTTCGTTCGGTAATTTTTAGCAACATATTATTATTATCGGCAAGGCAAATTCCGCGCGACACTCCTCCAAATGCGCTCAGAGTATTTTCTAACTTATAACCTGCCATGGCATAATGGTGTGGTTCTTTATTAGTATCGAAAAAATGCATCATGTTGTTATAAGCATCGGCTCCATAAAAATCATCGGCATTGATAACTGCAAAAGGTTGGTTGATGTAATCTTTTGCGCACATCACTGCATGTGCTGTTCCCCAGGGTTTGGTGCGTATAGTTTTTTCGGTAAATAAATGTTTGGGATAATCCATTGCCTGAATGGCAAATTCTATGTCAATTTTATTTTGCCATCGGGTTAAGAATATTTTTTCCATTTCAGGTTTCATTTCCTGCCGAATTACAAAAACCACTTTTGTAAATCCTGCTTTCATAGCATCATAAATACTATAGTCTGCAATACACTCACCACCAGGCCCAAACGAATCAATCTGTTTGGTTGATCCATAGCGGCTGCCGAGGCCGGCTGCAAGTATAAGTAGAGTAGCATTCATTAGTATCAAACTGTTTTTATAAGTTATGGATAAAGGAAATTAATTTTTGTAAGAAATAAAATTGCTGCCTCGATGTGTGTATATGGATGAAATTAAAAAGCAAAAAAAATCCAACTCTTACGAATTGGATTTTTTAAAAAGTGTGGGCCCACTTGGGCTCGAACCAAGGACCACCTGATTATGAGTCAGGTGCTCTAACCAACTGAGCTATGGGCCCGTATTTTTTTCGAATATTATTTCAAAAAAAATATCCCTCTTTTTTTGGGTTGGCAAAAATATCTATTACTTTGTAATTACAAAACAAATATTCTTTAATAATCATATAAAAATTTCGCGTTATGAAATCAATCTTTAATAAGGAAGAGTACAATAGCATAATGGCCCGCATCGACAAGCTTACGCCTCAAAACCAGCGCCTGTGGGGCAAAATGGATGTGGCCCAAATGTTGGCACATTGTGTTGAACCTATACGTGCGGCATTGGGAGAAATAACATTGAAGAAAAATTTAATCGTGATGCTTTTTAAAGGAGCAATAAAAAAAGCCATCACAACAGAAAAGCAGTTTACGAAAAACTCCCCTACAGCCCGCGAATATATTGTGACCGATTCAAGGAACTTTGAGAAAGAAAAAGAAAAATTGAAATCATATATCACTAAGTTTCATAATGTAGGTGCGGCTGCATTCGATAATAAAGAACATCCCATTGTAGGCAAACTTACTTCCGATGAATGGGGCTTGAGTGTTTACAAACATTTAGATTATCATTTGGGGCAGTTTGGTGCATAACCACATACTTATTACAGCAGTAAAATAATCGTGTAAAAACTTTGCTAATAAATGCATAACCAATGACAAAGCTGAGCGTAAATATTAATAAGATAGCCACCTTGCGTAATGCGCGGGGCGGCAATATACCTGATGTGGTGCAGGCTGCTATTGATATACAACAATTTGGTGCCGATGGCATTACAGTGCATCCGCGGCCCGATGAAAGACACATACGTTATGCCGATGTGTACGATTTAAAAAAAGTTGTGTTTACAGAATTTAATATTGAAGGCTACCCTGACGACAAATTTTTGCAACTGGTAACTGATGTAATACCCGACCAGGTAACGCTTGTGCCCGATGGCCCCGATGTGCTTACATCGAATAATGGATGGGATGCAATGGCGAATAAAAAAATGTTGACCGATATAGTGACTATTTTACATAACAAAGGAATGCGTGTTAGCCTGTTTGTAAACCCCGATAAAAAAATGATGGCGCATGCTGCAGATACCGGTGCCGACAGAATAGAATTGTATACCGAATATTATGCAGCACATTACGAGCAAAACCGGCAAGAAGCCATCGATGCTTTTGTTGAAACGGCCGAGGCTGCCACCGATTGTGGCCTGGGAATAAATGCCGGCCACGATCTCAACCTGCAAAACCTGTTTTATTTTGCTCAGCGCATTCCGCAATTGCTCGAAGTATCTATTGGTCATGCCTTGATAAGCGATGCACTGTACTATGGCCTGCAAAATATTGTGCCTATGTATAAGCGTTGCTTACAAAAGCCGCCCATGTAATTTTTATTTCATCCATTTTTGAATAAGGAAACCCACACAAAATTTATCAAGCAACAAGCCCAGGACTTGGGCTTTATGCACTGTGGAATATCGCAAGCTGCTTTTTTAGAAAATGAAGCACCGCGCCTCGAACAATGGCTGCAAAAAGGAATGCATGGACAAATGAAATACATGGAAAATTATTTCGACATGCGCCTCGATCCTCGCAAGCTGATGCCGGGAGCAAAAAGTGTGATTTCGCTTTTATTAAATTATTTTCCTGCACAAAACATAACGCATAGTGATGATGCATTGAAAATTTCGAAATATGCTTATGGAGACGATTATCATCATGTGATAAAAAGCAAATTGAAATTGTTGCTGCAACAAATGCAAATGCATATTGGTAATATTGAAGGCCGCGCATTTGTCGATTCGGCACCGGTGTTGGATAAAGCGTGGGCTGCAAAAAGTGGGTTGGGTTGGATAGGCAAAAATGCAAATCTCATAAATCCAAAAGCGGGCTCGTTTTTTTTTATTGCCGAATTGATTGTGGATGTAGAATTGAATTACGATAATCCCATGAGCGATTATTGCGGCACATGTAATCGTTGTGTGGAAGCATGCCCTACACAAGCAATTGTAGCGCCACATGTAGTTGATGGCAGCAAGTGCATTTCGTATTTCACCATCGAATTGAAAGATGCTATACCCGAAGAAGTAAAAGGAAAATTTCAAAACTGGATTTTTGGTTGCGATGTGTGTCAGGATGTGTGCCCATGGAATCGTTTTTCGAAAGCCACCAACGAAAAGGCTTTTGCACCTAACGTAGATTTATTGCAACTATCGCGCAACGACTATAAAGAAATTACTGAAGAAATATTTACTAAAGTATTTTCGCACTCCGCTATTAAGCGCACAAAATTTAATGGACTTAAACGTAATATAGATTTTGTGAAGCCGCCCAATAGTTAACACCTGTTGGTGTTATTGAAAATTGTGGCAGATAAAAATTACAAGAACACGGATGACTTACTTTTGAAAAAAAAAAATATACATCACATAGCTTCGGCTGCCGGCATCAAATGGAAATATCAAGTTTAGATTGCAACAGCGATGCGGAAAATGTTGTAAGCTTGATTGATGCTTTTGTAAGCAAGTTCAATTTAGTGAAATTGAAATTTGAAAGTGTAAATGTTGTGGTGGTATTTTAAATTATAAAAAATGCCATTAATCGTATATGGTCATTGTTACGAAACAGATATGGCCGGCAAAATTTTCTGAAATGGGTTTTTTCACAAAGTCACATTATTGTGGTTGCCATGCTGCTTGTAACTATCTTTGAATAGTTCGGCTTCGATTTTCCTGAGTTTCTATTGAAAGTGTCAATCTTTGGCATTATCAAATTTGTAAAATACAAAACCCTCAAACCATTGTGTAAGCTGTGTTTTGCGGTATTGGTTAGGGTTTGCCAAAACCACTTTAAATTACTACAGCACCTGGGAATAGGTTTTGCCCGAACCTGCCGGTGATTTGTAAATGCTTAGTGGCATTACTGATTAAGCTCGTAATGATTTAACACCGCTTAATAACAAAGATGCATGAATAAAATCGAGGAGCATGAAAGCGAAAAGAAAGACACAAAACGAATTATGCCGAAACAACTTAGATTTTGGAAAGTTTTTCCTTTGTAGTTGTTCGGCATTACTACAAGTTAGCAGTTCTTTTTCAAAAAACTGCTAACTTTTGGTATACTTTAAAAAACTATAAACAAGCCTTACGTCAGGAAAAGCAGCAACATGTTTGTGGGCCTTTATTACAAAACCCGCGCTTATGTGCTTGTTTAAACCATACAATAAACCCCAACGATGATACCAGCTACTGTAATAAGGTGTTTGGTCAAATACGTATATACCAACTTGCTGACTGAATCTAAATTTACCCCATAAAAACTCATGGCCAAACATCAGTCCACTTCTTATTGAACTACGGCCTTCTATTCCATCGTTTTTCATTCGCCTGCCGGCACCAATATCGTTGTAAGCCTCAGCGCCCAGGGTTAGTGCATGTGTCGCACCAGTTTGCCATGAACGCAATAACCCTGCACCATATACCCCATATCTGGCAGATGACTCACTGTTAATGCTACGTGATGCACCAAACATGCACACATCAAAACGGTTTTGTTTTTTACTTTTATACTGTTTATGGTGCTTTATAATTTGTTGCACATCAATTTGAGGTTTGATAAAGTACCGGGCCGTTAATTCAGCAGTAATCCAGTTAACACCCCTGTTAGGCAACTTTATGCCACTATTAGATACGTGCCTGTAACTTGCGCTTAATCCTAATTGAAGATTTTTATTTATCTGCACATAAGGCTGTAAGCTTAATCCCAGATAAACAATAAAGTGTGTGCTGTAAGAATTATTACCGGCATTAGTTTTAGGGTTGTAAGGATTGGTAAGGTAGCTAAGACCTATTGCTGCAGGAAATGCAATGCCTGCTCTTTTGCCAATGCGTAGCTGAGGTTCTAAATAGTAAGCCAGCGTGTAACCATTTCCTAATATAGTATTATCAAAATGGAATGCACTAAGGCTAACGCCCTGAAAAGGCAAGCTTGAAAAAGTTTGGAAGCTGTTGCTGTCGGTATGCTGCCATGAATAATCCAACTGAATACCTATGGGAGTTGAGCCTTTGGTATTTTCTACATCCACAGAGTGGGCAAAAATAGTTCCTGCGCTGGGCGCTATGGTCCAACGCTTTTGTGTTTGTGCCATTGCAAAAACATAGAGTATAATGCATGGCAACAGGAGTACAAATTTTCTTATATTAATTGCCCGTTGCATCAAGTATATCACCTGTTAATGTTACTTTCCATATAACTAAAAAAGATAATGAGCGGTACGCTTATATCCTCAGGATGCTCGCATTCAATTTATAATTTCTCCGGCTAATGTATCATTTTTGCTCAGCTTGTTTTTATTATACCGAAACAACTTAGGTTTGGAAAATTTTTCTTTTGAAGTTGTTCGGCATTACCATAAGTAAACAGTTTTTTTTCAAAAATCTGCTAACTTTTGGTATACTCCGGTTTCTTTGCACGATTTTGTAAAAGCCCCGGCAGGCAGTATACCAAATGGAAGGGCAACAATGCTTAACGCAGTATTATTTGAATCATCATCAAAATATTTATGTACTTTGTTAAAGGATACGCTTAATTGCTTTTCAAATGATAAAGCATTTACATTGAAGTTTGTGTTGTCATGTTCTTTTTTAAATTTAATTTTTTTTTGTTGTCCGGTCTCGTGGCATTGGCTATAACGTCAGCCTCACTGCCTAAGGCGCGACAAGTTGTAAAAAAACCAAACAACGCACAGCTGCACCTTAACAACATGTGGTAAAAATAAAAATTACAACGACACCGTTGAAATACTTTAGCAAAAAAAATAAATATGCATCACATTCCTGCGGGCAGAGTAATCAAATGGAAATATCAAGTTTAGATTGCAACATCGATACTGAAAATGTTGTACGCTTTATTGATGCTTTTGTAAGCAAGTTCAATTTAGTGAAATTGAAATTAGAAAAGTAATAGTTGATGTGGCATCTTAAATTGCAGAAGTGTTATGAAACGTATATGGTCATTGTTAGGCCGCCCGCCACGTAACGCAAACCCCATAGAAAAACATCTTCACGCTACTTGCGAAAACTACCAAAGGTTCAGTGTAACATGGACTTCCTGGTTGGCACTTCGTGCCCCACAAAGTCCTATCTGTTATAGACAGTGATTTCTCCAGTCATTACAGTTGAAGTGTTAATTTTAAGTGCCCGCCAAGTCCTTGTTGAATTATTTTCATTAGTGTCGAAAGGCGAATGTCTGAAGAGTTGTTTTCGATACGTGAAATGTAAGATTTATTTGTCCCACATTTGATTGCAAGTTCTTCTTGAGTCAAGCCGAGTTTTGTTCGTGCTTCTTCAAGTAAAACTCCAAGTCTAAACGCTTCAAATTGTTGTTCCCATTGTTCACGTTTGGGTTGTCCTTTTTTACCATACTTTTTGTCAAGTATTTGGTCTAATGTCGTGATATTACTTTTTGTTTTCATTTTGATATTCCTCCATTATTTTAAGTGCTTTTTCTAATTCTTGTTTTGGTGTCTTTTGAGTTTTCTTTTGAAAAGCATTCCCAAGAACAACTAAATTTCCTTTGTCGAAGAAGGAGAAAATACGATAAATATTACCTCCAACTTCTACTCGAATTTCGTAGAGTCCTTTGGTGCCTTCTAAGTGCTTAAAATACTTTTCTGGAACTTGTCGAGTTACCCGAATTAGATTTAGCGTCCACTCAATTTTTGTTTGCACGTTGTCAGGTAATTGCTCGTAAAAGTCGAGAAAATAATTTTTATAAGCTATTACTTGTCTTTCGTTGGTCACGATGCAAAGTTAACTATTCAGACAACTAATTCCAAATTTATTTTTGTCGGATTGTCTTAGTATTTTCGGTCGTACTGGCATTGCCCATAACGTCAACCTGTGAATAAACCATTTCCTCAACCAACGCACGTTAACAACATGTGGTAAAAATAAAAATTACAACGACACTGCTAACGTACCCATGAAAAATAAATATATATGCATCACATAGCTACAGGCTGCCGCAACCAAATGGAAATTTCAAGTTTAGATTGCAACATCGATGCGGAAAATGTTTTACGCTTTATTACGCGTTTGTATCCAAGCTCAATTTAGTGAAATTGAAATTAGAAAAGGAATAGTTGACGTGGTATTTTAAATTACAAAGAACGCCATACATCGTATATGGTCACCGTTATGGAATCGTTTCGGCCGTCAAAATTTTCAATAGTCAGGTTTTTCAGAGGCTGATGGTATGCAGCTGCAAGAAGTTTGCGATTACGAATTACTAAACTGTCAGCCAACACTGCACTTTATTCGAAGCACAAAAGTTCTTTTGAACACGTCACTACTCATTTCTTAAACCCATTGTTGGCAGAATGCGTTCTTGTCCTGTTGTCTCTTTTTATTAATGTCATATTTGGCTTTCTAATGTGTTTTTGCCAACATTGTATGCATAAACTGCTGCTGGTAAATATTGAATTTGAATGTTATTAAATTCCTTCATTCCTGATTTGTCAATTGAAGTTACCAATGCCTGCTTTAGTTTATTTTCTTCACAAAAAGAAGAAAGGCTCTTTAATTCATTTGGTGCTTCAAAATATCTGTTACTCCATTTAATTTCTACCGCCCAATCAGGTCTGTTTGTTTTTCTACTAATATTAACTAAGTCAACCTCTCCATTTTTCCACCTTGCATAGTATGGAATAAATGAAGTTCGTTGCATCCATTGACTAAATATGGCAGTTTCTACTATTGCTCCCATACCGTCTGATTCTGCTGCAAGTGGTGCAAACAACGCACTGCGTAAGCTTGGATTGGTGAGATAAATTTTAAAGAAGTTTTTTCGTTGGAAGCGTCCTGCTTTTGGTCAACACGTTTTACAATATGAACTAAAAAGCAGCTTCTAAGTATGACAAATATTGTCTGAGTGTGTTTTCTTAACGCCACTACTTTTACTTAATTCGTCTATGCTACATTCTTGTCCACTGTTCCATGCTATGGTTGTAAAAGAGAATTTAATTCTTGAACATCTTGAATACCGTATAGTCCCGGTAAATCGCGAAGCAATACTTTGTCAATGATATCTGCTCTCATAAATCTGCCAGGGATTATTTTGTATTTCCTGGTTAAATATTACTTCAGGATAACCACCGAAATTCACATAATTAATAAAATGTTTGTTTAATTCAGTGATGTTTGTCGTTGAAGAAAAAATAGCAATGTTTCCTTTCCAATTGATGGTATCAGCTTTAATTAAAGCGCCTAAATTTTTGAGGTGAATAAATTCATAGAATGTCAAAGGAGGAAGCATAAAATCAGTAAATCGTCCTGCGCCACTTTCATTGCTTTTTAGTTTTAATGCAGCAGCAGCAGAACCACTTGCAATAAATTTTGTTTTGCGGTAAACGTCAACCAATGTTTTTAAGTGAACTTCCCATTCTTTTAGATATTGAATTTCATCAAAAAATATGTACCATCCATTTGCATCTGTGTCTCCGGTAGCTTTTTTCGCCATTGTAAAAAGCTCGTCAAGTGGTATGTTATTATAAATCGGTGTTTCGATTGAGGCGTACAAAATTTTCTGAGGAGATACACCATCTAAAATTAATTGTTGAATGGTGTGATAAAGCATAACAGTTTTCCAACACGTCTTGGTCCCATTAATACACTCGCTCTGTGAACGGTTGTGTTTTTTACCAATGGGTAAAACAAATTGAAATACAGGCGGGGCTTGAACGACTGGTAATATCCGTCTAAGCTACCAGTCACCCACCAAGGGTTTTCAAATTGCAGCCTTGCTATTATTTGTTCTGTTGAAAAGGATTTAGTGCCATAGTGGAGGCAAATATACAAAATAAGGTTATAAAAACCTTATTTGCCTAAATAATGCTTTTTAAGTTGTTATGAGGTATTTCAAAAAGCTTAAATGGTCTTTTGAAAGTCAACTCTTATCATGATTTTTAGCACAATGACCGCTACACTTACTGTTATGTCAGCCTTGAAAAAACCGCTTGCTCACAGTTACACGTTAATAACATGCGATAAAAATGGAAATTACAACAACAATGTTGAAGCACCTTCGTAAAAAAATAAATATGCATCACATAGCTGAGGCCTGCTGACATCAAATGGAAATAACAAGTTTAGATTGCAACATCGATACTGAAAATGTTGTACGCTTTATTGATGCTTTTGTTTGCAAGCTCTATTTATTGAAATTGAAATTTGAAAGAGGAATTGTTGGCGTGGTATATTAAAAAGTAAAATACAAAACCCTCAAACCATTGTGTAAGCTGTGTTTTGCGGTATTGGTTAGGGGTTGCCAAAACCACTTTAAATTACTACAGCACCTGGGAATAGGTTTTGCCCGAACCTGCCGGTGATTTGTAAATGCTTAGTGGCATTACTGATTAAGCTCGTAATGATTTAACACCGCTTAATAACAAAGATGCATGAATAAAATCGAGGAGCATGAAAGCGAAAAGAAAGACACAAAACGAATTATACCGAAACAACTTAGATTTTGGAAAATTTTTCTTCTGAAGTTGTTCGGCATTACTACAAGTAAGCAGTTCTTTTTCAAAAAACTGCTAACTTTTGGTATACTTTAAAAAACTATAAACAAGCCTTACGTCAGGAAAAGCAGCAACATGTTTGTGGGCCTTTATTACAAAACCCGCGCTTATGTGCTTGTTTAAACCATACAATAAACCCCAACGATGATACCAGCTACTGTAATAAGGTGTTTGGTCAAATACGTATATACCAACTTGTTGACTGAATCTACAATTTACCCCATAAAACTCATGGCCAAACATCAGTCCACTTCTTATTGAACTACGGCCTTCTATTCCATCGTTTTTCATTCGCCTGCCGGCACCAATATCGTTGTAAGCCTCAGCGCCCAGGGTTAGTGCATGTGTTGCACCAGTTTGCCATGAACGCAATAACCCTGCCATATACCCCATATCTGGCAGATGACTCACTGTTAATGCTACGTGATGCACCAAACATGCACACATCAAAACGGTTTTGTTTTTTACTTATATTGTTTATGGTGCTTTATAATTTGTTGCACATCAATTTGAGGTTTGATAAAGTACCGGGCCGTTAATTCAGCAGTAATCCAGTTAACACCCCTGTTAGGCAACTTTATGCCACTATTAGATACATGCCTGTAATTTGCGCTTAATCCTAATTGAAGATTTATTTATCTGCACATAAGGCCGTATGCAATCCCAGATAAACAATAAAGTGTGTGCTGTAAGAATTATTACCGGTATTAGTCTTAGGGTTGTATGGATTGGTAAGGTAGCTAAGACCTATTGTTGCAGGAAATGCAATGCCTGCTCTTTTGCCAATGCGTAGCTGAGGTTCTAAATAGTAAGTCAGCGTAACCATTTCCTAATATAGTATTATCAAAATGGACTGTAATTGTTGTTAACGCCCTGAAAAGGCAAGCTTGAAAAAGTTTGGAAGCTGTTGCTGTCGGTATGCCCGTGAATAATCCAACTGAATACCTAGGAGTTGAGCCTTTGGTATTTTCTACATCCACAGAGTGGGCAGTAATAGTTCCTGCACGGGCGCTATGGTCCAACGCTTTTGTGTTTGTGCCATTGCAAAACATAGAGTATAATGCATGGCAACAGGAGTACAAATTTTCTTATATTAATTGCCCGTTGCATCAAGTTTATCACCTGTTAAATGTTACTTCCTTATAACTAAAAAGATAATGAGCGGTACGCTTATATCCTCAGGATGCT